>NZ_JBALDC010000104.1:0-158064 GCF_036917575.1 Nostoc sp. | reverse complement strand
TTATACGAGCGCCCATATTTCACTTACCTCGGTAGATACATTCTACGTATTTATTTATCTTTACATAGTTTGGTTTTTTCACGTCGTTCTACTTAATGTGAACGATGTTATTAGCGAAGGCTTAAATCCAGGCACAGATTTAGTTAAGTCTTCTGTGAATTGTATGTTGACAGATAACCTGGAGAACTTGACTCTGACTGGAAGCAGAGCAATCAATGGTACTGGTAATAGTCTTAATAACATCCTGATTGGAAATACTGGCGCTAACATCTTAAGCGGAGGAGATGGCAATGATAGCCTCTTTGGTAACTCAGGTAATGACACCTTGTTCGGTGGCGCAGGTGATGATCTACTCGCTAGTGGAGTTGGTCGAGATGTATTGACTGGTGGAACTGGACAAGATAGGTTTGATCTGGCTGGTAGCCGCACTGGAGGTTATGATACCATTGCTGATTTTACTGTTGGAGATGATACTATCCTCGTTTCCAAGAAAGAATTCGCACTTAGCCAATCTCAAAATACTACGCTTAATGTCAGCTTGTTCCGACTTGGTACTAGTGCTACAACAACAAGCGATCGCTTTATCTACGATAAAACTACAGGTAATCTTTTCTTTGATGCAGATGGAATTGGTAAGGCTGCACAAGTTCAAATCGCTCAGTTCTCGAATCAGGCAATGCTTACTAATGCAAATATTACTGTCATTGCCTAACGAAAGCTAACTATAGCAGGCATCTAGATATTACCCAGTAAAAGACAGATCAACTCTTGCTGGGTAATCTGTCATAAATACACATTTGAGTGGAACACAACTGCAAACTTTTAACTTTCCTCTTGAGAATAACCGTTTTTCTCGCGTTTCAGGTTTTCTTCTAAGGCTTGAATTTGTTCGCGTCTGGCTTCCAATTCCAAAGAACGCCTTGCTAAGTCTTGGTTTTGCAATGTCAGGGATTGTCGCCAATGTTCAGCTCGCTCGGCTTCGTGCTGCAAAAATTCTGGAGTAATGCCAATGGTGAGGTAGCTTTCTACCAGATGCAGTACCCAGTTGGTGGCGTCTTCTATTCTTTCAATGTCGCCTGTAGGAGAAAGTTCCACCAGAACAAGCAAGTTCTCACTCATGATTTTTCCCTTTCCAAGCAGAATGAAAGCCTCTTCTGGAATTATCGCCCACAAGTTATCAGCTTCTTGACGCGCCAATAAGCGTAACTGGTGCTGGTCTAAAAAATCGTTTTTACGCACCTGGGCTAGATATAACATGAAGGTCGCTTCGCTCCAATTGAAAATTCACGCATTCAAAAAATTTGATTAAAAATAAGTGTCAGAATGGATATTTGGATCTTGTTAATTAGTAATGGGTAGTTGGGAATTATTAACACTCCCATTACTCATTACAGTTATCCTAAGCCACGCAGGCGATACCTACATTAACCCTTTAAGGCGATCGCGCAAAATTTCAGTTTGCTTGTGTGCTTCTGCTAAAGCATCACGCGCTCCTTGTACCACGTCGGCTCTAGCTCTATCCACAAAGCTAGGGTTGTTTAATCTGGTACTCAAGGACTGAACTTCTGCTTCAGCTTTACTCAAGCTTTTTTCTAGCTTGGCACGCACAGTTTCAATATCTACCACACCGCTTAGAGGAATTAGCACTTGTATTGTACCAATTACACCTGCGATCGCATTTTCTGGTTCTTGTGGTTGTTCTAATTCTTTCTGCGGGAAAAATCGGCTCCACAACCTAAGTCTTGCTTGAGCAGTGAGTAAATTTTGGCTAATAAACCAAGCTGTGTAACCAAAACCAACTAGTTCAAAGAAAGTTCCGACGATGGGAATGTCATCAATGGCATTTCCTACAGCTAAACCTACTCTAGCAAAGACAATGGCCACGATAATTAAGCCAATTGTCTTCAAACCTCTTTGAGGTTTTTTTGCAGTAACAGTTTGCTTTTCTTGCTTGTCAGTAATGGTTAAAGTCTCAACCTTAGCCAAATCTTTAATGTAATCTTGTCCAGAAATGAGAATTTCCCGCTCTTTCCGGCTTTCAGTTTGTAAATTCGCTATTATTTTTACCCCTGGTTTAATATCCGCTTCCGCCCGCAAATTCCGAATTGTGCGGATAGTACCAATCAGTAATTCAAACTGTTCCTCTAAAGATGAATCAATTAAATTCGGATCCATCTGGGGATAGATTTGTAGTGGCAAAGTTTGCGGACAATCTGCTGATTGTTGCGTGAGAGTTTGCCAAATTTCTTCGGTAATATGAGGCATGAAGGGATGAAGCAGTTTCATAATTCCTTCCAAGATGTAGCCGAGGGTTTGCTGTGCTACCCGCCGCGATACTGGATCGGTATCTGCTTGCAATCTGGATTTCACTAGTTCAATATACTGATCGCAGAAATCACCCCAGATGAATTCGTACAGTCCTTTTGCTGCTTCCCCTAAACCGTAATTATCAATGTAATTGATGGTTTGTTTGATAACTTGATGATACCGCGAGATAATCCAGCGATCGCTCAGTTCTGTGGCTACTGGATTCCCCAATTGTTGCGGCGTCTGTCCATCCAAATTCATCATCACAAACCGGGCAGCATTCCACAACTTGTTAGCAAAATTGCGCGATGCTTCCACCGATGCTGATTCATCCTTTTTGCGATCGTACTCCAAGCGGATATCTTGACCCGCACCAGCCACTTCCCTAATTAGGGTATAGCGCAGGGCATCAGTACCATATTTGTCAATTAATAACAACGGGTCAATACCATTACCTTTGGTCTTTGACATTTTCTGGCCTTTTTCATCCAGCACCAAGCCGTGGATGTAAACTGTTTGGAAAGGCATTTGCTGCGTAAAATGCCCAGCCATCATGGTCATTCTAGCTACCCAGAAAAAGATGATATCAAAGCCTGTCACCAAAGTGGTAGTCGGGTAATAGGTTGCTAAATCTTGAGTTTGTTCCGGCCAGCCCAAAGTCGAAAATGGCCAGAGTCCAGAAGAAAACCAAGTATCTAGCACATCTGGGTCTTGTTCAAGCTTGACATTTTCGCCAAATTGTGATTTAGCTTTCTCCCAAGCTTCGGTTTCCGATTTTGCTACCACAAACGGCGTATTATCAGTAATTTGCCCATCCGTTTCACTGACAGCGTACCAAGCCGGAATTTGGTGTCCCCACCATAATTGGCGAGAGATACACCAATCATTGAGTTTTACTAGCCAATCACGATAAACCTTTGTCCAGCGTTGAGGGACAAACTCTGGGGAATTTTGTTCATCGAGGAATTCGAGAGTGTTGTCAGCGAGGGGGCGAATTTTGACGAACCACTGAGTCGAGAGGAGGGGTTCAATGGGTACTTTACCGCGATCGCTGTAAGGAACGGTATGCTTATAATCTTCTATCTTCACCAAAAAGCCATCTGCTTCTAGGCGAGAAACCACATTTTTTCTCGCAACAAAGCGGTCTTGTCCTTGAAACTCCCCAGCATTGGCGTTGAGAGTGCCGTCTTTATTCATAATGTTGATCAACGGCAGATTGTGACGCTTACCCATGTCAAAATCGTTCGGGTCATGGGCGGGAGTTATTTTCACGCAACCTGTGCCGAAAGTGGGATCAACATATTCATCGCCAATAATCGGAATTTCTCGTTGTAGAATTGGCAGAGTGAGAGTTTTGCCAATGAGATGTTTGTAGCGATCGTCATTGGGATTAACTGCTACAGCCGTATCACCTAGCATCGTTTCTGGTCGAGTTGTCGCCACCTCTACAAAACCGGAACCATCGGTGAGGGGATAACGGAAGTGCCAGAGATTTCCATTCACCTCTTGATTTTCCACTTCCACATCAGACACAGCCGACTGAGAAGCGGGACACCAATTAACTAAATATTCACCACGATAAATTAAGCCTTCCTCGTAAAGGCGAGTAAACGCCTCGATAACAGCTTTAGATAAACCCTCATCCAGGGTAAACCTTTCCCGTGACCAGTCCACCGAGACACCTAAGCGTCGTAGCTGATTCAGAATCGTTCCTTCAGACTCCGCTTTCCATTGCCAAGCGCGTTCTAAGAATTTTTCGCGCCCCAATTCGTAGCGAGTCTTACTCTCTGTTTTGAGTTGCTTTTCCAGCATACTATGCACAGCAATGCTAGCGTGGTCAGTTCCGGGTAGCCACAGGGTATTGCGTCCCTGCATCCGGTGGTAGCGCACAAGGGTATCAATCAACGCACTTTCAAAAGCGTGACCCATGTGTAAGCTGCCGGTGACATTCGGCGGGGGAATGACGATGCAGTAGGGTTCACCGCCTTTGTTGGGGTCAGCTTTGTAAACTTGGTTGTCTTCCCAGAATTTTTGCCACTTGGCTTCGGTGGAAAAGGGGTCGTAGAGACTGGGGAGATTGGGAATGGTTGCGGTCATGCGGGGCAAAATAAGGAAGGACTTTTATAAATTTTGCCACAGGGTTGGAGAGGGTTTGGTTAGCAATTCTCGAAATCGTAGATGTACTCCTTAAAAAATTTGAAAATGCGAAATCTATTCTTGACTCTTGTAGTTATCTTGATAAATTCCGTAGCTGACATCTGTATATTCATCCAGAAATACTCATGAAATTGAAACCAGGTTTATTTCAACTCATCGTGTTCGTTATTACTGTATCGCTACTTACTTCTTGTGCAACAACCCCAGAAGCAAGACAGTCAGATTGCATCTCCACAACGTCACCAAACCAACAAGCCGATAACTGTTCTTCTTCATCTAATAGTAGCGGCAGATCGAGTGGTTATTCTGGTGGTAGTAGCATTAGAAGATCCGGTTATGGTAATTCATCGGAGGTCGGTACTTCTAGCGGTTCTTCCAAGGGTCGTAGTGGTTTTGGTAGTTTCGGTCGTGGTGGTCATGCGGGTGGATAAGAAAGTATAGAGTAGAGGAGTGATTACGCCTTATAAAGCTATGTTCTCCAAAACTCCTGGCGGGCATCTAAAGATTCTGTCTCTATCCTTAACTCTAATGAGCGATTGCAGTTACGGTTCAGATTTAGGGGCAAGCGTTATTATATCTCTACTAGTTTAGCAGATACCCCAAATAACCGTAAGTTGGCTAAACTTAAGGCCTCTGAGATTGAGAAAGATATACTCTGCGAGCGATTAGACTTAAATCTAAAGAAGTACCAAACTCAATCTGCTTTAAGTACGATTACACCCGTTACACCCATCAGAGCTGATTCGTAAAGAAAATATTAAGCTGCCATTGCCTTAACATCAGACGAATCAACGAGCCATAAATCATTGCTTCACTTAACTCTGTATACAACTCATAATCCTTACTCAAACGCCGAAATCGATTGAGCCACCCGAATGTACGTTCTACAATCCATCGTTTCGGTAATCGCTCAAATGTTTTTGAGTTCCTTTGGATCACCTCAACACGAACCTGTTCACCGCAAACCTGCTTGACAGCTTGAGCAAAGTTTTTGCTTGAATAACCCTGATCTACCCAAACAACTTCCAATTTGGACAATTCTTCAACAGCCTCATGCAGCACAAGGACGGCTCCTAAACGCTCCGAAGCATTAGCTTCAGTAACTAAAACACCAATCAACAAACCTTGAGAATCTACAACTATATGGCGCTTACGCCCTGCCCAAATCCAACTTGAGTCAAGGCTGTTGGGATTATATACAGGAAACATAGACGCTATTAGCGGCTTGTCGCAGACATCGGTTATTTGAAGAAAACACTCCATCCAAACCATAAAAGGATAAGTCACAAGAGATTGTCTTTGTAACTGCTTGTAAGTAGGCGAGGAAACCAGAAGCCACATAGGTGAAATCAAATGTGATAGTTTGGTTTGAATGGGCGCGGCTTTATAGAATTGCGTTTCCCCAAGAAGTTGCCACAGGCATTACTATGTCTGAAGGATGCCTAATGGTAAGCGTTACCTGGCGGCTATCTTCGTTACCCATGCTTATAAGGACACAAGAGGAAGAAACTTTATCCGTCAAGTTTCCCAATTAGTTTACGATTATCTGAATCAGGGACTTCCAGTTGCTGCGGTTAATTCGCCTAACAGTGTTATAAAATAGCAGTAGGGCGCACAGATAAGCTGTTCCACAAATAACCTTGCATATATTGGGCGGGCGAGACGCCCACCCCACAATAAATGTACAATTTCAGATTATGTAAACTAGATGTGATTTAGTTTAGCTCTGTGCCCTTATGATAATTAGATAATTGTGATTTTATTTGCTGCTCTAGTGGCCTTTTCCCTAGCCTCTTGGACATTAACACCCTTCGCCAAAGCTACGCCCATTCGCCGATATGGATGAGCATTAGGTTTACCAAATAATTTAATATCTACATCTTTTTCCAATAAAGCATCGGCTACCCCATTAAAAGCAATAGAATCAGACTTTTCTGAGGCTAAAATTACTGCACTGGCTGAGGCTCCTAGCTGTTCTATATGAGGAATTGGCAACTCTAAAATAGCTCTTAAATGTAGTTCAAATTCATTGAGATTTTGTGAGATTAATGTTACCATACCCGTATCATGGGGTCTAGGAGAAAGTTCCGAAAAAATCGCTTCATCTTTGGTAATGAAAAATTCAACGCCAAAAATTCCGGCTCCTCCTAAAGCATCAGTTACCTTTATAGCTATTTCTTGAGCTTTTAAAATTTTATCTTCAGAAATTTCTGCGGGTTGCCACGATTCTTGATAATCCCCTCTTTCTTGACGATGACCAATGGGAGAACAGAAAATTGTCGGTGCATTCCACTGTTTAATTGTTAGTAGAGTTATTTCAATTTCAAAGTTAATAAATTCTTCGACAATCACCTTTTGACTGTCTCCTCTAGAATTAGCGATCGCATAATTCCAAGCCTTCTCAACCTCACTTTTATCCTGAACTACAGACTGACCTTTACCAGAGGATGACATCACAGGTTTAACAACATTGGGAAAGCCAACTTTATCCGAAACTGCAATCAATTCTTCTATAGTTGTTGCATAACCATATTTAGCTGTTCTAATGCCCAATTTTTTATGTGCCAGTTCCCTAATTCTGTCACGATTCATTGTGTAATTAGTGGCAGCCGCAGTTGGAATAACTGTAATTCCTCGCTGTTCAAATTCTAAAAGTTTTTCTGTTCTAATTGCTTCAATTTCTGGTATGATAATATGTGGCTGGTGTTTTGTCACTACAGCTTCTAAATCATCAGCACTGAGCATAGAAATAACTTCATAAGTATCAGCAACCTGCATCGCTGGAGCATTGGCATAGCGGTCAACAGCAATCACATAATTACCAAGACGTTGAGCAGCGATCGCAAATTCTTTGCCTAGTTCTCCTGAACCCAACAACATCAATTTTTGGGGCAACTTAATACTCATGAACTTATCCAAATGAATTTCAATTCAATAATCTTATAATTTTTTGTGTTTTCATTATTAACCTCTCAAAAATTAAATATAGCTTTGCGTAGTTGTAAATCTTGACGTTGTAAGTGATTTAAACCAGTACCTACGCCAAGTTGACACTTATCTACTAGAGTCTCTAACCAAATAGTCTCGTTCAGAGTTGCACCTCGTAAATCTGCATTTCTCAAGTCAGCTTTTGTAAAATTTACAAATAAAAGGTCTGCATCGACTAAACTGCTACCTTGTAGATTCGCTCCTGACAAATTTCCTCGGATGAAGTTTACACCATCTAAAATTAAACCAGATAAATCTGCTCCCATAAGATTAGGAAACTTTAGCTGATTCGGATTTTTAAAAAACCGCATTATACAAATGATATTTGCTTCATTTAGTCGGATTTTGGTTAAAAACTCATAACGAGCGATGCCTAGTTGCTTGAGAATTTGCAGACGTTGTGAGGGACTTTGTTCTAAAAACTGGATAGCTGTATGGCGTAAGTCTTGAGTAGAGATATTTAACATGATTCTCAGATTGTCGCGATCCTTGTGCCGATTAAAAATTTAACAGCCGATGTAAGCAAATAATAGATAATATAGCAGTCTTAAATCATTCATGAAAAACAAGAACCCTGACTTTTCAAATAAATCAGGGTTCTAACTTTATCGATAACTACTTACCTAACGTTTTGCCAATAATGCTTTCGTAGCAGATTCGCCTGCTAACTTCACCTGCCTTGTCAGCTGGAAGTTTAATAACGCTAGAACACTTAAATCAGCTAAGAGTGCCATGAAAATTGTTGTCGCTCCAGCGTTTTCTACAGCTGTCCAAGGAAAAGTTGTAAACATCCATATAATAGAATATTTCCACGACGAGATACCAATAAATTCTAGAATCATCGGTGGTAAAAATATTACACTACCTAAAGTCCCAATTGCCCAGAAAGAACGCTTAGGAGTTTTCAGCAAAAGTATCAATTGGGCGATGGTAGCGTAAATCATCATTAAGTTGATGGACAAAGCTATAGTTAAAAGTACTTTAAATCTGTCAATCTCATTAACAATCTCAGTTCGGCCATTGTTTGCGTCAACAACAGATGTAAGTAAAAACCAAACTAACCAGGGGATAGCAGCAATTGTTAAATTAATAGCGATCGCCACAAGTGCAGGGCTTTTTTCAGACCAAATTAGATCCTGCCAAACACTCTTATGGTTAGAAACTCCCTGATGTCGATATCTTGCCCAATCTTGTACATCTTGACGATGAGGGGAAAGAATTGCAATTAAACTTAAAATCAACACCAAGTTGTACACTGCCAGCAAAACGAAATTTTTTGCAACCTGTTCATCCCATGTGTTATTATTCCCATTTTGTAGGGCAAATCCCCATATCATCAATTGGTAAAAAGCTACTAGTAAATAACTTTGCTTCTTACTGATTATTGAGCCTTGAGGATTACGGAAGCAACGTTTAAGAGCTTGCAAAATACTGTAACTACACAATCCAAAGTTTAATAAATAAAAGCCAACAATACTGACAAAACCTATCCCTAATGGTAAATAGAAAAACTGCAAGTTTTTCAAGTTAGAACCATTGCCTAGATGGAATAAGTTAGGAAAGAGATAATTTGTTACATCCCAAGGAGCAAACAGCCTCAACCAAGCCGTTGAATTATACCAAGCGCCTGAATGATCTGATGATGTTATCTGAAACGTTATCAACAAGAAAAGAAAAACTGCACCACTACCTAACCAAGGTTGAAAACCACTCACCCAGCGACTAACTAAGGCAAATAGTAGTGCGGCGCTGTAGAAGAAAATACAGCTAGCAATAAGAATTGCGTAATAACTCAAAATGTAGCTAAAGGCAATTTGGGCAGAAAGTCCAGCCCACAAATGCAAAGGAACTGCTACTAAAACAGTCAGATAAATTAAACTTGGAACTCCTAGCAACTTACCAATCAATATACTTGTTTCTGACTGGGGACTAAGACGGATAAAATTCAGCGTACCGCGAGTTTCTTCTTTGGCTAAATCGTTGATTAGTAAATAAGTTCCTGCAACTAATAGTGTAAATCCAAAAACTACAGTAAAAGAGAGGAATATATATTCCCAATGGTGTCGCCACCACAACTGCCAATTAATTTCATTTTGGGGACAAAAATTCTTTGATAGGAAATTATTGAATTCATCAATTAGAGATTGATTTGATTGCTGGTAAAGTCGGTTTTGTTGCTGTTCATATACTTGACGTAGATTACAGTATGTAGCAGTTAGCGAGTATCTATCACCAGGAAATTCGCGAAACTGATATAAAAAAACTACTGATTGCAGTAGTAGTGAAGTTGCAAATGCGATCGCAACATTAAAAAACTTCAGTCGTCCTTTGAGTTCCCGCAATAGTTGCGGATTCCAATCACCAATTTTATCTATCAAATTTGGCATCATAGCAAAAAATTCTCCAAAAATGGGGAGTGATATTTATTGACGTATCAAGATGCTTGTTTGTGACCTAATTTTAAGAAGATACTTTCTAAGTCTTCTTGCATGCAGTGAAAATCAGTTAGAGGAATGCCTGCTTTGATAAGCGATCGCAACAATTCAGCACTATCTTCATCTTTGCCCGAAAAATTTACCCGCACGCTGTTTTTTCCTGATATCACCTCCCACTCTTCTACTAAAGGATGATGTTTTAGTTCTCTTAAAAGTGCCTCTAGGTTCCCTAGAGTTGATATCACAATTTGCTGATGGGCTAGACGTTGATAAAGTTGCTGTAGGGAAGTACTTTCTACCAAGAAGCCAAGTTCCATAATTCCCACAGATGTACACAGTTCCGCTAAATCACTAAGAACATGAGAGGAAATAATTACAGTCATTCCAGCTTCTTGCAAAGCCTTGATGATTTCGCGAAAGTGCATCCTGGCGATGGGATCAAGCCCAGAAACAGGCTCATCTAGTAGTAGTAAAATCGGTTCGTGGATAATGGTTCGCGCTAAACTTAAGCGCTGTTTCATCCCCCGCGACAGTGTAGAAATCTGACTATTACGTTTATTACCAAGTTGAATGAGTTCTAAAACTTCATGTAGGCGTTGAGTGCGGCGCGATTGTTGCAAGCGATAGAGACGCGCAAAGTAATCTAAGTAGTCCCAGACTGTTAAATCCTCATATAGCGGGTAGTCATCGGGTAAGTAGCCTAAACGACGCTTAAGTTTGGGATTACTCTTGTCACGGAGTAGGCGATCGCCATTAATAAAAATCTCACCCGTAGTTGGTTCCTCAGCAGTCGCCAACATCCGGATGAGAGTTGTTTTACCCGCGCCATTCGGCCCAATCAATCCATATACTTCCCCTGCATGGATTTCTAAATCCACATCATTGACAGCAACATGGCGGTCAAATTGCTTAGTTAGTCCACGGGTGCAAATTGCTATTTCTTTTACCATCGCGGCTGGGGTGCGGCTTGTGATTAACACTTAACCTAACCTCTTTCTACAAATTCTGTCAGGCTGGTTTCGGAAATTGAAACTGGTTTTATGTAAAGCTGCTTTGAGTTATGGGCATTATTTACCACTATCTTCAGCAAAGTTTCAAATAATACCAATAAATATTTAGCTACTACTGGGAATACTAAAACTAGAAATCTCTAGGTCTTCTCAGTTAATCAGGTAAAAGCTGTATGGATTTTGAATCGATTATGAAAATGCCTGTCATCGGGCAAACTATTGCTAGTGCAATAGAAGCAGGTAGAGAGTGGGGGCAAACATACCTCAATGATTCGCGGTGGTGGGGTGATAAAGATAAGATGGCAAATAGGTCATAACTTAGCAAAAGTAGGTAGGACGTATGCCTTACCTACTTATGATCGAGAACCGCTATATTTCCAACTGCTTAATCTCTGCTTGATTATATGCCTGCTAGTCAACGACTATAAAACTATCTATTCCTAAAGAGGTTACAGGTGTCAAGCAAAAAAATCGGTTTTTGGTCTGTGTGGGCATTGGGTGTCGGCGGCATTGTTGGTGGACTTTTCCCAGCGCTGGGAGTTGTAATTCAAATAGCTGATGCAGGCGCACCATTAGCATTTGCGATCGCCGGCACAATAGCTTTGATAACTACTTATGCTTATGCAAAACTTTCAGTAGCTCATCCATGTCGAGGCGGGACAGTAACCTTCTTAAACCAGGCTTTTGGTTCAGGGCTGTTTAGTGGAACACTAAATCTTCTATTATGGTTTAGCTATGTAGTCATGCTTTCTTTTTACTTGCAGGCTTTTGGTAGTTATGGAGTTAGCCTGTTCACAGAGTCTACTCAACCTATTTGGAAGCATTTACTGATTAGCTTGGCAATTTTAGGGACAACTGGATTAAATCTACTAACTGCCAATCATGTTGGTAAATCTCAAATCTGGATTGTCAGCTTCAAACTGGGGATTTTGATCCTGTTCATTACTATGGGAAGTAGTCATATTGACATTTCCCGTCTACAACCAGTCTCAGTATCGTCGCTACAGTCAATTTTTGCAGGAGCAATGGTAATTTTCTTGTCTTATGAAGGCTTTGAGCTAATCGCCAATGCAGCAGAGGATCTTGTTAATCCCAAGCATACTTTGCCACGAGTTTATTACTCTGTAATCGGGTTTGTTATTGTGCTTTACGTTTTAATAGCACTGGTTACATTGGGAGCAGAACCAATAGAACAGATTTTGGCAGCAAAAGACTATGCTTTGGCTGAAGTTGCCAAACCTATTATGGGGCAATTTGGATCTGTTTTGATTACTATTGCTGCTCTTTTCTCAACTATCTCGGCTAGTAACGCAACACTCTACGGTTCAGCTCGTTTTAGCTCTGTGATTGCTAAATCTAGAGGGTTTGACTTTGGCAGTCAAATAAATAGCATAGATCAATCTTCAATTGGCTTGTTTATTACTAGTGGCATCACTCTTATCATCGCCAATTTATTTGATATAAGTCGGATATCAACGATGGGTAGTGCCGGGTTTCTCCTAATATTTACTGCGGTTAATTTAGCTAACGCTCGTATGCATCGTTATACAAAAAGCAAGCAATGGATTTCACTTCTAGGTGCTGGAATATGTTTAATAGCACTAGGAATTTTAATTTGGTTTGCTTTACAAACAGATCCACAAACCGTCTGGGTTTTAGTATTTATGGTAGGAGTAGCTGTAGGCATTGAAGTAATTTACTATCTATCAAACAATCGACGGCTACACCTTTGAAGAAGCTTACCTCAAATGTAGGACGTATTTGTAATAGTCCATGTTTGGATTAATTTAACTTGAATTCGCTAACAGTGCCTTGTCTGTTAGCGGAGCGTTAAATATAGCTGTTTGGTTTGGATTTTCATTACGAATCATCTTTTAAAAGTGATTTATAAATGGCTGATAAGCGGTAATTTTATCTGGAATGTCGAGCCTTTACCCTCATTGCTCATTACATGAATGTGACCGCCGTGAGCCTGGACAATTTGTTGAGCGATCGCTAATCCCAACCCAAATCCGCCGCTTTCTCTGGCACGTTCTGTATCAACTCGGTAAAAGCGATCAAAAATGTAAGGTAAATCTGCCTCTGGAATCCCAATTCCAGTATCGATGACCTGAATGACTGCCCGATCTGGGTGAGGTTCTAAGCGTAACCAGACAGTTCCACCAGACGGAGTGTAATTGCAAGCATTGTTAAGTAAGTTTTCAATAGCTAGCCGCAACAAATCAGGGTCAGCCCATAGCTCAATGGGTCGTTCTGGTAAATGGTTGATCAACTTGAGCGACGCTTTTGCAGCAACAGTATTGTAATGAATAATTAAATTTTCTAGCAAGCTATTGAGATTAACCTTTTTGAGAGATTCAGGAGTTAATTTTCCCTGATGCCGAGCCAACAGCAGTAGGTTATTGACCAAGGTACTCATCGATTTGGCGCTATCGATGATGTTCTCCACTGTGGGATGGATTTGGGGATGGTCTGCTGCCATTAGTAACCCGACTTGGGCATTGGTCAAAATCGCAGAAAGGGGCGATCGCAACTCATGAGAAGCATCTGATGTAAAGCGTTGCAGTTGATTATAGGCTTGCTGAACGGGTTGCATAGCTATACCACCAAGTACCCAACCTGTAAGTCCAATTAACCCCAGTGCTACAGGTACAGCAAGGGTCAATATTAACTGAAATTCTCTGAGTTCGTTTTGAGTTTCTGTCAGTGGGATAGCAACTTGCAGATAACCGATGACTGAATTTCCGCCTTGCACAGGTAGCGTGACTTGACGCAGCCAAAGTGTCTTACCTGTAAATGAATCAACAGACTTAATCGTGAGAAATTCAGATGCAATTTTTAACTCTTCTGGAGGTGGAGTACCAAAAAACCGCTTGAGTTTGCTATTGGGGTCATACCAGCGAATATACACCAGTTCAATATCAGCGGGGTGAGAACCACTACCCAATAGCGGTATATTGCTTAGATCGACTTGTTTTTGTTTTTGATACAGCCGATACTGCGAACTGGCTGCCATTAGCTCTGCTCTTTTATAAAGCAGTTGATCTAATGCTTTGAGCTTGTCTTTTACCTCCAGATGATAAATGACTCCAGCAAAGAGAATCAGAATGCACCCCATTGAAAGGGTAAACCAACGAGCTAAGTTACGACGACTGCGGTTAAACACAACTCATGATAATTCGTAATTCGTAATTCATAATTCGTAATTACAATGCTTTTCAAGTAATTAAACTAGACTATATTTATACTCTGGGTAGCCATTATTAAATCTCAAGATGTTTCTGGAGGGTTGAGACGATAGCCCATGCCATAAACAGTTTCAATCCAATCGGCTGCTGCTAATGTTTGCAAACGTTGGCGAAGTTTACGAACTAAAACGGTGATTGCATTACTTTCTGGCTCACTACCCCACTCCCATACAGCTTGCTCAATCTGGTTGCGAGTCAGGACTTGCTTAGGATGACGCATGAAATACTCTAGTAATTGAAATTCTTGGCTGGAAAGGGATATGATCGCTCCTTGTCGCTCCAAAATTAGTCTATCGAGATGAAGTTCCAGGTCTGCCAAGCAGAGAGTATCTCCTTGCCAGAGGGGCGATCGCCTTCTCAACGCCCGCACCCGTGCCATGAACTCCACGATATCAATCGGTTTGACGAGGTAATCATCTGCTCCAGCATCTAATCCTATGACTTTATCAGGTGTGGTATCTTTTGCCGTGATCATTAATATAGGAGCTGTTTTTCCCGCCGCCCGATACTGTTGACACAAACTCACTCCACTAATCCGAGGTAACATCCAATCCAAAATCAGCAGGTCATATTCTTTTTCAGCCAAAAGCCATTGAGCGGTTTCACCATCCTTGACACCATCAACACTGTGTCCAGCCTGAGAGAGAACCATTTGCAGCGGCATTAATTGCTTTGGATCGTCCTCTACCAGTAAGATTTTCATCGCTTTTATACACTTGTGCTTGTTTAGAATAATCCATTGATGCAATCTCAACGTCTTTCATTAGTAAGATTTCAGAGGATTGTCTACCCCATTAGGATATAGATAAAGTGCGATCTAGCAAAATTAGAAGCAGGTGTAGTGGTGTGGCGTATTAGTAAACGTTGGCTACAAGGGCTGGGATTAGAGTTTTGGTTGCCTCTACCATTAGTAGCGGTTGTGTTTTGGCTTGGCTGTAGTTTCCTCGCTGCTCAAGAGTTAAGCCGACCCTATTCCACAAAAAATAAACTTCAGTCAGATACCCAACTCGAAGCACGGATATCAGTCAATGTGTTACTCATTAACGCTGCTGTTAACCGAACTAAAAGAATTACCCAGGTTGAAGTAGAAACAGCAGATCCTATCCTCAAGCGATTGGAATTAGAACTTCAAACAATAGAATTCAACCAAATAGAAGCGACAATTGCCCAAGAACTAGGTCTACCCCGTCAGGATGTTAGAAAGTTAGTGCGCTATGAAGTTGTGGAATAACATTGACAGTATTTCAGGCTAATAGAGCACTGCGTAAATAAGCAGACAATTGAAAAGCTTTTTAGAGGATATTTGAAAAGTGATTGGCTGTGATTTTAATTGCATTATTACCTCCCTTAATCCTACGTTACTTGCTACAACGTAGGGAACCTGGGCAAGTGGCTCCCTAACATAGTGCTATGACTACCATTAATCCTTGTTATCGGGTAATCTCCAACATCGTAAATCAGCCCCTAAGAGTTAACATCGTCAAGATTATCTGGTTCAATTGACGTATTGTTGTAACGTTTATCTACGGTAACAGACACTGTAGTAGTGATAAGATGTTGGGCATGGGCTGAACAGTAGTTTTTGAGTTGTCATTTGGGAAGACAATAACTCTACTACAGCAGCACCCCTCTCTATTTCATCCTTTTATTTTGGCTAAAGTATTGTAAAGAGACAAGTTAATTATGAACACAGATGAGTTGCTATTTGAGTTTCAAAACATTAGAAAGCAGATAGAGACGCTGTATAAACACATTAAAGGGACACCAATAGAGCAACAGGTGATTGCAAAGTTAGAAGCTCTTGACGTTTCTATCAGCAAGCTAGAAATACTCAATGAAGAAATGCAGACTAATTTAAAAGCAATGGAAATTATTGAGGAACAACTACTACAAGAAAATGAAAAAAAAATAAAAGAACACAAGTTTTATCGAGATTTGTTTAAATTTGCACCTAATGCTTATTTGGTAATAGATGCCCAAGCAAGAATTAAACAAATAAACTATACTGCTGCTGCATTATTAAATATGTTGCCCAGTTTTTTAGTTGGCAAATTATTAATTGATTTCGTCTCTCTAAAAGAGCGTCCATTCTTTCGTACCAAACTGAACCAGTCGTCAAATGTAAAGTCTGTGCAAGAATGGGAAGTATCTATCTGTCCACGGAACGCTCAAGCTTTTGATGCTTTACTTTTAGTGAAGCCTGTCCGAGAAGCTTTGGGGACGCAAAGTTTACTACAGATATGCTTACATGATATTACTAAGTACAAGCATCTAGAGCGATCGCAATTAGCAGCAAGTCAGCAACCTGTCTTGAGCGAACCTGTAAAAACGCCTCATAAGCTTAGTGGCTTACACGTACTCTTTGTAGATGACGAAGCTGATACCCGCGAGTTGATTACAGCAGTGCTAATGCAATGTGGGGTGATGGTGACAACAGTTGCCTCTGTTACTGAGGCGCTATCTGAGTTGGAGCGATCGCGCCCTGATGTGATAATTAGTGATATCAGAATGCCCGATGAAGATGGCTATGCTTTGATTCGCAAAATAAAGGCACTAGAAATAGAGAAGGGATGGCAGATTCCTACTGCTGCCTTGAGTGCTTATCTTGCAGAAGACCGCGCAAAGGCAATAAGAGCAGGTTTCCAGTCGCACTTGCACAAACTTGCTGAACCAACGGAGTTAATAGCAATGGTTGCACAGCTTGCTGGGCGAGCTTAAAGAGGCATGGGGGCAGGGGAGAAAAAGATTTTAGTTTTTGAAAAAGCAGAATTTTATATCAATTAAGTAAAAGTCTAGAATTTTCTTAACCGAAAGATTTCAGACTTAAGTAAATATCTTTTCCCCAGGAAATATGGACAGCTTAACTGAAGGAAAGAAAGCCGCTTATGCAATGGAAGTGTTTGCTGGCGATGGCGAGATGTGTGAGTTGATGCGACGCAAGGACTGGTCAAAAACTTCGCTCAGTTCAGTTGAAAACTGGCCGCAAAGCCTAAAAACATCTATTCGGATTATTTTAGGTTCCCGCTATCCAATGTTCGTTTGGTGGGGACAGGAACTACTCAACTTCTACAACGACGCTTATATTTCTGTCCTGGGTAAGCGACACCCTCAAGCTTTGGGTGAATCGGCTCGTAATATCTGGGCAGAGCTTTGGCATTCGGTTGGGCCGTTTGCAGAGGACGTATTGAATCGAGGCAACCCTTCATGGAATGAAGAATTCCTGGAGATTATGGAGCGCAATGGCTATCCAGAGGAAACCTACTTTACCTTTTCTTACAGTCCGATTAGCAATGACGATGGTGGAGTCGGGGGTATTTTTTGCGCCTGCACTGAAGACACTAGGCGAGTATTGGACGATCGCCGCCTGCGGACATTGCGTGAATTAGGTGCAGAGACGGCAAAAGCAAAGACTGTGAACGAGGCTTGCAACATTTCCACCAGCGTGTTAGCAAACAACCTTCACGACATCCCCTTTGCTCTAATTTATCTACTAGAGAATGAAAGCTTTGCCCAACTTGCGAGTACAACAAATTTAGCCGTCGGAACCCTTGCCAGCCCAACTGCAATTGAGCTTACCTCCGTGCTGAAATCGGCTGATTGTTGGTCACTCAACTCTGTTTTAGCCACTGGTGAAAGCCGAGTCATTAAGAATTTAGTCGAACAATTTGGGCCGCTTCCAGGCGGTGCTTGGACTGAATCACCAAACACTGCGATCGCACTGCCACTTACCGGGGCTGGACAAGAAATCTTAGGGGCGATTATTGTTGGGATTAGCCCTTTAAGACCATTCGATGATGATTACCAAGGTTTCTGCGATCTAGTTGCAGGGCAAGTGACGTCAGCGATCGCTAATGCCCGTGCTTATGAATCAGAACGTAAACGGGCAGAAGCATTGGCAGAGTTAGACCAAGCAAAAACGGCTTTTTTTAGCAACGTCAGCCACGAATTTCGCACGCCCCTGACGTTAATTCTCAATCCACTTGAGCAAGTACTCGCTCTTAAATATGGTTCACTCCTGCCCGAACAACACGAACAGCTCGATATTGTCCAACGAAACGCTATTAGACTGTTCAAACTGGTCAATACCTTACTTGACTTCTCCCAAATCGAGGCAGGCAGAATACAGGCAGTCTATGAGCCAACCAATTTAGCTGGATTCACAGCTGATCTGGCGTCAGTGTTCCGTTCGGTGATTGAACAAGCTTCTTTACAATTGATTGTGGATTGTCCACCCCTGTGCAACCTCCTATACGTAGACCGCGAAATGTGGGAGAAAATTGTTCTTAACTTAATCTCCAATGCGTTCAAGTTTACCCTTGTTGGTGAAATTGCCGTTTCATTACGCCCAATTGGTGACAAAGTAGAGCTAAAAATACGAGATACAGGCATAGGCATTGCTCCCGAAGAATTACCCCGAATTTTTGAGCGCTTTCACCGTCTACGAGGAGTGAAGGCAAGGAGTCATGAAGGTTCGGGCATTGGGCTAGCTTTGGTAACTGAACTCGTTCAGCTACATGGGGGAACTGTAGAAGTAGAAAGTGTCCTGGGTAAGGGAACGACATTCACAGTAACGCTACCCACAGGCTCATCGCACTTGCCAAGCAATCAAATTAGTACCAGTACACTAGCATCAACATCAGTATGTGCTGCCCCGTATGTCGAGGAAGCACAACAATGGCAAAAAGAAGAAAATTTGTGGTTTTGGGGCCGCCACAAAGTGGCGGCCCCAAAACCACCCCCGATAAAGCCCTCCCAGTTCTCGACTGCGCGCATTTTGTTAGTCGATGATAATGCCGATATGCGAGACTATGTGGCGCGTCTGCTACGGGAGCAATGGCAGGTAACAGCTGTCGCTAATGGAGTTGCTGCACTAGCTGCTGTTTACGAGCAACTGCCAGATTTGGTACTTACTGATGTGATGATGCCAGAAATGGACGGGTTTCAATTGCTGAGTGCATTACGTGCAGATCCAAAGACAAAAGGTATACCGATTATTCTGCTGTCGGCTCGTGCAGGAGAAGAGGCGGCAATTGAGGGTTTGCAGGCGGGAGCTGATGACTACCTAATTAAGCCTTTCTCTGCTCGCGAACTGCTGACTCGTGTAGAATCTCATTTGCAAATGGTACGTTTGCGCCAAGAGTTATCTTCTAATCACTTAAAAGATGAATTTTTAGCAACAGTTACGCACGAACTTCATGCTCCCTTAGTTACAATTTTGGGCTGGACTCGCTTACTGCGTTCAAAGGAACTCGACAAGCTTACTGCTTTACGTGCTTTGGATACAATTGAGCGCAGTGCCAAAAACCAAGCAAAGCTAATTGAGGATTTGCTGGACATTTCAACGATTATCTCAGGTCAAGTCTGCTTGCAAAGCCAGCCAGTTAAACTCACAAAGATTATTGAAGAAGTTATTAATACAATGTCCTCAAATGCTAAGGAAAAGGAAATTAATATTGTCAAAACTTTGCAGGCAACTTCCCAACAACGTGACACCGTTTTAGCCGATCGCGATCGCTTGCAGCAAATTGTCAGAGAATTACTTGCCAATGCGATTAAATTTACATCAAAGGAAGGAGTAGTAGAAATTCGGCTTGATACTATTGATTCTCTAGCTACGATTCAAATCAAGGATACAGGTGTGGGAATTAGTAGCGAGTTTCTGCCTGACGTTTTTGATCGCTTTACGCAAGCAGAGGTTCCTAGCAGACACACGCCAGGGGGTTTGGGGTTGGGGCTAGCGATCGCTCGTCAACTAGTAGAATTGCACGGCGGTACAATTGAGGCAGCGAGTGATGGAATTGGACGAGGCGCAACCTTTACCGTCAAGCTGCCATTAATTTAACAGGGCAATATGGCAAAAGACATTTTTCACGATACTGTGAAGCTGGCACTGCAAAAAGACGGCTGGACAATCACCCACGATCCTTATCGCTTGCGCTATGGTATTGCCGATATTTATATTAACCTCGCCGCAGAAGAAGCGATCGCTGCCCAAAAAGCAGGACGTAAAATTGCAGTAGAAGTGAAAAGCTTTGCCAGCAGTTCAGCAATCTCTGAATTTCATACTGCCCTCGGTCAATTCTTAAATTATCGCATTGCCTTAGAAGTTTCAAAAGAGCCAGACCGCATTCTTTATCTGGCAGTTCCAAGCGATGTTCATCAAACCTTTTTGCGTTTTGAGCCAGCTAAAACGGTGATAGAACGTTATGAAGTTCGCTTGATTATTTACAATCCGAATCAAGAGGTGATTGAACAATGGATCGAGTAAACAAATATCGCCAAAATGTGTGTGATTTCTTAGAGAATTTCGCCGCCGACGATCCAGAAGCCCAGTTGATTTTTGATACTGAGCGCGTTGGGCTTTGCCCCGCCGCAGGCATCGCTATCTCGTCATGCATAATGGTTGGCGCGGCGAATCCCGCATCTACGGTTGTGCGATGCAGCTAGACCTGATTGAAGGCAAAGTTTGGATTCAGCACAACAGTACTGAAATTTTTATCGATCGAGAACTGATTGGGCGCGGTGTTGCACCCCAAGATATTGTTTTAGGATTTCGATCGCCCAGCGTCAGAGAACGGCTTGCCGTTGCTTTATACACAGATGGCAGTAAGCTTTAAAGAAAATTTGAAACGGCAAAAAGTAGGTGGGTGGGAAAATTTATCGTTGAGAGAAGGCAGGAGGCAGGGGGCAGGAGGGACGAGGGAAGAGGGTTTTAGCCTAGTTAATTTTTATTTATATAGTTTGGTTTTATTCTGCCGACTTACTTACAAGACTGTTTTAGTCGTTAGTAGTTTATTTTAAGAGAAGATGCTGTAACACAAATCTGTTTCTAATAACGTGAAAGCAAAAGCTGCTACAGACTGCGCGAAACACGTAAACCTGAAAGCAAAAGCCGCTACAGCCAAGGCGGAAGTTGCTACAGCCTGCGCGAAACACGTAAACGTGAAAGCGGAAGTTGTTGCAAGGAAAGCGAAACTTGTGCGTAAGTCCTAAAATATCGTCAAGCTGTGTGTAATTTTTAGAGGATTTAGCTGTCAACGATCCAGAAGCGCAGTTAATTTTTGATGTATTCGTAATTATAGCCGTAGTCACATAGGTTAGGACATTTTAAAAGAGTGAAAGCTAGGAATAGTAATAGTTTTACCTCCTGCCTCCTGCTATAATTTAAACTCCAACACGCTTATATGCAACTTGTAGAGGATAGGGTTTTAAACCTTTTTTAGTAAGATAAAATTTTTGCCAAACTGCTAAAGCCATAAGTGCCATGCAACGTCCTCAAAGAGAAACTCTCACCCTACTAGAAGATATTTTAATTACTGAGGAATTGTCCCATCGAACTCCTCGGACTGCAAATTTCATCTCAGAAAATCAGGCATTGCACGCATTGGTACGGCAGTTGGTGAATCAGCCAGAAACGATGCTCCAAAATCTGGCACAAATGGCACTCGAACTGTGCCAATGCGGAACAGCAGGAGTCAGCTTGCTAGAAACAACCCCCAGTGGTGAAGAAATCTTTCGCTGGAATGTGTTGGCAGGAACATTGTCACAGTGCGTCGGCGGCACTACACCGCGTAACTTTAGTCCCTGTGGTATCTGTCTTGATCGCGGTACACCTGTGCTTTTTTCTCATCCCGAAAGGTATTTCATCTACTTGCAAGAAGCCAACACGACCATTGTCGAAGGTTTGGTGTTACCTTTAATTGCTGACAATCACGCTCTCGGCACAATCTGGATTATGTCGCACGATCGGCAACGGCACTTTGACAGTGAAGACGTGCGGGTGATGACGAGTTTGGCAGATTTAACAGCAGTAGCTCTTTTGCTCAATCAGCGACAAGCCCAAGAATTGCTAGCGAAGAATGCTCAACCAGAGGCTCTTATTGGGGAACGGCATCGCCAACAGGCAAAAGCGGACAAGAGCGCATCAGATGCGCTCTTGTCCGCAGACTTCATCGAACGCGCCCTCGCCGAAAAAGCCTGGCACGATTCAGAGGAAAAATATCACACGCTGTTCGATTCGATTGACGAAGGTTATTGCGTGATCGAAATGCACATCGAACCGGGCGAGCCACTGGATTACCGCTTTATCGCAACCAACCAGGCATTTGAAAAGCAATCTACCCTCTTCAACGCGCAAGGGAAATGGATGCGCCAGCTGAAACCGAATCACGAGGAGTCGTGGTTCGAGATTTACCGTGATGTGGCGCTGACGGGTGAGCCAATTCGCTTTGAACACGGCGGTAGAGAGTTGGAAAACCGATGGTTCACCGTTTACGCTTTCCGCATTGGCGAACCAAACAAGCATCAGGTGGCGGTTCTTTTCAACGACATCACCGAGCGCAAGCAAGTCGAGCAAGCCAAAACTTTGTTCCTCAGTAATGTCAGTCACGAGTTCCGTACTCCACTGACGCTGTTACTTTCTCCCCTGCAAGATGCCTTGAGCGATTCTGCCAATCCCTTACCTCAAGCACAACAAGAACGGCTAGAACTCGCTCACCGCAACAGCTTGCGTTTGCTAAAACTGGTTAATACTCTGCTCGACTTTTCCCGCATCGAAGCCGGACGCATGGAAGCAGTTTATGAACCAACCGACTTGGCACTGTACACAACTGAGTTAGCCAGTGTATTTCGTTCTGCCATTGAACAGGCTGGGCTACAGTTAAGTGTAGATTGCCCACCAATAAGCGAACTAGTCTATGTAGACCGAGAAATGTGGGAGAAAATTGTCCTGAATTTGCTCTCCAACGCCTTTAAGTTTACCTTAGAAGGCGAAATCGCCGTCAGGGTGTATCTTGAGGATGGCGATCATGTAACGCTACAGGTAGAAGATACAGGTACCGGGATTGAGCCAGAAGAACTGCCCCATCTGTTTGAGCGATTTTACCAAGTCAAGAGAGCCACAGCCAGGACTTATGAAGGTTCGGGAATTGGTCTAGCTTTAGTGCATGAGTTAATCAAAATACATGGTGGAACCATAGAAGTAAGCAGCACACCAAGGGTAGGCAGCTGCTTTACCGTCACAATTCTATTAGGTACAGCCCACCTGCAAAGCGATCGCCTACGTCGAGTCGTAGGCGATCGTATCACAGCAACACGCACGCTGAGATCAACTGCATTAAATGCGGCCCCTTATGTTCAGCAAGCAGAGCGCTGGATATCGGAAAAAGGGACTAGGGACTGGGGAATAGGGACTGGGAAAAAGCTCTTGAGCAGGGAGCCGGGAGCAGAAGAGAAAAACTTCCCCAATACCCAATCTCCAGTACCCAATCTCCATTACCCCTTATCCTCAGAGGCGGCCCCACCTTCCCCAATTCCCCATGTCCTCATTGTTGATGACAACGCCGATATGCGCGATTACCTCAAGCGGATATTAAGCGAACACAATGTTGAAGTTGAAGCCGTTGCGGATGGGGCAGCTGCACTGGCAATTGTTACTGAACGAGTGCCTTCTTTGGTTGTTTCTGATGTGATGATGCCACTCTTAGACGGCTTTGAGTTATTGAAAGCATTGCGTGCCGACGCGCAGACAAAAGAAGTACCCATCATCCTGCTGTCTGCCCGTGCAGGAGAAGAGTCTGTAATCGAAGGACTCCTTGCTGGGGCTGACGATTACCTGATTAAACCCTTCTCTGCTACTGAACTTGTTACCCGTGTCTTAGCCCATCTTCAAATGGCACAGTTGCGCTCTCAAGCACTTCACCAGCAGAAAACAATTAACCGGATGAAGGATAAGTTCTTAGCAGAAGTTTCTCACGAACTGAATACCCCTCTAGTCGCTATTCTTGGTTGGACGCGGTTACTTCGTAGCAGCCAGCCTAGTCAAACCATGCTGATGAAATCCCTGGAAACGATAGAACGCAATGCGACTTTACAAGCCAAACTCGTTCAAGATTTGCTCGATATCTCGCGGATTGCTGCGGGTAAAGTTAACCTGAATCTTCAACCAGTTGAACTGCAAGAAGTGATTGAAGCTGCGATCGCCATAGTGCATCACTCTTTAGAAGCCAAAGAAATTTTATTTAATTGTACACTTGACTCATTACCAAGGATAGTTCAAGGCGATCCAGACCGATTACAACAAATTGTCTTAAATTTACTTACCAATGCTATTAAATTCACTTCTAATGGAGGAAGGATTAAGATTAGTCTTGAAGCTGTTAAAACTCAAGCCCAGATTGTATTAACTGATACTGGCTGCGGAATAGATGCTGAATTTATGCCATATATTTTTGACACATTCCGTCAAGCAAAGGGTGCAAAAAAAGGACTAGGGTTAGGACTGGCGATCGCACGTAACTTCGTAGAACTCCACGGTGGTACTATCTATGCCCAAAGTCCAGGAGTTGGGCAGGGTACAACTTTTATTGTCAACTTACTGTTGAGCGGTAATAGTATTTAATAAGATGTTTTAAAAGTTATTATTGTGTATCAAATGTTTTTTACCCCACCATAGGGACTTCAAATTAAAAAAATATCCCATCCCTGCGGTCTTAATGATAAGTCTTTAATCGAACACGATATAAAGGGGAGGGAACCGGATTTTTCTTATTTCCCCCCTTAGAAAGGGGGGATTAAGGGGGGTAATACAACTTGTGTATACACGGTAGCTTTTATAAAAGAAATTAAGGGAAGTAATAATGTAATTAAAATCACAGTAAATCATATCACTTTTCAAACAACTTCTATGCCTTAAGGCAATTTTTTAATACTTAAAGTTTGTTATAAGCTAAATAATTGCCCTCTAGCTTAAGATTAAATAATTTTATCTACAAATGTTTAGTCAAATTCTTTATCATTGACATTAATAATACATTGTTTTAAAAAAATTCACTGAGTACTGTTAACGATATCTTTTTACATTAGCTTGGGTGCTTGAGTAATTATTTAGCAGCGCAAAGAGGTAATAATATGAGTAAATCAGTTTGCCAGCAAGAGTTAGAGACTTTATTAGATTACCTTCAGCAAAATTCTGTTTATAATCTAGAAGATTATAAACAGCTGAATTTGATAGCTCGGTTACAAGACCGTATGCAGCAATTAAAAGTTGAGAAATATAGTAAATACTTACAATACTTACAAGTTAAACCCGAAGAACTTAATGTTTTAATTGACACCATTATCAAAAATTCCACCGACTCATTTTCTGAGCGCGATTCCTGGGATTATTTAGCCAACAAAATCATTCCCCAAATTATTCAAAGCAAGCATCCAGACGAAAGAATTCGAGTTTGGATTGCTGGCAGTGCTTGTGGACAGGAAGCTTATGCAGTAAGTATGTTGCTAGCAGAAGCTCTGGGTATAGAGCAATATTTGCAACGAGTGCAAATTTTCGCCACTGATAGAGAAGAAGACGCGCTTAATAAAGGGCGACAAGGTAGTTATAATGACTTTGAGTTAGCAGACATCCCCTACGAATTTTTGTCTAAGTACTCTGAGCAAATTCAGCAATTTTATGTTTTTTGTCCTGAACTGCGTCGGTCAATCATTTTTGGTCGCCAAGACTTAGTGATGAATGCGCCCATATCTAAAATTGACCTGCTTGTGTGCCGCAACGTCCTAAAGTATTTCGATGACGCAAAAACTTACGCAACTATTCTGATTCGCTTTCATTTTGCCTTGAGGGATAACGGTTTTCTTTTTTTAGGAAAAACAGAAAGCTTGACTAACGACAAACAAATCTTCATCCCCGTTAGTATGAAGCATTCGATTTTTTATAAAGCAGAGAATCTCAGTTTGCAAGAATACTTGCAGATTCGACCTGAGTCTGCTGAAAAGAAAGTATTTGACTTTTCAGATTTTCCATTTATCCGCTTTTGGCAAGCTGCTTTCCAAAATAGCCCATTTGCCTTACTTGCAGTCGATTGTTGTGGTTGCCTAATTATGGCTAACGAGCAGGCTAGTACCCTGTTTGGTTTAAAAGATGACGACCTAGGTGTGCGAGTGCAAAATTTAGAAATAGGACAAGTTGCAAATCTTACAGACTTGATGAAGCAATTAAATCGCGATCGCTCCTTGATAAGTAAAAAGAACGTAGAGTGGACAACTAGCCACGGCAATCGTTATTTCGATATCCACATTACACCAATAATAAAACCGAGTGGTAGCTTAATTGGAGCAAATCTCACTTTTATTGCAGTACCTTTGCCAAATTACAAGCGTTCAATACCTGTAGAAATAGGATGAATATCATCCTAAAGAAGTAAGCTTAGTAAAAAATCTGGATTAAGGGACTGACAACAAATAAATTACTACTTGTGGGGTGGACATCTTATATCATGTTCGCCTGATTTGCTATACTTACTGACCTTGAACAACCAGAACGGAACATGGAGCGTGATGAACGACGTGATTGCTCACACTTCCTGCTAAAAGTTCAGCAAATCCTTTAAGTCCTCTACGACCAAGCACAATCAAATCTGCTTTCCAACTCCGGGCTAAATCACAGATGTTAGTTCCAGGATCTCCTGTTTGATAATTGGATTCTGTGATAATGCCTAGTATTTTTGCTTTCTGATAGTACAACTGAAGTAAACTTTGTGCCTGTTGTGTTTCTATTTCCAGGTCTACTAAGTTCACAGTGAGTTGACTAGAAACTGCTAGCTCAATGCTATAACCAATCATTAACTGAGCAGCATCTCTTTGGGCTAACTCTAGCGCTTTTATAAACACTGTTGCAGTCGCAGGTGAATCATCAACCGCCACCAAAATCTTCTTAAAGCTCATATCCAGCTCCAATAATCAATTACTTCATTCACATTTGTTGTCTTTTAGCTTGAGGGAAAAATGTGATTTAAAAGTGAAATTAAGTCCCGATAAGCAATTTATTCACTTTTCGTTCACATTCATCAGTAATCCTGGAAAAGAAGCAGAGAAACGAAACTAAGCCAACTGAGGTTTAAAACGAATATCCGAACTAATACGGTTTCTGCTCACACAGAAAACTATATTTTTTTACTATTTGGAGATAAATAAAGCTTCATTTTAAACTTATTAATTTTTATAGGAGATGTTGTAATGAATTTCAGCTCAGTTAAAAATGCAATCGGTATCATTTCTACCCGTCAGGCTGCAACACAGGTGCTTGATGAACTCAGAGCAATTGACTTTCCCATGCAGAAAATTTCTGTGTTCACTTTAGACTCTGAAGACGAAAAGTTGCACGAGGATGCGAATGCGGGTAAACATCCCATAACTCCAGTCGAAGGTGCTAAAGCAGGTGCAATTACAGGAGGAACAACCGGGGGCTTCCTGGCACTAACAGCTGGACTTGGGGTATTAATTATTCCCGGTTTTGGGCCAGTATTAGCGGTTGAATCTGTGGTGAGTACACTGCTGGCGGGTGGAGCAAGTGCGATTTTTGGCAGTGTTTATGGTGCATTTCAAGGTTGGTTTGCTCCGGAAAGGCAACCTAGACTCTGTGAGCCAACCACCTGCCAAGAAAAATTTTTGGTGAAGGTAGAAGGAACAACAGATGAAATCTGGCAAGCAGAATCGATTCTCAGTTATTGGGGTGTACAGGAATGGCATATTTATGAATTTAGCAAAAGATTCTCGTAATCACACCAATTTCAAAAAATAAAAGTACAGATTCAAACAGAGAAATCTATATAAATCTGATGAGTCTTAATTATGAATTACAAATTAGTTTTTGGAGACAGAGATGACAGCAGATGCGATCGCGACAAATACTTTTGCCCAGACAACAAAAGATTTACTCAACTATGAATGGCATACTCTGGGTGAACAAAAGGTTGTGCAAACCTTAGCCAGCCATACACAAGCAGGTTTGACTCGTGAAGAAGCTAGCAAACGACACCAGCAGATGGGTGCAAATCAACTGACTGGTAAAAGTGGAAAAAGTCCTTGGCTACGATTTTTAGAGCAATTTAATCAACCACTACTATATATTTTGCTGACAGCAGGAGTGGTGACATTGCTGCTCAAAGATTGGATAGATGCAGGAGTAATTTTTAGTGTCACCCTGATTAACGTCATCATTGGCTACATTCAAGAATCGAAAGCAGAAGGTGCGATCGCTGCTTTATCCAAAGCTGTTACTACTGAAGCAACTGTAATTCGCAATGGTCAAAAAACTCGTTTAGCTTCGACTGAACTTGTTCTTGGTGATTTGGTATTACTGGCATCTGGTGATAAAGTACCCGCCGATCTGCGGCTATTAAGTGTGCGTGGTTTGCAAGTTGACGAATCTGCGTTAACAGGCGAATCCGTTCCGGTGGAGAAAGCAAGGGCATCGCTGGCTGTGGAAACACCGTTAGCAGAACGCAGCAATATGGTGTATGCAGGAAGTTTTGTGTCTTTTGGACAGGCAGAAGGGATTGTAGTAGCGATCGCAAATGCCACCGAAACCGGTCGGATCTCGCAGTTAATTGAAAGCAGCACAAATCTGAAAACACCGCTAACGCGAAATATTGACAAGTTTAGCAAAAGCTTGTTGTATGTGATTTTATGTTTAGCTGCCCTGACATTTGCAGTCGGATTAGGACAAGGTGAATCTTGGATTGATGTTTTCAAAGCGAGTGTAGCTTTGGTAGTCAGCGCGATTCCAGAAGGATTACCTGCGATTGTTACAGTCACGTTAGCGATCGGAGTTTCCCGGATGGCACGACGTAAGGCGATTATTCGCAAGCTACCTGCTGTGGAAACCTTGGGAAGTACTACTGTTATTTGCTCTGATAAAACTGGGACGTTAACTGAGAATCAGATGACGGTTCAAAAGATTTATGCAGGTGGGCAACATTACACCGTTAGCGGTATCGGTTATGCCCCAGACGGTGAAATCCTAATGGATCAACAACCTGTTGATTTTAATGCAGATGGACATATTGCGCTTTGGGAATCCCTAGAAGCAGGATTGCTCTGCAATGATTCTCATATCGAATGGGGAGATGGACAGTGGAACTTAGTAGGAACCCCAACCGAGGGAGCATTGATTGCGGCTGCCAATAAAGCGGGATTAACGCAAGCGAATCTAGAGCAAGAATTACGTAGAATAGACACCATTCCCTTTGAGTCTCAATTCCAGTACATGGCGACTTTGCATGAATTAGATGCAAAGCGATCGCTCAATGTCATTTACCTCAAAGGTTCTGTAGAGGCAATTCTCCAACGATGCGATCGCATGTTCGATGCTCAAGGACAACTGGCTCGTCTCAATTCTGCGGCAGTGGAACAGGAAGTTGCTAGTATGGCAAACCAAGGGTTACGAGTGCTAGCTTTTGCCAGCAAAGAAGTTGCCACTAAGCGCTCTTTAAATCGCAATGATATTGATCGAGGACTGGTGTTTCTGGGACTTCAGGGCATAATCGATCCGCCGCGTGAGGAAGCGATCGCCGCAGTCAAAGCCTGTCAATCTGCCGGGATTCAGGTGAAGATGATCACTGGAGATCATGCACTTACAGCAGCTGCGATCGCCCGTCAAATGGGAATTTGCTCGACTGAAGCACAAGTCTTCACCGGACAGCAATTAACTCAGATGAATGAAAAAGAATTCACCCAAGCGGCTGAACAAGGTATGGTATTTGCACGAGTTGCCCCAGAACAAAAATTGCATCTGGTAAAAGCGTTGCAGTCTCAAGGTGAAATTGTTGCCATGACTGGAGATGGTGTCAATGATGCTCCTGCTCTCAAACAGGCGGATATTGGGGTAGCGATGGGCATAGCCGGGGCAGAGGTGGCCAAAGAATCGGCGGATATGCTTCTAACTGACGATAATTTCGCCTCAATAGAAGCTGCTGTGGAGGAAGGGCGTGGTGTTTACCGCAACTTGCGAAAAGCGATCGCTTTCTTGCTGCCAATCAACGTGGGCGAATCCATGACAATTTTAATTGCCATTCTCCTGGCCACCGTACTTCCCATCTTACCAATCCAAATTCTCTGGCTCAACATGGTTAGTTCAGTAGGGTTGATTGTTCCCCTCGCCTTTGAGCCAAAATCTGGACAGGTGATGCAGCAATCACCACGCAACCCTAGAGAAAAGCTTTTATCAGGTAGTTTACTTAAGCGCATATTAGCGATTTCTGTTTTCAATTGGGTGGTAATTTTTGGGGTGTTTCAATGGATACTTCAAACTACAGGCAATGAAGCCTTAGCTCGCACAATGGCGATTAATGGATTGGTGGCAGCAGAAGTCTTTTACCTGTTAAGTATTACCCAGTTTTTACCATCTCTAGTCGTGAGAATCCAAGGTAAACGCACACCCGTAGCTTATGCACCTGCGATCGGAATTGTGGCTGTAGTGATTTTACAATGTCTGTTCAGTCAGTGGAGCATGATGAATCAAGTGTTTGACACCACACCTTTAACGTTTATCCAAGCTCTCATCTGCATGGGTGTAGGTTTGCCAGTGGTGTTTATAGCTCTTATCTTGCAGCGTTTCGATCCGCTCAACTAGTGATATAGAAGTCTGATAGTGGTTTTATCCAATGCCAAATAATTACGTTGGATCTGCACCCAATTGAAGAAGAATTCAGAAGTCAGAATGGGCTAAACCTTAGCTATCCGATAACAAGAATCAAGAGCGTGGGGGATTCAGACCCTTACAGGTGATTGTAGACCGCTAAATCTTCTCTACGAGACGCTGCGCGAACAATTTAGACGGGGTCTTAAACCCAGTTATTTATCCGCCAGTCACACTCCAATTCAATTCTGAATTCTGGCTCCTGACTCCTGAATTCTATTTATAAATTAAAAACTCCATCAGTACATTTTGCTAGGTATGATATTTAATCTGTAAGCATTTACCTAGTAATAATCAGCTATGACCCAGAACTACCGCATTACTCTACTCCCCGGCGATGGCATTGGCCCTGAAATTATGGCAGTGGCGGTAGATGTACTGAAAGTCGTAGGGAAGCAATTTGATCTGAAGTTTGAATTCCAAGAAGCCCTGATCGGTGGTGCAGCAATTGATGCCACAGGGGAACCCCTACCATCTGCCACTCTAGATACTTGCCGTAACAGTGATGCTGTGTTACTCGCTGCGATTGGTGGTTACAAGTGGGATTCCCTGCCATCCAATTTACGCCCAGAAGCAGGTTTGTTAGGATTACGTGCCGGTTTAGGATTATTTGCCAATTTGCGCCCAGCAAAAATTTTGCCTCAGCTAATCGACGCTTCAACTTTGAAACGCGAAATTGTAGAAGGTGTAGATATTATGGTGGTGCGCGAACTCACTGGTGGAATTTACTTCGGTAAACCCAAAGGAATTTTTGCTACAGAAAATGGTGAAAAACGCGGTGTAAATACAATGGTTTACACCGAATCGGAAATTGAGCGTATTGGGCGGGTGGCGTTTGAAGCAGCTAAAAAACGCAGTGGAAAACTTTGTTCGGTGGATAAGGCGAATGTATTAGAAGTATCTCAGTTGTGGCGCGATCGCATCACCCAACTTTCTCAAGAATATCCAGATATTGAACTCTCTCATTTATATGTAGATAATGCTGCTATGCAGTTAGTACGCGCTCCCAAGCAGTTCGATACCATTGTCACAGGCAATTTGTTTGGTGATATTCTCTCTGATGCTGCTGCCATGCTCACGGGTAGTATTGGGATGTTACCCTCGGCTAGTTTGGGCGCTTCTGGGCCTGGTGTGTTTGAACCAGTCCACGGTTCCGCCCCAGATATTGCTGGACTTGATAAGGCAAATCCTTTAGCACAGGTTTTGAGTGCGGCGATGATGTTACGCTACGGTTTAGATCAGCCAAAAGCAGCAGATCATATCGAACAAGCTGTATTGCAAGTTTTAGAACAAGGCGATCGCACCGGGGATATAATTTCTCCAGGAAAAAACCTCTTGGGTTGCCGCGCTATGGGAGATTCACTCATTAAGGCTATTGAAAAAAAATAATTTTATAGATTAACTTGGGCAACTTGGCAACCTTTGCTATAAGTTTCGGGTAGACTAAAGTGAAATCTAGCAATCAAATAACAGTCGATAGTGTACGCATTACGACAAGGTCAAGTAAATTTTACCGCCCCAAAGAACCAATCGCCTTTGATTGATCCTGCTGTAATTAGAGCTGCTGGGCAGATATACTATACTCACTGTGAAGTTCATCCCGAAATAGCTGGGCAACCTTCCGGTGTAGCGATTAATCGTGTGACTCATCGAGGTAAGGTTATTTTTACTAACCAACCAGTTCTTTTACCTCAAGAGTGTTTTGTGCCCTTAAGTCAAATTGAATCGCACATGTATTAGTCATTAGTCAGTAGAGACGCGACGCCAGTCGCTACAACGGGGAGCCACTGCGGTCTTGGGGTTTCCCCAGGTGGAGCAAGTGGCGTGGGAACCCCCCTTCGGGTTCGGGGGTGACGCTCCTTCTCCCAAGGGGAGACGCTACGCGAACGTCGCTAACGCTACGCTAACGCAATCGCCGGGAACCGCCAAGACTGCGACCCCCTCACCGCAACGCGCTGGCTCATTAATCGCGTCTCTACAATGGTCATTAGTTATTGACAAAGCACAAATAACACAGCACAAATGACACAGGACAAATGACAAAGGACATAATGACTGTATGGACATTTTGTTCGCCATCCCGGCGAGTGTAATGGTCTTTGCTTTGGGTGCATCTATCGGTAGTTTTCTTAATGTTATTGTTTATCGCCTACCTGCTGGGTTGTCAATTCTTTGGCCGCCTTCTCGTTGTCCTAAATGCTTAAACCAGCTAAAAGCTTACGACAATATACCAGTGTTCGGCTGGATTTCCTTAAGAGGGCGGTGTCGATATTGCAAAAGCAAAATTTCTGTCCGTTATCCTGTGGTAGAAGGGGTAACGGGCATAATTTTTTTACTAATTTTTTTGGTATTTCAAGTTTCAACTTTAACAATAGGCTATTGGGCTTTTTGTAGTTGGTTATTAGCACTATCACTCATCGACTTAGATACAATGACCCTACCCAACCCACTTACTCAGTCGGGTTTAGTGGTAGGGATTTTGTTTCAAATGGTAGTTGGTTTTCTACCAGAGGGTAGTTTTGTGGCTTTGGTAAATCACCTGATAATCGCTATAGTCGGTGCAGTATTAGGATTATGGCTGTTTGATGCGATCGCTCTATTGAGTTCAATTGCCTTTGGTAAAACTGCAATGGGTGCAGGTGACGCCAAGTTAGCAGCCATGATGGGAGCCTGGTTAGGCTGGAAATATTTGCTCTTGGCTAGTTTTATTGCCTGTGCGTTGGGAGCATTAATTGGCATCGGTATTTTGATTATGCAGCGATCGCGACAAAAATTAGGACAAAAGATACCTTTCGGCCCTTTTCTGGCTTTAGGATCTGTGATTGCGCTGTTTAGCGGCGAAGCCATTTTGTCTAGCTACCTGCGGTTGTTTTTTCCAGCATCTTGAATTGAGCTGGGGACTGGGGACTAGAGACTAGGGAGAATAACCATACTCAATCCCCAATCGTCTTTCATAATAAATTCTTATGATTCGTGACTGTAACCAACATTACCCCATCTACCTTTCACATTTTGATAATATTCAGCTTGTGACTTGTATTACCCTCTTAACGACGATTAACCGTTGGCAAGTACAACTAGTGCAACAAATGCCGATTGTTCAGAGCCTAGCAATAGGAATAATTGGACTTCTTGCAGAAGTAGGGAAAAGGGTAAGGGGGAAAGGGAAAAGGAATAAAAAAAACCTTTCCCCTTTAACCTTTCCCCTTTTCCCGCCTCTTGCAAAAGTAACTTTTGCAAGAGGTCTATTGATTTGGGTGGCAGGGAAAGAGCATCTTATTTGGAGGTTGGTATTCTCATGGCTTTGTCACTACGTCCATATAATTAAGTCTGCTGAAAAAAAGAGCAAGAGACTTGTATTGGTATAAGTATTTTCGTTAAGCTGGCAACCAAAGATGAAAATTAAGGTCTCAATTGCTTAAAAGCTTAGTTTGACGATATCGCCATTAGTCTTAACAAAGAAAAATGACTAATGACTAAGGATAACCAAATACAGTTTGAAATGTTTTTGACCTCGTACCCACTTAAAATAAAATAAAAAATGGCTAACAACGAAGAATCACGTGGTTTAAAGTCTCTATTTGACTGGTTTGCAAATCGACGGAAGTCAGGCCCTACCAGCCTCGAACGCCAAGAACGTGAAATTGCTGATGGATTATGGCATAAATGTTCCAAGTGTGGCGTGTTGACATATACAAAAGATTTAAAAGCTAATCAGATGGTTTGTGTTGAATGTGGTCATCACAATCGGGTAGACAGCGATGAGCGCATTCGTCAATTGATAGATAACAATACCTGGAAAGCGCTTGATGAGCATTTGCGTCCAACCGATCCACTGGAATTTCGCGATCGCAAACTCTACAGTGATCGCTTGCGGGAAACACAAGATAAAATTGGCTTAATAGACGCGGTTAGAACTGGTTTAGGTCAAATCAATGGTTTGCCCATTGCCCTTGGGGTTATGGACTTCCGCTTCATGGGTGGTAGTATGGGTTCGGTTGTAGGAGAAAGACTCACCCGAATGATTGAGCAAGCCACTCAACGACGCTATCCTGTAGTTATCGTCTGTACCTCCGGGGGCGCGAGAATGCAAGAAGGTATGCTCTCTTTGATGCAGATGGCAAAAATCTCCGCAGCTTTACAGCGCCATAAAGATGCCCGACTATTATATATTCCAATTTTGACCAATCCGACAACGGGTGGCGTTACCGCTAGTTTTGCAATGTTGGGCGATATAATTTTGGCAGAACCCAAGGCAACCATTGGTTTTGCAGGTCGGCGAGTGATTGAGCAAACCCTACGGGAAAAACTACCCGAAAATTTCCAGACTGCTGAAGATTTGCTGCTGCATGGTTTTGTTGATGATATCGTATCCCGTACCCAATTAAAGAACACCTTAGCCCAGTTGATTGCCCTACACCAGCCTGTACTAACAACACCTCACATGGTGTTGTGGGAAACAATGTCCTTGACTTCTACCGCCGCAGAATAAAGCATGGGGCATGGGGCATGGGGCATGGGGCATGGGGCATTGGGCATTGGGCATGGGGATTGAATCTTCAATTTTGAATTTTGAATTGATTTCTCCCCTGCTCCCCCTCATGCTCTGCCTGGCTCTTGAAGAAACCAATCTGAACAGAATCCGTAAACATAGATTATGGGTGAAGTATCCTCGGATAAATCAGCTTGCAAAGGATCTCAGTATGCTTTAACTAGCATCGCTGATAATTTTTCGATATTTTAGCTTGCAATTTTTAACCAAAATTTCAAATAATTAACATATCAGTCCTTAATAACACAAGGTATGAGCGAGGAAAGAGACGTATTATTTGTCTGTGATTAATAAAGGATTATTTAATTTTTTGGCATTGGTGATCACGATCGCGATCGCTATTATTGCTTGTCAAAGCCTACAATTTCCAAGCAAACCGTTAGCATCTACCGTAGTCACCATTAAACTCAGTGGTTGGGGAGGCTCTCCTGTTGAGCAAAAACTCTTGAGACAAGTACTGCAACACTTTGAAGCACAACATCCAACTATTAAGGTCAAATATGAGGTAATTTCCGACCAATACATGGATGTAATCAAAACTCGTTTGGTTGGAGAAGCTGCGCCTGATGTTTTTTATCTAGATGCGCTAGAAGCTCCTTTCTTGATGAGTCAGAATGTCTTAGAACCGTTAGAAAGTTACATCACCCCCGAATTTGACCTTGCGGACTTCGAGGATACCCTACTCGACAGTTTCAAATACCAAAATCAAATTTACGGTCTTCCCAAAGACTATTCCACCCTCGCCCTGTTTTATAACAAAAAGGCATTTGTCGCCGCAGGCTTGAGTAGTCCGCCAGCGACTTGGGATGAATTACGTAACTACTCGAAACAATTAACAGGCAAACTTAACAAGTATGGCTTTGGCGAAATTCCTGAATTGGCGCGTCAGGCTTATAAAATAAAAGCTTTTGGTGGACAACTTATAAATCGAAATGGTTATGCTACCTTTGCCAGTACAGCCGGTTTACAGGGTTTAGAGTTGGTAGTAAACCAGTATCAAAAAGACCGCTCCTCTGCCCAAAAATCTGATGTGGGGACAAACTCAGGTAGTGAAATGTTTGGTCAGAATAAAGTGGCGATGGTGATTGAAGGGAACTGGGCAATTCCCTATTTAACCGAAACCTTTCCCCAAGTAGAGTTTGCTACCGCACAAGTGCCTACTATTAATGACAAAAAAGGTACGATGGTGTTTACCGTTGCCTACGTGATGAATAAGCAAGCACAACACAAAGCCGAAGCTTGGGAGTTGATTTCTTATCTCACGGGTAAAGAAGGAATGCAAAAGTGGACAGGAACAGGGTTTGCTTTGCCAACACGTAAATCAGTGGCAAAGAATTTGGGCTATGACCAAGATCCTTTGCGATCGCCATTAGTAGCAGGTGTGAATTATGCTACATCGTGGCAGGTAGGTCAGTATCCAAGTGCGATCGTCAATAACTTTGATAACCAGTTTGTCAGCGCCTTATTGGGACAACAACCATTAAAGCAAGCGATCATGCGGGCTGAAAATGATGCTAATCAACAAATCAAGGCGATGCAGTAATTGCGTTCAACAAAGTTTACTCACAGCATTTTTCCTAAGTTTTAGAGAACATACATCATGACTGCAATTCGAGTTTGAACCCAAGTCATAAAGTTAGATTAAAAACAAGCACTTCCAAAAGCTATAACAATGACCCGTTAATTTATTAGACCTCTTGCATAAATAAATTATTGTACGATGGGGGATTTTCAAAATTTACTTTCTATCTCTATCAGACATCCTAATGAGCTTACAAAAGTTCTATGTATATATTCTGATATAGATTTTTTACAAAACCTCCAATCACATCACAAAATAATTATGCAAGAGGTCTATTCTTTGGAAGTCCCTGATTGCCCTATTCCTTTCCTCTCAAGGCATTAATTCCTCTTCTTCTCTAAAAATAAGCGAATGGACAGTGAAAAGGACAAGACTTGATTTTGTACTATGGCGTTGTAATCGTCCATAGGGCACGATTGTAGTAATTGGCATCAGTTCCAACAACTTTAGGACTTTCAAAGCCGCTTGATGCTAACCAGCCTCCCTCATCTCCTCGGTTTCCTTTGATTGGATCTCCATCGGAAAACAGATACCGCTTTGTCACTAGATTTTCAATGAGAAAACTATTACCACTTGGTTTAATCTTCCATAAGGCACGATTGTAGTAATTGGCGTCAGTTCCAACAACTTTAGGACTTTCAAAGCCGCTTGATGCTAACCAGCCTCTCTCATTTCCTCGGTTTCCTTTGATTAGATCTCCACTGGAAAACAAATACCGCTTTGTCACTAGATTTTCAATGAGAAAATTATCAGCAATTGGTGTAATCGTCCATAGGGCACGATTGTAGTAATTGGCATCAGTTCCAACAACTTTAGGACTTTCAAAGCCGCTTGATGCTAACCAGCCTCCCTCATCTCCTCGGTTTCCTTTGATTGGATCTCCATCGGAAAACACATACCGCTTTGTCACTAAATTTTCAATGAGAACAGGTTTGTTTAGTTGCCCATTGATATTTACAGTAGAAGTTGCTTTTCCAGGTATAAAAAGCACACCTAACACTACAACAAGACTAAAGCAGAAGGCGCTAATAAAAGAAATTAGAGTTTTGATTCTCATGATATTGACTCACAGTTTCAAAAGTTTACATTTTGTTACACAGCTAGTTTTTTTTGTGTTTATCTACTTAGCGCTCTTCCATCACTCTGGTTTAAGAAAATAAGAGCTAACTTTTAAACAAGAGACATAAACTCGGTTTGGAGCTTTATTTTATAACATTATGTTTTGGCTAAAATCGTTTCTTTTGCCTGAAAATCTTGTTTATTAAAATTATTGCTTTTTTCTCTGGAGACAGTGATTAAAGAGGGTTAGTCAACACAATTATTTATTTATCACTATTTCCAAGTAAAGTAAATTTCTTTACCTAGTCTTCAAGATGTAATTTTCTGGAAAATCTAATACATTTCACCAGAGATATAAGCAAAAATTTATCCTTCATACAGATATATTTTGTTCACTTCTTAAAAATTCCATATTTAGTGAAATTTTGTTTTGTTCTTCACAAAAACACAATTTCTTTTTCTATCAAAAATAATTTTGTGATATCTGATTGTGCTTAACACAGACATAAGTTAATTTTATATATTAAGCTGATAACATATCTGCTCAAGCAACAATCAAGTTCATATAAGCTTTATATAATGCTGTAGCTTTTCTTCCACAGCTTTTAAGTAGGGGCACTTCAGCTTATTCAATTACTCATGCACAACAAAAAGCGATCGCTTTCCTAAACCAAAGACTTACTCAATGAAGTTCAAGCGATCGCGTAATTGAGTATATTTGTTTCAGCAGTAAAACACTAACTTCATGACTGTAACTTTTGCCCTCGAAGGCTTTATCTCATTCCGTGGTCATCAGGTATGGTATCGCATCGTTAAACCAAACCAAGAAGATGCTAAAAAGCTACCGCTGCTGTGTCTTCATGGAGGCCCAGGAGTACCCCACGACTACTTAAGACCTTTGGAAGCCATCGCCACAACCGGACACAGGGTGATTTTTTACGATCAATTAGGGTGTGGAAATAGCGATCGCCCTACAGACCCTAACTTATATTCCATTGATTTGTTCAAAGAAGAACTCTTCGCCGTCCGCAGTGCCTTAAATTTAGACCAAATTCATCTTTTTGGGCAATCATGGGGCGGTTGTTTAGCACTGGAACATGCTCTTTCTCAACCTACTGGGTTAGTCAGTCTTGTTCTAGCTAACACGCCTTCTAGCATTCGACAATTTGTCACTGAAGCTTATAGCCTGATGAATGAGTTACCAATCGAAGTACAAGAGGTCATTCGTAAACACGAAGCTGATGGTACTACTCAAGACCCTGAATACAAACAGGCAATGGAAGTATTCAATCATTCTTTTCTTTGCCGACTAGACCCTTGGCCCAGCAGTTTAACTACAGCCTACACTAAAGTTGGTACAGAATTTCGGGGTGCTGGCAAAATTATCGACTGGAATATTGAAGACCGCCTCGGTGAAATTATCGTGCCTACACTGCTGCTTTCAGGTCGCTACGATGAGGTTACGCCTACTTGTGTTGAAACAGTTCACCAGGGTATTTCTGGCTCGGAGTGGGTACTATTTGAAAACAGTTCACACATGCCTCATCTCGAAGAGACGGAACGATTCTTGCAAGTCTTGAGCGAATTTTTGAATCGTGTCGAAACAGCCCTGTAAAGGTGAGATTGTAAGTTGAGTCTCATATTCCTTAAACCTAATTCTTCATTTATTCTCGAATTCTCGAAGTTCCGAGTTCTGAGCCTGAAGTTACGATATTGTAAACATTAAAGCATCCATAATAAGAATTAAAGCGTTTATGAATACTTTAATGTTTGCCACTAATGTTGTTTTCTAGCAGTTCTCTTTCGCTTTGCAAACGAACCAATACCTAATCCACCAAACACTACTATTACCCCCACGATCATTGTTGGTTCTGGAACTTTTTGGGAAACTTCAATAGAACCGCTGACTAAAGCCAGACCATTCAAGGTAGTAGTTGGTCCCAAATTAACTGTGTCCTCTTCGGAGAACAATAGTCTGCTTATAGCGTTTTTGAATATGCCCTCACCGCCAGTTATATTCACGATGCCAGAACCTTTTGCTGTTAGATTATCAAAATTAACTGAAGCACTGGCATCACTAGTTCCGAATAACTTGTTAGCACCGTCGCCAAACACGATGTAGCCTAATGGGAAACCTTGGACACCAAATACTTCTGGATTATTATTAAAAGTGAGATTTCCCTTGTCATCAATCACGGAGTATGTCAAACCTTTGTATAATCCCAAATTATATGGGGCATCATCACTCAAACCAACCTCAAAGACCTGCGAAACGTTGCCTGAAATAGGCGTAATATTCACTGTTGTCCGATAGTTGCCAATAAATGGAAAAATAGTCTGTGCTGTCGCTCTGGCTACATTTGAGCAAAGACTAACTGAGGTGATAACGAATGGAACAATCCACATCTTGAGTGAATGAAGTATCATTTAATATCTCCAGTTTCAAAAAGTATCTATTTTGAAACCGAGCCTACAATACATCAGGAGGAGTTACAATGAATAATCCTTTGATAATATTGATAATTTTTTATCAGATGATATACAGAAATCTCTTATAAAGATAAAAATTTCACTCCAGTGCATAGTCCAAAAAGTGAACAACAATTAAATTAAGAAATTTTTTCAACAATTTTCTAATCTTCTCCCAAAGCAGAATAACCCTTTCCTTACCAAATCAGGATTGAATACTTTTGTGACAGGAGTACGATAAATAATCATGCACAACCCATCGCTACAGTCGGGTTAATGCTGGATTAGGCGGAGGTTCAACTATGTTTCAAATTAGCAGGCGGTACACGAAGCACAGGAGGAAGATTGCAGAAGACTTGGCTGGCTATCTGTTCATGATGCCTACCATTCTAGTTTTGGGAACTTTTGTAGTCTTACCTATTCTCTACGCCGTTTTTCTTTCCTTGCAAAAAGTTCAACTTCTCGGTGGTATTGAGTACGAGTTCATCGGTTTTCGGAACTTCACACGATTAGCTGAAGATGAAAGAGTTTGGATTGCTTTGAGAAACACAGCCGAATATGTAGCTATTGTTGTGCCAACTCAAACTATCCTGGCTTTAATTCTGGCAGTAACTCTGAATTCTGGGATTCACGGTAAAAACTGGTGGCGCATTCTCTATTTTTTGCCGACAGTGACTTCTTCATCAGTGCTAACACTTATCTTTATGTGGATTTATAACACTGATGGGCTACTAAACGATTTTCTTGCTTTTGTGGGGCTACCTACTTATAACTGGTTGGGGGATCCGGCAGTTGCACTCAAAGGCATCACAATCATGAACATTTGGTCAACCGCGCCATTTTTTATGGTAATTTATCTGGCGGCGTTGCAAGATATACCTCAAACACTTTACGAGGCTGCGGAACTTGATGGCGCAGATGGATGGCAACAATTTATCCACATTACTCTTCCCTTGCTTAAGCCTGTAACCTTCTTTGTGGCGACAGTGGGGGTAATTGGCACTTTTCAACTTTTTGACCAGTCTTACATCTTCTCTGGCGGTACTGGCGGGCCCAACAACGCTACCTTAACTGTAGTGCTGCTGATTTATCAAGCGGTATTTCGGAATTTACAAATGGGATATGCAGCTGCGATCGCATTTTTGTTAGCAGCAGTGATCATTGCCATCAGTTTGATTCAACGGCGACTTTTCGGAGGCGAACGAATTTGACTAACACCTCTGGCCTATCCTGGCCCAAAGCCCTGTTGTACGTCTTGCTGACACTCTATGCCATCATTACTCTAATTCCCTTTCTCTGGGCACTTTCAGCATCATTTAAGCCGTTAACAGAAATTGTCAGTGGTGAACCCAACTTTCTCCCCAAGAATTTTACTCTCGATAACTACAGGCAAATCTTTTTACAAGAACCGCTATTTTGGCGCTGGTTATTCAACAGTGTAGCGATCGCCATCAGTGTTACGCTTTTAAACTTGTTGTTAAATTCAATGGCTGGTTATGCCTTGGCAAGACTGCACTTTGTGGGCAAGCGCTTTTGGTTCTTTTTAATTTTGGCAGTATTAGCAGTACCGACGCAAATCACCCTAATTCCCACATTTTTGATTTTGAAAGCGATCAACTGGCTGAATTCTTACCAAGGTATGATTGTTCCTAGCATGGTTAATGCCACTTTTATCTTCATGATGCGGCAGTTTTTCGTTAATTTTCCTAAAGAGCTAGAAGAAGCAGCTCAACTCGATGGCTTAAATACTTTTGGAATTTTTCGACACATTGTCTTACCTTTGGCAAAACCAGCACTAGCAGCACAGGCAGTTTTTGTGTTCATGGGGAGTTGGAATAATTTTTTACTGCCTATAGTTATCCTATTCGACCCAGAAATGTTTACCCTTCCTTTGGGGCTGAACACCTTCAAAGGTCAATACATCAGCTATTGGAACTATATTATGGCGGCTTCTATGGTCTTTACCCTGCCAGCTTTAGGCATTTATGCCTTTTTTAATCGTTACTTTATTCAAAGCGTCACCTTTACTGGGGGAAAAGGTTAATAGGTATTAGTAGTCTGCCAACCCAAAGATGCGCTTTTTCGGGCTGGGGAAAGGGGAAAGGGAACTGGGTTTGGGATTTAAAACCTTTCCCCCTGCCCCTTATCCCCAGAGGGGGCCCCACCTTCCCCCTTACCCAATAAAGAGCTTTCGTCACGAAAGCGAACTATTAGTCATTAGTCAAGAGTTAAAAATTCTTCCCCTGCTCCCCTGCCCTCTTTCCCCCCTCCCGATCCCCAAACAGTATTTTGGGCAACAAATTGCACTCCTAACGTGATATTGGTATTATCAGCGACTCAATCTCTATCTATCAGTAAACAAGCATTATGGGTTTTGCAGACCTATCGATCGCAGAGATAGCAGCCGACTACAGCATTCCTGTAGAACAAGTGTTTTCTCTGTGCAACCAACTGGGAATCGCCTACAAACACCAAAAGACCCGTTTGGCGTTAGAAGATGCAAAGGCAATTATTTCCCAAATATCGTCTGAAATACGCCCCAAAGGTACTAACGACTTGGTGGGTGATCACGAAGTCCCCTGAAGGGTTATCTCAGAACTTTCGCTAATAACTGATAGCTAATGATAAAAAACCATGAGTCATTAGCAATTAGCAGCTTGGAGATTGAGAATCGCGTTCTTAGCTGTGTTGAGCGTCAAAATCTTTAAGAGGAAACATGTTTATAAGACTAATTGGCGTTGTTGTGGCTACTGTTTTACTTTCGTTTCAGTTGATTGTCGGTAGCGCGACAGCAGTGGAACTGGACAAAGCTACCCGAACAGTGCCATTAAATACTGAGGGTAATACCGTTGTACTCAGCCTTAAACAAGTCAAAGAAGGCAAACGCTTATTTAATTACGCTTGCGCCCAATGTCATGCTGGTGGAGTTACCAAGACAAACCAAAACGTGGGACTCACTCCAGAGGACTTGGCACTAGCAACACCTAACCGTAACAACATTGAAGGTTTAGTAGATTACCTGAAAAATCCCACTACTTACGACGGGGAAGAAGAGATTTCCGAAATACACCCCAGTCTAAAGAGCGCAGATATTTTCACAGCAGTGCGAAATCTGACGGATGATGACTTGGAGGCGATCGCCGGTCATATTCTCTTACAACCTAAAATCGTTGGTACTAAGTGGGGAGGCGGGAAAATCTATTACTAAATCCCAAAGTTGAGTCATTGGGAATAGGGCATTGGGCATTGGGAATAGGGCATTAGAAAGATATTTAGTCCCCATTCCCCATTCCCCATTCCCCATTCCCCATTTACTACTTAGTGGACAGCTTTTGGCAATCATAAATTGCTCTCCATTCTTAAAAAAAATTGATCTATGACAGATTGTCATATTTTGGTGTTGATTTTATTTAAAATGAGAAAGGGAAAAAAATTGTTTGTTAGGAGAGAGCTATGAAATTAATTTCGGCAAGCTGGCGACGCCTTAGTTTAGCTGTGTTGACAATCCTTTTAGTTGTTAGCAGCTTTGCTGTATTTACTCCCAGTGCTTCGGCTGAAACCTACAAGGTGAAATTGGGTAGCGATAAAGGACTGCTAGCATTTGAACCGAAAAAGTTGACCATCAAACCAGGTGACACAATTGAATGGGTGAACAATAAAGTTCCTCCCCATAATGTAGTGTTTGATGCTGCCAAAAACCCCTCTAAGAGCGCTGATCTAGCCAAATCTCTGTCTCATAAGAAGTTGCTCATGAGTCCCGGTCAAAAGGAAACAACCACCTTTGCAGCAGACGCACCTACTGGTGACTACACCTTCTACTGTGAACCGCATCGTGGTGCTGGTATGGTTGGTACAATCACTGTCCAATAGCTAGAAACACCAGCGTTTGACACGAGATGATTACTCAGTGAAATTAGCTCATCGCCACACGCTACACTTCTAGAGAGAGTGACGCACAAAATATACAAATGGCGGTAACGAGTCCTATCCTTTTCTAAGACGCTAAACAATCCGTAGCGATCAAGGAGTGAACTCGTTACCGCCAATTTTGATCAAATTTGACTTAGTTAGGGGTTAATCGCGTTTATACTCTTGCTGGAGGCTTGTTGCGAGGAAATTCTGTTGAGAATACTTTTATTAATTCTACTGTCGGCGATCGCTCTATTCAAATTTACATTCATTAGTCCAGCACTAGCTGCCGAAATATCCAACGGTGCTAAAATTTTCGAGGCTAACTGCGCTTCTTGCCATATAGGTGGCGGTAACATCCTTATTAGCCAGAAAACCTTGAAAAAGGAAGCATTGTCAAAATACCTAGAAAATTACAATCAAGACTCGATCCAGGCAATTATCCACCAAGTGCAAAATGGTAAAAATGCCATGCCTCCCTTTAAAAGCAAGTTAAGTTCAGAGGAGATTTTGGAGGTAGCTAGTTACGTTTTTTACAATGCAGAACAAGGCTGGTAAAGTGTTTATATCATCTAGTTTTTGTGGGGTGAGCATTTGCTTACCTTTAATTACTAGCCAGCTAGATGCTCATCCCAAAACATTGGAGAATTTATTTGTTAAAAATCCCTCAGTACATTTCCTTCTTGGAAGCTTTTAACAAATTTCTAAGTTAAGTATTATCTATGACAAATTAGCGATCGCTTATTCGTCAACTACTAAAAACAATATTTTAAACCCAAAACCCTGATGTAGAGACACCCCAAACTCTTCTCCCAAGCTTGGGAAAGGGACTTAAGGTTGAAAGCTCATTGATTCACGCCAGAAGTCTAATAACTTTAACTCAAGCGTATTGTATTTTAAACAGGACTGACGCAAACAATAGTCGAAAAGAATGATTTTCAGGTAGGTAAAAAGCTCTGAGAGTTCTCCAGAGGAGAACTCTCAGAGTCGCCGCTTGCTTATAAGATGCTGCGAATACGTCTAGATTCATTACCCCTACCTGAATCCAAAATCATCAACAGGTGATTATTTTTCTGAATTAGACTTTTGTCTGTTTTCCTTGACTTCGCGTAACCGTTCTACTAATTTTTTATCCGATTCAGCAGCAAACGTAGACTGGCCCTGATTGATTTTCGGCAACAAGAAGGGTTCAGAAGTAGTAACTGCCGATGAAGGCGTAAACTGGTTATTTTTAATTTGCAGTTCAGATAATGGTTTGGGAGTAGCTGCTGGTGTAGTTAATGGTTTAAAAGTACCTGTTGGTGAGGACGTAGGGGGGTTATTTCTGATTTGTAAATTAGGTAATGGTTTAAAAGTAGCTGCTGATGAGGGGGTAATCAAATTGTTATTGATTCCCGGTGCAGATAATGACGAGGGCTTTTGCTCTTGATTAATTCCAGTCAGATTGCTCGTAGTGTTTTGGAAACGTAGATTGAATGGATAGGAACTAATCTGTTTATCTCCCTTGGGGGATTGCTTGTTAAAGTATTGCCTTGCTTTTAATTGCAATTCCGGGGAAATTAACTTGTCTTGAAATTTGATATCTAAGACTTTACCATCAGGATCTACAACCAATACACCCAAAACAGCACCTTCAAGATTTGACTTATTCGTGGATAATGTTTGGCGGATGACTGGTTTTTGTTCAGCGTTAGGGTATTGTTGCTGGACTTCCTTTCTCAGATTGGCGTAGGAATCTAGCTGTGCAATTGCCTGTTGAGTTCCCTTCGTCGATAAATCGGCTGTTTGTAGCGTGCTTCCCCTAGTTCCAATTAAAGTACCCCCATTTACTGGAGCTTGTTTTACAGAATTTATCAGCGGGTTTTGAGCAATAGCAGACGATGCATTTGGAATTGGTTGCGTCATTGGCCCAATTGGCACAGAAGTTGTATTTACCTGTGCTGTTTCAATGGGTGTACTGTCAGATAAGATTGGAGGTTGGGCATTCCGCAGAAGATCAGCAGGTATTTGCTGCGACTGCAATTCTGGCAACCTACTTACAGCTAGCGGCTTAGGTGGCTCGTATTTGGCGACGTTCTCACTCACATTCACGCGAGGAACTGGTCGAGAGAATCTGGCGCTGGTATTATATTTAGAAGTGTCAAATTTAGACGCATCAAACCGCAAATTATCACTAGGAATCATCCGCAAAGACTGCTTTGTAGGCAAGGAAGAGACTCGATAGTTATTTGATGATGCTGGTAACGGAGGTAATATCAGCTGACTTGATGGTGATGGCGCTAATGGAGTTAATCCCGGTTGGAGGCTAAAGTTTGGAGCGGCAAGTGGGGCGACAGGAGGTAATTGTTGTAAACCAATTTTGGGTGTGGTTTGCGGCAAACGGTTTTGGTCTACTTGGCTCAATTCCAAAAGTCCAACTGTTTTGGATGATGCTGTTTCTTTAGGCTTGTTAGACTCCATCGGCATCAATGGTACGATCATGGCGATCGCACCGTGGATACCAAGGGAGGCTATAGCTGCTATCCCAATTGGCTGGCTTAAGATTTCTGGTATATTTTTCAGCAGGGAGACGTAAGACATAGCTTTTATCGTTCACTCACTCAGTTGCAGTTGACTAGCGATTTTCTCTTTTCGATATTGCAATATATGCATTCTTCATAAGGAAATAATAACTTCCTCAACTGACAATCAAAACGCTAAAATTGCCATTTATTCAAGTTTTTAATTAATCAATGACGCTCTATCATAAATTTTCAAAATTCGAGCTTGTTAAAGAGATATTTGAAAAATTACTACTTTTGATTTTTTATTGTTATGACGCACACAATTAAAATTAATATCTAGGAGTCTTATAGAGTTTAAGTAAACGCACAAGTTTGAAGGCATCAAAACATCTGCCAAAGTTACCTTGTTTTTTCTACTGTTTCTCAGTCAACAAGGCTTTTGTAACATATTACACACGTGCTTATCTTGGACTGGCCCCTATTTTAAAATACTACCACATCGGCAGGATCTCAAACTGTTGCAAGTTGCACAATTTTATTGACATTCTAACTTTAAAACCCACCGAAGCTATTGGTTTTTCTTTAAGGAGTGAGTCAGACGATCGCAATTCTAGCTCCTGAATCAGAACTACTTTTTCAAAAAAACATTCAAAATTTCAAATGCCGTTACCGACAGTTATTTTACCTGGATATTTAGAAAGTGCGATCGCTTATCGCCAGCTAGAACAATCCCTACAAAAGTTAGATTTTCCCACAGTTACAGTACCATTACGAAGGCGTGACTGGCTCCCCACTTTGGGAGGAAGACCTGTAACCCTGATTCTGCAACAACTCGATTACACAATCAAGCATATATTAGAGCAACATAATGCTACTCAAATTAACTTAATTGGTCACTCAGCTGGAGGTTGGATATCTCGCATCTACATGGGAGAAAAGCCCTATTTATCACGCGGTGATGTCAAGCCATTTCTCTGCCAAGGGCATCCTTTGGTTGCTACTCTGATCACCTTGGGTACACCTCATATCAGCCAAGAACGCTGGACACGCTCCAATCTAGATTTTGTCACCAATAACTACCCAGGAGCTTTTTACAAAAATGTTCGTTACGTTTGTGTAGCTGGCAAAACTATCTTTGGGGAAAGGCGGCCTGGTAGTTGGTTAGCTTACAGTAGTTACCAATTAACCTGTGGAAAGGGCAATACTTGGGGAGATGGCATTACACCCATTGAAGCTGCTCATTTAGAGGGGGCAGAAAATCTGGTGATTGAAGGCGTGAAGCATTCTCCCAGAAGTCCTGGAATTTGGTATGGCTCACCAGAACCCTTAAAAGCTTGGGTGCAATATTTGTTTTAAAAAACTTTATCAAGAAAGAATTCAGGAGTCAGGAGCCAGAATTCAGCATGAATTCTGTACGACTGACGAATGAATCAAGGGGTTTAAGACCCCCACTAAATCGTTCGCGCAACGTCTCTGAAAGAGAAGATTTATTGGTCAACAAGAAAGTGGTGGGTCTAAATCCTCCACTAATCGATTCTGAATTCTTCTTCAATTTTATATAATAAAAGTAACATTTATTAAAATTTCTTAGTTAAAATCGTAACAAGAATAAATATTTACTTAAGAACAGGAGGGGTGAGCTATGCAAAGCACCCAGTTCGATAAAATTTTGCGACGAATAGCGACGATATTATCAGTCGTGATTTTGACTCTGTGTTTAATTTATATCTCTACCGGAATTTTGCTTTCTTTTTACTATGAACCGACAGCAGGCGGAGCTTATAACTCATTGAAAATGATTAATACACAACTGGCATACGGCTGGTTGTTTTGGAGAGCGCATGATATTGCTGGTAATGCGGTAATTGCGATCGCCTTAATTCAAATTGTGGTGATGTTTTTAGGTCGGCAATTTCGCAAGAGTTGGCTAGCTGCTTGGATTAGTGTGATTTTGTTAACCCTGAGTGCGATCGGGCTGGATTGGACAGCGATGATTTTAGATTGGACTCAGGAAGGTTACTGGCGTTTTAGCATTGAGCTAGGAACTGTTGAAGCCATTCCTTTGATTGGTGGGCAACTACGCGAAATCTTGACTGGTGGTGGAGCGATTAACACAATTACTGTCGAACACCTTTACACAATCCACAGTTATCTGATTTCGGTAGTAACGCTAATTCTCGCCATAGTACATTTGTCTGCTTTGCTCTGGCAAGAATGGCAAATGTATCAAAAAGCGCCAAAACTAGAAAGCGAATTTATTTCTTCCTAAAGCTAACAAACACTCAAGAGTTAGCAATTCCTCTCCTGCTCCCCTGCCTTATCCCCCAGGAGCCTCACTAATAGAAAGTTGAGATAATTGGGTAAGAGATAAGTCTTCAACCTCTGGTAACTTTTCTAGAGAAAGGGGAGTGGATTGGGTAGCACCAGATAAGCGTTTTAAAAGGCTAGGTCTGGGGTCATGCAACAGATAAATAATCCGATCGCCAATTTCCCAATCTTGGTTAGCTGGTATTACCTGTAAGCGTTCTGCTCGTTCTACCAATAGCGGTATCAACACCCCAGTCTGAATCTTTTCTTGAATGCGATCGCATTGAGTCGAAAACTCCAACTCATCTAGCGTAGTTGTTCCCAATTTCACTCGTCCATCATTCAAATATTCATTCCAAGTTTTAATCGCTAAGTCTGGGATAAAAGCTTGATTAACTTTATTACTAGCCGAGATACTCGCTTGCGGATCGCGGGGAAAAACAGCTAAGACGCGCGGGGGTTTAAACTCCTCAGCTGCTCGTTGAGCCAAAACAAAATTCACCTCACCATTACTTGTCATCGCCAAAAAAGTGCCCATAGAGCCAAGTCCTGCCTCTTCTAAAACAGCAGCATCCAGCCCACTGCTAGCAATAACCTGGAGATTTTGCGCCTCAGCTTGGACAAGACATTCAGGGTCAGTATCAATCATCACCACGTTTTCTCCCCGTTCTTGAAAAAAGCGGGCAATCAAAAGACTCAAAGGATTACAACCGACAATCACTGCTCCAGTTACATCCTTGGAGGTGATTTGCAGCCATTTAGCAACCCAGCCAGCTGTTAGCCCTTGGCAGACAACAGTCATGATAATTGTCAGGAATACTAAAGCTTTAATCGAATCACCGCCGTTAATGCCGCGTTGTGTCAACGAAATCGCAAAAAAAGAAGCTACAGAGGCAGCAACAATTCCTCTTGGAGCCACCCAGCTTAAAAACAGTTTCTGTCGCCAGTTTAAGTCACTGTTCCAGGTACACAAGAGGATATTAATCGGGCGAACGACAAACATTAGTACCAAAACGGTGAATAAACTACCCCAACCCAAAGCAAACACACTCGCAATCGATAAATCAGCAGCTAATAAGATAAATAGCACTGAGACACTGAGAATTGTCAGTTGACCTTTAAAGCTGCGTAACAGACGTTCTTCTGGGACTGAGGAGTTAGCAAAGACTGCTCCTGCAACTACTGTTGTCATGACTCCCGATTCACTGCGGATCATCTGCGATAAGGTAAACAAGCTCCAAAGTATCGCCAACACCACTAAGTTTTTTAGCTCAAATGACAGAAAACTGGCGCGTTTGAAAATCAAACTCATCAGATAACCGCCAGCACCACCAATTGCTGCTCCAACACACAGACGTATAAGTAAACCGACGATCGCATTGATCGGATCAGCATCGCCGTTCAAAATCGTATCGAGGACAACGAAGGCGAGGATAGCCCCTACAGGGTCGATTAAAACCCCTTCTCCTTCCAAAATTGTTGCCACTTGTCGATCTACATTGATTTGTTTGAGCAATGGCCCAACGACGGTTGGGCCTGTCACCACGACTATGGAAGCATAGAGAAAAGCTATGTTCCAGGGAAATTCCCCCAGCCAGTGAGCAGCCATACTCCCGCCAAGCAGGGTGATTAACGTTCCTTGAGTGACGAGCAATTGTAGGCTAACTGAAACTCTACCTAACTCACGCAGATCCAAGTTAAGTCCGCCTTCAAACAAAATGATTGCCGTTGCCAGGGCGACTATAACTTCCAGTCCAGTGCCTAGCGAATGGGGATGCAATAGCCCTATGCCATCAGAGCCAAACAAAATGCCCAATAGCAATAACAAGACGATGCTGGGTACACGAAGGTATGCAGCCAGCACTTGGGCGCTAATGCCTGCAAAGACAGCGATCGCCATCTGTATGGTGATTTCAAAAGATGCTTCCATGTTGTAGATTTTGAGCGATTTATTTCAAAATCTCTTGTAAAAAAACCGTAGATATAAACTCTACAGGGTACAACATCATACCCTTTGTTCCTTGCTATCTTCAGCGTTTTTTAGATATGTGTTGTATACCCCGAAATTCTCAGCGCCCAATGCTGACGCATCCTGCGGCTGATCGCACGAGCATCTACGGACTTTTTTATCTGCCTCCATATCTTTGTATCCTATTTAAGGTTTTGCTTCCACCCAGTTTAGCTGCCAGAAACTTTTTTTGGCAAAACCTGTTGACAAAGACAAGAAAATTCGTTAGCCTATAAAAGGTCTGAGTCCAATGCCCCCATCGTCTAGAGGCCTAGGACACCTCCCTTTCACGGAGGTAACGGGGATTCGAATTCCCCTGGGGGTACTTAACAATAATAAAAAGCAAAAGCTTTTTTGTTTAAAATCTAGCAATAAAAACCATCATCCAAGAATGCACCTGAATGATGGTTTAATTGTTGTTATGAATACGGTTCTTTGCTAGCTAGTTCTTCTACACGTTGGTGAATAGCCAAAAGATTTAACCGCAAATCCTTGCTCAGGCGATTTTCAATAATTCCCACTGGCATAGTGAGTTTAGGCCAAACTTGAATTGTGTAGGACAGATTTGTTCCTAGATACTCACCGAAAGAATAAGGCTCTAAGCACCAGCTACCAGAAAAGCCTTTAAAATCTCCCTCTACCATGCGGAAACTAATTGTTTTAGGGAAGCATTCTTCCAAATCTAAAACTACCCGCGCACAAAAGTTCAAATTCAACAAGCGTTGGGAGCCTACTTGCTCCAGTCGAATTCCACCATTGGGATGCTCGATTAGACAACTCTTGGCAAGGTTGGGGATGAAGTCAGGTAAGGCTTCATAATTTGTCAGAACCTTCCAAATTTGCTCCATTGGGTGAGGAATTTGGATTTTAGCACTGATTTGCCGTTGTCGCTCTGCTATTTTCTCAATTTGAACTTCTACCTTAGCAGGCAAATCCTCCTCTAGGTTGGTGTCATTAGCTAAAGACTGCAAATCAGGGTTCTCTGTTGTGTTCTGTTTTTTAGTCACTTTCAGAATTATGGTTTGCTTTCGTCAGAAAATTGGGGCAAAGTCAAGGTGAAGCAAATTTCGCTCTGTTCAGAATCCGAAATTGGCAGACTTTCAACAGCGATCGCTCCATTCAGATGCTGCACTAAAGACTTGACTAAAGCAAGTCCCAAGCCAGTCCCTGGAGTCCAACGCCCTTTTCCCCGACGGAACTTATCAAAAATGTAGGTCGCTTCTTCTTCAGAGATGGCGCGTCCTGTATTCGTCACCTTTATGATAACTTGATCGATTTGTCGATCAACTCGGTGAGCAGCTTCAAGGTGGACTATTGTATCAGGCACTGAGTATTTACAGACATTCGTTAGTAATTCTTGCAGGATGCGGTCAAAGCTCTCTAGTTCAGTTTGCAATTTGAGCGATTCCTCCGGCAAATCTACAGAAATATTTAATCCTTTTTCGCCAAGTTTTTTCTCAAAAGATGCTGCTATATCCTGAATTCTAGTATTTAAATCTATAGATTCTAGTTGCGGGGCTTCGTGAGGCGACTCTAGCTTTTGCAGGGTCAATAAGTCATTAATCAAGTTGATTTCCTTTGAACATTCTTGTTCAAGAATATCCAGATATTTAGCCTGACGCTCTGGTGCGATTCCTGGCAAACGCAAGTTTTTTATTGACATCAGCATATTTGTCAAAGGGTAGCGTAGGCGATCGCTCATGTTACTCATAAATTCATCTTTGAGTTCATTGAGTTTTCGCAGCTGCTCGACATACTGCCGTGTTCTTTCATGCAATTTCGCTTGGAGTTCCAAACTACTCTGGAGTTTCGCCGTCCGTTCATCTACCAAGGTTTGCACTTGGCGCAATGTCTGTGACTGGATTATGGCATTACTCACTTGAGCGCAAACCATTTCCACAAGATTTAATTCTGCTGGTTGCCAACTGCGAATCACAGATTGCTGTAGCACCAAGAATCCTAAAATTTTACCTTGACTCTCCAATGGCACTAAAAGTACCGCAGGCAATTTTTCTACTGCAAAGAATGGAGCAGCTGTCAAGGTTTCATTTTGGTTTGTATAGTCATCGAAGATTACTGGTTTTCCAGAATCCATGAAGGCACGCTGGCATAAACCACAGTCTGAAATCAAGAAAGACTGAGCTGAAGTATCTAGTTGACTAGTGCCAGAATTTTGTGTTTCTTTAGCCCATTGAGCAATCACAGTAGCTTTCGCTTTCGGGATTTGTTTTTTAGCTTGAGTCTTAAATAATGGATCTGTATATTTTAGTAATATAAGCAAACCCCGATCTGCCTGTAGAGATTCGGCTGTCGAGGCGATAACTAATTGGAGCATTTGATTGAGCTCCAAGTTGCTACGACTTAATAGAGTTAATTGCTTGATCAAGTTTTGATGCTGCTTGCTCTTTTCCAGGGACTGCTCTTGATGAGTAATTTGTTGAGCTTGTGCTACTCCAGAAAAAGCGATCGCGCAAGCCGACTCCACTTCTTTGAGCAATTGTTTTTCTGATTCACTCCATTCATAAGGTTGGAATTTAATCAGATTAATCACTCCATTATTATTGCCACCAAACCGAGTGGGAATTGCCAAAACCGCTTTTATCGGTAGTGGTAAATATTGACACCCAACTACCAGACTGTTCTGAATTATGGAAATGTCTTCAATAGTTAATGGTTGGGCAGCACATTGCAGCACTGGCGAGTGCATAAGCAACTGTTCCATCGAAAACATTTCTTCTGGGTGTGGTAACCCTAGATACTCATCAGCACACCAATTAGTAGTAGTTGCTTCGTCTGATGTTTCATCCGCTACTGAAACCAAGCAGCAGCAATCTACTTGAAAAGCAACTCCTAGCAATTGGGCAATCTCTTGCAGCATCAAAGCCGTAGCAGAGTTATTAGCAATGATTTGGTTAATCTTTTGTACCAACTCGCGGGCAGGTTCTTCCTGATGCTGCATCAGCTTGACTTGGTAAGGTTGTAGTCGGTCTATGTCATCTACGTAATGTGGCGGCGATGAGAAAGGCTTTTTCATTTCTGGCACGCCCTCGGATAATAACCCCATTGTTCTTGCACCCAACCTCTTGGCATATTCTTCACCGTTAGTTGTGTTGCTACACCTTGATAATTAACAAATTTTGTATGAATACTTTCTCTCACCTGTTATAGCCCTTTTCTATCTCAGATGGCCAAATTCCCCTATGTCAAGCAAATTGCTACATTGTTACATAAGTAATAGAATACTTAAGATATCCTATAAATGATTAAGTTAGCTTATTTTTAACTGCTTTATCTTGAAATAATTCACTAACTTTATCTTGTCTGTAAGTATACACAAACCGTAATTTCTCTGGAATTACAGCAAAATTAACTTTTTTAAAGCGTAAAATTACGTAACTTGCTTTATAAAGCTTTATTACATTTATTGAAAAAAGTAGTGAGTTTAACAAGCTACTCTTTGATCTCCGTAACTCTCAGTAAAATATCAATAAAAGTGAAGGAGACACGAGGAGGTTGCTCTTGCTCTGTATGCTTCTCTTCTCTACATAGAGCTTGCGCCAACGAGACGCAATTGCGTTCAGACCTACACTGATAGTGTAACGATGGTAACGAGTTCGTAAGCGTCTTGTTTCCAACTTGTGACAGAGATTTAGAGTAGAGCTTAAATTCTTGCTGATCAGATGTCACAGTAGTTCTTGCCAAATTTTGAATGCAGCCGAGTTATTTTTACTAATAACTCGGCTGCATTCGTCTGAATATAAAACTAAACCACATCTATTTTGAGAACTATACTTTTTAAACTAGTAAGAGTATTTTGTACCCCCTGCTGTTAGTAGCGGGCTTTTCAGCCCGCCCTACTCCAGGTTTCAAAATGGACGAAGTTTATCCAGCCAAACTCTCGACACTCAGAGGAACCATGTCGCCATTCCTCGTCAGTCCTAACAACATCGGTTCTTGGGGTTGAATTAGTTGACCTGTAAGTACACAGCGTTCTTCTTGCTGAGCTGTGGCAGCTATGCTAGCTCGAATGTCGGATCGCGAAAATCGAGGCTTCCACTCACCTGATTTTTGCTGGACATAATTCCAAAGGATATCTCGGATCAAAGCTTGATATCCCTGATTCCCAGCTATTTCTTTGAGCTTGTCTTTGAGTTCCCGCTCTAAGCGAATGCTGGTAACTTCCATATCGGTGGTTGGGGTGCGAGCGATCGTATGCATCAGTTTTTCTCCTTGAAGGTATAGACAGGATAGTAATACAAGTGTAGTATGTTTAAAGGAATGTTCAATAGGTGAAATTTTCTGTGAAATCCATTTACCCTATTTCTACTTCAATTTTGTCCGCTACCAATTGCAAAACCAATTGGGAATCAGCTGCTATGGAAGTGGAGTATTTATTTATGGGCGATGGTAGTCGAAATCATAGGCAAATTACAGAAGGTAATGATGATTATAAGTATGTAGCCATTAGTGCACTAATTGCAAAACCACAACTAGATCAAAGAAGCGGGGGGTACAGGCAAAGGAATCCTGTAGCGATATGAAACCAGAAAATTTTCCGGTCAATTCTAACCCCCGCTTCACCGAAAACTTGAAGCGGGGGTTTTTTTATAAGGAGTTAAGCTGTGACGATATCTTCCATGCGCGGCGCGAACGCAATGCAAGTGTTAGAGCAATCTGTGGTGGTATTCTCTCAAAATTACTTGCCACTATGTCGGGTCAATATCAAGCGGGCGATTGTGCTGTTAGTAACCAACAAGGCGCAACCGCTGGGTTTTACCACAGAAAGCGGATGGCAAGTTCACTCACCTAGTTTGGTAATTGATGTGCCAAAACATATTCGCTTGACAATCACTTCTAATGAGCGGATGTGGAAAGTTCCGCCAGTCAATCGGCGGGAAGTATTGCGACGAGACCATCACAGTTGCCAATATTGCGGCAGCAGCAAACATCTAACGCTAGATCATGTGATGCCACGTTCTAAAGGCGGTTCTCACACTTGGGATAACGTAGTCGCAGCTTGTGAAAGATGTAACTCCCGTAAAGGCGATCGCATCCTGTTTGAAGCTGGTATGCAACTGCGTACCAAACCAAAAGCGCCAATCCACCCCGCGATTTCTTTTGCTGAACAGTTTTGGATAGATATGCAAGCAAACCTGGAATAACAGGAGAGCATAAGGAATGTTGAAATTAACTTACACTGAAAGCAGTTTTGATTTAGAATGTGTCACCTTGTCGCTAGAAGAATGGATAGCGCAACGAGTGATTTTCGCCCTGCGAGTTGGGCAAGGTTTATCTATTGAACCCACTACCGCTTCCTTTTTGCTTCCTGTTTATTTGCCAGGAGTAGAAGTACTTAGGTCTGAGGTCAAAAGAGATGACAGAAAAATCATTGCCCTCTGTGCGTGTGATGCCGAATATATAGAAGTCACCCTACGGGGTTCTTGGCTATCAGCTAATTCTAAGGATTCTGTCGGCGTGTTTGTCACTATTATGAGCGATCGCGCTGAGTTCTTTTTGCAAAAACTTTGGCATGAAGCTCAATCTTGTGCTTCTGTCATGAGTGAATAAACGAAATAGTTGGGTGAGAAATTTTCCTCACCCTTTATTGCGCCATTTTTAGTAGTTCGGGAATTGTCACAAATCGGTAGCCTTGCTGTTTGAGTCCACTGACGATTTGTGGCAAAGCTTCTACAGTTCTGTGGCGATCGCCACCACCGTCATGCATTAAAACAATAGAACCAGGTTTCGCGCCTTTCAGGACATTATTTACAAATGCCTGAGGTTTGCCGTGAGGATCGGTATCAGCTGAAGTTACTGACCACATAATTACAGCGTCCTTCTCGTTTTTGGCGTAAGCGGCTAGTCCATTGTTTAAAAAACCTCCAGGAGGACGAAACAGAGCAGTTTTAACTCCTGTAGTTTTGTATATCAAGTCAGAAGTGCGATCGATTTCACTCTTGGCTGTAGCTTCATCCATTCGCCGATACCAATGATGCCAAGTATGGTTGCCAATGGCGTGTCCTTCAGCTACTTCACGCTTGGCTAGGTCAGGATTTGCTTGCAAGGCTTGTCCTACCCAAAAGAATGTCGCCTTAACATCATTTTGCTTGAGGATATCCAGCATTTCTAAAGTTGTCTTCGGCCAGGGGCCATCATCAATGCCTAGAGCAATAACCTTCTCGTTGTTCCTGGGATGCACCCGATAAACTGTTTTTCCCTGAAATTTAGCTGGGACTGTAAAAGTAGGGTTTTCTACTTTGGCTGATGGTGGTAGCTGAACATTAACTTGGCCATTTGCTGGAACTTGTGCAGCATGGCTTTTACTTATCGGCTGATTCAACCCCAATTGTGGGGAAGTGCCAGGAGCAATACTACAAGCTGTAATACTAGAGGCGATCGCGACAAGACTAATTATCTGTTGTCGGTTGAGGTAGTTGTCTTTCACGTCAGGCTTTCAAAGATTCACCCAATCATAAGCTGTAGTTTGACTTTTCAGAAGGTTTAATAACCCCAAATATAAGTGCAGAAGCTTTTATAGATAATTTCAAAAAATTTTTCTGAAACCCCTTGACACCTTTTGTAGTATTTTGTAGTATAAATGTAGTAAGGCGAAAAACAAAGCTTCTCAGAGTCAAAGTTATGTTCTACATACAACTAAAAGACAGGCGTTGGAATAAACCAGAGTTCCCAGTCAACAAAGCTGCTTCTACTTGCAAACCATCCGCAGTAGAGGCAATAAACGAAAAAAGTTCTAAATTTGCACTCATCAAAACCACTGAATATATTTGTAATACACAACAGATTTTCTACCTAGATTTTAGATTGTTTTCCTAACAGTTTCTAATAGTTAAAAGTAAATTTTCTGAACCTTGAAAACTAAATAAGAAATGGGCAAGTTCACCAAAAATATGTGCCTAAAAACATAAAAGTTTAGACACATATTCCAAAAAATCGGGGTGTAGCTCAACTGGCTAGAGCGTTCCGTTGTCTGCGGAAATGTTGCGGGTTCAAGTCCCGTCACCCTGGTTGCAGTCCTGTAGGCAAATAGTTTAAGCCGTCAGCGGCAGTCGCTACAACGGAGGTTCCCTCCGCAACGCGCTGCCTCCTCAAGCTGAAGATTGCGAGTGCGAATCTCGTCAGGACTGCCAAATGGCTGAGTAGCCAAGTGGTCGAAGGCGTTGGTCTGCAAAACCGACATCGTGAGTTCAAATCTCACCTCAGCCTCTGGTGCGATCGCAGTGTAGCTTAATCAGCAAAGCCCCAGGTTCATACCCTGGTATATGCGGGTGCAAATCCCGCCACTGCCATTAAATGCAGGGATGGTGTAACGGTAACACCTCGTGACTCCAAATCCGATGTTCTAGGTTCAAATCCTAGTCCCTGTGTCAGACAATTTTAGATTAAAAAATTTAATCCAAAATCTAAAATTCGGTAAATTAATGCCCTCGTGGACGAATGGTTAAGTCAGTGCTCTTTCAAAGCACAGATGCGAGTTCAATTCTCGTCGAGGGAATGATTATGGGTCGGTGGCCGAGTCTGGCTGAAGGCGACAGTCTGTAAAACTGTTCTTTTTTGCACGCAGGTTCATAATCCTGCTCGACCCACTGTGGAGAGGTGGCTGAGTGGCTAAAAGCGTCCTCCTGCTAAGAGGAAGCGGGTAGCTAATACCCGTCGCAGGTTCAAATCCTGTTCTCTCCGTTTTGAGAGTGTGGTGTAATCGGATAACATTTCAGTCTACGAAACTGAGGACTTGAGGGTTCAAATCCCTCCGCTCTCGTTACATGATCTCTTCTTTTATCCCCCGGTAGCTCAGTTGGTAGTTAGCGCCTGTTTGAAAAACAGGAGGTCGTCGGTTCGATTCCGATCTGGGGGGTTTCGTTGCCTCATAGCTCAATGGCAGAGCAAGCGGCTGTTAACCGCGCGGTTGTAGGTTCGAGTCCTACTGAGGCAGCCATTCATTGCCGGGTGGACGAATTGGAAAGTCGCATCGCTCTGAACGATGAGGTTGCAGGTTCAAACCCTGCCCTGGCAATAAAGCCCTGTAGTGTAATTGGCAACATAGCGCCCTTTGAAGGCGATGATTCCAGGTTCGAGTCCTGGTGGGGCTGCCAAACTCTGCTCTTGTAGCCCAACAGGAGGAGGCTACCGTCTCAAAAACGGTATATTGTGGGTTCGATTCCCACCAAGAGTACCAAAATTTGCTCCTGTAGCCCAATTGGAAGAGGTGGCAGACTTAAAATCTGTTTCGTTGTGGGTTCGACTCCCACCAGGAGTACCAAATATCTGGGTGTGGCGCAGATGGGAGCGCAGGAGTTTTGGGAACTCCAGGTCGCAGGTTCAATCCCTGTCACTCAGACTTTACCCTTGTAGCCCAACGGAAGAGGCGCTTCGCTTAGAACGAAGAGGTTGCTGGTTCAAATCCAGTCAGGGGTATTGGTGAATATGCGGGGATGAAGCAACGCTGGCTTATGGGGCTGCATAACTTGGACATCAGCAGATTCAACTCCTGCCCTCGTCACCAAAATTAGTGCTGGTATAGCTCAATTGGCAGAGCAACTGACTTGTAATCAGTAGGTTGCAGGTTCAATTCCTGTTACCAGCTTGATGCGGGTGTGATGTAACGGCAGCATGAGACGCTTCCAACGTCTTCGTGCGAGTTCAAATCTCGTCGTCCGCTCTGAAACTTGTGGGTGTGATGTAATCGGTAGCATCTGAGTGCGCCATACTCAGTGCGTGGGTTCAACTCCCTCCACTCGCTTGCGTAGTCCTGTAACTCAATTGGTAGAGTGTCTTCCTTACAAGAAAAATGTTGCGGGTTCATGCCAGGACTACCAAATATTGGGAGTGTAGCTCAATGGAATAGAGCTTCGAGCTTCTACCTCGAAAGTTGTGGGTTCAAGTCCTACCACTCCCGCCTAAACAAGTCAAAAGTTAAAAGTCAAAAGAATGAATTTAATTATTTTTCTTTCTTTTTAGTTTTTACTTTGCTCTTCTTACTTTTTTGATGGGGTCATAGCTCAGTTGGCTAGAGCGCCTGCCTTGCAAGCAGGAGGTCATGGGTTCAAGTCCCATTGATTCCACTGATGGTGTCTGAAGCCAAAGTGGTCGAGGCACTGGTTTGTGGAACCAGTCAGAGCGGGTTCAAGTCCCGTCGGACGCCCCTGAATGGAAGATGCCGCTGAATGGACGGCAACTGGTCTTGAAAACCAGGGTATGGGCAACTGTAGGGGTTCGATTCCTCCATCTTCCGCTATCCACCTGAAGCCGAAAAGTGAGGCGCTGTGCTGATAACACAGAAATAGGAGGGGCAGTACCTCCCAGGTGGATTTATATCTAACATTGGTGTTACAACGCTTGCGATCTAATCCGATCGCACTTGCTCATTTCTTTTTTAAATTAACCAGGGTGGTTGGCATAACGGCTGTGCAGTGGGCTTTTAACCCGCAGAAATAGGTTCGACCCCTATACCACCCATTAAACAATTCAAAATTCAAAATTTAAAATTCAAAATTAAGAAATGCAATTTTAGTTAGCCTTTTGGCAACTGCTAACGTACAACTTGAATGCTCGTTGGGTTATGAATAGCAACTCGCGATCGCTAATTGAGCATGTTGCAATAATACATCTTTATCCAAAGCATATATGGGATATTGCGGTGTTACTGCCAGTAGTTTCTCAATTCTTTCTCTAGCTGCTTCTACCACTGTTTCATCTAAGCTATCGTTATTCAGAGAATCGACAAAATCTTCAGCAATCTGATAAGTTCTTTCGATAGATGATGAATTAATATTACGCGACACAATAAACAGATCGCAGCCTACATTTAATGACCGCGCCACAGTACCAGCTTTTATAAACATATCTGAGATAGCTTTCATATCCAAATCATCAGATACAACCACTCCCTCAAAGCCAAGTTCCTCTCTAAGTATGGTTTTGAGGATAGGTTGGGAAAGCGTTCCTGGTACATCAGGATCTATTTTAGGAAATAAGATATGGACAGTCATCATCAAAGGAATCTGGACTTCGATTAAAGCTTTGAAAGGTATAAGTTCTCGAAGTCGCAGGTCTTCTAGAGTTAAATTCAGTATTGGTAGCTCAATGTGAGAGTCTTTGCTGGTGTCTCCATGTCCGGGGAAGTGTTTGGCGCATCCCAAAATTCCTGAATCTCGAAGTCCAAAGTAATAGTCACGCGCACCTTGAGCAGCAGTTTCGGGAGTGTTACCAAAGGCGCGAGACCCAATCACGGGGTTGTCAGGATGGGAAAAAATATCTGCTACAGGTGCCCAAGATAAATTGATTCCCAGTGATTTTAATTCTATCGCTGTGGCTTTTGCTACTTCATAAGCGTGCGATCGCAGCAATAAGGCATGAGGAAAGCGGGTAATTGGCGGTGGTGTACGAATTACACGACCTCCTTCATGATCGAGAGTGATGAACATGGAATCACGTTCAGTGTATTCTCGTATTTGCCTGTTTAAATTTTTGAAGCTTTCCAGCCAAATCTGATATGGGGTGCCATCCAAAAAGTTCTTAGCAAAAAATATCGCCCCAATCGGTTTTAATTCATTGAGTGCGCGTTTATCGTCATCGCTTAATGTAGTGCCGGAAACACCTAAAATTAGGTGATGTCCAAAGCGCCTTAGCTCCTGCGATACACTCATAATCTTTTACCTATAAGTTGTCAGGTAAACAACTTGGTTGTTCAACCTAGAGGACATAAACATTTATCCTACACCCTTATAGGGAGAGGAAAGTTTTCAAAGTAGTCCTTAAGCAATACCCTATATATTTTTTCATAATAAATACACAAATTAGCAAAGAAATCAACTACTTTGAGATAACTTTTAAAATTAGCTATTTTCAGTCAAAGGAAATACTTTTGTTTCCCGAAATCACTTGCATGTAAATATAGATAATATGTACGGTGCAAAGCTATTGCCAATAATAGTATTGGCAATTTATTTGGGCAGGTGCGCGTAGTAAAATTCCCCTTGGCAAAAGTTTTTTGGGGAAGCGATCGCACAACAACTGCCAAATGTAACGGATTGCAACGTATAATGAAAACGATAAAACGGTTAAGAAATATTGAAAAGCAGTAGGGTTACATGCGAGTAGCGATCGCGGGAGCGGGACTAGCAGGACTTTCCTGCGCGAAATATCTTACAGACGCAGGTCACACACCCATTGTCTTGGAACGTCAAGACGTTCTAGGCGGTAAAGTGGCTGCTTGGAAAGATGCTGATGGAGACTGGTACGAAACAGGTCTGCACATCTTTTTTGGCGCATATCCTAATATGTTGCAGTTATTCAAAGAGTTGGACATTGAAGATCGATTGCAGTGGAAAGAACACACAATGATCTTCAACCAGCCGGATGCACCAGGTACTTACAGTCGCTTTGATTTCCCAGATTTGCCGGCACCAATTAATGGTATAGTGGCAATTCTGCGAAACAACGACATGCTGACATGGCCAGAAAAAATTCGCTTTGGCATCGGATTATTGCCAGCCATGATTCAGGGGCAAAAGTACGTTGAAGAAATGGACAAATACTCCTGGACAGATTGGCTGCGTAAACACAATATTCCAGAACGGGTCAATAAAGAAGTTTTTATTGCTATGGCCAAGTCGCTGAACTTCATTGGTCCAGATGAAATTTCGGCAACCATTCTTTTAACTGCTCTCAATCGTTTCCTCCAAGAAAAAAAAGGCTCGAAAATGGCCTTTTTGGATGGTTCGCCAACAGAACGATTGTGTCAGCCCCTAGTAGATTACATCACCGAACGCGGTGGAAAAGTCCGCTTGAATGCCCCTTTGAAAGAGATTTTGCTAAACGCTGATGGTAGCGTCAAAGGATACTTGATTCGGGGGTTGAATGGAGACGAAGATGAAGTTTTCACGGCGGATTTGTATGTATCTGCCATGCCGGTTGACCCTCTGAAGGTGATTTTGCCAGCACCTTGGAAAGAAATGGAGTTTTTCCAAAAGCTAAAAGGGTTGGAAGGCGTGCCTGTGATTAACGTGCATTTGTGGTTTGATCGTAAACTTACGCAAATTGATCACTTGCTATTCTCGCGATCGCCCCTCCTAAGCGTTTATGCTGATATGAGCAATACCTGCCGTGAATACGCCAACCTTGAGCGCTCAATGCTGGAATTAGTTCTAGCCCCGGCAAAAGATTGGATTGCCAAATCCGATGAGGAGATTGTGGCTGCAACTATTGCCGAGTTAGAAAAACTCTTCCCCGATCACTTTGGGGGAGACAATCCAGCAACATTGCTGAAATCTCATGTGGTGAAAACGCCCCGTTCAGTTTACAAAGCGACCCCTGGTCGTCAACAGTACCGTCCCTCGCAAACAACCCCCATTAATAATTTCTATCTCAGCGGGGATTACACCATGCAACGCTACTTAGCCAGTATGGAAGGTGCCGTACTTTCTGGTAAGCTAACAGCGCAGGCGATTTCTGAGGCCCTCCCGGTAGCAAATTCCTCAAACCTGCAAACGCTCACCCGACCGCCCGCAACGAATGCTGCAACTGCCTGATTCCCCGCCGCGCATGAAAACGCTGGTCTCTGTAGACGAGTCATACAAACTTTGTCGGCATCTCACAGCAAAGTATGCCAAGACTTTTTACCTGGGTACTTTACTGATGAGTCCGGTAAAACGTCAATCTATTTGGTCAATTTACGCTTGGTGTCGCCGTACAGATGAATTGGTGGATGGCCCCGCATCTGCTATTACCACGCCAGAAACCCTAGACCTATGGGAACAGCAGCTGGAATCGATTTTTGCGGGACGCCCATTAGAAAATTACGATGTCGCCTTAGTTGATACTCTCCAGCGCTTTCCGATGGACATTCAGCCATTTCGGGATATGATTGCCGGTCAGCGCATGGACTTATATCGCAGTCGTTATGAAACTTTTGAGGAATTATACCTCTACTGTTATCGTGTTGCTGGCACTGTTGGCTTAATGTCAACAGCAGTTATGGGTGTAGATAACACCATATACACCGCTCCCTGGCACCAGAACAAACAACCTTATGTTCCTACAGAAGAAGCGATCGCTCTGGGAATTGCCAATCAACTCACCAACATCCTGCGAGATGTGGGAGAAGATGCCAAACGGGGACGAATCTACATTCCCCTTGAAGATTTGGCAAAATTCAACTATACCGAGCAAGACTTCTTCAATGGTGTGGTAGATGAGCGTTGGCAAGCATTGATGCGCTTTCAAATTGACCGCGCCCGCCAATTTTACACTACATCCGACCGGGGAATTACTTACTTAGCATCAGATGCTCGTTGGCCTGTGTGGGCAGCATCAATGCTGTACGGTCAAATTTTGGAGGTGATTGAACGCAACGCTTACGATGTATTCAGTCAACGGGCTTACGTTCCCCAGTGGAAAAAGCTACGCACCTTGCCCATAGCTTGGATGCGATCGCAAGTTCTTTAAATAATTAGTCATTTGTCCCTAATCCTTAGTGTTTTGTAAATAACTAATGACTAATGACTAATGCCTATTGACTCTCCCTAACAAACCTGCTATCTTTATTATTCGTGAGTCAGGAGAGGTGGCTGAGTGGTCGAAAGCGGCAGATTGCTAATCTGTTGTACGGCAGGCAACTCCGTACCGAGGGTTCGAATCCCTCCCTCTCCGTTTTTTAATCTTTGATACACGGAGTGTATTCTGTGTAAAACATAAATATTAATGCCGGGGTAAGTACTCCTGCTCCCAAAGATGGATGATATGATTTATCCTTTGGAGTCTCGATCAGATCCAGCTAAGTTACAAATATAGTTTGGATCTTATAGCCGTAGTCACACAGGTTAGGACGTAAGGATGGGGTGAATACTAGAGTTAGCAATAGTTTTACCTCCTGCCTCCTACCTCCTGCCCTCTGCCTCCTGCTATATTTTTAGGCTCCTAAATATTTTGAGGAGTGAGATTAATTTATGAAAAAAATTAGTACCGCCTTAGCCTTCAGTATAACTATCCTCGCAACTGGGTTTTTAGTTGGGGCTTGTGGTGATAGCAGTACCCCCAACGGTACAGCTAACAACGGAAGTACTGCTACCCCAGCGGCAAACTCAACTACAACAAGCACTACTCAAGGACTAAAAATTGGTTCTTTGTTACCAACAACAGGCGACTTGGCTTCTGTCGGACAGCAGATGCTAGGTTCTGTGCCTTTACTTGTCGATACAGTCAACGCTTGCGGTGGGGTGAATGGTGAACCTGTTACTTTGGTGCAAGTAGACGACCAAACCGACCCAAGAGCTGGAGCTGCCGGTATGACCAAACTAGCAACTTTGGATAAAGTTGCAGGTGTAGTTGGTTCCTTTGCCAGTAGCGTTTCTAGTGCAGCAGTCTCCATTGCCACACCAAATAAAGTCATGCTGGTTTCCCCTGGTAGTACCAGTCCTGTATTTACTGAAAAGGCCCAAAAAGGCGACTATAAAGGCTTTTGGGCACGTACAGCCCCTCCCGATACTTACCAAGCATTAGCTTTAGCCCAACTTGCCAGAAAAAAAGGTTTCAAACGAGTTTCTACAGTCGTGATTAATAACGACTATGGCGTAGGGTTTGAAAAAGCATTTGTGCAAACTTTTGAAAAATTAGGTGGAACTATAGTTAATAAAGATAAGCCTGTGCGCTACGATCCAAAAGCCCAAACATTTGATACAGAAGCGGCTGCTGCTTTTGCTGGTAAGCCAGATGCAGTCCTGGCTGTACTCTATGCGGAAACTGGTAGTCTGTTCCTGAAAGCCGCCTATCAACAAGGTGTAGCGAAGGGAGTACAGATTCTATTAACAGATGGGGTTAAATCACCAACTTTTCCCGAACAAGTTGGCAAAGGCGGTGATGGTAAATATATCTTAACTGGAGCAATCGGTACAGTACCGGGTTCCGATGGTAAAGCATTAGAAGCTTTCAATAAGCTGTGGAAGGATAAAAAGGGTGGTGCACCAGGGGAATACGCTCCTCAAACTTGGGATGCAGCTGCTTTATTGACATTGGCGGCGCAAGCTGCTAAACAAAATACAGGCGTTGGTATAGCCAGCAAAATCCGGGAAGTTGCTGATGGGCCTGGTACAGAAGTTACTGATGTCTGCGAGGGACTGAAGTTACTTAAAGATGGTAAAAAGATTAATTACCAAGGAGCCAGTGGCAATGTAGATGTTGATGCTAACGGCGATGTTGTCGGTGTATACGATGTTTGGACAGTAGGAGATGATGGCACAATCAAAGTGATTGACAAAGTTACCCCTAAATAAAAAACAAAGGAGTTAGGAGTTATGAATTTAATCTTAATAACTCCTAACTCCTAATTCTTAAAGTCCATTGAAGTTGTAACCAACTCCTAATAACAAGCCCACATCAGTTTCATCGAAAAAACCGGCATTTATAGCAGCCGTTGCTGTAAATTGAGAAGTTAAAGGCACATCAATACCAGCAGATGCCAAAAAGGCAAATTGCGAATCATCACCAGTTTTATAAGCTGCACCCACTCCGACGTAAGGCGCGATCGCTAATGGTTCGCTAAAAGCATCTGCTGGTTTGAAGGTAAAATCATAGGTGATTGGCAGTAAAATTGTGGTGTTATCCCCAAATATGGCTGAGGGTCGCACTGATATAGAATTTGTCAGTCCGATTTTACTAACTACTGCAAAGTTACCGTCGCCCAAAGACGTGTCACCACCGCTCAAACCAATGTTAGCAGCGATCCCAAGATAGCTACTACCACCATTTGTAGTTCTACCTAAATCAATATCCGATTGCGCCACTTTGGTAGCAGATGGTTGAACAGTAGTTTGAGAAGTTGGTTGGACAAATTCAGAGGTAAGCGTCGCAGATGAAGTTGACACTGTGCCTGGAACAGGTGTGGGTGTTACACTGGCGTTTTCTTGTATAGCAGTGTTGGGTAACTGCTCTACCTTAGTTAAATTTGTAACTGTAAAAGTTTTAATTATTTCTGTGGAGAGATTTTGGCTTTCAGTGTCTATTTCTGGACTAAACTCGTTGGGAGAGGCTACGGTTGCGGAAGGTTCAGTTAATGGCTGACTACTCACCTTGTCTACTGTCTGGGCGCTTGCAGATAAACCGCTACTCAAAAATGCAAGAGCAGCTAAACTTGACAACCAAAAAACACCTTTACGAAGAAAAATAGTATTCACATTCACTCCTAAAACAATGTTGCCACGAAAAAATAAAGGTTTTATGTTGATTTAGTCAACAAGTTCGGGCAATACTCAAAATTTAACATCAAAAAATCGGTTTGACATCAATGCACTTTACTTGATTTTTATAGTTAATATTTACTAGCAAAAAACTAAATATTATAGCAATCTTGAATCATTCGTGAAAAACAAGATCCCTGACAACTTTTACTAAGTTGTGAATCTGTGGCTTGCAATTTTCAGAAATTAAATAGAATTGCTATATATTTATTTTGAATATCCTGAATTTGACAGATGACAAATAGCCTCTTTGCCTAAAACTAAGATAGTATTTTTTGAGGAGGCGATGCCTACGGCGGGCTGCGCCAACGCAATTGCAACCTCTCCGATGAAAAGAAAAAGTTTTTTAGTATAGCTGCTTTGCTGTCAAAGGCAGCTAAATTGTGAAGTGATATTACAAAGCTTGCAAAAATATTTAGAAATTGCCTACAAGTCAAACATAGTTCTAACGTAGAACCTATTAGGAGAGACTTGAGGCAAATGTGATGAGCGAAAATAATATTCAAAAGTATCGGTTTGTCTGTACCCTGACTTTCGGTGATATCTACGGTCAAATAATTGTTTGGTTGATTACAATTACCCTAAGTTTGGCATCAGCTTTGGCGCTGATGGGTGCCAAGCGGCCCGTGTACGCTTTAGCAACAGCGGGTCTTGTCGTTCTGCTATCGCTACCTTTCTTGTTGTTTGCGTTTGTCACTACCTTGTTAAATCATATTGAAGTCAGTCCTGTAGGACCGGGAACCAAAATGGAACCCATACCAGGTAATGTGTCTCAGCAACAACCTGTACAAGCAACTAGCTAACATAGTTAGGAGTTATGAGTTATGAGTTATAAGTCACTCTATCTGTGCCATAACTCTTTGTTTTTAACTTTTCACTCCTAATTTCAAAATTTTTTATAACGTCCCTGTCTATAAGCAGGGATTTTTTTGTAGAGATCCGATTTTTACAACGAACTAGCTGATTAATCACGTCTCTACAATAGAACAGCAGTGGTTTGCAATCAGAGGGCTAATTATGCTGGAACACGATGTAATTATTGTCGGAGGTGGATTGGCGGGATGTCGCGCTGCTGTAGAAATTGCCCGCACTGACCCTAGTTTAAATATTGCTGTGGTTGCAAAAACCCACCCAATTCGTTCGCACTCGGTTGCGGCTCAAGGTGGTATGGCAGCATCGCTGAAAAATGTTGATTCCGAAGATAGCTGGCAAGCACACGCTTTCGATACTGTCAAGGGTTCTGACTACTTGGCAGACCAAGATGCTGTGGCGATCCTCGCCCAAGAAGCGCCAGATGTGGTGATTGACTTGGAACATCTCGGCGTCTTGTTCTCTCGCTTACCCGATGGACGTATTGCCCAAAGGGCTTTTGGCGGACATTCCCATAACCGCACTTGCTACGCTGCTGATAAAACCGGTCATGCGATTTTGCACGAATTGGTTAACAATTTGCGGCGTTATGGGGTGCAAGTTTACGAAGAGTGGTATGTGATGCGTCTTATTTTAGAAGAAAATGAGGCGAAGGGTGTGGTAATGTTCCATCTTTTGGATGGACGTATTGAGGTGGTACGCGCTAAGGCGGTAATGTTTGCCACCGGGGGTTATGGTCGCGTTTATAATACTACCTCTAATGATTACGCTTCTTCAGGTGATGGTTTGGCAATGACTGCGATCGCAGGTTTACCCCTGGAAGATATGGAATTTGTCCAGTTTCATCCCACTGGTTTATATCCGGTAGGGGTACTAATTTCAGAAGCGGTACGGGGAGAAGGGGCGTACCTGATTAATAGTGAAGGCGATCGCTTTATGGCGAATTATGCACCTAGTCGGATGGAACTAGCTCCTCGTGATATTACCTCACGAGCGATCGCTTACGAAATTCGCGCCGGACATGGTATTCATCTCAATGGAAGTGCTGGAGGCCCCTTTGTCTATCTGGATCTACGCCATTTAGGCAAAGAAAAAATTATGAGTCGCGTTCCCTTCTGTTGGGAAGAAGCACATCGTTTAGTAGGTGTTGACGCAGTAACTCAACCGATGCCAGTCCGCCCGACAATTCACTATTGTATGGGTGGTATACCAGTTAACACTGAGGGTCAAGTTCGTAGTAGTGGCGATGGTTTTGTTGATGCTTTCTTTGCTGCTGGTGAAACATCTTGTGTTTCTGTACATGGGGCGAATCGCTTGGGCAGTAATTCACTATTGGAATGCGTGGTTTATGGTAAAAGGACTGGAGCTGCGATCGCCAAATTTGTGCAAAAACGTAAGTTACCCTCTGTAGATGAGCAACGGTATGTAACAGAAGCCCAGCAACAAATTCAAGCTTTGCTAGAACAACCAGGACAGTACCGTATTAACCAAGTTCGTGAAGCTTTTCAGGATTGTATGACTGAGTACTGTGGTGTTTTCCGCACTGAGGCATTAATGATTGAAGGTTTGCATAAATTAGAAGAAATACAACAGCAATATCCTCAAATTTATTTAGATGACAAAGGTAGTTGCTGGAATACAGAACTCGTAGAAGCCTTAGAATTACGAAGTTTGATGGTAGTAGGGCAGACGATTTTGGCATCAGCCCTAAATCGCCAAGAAAGTCGTGGCGCTCATTTCCGCGAAGATTATTCCCAGCGAGATGATACAAACTTTCTCAAACACACAATGGCTTACTATTCACCAGCCGGAATTGAGATTCAATATCGACCGGTAGAGATTACCATGTTTGAACCGAAAGAGCGGAAGTATTAATTATTGGGACTTAGGGGTTAAAAAATGCTTTTCTTAATCCCTAAGATACAAAGACACAAGGAAAATATGAGTTTTGGTGTTAGTGCTGATCAAATTATAGATTGGGTGGGAATAATAAGTTTAGTTCACCTGTTAATATAAAAAATTTGTGAGGCTTAAAACCATGTCAGAAATCAGTATAAGTGATTCTGTAGCCCATTCCTTAGCAAGATATCGTAATCATTTGGAGTTTAATGGATATCATATTGAAGAAGGGGATGATTTACTTGTATGCCGTCATCCTAGAAAGCCAAATTTCTTTGTTAAATTTATTTCAGCTAGAGGAGTATTAATTAGAATTATTTATTCTCTTGAGCCAAATGTTAAGAGAATACACCTCTTGGAATATATGAACGAATTGAATTCGGAGTTCCTATTTATGAAAGTATATATTGATGATGACAATGATCTGTGCATCGAAACTTTCTGTGAAGGAGACTATGACAGAACAAATTTCTCAATTCTTCTAGATAATATTGAATACGACATGGAAATTTTTGGTAATAACAAGTTAACACGAGAATATTTGCAGTAAGAGAGATATTGGATTTGGTAAGCAGAAGGTGGGTATCACCCACCTTTAACAGCTCTCAAGTAGGTTAAGCTCTAAAAGAAAAATCAAGCGTCTTGATTCTGACTCGTGAATTCTGACTTCTTCAACAATCAGAACCTAATTGTTTCTGAATCACAGCTATTATCTTTGCTTCCCAAGCCGGATCGTTTAATTTTATTGCAGCATCACAATGACGAGATTTTCGTCTATCCATGTAAGCATAAAAGGCTTCTTTATCATCCTTGTAGGTGATAAAGTAACTCTTTAGCTCTTGGTCGCTGATTGCTGCATAGTTTACCTTCTTCATGGTTGTATACTACTATCTGGTGTAATTTCTAGCTCTATATATAACTGGTCAGCAAAAAAGCTACAGAATTCTACGATCGCACCTACAGAATGTCGGATTTAGCAGTAAGTGCAAAGATATTTTCTGTATGCCGTAAAATTCTTACTATAAAAACAAAATCTTTATTTCAAATATGAGCAATCCACAAAATTTGTATATTGTCAAGCGTTCTGGTGGAAACTGTGAAATTATCCCCAGCGACCAACTTGGCGACGATAATTTAGAAATTATAGAACAGTGGGGGCCTTTTAATTCGCAAGAAGAAGCGATCGCTCGGCGTGTTGGACTTATAAGAGCTGGAAAGTGCCAACCAGTTTAAGTTAGGAGTTAGGTAGTTGACAGTGACGCTCTTTATTCCTAACTCCTTACAATTCAGTCTTAACTTTATTCCTAACTCTTCATTTTTCTGCTGTCGGTGTACCTTTAACAGCAATTTGTTTACCTATCACTTCCACTGCTTTAGCAAATTGAGGGTCTGCTAAAGTAGCTAGTTTGTCACGTTCATGGAGCCACAAATCCTCCATCTGCTTTTTGGTCAAATCCACCTTCACATCTGGTGAAATGCCTTTGTGATTGATATCTGTGCCATTGGGGGTATAGTAATGAGCAATTGTTACCGCTAATCCTGAACCATCTTCTAGGGGACGCACCGATTGTACTAGTCCCTTACCAAAGGTTTGAGTACCGACCAAAGTAGCACGCTTATTATCCTGCAAAGCTCCTGAAAGGATTTCACTGGCACTAGCTGAACCTTTATCTACCAGCACCACCAATGGTTTATTAGTCAAGGCTCGTCCGTTTGCTTCTTCTTTTTCTGCCTCTCCTTGGCGTTCAACAGTGGAGACAATCTTACCTTTATCTATCCACATCCGGGCAATATCCACGCTGGAGAAAAGTAAACCACCTGGATTACCACGCAGATCGAGAATATATCCAGCTACCTTTTTGTTTTCTAAATTTTTGATCGCAGTTTGCATTTCTTTACCAGCATTGGCGCTAAACTGGTTCAAACGAATGTAACCGAGATTGCCTGCTGGGGTATTCTTTTCAGAAAACTTAACTGGATGGATTTCAATTCGCGCCCGTGTAATGTCAAATTGTTTTACCTTAGTATCGCGCTGAATAGTCAAGCTGACTTTCGATCCTGCTTCACCCCTAATTAAGGATACTGCCTGATTGGTATCCATCCCCTTGGTATCTTTGCCGTTAATTTTGAGGATGATATCTTTTGCCAAAACACCAGCTTTAAAAGCTGGTGTATCCTCGATTGGCGCAATTACAACCAATTGCTTGGTTTTTTCATCCTGACTAATGGTGATCCCAATTCCTGTCAATTCTCCAGAGGTATCCACCTGCATATTCTTGAATTCCGATGGATCCATAAATCGGGTGTACGGATCATCTAGCTTTTTCAGCATTTCCCGAATCGACTTATACGCATCCTGCGGATTACTGTAGGACTTGCTCAAGTATTCCTTACGAACAGCCTGCCAATCTACCTGATTAAAAGTACCGTCTACATATTGGCGCTGAACAATTTGCCAAACTTCATCTACTAATTCTTTAGGACTTGCTTTAAATAAAGCCTGACCTTGGGAATGAATGCCACAGCTAGTAAAAGCGATCGTGGAGAGTGTCACTGCCGTAGCACCCAAAACAAGTATATTTTTTGTAGTCACCATAATGACAGCTGCATCAGAGGGAAAATTTATAGTCAGTATGCTCAATCTAACACAGGCTACCACTTACAGACCAAGTATGTATTCTTAATTTGAACAATATACTTGACAATCAGACGACCTTAGTGGCTAAAAAATATAAAGTTTTTGGGAATGGGACATTGGCCAAACAGGACATGGAGAAGAGACAAAGGAGAGATTTTCAATATATTTCTCCTTGTCCCCCTTGTCCCCTTGTCTCCCCTGCTCCCCTGCCCCTTTAAGGTTCTACCCAGCGTTCATCTGCCTTAATAAGGTTAATTAATTCCTCTACACCTTTATCTTCTGGGACTTTTTTTATTTCTTCTCGACCACGATACAAAGAAATATAACCAGGTGTTTTGCCAACATAACCATAGTCGGCATCTGCCATTTCTCCGGGACCGTTGACAATGCAACCCATAACTGCGATGTCTAGCCCAGTTAAATGTTTAGTAGCTTCCCGGACTTTGTGCAGCACTTCCTCTAGATTAAACAAAGTGCGTCCACAGGAAGGACAAGCAACATATTCCACCATCGTTTTTCGCAATCCCAAAGCTTGGAGAATGCTATAACAGACGGGAATTTCTTTTTCTGGTGCTTCTGTAAGTGAGACGCGAATTGTATCGCCAATGCCATCAGCAAGTAACGTGGCAATACCAGCTGTGGATTTAATTCGCCCGTATTCCCCATCACCGGCTTCGGTAACGCCTAAATGTAGCGGATAATCCATACCCAGTTCATCCATGCGCTTGGCGATGAGGCGATAGGCGGCTACCATCACTGGTACTCTTGAAGCTTTCATGGAAATTACCAAGTTGTGAAAATCCAAAGATTCACAAATGCGGATGAATTCTATAGCAGATTCCACCATTCCTTCAGGGGTGTCACCGTAAGTAAATAGCATCCTCTCTGCCAGGGAACCGTGATTTACCCCAATTCGCATCGATTTACCTTGGTCGCGCAAAGAAACTACTAGAGGTTCTAAGGTTTCGCGGATTTTTTCGCCAATATCGTCAAATTCGCTTTTAGTATATTCAGTGCGATTGATGTTTGGCTTTTCAAACACATACAAGCCCGGATTAATCCGTACTTTCTCTATATGCTTGGCGACTTCCACAGCGATTTTTAACCCGTTGTGATGGACATCAGCCACAATTGGCACATCTTGGTAAGTTTTAATTAATTTTTGTTTAATTTCCCCTAAAGCTTTAGCATGAGCCATACTCGGCACTGTGACGCGGACAATTTCACAGCCTATTTCGTGCAGACGACGAATAGCAGCTACGGAACCATCAATATCAAGAGTGTCTTCGTTAATCATTGACTGCACCACAACGGGGTAGCCACCGCCAATGGTGACATTTCCCACCTTTACAGGACGGGTTTTTCGCCGCTTGATAGTTGTATCAAAGCTGGCTTGAGGTGATGTGATGCTTGAAGGGTTTGCTGTGGGCAGAGTTTGCATAACCTGATTAGGTAAATTTGCTGTAGCTAAAATATCAGATTTAATAAATCTCTGTTTCCCAGATTGCCACAGCTAGCGCTTTTTTGGACGATTAATATAGAAAAAAATGGAGAAGGAGGCAGGCAAAGAAACAAAGAGCAATTCAGGAGTTTTACTCTTTTGTAAAGATATATCGCTTAAAAATCTTTTTAACTGAGTAACTTGAGTGCGATCGCTAAAATCATGTTTTTATAATACAAATATACTATTTAATTTAGATTTGAGAAAATTTCGGGATTGAAATCATAGATGTTATTACAGAATAAAGGCGGCTGTAATTATGAACACCCAAATAACACCCCAATTACTAATTCCTCCACACTTTAACCCTGAAGAAGTGGGCAAAGTCTGGCGCGTACCTTACCAAGAACGTGCTGCTGAAGCTGAAATCTGGGCGAAACAACACGATATCAAACCTACATCTTTAGATAAAACCCGTATTTGCCTACTGTTAATTGATGTCCAAAATACCTTCTGCATCCCTGGATTTGAATTATTTGTAGGTGGAAAATCTGGGAATGCAGCAGTGGATGATAACCTCAGATTATCTGAGTTTATCTATCGAAACTTGGGAATAATTACGAAAATTGTACCAACTTTAGATACTCACACTACAACGCAAATTTTCCATCCAATCTTTTGGGTGAACGCTGCGGGAGAACATCCCACCCCAGCAGCAACTAGCATCACACCAGCAGATATTGAGAAAGGTATCTGGAAAGTCAACCCAGCAGTTGCTAACACTGTTACTAATGGAGATTATGAATTATTAGAAAAACACGCTTATTATTACCTTAAAAAACTTAGTCAAGACGGTAAATATCCTCTCACTATTTGGCCTTATCATTCTATGTTGGGTGGTATCGGTCATGCTTTAGTTTCATCGATAGAAGAAGCGGTATTTTTCCACGGTATAGCGCGTCAGAGTCAAACACAATTTGAAATTAAAGGTGAAAATCCTTTAACAGAAAATTATTCCATCTTACGTCCAGAAGTGTTGGAAGATTTTGAACAACGTCCACTTGCTCAAAAGAACACGCTGTTGATTAAACAACTTTTAGAATATGATGCAGTAATTATTGGTGGTCAAGCTAAAAGTCACTGCGTCGCTTGGACAATTGACGATTTATTAACAGAAATTAAACAGGTAGATGCTACTCTGGCGAAAAAAATCTATCTACTAGAAGATTGCACTTCCCCGGTTGTTGTACCTGGTGTTGTGGACTATACAGAACAGGCAGATGCAGCATTTACAAGGTTTGCAGAGGCAGGAATGCACATTGTCAAATCTAGTGAATTTTGGAATTGGGCATAGGGTATGGGGCATTGGGCATTGGGTTTAGTAGTCTCCCTTGTCTTTTATTCGTTATTCCCTACTCCCTACTTCCCATTTCTTTATTTCTTCAAATAACCCTTGGGATCTTGTGCTACCCAACCCAGAGATGAGCTAGAACGCACTTCAAAATGGAGATGCGGTTGAGTGGATGTTGGTTTTCCACTAGTGCCTACTGTTCCTAGTAAGTCTCCTTTTTTCACTTGCTGACCGACAGTAACTTTGATACTGTCAAGCTGGGCGTAGCGGCTTTGAAGTCCGCCACTGTGGTTAATAATGACTAATTTGCCATAAGAACCTTGATCGCTGGCAAAGGCTACAGTTCCAGGTGCGATCGCTTGCACATTAGCACCAACTGGTGCTAATAAGTCAACACCACTGTGGAAGAAAACTTCACCTGTCGCAGGATTAATTTGCCAGCCATAAGCTAATCCCACATTTGCCACTTGTGCTAAGGGATATCCAGACAAGGATGCACGGTTTGGTGTACCTGCATCAGTAGGTAAAGGTGACTTAGTTACAACACCATTAGGCGACCAATTTACCCCCGGAACAAACACGACTCTGGGGTTTTGTTGGCAGCCATTCACCTCAAACAGGCTATCAGCACGAACTTTGTATTGTGTCGCCACTTGTCGCCAAGTTTGATTGCGAGGCACTTCGACTACAATCCCATTGTAGGGAGGAATCTGAAGCACACTACCAACGGCGGCAGCTGCACCATTTTGCAAAGCTGGATTCATGCCAATAATAGTTGTCGGAATGAGATTGTAGCGCTGCGCTATGCTCTCTAAAGTTTCGCCAGGAACAACTTTATGGCGTTGGAAGCGAGATAGGGCTGGAGTTGAGCAACCATCCACAGCAGCCTCAGCACTGTTTGAGTATGGCAGTATGCTTACTAGGCTCAAGGCGCTAACTAAGCTACAGAGAAACAGTTGACGAAAGGGTAAAGTCATGTATACAGGTCAATAGCGCATTAACTTTAGATTTTAGATGGGAAAAATGGAGAGTGGGGAGATGAGGAGCAGGGAAGCAGGGAAGTAGGGGGAGAATATATAATCCCCAGTACCTAATACCCAGTACCCAATCCCTAATTTCTCATAAATTGATCTGTCCACTTGCCGTTAGCTTGACTACACTTAGAAGTTAGCAACTGCATTGCTGTTCTTGAGCAAAACAATTATGAAGTTATCTTTAAAGCAACTGGCGGTTTATGTATTTTTACTGGTAATTGGCGGTGGTGCAGGTTTGTTTGGCAGTCGCTATCTCATTCCACAAAATCGCTCGTTCCAACAGCTAAGAAATGTCACAATGGCTTCGCCTCCAGAATCCGTAGTTCCGAATTCTCCTAACGGAGGGATTGGGGCTACTGGTGGCGATAACGTGAATTTTATTGCAACGGCAGTGCAAAAAGTTGGCCCGGCTGTAGTGCGAATTAATGCCACTCGCAAAGTAGCCAATCCCATCTCTGACGCATTGAAAAATCCCATATTGCGGCGATTCTTTGGAGAGGATGACCAACCAATTCCTCAAGAACGCATTGAGCGCGGTACAGGATCGGGATTTATTTTGAGTGAAGATGGAGAACTACTCACTAACGCTCATGTAGTGGCAGATACAGATACAGTACAAGTTACCCTCAAGGATGGTCGAAGTTTAGAGGGTAAGGTAGTAGGAGTTGATTCTGTAACAGATGTAGCGGTAGTGAAAATACAAGCGAATGATTTGCCAACGGTAAAATTGGGCAATTCGCAAAACCTGATCCCAGGACAATGGGCGATCGCTATTGGCAATCCTCTGGGTTTAGATAATACTGTTACTATCGGCATTATCAGCGCTACCGATCGCACTAGCACTCAAGTTGGTGTCCCAGATAAGCGAGTCAGCTTTATCCAAACTGATGCCGCAATTAATCCTGGTAATTCTGGTGGCCCCTTATTAAACGCCCAAGGCGAAGTGATTGGTATTAACACTGCCATCCGCGCTGATGCTCAAGGACTCGGTTTTGCCATCCCCATTGAAACCGCCGCCCGCATCGCTGATGAACTATTTACCAAAGGGCGTGTGGAACATCCTTTCTTGGGTATTGAAATGGCAGACCTTTCTCCCATCAGAAAGCAGCAGATTAATCAAGAAAATCAACTGAGCATTCAGCAGGATGCTGGAATTGTGATTAAAGGAGTTACAGATGATTCCCCGGCCAAGCGTGGAGGACTGCTTCCTGGAGACGTGATTCAAAAATTTAACGGTAAACCAGTCAAAACTTCAGCCCAAGTTCAAAGGCTGGTAGAGTCGAGCAAAGTTGGAGACATTTTAACGATCGAAGTCAACCGCAGCGGTAAAATTCAAACCTTTAAAGTTCAATCAGGAGCTTATCCTGAAAGGAAGTAGTCAAAATAATTCGTAATTGATAATTCGTAATTCGTAATTCTTACCTACAAGATGCTCTTTCTAGCTTGCTTCTCTGTAGCAGTACGCAGATTCGCTAAAGCTGCGCTCTCAGTGGAAGATTGAATTCTCCATCAATATTTTGTTGACAACTAAATTTTCATTCAGTGTCAGCTACTATACCTTTTTTAATTACGAATTACGAATTAGTCATTATTTGGTCAATAGTCGCAGAATGTTTGATTACTGACTATTGAATTATTGATCATTAGACAAATGCTCTAACTGCATTCTTTGTTCCATCTGGCGCAGAAAATACCCCGTCATCATGGCTGACGCTAGAAGTCCAGCTAAATTCTCCCGATCTGTTGTGATTTGCACGTTAAAATTTTCTGCCGGGAGCATCCCCACTAGCCCTTGGACATTTTGCGAGATGATTTGTTTAATTTCGGGACTGGCGGACTGAGCAATCCTAGCTAAAACATCAGGAGACTGATGCTGTAGATATTTGAGTAACTGATTAGGGTATTGCTCAGAGTGGTCGGAAAGAAGTTGATTAGGGTGTTCCTCGGAGTTGTCATTCAAAAAGTCAGGATTAAACACCATTGGCAGTTTTATTTAGCTTAATTGCTAACTCTACTTTAAACCATAGTACAAGGGTAGCGTATTCACCACAGGTATAAGTCAAGAGGAGGGAGAATTGGGAATTGGGCAAACAGGGCGTTGGGAAGAGACTTGGGGACTCTTGAGAATTGGGGACAAGGGGAAGGGAAAGACTTGTTGCAAGTTCTAACTTTAGTCACCTTGTCACCTCGTTACCTTGTCCCCCTTCTCCTCCCTGGTCCCCTGCTTCCTTGTTTTCTCATTCCCCTCATTTTCCCCATGCCCCATATCCCATGCCCTAGACCCCACTCCATGTAGTTCTAGTTCTAGTTCTAGTTGTTCTTCCTTTTGACTGGTAGAGAGTATTTGCGGAAGTTGTTCGATTTGGAAATACTGATGAAATTTCGGTGTTACTTGGAGCGAGTAGGAGCGAGAATCGCTATCTCGGCGTTTGCGGATGAAACCAAGTTCAACGAGTTCTGGAACGTGCTGATATACTCCTGAACCGCGTAGGTTAATCAAGTCGCTTTGGAGTATAGGACTATTAAGGGCGATCGCTGCTAAAGTTCGCAATGCACCTACACCCAATTCTACTGGTATCATTGTTTGCACTAGATCATGAAAGTCAGATCGTAGTTGCAAACTGTAACCATCTGGGGTTTCTATGACCTCTAAAGCGCTATCTCGGTGGGCATAATTGTCCATAAGTTCAATTATGCCTTCTTTGACAGTGGCGCGATCGCACGCGGCATACTCGGCGATTTCGCCGAGCGACAAGGGTTTACCCTTTAAATAGAGAATTGCTTCTATCTTCGTCGCTGTGGCTGTAATCATTTAGTCATTAGTAGTTAGTCATTGGTGAAGATGGTGCGGTCTTGGGGGTTTCCCCCATGAGCAACTGGCGTTAGCGCAGCGTTAACGACGCAGGAGCGTCACCCGAAGGGTGATTAGTCATTGGTCATTAGTACATGACAACTAACAATCAACAAGTGTGTGGCATCATATCGTAAATTGTCAAAGTATTTTTTAAAACTTTCAAATTTGGCATTGGGGTTAAGAAATATGGTGACAGGAAATAATTTGTACTATATTTCCTTGTTCGCTTCCTCAAAAGCCTCTATTTGTTAGAATAAATTCTGCGATCGCTAAATCTTGGGGAGTGGTCACTTTTAAATTTGTCTCCTCTCCCTCGACAATTCGGACTTCGATGCCGCACTTTTCAAATAAAGCAGCATCGTCTGTTACTTCCCAACCTTGACGAACTCCTTCAGCATGGCACTGTTTCAACAACTTGACATCAAATCCTTGAGGAGTTTGTGCTGCCCATAGTTGTCGTCTGTCGGGTGTCTCTTGAATTATGCCTTGCTCATCAACCACTTTGATGGTGTCTTTGACGGGTACACCAGCAATTAAACCGGGACAGTGGCGAATGGCCTCGGCACAAGAGTTAAATAAATCTGGTGTAGCTAGGCATCTGGCACCATCATGAATTAACACTTGTTCTGCGGCTATTGGCAGAGATTGCAAGCCATTGTAAACAGATTCTTGACGGGTGGAGCCGCCTTGAATCAATTCCACTGGTTTAGTCAGCTTTAGATTGGCGATAATTGCTTTGAACTCTGGCCAATCGCTAGACTGAGAAATAATCCCAATCCAACTGATTGTACTGGCGGTTTCTGCGGCTAATAAAGTCCAGGCAATAATTGGTTGCGATCGCACGAGTAGTAGGAGTTTATTGCGGTTACTACCCATTCTTTTTCCGATTCCCGCAGCTGGAATTAGTAAATACACAGAATTCCTCAATCTTTAAGCTATATATTTTCCCCTAAAATAGGGAGCGAGTAAGCGTCAATAAATATTATGCGAGTAGTAGCCCTTGTACCTGGCGGAATTGGCGACCAAATTCTCTTCTTTCCGACTCTAGATGACCTGAAGCGCCATTACCCTGACGCTCAGATAGATGTCGTTGTTGAACCCCAGTCAAAGGCTGCCTACCGAGTGAGCAAGTCAGTTCACGAGGTGCTGTACTTTGATTTTAATGACCGTAATAGTCTGGCAGATTGGGGTAATTTAGTGGGGACAATTCGCGATCGCGAATACGATGTTGCCATTGCTGTTAAGCAAAATTGGTTGGTAGGTCTTTTACTCTGGTTAACGGGAATTCCTATACGCATTGGTTATCAAGGCAAAGGATCGGGTTTTCTTACCCATACTGTGCCGTTCAAACCATCCCAATATGCGGCAGCAGTATATCACGACTTGCTGCAACCGTTGGAAATAAATAGCCCTGTCCCAGAGTTAGCAGTAAATGTACCAAAACCAGATATTGAGTGGGCACAAAAGGAACAAAAACGTTTAGGAGTTCATGAAACAGGCTATATTTTGATTCATGGCAGTTCTGGCCAGTTATTACAGGCTAAAGAACTAGATAAAATCTACCCTGTTGAAAGTTGGCAGCAAATTATTCAAGCCTTCCAACAAAAGCAGCCCGATCTACCCGTGGTGGTTATTAAGGGACTTGATGATGATCTGTTTGTGCGATCGCTTTTGGAGTCTTCTCCAGATATCAAGGTGACTGCCCCAGATGATATTGGTAAGTTAACTGCCATAATTGCTGGAGCAAATTTGATGTTATCTACTGATAGCGCGGCACTACAACTTAGTGTTGCAGTTCAAACCTATACCATTGCTGTATTTGGGCCCAGCAATCCAGCTAAGTTGTTGCCGAAAAACGATAAATTCCTGGCTATTGAATCCCTCACGGGAAAAACGGCGGATATTTCACCAAACACAGTTTTAGAAAAAATTTGGGGTGGCTAAACTAGTAGTTTTCCCAAACTTAGATACCTAGAACAGAGAGTAAGCCTCAAAACCTCTCTCTTTACAGGAGAGAGGTGAATGTATATTGCATAGAAATAAAAAGCTCTATAATTTCTCACTTAGCCGTTATCACAAGTTGGGAACGGCTTTCAGCTTTTATTTAGACAAATCGATCTATTCTAGTGCGTTATGCCATTTCCAAAAATTTTTGCAACGTATTAATTTGCTGTAGGGGCATACATCTGTATGCCCCTACCTATTTATCTGTATCAGATATTTAGTAAAATGATATTACCCGCTCACGAATACATCCTAAAAAATTGGATTTTTTAATTGGGAATCTCTTCACCTAACTTGAGTTTAAGAACCTTTTCCACCTAGCCCAACACAGTTCAGTTAAACCCAAAATCCTTCGATATGTGTTAGTCCAGCAAGATAAAGACAATTTTGTATCTCTATAGTTCAAGGTCAAATTACACATCTAAAATCCAGAATGGTATTAATTAGAGGCAAGCAATAAATGTCCAGCTTGCCATATATGTTCCCACAAATATACTGGGATAATCAGCATTACTATCGGAAACAAACCAGTCAGGAATTGCTTTCTGCTCTCGAACCCTCTTGTCCAAACCAATTTGTAGAGATATATTTTCGTGAGCAATTTTTGCATTAGCAATTTCTAGCATTTCTTCTATTGACTTTTGTAGCCACTCTGCTCGAACAAACAAACTGTGAGATGGATGATCGCCGTAGCAAAAAGGTACAATGAGAACGAGATATCCTTTGTCGTTTAGTATTTTATTCAAGCAAAATTGAATAATTTCTTGATCGTCTTTTTTTTCTTGGGTCTCTTTGTTAATGCTGTGAAATAATAAACCCGCTAGCACAACTGCATCAAATTTTTGATTCTTTTCAACAAGTTCAGCCAGGAAAAGCGACAAATCTTTGGTAACAAACTTTCTATTTGGGTAGAGTTTTAAACATTGTTCAATAGCTAATTCACTGTGATCGACTCCTAGATAGTCACATCGAGTCGGAAGATATTTGCTTAAAGCCCCATTACCACATCCTAAATCTAATAAAGAGAATGAGTTCTCTGGAAAAGCGTTACTTAAAAAACCACCTGTAGGTGTGTATCGAGTGACATTTTCTGTGGATTCAAAGTAAGAATAATAGTCATCTTGGAAACGTTCTTCTTCAGATGTTGCACGCTCAGGTACTAAATTTTTCATTCCAAAACCCTCATTTTCTCAAGCTTGTTTGATTACAAAATTGCTCTTTCAGTATCTTGCAAACTACTGAAAGCACTTTAAGTAAAAAGTATCAAATGTAACTTATTTCTTTTACAGAAAAGAAACAGGTTTCTATATCAGCATATTTGCTATAGTTAATTTAAAAAATATCTTTTTAGATAGATAAAAATTTCATCCCTAAAGGATGTTTTAAATATCGCAAAATATACTATGTATTAATACAATTTAGTTAAGTTTTTGGTATTGATTTCGGCAAATAGAGGCGCGAAATTATATTTCGTGTCGATGCGCTAACGCTTCTCTACAGAGGATTTAGGGCTTAACTGAACGATATTGTAATCTAAGAAGAACAACTTCACACAGTCCACCAAAACGAAGAAAATTTTCTCAAAACTCTTCCATCACCTATTAGCTATTTAAAATATTTCAAAAAAACCATCATCTAGTTCATAACCTAGAATTTGCGCCATAGACTTCAGCCGCGAGAGGCTGGGAATATCTTGTTGTTTAAGCCAGTCACCTAAAGTAAAGATTTTATGCATCAAAAATATTTCTAAGGCTTCAGGATTATACTGAATACCTTCTTGGGAACTAAACTGGTGTGGTACAAGCATGGCGGCATAACGAGCAAATTCTCCAGCTTTCCAATCTAGTAAAAATGGCAACCAGGGATATTTGGCATCTAGACGCACAAACCACAAGCGCAGCTCTGGAATTTCTGAGAGTTCCCGTGGGTCGCCAGGTTGGAGATCGTAATTGACATCAAAGCGTAGCTGCTGTTCGTGGGATGCAACCCCATCTTGCAGCAGTTTTTCAATCACCGTTGATGCAGGGGACAGATCCAGATTGTTAATGAAGTCATTATTGAGTGCGATCGCGATTGTCATTGATTCAGCAGCCACTTTCTTGATGCTCAACTGTAGGATCGACAATCTACAGTAGCAGCTTTCAGGGATTGACGCTAGATTGACCTTTAGTTGCACAAACCAAAGTTGGTAGTCTCAACACTTTGGCCGTGCATAATTGCCTGGCTGGGGATGCTTCTCGGTTTTGGCTTACCCTTACCCACAAACGTAACCGCTGATGAATTTCTTGCCATGTTTCATCTTTTTGCCATTGCTGGAAGTAATTTTATAAAAGAAGTAGGCATTTTTAGAATAGTGGGATAAGTTCTCTGGAAGATGGTAGTTTAGGAGATTTAGCTTTCAAAATCCGAATTGAGATGTATAGACAGGGAATTAGAAGAGGTAGAAACACTTCATGATGCGTCATGGCAGCAGGTAAAATATTATGCTCTCGTGGAGGTCTAAATGAATGTATTAAAGCGTCGTATTGGTCTTGAGCAAGAATTTTTTCTGGTAGATGAGACTGGTTATTTGAGCGATCGCGCTGATGAGTTTTTGGAAAGTTGTCACTTAATGGCGCAAACACAAGGTTTAAACCCAAAGTACTTTGTGCCAGAGTTCGTCAAAAGCATGGTAGAAATTAACACACCTCCTGCCGACACTGGTACAGAACTAGCAAGAGTTTATCTCAAAAATCTCAAATTGGCGCTTTCTGTGGCACAACAGATGGGTTTACGCCTTTACCCTCTGTCTAGCTACCCTTTGCACATTACGCCAGTTATGCGCGATCAGCCTAATTACCATATCCAAGCGCGGACTGTCGGCTATGAGAAATTTTTACACGCCGGCAAATGTACAGGTACACACCTGCATTTGGAAGTCCCGCCTGGGGTAATTGACCCTAGTGTTGCAGTATCCTACAACTCGACATCAAAAGACCGAGAAGAACTACTAAATATCTATAATTTAGCTACAGCTTGCGACTCAGCACTCATTTCTCTGACGCGGGCGTGTCCCTTTTATGAAGGACAGGCGATCGGACTAGCCGCGCACACAACTCGTTATCGAGGTAGTGAAACCTTTGGCTGGGAAGGAGTTTACACTGATTTACAGCCAGTCGGCGGACTCATGCCTTATGCCTTGAGTGTGGAGGGTTTAGTTGAACAGCAATTTGCTCGTTATTATGCTTGGTTGCAAGCGATGGAAAAAGCCGGAATTGAACCGAACCTGTTCAAAGAAGCAGGAGTCAGCTTACTCAAGTCAGCTTGGAATCCAGTTAGACTCAACAATCTCAGCACAGTGGAAATTAGATGTATAGATAGTAACTATCCTCTGGTAATATTAGCTGTAATTACACTGCTTGAGAAGGCGGCTGATCGAGTCAGGCGTGAGAAATTAACAGTTAGACCAGCGAAAGAAATGCAGATATTTGAACTAGTTGGCGATCGCCTGTATGTACCAGATTTTGAATATCTATCAGGGGAATTGCTCTATACCTCGGCTACAGAGGGAGTTAAAAACCCCAAAGTTAAGGCTTATGTCGATTCAATTTTGCAGTTTGCGAGCGCTCCAGGTGGCGAAGGAGCAAATTTTCTGGCGAAAGTGAGCAAACACCTCGATCGCTATCAGACGATAGAAGCTGGGATATTGCAAGAGTTTACCCCAACAACTGCTCAACTTCCATTAGATGACGGTTTGCGTTTAGTGCGTGAATGTTGTGACAAGCTAGAAGCACAAGTTTCATCGATAGATACAGAAAATCCCCTAGCAGCGTTGGATGCTGATGAAGGATTGTTACTACAGCAGTATTAATCGAAACAGAGTGCAAAATTTTTCATAAATACTTGAGGGGGTAAGAGGTAGTTGCCGTTGGCAACTACCTCTTATATCATGTCCGCATAATTAGTTGTGATTCCCACAGTCATTGCACCCCACTCCTTTGTCTCCCCTCCCCGCTTACAAGGAGGGGAGACAAAGGGCAGTTCGTTTAATAGATATTAATGCATCTTTATAGCGAATTGGTATGAAACTTTTTTGCTGACCTATACAAGGTTTATACACAAGTCTAACCTTCTCAAACTTATTTGATACTTTTGCTTAGTTTTCACTGGTTATAACAAATATACATCTAGTTCCTAGTCTTGATATGAGTTGCTGTCCATCGCCACTCACGTACACTGGATTTTGCTACACTTAAATGTTACTTTTTAATTACGATAAATACTTGCACTTAACTAAAAAATTACTACACGATTAACATGGTATGTCATTAGAATTATCCCACTTGGAAAAGGCAACGCCTGCCCCAAGGTGGACATTTACAGCAATTTTAAGTTAAAGTTGTAATGAGTTTGTTTTAGATTAAGGTCTGACAAAGTAGCCGTCAAGAAGCAAAAAAATTATTATCGCCACCTGTCACTTCCGCAGCATCAAAAGCCAAAACATAAGTGCAGGTAAAACAGCGGTGTGCAATATCATTGCATATATTAAATAACCAATAAACATTTAGATCGGAAAATCCCTCCAACAGTTAATAAGCTGTAATATGCAAAATCAAACAATTTCTACAAAACCAATTCGTTCCTTAGAAGATGCACTTGAGCGCTGTCAAATCTTGGGTATGCGCGTCAGTCGTCAGCGTCGTTTTATTCTGGAATTACTTTGGCAAGCAAATGAACATCTTGCTGCAAGAGAGATTTATGATCGCTTGAACCACGAAGGTAAAGAGATCGGTCATACTTCTGTTTATCAAAATTTAGAAGCGTTATCCAGTCAAGGCATCATTGAGTGTATTGAACGCTGTGATGGGCGTTTGTACGGCAATATTAGTGACTCTCACAGTCATATAAACTGTGTGGATACAAATCAAATTCTTGATGTTCACGTGGAACTACCAGAAGATTTGATCCGCAAAATTGAAGAAGAAACAGGAGTGCGGATTACTGAGTACAGTATTAACTTTTTTGGCTACCGCAATCCGCAGGAGGGTTAGGGATTGGGGAGTAGGGGAGCAGGGGGGACAAGGTGATAAGGTGACAAGAGGGAATTATTGAACAAGTCTCTCCTTTATCTTCCCCCTCTTCCTTATCTACCTTGTCTCTTCTCAATGCCCAATGCCCAATGCCCAATGCCCTATTGCCCAATCGAATTATTGCCAAAAACTGTCTCATCATCGGCATCATCATCATCTAAATCTACTGGCAAAATTGCGCCTTCACAGCTTTCAATTAGTCCGATCGCTAGTTCTTCAATTTCTTGGCTAAGTATTCCGTAAACTAGTAAATTGTAAATATTCTGGGCTACGCTACTGAGAGAATCAAGTACAAAAGTAGACGTACCATAAGCTTCATCTTGGTACTGAGTCAGAAGTTGAAGTTGAGCAGCAATCGCATCTGCACAAAGAGATTCGCCTAACTTGAGATGCGAAAACTCAATTAAACTACTTTTCACTGAGCTTTCTACATCCCAAATTTTGAAATATAGCCGTAGTCATATAGGTTAGGACATAAGGATGGGGTGAAAGAAGAGAGTTAGCAATAGTTTTACCTTCTGCCTCCTGCCTTCTGCCCCCTGCCTCCTGCTATAAAAGGCTGGTAAAGTATTAAATTCACCAGCTAGATTAATTTGATGACGTTGCAAGTGTAAAATTTTGAGAGCGATCGCTTGCATCTGCTCAAGTAAATTTTGGGGATGATAACCGGCTAGTAAATTAGCCATCGCTTCTGGAGTCCGGTGGATATGAGCCGTACCCGAACGCAGTAGCATTGTTTTGCTCCTACCACTTAGCGGATAACCCAACAACCATTGACTCTGATTTCTTCCCAAACAATATTCAAAGGCAGTTCTAAAACCTCTACCAAGGTACAGATATCTAAAGGCATCAGGCTTTTGACTTCCATATCCTGAACAATATGGTAGGCAATACCTGCTAATTGCCCCTCAGAAAAGCCTTTGATTTAATTGATTGCGATATAACGTTCTGCTAACCAGTGCCGAATACTCAGGTTCATTTAATTACACAGTGAAGGCTGCATAAGGCAATTATGATCGATTTATCTGTTTGCGAAAACAGGTGACAATGGGGAAGACAAAGTTTTGTATCAAAGCTGTTTTCTAATTGGTAAAAAACAGTGCTGATCTAATTGAGTGGATTATGAGCGATCGCCCTCTAAAATTATTGTTAATCGACCAAGATCCGATTTTTCGTCTGGGATTACAGGTAGCCTTAGAAGCAATTCCTAACCTAGAAGCGATCGCAGTTGTAGAAACTTACACCATTGCCTTGCAGATTATAGCAGAAATTGCTGAAAAAGACCATAATCAGGTAAATTTAGTAGTTTTGGAATTTGGTAATGGTCGCTCCATCACTAGTCAACAATTAGGTTTACAATTCTGTCGGCAAATCAGAGCCTTATATCCCAACTTACCAATTTTGCTCCTCAGTTCTGTTCAAGAACAAGGACTGCTATTAGCTGCGAAATCTATTGGTGTAAATGGCTACTGCTCGAAAGGTACACCACTAACTGAGTTAGTCGCCGCCATGCAAGAAGTTGCAGATGGTGGTTCCTATTGGTTCCAGGACACGCAAGCAATAATAACTCCTAATTCCCCCAGTACAGAAGCAATTAATCGCGTTTCTCCCCACATCTCACTCCCTTTCTCTAAACTGCGAAATAATTTACGTTTGTCAGGAATCACTAATATTGATGCTACTTTAGCCGCAGTAACAACACAATTACAAGTTCCTGGACTACCAGTACTAGACCGAGCGATTCTAGCTGGACAGCGGCGAGAACTGCTAGCGGCTCGTTGGTTGCTAAATCGGTTGTTGGTTTCATTACAAGAAAGGCAAGAGGAACAGATTCTAGTTTCTAATCAGCCGCCTTTAACTCCTTCATTAAGCAGTACCATTCAGCAAAGGCAAATCGTATCACCTTTACTTAGTCCGGGAACCCTACAATCTGCCTTGTTTACATCTTGTGTTACTAAGCTTCAATTTCCTTTAAAAAATGTTACAAATATACCTTTAGAAATTGATATCCTTCGTGAAGATAAAAAACGGGAATTACTTTATCTGATTCTAAAAAAATTAGCTGAACAGTTGGATGAACTGCGCACTTCTCAAATAGAAATTAATCAATTAAATGAACTAAAAACTACCTTATTATGTGATTTATGGCAAGTAACAATTATAGATTTTTTTGGAAAGTTTTCTCGAATAAAAATAGTTAATCAAAACATAGAAATTATTAACTTATTGTTACAAAATATAGAGGTTGTGCAAAGAGACATTCTTCAAAGAATTCCGCTAGTTTGTGAATTTTATTCTTATCTCTTATTTCAAACAGAATTGAATATTGATAATACTTCATATCCAGTAGTGAGCGCTGAATCAAAGTCGCAAGCATTAGCGATTTTAGAGAACTTGTTGATTCAGGTAGCAAATGGAGTAGTGCAACCACTGTTAAATTATTTAGCAGATGTAGAAGAGATTAAGCAGAAATTTTATAGGCGCCAATTAATTTCCACAAGAGAAATTGAACAATTTAGAAATGATTTATCGTGGAAATATAGATTGAAAAATTATATAAACGAGCCAAAAGCAGTTTTTGAAAGTCGCTATGAACTATTTGTAATTGTACCTCGTGGTATTGCCAATACTTCAGTTTATGCACCTCGAAATCAAGAATTAATAAAACTTTCTAATATTCCTTTAGTAGTAACATTGCTCCTAGAATTTAGTGATGCGATCGCACCGCGTCTAAAATCGCTAGTAGCTTTTGTCGGTAGCGGTATAGTTTTTATCCTTACCCAAATAGTTGGTCGGGGTTTAGGTTTAATCGGTCGTGGTATTCTTCAAGGTATCGGTAGCGTTTCGTCAGTAGAAAAGAACTTTAGACGAAATAGCGATCGACCTAAGTGAACCAACGCAGCAGAGGAGCAGCTTTCTATAAGTCTTTCTCCAATGACAAATGACAAATGACAAATGACAAATAACAAATGACAAATGACAAATGATTTTATCGGGCTAGCAATTTCTTATGTTTACGCTACCAGTCTGCTTGTGATTGGTGAGGGATTGCGTAAGCTGTTTGCTGTAAAGCCAGATTTGACTCGCAAAGTAATCCATATTGGTGCAGGAATGTGGGTTTTCGGCGTCCTGCTACTGTTTAGAAACTGGGAAATCGGAATTATACCTTTTGCCACCTTTATCGGACTGAACTACCTGTTCTACCGCTACCGAATCATTGGCGCAATGGATACCCAAGATAGCTCACCCGGTACAGTTTATTTCGCTATCTCAGTGACACTGCTGTTCGGGCTACTGTGGCGACCAGAGGGGCCAGTAGATAGCGCTCCAATTGCGGTAGCAGGGATAATGGCGATGACTTGGGGTGATGCACTAGCAGCATTAATTGGTAGACGTTTTGGGCAGCATAAATATCAAGTGGGAAGTTCTGTACGTTCCTGGGAAGGTTCAGCAGCAATGTTTATCACGAGTACAGTAGTGATTTTCTTGGTGCTGTTACTGCTACCTGGTTCGTTGCTGAGTCCCTTCGCAACACCTTTAAGTTTAAGATGGGCATTGTTGACGGCGGTGGTAACTGCTACTTTCGCAACCCTAGCAGAGGCAATTTCACCCCACGGCACAGATAACCTCAGCGTACCTCTAACAGCGGCAGGAGTAGTTTGGATTTTCATGCGGGGTTTTTAAAGCACTCCCAATTACCTCGTTCCCAGTCTACGACTAAAATTTCAGCTATTCATAATGTAGATTCTCAATAAAAACAGCTATTTCACTGCGATGTCTGCGGCGGGCTGTAACGCTCGACAGCTCACTAACGCTGCGCTATCGGTATTGCAATATTAAATCGGTGATTTATACCCCTAATTTTTAACACCTAACTTTGGAGTACTGCTTCTTTATACTACTATTTTGAAGTTGGCAGTGTTAAGAGACACAATATGTCTGTGATTGAAAACACACACTTCCTGATTGAGATAACTATATGATTTTTACTACATGGAAATACAGTAAGAATAAATTTTATAACTTGATGTTTATCTTCAATAAGATTAGCACCTTCTTTAAGTTATTATAGTGAAAACTCCGGGCGTAAATGCTAATTCCAATTGCGGCAGAAATGGAAGAAGCCTTCTAAAAACTCTTGCAAAGGAATGTTGGTATTTAACTTTTGCTTACTCCACTCTCTTGCAGTTCGTTCCAGAATTTCTGAGAAACTGGGATAGGCAGGAGATAAATTTGCTAGATGTTTGACTTTAATTTTTTGTGATATTGCTAAGGCAATCAAATTAATTAATTCGCCAGCTTCTGCTCCCAATATCGAAGCTCCCAAAATTTCGCCGTTGTCTAGCACAATTACTTTACACATCCCAGTGGTTTCGTTCCGAAGTTGGCTTGCTACCACTGTTTTAAAATATTGTCGCAAAACTAAAATTTTATCTTGGCTAAATAGGCGTTTTGCCTGTGCCTCTGTCAAACCCACTTGCGCCAGCATCGGTACAGAAAATATCGCCCAAGGAATGGCGCGATAATTTACTCGTAACCTGGGGAAAAAGAGTGCATTGTTTAGCGCAATTTTTGCTTCATAATTAGCAATATTGCCAAAGTCGTAACCACCAATTACATCACCACAAGCATAAATACGGTGGTTAGTAGTTTGCAGCTTATCGTTCACAACTAAGCTACGCTGATGCCATTTCACACTTACTGCTGCCAGATTTAAAGATTCAAGATTCGGCTGTTGTCCAGTCGCTACTAAAATTTCATCAGTTTCAATGGCCTTATCTCCTGCTTGAATCCACTTTTTATTCTCAATTAGCCTCACCTGAGTTACTGGTTTTTTGGTGAGGACGCGTACACCTTCGACTTCCAACTGTGCCTGAAGCAACATAGCTATCTCCGGGTCTAGATATGGAAGAATATATTGATGCTTGACCACCAGCGTCACACTGCAACCAAACCTGGCTAAAGTTTGAGCGATTTCAATGCTTTGAGGAATTCCACCGATAATTAGCCAATTTTTGGGTAATGTCCCTCCCTGTAAGGATTGCCAAATATTAGAAAGGGTTAGATAACCAGTGGCTTGCAATCCTTCAATCTCAGGAATTTCTGGAAGCGAACCACTGGCCAGCAAATAAGTACGGGCGCGTAGTAAGCGATTGTTAATGGTAAAAGCCAATTGGGGTGAAGATTGAAATTGACCACTGCCAACGATAATATCGACTCCCCGCGCGGCTAAGATGGCTGGAGAATGCTGTTCTTGTAGATTTGAGGCGACGTATTGAGCATACAGCATCGCTTCTTGCCATGCCATAGATATGTGGCATTCTTCTGAGGTATCTGTATGTATGGTATGAATACCAAAACTAGCGGCATCCTTCAACTTCTGCGTTAGTTTACCAATTTCGGTAAGAACATGGTGATGAGTATACCCGTAGCCTACTTTGGGTTGTACCAGGGCAACTGTAGCACGTAGTTGGGTTGCAGCAAGGGCAGCGTAGTATCCAGCAAGACTGCCGCCAATAATTACAACATCGTAGTCAACGGTCACGTGAATTAAGATTTAGGAATTAAGATTTAGGAATTAAGAGTTAGGAACTAAGAATTAAAACCCTTCTTTAACTTATAACTCCTAACTCTCTTTTAGCGCTGCTAGTAAGCGTTGGTTATCAGACTCTTCACGTACAGCAACCCGGAAAAAGCGATCGCCTAGTTCTTTAAAGCTAAGGCAATCACGAATTAAAATCTGGTGATAGTTGAGTAATTGTTGCTGTAACTGGGAAGTAGATTCTTGGGACTCAACCAGTAAAAAGTTAGCAGCACTTGCTTGGGGTTGCAATCCTGGGATTTTAGCTAAACCCTGAAACAGTTGGTTTCGTGCAGGTGGTAGCCATGCCCAGGTTTGCTGCTGAAACTCCGTATCTTGGAGTGCCGCAATTGCCGCCGCCACAGCTAGCGTGTTTACGGGCCAAGGATCGCGCCATAGCTGCCATTTAGCTAGGCAGTCAGGGTGTGCGATCGCATATCCCAATCGCAGTCCTGGGAGACTGTAAAATTTGGTTAGCGATCGCAACACTACTAAATTTGGATATTCCTGCACCACCGGAATCAGGCTTTGTTCCTCATTAGGCGGCACAAAATCCATAAATGCTTCATCCACCACAACCAAAGCAAATTGCTCCAGGTAGGGCAAAATAGAGTCCCGTGAAAATAGCTTTCCAGTTGGGTTGTGGGGATTATTCAGCAATAGTCCTTTGTCCTTTGTCCTTTGTCCTTTTTGAATGACCAATGACAAAGGACACTCCAGCACTTTAGCGTTGTACGCTGCCAAGGTTCGGTAGTAGTCGCCAAAGGCTGGAGTGATTAAAATTGTCGCGGCTAATTGAGCTAATTCCCTACCGATTAAAGTGAGTAATTCTGCGGAGCCGTTACCCGGCAGAATCCACTCAGACGGCAATTGATGGAAGTGACTGAGAGCTAGTCTCAGTTCACTATAATTTGGGTCTGGATAGTGCTTAAGATTACCAATTTGGGACTTAATAGCAGCGATCGCGCTATTTGGAGGCCCCAACGGGCTGATACTAGCAGAAAAATCCAGAATAGCATCAGGGGGACAGCCAGCCAGTGCTGCTGCCCAGGCTAAATTTCCCCCGTGTGCAGGTTGCCGCATTAAAAAAAAGTTCCCGAAGACAGAACCTATGCTTTTGGGGGTGCTACCTTTTCTCTAAACAGTTTTCCTGCGGAGAAAGCAGGAACCCTCGTCGCTGGAATTTCCATCTTTTCATTTGTTTTCGGATTGCGACCTTCACGGGCTTTACGTTCCCGTGATTCAAATGAGCCAAATCCCACCAATGTCACCTTATCACCAGAGGAAACCGCTTCAATAATCGTTTCCAAAGCGGCAGTTAAGACTGCATCCGCTTGTTTCTTGGTAACACTAGCCTTTTCAGCTACGGCATCAACTAATTCACCTTTGTTCATGTCAAACTCCTGAAGGTTTACTTGAGATTTCAGTACGGACGCACATTAATACATTTGTACTGAAATCTTGACTCGCGGAAATACAAAAATCATCCTTTGGGAGTATTTTTTCTCAAAACGGCTGTACATCCCATCGGCTCGACTTTTCAATGAATCATTCTAAGGTGTTGTAGCCTGATGTGGATAGATGAAACCATTAATTTATATAGATTTCAGGATTTTTTGTAATTTTAGGGTAGTTGTTTGCCTAAAAACCACCCCAAAAGTAGGAAAAAATACCTAATAAATCCCGCAATTGCCAAGAAAACAGGAAAGTGGGGAGGTGGGAAATAGTCAATATTTGTTGGCATTCATTACCGATGTTGAAGAGTTATTGCTGAAATTAACCAATTTTTATGGAAATTGAAGGCTCAGATTCCTGATTTCTCTAAAAAGTCGGCGATTTTGATCACTTTTCATCTGATATGGAAAATTCAATCCGAAATTCAACTTCATAACAAGCTTCTTTATTAGGGAAAGGATAAAAATTAAAGCTTCTCTCTACAAGGTTATCCATTAGTCACATCTTTCTTAACATTTGTGGTAGCGATCGCTATGACAACTTCTTCTAGTGCTGTTTGGCGTAGTTTGCTTTTCTGTAGGAGTATGATGAACGCAGGCACTCAACAAACCCTTAGGAACCTCTAGTTAAAAAACATCCGCTCGTAGGGGCGCAAAGCCTTGCACCCCTAGCTGTCTCCATGTACTTTGAGATTATTTATTTTTTGCAAGTCCTTGATAAGAAAAATGCTGGAATGAGTTAATCCCTAGCAGAAACTTTCTGTTGCACCCAAACCCGAAAAGCACGGGTAGTAGCAATTTCCCCATTGTTCTTCGCTTCTTGGATAAACCGAGGAATCTCCTTCACTGCCACAGGCGCAAAAGTAGGGCTGGTTTCGACTTCTGAATATTGCCCACCTGCAAGTGTGTAGACTCGCAACACACTGCCGTTATAACGCCAAAATTCTGGGACTCTCATCGCAGCATAAAGTCTCAGCTTGTCTATTGCAGACCTGGAATATTCCACTTCCAGCACCAGGTCAGGGGGCGGGTCGGTGGCGAGGTCAATATTTTCTTTATCTCGAACTAATGCTTCATTTTGGATGTAGTAGCTACTATCTGGCTCGGCTCCCCGTTGCAAATCATCCCGCGTTAAAGTTAATGAACCAGCGCGTTTAATTTCCCAGCCCAACTCTTCGCACAATACCCCAACAAAAACCTCTATTAAGCGATTTGAGTTCTCGTGCGGGATCTGTGGGGTGATAATTTCTATCGTTCCATTGTCATAAGCAAATCGGGAATTACGTTCTGAACCCATTTCAGCCAGCATGATTTTAAAAGTTTGCCAGCTGATGTTGTGGAGTAAAACCCTATTTTCTGCGGATGTTGTTATTGCCACCATAGTTAAGTTCTCCGCAACAAACTTTTTCGAGTACTGTACCCCTTAATATTACTGTTAAGGCTGAATGGAAGAAAGCGATATGATCGAAACAAATACTAGGGGTGATAGATTATGACTCAAGCCATACCAAAACTAGTAACCTTTGAAGATTTTGCAGCTTGGCGACCCGAAGGTGGAAGATATGAATTACATGATGGAGTGATTGTTGAAATGGCACAACCAGCAGGAGACCATGAGGATATTGTCGGGTTTTTGGTTGAAAAAATTGCTATTGAATACGTTCGCAATGCTCTACCTTATACAATCCCCAAAACCGCGCTCATTAAACCAACTAATTCAGAATCTGGCTATTCCCCAGATGTGCTATTACTCAATCGCTCTAATTTGATAAATGAGCCGCTATGGAAAAAAGAATCAACTGTAAGTCTTGCTGCATCAATTCCTTTAGTAGTTGAGGTTGTTAGTACCAACTGGGATGATGACTACTACACAAAACAGGGTAAGTATGAGGGTATTGGAATTCCTGAATACTGGGTTGTAGATTATCTTGGTCTAGGCGCTAAAAAGTTCACTGGCAACCCCAAACAGCCTACTATATCTATTTATCAATTAATCGATGGTGAATACCAAGTCACTCAATTTAGAGGCAGTAATCGCATCGTCTCGCCTACTTTCCCAGAATTGAATTTAATCGCCGAACAGATTTTTCAAGCTGGAGGTCTACCAACGTAGCCACAACTCCACTTGCTGTTTTATAAGTATGTGAAAAATGAAAGTATTTACACTGAACATTTTACCAAATTCGTTGTAGATCAAGTACAAAACCAGATAAAATATTTTCCCTGGAAATAGTTTGAGGAGATTTTAAAACTTCCACGTCTTGTACTGGACGATAAAGTTCTACTTCCTGTTTTTTTCGATTGATTAAGCAACCAATTTCAAGGGCTTTCTCGGCAATTATACCAACACCATCTGTTGCGCTGATTAATACCCCTGAATCAATATAAGTTATTTTCATTCTTCTCTACTCTGTAGCCCACCTCTGCGACTGGCAATTTCTTTTTCGATTTCATCTTCATCTAATGAATGTTTACCAGAAGCAACAATATTAGTGCTAATTTGCTGCAAACGTTCGCCTAATTGAATTTTATTTGCAGAGTTTTTCAAACTAAAAAATTCAATAAAATCTAAAACTTCTTCTTATTTTTCTTGTGGAAGAGAACGCCACTTTGTTAATAACTCTTGTTCTGAACTCATTAGTATTTACCCACTACTGTTAGTTCTATTGTGATTGGGTATTTTTATTCTTCTAGAATGACATTTAAACTTAATCCTACTCGTGAGCAATAAAATCCCCGACTTCTTAAAAAAGTCGGGAATCTGAGCCTTTTCCAGAGGTGACTTACCTGCTTATCATCTTTATTACCTACCAGGAACCTTCAACCCACGACGCTCAAGAATTTGTCGTACTTCTGGGCTGGGGGTATAGTTATAGCCGTAGGAGGAGTTCTCAGAATCATCCATAATCTGAGGTGTGAGTAACACAATCACCTCTTGACGCTGGTTCTGTCTGTTTGTACTTCTAAATAGCGAACCAATCAGTGGAAGATCGCCTAAGATAGGAATTTTGGTGACAGATGTCCGGTCTTGGTCTTGAATTATACCACTCAGGACTAGTGTCTGACCATCTCGTAAGCGAATTAAGCCAGAAGTAAGGGAGCGCTCAGACACTAAAATAATTTGTCCATTTCCTGTATCTTGTGAGGCGGAAGGAGCGCTGACAGTAGGAGCAACCGATAGAGAAACGAACCCATTATCGTCAATCCGCTCAATTTTGACGTTCAAGGTTAAGCCCACTTTTTGTTTCTCAATTGTTCTTTCTGTCCTAGAACCACCAGAAGTATCTGTAGTTTGGAGGGTTATATTTCCTACTACTTCTTGAGTAAGATTCACCAGAGCCTGTTGACCTTCTTGCACAATTAAAGTTGGGTCTGTCAAAATCTTGGCATTGCCATTTGTAACCTGAGCCTGCAAGCTAGCGAGAAGAGATTTGGTAAACCTGTATGCAGGAGTCAAAGCAGCTCTTGGATCTAGAATCGTTGGTGTACTAGTAACACTACTTCTTACTTCAGTATTAGTAGGTGTTCTAGCACCGCCAAAATTTAGAGTTGCTACACCACCATCATTGCTAAAGTAATTGTTACCAACCCCAAAAGAAAAGCTAGTGTTGTAGTCCTGAATGTTCGAGAGGTTGACATCAATAATCTTGACATTGACTACCACTTGACGACGGCGGATATCAAGCTGAGTTAGTTGAGCCATTGCAATCTCAATCAGTCTAGGAGGGCCAATTAAGGTCACAGAATTGGTGCGCTCGTCTCCTAATGCCTGTAAACCTCTTAGTAATGGACTAGAGTCTTGAAAGTCAACGCGTAGAGGTTGAACTTGGGTTTCAGTGGTCGTCTGAGTTTGGGTGATGGGAGCAGCCGTAGTACCTACGGCTATAGCACTAACACTAGTAACTTGTCGTTCGCGGCTGACGGCACTTTCTGCTCCTAAGCCAACCAAAAAATTCAGAGCGGTTCCCACCGTTACCTGATTGAGTCGCATACTACGTACAACCATATCACGCGTAGCATTAGGTAATCTAGCCCCGACAAAAACTGTACGACCACTGCGGTTAGCTTCTAAACCACTCAGGCGCAAAACGTAGTTAAACACATCTTGCACTGGTTCATTTTCTATATCTAAAGAAATAGTTTGAGAAACTGCTGGTGCATTGGCACCGGCACCTGGCTTACCTCCACCACCTTGCTCACCTCCTACGTAAGCCAAGTTCAAACCAGCAGCACGAGCAAGTAATGACAAAACCTCACGCACTGGGGCATCTCGTAGTACTAGACGAGGTACACGTTCCTGAGTTGCTAAGTCAACAGTGCTAGGAGAAGCATCGGTAGCAGAAATAGCAATATCTCCCACTGGTGGAGCGATGGCTCTCGGTAAGAAAGGTGGAGCCTGACTTACAGGTTGACCGGGGCCAGCAGCTTGTGCAGGTTTTCCGTCAATCGTGATTTCCGGGTTAGGAACGAGAACACCTGGATTTTGACCAGGTTGGACTGGAGTAGTAACAGGTGGAGCTGTGGATATTGGGGCTGTTGGAGTTGGTGCTGATGCTGTAGTGCCTGTTGCAGGGCTAAAGCTGAGTGTAATTCCATTTGGCGATCGCACCACCGGTTGACTGCTAGGTATGTTGTTGCTACCAGTTACCGTCACTCGGATGCTATTAGCATCAAGCTGATTAACCTCAACAGACGCAATTCCTGGTGCTGGGCTATCTTGACGAAAACTATTACCTTGTGGTAATCGTAATTGAGTATTAATAATATCCGCGACTAAAGCCTTGCCTCTTTTTGTAGTGAAAACTTGCGGGCGCGACCCTGAAGAAGTTTTCAAAACAACACTAACTCCACCATTAGCTGGATTTAATTGCACACCAGTAACTTCGCTCATTTGTGCCCAAACTGGTTGAGCTGACAGAAATACAAAAGCGGCAGTACCTAATATAAAACTATTACCGTGAAGTTGTTTCACAGTTCATTCCTCACCTTATAAAACCTTGTTTACATACATTTTGAGTAGACGGTTAGAAACCACACGCCAATTGCTTATGGGGAAATCCCATTGGGGTTAGTCTCTCCTTTTTAGAAAAAACAGCGCTGGCTTGACTACACGAGACTTTACCCACTTACCCTACGGGAACGCCAAAGGCGAACGTGAATTTCAAAACCCTCAATTATTTCCTAGTCTGCACGAAGGGTTTGTCTACGCTTGTATAGCCGCGAATTCTATTCGTCCTAGCTGTAATTGGACTACTTTTTCGGGGCAGCTTTAGCTGCTGCGGCTATTTCTTCTGGACTAAGTGGCATCAATACCTGTAACTGGAATGATGTATTAATCGCTGCGGGGCCTACCTGCATCGGCGTTTTATCTAATGGGGATCTTGTCTCTGCTGGAGCCAAAGTTGCTTGAAAATCTTTAACTATTAACAAAGGCTGTAACCGCTCAATGTTACGAATTATCGATTGTGTTTGTTCATAAGTTGCTGTAATCTCAGCGTTGATAGTACTGCGTTGCAGCTTACCGTTAACCTCTAGTCCTAGACTTCCATCAGTAATCGGTTCTGGTTTTTGGGAGATTGGCACATATTTGTTCAGTTTGCCTCTTACTGCGTTAATAGAAGTTGCAGTATTGCCAGATTCAATTAAGCGGTTCAAATCTAATAGCAATGTATCAGAGGTTTTTTCGTTAGCAAATAAACTTAAAACTTGAACTTTTTGCTGCTTTGCCTGTGCTAATTCGTCTTTTACTTGATCAATCTGTTTGATATTGGCTTTTTTTTGCTCAATTTGCCCTTGCAGTTCAGAGCTTTTGGCTTGCTGCTGCTGATAGCTTTCCCAAGCTGGCATCAACAAGTTTAATAATATATAACCTGCTCCCGCTAAACCAATTACCCCGACCAAGATCCCAATAATTTTTGGTGTGAGAGCAATACCAAATACCACACGTGCGGCTGGCGTTGCCTGGTCAAATTCTCCACCTTGTTCGCCAAAATTTAAATCATCACTCAGCGTCATTTTGAAATGACTCCTGTTTGTTGCATATTACGAATTCGAGTTACTAACCCCACTGTGCCTTTTTTTTCCAACTCTCTAATTAATTCCGACGCTGGAACGCTGTTCATGGTCGATTGAATAGTGTATTTAACTATTTGAGGTGGCTTAATTATTACATTATTAGAAGATTGACTCGCACTTGGTGTTAAGGGAGCATCTACTAATGTTGCTGTCAGAATTCTGGTTTCTGTGGACTTCAAAAACTGAGACTGTTGTAAACTCAATAAAAAATCATTGACATCATTAAAAGAACGAGCCAATCCGTTAATTTCTAATCCCCCTGCGGGATTATTCGGTGGCTCACCTGCCGCTACTGCTACAGGTGGGATTTGCTTGATGCTCTCGATTTGCACTGCCGTTGGGATGCGATCGCGCAAATCTTGCAGCATTGCTGACCAAGGTCGAATTTGGTCAAATACAGTTACTAAAGCTTGGGTTTCCCCTTTAATTGCGTTTGTCTCGGCTTTAATATTGTTAATATTTCCTATTTCTGTATCTAACCTCTTGCTTTCTTGATCTAATTGTGCAATCTGACCATCTAATTCAACAATCTTCCCTTGCAGCAACCACCAAGCAACTCCTAATAAAGCTGGAAGACCTACACCTACTGCAACTCCCACATACAGTAGTGTTAAATCTCCCGTAGGAAACTTTAGGGATATTCCTCCCTTCCTCTCTGGCTTGTTCTGGTATGCTGGGCGGTCTTTAAGAAAGTTAACATCTAGGCTGTACATTTTGTTACACCTCCCGCATTCCTAGACCGAGTACAATCGCCAAGCCAGAGCGTTGTACCTGTGGATATTTATCGGTGTCCACTTCCAAAGATAAAGACCCAATTGGATCTATTTGGGTAGTTGGCAAGCTCAATCGTTGAGTAAAAAATTCATCTAACTGTTGAAGTCCACCTCCTGGCCCAGCTAATAAAATCTGCGCTACCTCCAAATTTTCACTTTGATTCAGGTAAAAATCGATGGAACGGCGCAATTCATCCGTTAATTCTCCCAAGACTCTTAATATGGCAGCCATACCAGGATCGAGTTCGGTAACACCAGTTTTGCCGCCGTCTATGGGAGTTGCAGGAATAACCATTCCGTGTAACAGTTCCATATCTCGTGATGTAGGCAAGCTCATTGTCCTTGCTAAGGCAGTTTGCATCTGATAAGTCCCGATGGGGACTGTGCGCGAAAATTGCGGTACTCCGTTAACGATGATGGCGATTTCTGTACTATCGAACTCGATATCAACTAGTACTGCTGCTTCTTGCGGCCCAAATTGTCGCAGTTGTTCACGAATAGTCCGAATCAGAGCAAAACTGTTAATTTCTAAAACATCAATTTGTAATCCTGCCTGCTCGAATGTACTTATATAGGTATCCGTTATCTCCTTACGGGTAGCAACTAGGAGTACGTGTACTTTTTCAATGCCATCTTCATCTACAAAGTACCCAAGTTTCTGATAATCTACATCAGCCTCTTCACGAGGATAGGGTAAATACAAACCTGCTTCATGGTTCAGCACCATTTCTCGCAGTTCTTTATCATCTAACTCTGCTGGCACTGGTATAATCCGAACGATAGAATCTCGTCCTGGGACACCAGTAGCAACACGAGAAGTTTTGATTTTGCTCTCAGTTAGCGCCTGCTGGATTAATTGCGCCATTGCTGGAGGGTCGTGGATTTGACCATCGATAACTATCCCTTCTGGAACTGCTACCGATGTATAGGTTTCTAATTTCAAGCCTTGACCCTGCTTGCGTAGCTGAACTACATTTACCCGTTCGGGAGCAAGCTCAATACCTACTCCTTTTTTCGATTTGCCAAACAGACTATTGAAGCTTTTTACCACAGTTGTGCCCGCTGGACTGCTAAATTGAAAATTTAAATTTGTTGCAGTAAAGGCGTTATACATTACGTCTTTACGGGTAATTTATTTAGCCTACAATCTCAACAATTCTGTCTAAGCTTTTCACACCGATCAAGCGTAAAAATACTGGGAAAATGATTCAATTGCGAAAATTTAAACAACTTGTTGCCTTGGTACTGCTTGGCTTAATAACCAGTTGGGTTGTAAGTTGCAGCACAGGTAATGTTAATACAAGTACAAAACAAGCTACTTCAGGAGCGGGAACTGTTGAGTTTTGGACAATGCAACTCCAACCTCAATTTACCGACTACTTCAAAAGCCTAATTGCAAATTTTGAATCACAAAATCCCGGTATAAAAATTAACTGGGTTGATGTACCTTGGGCAGCAATGGAGAACAAAATATTAACAGCTGTCTCCGCAAAAACGCCACCTGATGTAGTTAACTTAAATCCGGGTTTTGCTTCCCAACTTGCCGGACGAAATGCCTGGTTAGATTTAGATGCAAAAGTCCCAAATGATGTACGTTCCTCCTATCTGCCGAATATCTGGAAAGCAAGCACGCTTAATGGCAAGAGTTTTGGGATTCCCTGGTATCTCACCACACGGCTAACCATTTATAACACTGATTTATTAAAACAGGCAGGTATCAACAAAGTCCCTGCAACCTACGCAGAATTGACACAAGCAGCGCAACAAATTAAAGACAAGACAGGGAAATATGCCTTTTTTGTAACTTTCGTACCGCAAGATTCTGGTGAAGTGTTGGAATCTTTCGTGCAAATGGGAGTCACTCTTATAGATGCTGAAGGTAAAGCAGCGTTTAATTCAGCACAAGGGAAAGCCGCGTTTCAATATTGGGTAGACTTGTATAAAAAAGGTTTGCTTCCTAAAGAAGTTTTGACTCAAGGACATCGCCACGCGATCGATTTATACCAATCTGGAGAGACGGCGTTTCTCGCTTCTGGGCCAGAGTTCCTGAAAACGATCGCTAATAATGCCCCAAAAATCGCTCAAGCTTCTGAAATAGCACCTCAACTTACTGGTGACACAGGTAAGAAAAACGTTGCGGTAATGAACATAGTTATTCCCCGCGATAGCAAACAACCAGACGGCGCTGTGAAATTTGCTTTATTTGTCACCAATGACGAAAATCAGTTGGCCTTTGCCAAAGCTGCAAATGTTCTACCTTCTACAGTCAAAGCATTATCTGATAGTTACTTTAAAGATGTTCCAGCTAATGCTTCAACAATAGAAAAAGCGCGAGTTATGAGCGCTCAAGAACTGCTAAAGGCTGAAATATTAACCCCTACCTTAAAAGATTTCAACAAACTGCAAAAGGCTGTTTACGAAAACTTGCAAGCAGCAATGTTAGGCGAGAAGACTGTAGATAAAGCTGTAGAGGATGCGGCGCAAGAGTGGAATCAAAGGTAAATTTGGGGACTGGGGACTGGGGACTGGGGATTGGGGACTGGGGACTGGGGACTGGGGACTGGGGACTGGGGACTGGGGACTGGGGACTGGGGACTGGGGACTGGGGACTGGGGACTGGGGACTGGGGAAGAAATTTAATGCTCTATTCTCTATTTGTAAAAAATCGCCTACTAAATAAAGGGAACCACACAAAACGATTAAATCTTCTGTGGTAGCGGTTAAAGTTGCGGCTGCTAATGCTGTGAATAAATCTGGATGGATTTGGCGATCGCTTAATTCGGGACAGAGGCTATAAGCTAGATTTGATAAGTAATCTAAATCAGCAGAAGTTCTACCGGGCCAAGGTTCTACTGGTATTGGTACTAGATAAAGGCGATCGCCTGGCCGCAGTAAGGCGGTAAAAATATCAGTATGATCCTTATCGGCAAACATTCCTATAACCCAATTTACGGGTTTTGGATTAACTGCGTCTAAGCTATCAACATATTGGCGGAGAACTTGGGCGGCGGCGGTATTATGAGCGCCATCAAGTAATAATTTATGGTTTTTCCAAGTAGTCCATTGCATCCGCCCCGGCCATTTAGTTTTAGCCATGCCGTTGATTATGGCTTCTTCTGAAATCTGCCAACCCTGTTGTTGAAGAATTTCTAAAGCTGCTATTGCCAAAGCGGAATTAGTTAACTGAATCTGTCCCGCTAATGGCAAAGGGTATTTAATTAACTTTGAATTTTGAATATTTTGATATTCTGCCCATCCTGTAGCGATTTGACGGGCGGGTTGAGGTGTAAAAATCGGGCATTGTAATTCTAAGGCACGCGATCGCACCACTTTGTCTGCCTCTGGTGGTAATGGCCCAACCACAACGGGACATCCAGATTTTAAAATACCTGCTTTTTCTCTAGCAATGTCAGCAAGGGTAGGGCCAAGTTGCTGCCAATGTTCCCGGCTAATAGAAGTGACAATCGTAACCAGAGGTTCTAAACAGACATTAGTAGCATCTAAGCGCCCTCCTAGTCCGACTTCTACCACAGCCACATCAACTTTTTGCTGGGCAAAATATAACCAAGCGGCAGCCGTAATTACTTCAAACTGAGTTGGCGATTCCTCATCAGGACGAATAGCCGCTTGAACTTTTTCTAATAATTGACTCAATTCTTCTGAGGAAATTGGCTGTTCATTCAGACAAATACGTTCTGTCCAATCAACTAAATGGGGGGAAGTGTAACGTCCTGTACGATAACCAGCCTCAGTGAGTACTGAGGAAAGATAGGCACAGACTGAACCTTTGCCATTAGTGCCAGCAACATGAATTACCGGAACTTGGTGATGAGGATTGCCAAGATTTGCCAATAAATTGACAATGCGATCAAGTCCCAGATGGACGCCAAAGCGTTGCAGTGGTTGTATTACAGAATCGATATCCAAGAAATGGGAGTAGGGAGTGGGGGAGTAGGGAATAGGGGAGCAGAGGAAGTAGGGCAAAGAAGAACTATTGCCCAATGCCCATACCCCATTAATCTATATGAATAAAACCGACTGTTCCCGTAAATAAAAACAGTCGGTTAAACAATGATGATATTGAGCCTAATTTAGGCTTCCCGATCAAAAAAGCCTTGAAATTGTCTTAAAGCCGCAGCGCCAATATTAAACACTGCCCAACTAGCGGCAATGACTACTGGTGCTAAAACGATTGCTATACGGAAATCGATATCCATATCTAGAACCTCTCTTTTAATTAGAAATTAAAGTTTTGTCAACTGCTCTCATTTTTATTTTTAGCCGAAGTGGGCAACTTTTCCAACTAGATATGTAAAGAATGTTTAAATTATGGGGTATTGGGTATTGGGCATTTCCCCCCTGCTCCTCTGCTCCTCTGCTCCTCTGCTTCCCCATCTCCCTACTCCCTAAGCCTTGCTAAAACCAATATCAGTACCTTTACCAGCATGAACTAAAGCTAACTTTTGGTAACGTTTGGCGTGTTCAATCAGTTCTGCGGCTTCAACGTCTGTTACTTGGCGTAACACTTTACCAGGAATACCGACAACTAGAGAAAAAGGCGGTACATTTTTAGTTACCACTGCGCCAGCACCAATAATGCTACCAGTACCCACTCGTACTCCATCTAAAATCACTGCGCCAATGCCAATCAAACTTCCACGCTCAATGTAAGCAGAATGTATTACAGCGCGATGCCCTACGGTAACATGATCTTCTAAAATTGTTGGAAAACCAGCATCACCATGTAAAATTGCACCATCCTGAATATTTGTGCATTCGCCAATTTCAATTTGTTCTACATCTGCCCTAACCACTGCTCCATACCAAATGCTCACTCCTGCTGCTATATTTACCGAACCGATAACAATAGCATTGTCCGCAATGAAGGCAGCTTGAGAAAAATCAGGAGATGTCCAGTAAGAAGCGGTAGACACGATAGAATATGAATATGGTACCCAGGAACACTGGAGAAACTCCAACCTTTGAGGCTGGTTGCACAACCAGGATATCACAGCGTCAAGCCTCTACGCTGAGGAAAACACTAGTGAACAATGTTCCTGCTGCAACACCGTGTCTATGCAGCAGTGAGCAAGTAACCCAAAGTGGTTGAGCCGAAGTGTATAATCCAACCCACCAGTGCTGGTGAAGACAAAACTATGTTTGTACGCACTTCATGATGAATCCAGGTTTGCAGTACCCGATGTTTGGGCCGGAAATACAGTGTCCCCATTGTCGCCAGACTATTCCGGCGCTGACACTAACAGATACCTATTTGTGTTCTCGTCATGGCGCGTTTGAAGCTAATCCTAAAAATGGAGAGTTAATCCATTTGCAATCGGGGCGTCATTGGCAAAGGTGGAATAATGAATGGTATAGACAACATACTCATCCTGATGGTATTCGCTTTGAAATTCACGAAGCATTAGATAAGCTCTATACCCAAGGCTTTCGAGCAACACGAGTGATTATTGCTCGACGCTATCAGGAATTAATGAGTGGCTATTTAGAACGCAGCACGCCTTGGCGTTCTGGACAACCAGAAGCTGCTGCTGCGCGTTTGTACGGTTTACCCGTGGAGTTTAGCCCCGATACCTCAGATGATGCCTGTTGGGAAGTAATTAATTTTGACTTGGAAAAAGAGCCTGGTGTCCCTGTACGCTACCCTTATTTCAGGTTATTTGAATAATCGTCATTAGTCATTGGTCATTGGTCGTTTGACAAATGACCAATGACAACTGACAAAGGACAAATTATGCACCACGCTTCTATTCGGACTGCGAATATTCATCGAGCGATCGCTTTCTACGAACATTTAGGGTTTACAATCTCAGAACGCTTTACCACAGGCTACACCCTAGCTTGCTGGATGGAAGGATTGGGCGGCAGAATTGAACTGATCCAAATTCCCGAACCAAAACCAGCCTCAGATGCGTTTGCTGACGAACATTATGTGGGCTACTATCATCTCTCGTTCGATTTAACTGAGATTACACCAGATTTACCTAACTGGTTGACAAGTTTGCAAGAACGTGTATTACTGGCTGCTGAGAGTCAAACCGAAGGATTAGAACCGTTGAAGGTACTTTTAGAACCGACGCAACAGCAAATAGGCGATCGCATTTACGAAGTGGCTTTCATCGCTGATACCGATGGCTTACCTCTGGAATTCATTCGGGTTTTAGCAAAACTCCCATAATTTAGCTTTCTTATTACCTTTGTTGCTAATATATTGTTTTTCTGTATTGTTACTGAAGTAACAGATTTTTTTACCAGATTAAACTATGAAGACTCTCCCAAATAATTATGTAATTTAATTTACAGATATATCTGCTAAATACATGTATGGATTTTCCAAATTTTATAAATATCCTTTGCCGTTATTACTTTTAAGTTTATGGTTAGTAGCTGTTTTTTTGTTGAGCGATCGACCTGCTCATAGTCAACATCCAGTTATATTTACTAATAAAGAAAAATATCAGTCAACCTTGCTAGCAAAAAGAATAATGCCCTCGACACTGACAGAAAATGTCCACAAAACAGTGCTGGAGAATGGTCTAACAGTTTTGACAAAAGAAGTGCATACTGCGCCAGTGGTGACGGTGCAGGTGTGGTACAAGGTTGGCTCACGCAACGAAGAACCGGGTGTGAATGGCATTGCCCACCAGTTAGAACACATGATGTTTAAAGGCACTCGAAATCGTCCAATTCAATTTGGACGTTTATTTAGTGCTTTAGGTAGTGATTCCAATGCTTTCACCAGCTACGATCAAACTGCATATTACAGTACTGTGGAACGAAACAAGTTGAAAGCGCTCTTAGTGCTGGAAGCTGACAGAATGCAAAATTCCCAGATTCTACCAGAACAATTAGCGAGTGAAAAGCGGGTAGTAATTTCCGAGTTGCAAGGTTACGAAAATAGTCCAGAATATCGCCTCAACCGTGCCGTTATGCAAGCGGTGTTTCCCAATCATGCTTATGGGTTGCCTGTAGGTGGCACAAAAGCTGATGTCGGGAAATTTGAAGTTGAGCAGGTAGAAAAATATTACCGCAATTTTTACAGTCCCAATAATGCTGTCTTAGTGATTGTTGGAGATTTTCAAACTGCAAACACTCTCGAAACGATTAAAGAGGTATTTGGCAAATTAGCGAGGCAGGAGGCAGAGGGCATGAGGCAGGGGGCAGGAGTTATTTCTCCATCACTCATAACTCAGCACGGGCTAAACGCCCCGCTTTTGCTAACATCACTCAGCACTCCCATAGTATTGCGAGAACCGGGAGCAGGGCGGCTGTTACAAGTTGTGTATCCGCTACCAGATGCAAATCAACCGGATGTGCCGGCGCTGGATGTGATGGATTACATCTTGACAGAAGGACGTAATTCTAGACTGTATCAGGCATTGGTGGAATCAGGTTTAGCTAGTGAAGTTACAGCATCCGTCACCAGTTTGCGAGAATCTGGTTGGTATGAGGTGTTAGTAACGGCTGGTTCTAAACAAGATTTGAAAAAAATTGACTCAATGTTGACTAGTGCGATCGCCAATGTAGCAGAAAAAGGCGTGACTTCTGAGGAAGTAGAACAAGCCAAAATTCAATTAACAGCAGATGTAATTTTGAGTAACCGTGATATCACTTCTCAAGCAATGCGATTGGGTACTGATGAGACAACTGTTGGTGATTATAGCTACACAGACCGTTATTTGGCTGCTGTCCGTCTGGTGGAGTCGGCTGATGTCGTTGCTGTGATTAACAAATACCTGACAAAAGAAACGCGGACAGTTGGCTTTTTTGAACCAACCCAGAAGCAGATAAAAGAAGTTGCTGACAAACCAGACTTAGCCCAAACTACAGAAAATTTTTCTCCTGGCGCACCCGTGCTTTTTTCTGAGGTGATGAAATATTTACCGCCTGTGGATTTGGCTACAGATGCGATTGCCCAAATTTTACCTGATGAATTTAAATTTACTAACGGACTGCGGATATTATTGTTACCCGATCGCAGTACTCCCACTGTTACCTTGAGCGGTTATATTCAAGCTGGGACGGAATTCGAGCCAGAGAACAAAGCTGGATTAGCTGCTTTTGTGGCAGAGAATTTGCTCAATGGCACTAATAGCAAGGATGTCTTTACTATTGCTAAAGTTTTAGGAGAACGTGGGGCAAGTCTGGACTTTCAAACCTACCGCGAAGGTGTGCATATCGAAGGTGATAGTTTAGCAGAGGATTTGCCGATACTTTTAGAGATATTGGCAGATGTTGTAAAAAATAGTAACTTTCCAGTCAAAGAGTTGGAATTGCATCGCCAACAAACTTTAACCGAACTACAACTGGAATTAGATGAGCCATCAGAAGTAGCCAGAAGAGTATTTATTCAGTCAATTTATCCGAAAAAACATCCCTTACATACTTTTCCCACAGAGGAGAGTTTACAGCAGATTCAGCACCAGGATGTGATTGATTTCAAAGCAAAACATTATCGTCCAGATACAACAGTGCTAGCGCTGGTGGGAGATTTTGATCTAGACAAAGTGCGATCGCTGATTAAAAATAAGTTTGGAGACTGGGAAGTTAAGGGAAAAGCACCCACATTAAAATATCCCCCAGTGGCAATGCCGAAGAAAATCGTCACTGTCAACCCAGTTTTACCAGATAAAGCCCAAGCTGTAACTTATATAGGTTACACAAGTATTAACCGTTACGATCCTCGATTTTATGCAGCTTTAGTATTGAACCAGATTTTGGGAGGCGATACCTTATCTAGTAGACTAGGTGCAGAAGTGCGCGATCGCCAAGGTTTGAGCTATGGAATTTATAGCTCCTTCCAAGTCGGGAAGAATGTAGGGACATTTTTGATTGAGATGCAGACAAGTCCTGAAGATAGCAGTAAAGCGATCGCTAGTACCCGCCAAATACTACAGCAAATCCATCAACAAGGTGTCACCGCACTGGAGGTAGAAACAGCTAAACGCACTCTCATCAGCAATTACAACGTTTCCCTGGCAAACCCAGAGGAATTAACAGATAGAATTCTGATGAATGAGGTATACGGACTAGATAAACTAGAATTGCACTCCTTCACCGAGCAAATCCAGAAAGTCACCCTTACCCAAGTTAATCAAGCGGCTCGTGAGTTACTCCACTCAGATCAAATTGTGGTGGTTACTGCTGGGCCATCTGTGTTAGCAGAAAAAAGCATTAGGTAGAGATGGGCACTGTAACATGGATAATATAAAGAATGGGTAAAGTGGTTTTTTCCGCTATCTATAAATTGTTTCTGATCACTATTGCCTTTTGAAAACTAGTGATGAAAATTTATCACTAGTTTTACAAAATTGTAATTAAACCTGTTGCTTTCTCTACTTTTGCTTAGGTATAAATATTACGGCATAGCTACGTGATATTAGCGCTTATCATAGCTCGAAATTTCATTGCTACTCCAGCGATCGCGGCAAATTTGTCTAGCTATTTGCTCAAGTAACCAGCTACAGAAATTACAGTTAGCTTGGGTAATTCAGCTAACTAAAATCCCTGATTTTAGACGAAACTGTACTAACTCCCAGAGTGTATCGTGAATAACTTAGGGCGTTTTTGATTCAAGCCCAACATATTAGGAGTATGCAAATATGTTATTCTATATACATTAGCGCCCAAAATAAAGAATCTCTATCAAAGATTAAAATAATTTAAATTATAGATATTATTTCTCAATTAATCTAGAGAAAGCATTGATACTTCAGCATCAGAGTCACCAGTAATTATTAATTTGCCATGAACATTTTCAGTAACTTACTTTCTCAAACAACTCAGCCTGCACCTGCGAAAAAGCAGCGCCGAGGAATTGAAATTAAATCGCCGCGTGAAATTGAAATCATGCGGAAAGCATCGGCAATTGTGGCAACTGTCCTAAAAGAAATTTCCGAGCTAGTAAAGCCGGGAATGACAACAGCTGATTTGGATGCTTATGCAGAAAAGCGTATCCGCGAAATGGGTGCGACACCTAGCTTTAAAGGATATCACGGTTTTCCAGGTTCTATCTGTTCCAGCATTAACAATGAAGCAGTACATGGGATTCCTAGCCCCAAGAAAGTGATTCGCGTTGGGGATGTATTAAAAGTAGACACAGGTGCTTATTACCAAGGCTTTCATGGTGATTCTTGCATTTCAATTGCTGTCGGTGAAGTGACGCAAGAAGCTGCTAAATTAATTCGCGTAGCAGAAGAAGCTTTATATAAAGGCATTGAGCAAGTAAAGGCTGGTGTATACTTACTTGACTTAGCTGGAGCAATTGAAGATCATGTGAAATTTAACGGCTTTAGTATAGTCGAAGAATTCACTGGACACGGTGTCGGTCGTAACCTGCATGAAGAACCTTCGGTATTTAACTATCGTACTCGTGAGATGCCAAATGTTAAACTCCGGGCGGGGATGACACTAGCAATTGAGCCAATTTTAAATGCGGGTTCCAGACATACACGAACATTATCTGACCGTTGGACAGCAGTCACTATGGATAATTCCTTGTCGGCTCAGTTTGAGCATACAGTTTTAGTAACGGAGACTGGTTATGAGATTTTAACTGACCGTTCTAAAGTGTAATTGATAGTTGTAATTATCTGTTGTTAAAGAGGTGAAGCGTCGAAATAGGGCGATTTATCTCTTTATTTTTTTAACCCACATTCCACAGGTTAATTTGATTCAGTTTAAAAATCCCACAGAAAGACAAAATTACCTATTCACTAACCTATGAATGAAGTTGATTTAGCATTTACCCCAGCACTAGAGTTGGCGCAATTGATTCGTCGCCAGGAAATATCACCGCTAGAGTTGGTAGAAATATATTTAGAACGGATTGGGCAATTAAATCCCCAATTAGGAAGTTATTTTACGGTAACGGCAGAATTAGCGATCGCAGATGCCAAAGCCAAAACAGAATTATTGACAACTACCTCAGAACTACCGCCATTTTTTGGCGTGCCGATTTCCATAAAAGACCTCAATGCAGTAGCAGGTGTTACTTGTACTTATGGAAATCCGGCATTACTGAACAATATTCCTAACTATGATGATGGCGTTGTAACCCGGATTAAGCAAGCTGGATTTACTATTCTTGGTAAAACAGCCACTTCTGAATTAGGTTCATTCCCATACAGCGAACCTGCGGGTTTTCCCCCAGCCAGAAATCCGTGGAATTTAGAATATACCCCTGGCGGTTCCAGTGGTGGCGCGGCGGCGGCGGTAGCGGCGGGATTGTGTGCGATCGCTCAAGGTTCTGATGGCGGTGGTTCGATTCGGGGGCCTGCGGCTTGTTGTGGTTTGGTAGGAATTAAACCATCAAGGGGCAGAGTGAGTAAAGCACCCGTAGGCGAACGTCTGGCTGGAATTGCCGTCAACGGGCCAATCGCCCGGACTGTGGCTGATGCTGCTGCCCTTTTGGATGCTATATCTGGGTATACAACAGGCGATCCTTACTGGTTGCCAGATCCCGAACCATCATTTCTCGCCGCCACTCAGACAAAACTTGGTGCTTTGCGAATTGCCTTTGACACTAGCATTTCTCCTTTGGGAGAAGCTGACGCGAACTGTCAGCAAGGTGTCCGCCAAACAGTTCAGTTGTTAGAACAACTCGGTCATCACGTTGAACAAAAATCCCCAGATTTTAGTGGTTTAGTTGAACCATTTCAAATCGTTTGGCAAGCTGGGGTAGCTGCATCAGGACTTCCTGTTGAAGCTTTACAACCATTAAATCGCTGGCTATTTGCACGCACAGGTTCTGTTGCCCAATACTTACAAGCAGTTTCTAAAATGCAGGTAGTAGCACGTCAGATCGTGGCGTTTTTCGATACCGTGGATGTGCTGGTATTGCCAGTTTATCTACATTCACCCATCCGCGTTGGGGAATGGGCTTCGCTGAGTCAAGAAGAGACATTCCAAAATATTATTAGGTGGGTTGCCCCTTGTCCACCTGCGAATGCAACTGGACAACCTGCGATCGCAATTCCTGTAGGCTTTGATAGTAAGGGTTTACCCATGAGCGTGCAGCTAATTGGTAAACCTGCGGCTGAAGCTACAATTATCAGCCTAGCAGCACAATTAGAAGCGGCTAAACCTTGGATCGATCGTCGTCCAGCTTGGGCAATATCGAGCTAATTATGCAGGCATCTCTGGAACAACTTTCGCAAATTATCGTGTTTGCGAGTTTAGAAACAGCAGAGAAGATCGGTTTGCAACCTGACACTCAGGTACAAGGCTATCGCAAAGGGGAGATTATTCTTCATGAAAGCGATCGCTTACCAGCAAAACTCTACGCTGTTGTTAGTGGATCGATTCAAGTTACTAAAACAGCAACATCGGGAAAAGAAACAATTCTCCGCGCCTTAGCTGCTGGGGAAATTTTTGCGGCTCCAGCTTTGTTGGGAAATGGAATTTCTCCGGCAACTGTCACTGCTGAATCTGATTGTGAAATTCTCACTGTCAAGCGAGATACTTTATTAAAAGCTATTGGTCAAAATCCTGAAATTGCCTTACAAATGTTGATGGTTTTTAACAGTCGAATTCAGCAATTACATGAAACAGTCCACGGATTAGTTTCTGAAAGAGCTATTGTTCGCCTTGCCAGATTAATACAATATTTTGCTGCCGAATCTGGAACTGAATCTACTTCCCAAGGCGAATGTTTAAAAGTCAAATTATCTTATTATCGCATGGCTCGAAGTAGTGGCATTACTTACGAAGAATGTGTGCGATTAATTAAAAGTCTCAAGTCGGTAATTGCTTATCGTCGTGGTGGGACGATTATCATACTTGATGTTGATAAATTAGATGCGATCGCTTCTGGAGATATATAGCCGTAGTCACATAGGTTAGGACATTTGAAAAGAGTGAAAGCTAGGAATAGTAATAGTTTTACCTCCTGCCTTCTGCCTCCTGCCTCCTGCCTCCTGCTATAGATTAGTAGGGGCACACAGCTGTGCGCCCTTACACGCAAAGGACAGCAATTTAGATTGCGACTTTATCTTGTTCGCGTGCAGCAACAACTAAAACTAGACATAAAGCTGCGATCGCTTTTTGCCATTCTTGCCGAACTTGCACATCTTCGACACCTTCAAATATCCCTACCAAGCGGGGAATAGAAGCTTCTAAAGCCAGAGGAGGTACTGGACGATGTAAGTCAACTAAATGAGTTAAACTTTCTTGATTATGAAGGAAACCAATTACCCATGTTGTTGTGTGATCGGGACTATCAGGAACCTGCTTGACTCCCAACTCATTTTTTAGCCAGTTATAAAAAGGTGGTAATTCCTTAGCTAAAACTCCTCCTGCTGTCGGCAAGGTTTTTTTAAGTAAATTGGTATCTAAGCTGTTTAATTCTTGTAGCAATTCAGGTAAAGTGAGAACTTCAGTTAAAGGTTGTGAAAGTATTTCTTGCAACTGAGTTTCAGATAGATTTAAATGTTGAGCAAAAGTTAAAAGTAGCGATCGCATTTTTTCAGACTCCATAAATAACTAATTATTCCTACGACTTTCTCAGAGAATGTGAGCAAAAATGTTAGGTTTTCTTCAGCTTTTAAAGCATCACGTGCATTAGCAAACATCAAAACAAAAACACCAGATTAAAGTAGTTTTGGATTATGAACCTTAAACAAAGGCTGATAATCTTCTCAGGTTGAAAGTTTGCCCACAGAAATAATTTATCTGTAGCTATTTGTCCACTAAGAGCGAGATATTTTTTATCCGTTGCTGCTAAGACTTTGTGTACGGTAGCTGTTTGGAAATTAAGGATAGTATTGGTCATGTCTGCGACCCTCTGAACTTGTCTTATCCTCAATTTCTCAAGAATTTATGATATTGTCTCTGAGATAGCTCATAGAAGCAGTATTAGTTTGCTTTCCACTCGTGGTCAAGGATAGCGTAAAGAAAGTTGTCATACCATCTGCCTTTGATTAACTCTTTTTCCCGCAGATGACCTTCACGACGCATACCAATTTTTTCTAATACCTTTACAGAAGCAACATTCTCTGAAACACACCAAGACCAGATGCGATGCATTCCCAGTTCTTCAAAACCAAACTTTAAAATGGCTTGTGCTGCTTCTGTTGCATAACCTTGTCCCCAATATTGAGTATTTAGTTCATAGCCAATATTTGCTTCTTGCATTTTCAGATCATTTACACGGATGCCACAATTACCAATCAGTTGATTTTCTTCTTTGAGGATAATAGCTAACTGAAACTTTGTTCTTGGTTGCTCTTTTTGCTGATTGATAAACATTTTGATGAACTCGCAAACATCCTTCTGTGTGGGGTGTGTCCAGTAGTTGTAACGCAAGTACAAAGGATTTGATTGATAAGCAAAAACCGCTTGCCAGTCTGTCTCTACAAAGTCACGCATTAGCAAGCGGTGTGTTTCTAATATCATGTCTTTTTTTTATAGGCAACTTCTACCACATCTACGTTAGCCAGTGGAATCATTGGCGTTGCCGAATTTAGATATAAAAATGATTTTGCGTGATTTCAATATGTTTGTAAAGACGTTAAATTGCAACGTCTTTACACCCAGATTTATATATTTAATTAGCAACGCCGAATGATTAAGTTGCCCGATCAATTTTTTGCACTTCTTCATCAGATAGTTTCACATTGATAGCTTCTGCTGAATCTTCAATGCTCGAAACTTTGCTAGCACCAGGAATTGGTAAAATAGCAGGCGACTTGGAACGCAACCACGCTAAAACGATATCATACACCGATACGCCTTTTTCTTTAGCTAATTTAGCGATCGCAGAAATATCCTGCAAGTCCTGATGGCGACGACTACCACCAAAGGGACTCCAAGGTAAAAAGGTCAATCCTTGCTGTTCGCAATACTTCAATACACCGTCATTTTCTGGCTGTCGTTGCCAAGGGCTGTATTGATTCTGCACCGAGACAATATCTACTACATCCTGCGCCTGCTTAATTTGTTCAACGGAAAAGTTAGAAACTCCCACAAACCGAATCAAACCAGCCTCTACTGCTTCTTTAACTGGCGCTAGGGATTCTTCAATGGTGAAATTAGTATCGGGAGAATGGTATTGCCAAACGTCGATAGGTTTAGTATTACCCAATGCCTCAAAACTGACTCGAATTGTTTGGCGCAAATGTTCTGGGTTGCCATTGCCTGTCCAGTTGCCATTGGGACGCATTAACCCGCCCTTAGTTGCTACAATCACTTGACTAACATCGCCTTTGTAACTACTAAGTGCTTTGTGAATTAGCCGTTCATTGTGGTGCTTATCTGACTCATCTTTGCAGTAAGAATCGGCAGTGTCAATAAATGTAATGCCCACATCGAGGGCACGATGAATAACTTCAATTGATTGCGATTCGGGAGGGCGATTAGAAATTGACATAGGCATACCACCCAAACCAATCGCACTCACAAAGATACCAGTTTTTCCTAGCTGTTTAGTTTCCATATTTCTAGCTATATCTTTCTGTACCAATTATTTATCAGTTAATTATTCATCATAAATCCTCCCTAGTACTTAAACTTAAGGACGAGAAGTGAATATAATTATTCTTGATGTAAGGTGTAGAGATATCATACTATTTGATGACAATCGTCGATTGCTTTTAACTTCTAAAAATTTACCTACCCTACCCAATCTTGCTATATCCCTCAATACTTTCTCCCACAATTAGGAAAAAGCCAGCCAATTTCAAAGTATTTTTCGCAAGCATGGGAGAATGATTCAAGGTAAAGACTTTTGAATCGTGCAAAAATTTTAATAATTTTTAAAATAAAGTTAAAATTTAATTTTTTGAAATTCGTGTTTAATTGAGTCTTACTGAATTCCACTTTTATTTAAGCTTGTTGATATTTAACTCAGTTTGCCTTGCTATTAAAGGAAAAATATTCGCGTTCGATTATAGTGATTTATTAATATTTACGTCCGTTTAACGGACGTAAATATCATTACACAATTGTACTGGCTAATTAATTCATCTAAACTTCTTCAGAAATTTAGAAATTTGATTAGTAGCCCTCTATAGTAAAACCAGCAGCTTGAACTATCTGTTTAACTGACTCTTCAGAAGCCTCAGTATCTACAGTTACAGTTTTAGTATCTACGTTCACGTCTACTTTGGCATCAGATTCCATAGTCAGAATAGATTTAGTTATTTTCTTGGCGCACTCTTCACCTTTAATATCTGGAACTTTCAATTTAATTGCCATTATTTACCTCGTTACGCCAACTGGAATTTACATTCAATCATAATATCGATTTTAAAAGTGAGCAACATCTTACTGGAGTTATGGAGTTGGACATGACAGAAATAGTAATAAAAAATAGTTATACCTAAATTATTATTGACAAATTACCTAAGCAGTAAAACCAAATCAAAGGCCAAAATAGATAAAGTAATTTATGAAAATACACTTAGTACTATTAACTGATAAAAAGCCATTTTTTAGTTTGTTCTAGAGGCTCCACGAGACATTCCTCCTGCTTTTCTAATGGTTGGTGTTCAACATAATTGCTTTTGCAGCGCTACCCAATTGTACAAACGTCTATGCGTAAATCACGAAACTTTTTTCTCTGTAGTTTTTAATTTATTGTATACCTCAGGTACTTTTGCCTGATTTTTAACGTACATATAAATCCAAAAAACAGCTATCTTGCGGCATAGATATACTGTGGACTTCGCAATAAAGACCTCCAGTGACGCAATTATGATCCGAGTGTTGCACACTTCTAATTTGGGTATTGACGCTATAAACTGCTTCACGTTGCCAATGGAAATGATTACTCAAATGTGCTAGTAGTGGAAGTGCGATCGCTACAAGCAACGAAAAAATTAGCATTTCTCGTTTGATTTATTTTTTAATCTCTATGACTAGCTATGACTCTCCAAAAGACAGCTTGCTTACGCTATCGGTGGCGCGGCTTCAGGATACCGAAGTTGTCTTGCTTATAAACACAACCTAGTCAACTACAAATACCCACTTTGTCAGTTTGTCTAATTAAGATATGTTTAGTAAATAAAATAAATCGCTTACATCATCGGCTGTTATTTCACACTTGACATAAAGCATTGTGAGTGCAAAACGTCTGCCAGAAACCATTGCCCACGTCAGAATTACCCGCCAATCCTGGCAACACGGCTTCCTTGAGGGCGAAGTCAGTGCGGGTGAGTTTGAGTGGCATTTCCAGTGGCATTTTCGCCGGGGAGAACTTGCCGTCAAGCCTTCCCAAGGTCGCGCCTTGATCAAAGAACCCCTTGGTCGATTCTTGGAGCAACAAGATTACCAGCTAGAGCCTGGAGGAGACTATGCTTTTACGATTCGGGCGGAACTTTAAAACTTAGGAGTTATTTAATTTCGGATTTTGGATTTTAGATTGAAGAAAAAATCTAAAATTGGCTGGCTGCTGATTCAGTGAGGCGATTTAGGTATCTTTCGATTAAAAGGATGGCAACAATGTCATCTATGGGTCTCGGTGGCTGTCGTAGACCCTGTGGTAATAGCTTTATTAGCCCTTTGGGCGGGTACATTTGCCAATAGCGATCGCGTGCTTCTAAGGTTGTGTAGCGCTCATCCACTAAAATAATGCTCAGGGGTTCTGTCAATTCTTGATATAATTTCTGCCTCCACTGTTGGGCTGTAGTTTGGTCGCCCATGACCATCAAAGAGATGGGAAACCTTTGACGTAGTGTCTCAATGGTAGCGATCGCCTCTTTTGCTAGCAAGACCTGATGATAATACAGTTGCCGATCCAGTCCCATCACCCCTAAACCACACTTATCTCGACCTGGATCAAACCCCAAAATGACTGGTTGCGTTGGTGAAAATTCCCGGAAATTCATAAGAAATTAAAAATTAGAAATGTATCCTTACAGGGATCTTGCTACGCATCGTATCTGTTAGATAAAAAAGTAGCTACAGCAACTGTTTTTGCTGCTGTTCAATATGTTTAAATCTTACTAATAACAGTGTGCAAATAATTTTTTAAGTACTAAAAATAATTTTTCCGTTAACTATCGCCACTAATTTTACTCTCAATGGCCCAGCTGTATAAGTATCCTCTGCTGCGATCGCTTTGATCTCCAAAGGTTGATTATACTGTCTTAATAGGCTAACAAAGCGCAAAAAAGTCCCCTCTACTTGCACATTTTCGACAATTCCGGCATTTCGGGCCCGAAATTGGGAAGCAGAAATCAGTATTTCTAGACGCTGCTGTAACTGATAAGATGTCATGGTTTTGGAATCAGTAGTAGTCGTGGCTAGCACCGCGCCTCCCGAAAAAACTAGTTGATTCTGGGCTGTGTCCGCGAAAAATTCTATCTGCTTTTCTCCCCTAACGTAATTACCAGCAGAGAAAATTCGCACGACGTATTCTTGACCATCGCCAATCTGTTTGCTCAGTTGATCGACCCTATCCTGGGTCACACGCAGTAGCTCTACATTTGCAGGATTTGCACCAGGCTCGCTTAATTCCAGATTGGCGTTGCGATTGGCTTCTTGTAAAAGTTGTACCACTGCCTGATGAGCAGCAGCAGGTTGAGTAACACGAATTACAGCAGCAGATAGAACTTGACCGCGAACTAAGGCTAGCTTACCCAAACGCAGGTCGCGGTAGGACTGATAATATTTTTCCAGTCTGGCAACTTCCTGTTCTAGTTCCTCCTGCTGTGCTTCCAATTCTTTGAGGCGCGATTCCCGTTTGGCAATCACTTGCTCTCGTGCTGCAACTTCTACATTACGCTTTTGAATTAGTTGATCGAGTTGGGAAATTTTTTGATCGCGCACTTGTATAGCTTCTTGACGGTTAGCAAGTTCGCGATCGCGTTTTTCAATTGCTGTTTTAGCTTCGTCAATGGCTTTTTTCGCTTCTGCATAAAGCCGTTGACGTTCTGTCTTCAGTAGTTCAACTGCCGCCTGTAATTCCTTTCTCTGGTTGTAAACGCTTTGCAATTCAGCTATGGCTTTTTGGTATTGAGTCACAACCCGATCTAGCTGACCTTGAGTGCGTTGGAGTTGAGTTTGGGTTTGGGCTTGTTGACTAATTGTGCGGTTCAACTGAGCTTGTGTTTCCCTCTGTTTTGCATTTGCCGCCTGCAAGGATTGGTTAATTGCCTGCAAGTCTTGTTGTGCCTTTGCTTGGGCAATTCTTGCTTGGTTTAGTTCACCCTCTACCTGACTTTTCTGAGTTTCTGCGGTTTTTAGCTGTTCTCGCTTCTGTCTGAGGTCTGTTTGAATATCCTCTAATTCAAAGACTCCTTTTCGCAAGCCTTCGTCGGCAGCGAATAAAATCCCTAAAGTTGATGCTGAAATCAAACCACCAGTAAAAATTGTTACTAATACAGCAGTATTTTTCGGACGAAGTTTAAAAAGTGAGAGGCGAGCTTTGCCAACTCGTGTGCCGATGCGATCGCCGACAGTGGCAATTACGCCTCCCAGAATCAAAATTGCTGCGATGAGGATGTATCCGGTGGTCATCTTTAGCTACCGAAATCCTTTCAGATACAGCCTACTACTTTTAAGCATTGTCTGGAAAGAAGCGGAAATTGGCAATAGCTGAAATTATTCAATTTTAGATTTACCTCTAGCTATTAGTGTCATTTTTCAAAATACAACACGCGCCGATTCCGCTTTCTCCAATTGTTTTTATGTGAACTGCCTACTTAAGGTAACAGGTTTATGCACAGTAATCTTCTTTTTGTGAATAGAAATCATCTTTTTCTCACGCAAATCTCCTAGTAGCCTAGTAACGGTAACACGAGTTGAACCAATTGCCTCTGCGATCGCTTGATGAGATAACTTCAGATCAATTGTGATCCCATCTGCACAAGGAACGCCAAAATCCCGACAAAGAATTAACAAAAAACTCACTAATCGAGAACCCATATCTCGGTGAGCGAGAGTTTCAATCATCATCTCCGTTTGTAAAATTCGCGAAGACAGACCTCGCAGCATTAACATTGATAATTCTGGATTTTCCTTGAGTGCTAGCTCCACTTGTTCAATTGGTGCCGACAGTAATTCCACAGGAGTAAATGCAACTGCATGATAAAACCGATCCGACTTATTTCCTGTCAGCAATGACAATACACCAAAAACACTATTTTCCCGTAGCAACGCTACCGTTATTTCCTCTCCTGCCTCATACACCCTGGAAAGTTTAACAGCACCTTTTAAAAGAAAATAAACTCGTTCGGCAGGATCGCCAGGAAAAAAGATCGTTTTATTGCGTTCAAACGTTTCCACAACTGGCGGAAACGCCCCGGTCGCCATCTGACGAAAAACATTTGCTAGGGCTTTATCTTGTGTCACGATCATCTCCCTTCCCCTACCCAATGCCGGAAAAACAAAAACTGATTACCTAAGAATACACCCGATAAATGAATAAAGCACCGTCAACCTTTCTGTACTTTCCTATACTCAAACTAATCTCTTCATAACTCTTTGTTTATAATGATACATAATTGTTGATCTTTTCAGCTACTAATTGTTGATAAGTAGTTCCAATAGGTGTATTTAAAAGGTTTTTTGAAGAATAAATAAAGATATCTTGAGAATATCTTTAGGAAAAATCAAGATTTTTGTCACAGCAAACACTCTTACCAATATTCATTTTTGTCAATCCTGTATAAAACAAAGATAAATTCGCCTCAGATTCTAGTATGCTCCTAATGATCGATCGCATTAACAATTTATATGCTGAATCTGACTGGAAAAAATGCCCTTGTTACAGGTATTGCCAATAACCGCTCGATCGCCTGGGGCATTGCCCAACAGCTGCACAAAGCTGGAGCAAACTTGGGTATTACCTACCTGCCGGATGAACGTGGCAAGATGGAGAAAAAAGTCGCGGAATTAGTAGAACCCCTCAACCCCAGCTTATTTCTTCCCTGTAATGTCCAAGATGACGAACAAATTAAATCTACCTTTGAGACAATTGGCGAACAGTGGGGAAAGCTAGATATTCTGATCCATTGTCTGGCCTTTGCCAGCAAAGACGATTTAAGTGGAGATTTTAGCCAAACCTCTCGTTCAGGCTTCAACACCGCCTTAGAAATTAGTACTTACTCATTAGTGCAGTTAAGTGGCGCAGCTAAACCTTTGATGACAGAGGGAGGTAGTATCGTCACCCTGACATATTTAGGTGGTGTCAGAGCAATCCCCAACTACAACGTTATGGGAATTGCCAAGGCGGGGTTAGAAATGAGTGTGCGTTACCTGGCTGCTGAACTAGGGCCGCAAAATATTCGCGTGAATGCCATCTCCGCAGGTCCCATCCGTACTTTGGCATCTTCAGCAGTGGGTGGGATTTTGGATATGATTCATCACGTAGAAGAAGTAGCTCCTCTACGACGTACTGTCACTCAACTAGAAGTAGGCAACGCTGCGGCTTTCTTGTGTAGTGATTTGTCCAGCGGCATTACCGGACAAATTCTATATGTAGATGCAGGATATGAAATTATGGGAATGTAAGATAATTTGGGCATGGGGCATTGGGGATTGAGTATTAGTAAAATTCTTGTCCATTTTTCATTCCCTATGCCCTATGCCCTATTCTCCATGCCCTATTTCCCATGCAAACAACCAATCGCCAAGTTAATTCAAACTACGATCGCTTAACCCAAACCCCTCGGATTGCTACTGTTCACCGCACCACTGGCGAAACTAATGTACAAGTTACCATCAACCTGGATGGTAGAGGAACTTGCACAGCAGCAACGGGTATTCCGTTTTTGGATCACATGTTGCATCAAATTGCCTCCCACGGGCTGATTGATATAGATGTCCAAGCCCAGGGAGACTGGGAAATTGACGATCATCACACCAACGAAGATGTAGGCATTACTTTAGGGCAAGCTTTGAATCAAGCATTAGGCGACAGAAAAGGTATTGTCCGCTTTGGTAATTTTCTTGCACCACTAGACGAAGCCTTAGTTCAGGTAGCGCTAGACTTTTCTGGACGGCCTCACCTTAGCTACGGTTTACAAATTCCTACCCAGCGTGTGGGAACCTATGATACCCAGTTAGTGCGAGAATTTTTTGTGGCTTTGGTGAACCATAGCCAGATGACACTCCACATTCGGCAACTGGATGGCATTAATTCCCATCACATTATTGAAGCGACATTTAAAGCTTTTGCAAGAGCAACACGGCTGGCAGTGGAAATTGACCCCCGACGTGCTGGCATAATTCCCAGTTCTAAGGGAGTTCTATGAAGAAAGTCAAATTGGATATTAGAAATTGGCCATTGGCCAAACAGGGCATGGAGAAGAGACTTGGGGACTCTTGAGAATTGGGGACAAGGGGAAGGGAAAGACTTGTTGCAAGTTCTAACTTTAGTCACGTTGTCACCTTGTCCCCCTGCTTCCTTGCTTCTTCGCCAGTCCCTAGTTTTCAGTTCACGATAATTGACACACAGCTTGGTGATGGTTATTATCAGCCTACGGGTAATTTTTAATTAATACCAAGCTGATAAATAGTGATTTAACCAAGATGAAGTCTGTTGTAGATGACCCTAATTCTCAACTTAATACGATAGACATTCCACCAGTAGTCTTAACTTCTGAGTTGCGAAAAGTCTATCGCGCTGGGTTTTGGCTAAATCAAAAAGTCGTATCTCTCAAAAACTGTTCTTTAACGGTTTACAAAGGCGAAACCTTTGGGTTATTAGGACCAAATGGTGCTGGTAAAACCACCCTTTTAAAATTGTTGCTGGGAATTATTCATCCCACCTCTGGACGGGGATCGTTGTTGGGTAAGCCAATAGGCGATCGCAGTGTTAAGCAACATATTGGTTATCTGCCGGAAAATCCTTATTTGTATGACTATCTTACTGGTTGGGAATTTTTGCAGCTAGCTGCTGGGCTATTCCAAATTCCCCAAAGTGTCCAACGCCAACGTATTCCTCAACTGCTGGAATTAGTCGGTTTATCTCAAGCTGATGCCCGTAAAAAGCTCCTGCGCCGCTATTCTAAAGGAATGCTACAGCGTGTTGGTATGGCACAGGCATTAATTAATGAGCCAGATTTAGTTTTTCTGGATGAACCAATGTCTGGTCTCGATCCGGTGGGACGCTACCAAATGCGAGAAATTATCCTGGCGCTCAAAGCTGCTGGTAAGACGATTTTTTTCAACAGCCACATTCTGAGTGAAGTAGAACAGATTTGCGATCGTATTGCCATCCTCGCTCAAGGTGAACTAGTTTGCTCTGGTTCCCTCAATGAACTTTTAGGCGGAAAAAATACATATTACGTCAAAGGTGAAGGTGGTGACTGGGAAATTCTCAAAAAATGGATACCCACTCTCATATTTGAGCCTGATGGTTCCTGGCACGGTACATTACAGGATGATTACTATGATTTTCTTGCCAGTCTTCGTCTTATGGAAGGTAAAATCATCGCCATTAACTTGTCACGTCACTCTCTAGAAGAATTTTTTATTCAACAGATCCAAAGAAAAAACAACTCATTGAATTAGTCTTATTGCCAAATAGGAAATTTTCGACTGGCTTGAATAACAAAACCCAAAATTTTGCCTTTTTGAGTTCTCTTTGCCAACACAATCCACAAAAAATAAAATTCCGATATCTTTTCAAGGTTATTTATATTTATTTAATGAACTTGTTCCTAATTTTAGTAATTCCTTACTACTCATTGCAGATTTTAAATGTTATCAAATTGACTTTGACAAGAAAACTTTATTTGTGACTACTTGATTGTTGGCAAAGGGACAATTTATTGTATAAACTGGGTTGAGTTGCGTAAATCCTATATTTTTTGATATTACTCTATTCAAACAACATTAACTTTAAGCTAACTTCACTAAAAATTTAAGTTTAATAAACAAATTTCCTCCGGAAAATTACACTTTTTTAGGAAAATAAGAGTGTCGGGGAACTTGAATATTTAGGTATAGTCAAAATAAAAATGTTTAGACAGTACTTTATTGATTGTAGTTTCAGAGTCTCAGGTAAATATGCTTAACAAAAGTTTGTCTAAATTCATAATTCAGCCAGCTGTAGGTATGGCTTTGTTAACTGCTGTCAATGCCGCTGTGTCATCTGCCAGTCTAGCTCAGGGACAACCATTACCACCAACTACACAACCACCAATCACACAAACACAATTAGATACTAATTATTCATTAGGAGGCGGCGATCTCATCCGTGTAAATGTATTTGAAGTACCTGAATATACAGGTGAATATCAAATTCCCCCAGGTGGAGCAATTAACCTACCTTTAATTGGCAGTGTGTCAGTACTAGGGCTAACATCTGAACAAGCTTCTGACGAAATAGCTAGAAGATATGCTCGTTTCCTCAAACGTCCCTTGATCTCAGTCAATCTGTTATCGCCTCGTCCCATCAATATTTTTGTTGCTGGAGAGGTGACACGTCCTGGAGCTTACACTCTAAGCTTGAGCGGTGGCGCTGGGAACAATCCAGGTGTACAATACCCAACTGTATTAGCCGCATTAACAACAGCGCAGGGGGTGACTTTAGCTGCGGATGTGACTCAAGTTCAATTACGGCGTAAGATAGGACGTTCTTCAGAGCAAGCCGTCACCATCGATTTGAAGGAACTTATTCAAACAGGTAAGTTATCGCAGGATATTACCTTGCGGGATGGAGACACTATAGTTGTGCCAACTGCAACTAACTTCAACGTGGCAGAATCACGCAATATATTTGCATCTAACTTTGCTGCTAGCCAAACCACACCCCGCACGGTAACAATTATTGGTGAAGTAAACCGTCCTGGTTCATATCTTGTCACCCCAGGTAATACAGATAGCCAAGTGGGCGCAACCCCTAACAGTGGCACTGCCAGCCCCACTGGTTTACCAAATGTGACACGGGTAATTCAATTAGCTGGCGGAATTACAGCACAAGCTGATGTTCGTAATCTCAAGCTACGCCGACCTACAAGAACTGGCTCAGAACAATCTATAGATATTAATCTTTGGCAACTATTACAGAGTGGTGATGCTAACCAAGACATCATTGTGCAAGATGGAGATACGATTGTTATTCCAACGGCAACTGAAATTAACCCCGCAGAAGCTACTCAATTAGCTACCACTACTTTGTCTCCTACACGGATTCAGGTTGGTGTGGTAGGTGAAGTTAAAAGACCAGGGTTAACAGACGTTCAGCCAAATAGCTCTCTAAATCAAGCTATACTCGCTGCTGGCGGATTTAATGATGCCAGAGCTAGTAGTAAAGCTGTTGATTTAATTCGCCTCAACCCTAATGGTTCTGTCACTAAACGTATAGTAAAAGTGGATTTCTCCGCTGGGATTAATGAGCAAACTAATCCTATACTCCGTAATAATGATGTTGTGCTAGTCAACCGATCTGGTTCCGCTAAGACTGGCGATACCATAAACACTATAACTGGACCTCTAGGTATTATCCTTAATCTTCTGAACATTTTCGGACTCTAATTTAAGAGATAAATGCAAATTGGGGGCGTTGGCCAACCCTCTTCGTCCCTAAAATTGCACTATCCTTTAATCAAAAGCAAGTTACACATAACAAACACTCTACAAGGTATCGCTTCTTCCAAATTGCGTATTATAGAGGCTGTGATACTGGTTAGGACAAGTCTGCTATAAATACTCTGACACCCGCTCTCTTCTGATTTGCCAATGTTTTAAGTTATTTGACCACTATTATATATCTGTCATTATAATAATTTTAAGTAATATTACTTATACAAAAATACTGTAAACTTTACAACTTTCACTGTAAATTATTAATATGCATTGATAGGCTTTTAAAATCTTTATTGTAAGTACTCGGATTTCTTATGATAATGAGAATATTTTATAAAGCCGATTCCGTAAATACTAGTCACTAAATTATTTTTAGTAATTTAGTGATTCTTATTATCATAAGAATTATTTAAGTAAATTAACTAATTGATGACAGATATACTATTTTAACCACAGATACCGCGTATACACAGTAGAATGATGTCGAATTGGAAATGACGCCATTTGTACGGTTGCTTGGTGTTCATAAATACGGTAACTCTGAATACTGATATTTGTTTCAGTGATTTTATCAGATGTTTGCGATTTTTTAGAACACAAGCTCAAAAAGTGGTTCAGCCATATTTCGGCAAAAATGCGCAGGTTTAAACCTATAAAACCGTGTATAAACTTACAAGTGGCAGTGATACGACTGTATCCAATACTAGGTTATTAACTAAGGCTAGAGTTACTGACCTTTAACGATTGAGTTTTTGCAACATACCCTATTTTTCCCTATGATGATTCATGGTTTCGGTTTTCTCAGTTTGAGCGCATCTCTTGTACTTCCCTGGGCATTAACAGGTCTGGTTCAAGGGCAGAAAATAACAGAGTCTTTATTTAAAGATGTTCCTCAGTCATCGACTATTCAGGAAATACCACTACCTAACCGCAAGCTGATCAGTCGTATTTCAACTGCGACAACATACTATGTTAGTAATAACGGAAACGACAGAAATAGCGGGCTTTCTACCTCATCCGCTTTTAGGACACTTCAAAGGGCAGCAAACCTTACTAATCCTGGCGACACGGTACTGATTATGAACGGGGAATACAAGAATAGACCCCAAGATGGGGCTGTGCTAAATATTAAACGTTCTGGAACAGCAAATGCATGGATTAAATATGAAGCATATCCTGGGCATTTTCCAAAAATTCAGCACAATACATGGAATGGTATCTTGATTTCAAATAAAGCTTCATATATCGAGATTAATGGGCTGGAGGTCATAGGGAACAATGCTAACATCAAGCGTGAATATGCCTTAAGTCAAAAGCATAACACATCAAATCAGTTTACTAACGGGAATTGCATAAGCATTGGAGAACAAAACGAAGGTCGTTCTCATCACATAAATATTCTGAACAACAAAGTGCATGATTGTGGAGGAGCAGGTATCTCAGCAATTCAAGCTGATTATGTAAAAGTGGATAACAACACTGTTTTCAATAACTCTTGGTACACAGTTCATGGTTGCAGTGGCATTTCTATGCTTGATAATTGGAGTTCTGACAATAACAAGGGATACAAGATATTTGTTACCAATAACAGGAGCTATAACAATCGAATGTACGTTCCTTGGATTGTCCAGAATAGAATTACAGACGGTAATGGCATTATTGTTGATATTTCAAAAGGATATAGAGGACGGATTTTAATTGCTAACAACATCACCTACAAAAATGGCGGTTCAGGTATTCATTCCCATGATAGTCAGCATATCGATATTATCAACAACACGGCATATTTGAATCAGCAAAGTTCAGATGTTCAAAAAAAGGCAAAGGGCGAAATTTATGCTGGTTATTCGTCTGATGTCAAAATTTTCAATAACATCATGTATGCTTCCCCTGGTAATGCTGTGAATAGCAATATGAAGAATGTCAACGTCACTTATGACTACAATGTTTATGGCACTAATTCGACGATCAAGATTACAGGATCTCACGATATCATTGCAGACCCACAGTTTGTTGATGCCTCGGATCGTGACTTTAGATTGAAACCAACAAGTCCGGCAATTAATACTGGTTTAAAGTGGAGTAGTTTGAAAACCGATATTCAAGGCAATCCTCGTGTGTCCGGTTATGCACCCGATAGAGGAGCATACGAAAACCGATAGTAGTTAAAAGGATGGCATTGGTTTTGGTTTGTAGATAAAACTCTGTATAAACAAGAGTTTTATCTACAAACCAATTGGAGATGGGAAAGGAAGGGCCACAAGGGAAAACAAGACCCAATAGCACGACCGCATAAACAACAAAAGAAGAATAGAGATGCTGAAATTATGTGCGGCTACCGGAGAGATTTGGATGAATAAGGTTTTGTGCACGGAACAAACTGAATTATACATATAGGACTCATATTTGATTTTTGAACAAAACTCAGTACACCTTTATTCCTTCTTAAGAGTCCCCAGTCCCCAGTCCCCAGTCCCTTACCTCTACGAATGATTCAGAAATCAAATCGGATTGCTATATTACTTTCGAAGCTTGCGCAAACCTTAATGAACCCAATTAAACTGGAGTAGCAACACCTAAAAAAACCGGACTACCATTCTAAAAATTATCTATAGCTTCTAATATAGCGTTTCCTATACTGATGAAGATATACCTTATCAGATATAAGAGCGCTATATAATTATAAGTCCGGTTAATTACTTATTATTTAAAACTTCTTGCGTCTTTGCGTCAGTCTTTATTAATAAATATTGATCCGAAAATGATATAGCTACTAAAATAATTTTTTTGAAGCTTTATTTTTTTGCCAGTCCCTTAAACTCTTTTGTCAACTCTCTTGGTTTAAAATATTCGTGAGAATGATATCGATAACTAGTAGATTCATTTTTATCAATAACTCCATTGACTACTAAACCTAGAACGTTGTAATTGGATCTCTCTAATATCTCTTGAGCTGCATTAGCACTGTTGGAATCAATTACTCCGGGTCGGGCTACTAACAAAATACCATCAGTCATTTGGCTTAAAGTCAAAGCGTCGGCTGCCAAAAGTAGTGGAGGGGCATCAATAATTACAAAGTCATATTTATACTGAGATGAGAAATTCTCAATGAGTGATGCCATTCGTTTTGAGTCAAGCAAAGCAAGTGGGTTGGGAGGTCTAACTCCAGCAGTTAAAACATCAAGGTTGTCCATTACCTTTGATACGGCAATGTCAAATTCAGCCTGACCTACAAGAACCTCACTCAAACCAACTTCATTGGTTAGTTGCCAGAGATGATGCTGAGAAGGAACTCGCATATCTGCATCGATTAGTAAAACTTGACGTCCTAGTTGAGCGATCGCTGCTGCCAAATTAGCTGAAACTGTAGACTTGCCTTCTTTAGGAACTGCGCTAGTAATCACAATGGTTTTGAGCAAATTATCTGAACTTAAGAATTTCAGATTTGCTTGAATCATCCGGTACATTTCGCTCGTTAAAGAGTGGGGAGTATCCCTTACGGTAATTGTTTGAGATATTGATTCTACATTTGAATAACGGGAACGAAGCTTTTTAACAGACAAAGGAACAATTCCTAGCAAAGTATATCCAAATACATCTCTAATTTCTTTAAGTGTTTTTAGAGATCTATCTCTCATAGCAAGAAAAAGTACAGTTGTGGTAGCAAAAAATAAACCGAACATGACTCCTAGCACCAAAACAATTACTGTTTTGGTTAATGTAGGATCTTCGGGTACTAAAGCTTGAGCAATAATCCGGGAACTAGGTGTATTTGTATTTTCAACTAACTGTAGCTCTTGAACTTTTTTCAATAGAGTTTGATAGGTTGATTCTGCTACTTCAACTTTCCGTTCCAACTCTCGTTGGTTTTGTGCCAGTTGGGGTATGAGTTTCACCCGCTGTTCGTAGCTAGCACGAGAATTATATAGAGAGGAGAGTCTTTGAGTTAAACCAAAACGTTGTATTTCTGATTGCAAAAAGTTTTGTATCAAGCTTTGTCTAAGTTCTCCAATCTGCAATAGATTCTGGGGAACTTGTGTTTGATTGCCAATAGTCTGACCAACTTGTTGTTGCAGGAGAGATTTTAAATTAGCTTTTCTTGCTTCTAGGTTAATAATTATAGGATTATCATCTAGAAAACGGCTGCGCTCAACCGCTAACTGCCGATCGGTTTCTTGGAGTTGTGTAAGAATTCCCTGTACTGCTGGTGACTGACTAAGAGCACTTACAGCGATCGCTTCTTGAGAATTTAGCTCTACTTTCTGCCGCAGTTCATTGGTTTGGGCATTTACTTCATCTAGTTGAGCCTTGACAGTATTCATCTCATTATCTAGATTTCCAATAGTCGCAACAGCTGATCTTGTTTCCTCTGATAAATCTGCAATCTGATGCTTTTGTTTAAATATACGTAGTGCTACTTCTGCATTATTGACAGCAGCTTGAGTTGTAGGAAGTTGCTTGGCCATAAACTGACGAGTTGCTCCTGCCTCAGAGCGATTTGTCAGAATATCATTTTCTAAATAAAACCTCATAATTGTGTTAACTACTGCTGCTGCTTCTTCAGGATCGTGACTTTTATAAGCAATACGCAGTACATCTGTCCCACCAATAATTTTAAAGTTCAGGAGTTTCAGTAGTTCTTTTACCTCGAGAGGTTCACCATCGTTGTCTTTAAGTTGTAGTTTGTCTATTGTCGGTTGCAATAAAGCTGGGGAAGAAATAACTTCTATCTGACTGCTTATAGGATTTTGAGTTGCTACCAATGGTTTCAAATCTCCTGAGTCTCCTCCTTCAGAAGTGCTAGGGGAAAGACTATTGCCTGCTACTTTAAAACTGGGAACTCTGAATAACAGTTTTCCTTCTGCTTCATAATCTGGCTTCAGGAATTTTGTAGATATGGCACTCAGAATAACTGTTGCCACAAATATACTGAAGGCCGGTAGCCACCACCGTTTCAATATCAACAAGTAACGATTAAGGTCTAAATCAATAGATTCTCTAGATTCCATAGATTTTTCTGACATAAATCTTCCCAAGTACAGGTCTTAAGCAAGAAACTAAAAATTGACTTAGAACAGTCACAAACCAGTGCAATTGACAATACTGATTATGTATAATTTTACAATATAAAATATAGTATAGACCAATACGATTAAGTTAAGGCTTAACTCCTTATCAAAATCATTTTTTTACGAACCGCCAAAGACGCAAAGACAAAGAAGCAATAAATACTTAACTGTCTTGTAGTATAAAGTATTGAAGTTAAAAATTTGATCCCCATTTTGTGGAAATGTGTACCTTTATTCAGCAAAAAACTGTTTTTGGGATTTTAGATGAGTTAACTACGTCCTAACTATAACTGCCATCCTATCAATCAATCTAACCCTTTAATAACAGCACGTTCAACTAAAAGTTTTTTGCATTAGCTATTAATATTCAAATTTATCTCTGGATTATCAAAGGCTTGATTTTTTACTTGGATATTATACGGCTATATTCTTTATTAAATCAACTATTTTAGCCAAAGGCAAAATTTCAAAATCAAGTAAAAAACTCAACTTTTAGTCAGTTTGTAATTTTTGACTATAAATATCTATTCATTACTCAATCCAATTACTTAGTATAGTAATTCTGAAAGTTAAAGCCGCTATCTACTTTGCCAAACTTTTTCGTAAGCATCTAATAGTTTTGGAGCTTGATATTGCCATTCAAGAATCTCCTCCATTCTGCGTCGTCCCTCGGCTCCGAGCTTTTCTCTATGTTCAGGAAAATCTAGAAGTTCTAGAATTTTTTCGGCAAATTCCACCTCATCGTTAGGCTTGGCGTAAAGAGATGCTTCTTGTGCAGAACGTCTTCCCTCTCGCAAATCAAACTGTACAATTGCTTTTCCCATTGCCATATATTCAAGGATTTTATTCATGGTGCAGTTTTCGTTATAAGCAGATGTTGGAGAAGGCTCTACACACACGTCGCAACTGGAAAGCCGCTCTAAGAGTTCTTCACCTTGCTTAAACCCTGTGAATTCTACAAACTCATTCACTTTTAACTCTTTAGATAAGTCCTTGAGCTTTTCTGCCATAGGTCCACTACCAATTAGCATAAAGTGAATATCAGAGCGATTTTTTTCGTGGACAATGTAATATACCATTCTTAGGAGATAATCAATACCCTCTGGTTCTCCCATGACACCCATGTAACCTATCAAGTAGTTTCTACCTCCACGGTAATTGGGGTTTGGAGGCATTCGGCGAAAGCGCGAAAGATCCGGCGCACTACGAACTACAAATACTTTCTCTGGTTTCTTGTGTCCACGGTTAAGAGCTACCTCTCGATGTGACTCGTTCGTTGAAATTACCATGTCTGCTGTGGCATAGGTCAAGCGTTCAGCCCAGCGTAATCCATGATAAAAAATATCGCGCCGCCGATACTTAGCTTCATACATCTCCGGACTAAGGTCATGATGATCGAAAATAATACATATACCATGAAATAATTTAAACCATGCTGCTACTAAGAAAAGTAAATCAGGCGGATTACAAATATGTATGACATCAAAACCACGCTCTCGCCATACCCTTTGAGCTAGACGGAATTGCCAGTTAATCGCCCAACTGTACTCTCGGAGATAGCCAATAACAGAACTTTCTTCTGGTGGTAGAGGATGACGATAAATGTGAATCTGCTCAATAATTTCGTAATCTTTTTCAAAGCCATTACCCGTAGGTGAAATTACACTAACTTCATACCCAGCTTTTTGCAAAGTAGTTGCTTCCATCCATACTCGTCTATCAAAGGGAACTGGGAGATTTTCAACGATAATTAGTACTTTTTTCGGTGATACCATAATAATTTCAATTTTTAATTAGTTTAGTAATTAATTATTCACTCGCTTGGAAAAATGGTCAAAACCCTTAATTTATGGGTATAGCCAGGGTAAATGTGAAACGTCAGTTTAGTAAAACACTCACTTGTCAAGTCTAAAATATACCTTATTTATGGAACCTATATTCATAACTTCGCGAAACTAGGTTAAATAATAAACATGCATATATACATCATGATAGCTATCAGTTTTGCTGTTATTAGCTGGTTACAATTATATTGATTAATCATCTGATTTTACATTCTGACCGAAAGAGATGCCGCCACATAGAGTATCCAAGTCAAACTATTTGATTCCATTAAGTTAGACTCAGTGAGGCTAGATAAAAGTATATATGTCATATGTGTAAGGGGCCAAATATCAAATGCTGTTTTGCTATTACGCACCCAAGCAAATCCTCGCAGATAACTGCGCCAAAATCCTAAAAAGAATACTCCTAACCCTAAAAGACCCAAATCTAGGCAAAGAGCCAGATAACCATTGTGGGGATGGTTTGGTGTCCATGCAGCTGCAAGCCAAATATCGGCAGATTCACCATTCCATCCTTGCCAGAATCCACCATAACCGTAACCAAGCCAAGGATGCTTCCAAATCTTATCAATTACTAATGGCCACAACTCTGTTCGACCCGTCAGTGTTGCATCTTTACCAATTGCACCGAACAGGATACTCGCGTCACTAGACAACCAAAAATATAAACTTTGGCTGATAATCGCCATCATTACTAGGGTTGGTACGATGAACTGGTAAGACCAACGCCAAATTTGAAAAGCAAAAAATGCCAATATTATTATTAATAGATTAAGTAAAGATGCACCGGAAGCGGAAAGCCGTAAGAGTAGTATTGACAAGCTAAACCCTGCCCAGAAAAGCCAACTACGTCTTTGAGTTTGATAACCAAGGATAAAAAAAGTCATACTACTCGTTACCATTCTTGCTCCCAGACCGTTTTTGTGCGTGAATACTCCACGCCACTTTGAGCCATCCAAATCGCTCTGTATTCCGTATTTAGGCAAAGCTATGGCAAAAACAAAACTGAGTATTATAATAATTGCAAAATTCCAAGCAAGTAAATGTAACTGCTGTTTTAAGCTATATCGCGAAGCAAAGTATAGTCCAAATAAACTGGAATTAATGAGGGAAAAACTATTTTTTAATGTTGTTGATGGTTCAAAAGACCAAATAATAGAAACAGCTGACAAGAAAATTAAAAAATAAAGCCAAAAGTCTTTCTTAAGGAAATAAAGAGTTGTCTTCCAACGCAAAACTAATAGTACTAAGGTAACTAAGTAGATTAAAGAATAAAAAATCCGAATTAAAGAGCTATCATATTCTATTAAATCCTCTTGTCCTGCTCCTCCTGATAGTACAACAACAAAAATTGCCCCGGAATACATTATTAAGCTCAAAACGGTGAATGCCTGTTCAGCAAAAATTAGTATTTTCCTCATATAAATTAACTAATATTTATTTTGCATATTTATTTCTTTATAATAAATTTGAGCTGTTTGAGCAGCAATATTTGACCAATTTAAATCTTCTTGACAACGAGCTAATGCCGCAGTTTGCATACGTTGTTGCAAGTCGCGATCGCTTAACAAATAAATAATGGCATCAGCTAAAGATTGGACATTACAAGGTGGAACTAACAACCCATCTTTTTTATGCTGAATTATCTCACTTAATCCTCCTACTTCAGAGGCTACAACCAGTGTTCCCATCCCATAAGATAAGGCTGCTACACCACTTTGAGAAGCTTCTATGTATGGTAAAACTGTTACCGTACTGCGTTGAAATAGCTTACTTACTTCTTCAAGAGGAATAAAGTCATTGATAATTTCGTAGCGTTTCTCATCATAACCATTAGGGAAATATTGTTTTATGTTTTCTCCCCGTCCAGCGATAATTAACTTGACTTCAGGTATACGTTCAACAATTAAAGGCATAGCCTGAAGTAAATATTTCAATCCTTTATAAGGCCAGATGCGTCCAAAAAATAGTAATGTATTTAGATCGCGAGTCTGACTATTGTGATTACCCCGACGCTTATACAAACTACCAAGTTCCCCATGTGGTAAAACATTGACTCGCTCTTGAGGTATACGGAATTGTTCAATTAGAATCTTTTTTAGTTGATGAGTATGAACAATCAATTGTTGGGAACGGTAGAAAGCAATACGCCTGGTATACTCTGAACCGAATACAGACATCCTATCCCCTGGGTGACGAAATATATCATGAATAGTTGTCACCAATGGTGGCATTTTGTTGAGTAACAGTGTCCAATCATACCAAGGATCGTTAGTTTCTTGCACATGCAAAATATCTGGCTTTATTTCTTTGATAATACGCATCATCGCGTACATAGACAATAAATTGCGCGGGTCGCGAATCCGTGGTTTTTTAAAGGTAATTACGCGGATACTAGAATCAAGAACATTGCCGCATACATTTGAGAGTTTTTCCGGGTGAATAAGCGTTAAATCAACATATTTAACCAAACTGTTTGCTAATTCAATAGTGTAATCTTCAAAACTAAAATGTAATAAAGCAACTTTAATCATAATAAAAATTCTACTCTTGCTCAAGTTTAATGAGTTAATGGTAAAAATCTATTTTCAACAATTACTACTATTTTAAAAATTTTAGCCATAAAAAACGGAACCCACCAAACGCACGAATACCTAAATAAATCACAAATAAAGAATAGGCGCAAGTTGCAATGAGTAAAGTGAATATAAAATCTAATTTAATTTTTTGTAATAAAATAAATATAGGTAACATGAGAATGCTTATTATTAATGGACGGCAAAATATTCGCCATAAATTTAATGAAAATAAGCGAGTATAGGTGAAATAAATATACTGGATAGAACCAAAAATAGTCATTAATAATGCTATTAAAGCTGCACCTAGTAACTTATAGTGCGAAACTAATACCACACCTCCTAAGCTTCCTAATGTAGTAGTAATAACTACTTCACGTAGGTTCACTATCTCGAAACCATTGGCTACAAGTAAATAACTCAGTGAGCGTGCAAACGGCAAGAAAAGGAGTGATGCAGCGGCTAAACTAAGGGCTATATTTGCTTCAGCAAAGCTAGTATTATAGATAAAAATTAATAAATCTTTGCCAAAGAATAAGATTCCAAGGTATAACGGCAATGCAATGATTAATAAAATTTCGATAATATTTTCAGCTATCTGCTTCTGCTTGTGCCGTCCTTGCTCTACTGCCTTGGAAAATCTTGGAAATATTGCTAAAGTTATACTATTAGCAATAATCAAAAAGGGTTGTAGTAATTGTGTTATTCCACCAAATAAACCTACTAAAAGTTCATTTCCCAATAATGAAAGAATCAATATTTGAATTCTGCCACTAACTACAGCCATTGCTTCAATAGCAAAAAATGTCCGCGCTTCTTTAATTGTATTAAAGACAAAACTTCTATCAATCTGCCATTGTATTTCTACTAAAGGAACAATAAAAATCCATTCAATTATCAGAATTAGTGTTTCTGAAAAAAATAGGATTCCCCCCAAATATTCAATTCCATATTTTAGTTGCATCGCCCAAATCATTATTATTAGGCGTAGGATATATATCGGCACTGTAGCGATCGCTATCAGATGCATCTTTTCTTTAGCTTGAAAAATCGCCTCTGTAATATTAGAAAGCGCAAAAGGAACGATCGTTAAGCCCATTATGTAACAAACAGTCGAGGTCTTGGGACTATAGGGAAGCAAAAACACTACAATTATCAATGCTGCATAACTAAATAAACTAAATATTAACTGTAGCCACGTACCACTCATTAGATAGACTGGTGTTTTTTGTGGATCACGAGCTAGTTCTCTAGTAAACAATGTCTTTAGCCCTTGTGAGGCAATGCCCACAAAGATAAAATAGTAGCTATATGCGAGTAGATATTGACCTAAAGCCTCAGTTCCTAAAGTACGGGCAATAGAAGCGGTTAAGACAAATGCTGTAATGCTTTGTGCTAACCGATTGATTATCATTGAAAGGGAATTACTTATGAATTTGTACTTTTCTACCATTCTTGTAATTCTTAATTCAGCTTAATTTGTTCATTTTGATTTACCATAATTGTTTCGGATAGATCCTTATAAATGAAAGAAGTTTTTTATATCTCCTATATCTCCCTTAAACAGGTAACTAATCGGCAAGGTAGAAAAATATAAACTTAATCCACTATCAACTAAACTGTAGACTGCAATACTTTTCTCGATACGTAACCTAAATTTTACAATTCTGAATTTGCACAGCTATGATTTTATTCTTTAGTAAGCACCATCTTTTTTCAAAACAACCATAACTGTTTTAAGGAGAATTTCAAAGTCTAAAGCAAGTGACCAATTTTCGATGTAGCTCATATCCAGGTGAATCACTTGTTCAAAATCTAAAATATCAGATCGACCTGATACTTGCCAAAGACCTGTAATACCAGGCAAAACTTCATGTCGAATAAAATGATGTTCAGAAAACTTGTCAACATCTCTAGTAGGTAGAGGACGAGGACCTACTATACTCATTTCTCCAAGGATAACATTAAAAAGTTGGGGCAATTCATCTAAGCTATAACGTCGGAGAAACTTTCCAACACGGGTAATACGAGGATCGTCTTTTATTTTAAAGATAATACCATCTTTTGTTTCATTTAAAGCTTCTAATTCCTTCTGTAGTGTTTCTGCATCAGACCTCATAGTTCTGAATTTCCATACTTTAAACTGTTGTCCATGTAAACCTATACGAGTTTGCCTGTAAAATACTGTCCCAGATGAGTCAAGTTTTATAGCTATGGCTATAGCTATATAAATCGGGAATATTAACATTACAAATAAAGTTGCCAAACAAAAATCACAAATACGCTTTATCCAAAAATCTTTACCTGTAATTATTGGGCAATCTAAACTCAGACAAGGCATTCCCCCTATCTTGTTAAATTCGATGTTTCTATAAATTGGTTTCAATTCCATTGGTAAGATATGTACTTGAATCCCAGATGCTTGAAATAACCAGCACAAGAACATTCTATTTTTTAGAGCATCCCAAGATATAAAAACTTCTGTTACACCTAATTCATTAAGTTGACTCAATGTTTGCTGACGTTTGTATCTATCTAATGAGTTAGCATTTGCCGTTCCAGAGACAATATAATGCTTTTCTTTTTTTATAAAGCTAGCAATTTGCTCACGATCTTGAGGATCGCAAATAATGAATACAGAAGAACGAACGATTTTTTTCTGCTTACGTAAATATTCGAGAGTAATATTTACAGCATATCTTCCAGTACAAATAAACAATATACTTAATAACCAAGATAATAATGTCAATCTTGGGTTTGTGATGTCAACAACAGGCTTATACAAAGAACAAACAATGAGTATTAATCCATGAGCAAAAGTTAACGATTTGATAATATTCCAATAGTCATAGCGTTTTTGGCCTTCTCGATAAATACCTTGGATAGCTAGCGATCCGATTTGAATTCCAATAGTTATTAAAATCGGAAAATATTGACTCGGTACATACCAAGAAAGATGCTCAGAAGAAGATTGATATCCAGCAAAAATCCAAGCTAAGGACAACAAAGTATAATCTACTAAAAACAATGTTGTTAATCTTAACCACCACGAACCCTTACGTACAGTGACAAATGCAGATGCACGTAAATCTGAAGATACTTCACTCAATTTATTTGTTGCAATGCTTTGATTACTCATAGCTTAGTAATGCCTAGTATTGTTAAAAAAGTTATGAAAAACCATATAATCGTGACATCTTAACTCACGTTTTTTTCAAAAAAGCTTGCTCTTTATAATCTATTCTTGGACTTTTTTTTAGAATAACTTATAAGTTCTTTGTTAAAAGTATATTGTAGGATTTTATTACTTAAATTTAGTTGATATGGTAACGTCCATCCTGTTTTACCTGTAAATTTCTAGCTTTGATGCTAAAGGAAAGTAGAAAGGATTTGTTAGTAAATTAACTTAGTATGTTTTAATAACATTTCTGACATTAACAATCAACTTGGTCAGGTAGACAATATTAGTATTTTTAATGTACGTATACAAAATAATTGGTCTGGATTAGCATAATTAACTCTCTTTTTGCAATTTTTCCAGAGAATAATCTCTAATTTTTAGGGACTTTAGTAACAAGGCTATTTAAATAGATAAATCATAGATAGCGATCGCATAACCCATGATTTTGCTTAAGACTCAGGATAGACATAATTTACTTTTCTTCCAAAAGCGAAAAAATAGGTATAACATCGCAGATTTACCCTTCTTAACAGAGATATAGTTACATCTCTTCTTGATAGATTACTTTAGCATATTTGCTTATACTATTTTAGTTTTGATTAGAAACTTCTTTATTTTTTTACGCATAATTACTTATTTAACAAAATATTACACAATTAACATATAATAAAATGCATCAAAAGTTTGATTATTGTTACGAAAATTTACATATACAAATATTGTGATTTAACTTGAGTCAGCTTCATGGGTATATTTTATGACTTACCTATTAACAGAAAAGCTAAAATAATATGTATAGCTTTCAAAGCTGATAACTAGATTTTTAGATAGGATTTTGGCAATCGCACCCAATCAACATTGATTTACAAAAGCGTGAAAGAAGGTATTTACGTTGTTTCACAAGATAGTTATTTTGTACAGTGCATAAGTTCTATATCTAAAAGAATTAGTAGCAGATTAATGAAAATAATTCTTAATAAATTAAGTTAAGCTCAATAATGTTTAATATTTGTAAGTCTTGCAGTATATTCATTTTAAACATTTTTACCTCCTGAGAGAGTCTATTTTTTTCATGTACCTTTTTGTGTCCTATATTTGGATTTTAGACCGCTCTAAATCCTTGTCTATTAAAAATTAAGAACTTAGGCACGGTCATATCACCGTCAAAAAATCAACATCAGACTTGCTGCGAGTCATTATTTATAACTAAAACACTTGAATAAGTTTTCACTCTAAGAAAAAGCAATGCTTTTAATGTATATTATATTACATGTATTTAATTATTAATTTTATGTGGAAGACTTTGACTTTATGTATGCTTTATATAGTGAGATAAAAGCATGCTGGTGATGGTTTCACTGAGTCAATATAACGCTCTTTCGTCAGTCTTGATGAAAATTAATGATTTTTTATCGTCTCGGCTGACGAAAAATTAACCTTTCAACTTAAACTCATGGAAGAATAATAAGTATAAAAGGATAAATAAAACTTACGCACTGTACAAACAAATCATCTTGTATATAACGTAAATAGGTTGTTTCAGCGGTTTACAAAGGATATTTTGTAAACCGCGATAGTAAGAAGACTTGAAAAGCATACCTGCTATTTCGGCTTCTCTGTATAAAAATGAATTAGGCTAAAACCTTCTTTTTTTCTACTTTTTGCCTTTTTGAACTTTTGAGACCTAGGGCAGAGTAGCCCAACGCCGGAAGTCAACGATTAAACTTCTCTTTGCCCCTTCTTGATTATAATGACAATTTTTTACACTGAGTTGAGCTTACTAAAGTCTTTTAGCAAATCTGATTGTAACTTTACACTATTTTTACATATCAATAAACACAATGAAGATTCGGTAATAATGATTTTCACATTAAGCAAACTCTTGTAAAAAAGGATAGAGTACTTTCTGATATTGTATTATTAATATTATACACGCTCATGCAAAAATTATTTTTTAATTAAAGATCAAGTTGGCAAATTATAATAATTGCCAACAATTTTCATATTTAGCTAATAGTTAAGACAAGATTAAGTAAAAATTGAGAAATAAGCTATTACACGAATAATAAATCGATTAGCTGAATGTTTAAAAATATTTTTCATACATAAAGATGATCATATAATAATTAGCTCGACATACTACGAGCAGAAGTCACAACCCTTTAAGCTAGTAGCATTTTCCCAATATTATAGCTAAAGAGGCTTCTTTTTTGTATTTCTATACTCCCAGCATCAAGGCATTAATTTGTAGCCTCATCTAATATTTATATAAACACATATTAAAATAATGAATAATTTAAAAAATTGGATTTTCTAATGGAGCCGATACATAAAAAATGCAGATAAATAGCCAGACTTCAGAATATAAGAAAAATATTCCGTTAGATACCTTAACTTACATGATAGGTGCTGAAGTTTTACAGGGATCGAATGACACCCAAGTAGTTCGTCATCAGGATTTGTGCATTCATCAAATATTTGAGATGCAAGTAGAGCGATCGCCCCAAGCCATTGCAGTAGTATATGAAAATACACAACTTACTTATCAACAGTTAAATCAGCAGGCGAATCAACTAGCGCACCACCTACGTTCTTTAGGCGTTGGGCCAGAAGTACTTGTAGGTATATGCTTGGATCGCTCCTTAGAGATGATTATAGGACTACTGGGCATTCTTAAAGCTGGAGGCGCTTATGTGCCTTTAGATCCAGCATATCCCTTAGAACGTTTAGCTTTCATCTTGGAAGACACCCAGACACCAGTATTATTAACCCAAGAAAAATTGGTCAGGAACTTACCACCACATCAGGCACAAGTGGTTTGTCTGGACTTCAACTGGCAAGGAAATATTCAAAATAGTCAAGAAAATCCTGTAAATCAAACTACAGCGGATAACCTCATCTACGTAATCTACACATCTGGCTCTACAGGACAGCCTAAGGGTGTGATGATTCCTCACGGCGGTATCTGCAATCAACTCCACTGGAAGCAAACAACTTTTAAATTAACTCACACAGACAAAGTTTTACTAACTATTTCTTTTAGTTTCGACCCCTCAGTATGGCAGATATTCTGGCCATTATCCTTCGGGGGGCAATTGTTCATGGCTCGCCCTGGTGGACATCAAGATACAGCCTACCTTGTGAAGGTAATTACTGAGCAGCAAATCACAGTTCTGGCTTTAGTACCTTCCATACTGCGTGTCTTATTGGAAGAGAAGGGAATTGAAAATTGCCGATTCATTAGACACATAACCTGCGGCGGTGAAGCTTTACCTGGCGAACTTATAGAACGCTTCTTTGCCCAACTGAATTTGGATAATGTTTTATATAATTGTTATGGTCCGACAGAAGCTTCTATTGATACTACTTTCTGGAGTTGTCAACAGGGGACTAATTATGCTACAGCACCCATTGGTCGTCCGATTACCAATGCAGAGATTTACATTCTCGATGAAAATTTGCAGCCAGTGCCTGTTGGTGAATCAGGTGAACTGCACATTGGCGGTATTGGTCTAGCACGAGGCTATCTTAACCGTCCAGAATTGACTACAGAGAAGTTTATTTTCAACCCTTTTAGCTCTGAACCTGGGGCACGCCTTTACAAAACCGGGGACTTGGCACGTTATTTGAGCGATGGTAATATTGAGTTCCTTGGTCGCATTGACCATCAAGTAAAAATACGTGGCTTCCGAATTGAATTAGGAGAAATTGAAGCCATACTAGCTCAACATCCAGTACTAAAGCAGACTTTAGTCATAGCCAGAGAGGATGTACCAGGGGACAAGCGACTCGTGGCATATATTGTTGCCAGTTCAGAGCGAATTCCTAGTCAGACTGAATTGCGTCGCTTTTTGGAAACTCGGTTGCCTGAATATATGGTGCCTGGTTTCTTTGTATTTTTGGACACTTTGCCATTAAATCCTAACGGTAAAATAGACCGCCGCGCCTTACCTGCACCGGATACATCTGATATTAGGCTGTCAACTAACTTTGTTCCACCTCAAAATTCGACAGAAAAAGTCTTAGCTGACATTTGGGCGAAAGTTTTGTGTCTGGAACAAGTAGGCATCCACGATAATTTTTTTGAATTGGGAGGTCATTCACTGCTGGCCACTCAAGTAATGTCTAGGGTTCGCCAAGCTTTTCAAATAGAAATACCATTGCAACTATTATTTGAGAATCCCACGATCGCTACTTTAGCTCAAGCAATCGCCCAAAACCAAACTCCAGAAAATGATCCCCAAAATCAGACCATTCTCCAAATAGCCAACCGAGAATCAGCTTCTTTATCCTTTGCCCAGCAGCGAGTTTGGTTTCTGGAACAGTTGGAACCCAACAGCCGAGCGTATATTATCTCCAATGCACAGCGCTTAACAGGTAAGTTAAACGTGGGTGTATTGCAACAATCACTAGATGCGATCGTTGTCCATCATGAGGTATTGCGAACCAACTTTATCACATCAACTGATGGTAGCCCCATACAAGTAATTGGCACGCCTCGGTCAGTAGAACTCAATATCATTAAAGTAACAAAAGAGCAAGTAGAATTTTTCCTCAATCAAGAGGTGCAACGCCCTTTCAACTTAGAATCTGACTTGATGTTGCGAGCTACTTTGCTCCAAGTAGACGAACAGGAACATATACTCTTGTTAATGATGCACCACATCGCCTCAGATGGCTGGTCAATCGGCATTCTCTGGCAGCAGTTAACAGCACTCTATGAAGCCTTTTTGAGTAGTAAGCCTTCTCCCTTGGTAAAATTGCCCATTCAGTATGTCGATTTTGCTGTGTGGCAGCATCAATGGCTATCAGGTGAGGTACTTTCTAGCCAAATTAACTATTGGAAAACCCAGTTAGCAGGTGCTGATACTGTACTAGAATTGCCTACTGACCGACCACGGCCACCAGTGCAAACTTACCAAGGAGCAGCCCAATCTCTGATGCTACCACAGACTTTGAGTGCATCACTCACAGAACTCTCGCATCAGGAGGGTGTCACTCTATTCATGACATTACTGGCAGCCTTTGGGACAATACTGCACCGCTACACTGGGCAAGAAGACATTCTTATTGGTTCTCCTATTGCCGGCCGTAACCGCTCTGAGATTGAAGGGCTAATCGGATTTTTTATTAATACCGTTGTTTTACGGACTGATTTTACCAAGAACCCCAGTTTTCGTTCAGTTTTAAATCGAGTCCGCCAGATGGCATTAGCTGCTTATGCCCATCAAGATATGCCCTTCGAGAAACTGGTAGAAGAATTGCAACCAGAGCGAGATACCAGTCGTAACCCACTGTTTCAGGTGTGGTTTAATATGCTCAACTTAAGGGACATCCAACTGAAACTACCTGGAGTGGCTATAGAACCAGTCTCGATCCTAGAAATAGCTTCCAAGTTCGATTTAACCCTTTACGTTACAGAACAAAATCAAGGAATCCAACTTGATTTAGTTTACAACACCGATCTGTTTACTTCAGAACGGATGATGGAAATGCTTCATCAATTCCATCACTTGCTAAATCAAATTGTTGCAGCTCCAGAGAGGCAAATTAGTTTATATTCTCTGGTGACACCAGAAGCGCGACCTTTACTGCCAGAGCCAAGGGCGATTCTGCCAGAACCACAGTATGAGTTGACGACAACAATGTTTACCTCTTGGGTAAATCGTACCCCAGAACATTCATCACTTCGTCAAGGATTTCGCACTTGGAATTATGGGGAATTGGGCAAAATCGCTCAAACCTTAGCACGGGTTTTATTATCTCATGGAGTAGAGCGAGGAGATGTCGTAGCCGTATTTGGGACACAAAGCTTTGGGCTAATTGCCAGTATGCTTGGCGTACTCTTGAGTGGTGGTGTGCTACTCACCCTCGATCCAAAACTTCCTAGCCAACGCCAACGGCTGATGTTACAGGAAGCTAAAGCTAAATACATATTATATATTGATGGTCAGCGCCCAGAAGACGAAAATATATGGCAGTCTTTGACTAGCATCTGTGTCAACCCAGACACAGGAGAAGCCATAAATTCAATCAAAAAGAGCATTGAAGCAGTAAATCTACCTGAAATTGCTGCTAACGATGCAGCTTACATTTTCTTTACTTCCGGCACTACTGGTGTACCAAAAGGGGTGCTGGGGTGTCATAAAGGGTTGGCGCATTTTCTGAACTGGCAGCGACAGACCTTTGAAATTAATCAGCAAGACCGCGTTGCTCAATTAACTGGCCTTTCTTTTGATGTTGTTCTTAGAGATATTTTCTTACCTTTAACTAGTGGTGCAACCCTATGCTTGCCAAAAGAAGAAGATAACTTAGAACCGACTCGAATTCTGCATTATTTGGAAAATGAGCAAATTTCTGTACTTCACACAGTTCCTTCGCTGGCGCAATTATGGTTAGCCAATGTGCCGTCAGGAGTCTCTTTAGGTAACTTACGCTGGTTGTTCCTTGCTGGAGAACCTCTGAAGGAAACACTTGTACTTCGGTGGCGGGATGCTTTTCCAGAATCAGGTGAAATAGTTAATCTCTACGGGCCGACAGAAACAACTTTGGCAAAGTGTTATTACCGAGTACCTGTTGAGTGTAGCTCTGGTGTACAGCCAGTAGGATTACCTCTGCCTCAAACCCAAGCACTGGTTTTCACATCAAATCATCAACCGTGCGGTATTGGGGAACCGGGTGAGATTGTAATCAGAACTCCATTCCGCAGTTTGGGTTACATTAATGCTCAGGAAGAAAACCGTTCTCGGTTTGTCAAGAACCCTTTTCGGAACGATCAACAGGATTGGCTTTATTATACAGGCGATCGCGGATGCTATCGTCCAGATGGCTCTTTAGAAATTCTTGGTCGCCGAGATCATCAAGTCAAGATCCGAGGGATACGCATTGAGCCAGGGGAAATTGAAACGGTGTTAGCCCAACATCCAGATGTACTCCAGACTGTAGTCATTGCCCGTGAAGATGTTCCTGGCGATCAACGTTTGGTGGCTTACATTATACCGAATCAAGACTCAACAATTGCGATTACTGACATCCGGGGCTTCCTCTCGACAAAATTGCCACAATACATGCTACCTTCAGCTTTTGTCGTGCTGGACACCATGCCCTTAACAGCCAATGGCAAGGTAGACCGACGTGCCCTACCTGCACCAGACTTATCGAGGCAAGAGCCAGAAGGCACCTTTGTTGCTCCCCGCAATCAAGTGGAACACCAGTTAACACAGATTTGGGAACAAATTTTAAGTGTCCAGCCCATTGGCGTTAAGGATAACTTCTTCGAGCTAGGAGGGCATTCTATCCTAGCAGTAAAACTGTTTTGGCAAATTGAAAAGATATTTAATAAAAACCTGCCTCTTGCTATTCTTTTCCAGTCAGGGACTATAGAGGCTCTAGCCAAAATAATCTGCCAAGAAGAAGATAATTCAACAAAAAATTCAGCTTTAGTAAATACCTTAGACCAATCAAAATCTAGCTGGTCATCCCTGGTAGAAATTCAACCCAACGGTTCCAAGCCACCTTTCTTCTGTATTCACGGACTGGGTGGAGAAGTCTTATGTTTCCGCGAATTGGCATTGCATCTGGGGACAGAACAACCATTTTATGGATTACAACCACGGGGACTAGATGGAAAACACCCTCTCTATACCAGTATTGAAGATATGGCAGCGTACTACATTCAAGAAATTCAAACCCTTCAACCTCATGGCCCTTATTTTCTCGGAGGTTATTCATTTGGAGGTACAGTTGCCTTCGAGATGGCTCGACAATTCCATGAGCAAGGCGAACAAGTAGGCATTTTAGTTATGCTTGATAGTTGTCGTCCAGGATATACCTGGCAGGCGCCATTTCTCAAGCGAGTTTTTTTGCATTTAAATAATATTGTTCAAAAAGGGCCTAACTACCTTTGGCAAAAGCTTGTGAGATGGAGCTATTGGCGTAAGCAAGAACTGCAAAATACATATAACCGTTACTTGGAAGACGTACTTCATGTACCTGAAACTGACAAGCATTTAAAGGTTATAGATACTAACACTCAAGCCCTCACTGACTATATTTTTTCACCTTACCTTGGTCGAGCTATTCTTTTGCGGACAGAGGATCAAAATCGGGACGAAGCTATAGGCATAGAATACGATCCTCAATTTGGCTGGGACAAGGTAGTAGTTGGAGAATTAGATATCCATTACATCCCCGGATCTCACCTTGACATACTTAATGAACCCCATGTACAAGTGTTAGCCAAAAAATTGAGAAATTGCTTAACTCAGGCACAGTCTCAGTCTGCAAAGAATTAATTTGAACTTTTCTGTGAGTTCAGCTTCGGACAACTCAGCACTGCTGGGTCATTTTGCTATTTCTTGGTCTAAACTTGAAAGAATAATAGAAAAATTCTTGCTAGTAGTAACTAGGGTGAGATAATTATTCTGTGGAACTGGAATATTGGTAAAAATCCAATAACCAAAAGACCTGACCGATTTAATAATGCGATGAATATTGCTAGTGTCACAGATTGAACAGTGGGAATAATTGTGGCATTGAAAGCTCGAATGACTATCGTTTTTAGATTTTAAGTTGGTAAGCAATCTACAATCCACTGATGCTATACAGAAGATTTGGACGTACAGAATTACAGATGCCAGTGTTTTCCTGCGGTGGCATGAGATATCAGTTTAAGTGGGAAGATGTTCCCAATCATGAAATTCCTGCTGATAATCAGGCGAATCTGGAAGCGACTATTAGAAGGGCAGTCGAAGTTGGGATTAATCATATTGAAACTGCCCGTGGTTATGGCACTTCTGAAATGCAATTGGGGAAAATATTACCCAAGTTTCCCCGCGAAAAGTTGATTGTTCAGACCAAAATAAATCCAAAGGCAGATGCGAAAGAATTCCGGGAGACATTTGAACAATCCTTAAAAAATCTCCAGCTAGATTATGTTGACCTTTTAGGGTTACACGGCATTAATCATCCTGAGTCGTTAGATCACAGTATCCGTCCTGGCGGCTGTTTGGAAGTAGCGCAGCAGTTGCAAGCAGAAGGAAAAGTTAGATTTATTGGCTTTTCCACACACGGCTCAACAGACATAATTGTGGAGACAATTAATACCAATCAATTTGATTATGTGAACCTGCACTGGTATTACATTAATCAATGGAATTGGGCAGCAATTGAAGCAGCTAAACGCCACGATATGGGGGTGTTTATTATTAGCCCATCTGATAAAGGAGGTTTATTATATAAACCTCCACAAAAGTTAGTAAATCTTTGTGCCCCGTTGAGTCCAATGGTATTTAATGATTTGTTTTGTTTGAGTCATCAAGAGGTGCATACCCTGAGTTTGGGAGCAGCAAAACCACAAGATTTTGATGAACACTTGAAGATTTTAGAATTAATAGATCGAGCAGCAGAAATTTTGCCACCAATTTTAGCAAGGTTGGAAGAAGAAGCGATCGCTACTTTAGGAGAAGATTGGGTAAAATCTTGGGAAATAAATCTACCAAATTTTGACGAAACCCCTGGTGAAGTAAATATTCGGGTGATTTTGTGGCTGCGGAATTTAGCGATCGCCTATGATCTAATAGACTACGCTAAAATGCGCTACAACCTGCTTGGTAATGGCGGTCAGTGGTTCCCTGGCAACAAAGCCGATCGGCTAGACGAATTAGACTTGCGGCAATGTCTCGTCCATAATCCCTACGCCGATAAAATCCCCCAACTTCTGGAACAAGCTCATCAGTTGTTGGCGGGTGAAGCAGTCAAACGTCTATCTCGCACTTGATACAGCAGAATTCAGAATTAAGGAGTCAGAATTCAGAAGCAAAACAGGCTTCATGCCTGGCATTGAGACGAATCTTTGTGTACTTCACCTTCCTTGAAATCTGCTGTAAATTGCATAAATAGGGCATTGGCTATGGCGTATGGGAAATAGGAGACAATAATTATCAATGCCCAATGCCCTGTTTGCCCAATCTTAATCAGATTTTTTCGTATCTGCTGATTTAGATGCCTTCGGTACAACTAGCACCTTATCAACACGATTACCATCCATATCCATCACTTCAATTCGCATACTTTGCCATTCAAAATAATCTGCTGCGGTGGGAATACGACCTAAATGGGTGATCACAAAACCGCCTAATGTTTGATAACTGCCGCGTTCTTCAGATTCCCACTCTTCCATACCAAAAAGTTCCAAAAACTCCTCTACTGGTAACATTCCATCCAAAAGCCAGGAACCATCTTCGCGTTTTACAGCTTGTGGTTGATCCTGTCCATCCGTTGAAGGAACATCACCTACGATTTCACTCATGATGTCGTTGAGAGTGACTAATCCTTGAATCACGCCGTATTCATCTACTACTAGCGCCATGTGAGTGATGGTTTGCTTAAACAATTCCAAAACTTTCAAGCCACGGGTGCTTTCTGGCACAAATACAGGCTGTCGCAATCCAATTGTTAAATCTAGTGGTTCTCCTCGGAAACTCCTGGCTAATAAGTCAGTGACAGGGATAACACCCAGTACATTGTCAAGTCCTCCCTGACAAACTGGATAACGAGAATAGGCACTATCAACCATTTTTTGGCGATTTTCTTCGGCAGAGTCGTCTAAATCTAGCCAAACAATATCGGGACGGGGTGTCATTAAGTAGCTGACAGGGCGATCGCCTAAACGAAAGACTCGCTCTACCATATCCTGTTCAGCTTCCTCAAAGGTTCCTGCCTCAGTCCCTTGCTCGATTAAAATTTTAATTTCTTCTTCGGTGACTTGCGGCTCAGTAGAAGCTGTAATTCCCAGTACTCGCAGGATCAAATCTGTAGAAGCACTTAAAAGATATACCATTGGCGAAGCGATCGCCGATAAAGCACGCATTGGAATAGCTACATTCGATGCAATTCTTTCTGGGTTGTTTAATGCTAGACGCTTTGGTACTAATTCGCCAACAATGAGTGACAAGAAGGTAATGATCAAAACCACTATTCCAAAAGATATTGGTTCACTATAAGGTGCTAACAAAGGTACAAGTCGCACATAGACTGCTAGTCGGTTGGCAATTGTTGCTCCTCCAAAAGCACCAGTTAGGATACCGATCAGGGAAATACCCACTTGAACGGTTGACAGAAAATGATTTGGAGACTCCGCTAATTTCAATGCTGCCATTGCCTTGGGATCTCCTTGATTGGCAAGCTGCTGTAGTCTAACTTTCCGTGCCGAGACAATCGCCATCTCAGACATAGAAAACACGCCATTGGCAAGAATTAGCACCAAAATGATTAAAATTTCAAAAGTGATGGAGGACATGTTTAAAATTGCCGCTTATCAGAGCAAACGTAGCTCAATCCCTAGTATCTAGTATTAAAGGTGCTTCGATAAATACTTTGACTATACACAAAGTAGTAGTTAGAGTTCTGAAGTTTATTAGTCACTGGACATTATTCTTCCATTGAAGGAATAAGAAAGCTGTTAACACTTTTAAAATAGTTGACATAACCTGCCTTAAGATTTGCTGATCCACAAAGACTCCCATCGCTAGTAGTACTTATGTCATTTTCTTCTATTGTGCGTGCCTTAGCGCGATCGCCGCTCACCACTGAATTTCTTTCTAAGCTAAACCGACAACAAGAATTGCGGTTAAATGGCGTTCCTCGACTACCCAAGGGTTTGGTGGCTTCGGCATTGGCGCAGGCTACGGGCAAAGATTTGTTTGTAGTTTGCGCCACTCTGGAAGAAGCTGGACGCGTTTACGCACAACTGGAGGCAATGGGATGGCAAACAGTACATTTTTACCCGACCTCCGAGGCTTCTCCCTACGAACCTTTTGACCCGGAAACTGAAATGAGTTGGGGGCAAATGCAGGTATTGGCGGATTTGGGAATGGGGCATGGGGAAGAAAAACCTCCAAGTTCTAATTCTCAGTTACCTAAGATGGCGATTGTAGCTACTCAAGGAGCGCTGCAACCTCATTTACCACCACCAGAAGCTTTTGGGCAATTCTGCTTTACTCTGAAAAAGGGGATGGAATTAGACTTGAATAGCTTCAGTGAGAAAATAACTATTTTGGGGTACGAACGAGTACCTTTGGTGGAAATGGAAGGACAATGGAGCCGACGGGGCGATATTGTTGATGTGTTCCCTGTTTCTTCTGAGTTTCCAGTCAGGTTGGAATGGTTTGGCGATGAAATTGAGCAAATACGGGAGTTTGACCCAACAACCCAACGTTCCGCCCTTGATAAAGTTGACCAGTTAATTCTTACCCCCACTAGCTTTGCTCCCATCGTCATGGCGGCACTGAAAAATAGTCCTGAGTTTCAAGTGCTGAGTTCTGAGTTAAATTCCTCTTCAGCACTTAGCACTCAGCACTCATCACTGATTGAGGGGAGTCGTCGCTTTTTAGGGTTGGCTTTCGAGCAACCAGCATCTCTGCTAAACTACTTATCAGAAAATACCCTGATTGCCATTGATGAGCCAGAACAGTGTCATGCTCATAGCGATCGCTGGGTAGAAAATGCTGAGGAACAGTGGAGACTGGGGACTGGGGAAGAGTCTAACCAAGTACCGAAAATCCACCGTTCTTTTGATGAATGTCTGGCTGATGTTGCCAGATTTAAAACTTTATATTTATCGGAACTCTCAGAAGAAAATGATGGGATTAATCTTGCCAGCCGACCTGTTCCAGTCACGCCGCACCAGTTTGCTAAACTAGCCGAAACCATCCGCCAAGAACGCGATCGCAATTTCTCGATCTGGCTGCTTTCTGCTCAACCTTCACGTTCTGTGTCGCTATTGCAAGAACATGATTGTCCGGCTCAGTTTATCCCCAATCCCCACGACTATCAAGCGATAGATAAGCTCAAAATCAACCATACTCCCGTAGCCCTAAAATATTCTGGGCTTGCGGAATTAGAAGGTTTTATTCTGCCTACATACCGATTAGTAATCGTTACAGATCGGGAGTTCTTTGGGCAGCATTCCTTAACGACTCCCGGCTATATTCGCAAGCGCCACAAAGCTACTTCTAAACAAGTCGATCCCAATAAACTGCGTCCAGGTGATTATGTGGTTCACAGAAATCATGGTGTTGGCAAATTTGTCAAGCTAGAAAGTTTGACGATTAATAACGAAACCCGTGATTACTTGGTAGTGCAGTATGCTGATGGGTTACTCAGAGTTGCAGCCGATCAAGTAGGTGCTTTATCTCGGTTCCGTGCCGGTGGTGATAAAGCGCCGGAACTCAACAGGATGACTGGTAAAGCTTGGGAAAATACGAAGAATAAAGTCCGCAAAGCAATCAGAAAATTGGCGGTAGACTTGTTGAAACTGTATGCCGCGCGATCGCAACAACAAGGTTTTAGCTTTCCAAATGATATGCCTTGGCAAGAGGAATTAGAAGATTCTTTCCCCTACCAACCCACAACGGATCAGCTAAAAGCTGTACAAGATGTAAAACGCGACATGGAAAGCGATCGCCCGATGGATCGCTTAGTTTGTGGCGATGTCGGTTTTGGGAAGACGGAAGTGGCGATTCGTGCTATTTTCAAAGCAGTCATCGCCGGTAAACAAGTGGCACTCCTTGCGCCAACGACAATTTTAACACAGCAGCATTACCATACACTCAAAGAACGTTTTGCACCTTACCCGGTAAATGTCGGTTTACTCAACCGTTTTCGTTCGGCTGAAGAACGCCGTGATATTCAAAAGCGATTGGCAACAGGTGAATTAGATGTAGTAATTGGTACGCAGCAACTTTTAAGTAAAGGTGTGATATTCCGCGATTTAGGACTGTTGGTAGTAGATGAAGAACAGCGATTTGGGGTAAACCAGAAAGAGAAAATTAAAAGCCTGAAAACTCAGGTAGACGTGCTGACTCTCTCCGCCACTCCCATTCCCCGAACTTTGTATATGTCCTTGTCGGGAATTCGGGAAATGAGTTTGATTACTACACCACCCCCAACCAGACGACCGATTAAAACGCATCTCTCACCGATTAATTCCGAAAGTATCCGCACTGCCATTCGTCAAGAATTAGACAGAGGCGGACAAGTTTTTTATGTAGTTCCACGAGTAGACGGTATTGAAGAGACAACAGCCAATTTGCGAGAAGTGATACCAGGAGCGAGATTTGCGATCGCTCACGGTCAAATGGATGAAAGCGAGTTAGAATCAACCATGCTCACTTTCAGTAATGGTGATGCAGATATTCTTGTTTGCACGACAATTATTGAATCTGGCTTAGATATTCCGCGAGTCAACACGATTTTGATTGAAGATGCTCACCGCTTTGGATTGGCACAGCTGTATCAATTACGCGGTCGTGTGGGACGTGCAGGTATCCAAGCTCATGCTTGGTTATTTTATCCAAAGCAACGGGCATTATCTGATGCAGCACGGCAACGATTACGAGCGATTCAGGAATTTACTCAGTTAGGTTCTGGATATCAGCTAGCAATGCGCGATATGGAAATTAGAGGCGTGGGTAACTTGCTGGGTGCAGAACAATCCGGTCAAATGGATACTATCGGTTTCGATTTATACATGGAAATGTTGGAAGAAGCAATTCGGGAAATTAGAGGACAAGAAATTCCGAAAGTGGAGGATACTCAGATTGACCTTAACCTGACAGCATTTATCCCAGCAGATTACATTACCGATTTGGATCAAAAGATGAGTGCTTATCGGGCGGTGGCGACAGCCAAATCTAAATCAGAATTAAGGCAGATTGCAGCCGAATGGAGCGATCGCTATGGGACTTTACCTGTCCCTGCAAATCAACTTTTGCGAGTCATGGAACTTAAACAGTTAGCGAAAAAACTCGGATTTAGCCGGATTAAACCAGAAAACAAGCAGCACGTTGTTTTAGAAACGCCGATGGAAGAACCCGCTTGGAATTTGTTAGCGGCGGATTTACCAGACAATCTGAAGACGCGCTTTGTGTATTCTCCAGGTAAAGTTACAGTGCGCGGTTTAGGAGTTTTTAAAGCAGATCAACAATTGCAAAATTTGATTGATGCTTTCGGGAGAATGCAAGGTGCGATTCTAGAGGCGGCTGTTGTTTAATTGGGAGAAAAAGATTATTCATCAAATGAAAACCTATATTATTTTCAGCCGATGGGAATTCTAGGCCCAGTTCTTTGAGTCTAGTTAGTAAAATTAAATGAAACACCAATTCAAGTTCAACTCATGATAAAAACTATCGAAGGCATTTATCAAGATGGAGAAATTCACCTTGCTTAGTTACCACCAGATGTTAGCGATCGCTCCTTTTATCATGCGTTAGTTTAAATTCCAGTTACTAAGGAGTTACAGAAATGACAGGTAAATTAGAAGGAAAAGTCGCAATTATCACTGGCGCATCAGCTGGAATTGGAGAAGCAACTGCGATCGCTTTGGCTTCAGTTGGAGCAACAGTTGTACTCGCTGCTAGGCGTGGCGATCGCATTCAGGCATTAGCAGAACGCATAGAAGCTAGTGGTGGCAAGGCATTGCCTATTGTCACTGATGTAACTGATGAAACTCAGGTAAATAACTTGGTGGCAAAGGCCAATGCAGAATTGGGAAGAGTCGATATCCTTGTGAATAATGCCGGGATTGCCTTATTAGGAACTATCGAAGCTGGAAATAGCTCAGATTGGCGGCGATCGTTTGACCTCAACGTATTAGGACTTTTATATGCTACTCATGCTGTTTTGCCTCTGTTGAAGGCGCAAAAATCGGGGCATATAGTCAATATTTCCTCAGTAGCAGGCCGGACAGCACGGGCGGGCGTTGGTGTTTACAATGCTACCAAATGGGGTGTAAATGCCCTCTCGGAAGCATTGCGCCAAGAAGTCCATAAAGACAACATCCGCGTCACGATAATCGAACCTGGTTTGGTGGATACGGAAATTGACAACCAAATTACCGATCCCGTTGCCAAACAACGGATTCAAGAACGACGCAATTCAATTCAACCTCTGCAAAGCGAAGATATTGCAGCTGCGATCGTTTACGCTCTGACGCAACCACCGCACGTTAATGTCAACGAAATCCTCATCCGACCAACGGGACAAGAACATTAAAAGAAGGCAACAGACAGATGTAAAGGGATTGCCTTGCTGCATCTAAATTTATCAATTGCGAATTGCGAATTGGTATAAATTTCTATTATCCCCCTGTCACCTCCAAGTTAAACCCAGTAATATAGCTTGCCTCTTCGCTCATCAAAAATGCTACTCCATTTGCTACCTCTGACAAACTTCCTAAACGCCGCATTGGTACTGAATTAATCATCTGTTGCTCAACCACCTTGGGATCGGCATCAAAGTATTGTGACCCCACTGCTGCTTGTAATTCGGTTTGCCGCGTCCACATAAAACCAGGGCCGATCAACGCCGGAGAGAGTGCATTTACCCGGATACCGTAGGGAGCTAAGTCTTTTGCTGCTGTCTGAGTAATCCCAATCACCGCAAACTTAGAAGCGGCATAAGCCAACATATTTGGTGGCCCAACCACCCCTGCGTAACTCGCCATGTTGACGATCGCGCCTCCACCTGTATCGCGTAATTGTTGTGCAGCCGCCTTGAGAATGTGGAAAACGCCGACAACGTTAATGTCGATCACCTTTTGAAAGTCGTCTTCAGGATATTCGTCAGTTTTGGTAAATACTCCTTGATAACCTGCATTATTAAATACATAGTCAATTCGCCCAAGCTGCTCTACAGCGCCAGTAAAAGCTTTGGTAACATCATCACTAGCTGTAACATCACAGCGAAACGTACCAACTGGAACGTCGTAACCTTTTAGTTCCTCAGCCACATCTGCCATTTTCGGTTCATTCAAATCTAGCAAGGCTATTCCTGCACCATTAGCAGCAAAACGGTGTGCAGTTGCCTTGCCAATATCTCCCGCACCGCCAGTAATTAGGATCGTCTTACCTGCAAACTGATAAGTTGCTTTTGCCGTCATAGATTCAACCTCTTATTGAAGAATTGTTGCAAATGACCGTGATGAAAATCAGATTGATATGATTTCTATTATTGAGCTTTGCCCAAAATTAGAGCATAAAATCAAAAACTTATTTTGTTCAGTTTTTTAATTTAAAGGAGTTGTTATGCGATGCGTATTCGCCGCTTCACTGAAGTACTAGCTGCATTTATGGCTGGAGTGATGCTGGCGCAACTGCTATATGCTTGCTCACCGCGAACGCAAGCCGCCGAGAAAACTAGACTGACGATCGCCACAGTTAATAATGGTGAGATGGTGGTGATGCAAGGGCTTTCTCGCAAATTTGAGTCAGCTAATCCCGATATTCAACTCTCTACATCAAAATTGCAGGTGGCGAAACCATAGTTGTGCAAACAGACGGAGATAATCTAGCCAAAATGCATGATTACGTTCCGATTTACATTAACGGTGAGCTTTGCCATCTGTTTGATCGCGACGGTGAAGCCATTTCCAAAGTTCATCGTCACCACCTAACCCAAAATGAATCCCATGAACAGCAATATCAGCACAGATTCAACAATCAAGCTGAATGAAGCATCTCTGTCCCATTTAGGAAATAATGTTCGCGTACCCAATTACGATCGCCATCAAATTACCAACGGTATTGTCCATATCGGTGTTGGTGGGTTCCATCGCGCACATCAGGCGTTATACCTGGATAATTATTTTCATCAAAATCCTGGTAGTGAATGGCGAATCTGCGGGGTTGGGCTACTGGAATTTGACAAGCGGATGCGGGATGCACTGAATTCACAAGATTGTTTATATACCTTAGTTGAAAGATTCCCAGAAGGCGATCGCCTATGCCGTTACCCAACCGCCTCACGTCAACGTGAATGAAATTTTGATCCGACCAACGCAACAGGAATAGGAGGGACAAAATTGACTGATATCGTAGTTGGCTTAGACTTGGGTACAGGAGGAGTACGAGCGATCGCAGTTGACCTACAAGGGCAAATTATCGCTCAAGCAACCAGAAGCTATCCCCTGTTAACTCCACAACCCGGTTGGACAGAACAAAATTCATCGGATTGGGTCGAAGCCAGTTTAGCTGCTCTGTTGAATGTGAGTCAACAGCTAGAGGGATACCGAGCAATTGCCCTCGGTTTGTCTGGACAAATGCATGGTATGGTTCCTCTTGATGCCCAAGGCAAAGCAATTAGACCAGCAATTTTGTGGAATGACCAACGCACGGGTAAAGCTGTTGCTGAAATTGAAGCTACTATTCCTCGTCAGGAATTAATTCAGCACACCGGAAATCCAGCAATTACGGGTTTTCAACTGCCGAAGCTGTTATGGTTGCGGAGTGAAGAACCACAAGCATATACTCGGTTGTGGCAAATTCTTTTACCCAAAGATTATCTGGGATATGTGCTAACGGGCGAAATATTTACAGAACCATCTGATGCGTCTGGTGTTGGCTGTCTGAACTTAGCAAATCAGCAATGGGATAGAGATATTCTCCATGCTCTTGATATCAACCCGGCGTTGTTCCCTCCGGTAATTAAATCTACCGCGATCGCTGGACGGTTGAAAGCAGAAATAGCCGCCCGTGTGGGATTCCCAGCCGGATTACCTGTGGTTGCAGGCGGAGGTGACAATGCCGCAGCAGCCATCGGTTTGGGTATTTCATCAAGCAACCTCAACCGGGGTAGTTTGAGTATTGGCACATCGGGAGTTATTTTTGCACCGTGCGATCGCCCAATTCCCGATCCTGAAGGTCGGGTGCATTTGTTCTCTCATGTGGATGGTGGCTATCATCTACTGGGAGTGACGCTGGCGGCTGGTGGTTCTCTGCGTTGGTATCGAGATACATTTGCACCGCATATATCCTACACTGCTCTAATGGATATGGCAGAGCGATCGCAGCCCGGTGCGCGTGGTGTTGTATTTCTACCCCACCTCGCAGGAGAACGCAGTCCTCACCTCGATCCAGATACTCGCGGTGCTTTTGTGAATATGTCATTAGCTCATACCCAGGCAGATATAACTCGCGCCGTACTGGAGGGGGTTGCATTTAGCTTGCGGTCAGCATTAGAGGTAATTAGTGCGATCGCTCCCATCGATCAACTCTTAGCAACGGGTGGAGGCGCACGTTCTAACACCTGGTTACAAATTTTGGCAGATATTCTGCAAACAAAACTCATTGCTCCCAAAGCTGAAGAAGGAGCCGCTTACGGAGCAGCTATTTTGGCAATGGTGGGGATTGGTGTTTACCGAAATTTAGAGACTGCATTCAAGATTTTACCGCAGGATAGTAATGTCGTACAGCCACAGGCAAATCTTTTGTATGAAGCAGGGTTTGGGCGCTACAAGCTACTTTACGATGCCTTGAAAGCTGTTCGTTGAGAATTAAATTATCTTTCTGTGCAAAAATCCCAAAAGCCTCTTTCCCCCTGCTCCCTGCCCCCTACGATCTAAATGATAAGTCTTTACCCGGACATGATATAGCAGGAGGCAGGAGGCAGAGGGCAGGAGGCAAGAGGTAAAACTATTGCTAACTCTCTTCTTTCACCCCATCCTTATGTCCTAACCTATGTGACTACGGCTATATCCCTCTTCTGTCACTTTCCGGAATAAGCAAGTAGTTTAGGAGCTAAATCATCCAGAAGCATAA
>NZ_JBALDC010000103.1:0-2464 GCF_036917575.1 Nostoc sp. | reverse complement strand
GCGGCGACAGCTAAAGAAATCACCTCCTTCAAAGGGCATAGCGATGCGGTCATTAGCGTCGCATTTAGCCCCGATGGCAAGACCATCGCTTCTGCAAGTGATGACAATACCGTGAAAGTCTGGAAGGTGTACCCAAATAATCTAAATGATTTAATCGTCTACAGTTGCGCTAGGTTACGTGTTTATTTACAATCAAATCCCAATGTGAGCGATCGCACCCTCTGCGATGGCATTCCTACCAAAAGCAATTAGCTTTGCAGCCATAAATCAATTACTGCTACTGCGATGCCTGCGGCGGGCGTAGCCATCGCACTTTCGGGAAACTTGCGGGGCGATCGCTTGCAAAAATCAAACAATGCACTTCTTAAAAAAGGCGATCACTTTCACGTTTGGTGTTTCACGCACTCTGTAACATCTTCTGCTACTGCGATCGCCCGTGAGAAAAACTTTGCGATTTACTGACAGTGGATGCTCTACATTTGACAATCGCATTTCAAAATCATATTCGATTGGTAACGGCTGATGAGGCTTTAGCAACAAGTGCTGAGGTTTTGTTACTGCGGTAAATCAGCTTTATTTTACAACATCTTCATTTTACATAATAAGCCCGTCTTAGACATCACATTCCTTTCACTAGCTATTGTAATTTTATCAAATAGATCAGATGAAATATTAGGCGATAGGCGATCGCAATAATCGCGTTAATAACCTGTTCTGGGTTAATTATCATTTGTCATTTGTCATTTGTGATTGAAAAGAGACAAGAAAGAAACTTGTCTTCCTTGTCCCCATTTTTAACCAAGGCGATTGTTTTCTAATCCTGGGATTTGTTTAGAAAACAATTCGTTAGAGTTAACCTGACCATCTGAAACGACAGAACGTATGCCCTCTAAAGCAGCAGGAATAGAACGCGGATCTATAAAAATAACCTTGCTGCTATCGCTTTTACCAATTGTCGCGCCCATATCTAAATAGCCCAAGGCAAATAGTACTTCCACTGCTTTATTGGCATTAGGGTTATTGTGGAGCTTTTGGGCAATAATTTCTGATGACTCTGCGATTGCCTGGGCTTTTAAAACCTGTTGCTGACGTTCTGCTTGAGCTTTCAGGACGATCGCTTTTTGTTCAGCTTCCGCTTGCAAAATTACCGATTTTTGACGAGCTTCCGCATCCAAGATTTGCGCCTCAGCTTTACCTCTAGCGCTATTGACAGCTGCTTCGCGATCGCCTTCAGAAGTTAGAATTGCTGCTCGTTTGCGTCGTTCTGCCGACATTTGCAATTCCATCGATTCTCGCACTGCTTGAGACGGAATAATATCTCGCAGTTCTACCCGTGTTACTTTTACACCCCAAGGATCGGTAGCAACATCCAAATCCTGTAATAAAAGCTCACTGATGTGGGAACGAGCAGTAAAAGTTTGATCTAACTCTAATTGTCCCATTTCGGCGCGAATTTGAGTCAGCACCATATTTACCATTGCCGCCTGGAGATTTTCTACCTTGTACCAGGCTTTTTCCATATCTACGATGCGCCAGTAAAATACTGCATCTACCTCAATGCCAACGTTGTCACGAGTAATGCACTGTTGGGGAGGAATATCTAAGACTTTTTCTTTGATAGTTTCTCGGTAGACAATTCTATCTACGAAAGGAATGACTATGTTTAGTCCTGGTTCTAGTTTTTTGTTATAACTACCCAATCTTTCCACCAAAGCTTGATTGCCCTGATTAACGACTTTCACCGAACTTGCTACAGCAGAACCACCAAGAGCTAAAAATACTAGTAAAAAGAACTGTTCCATTGTAAATCTCCTAATTTTTATTAATAACGGGAGTGAGCAGAGGAAGTAGAGTAAAAAAAACTATTGAATTTTGACAAATGACAAATAACAAATACTTAAGAAGTCAATAGATTTTCTGGTACAACAATTAAAGTAGTACCTTCCCTCCTAACCACATAAACTCTTTGATGGGATGGGATGGTAAATTTGTCATCGTCACATCTTGCTTGCCAAGAATTTCCCTCATAGCGCACCCGCCCTGTTTTTCCAGGTAGAATTTCTGTTAAGGTTTCAGCTATGACTGCATCCCGAATTTTTGATTTGCGTTGTTTTGGTTGCAAAAACCGACGAGAAAGCATGATTAGGGCTGTGGAAAGCAAGAGCCAAACCACAATTTGCAACCATACACTTCCCATACCCACTCCAGACAGCAGCGCCACCACAAAAGCGCTAATTCCCATCATGAAGGCGACAAACGCTGATGGTAAGAACAGTTCTGTTAAACACAAAACTGCTCCTGCCATCAGCCAGATTAAAGTAAAACTTGGCATAGCGCCATCCTAGTCTCTACATTATTGACGTAAATGCATTGGTTGAGTCGATGGGGGATATTATTCCCTGCACCTCTCAGTTAGATCCGTGCGTACCCGTTTCCGTGTACACGGCTCCCGATGTTCTTAGCT
>NZ_JBALDC010000102.1:0-11748 GCF_036917575.1 Nostoc sp. | reverse complement strand
CAATGGACAACAGTTAGTTTCTGCTAGTCTTGACAAAACCATCAGAATCTGGGATGTCAGCAATGGTCAACTCCTCAAAACCCTGACTGGTCATAGCAGTCCAGTCTATAGCGTCGCCTACAGCCCCAATGGACAACAGTTAGTTTCTGCTAGTCTTGACAAGACCATCAAAATCTGGGATATCAGTAGTGGTCAACTCCTCAAAACCCTGACTGGTCATAGCGATAGGGTAATTAGCGTTGCCTTCAGTCCCAATGGACAACAGTTAGCTTCTGCTAGTTTTGACAAAACAATAATTTTATGGGATTTGGATTTCGATAATTTATGAATCAGTGGTTGCAATTTGCTGAATAATTACCTCATTGCCCATCCAGAAGTGTTAGAAGAGTTGCAATCATGCCAAACTCCATTGCGGTTAGTGCAAGGGGCGACAGTGTTAGTCGTCCAAGGTGAGAAGTTAGCGCGATCTGATGATATTAATGGCGCTGTTGAAAAGTTTGGCAAAGCACAGCAGTGGGATAATAAATTAAAGTTTGATTCCCAGACGAGAGCAAAAGAGTTGGCGAATCAAGCCAAGGTTGAATCGCAGCCGAACTCACTTTGAAAGGCGGTTAGAATATCTACGTAGGTTGGGGAACCACTGCGTTGGACGGGTTCCCCGGCTTGTTCGCGCAGCATCTCCGACAGGAGAAGCAAGTAGCGTTTGAGGAACGAAACCCAACAAACCCGCGAAAAAGTTGGGTTTCGCAAAGCCTCAACCCAACCTACATTTTCTTCACTGCGATCGCTCCCATCCAATAGGGCTAAGATTGAGTAGTATCAAATGGAATAGACGAAATAGATAATCACAAGGTGGAAGGATGGCATACAGTGATTTTAATCTCGCTAAGGTGAAAAAGAGTTTTGACTTAACACTCGATGAAACTCGGAATTTATTTGTTGATACAAAACCTGTTACACCATCAGAAACTCTCAGAACTATTTTAATAGATTACATCCCTTTAGCAACTGCAATTTCAAGCGAAAAAGCCAGGTCAGAGTTTTTAATTGCACCAATACTGGCAGAAGTTAGACGATTATTAAATAATAAAATCTCGCTGTTCTCTGGAAATGAATTTAATGTTGATGCAACTTTAGGATTGCAAGGCTTTTACGATTACATCATCAGCAATTCCCAAGAGCAACTATTTATTTCTGCTCCGGTAATATTTATTTTTGAAGCGAAAAAAGAAGATATTATCGGTGGTCTTGGTCAATGTGTAGCGGCAATGATTGCAGCGCAACTGTTCAATTTAAATCAAGGTAATAAAGTTGAGCGAATTTATGGCTCGGTTACTAGTGGAACTAACTGGAAGTTCTTATTTTTAGAAGGGACAACTGTTTATATAGATTTGACTGAATACTATATTAAAGAAGTTGATAAAATTTTGGGTATTTTATTGCAACCTTTTCAGCCTGTTTTAACTGCTGTTCAATTAATATGAGTCTTTTTTGTCTAGTTCACGGTGCTTTCCAAGCCACTTGGTGTTGGGATTTGCTAATTCCCTACTTAGAAGCACAGGGTCACAAAACTGTAGCAATGGATTTGCCAATTGAAAATGCATCTGCTACTTTGTCCCAATTTGCGGATACAGTAATTCAAGCGCTACCAAAAACTGATGATGATATTGTACTAGTCGGTCACTCAATGGCTGGTACTATAATTCCCTTGGTTGCAGAAGCGGTAAAAGTGCGTTAACTAGTGTTTGTGGCGGCGCTGCTCCCATATCCTGGAATCAGTACACTCGACCAATTTTCTCATCGTCTTGATTCTGAAACGCTCAAATCATTAAATTACCACCCCAAAGACCCAAGTAAGCTCAAACAGTTCTACGATGAGCCTGATATGTATGAACCCGCTTCCGTAGGCAAAGATTATTCAGACGAAGCAGTATTAAGAGAGTTTTTCTTTCATGATTGTCAACCGGATGTAGCAGAGTGGGCAATCTCGAAAAGTCGTTCGCAACAATCTATGGCATATATTTTTGAAACGAATCCTCTAAAAGCTTTGCCTTCAGTTGAGCGTAAGTATATTGTTTGTAACGATGACCGAATAATATCTCCTGCATGGTCACACTACGCTGCACGCAAGCGCTTAGGAGTCGATGCCATTGAGCTAGCTTCTGGACATTGCCCACATCTGTCTTGTCCCGATCTTCTTGCTTCAGTATTAACTAGTGATTAAATTGTTGAGCAGTTTTACTTTGAATCAATTGTTGCCATAACAAACTTATACCAACTCAAAATTCAAAATTCACGCATTAAGAGGATGTCTGAAAAGTTTTGAGGAGGTAATTTTGATTACGCAAGCTGTTTTAACATTAAACGAATCATTGCAACATAGAAGTCAAGTTACGCAGGATAGATGGACTCATGGCTCTCGTAACGCTGTCATACTTAAGTATTTTTTCTACTGACAGGATACCATTACGTGAGCTTTCTTACTTTTCAGACATCCTTTAATCAAGTTGAGTATTTACCATTAATCTCTATATAACCCTCTGAAAGATCGCAACCCCATACAGTTGCAGAGGATTCGCCAATATTAAGACTAACATGAATATCAACTTTATCTTTAGACATAATTTTGCGTAACTGTTCCAGATTTTCCTCAGTTAAACTACTAGGATAAACTTTCACATTATCAAAGCGAATAATCACTATTTCTGGATTTATCTGCTGTTCATTTTCACATTTACCTATAGCCATAGCAACTCTTCCCCAATTCGGATCTGCTCCATAAACAGCAGTTTTTACTAATGGTGAATTTACAATTGCTTTCGCTACTGTTTTAGCTTGTGCATAGTTAATCGCTGAATCTACAGTCACCTCAATTATCTTAGTAGCACCTTCTGCATCTCGTGCAATTTTTAAGACTAATTCCTGTGCAACTTCTTGCAATGCACTCTTAAAATCTGATTCTGAAACTTCACCTGCTAAACCATTAGCAAGAATCACAGCAGAGTCACTAGTAGAAGTGTCAGTATCTACACTCAGACAATTAAAAGTTTTATCTATAGTAGAGCGAAAAATAGAACGAAGGCTATTTGTAGAAATTGCAGCGTCAGTAAAAAAGAAAGTTAGGAGGGTAGCCATATTAGGCTCAATCATACCAACACCTTTAGCAATTCCTACTAGCTTGGCATTTCCTATTTGCCGTGTAGCTAGTTTCGCTACTGTATCGGTGGTCATAATACCACGGGCTGCGGCATCAAAATCAGCATCAGTCAATTTTTTGCCCAATCCTAATAAACCAGCCCGGATTTTTTCAATAGGGTAACGTCTACCAATTACACCTGTAGAAGCTATCACAATATTATGTGCAGCAATTCCAGTTTCAGTTGCAACTAATTGCAGAACCTCTTGGGCGTCAGCAATACCAACAGAACCATTAGCTACATTTGCATTTTTAGATATAACAACAATTCCTTGTGCTTGTGAATCTTTTAAGTTATCGCGGCTAATAGTAACACTTGGCCCAGCAAAAAGACTTTGAGTGAAAACTCCATCTGCAACACAAGGAACTGATGATTTAATAAATACAAAATCATCAGTTGTATCTCGTATTCCCAAATTAGTGATGAATGCACTAAAACCTTGAGGTGTAGAAGATATAGTTAATGGCATTTTTTGATATTTAATAATTTGCTTTAATTATCTCATATTAAATTCAGGTTATTACTTGTAATAAAAATTTTCAATGTATATTAAGTTGAACATCAGTGAAGCCCAACATAAATAAGGATAAAATGTTGGTTTACCCTGCGGTCAGCCTTTTTAGGTCTACGTTACTCAACCCAACCTACAGATATTATAAGTGTTTAACTGGATATAATATCAGTTAATGTAAGAGTGAATGTAGTCCATCCATTGCCACTTTCTACTTGAATGTTTCCTTGCAATTGTTCGACTAATTTCTGTATTATAGATAAACCTAATCCCGAACCACCTTGATTCCAGATATCTGCATTGGGAAGACGATAAAATTTATCAAATATTCGTGGTAACTCTGTTACTAAAATTTCTGCTGAATTACTGACAGTAATAATAGTTTTTGCAGGTGCTTCCAAGGAATTATAACTTACACTTAAAACAATTTCACCACCCGCAGGTGTATACTTACAGGCATTATTGAGCAATTCTACTACGATGCGTTCCAAGCTAATGCCATCTGAGAATAATGGCGGGAGATTTGCAGGAAGATTCAACTGTAGAATTTGCTGATGTTCTTGAGAGCGGATTTGAAACGGCTCGATAATCCAAAATAACCACTGTTGTAAGAGCAACGCATTAGGTGTAATAACTGGATAGGATGAGCTTTCTAGCCGTTGTAAGTCTAGTAGATCGTTAATTAATTCTAGTTCGCGATCGCACTCGCTTTCCATTAATTTTAGATAGCGTTGATCTAACTCAGTATTATTAGATAGCTGTATCATTTGAATCATCGTCTTGATATTACTCAGAGGCGATCGCAGTTCGTGAGAAACTAAATTCAAAAAGTCATTTTTGAGTTGATTTATTTGTTCCCATTGCACCACAAGTTGTTCTTGTTCAATTTGCTTTTGACGCGCCTCAATCGCTCGTTTGCGCTCAGTAATATCTCGAAACACTAATACAGCGCCTGTAATATTATCTTTGTCATCCTTAATCGGTGCAGCGCTGTCACCAATTGGTATTTCTGCGCCATCTTTAGTAATCAAAATTGTTTCTGCGGGAAGATTAGTGATTGTCCCATCTTGAATAACTTTTATAAGCGGACTTTCAATTGGATTATGAGTTTCGCTATTAGCAATATTAAATACTTCTGAGGAATTTCTCCCACAAGCTTCTTCCTGTTTCCATCCAGTCAAATTTTCCGCAACCGGATTCATATAAGTAATTAAATCTTCTAAGTCGCTAGCAATTACACCATCGCTAATACTTTTTAAAAGTGCATCTAGCCATTTTTTATTAACTTTTAATTGCTTTTCCAAACTATGTTTAGTCAAAGTTATTTCAATATTTGTTTGTAATTCTCTTTCTTTAAAAGGTTTTAAGAGGTAGGCAAACGGCTCAGTTATCTTAGCTCGCTCCAATGTGTTCTCATCTGCATAAGCAGTCAAATAAATTACTGGAATATCCAAACCCTTATAGATTTCTTCAGCAGCTTGTATCCCGTCTATTGACCCTTTAAGTTTGATATCCATCAGGACTAAATCTGGAGATATTTCTCTTGCTAAATTAATCGCTTCTTCTCCTGAAGAAGCAATAGCAGGAACTGTATAACCAAATTTATTCAGCCGATATTGTAAGTCTTTAGCAACAATAGCTTCATCTTCCACAACTAAAATTTTTGCCTTTGTCATTTTTTACTAATTGTGTATTTATGGTAAAGGAAATGTTACCTGAAACTCTACTCCAGTAGAGCCTGTAATATTGATATTTCCTGCTAACTGATTACTTAAAGCATCCACCAACTCCCATCCTAATGATGCAAGTTTTTTAAAATCAAAGTTTGGTGGTAAGCCAATACCGTTATCACTAACTATCAGCCTTAAATCATTATTAAGTATTTTCTTAACTTCAATATTAATTACACCATTTTTTTCTTTATTAAATGCATACTTTAAGGAATTAGATACAAGTTCATGGATAATTAAGCTACAAGGAATTGCTGTATCTAAACCGATAAAAATACAATCTTCGGTATTTATTATCAAAGCGATCGCATCTTCATTGACTTCATAAGCAGTAAATAAACTTGCTACCAAATCTCGAATATATTCACCCAAATTAATCTTTGCCAAGTCTTGAGATTGATACAATTTTTCGTGAACGAGAGCCATTGATGCAATTCGCTGCTGGCTTTGTTGAAATATTACCAAATCTTCTTTGTCTTTGATATATGCAGATTGCAGATTTAGCAGACTAGAAATAACCTGTAAATTATTTTTGACTCGATGGTAAATTTCTTTTAATAACACCTCTTTTTCTAATAGTGATGCTTTAATTTGCTCCTCCCACTGCTTGCGTTCGTGCCGCGCAGCTTGACGTTCGCTAATGTCTTCGACCACAGAAATAAAATATTTTGGTTCCCTACTAGATTCACGCATTAAAGACACAGTAAGATTAACCCAAACTATGGAATTATCTTTGCGGAAATAGCGCTTTTCCATCGAGTAAGTTTGAATATTATCTGCTAAAATCTGCTCAACATATTTTAGGTTAGTATTAAGATCGTCTGGGTGAGTAATATCTTGGAAAGTTAACAACTGTAGTTCTTCGAGTGTGTAACCGAGAAGATCGCAGAGCTTCTGATTAACTAATAACCAGCTTCCATCGATTGCGACATGGGCAATACCAACAGCAGCTTGATGGAATGCAGCACGAAATCGCTGTTCGCTCTCTCTTAATGCTTCTTCTATTCGCTGGCGTTCAGTAATTTCTGTTTGTAGTGATTCATTGATTTTTGTTAACTCTGCTGTCCTTTCTTCAACCATGCTTTCTAGTTGGTTTAGTAGGCTATTTAATGTCTCCTCTGCTTGCTTGCGATCGGTTATGTCTGTATGCGAACCTGCCATTCGTACTACATTACCATCTTCATCCCACAGTGCTTGCCCTCGATCTAAAATCCATTTATAGGTGCCATCTTTACATAAAGCTCGATACTCGGTAATGTAAAACGGTGTTTTCTGAGCAAAGTGATCTTCAACCGCTTGTTTCACCCAGTCAAGATCATTTAAATGAATGCGTGACACGCATTCATTTAAATGATTAGAAATTTCGTGGTCTTCGTAACCGAGCATTTCTTTCCAGCGAGCCGAGAAAAAAACTTCATTGGTTTTAACATTCCAGTCCCAAATTCCATCATTATTGCCGCGCAAAGCTAATTGCCAGCGTTGTTCGCTTTCTCTCAACACCTTCTCAGTTCGTATGCGTTCAGCAATTTCTTTTGCTAGTTGGTAGTTTGCAGCCTCTAGTTGAGCCGGACTCGGTAGAGCCAGCACCTGCGGCATTAATGACACAAGCTCTATAGCCGTTAATACGGAGACAAAAGCAGTAAGAGCTTTGAGTAACCCTGATAGCCAATAGGTAGGATACCAAAGCGTCCATATATTCATTAAATGGGTTGTGCCACAAGCAACGATGAATGTGCTAAACATTAAAAATATTGAGCCGAAAGGCATATCTCGCTGTTTACGGACAAAAGAAACCAACATCACTGGAATTGAATAATAAGCAAGTCCAGTTAACACATCTGAAATCAGATGCAACCACACCAATCCTGGTTTCCAGAGGTAGCAATGTCCGTGGGGAATAAACTGGCTAGTAGAGAAAAAATTATTTAAAAATTCCATTATAAAAACCTACACATTGCACAAGTCTTCACCAAAGCCTGAAGCGCGAAAGAAGAGGTTTTTAGCCTCAGACTTCTGTAGACGCGCATACGCCTAGAAAGTATAGCCGTAGTCACATAGGTTAGGACATTTTAAAAGAGTGAAAGCTAGGAATAGTAATAGTTTTACCTCCTGCCTTCTCCCCTTGGGAGACGCTAAAAGCGATCTGCCTCCTGCCTTCTGCCTTCTGCCTCCTGCTATAGCTCTCACATTCTAAAGGAGAACTACGTTTGGCATTCGTCAGAGTTTTACCTACTAGTTTTAGGTTAAAATCGAGTATTAGCTTGAGCTTCTATATTTTATATTCCTCATCTTCTCTGAGTTTTTTAATCTGATTAATATAAGATTTATTAAAATTAAAGTACCGCGATCGCTTTGGTTATCGTTACCGTATATTCTCTGAAATCAACCATCTACATATATAAAAACCTTCAAAAATCACAGTAATATCTTGGATATCTAATAATCTAATTTTATTTAGTTATATACGTGTATTTGCGGACTAATTCAACTCGTTTCGATAGATCAGCACTTGTCGATTGCCAAATTAAATCACCACCTGACAAATTAATGTCTTCAAAAATATTTAGCTTAAAACCTTATAAAGTAATAATTTTACTATTGGAAGCTGAAAATAGGCTACTAAAAGCTTATTGCCAAAATACCTGTCCTTTATTGAAAAATGCTGTGAATATACATTTTTATGAAAATTGACAAAATAAATGTCGTTTGTATAGTAAAGTACAAATACGTATGTATTAAATAATTATGTAAAAACGTTGGACGATCATACCAATAGCCATCAAGAGGCACAAAAGGATGAGATTGTGACGGAACTCTCAGCAGAAGCCCACTTTGCATTCCCAATACTATCCATAGAAGCTTGATAGGCTGTTCTCTTGTTTCATTTGTAAGTGTAAATGTATACATTACTGAACATAAGCTATTTGCAACTACTCCTGAAAGCACAAGAATCTACTTGGCAATGCGGGTAGCATTCAGAATTGCTAACAGCGCTACACCCACATCTGCAAACACGGCTTCCCAAAGTGTTGCTAGTCCAATGCTTCCTAGCGCGATGAAGAGTGCCTTAATGAAGAGTGCTACGACAATATTTTGTACCACAATTTGACGAGTTTTCTGGGCAACTTTGATGGCTTCTGCCACCTTTGAAGGAGCATCCGTCATCAGTACGACATCAGCGGTTTCAATGGCAGCATCCGACCCCAACCCACCCATTGCTATACCGACATCAGCTCTAGCAATTACAGGCGCATCATTAATACCATCGCCAACGAATGCGAGTTTTGCTTTGCCCGAACGGTCTAGCAGTTTTTCGATTTCCTCTACTTTTCCTTCTGGGAGCAATTCGGGAATGAAAGTGTCTAAGCCGAGTTGATGAGCTACTGAAGAGGCAACCACCCGATTATCTCCCGTTAGCATTACGGTTTTTTCTACGCCCATTCGTTTCAAATCTCGAATCGCCTGAGGAGCATCTTCTTTGATTTCGTCTGCAATCAGAATGTATCCACCGTAGCGTCCATCCACTGCCAGATGAACCACAGTACCTGCGACATCACAAGTGTCATGGTCAATTTTTTCTCGATGCAACAGGCGATCGTTGCCTGCAATCACCACTTGATTTTGAACAACTGCCCGGATGCCATGCCCCGCAATTTCTTCGTAATCAGTGACTTCAGATGCAGCAATCGGTTGGGCGTAAGCTTCCCGAATTGACTGTGCCACCGGATGATTCGAGTGAGATTCTGCTTTCGCTGCCAAAGTCAGCAGTTGCGACTCAGAAAACCCATTTTTTGTCACAACTTGGGTGACTTTAAACGTGCCTTTGGTTAAGGTTCCCGTTTTATCAAACACAACTGTTTTAATCGTTGTGAGCGAATCCAAGAACGTTGAGCCTTTGACCAAAATTCCCCGCTTGGCGGCTGCCCCAATTCCACCAAAATAGCCGAGAGGAATGCTAATCACCAGTCCGCAAGGGCAGGAGATTACCAGTAGCACCAACGCCCGATATACCCAGTCCGCTCGATTTGCCCCTGGAATCAATAGGGGTGGTAACAGGGCAACTCCTAGCGAGAGAAAGACAACAACGGGTGTATAGTAGCGGGCAAACTTGGTAATGAATTTCTCAGTAGATGCTTTTTTGCTAGTGGCATTTTCAACTAGGTCAAGCACCTTGGCAATCGATGATTCGCCAAATAGTTTTGTGACTCGAATCGTCAGCACGCCCGATTTATTAATCATACCTGCAAGAATGGTATCTCCAGGTTTAACCGTGCGGGGAACCGACTCTCCTGTAAGGGCTGAAGTATCGACTTGCGAGTTCCCCTCTAGAATTTCGCCATCGAGCGGTACTTTCTCACCTGGTTTCACCAAAATCAAGTCCCCGACATTGACTGTTTCTGGAGAAACCTGTTTGATTGTGCCATTCACTTTTAGATTAGCGGTATCGGGACGAACTTCTAACAAGGCTTTGATCGAACGGCGCGATCGCCCCACTGAGTATTCTTGAAACAACTCCCCAACCCGAAAGAATAACATCACGGCAACGGCTTCAGGCAGCTGGTGAATGGCGAGTGCGCCCAGAGTTGCGATCGTCATCAAAAAGTTTTCATCAAAGATTTGCCCTCTAAGAATATTCCGTCCAGCTGTTTTCAGCACTGTCCAACCGCTTAACAAATAGGCTGGAATAATTACGGCAAATTCGGCAATATTGTAGGGTGTGTTGTGTAAGGGTTTCTCAAACAAAATGGCAATGGTAAACAGGGCGATCGCTATCAGTACGGGTGGTAGTTCTTTCTTGAGATTAAATTCGCCAGAGCCGTGACTATGACCATGCTCGTGTTCGTCTTCCTCATCATGAGTATGACCATCCTCATGATCGTGGTGATGGTTATGCGCTTTAGGGGCAGTTTTAGGTGCGGATGATTTCGGGTTTTCAATGGTATAGCCCAGTGACTTGACTCGCTCTTGAATCGTTACTTCGCTAACCTGCTGTGGATCGTAGGTCACAGTTAACCGCCCGGTTGCCACCGTCACAGATGCTTCCGTCACCCCTCTCAATCGTTCCAGGCTACCTTCTATCTTCATCTTGCAGCTTGTACAGTCCATGCCGCCTACCTGTATCTGCTGAGTTTTGAGTGATGGAGTTTGAGTCATAAGGGTTTAATTAGGCGGTTGAGGAAGACTTTTCTGAACTCTAACATAAATAATGAAACATCTGAAGATACTTTCAGATGTTCACGTGTTAAAATGAGAATCATTTCCTATACTGAACGTGCATCCTACCTCAGCAGCTAACTCCAATCCTATGAGCAAATCGTCGTCATCAAAATCACAGTCTTTTCACAGTGAGGATATACCCAGTTGTGACACGCATCTCGTCCATCTTGAGCAGGTGCGTCAGGTACAGCCAGAAGTTATGCCGATTGATAAGGCGCAACAGATGGCAGAATTTTTTAGTGCCTTGGCCGATCCCAGTCGTTTGCGGCTGATGTCTGCGTTAGCTCATCAAGAACTCTGTGTTTGTGATTTAGCTGCTGCTGTCAAGGTAAGCGAGTCTGCGGTATCACATCAATTACGAATTTTGCGATCGCAACGCTTAGTGAAATATCGGCGAGAAGGGCGTAATGTCTATTACAGTTTGGCCGATGGCCATATTATCAACGTTTACAAAGAAGTTTCAGAACATTTGAGAGAAGTATAAGATGAAGCTAATAACGGAATAGATTGAGTATTCTGCGGCTGGCGAATCAACGATGTTGCTGTACATTAACTAATTATTTGTCAATTTAACAAAATATTGCCACAGCATTATAAATACCTAAAACCCCTGCATAGCAAGGATTGTGTCAGGGTTTTTCTTATTTATTAAATAAGAAAATTAATGAAAAACAGCAAGCCCACATAAAACGGAAAAACTCCACCTTAGACAGAATTAATAACCCTTTTCCTCGCCCCACGAAACCTTTATATAAAGGACAATCTCATATTCTTGTTGGTGTTAGCCTCGGCTTAGAAAAGCCTGCAACGCTAGCGGTAGTAAATGGCACTACAGGTCAAGTAATTACCTATCACAGCATCAGACAACTACTGGGTGATAATTACAAACTGCTAAATCGACAGCGACAGCAAAAGCATTTTTTATCCCACCAACGCCAAATAGCTCAAACGCTTGCTGCACCAAATCAGTTTGGAGAATCGGAGTTAGGGGAGTATATTCAGGACTTACGCAACTGGCACAGCGCGATCGCAATTTTATAGTATTTACGTACTATGTTAAAGTCGCGTATCCAGAGGGCATTGCTGAAATTAA
>NZ_JBALDC010000101.1:0-81534 GCF_036917575.1 Nostoc sp. | reverse complement strand
ATTGAGAACGTTAATTCGGTACTTTCTGTCCGTTGTGCTTACCTTAATGGAACACTCACTATTTGATGTTTTCGCCAAAGTGGGATGCTCCCAAACTAGTTCTGATCTAAAAGATCCTCAACGACTAGTTTATACGTTATTTATCTGTTCAATAGAAAAAAAATTAATATTAGAAGGTCCAGAATCTAGAATAGAAGAAAACATATCGAACCTTGATGTTTCAGAAAATGGTTTTAATAATATACACATGGCCGCTTATGAAGATAGAGCAATAGTATTTATTAATAATGATGTTAAAACATTTGATATTTCTGAATTAATGGCATCGGGAAAAGTTTTTTTAGTTAGTGCAGGTATTGGTGATAGATCAGCAAAATATGAAAATTTTCGAGTTTGGAAATTGCCCTGACAAGGTGCTTGTCACCCCGTCAGCCTTCCCAGAGAAAGCATAGTAACTTTTATAGGATGTTTGAAAAGTATTAGGCGAATAGAATTCTCTACTACACTAGCATTATCCACCTCCTTAGACTAATACAAAATTAAGAGTTTTGTCTGTATAGCTGCGACTTCTAGTCGCCGGAGCTAGTAATAAATTAGACTTTTCAAACATTCTCTTAGATTTTGTAACTAGCAACATGGATTATATAAAAAAATAAAGCTTATTTTTTACCGCTCGATAGTAATTGGTAAATGGCACTGACCAAATTATGTTTTATTAGCTAGGCTCCTTTCCTAGAGAACAAGGTATCTTGCAATGATTACAGTTAGTATCAATGTTATATAAAACGGATAAATGGAAAAGGATAAACTAGAGGCAAATAATAATTTGACAACATTCATGTCTTTAAGTGGCTTCAGAGCAAAGAGTTTATTGATTGTAATTTCACCAGAAGAATGCAACTCTTTTACGAAATCGTTATATACCTGACGAAAACTTCTTTCTTGACCTAGATAGTAAGAATCCAGAAGAAAGAAAAGTATTATTGGTATCAGGGATATCCAAGCATAGTTGGGCTTATTCTTGTCAGCAATTACTACGAGAATTGCTGACACTAAAGAAATACACCAAGTTTTACAGTTAGCACTGTTAGATGCCATCCGTGTAATAATACCCTGTAAAATGTTCAGGTAATTCTGCACAGCATCAGACTCAAAATTTACCTTGGCTGGTTGTGACTCTGGACTAAAGTTACTCACTAACTTTTTAAGTACTGTTATACATTTAGACTATTGACTAACTTTATTGTAATGGAATTGCCATTTATATAGCTTTAAATACTGAACCTGATTCTACAACTGATGAAATCAGGGAGAATTCTTTTAGTTGACTTTTTGCCGATTACATCCTGAGGATAATGCTTTGTTTACCTAGTTTTTAGTCTTAACCGAACCGTATTGAGAGGAGATGGAGGAAATGTTTAGCCTAAGCGAGTTAAAGCAAACCAGATTTTCTCAGGAAGCTTTTCAGCAAGGTGTTGAAGAAGGTGAGGTTAAAGGAAAACTAAAAGCAGTATCAGAAATGTTGGCAGCAGGGTTGACTGTAGAACAAGTAGCAGAAGCGTTAGATTTGAGTGTCGAAGAAGTTAGACAAGCAAGACAAAGCCAGCCTTAAGATAGATGTGGTAAATTTTATCCGTAGCTCAAGCCAAATTAGGTTTGCGGCTTCCAAACTCGATGCGACGAATTTATAGTTAATTTTTGTTAATATTAGAGGCGGTGTTAGTACTTCGTCCTCAACCACCCACTCCCTACCTGAGAGAAACTTAATGCTGCGACTAGAACATATAAGTAAAATTTATTCCACAGGCGAAGTTCTCAAAGATATCAACTGGGAAGTTAAACCAGGCGATCGCATTGGCTTAGTCGGTGTCAACGGTGCTGGAAAATCTACCCAGCTAAAAATCATCTCTGGGGAAATTGAACCCACTGCTGGTGAAATTATTCGTCCCAATAGCTTACATATAGCTTACCTCAACCAAGAGTTTGAAGTAGACCCCACCCGCACCGTTAGAGAAGAATTTTGGACTGTCTTCAAAGAAGCCAACGAAGTACAGTTATCTCTGGCGCACATACCACGAGAAATGGAAACGGCTGCCCCAGAGGAATTGGATCGACTGATTGACAAGTTGGATCGCTTGCAGCGCAAATTTGAAGCCTTAGATGGCTACAACTTAGATGCACGCATCGGGAAAATTTTACCAGAAATGGGGTTTGGGCTAGAAGATGGCGATCGCCTCGTCAGTGCCTTCAGTGGTGGTTGGCAAATGCGGATGAGTTTGGGTAAAATTCTCCTGCAAAAACCCGACTTATTACTGCTGGATGAACCGACTAACCACCTAGATTTAGAAACCATTGAGTGGTTGGAAAATTACCTCAGAGGGCTGGTTACGCCGATGGTAATAGTCTCCCATGACCGGGAGTTCCTTGACCGGCTTTGCACGCAAATTGTGGAAACTGAACGTGGCGTTTCCAGTACCTATCTTGGTAACTACTCGGCATATTTGTTACAAAAAGCTGAAAGTCAATCAGCACAACTGAGTGCCTACGAACGCCAACAGAAAGAATTAGAGAAACAGCAAACCTTTGTTGATAGATTTCGCGCCAGTGCTACCCGCAGTACCCAGGCAAAAAGCCGGGAAAAGCAACTCGACAAAATTGAGCGCATTGAAGCACCCATTGCTGGTATGAGAACTCTACACTTCCGTTTTCCGCCTGCACCCCGCAGTGGACGCGAGGTCGTAGAAATTAAAGACTTAACTCATCTTTATGGTGATAAAATCTTGTTCTTGGGAGCAAATCTCTTAATTGAAAGAGGCGATCGCATTGCATTCCTTGGCCCCAACGGTGCTGGAAAATCTACCCTTCTGCGCGTAATTATGGGTATGGAACCACCTACAGAAGGTAGCGTGAAATTAGGCGATCATAATGTTATCCCTGGTTACTTTGAGCAAAATCAAGCTGAAGCTTTGGACTTAAAGAAAACTGTCATGGAAACTATTCATGATGAAGTTCCTGATTGGGATAATCAAGAAGTCCGCACTCTTTTAGGACGCTTCTTATTTACTGGTGACACAGTATTTAAGGCAGTTGGGGCATTAAGTGGAGGAGAAAAAGCTCGTCTAGCGTTAGCAAAAATGCTCTTACGTCCCGCGAACTTACTAATTTTAGATGAACCAACAAACCACCTAGATATTCCAGCGAAAGAAATGCTGGAAGAGGCGCTACAAAACTATGATGGCACGGCAATTGTAGTCTCTCATGACCGCTACTTTATTTCTCAAGTAGCAAATAAAATCGTCGAAATCCGTGATGGAGAATTCCGCGTCTATTTAGGAGATTATCATTACTATCTCCAGAAAGTTGCTGAAGAAAAAGAACAGGCAAAGTTAGCTGCAATAGAAGCCGAAAAAGCAGCGAAAAAAGCTGCTAAAGCTGCTAAAGCTTCTACAAAAAGAAAATGAAAAACTAGAAAAAAACTTAGTAGTAGCACGAAAATGCTACCACTAAGTAACAATTCCTGATTAACGTTTAAAAACATCACAGGAAAATTACTAAAATTAAAAAAGTCTTTCAAAACACTGCAAGTCATTCATAAAATAAGTTAATAAGCAAAAATTCACTTGCGGCGTGGATTAGCAATGGTATCATTCGGGTATTACAAACAGTAAAGGGCAATTTTACTATGACCAAAGCACCTGTTGCTCCTGTGGTGCTAGTCATTTTAGACGGATGGGGCTACTGCGACCAAACGCAAGGAAACGCCATTATTGCTGCTAAAACTCCCATCGTGGACAGTTTATGGGCAGCTTACCCGCATACCCTCATCCACACATCAGGAAAAGCCGTAGGGTTGCCAGAAGGTCAAATGGGCAACTCAGAAGTTGGTCATTTGAACATTGGTGCTGGGCGAGTGGTACCGCAAGAACTTGTACGCATCTCTGATGCAGTTGAAGACGGTTCTATTGCCTTAAACCCAGCACTTGTGAAAATTTGCCAGGAAGTTCGTTCTCGGAATAGCAAGCTGCATCTAGTCGGGCTTTGTTCTGAGGGAGGGGTACATTCGCATATTACCCATCTATTCGGACTACTTGACTTAGCCAAAAGCCAGCGAATTCCAGAAGTTTGTATTCACGCTATCACCGATGGTCGTGACACCGCCCCAGCTGACGGTATAAGAACGATCGCGCTGCTACAAGATTATCTAGACCGCATAGGAATTGGGCGCATTGTCACCCTCAGCGGTCGCTACTACGCGATGGATCGCGATCACCGCTGGGATCGGGTCAAACGCGCCTACGACATGATGATACAAGATAGTGTTGGTAATGGTCTCAAGGCTGTGGAAGTCTTGCAAGCATCTTACGACCAAGGGATAAAAGATGAATTTGTCAACCCAATCCGAATTGCTCCCGGCGCAATACAACCAGGGGATGGGGTGATATTTTTCAACTTCCGCCCCGATCGCTCCAGACAACTGACTCAAGCTTTAGTGAGTCCCACATTTCACGGTTTTGAAAGACAGCAAATCACACCGTTGTCCTTTGTCACGTTTACCCAGTATGATTCAGACTTACCCGTGGCTGTAGCTTTTGAGCCTCAGAACCTCAATAACATTCTGGGAGAAGTTATAGCCAATCATAGTTTGAATCAGTTCCGCACCGCCGAAACAGAGAAATACGCGCACGTCACCTATTTCTTTAATGGAGGTTTAGAGGAACCTTTTGCTGGAGAAGATCGGGAACTAGTAAGCAGCCCAATGGTAGCGACTTACGATCACGCCCCAGCGATGTCAGCAGCAGCAGTTACAAATGTGGCGATCGCTGCGATTCAAAAGGGTACATATTCTCTAGTCGTGATTAACTATGCCAACCCAGATATGGTAGGGCATACTGGTCAAATCGACGCTACCATTACAGCAGTTGAAACAGTCGATCGCTGTTTGGGACCCTTGTTAGAAAGTGTTATCAAAGTCGGCGGTACAACAATTATTACTGCTGATCACGGCAACGCTGAGTATATGCTAGATGAAGGGGGTAATCCCTGGACAGCTCATACCACTAACCCAGTCCCCTTCATCTTGGTGGAAGGAGAGAAAGTTAAAATCCCTGGATATGGTACAAATGTCGAACTGCGAAGCGATGGCAAGCTATCCGACATTGCCCCGACAATTTTAGAGATTTTACACCTGCCTCAGCCAGCAGAAATGACTGGGCGATCGCTGCTGAAAACAGCAGAATACGAGTTACAACGTACTCGCACTCCTGTGCAAGTAGGGCTGTAAAAGATTGCTGAGTACTGAGTTAGGAGTTTACTAAAAACTCCTAACTTTTAAATTCTGAATTCTGTTTTTTAAAAGTTGTTATAAATGAGATTTCTACCATGATAGTTACTAATATTGTGCAAGGCATTTGGGCATTTTCCGCCATCGGTTTGATTGTCTTAGTTTTGCTGCATAGCCCTAAAGGTGATGGTGTTGGGGCGATTGGCGGACAAGCCCAGCTATTTAGCAGTACCAAAAGCGCAGAAAACACCTTAAACCGAATTACTTGGGCATTGACAGTAATTTTTCTCGGTTTGACAGTGGTTTTAAGTGCTGGTTGGCTGCCTAAATAAGGATAGGTAAATGGGGAAAAGAACCCAACACTCGATATTTAACACCCTAATAAATTTAATTTCACGACGGTTAATTACAGCTCTTGCCTTTTTTATTGGCACAGGGCTGTTAATCGTTTTTATTAATCTTCAGTCGACTAATGGGTTTACAATAACACCAAAATATGCCTATTCAAAATTAATAATCTCTCTCCCTCCATCATCTCCCCTAAAATCCCATCCCTTACCGCCCACACTTGCACAGTGGCAAGATAGTACTAATAGTGGTGACTACTTTTCCCAAGTTACAACAACCCAAGTTGGTTATTTAGTCTGGTCACAATTTCCTATTAGAGTTTATGTAGAACCACCAAAATCTGTCAATGAAAAACAAGCTCAAGCATGGGTTAACAGTGTCTTGCAGGGTGTACAGGAGTGGAGTAATTATCTACCTTTGACAATAGTCGAACAGCCAGAAATTGCTGATATTACGATTGTGCGAAAAACGCCACCTCTACAAATTTCCCCTGGTAGTAATATACCTCGTGCGCGATCGGCACAAACTACTTACGAGTTATACACCAATAACAAAGTTTTATCCCACCGCTTCATCATCTTGCTAAGTCCTAGTCAAACAGGTGAGTATCTCATTGCAGCAGCCCGCCACGAATTCGGTCATGCATTAGGAATTTGGGGTCATAGTCCGCTACAAACTGATGCTTTATACTTTTCCCAAGTTCGTCAACCGTCGCCTATTTCTGTTAGGGATGTGAATACTTTAAAGCGGGTTTATGAACAGCCAACCAGTTTAGGATGGTCTTTAGTGGATAATTCAGCGACTTAAATTTACAGTGTTGTTGAGTTAAAATATGAATATGTTTTGTGTAAAAAATCAAAATTTAAGATTAAGGCAACCAATTTTTATCCAAAATTTGCTCTAAGGTATAAGGACATAATTCAGGTAAATCAGTTAAATCTGTTTTAGCTTTAACATAATCTAAGCCATTGCTATAAATTATGCTGAAATTTTTCTCTAAATAATTGCGTAAATTGGCGCTTAAATCTTCATTTACTTGGTTCCGAAAACTAATAATTTCCGCAGCGCAATGATTAGTATTTCTTTGCTTTTCTAAATCCCAATATTGATAAAGCAATAAATGTCTAATAATCTGTTCCAATAAACTTCTTACTCGCCTTTTTTCATTCTTAGCTAAATCTTCCAATTATTCTATTAAGTTTTCATAGTCAACGTCTGCTAATTGTCGATTTTTGAAACATTTAATAGTCTCCTATAACCATTGCTGGTAATTGGATTTATATAATGTTTTTATGTCGATGATTGCAGTCATTTTTTGATTTTGTAGCTTTAATTTCCTGTTATTTATTATTTCATGTTAACTAATTTATTAATTTCTGCCGAGAATTGCCCAGAAAAAAAAGATAGACGGCACTCATAAGTTCAGTCAGAAGATATCCAGCGACTTCTAGAAGAACAACCAAAAGTTCTACCTACCGTTTGTCAGTAATCTAAGTATCTCGCTGTTTCCCCTGAATGCATAACTAGAATACTAGCCAATGCTGCCTAACATTGTTACCAGATCGCACTCATTGCCATCTGAGAATTTCCAGTGCGATCGCACTTTATTCCCTTTTACGCTCTACGACTTAATGGTAGAGGTCGCTGTGCTAAAACTCCTTTATAAAGTTCTTCCAGCAGACTAATATTTTTACTAAGGGTATAACGGTCTAATACACGCTGTCTAGCTTTTTCCCCCAGTAGGGTTGTTAACTCTGGATGGTCTTGCAACACTGGCAAGAGGGTTCTTAGTTGCGATCGCGCTGTTTTGGTACTAATAACGACACCTGCACCCTTTTCCAATACTTCTCCATCTGCACCCACATCTGTTGCTAAACAAGCCAACCCACACGACATTCCTTCTAACAGAGATAAGGACAAACCCTCTACCAATGAAGGTAAAACAAATACATCTGCGCCTCGCAAAATTTCGATGCGTCGGTCTTCATCAGCGATAAATCCCAACCAGATAATGCCGTATTCTGAACCAAAAAATGGCTCTAAGGAAGACTTCAAAGGGCCATCGCCAACAATTAGTAACTTACTACCACGCACCATTGCCGACTGCTTCCAAGCGCGGAGGAGAGCTTCAACATTTTTCTCTGGTGCTATGCGACCCTGATAGACAAATAAACGTTCGGCTTTAAATTCTGCTTTGATTTGAGAAAATCCTGGAGAATACTTGTTGGTATCAACACCGTTAGGAATTACGGCAATATTTTCTTCTCTTACACCCATCCCTGCCAATAATTCTCGCTGAATTTGGGAAAATACAATCACGCGATCGTAGTTAACTAAAAAAGGCGCGTAGAGCTGATAAGCCAAAAGTTGTGTTCCTGATACCAGCTTTGCTCCTTTGCCAGCAAACGGCGTGTGAAAAGTGGCAACTAGGGGCAACCTCAATTCCTCACAGATTTCCGGTAGAAAAAAGTCTAGAGGAGATAACGTCAAGGAAGCATGGACTACATCTGGTTTGATTTCCCGCAGTGAATCGGTTAAAACTTTGGTGGCTTTAAAAGTGGGAATTGTGTAAACCTGGGATTTGTAAATGAAAGGTAGGGAAACCTCTCGAAGATTTGGCCAATTATCAGGTTCAGACTCTTCCTGGGCGAAGTGAAGAAAGCTAACTTGATGTCCCCTATCTAACAAGGCATTTGTAATTTCTCGACTGTAGGTGACATTGCCGCAAAAGGGTGATTTTTTTCCAATCCAGGCTATACGCATTCTTTATTTAGCTGTAAGAAAAGCGGGTTGAATCTATTACTTGTGTGTCCTTTGTGATTTTTATTTTATCTAGCTATACTTGCTGTTTTTTATTTATTAAAAATTTCCACAACTTTCTACTGGTTTAAAAGCTTATTATCAGCTGATTAAACCAGTGGATTTATGGCTTTATTTATTTTAGTTATAAGTTGTTAATTTCTGATGTTTAAACAACTTATTCTGACTAATGTCATATTCATATCCGGCAAGTATGTGATAAATTTTCACTGGCAACAGTTTACCATGAACACAAAAGCTTTAAGTAAATTATTAATTACATCAAGGTAATGAATAATAACTCTTGTTAGCTGATAACTACTTGTGTGAGTTATACCAAGTTAATATACCTCCTGAAAAGACGATCACAGCTAATCCCAAAAAAACAACCTGTAATCCCAGAAAGGTTTCTGCGACACCAGCTAATGCTAAAGGTAACGAGAGGGCAATATTAATTACATTGTTCTGCAAGCCAAAAACTTTACCACGCATTTCTGGAGGTGTTTCTGTCTGGATTGTAGTTTGCATGGGAATTCCCACTAGTGCCCCAAAAATACCTACGAGCATCACTAGTAACAAGACAAGCCACAGTTGAGTCGTAAATACTGACAGACCAATCAGGGATGCGGCCATACCCATACAACCGTACAGACTTAGCTGAGTATAAGAGAAGCGTTGACCAAATTGACCGAGAATTGTTGCTCCACCAGCGATACCAACACCGCCAGCTGCTAGTAAAAAGCCGAACTGGGAAGCTTTCATGTTGGGAATTATTTCCGCCATCCGAACGGCCAGAACAGTTAATGCTGCAAAAACAGAAAACAAGATAATCAGTTGAAGCAAAGCATTGCGGACGCGATGATTTGCTTTGAGATAAGCAAAACCGTCCCCTAAGTCAGAGAATACGTGAGGAAATTCTGTACCGTGGTGGTGTTTTTCCTTAGTTGCCAGGAGGAACAAAATTAGTCCAGCGATCGCATAACTGCCACCAACTAAAAGTTCTTTGCCCAAACTACCACTACCACCAATTTGCGACCAAAGTCCATCTGCGATCGCTAATAATGGTTCCCCGACAGCAAACCCAACAATCACTGATGCCATCATCGTTGTCGTATAAAGCGAATTTGCCGAAAGTAAATCCTGTTCTTCTACAATTAGAGGAATTGCGGCCTGTTCTGCTGGTGCAAAAAACTGCGTCAAAGTCGAAACTAAAAAAGTCACAGCCAGAATGATCAAAAAACCCACTGGCAGCACTCCGATGGGTTTCCAGTCATGAGTCAACCACACCAAGAAGGGAATTGACAAAACCAGGATGCCACGCCAAATATTTGTTGCTACAAGCACAGCCTTTTTTGACCAGCGATCGACAAACACGCCAGCAACAGAACCAAACAATACGGCTGGAATAGTAAAAGCCATCATTAAGACTGATACCCAACCACTAATACTCTGATTGCTTCCTTGAAACTGAGTATTAATCAAGGCAATCATCAGCACCAAATAAACTTTATCTGCTAGTTGGGAGAAAACTTGACCGCCCCAAAGAGCCAAGAAATTAGGATTTTTTAATACAGGTAAAAATCCTAGCTGTTTTACATTCCCTGCAATAGCTCCTCCACCTGAACCAGAGGCATCTAATTTCGGTAATTCTTTTTCTGGAATAGTGGCTATTGGCAAATTCTGCCCATTCCGAACGCCATTGCTATCTACCTCAGCAGAAGTTAATTTGTCCTCAGATTGTGTTTCTGATTGACCTGGAACATCAGTTTTTGGAATTTCCGCTGTCCAATTTTGATCGTTATTAGAAACATCTTTTGGTGACATTTCTTGGCCATTTATTTGACTAGGTGTATTGGGAACAGCACTCAAGTGATTCCTGACTGTAGGATCTGATACCCTATTCTGTTTTTTGGCAAGGCTTGGTGACAAAGGCAGGATTTTTTTATCCAAATCAGACGGTTGCATCATGGTTGGCAGCAAAATAAGAGTCGATCAACGTAGCAGAGCGAATAGGACGACCTAATTGATACTGAGCATACTGGCGCAAAATCTGCTCAACAGATAACCAGTCATAATCTCTAGCACCATTAATTTGCATTATCTCTGGTTGTGACAGCTGTTGAAGCAAAGCTAGTTCCATAGCACCCAAACGACTAGAAATCACAGGTATTTCTTGCCGATGCATAACAACTGTTTGGGCATTGGGGAGCCAGTGCGTTGCGGAGGTTCCCGACGCTCGATTACTCGCTAACGCTGCGCTATCCCTTGAAGTAACTGGCATCATTGCGGATGAGGCATTGGGTATTGGGTATTGGTTATTAATCTCCCCCTGCTCCCCTACTCCCCTGTTTCTGTGCCCCTCTGCCCTTATCTTCCTTTCCTGTTCTTTTCGTAAACGTTCTCTAGCTTCTAAGGAAACCGTTCCACCAGCAGGGATACTAAATCCTACCTGCCAGTTGGGGTCTGTGAAGTCTGGCTTCAGGGAACGTTGAGATAGACAGCAGATTTGCACTTGTGGTGTCAGTCCTGCTAAGGCTAAAAGGTGAAATACACCATGAGCCAGATGAGCCAAAATACCAGATAGATTTGCACTTGACACCGCCTCTAAGCGATGGAGATGTTCATTGAACAAATCATAAAGTTCTTCTTGGGGTTGTTCGCTCAAAGCTTCACACAGAACTATTTCTGCTAAATATTGACTTGCAGCCAGTTTTCCCAAATCTTTGGCTAAACCAGGATAAGTTTTTAACGTTTGTGCTTGAGTTATTTTATCAAGCGATCGCCCTTTGGCAATCAATAGTTCATTCACAACGAACATTCCACTCCTACCGCCCAGGCTGGAGTTGTGCTTACGCGACCCTGGAGCCACGGCTCGAATTAGACCGAATTCCCGTGTCAAAATCGTCACTATTTTATCCGATTCTCCTAGTGCCTGGGTTTTAAGATTAATACCAGTTGCTTTGTAGGTTCTACTCATTAGTCATTAGCAGTTATTAATCATTGGTCAAGGGTCATTAGCTTAGGACAAATGACAAATGACTATTCACCCTTTCCTAAGTTATCGCGCTGGCGGATCAAATCCATACCGCGAGATGTGCCTAATCTAGTAGCACCCGCTACGATTAAGTCTAGGGCTTGATTGATAGTGTGAATACCACCTGAAGCTTTAATTCCTACCCTTTCTTTTGCCAATTCTTGCAAAAGTCGCACATCTGCCACAGTTGCACCACCATTCCAACCTGTACTAGTTTTTAAGAATGCTGCTCCTGCCTCCATAGCTACTTCAGCAGCTATTTTTTTCTCTGCATCTGTCAACAGGTTAGTTTCCAAAATTACCTTGACCGTTTGCCCAGTCTCTTCACAAATTTCGGCAATCTCTCGGTGGACTTTTTCAGTTTTGCCAGCTTTCAACCAGCCCAAGTTGATGACCATATCTAACTCAGTGGCCCCACTATCTACCGCTTCTTGAGCTTCATACAGTTTCACTGCTGAAGTCGTTGCACCAGAAGGAAAGCCTATCACCGTACAAACTTTCGGGTTTTTACCGTGGAGCAGTTCGACTGCTTGCTTGACATTAGCGGGGAACAGACAAACCGCCGCAAAGTTAAATCTATATGCTTCTTCACACCATTGCTCAACCTGCTCTGGAGTAGCCGTTGGCATTAACAGGGAGTGATCGATAAATGGCGCAATATCAATGTCTGGATAGTCTGCTGCCATCGTGTCTTCTGCCAGTGATTGATTATTAAACTTTATAAAAAATTAAAACATTTCTTATATATATATATTAAACCACATTTCTTACGAGTTTATCCTGAAAACAAACTGCTGAATTGTCTTTAATATCGGCTTTACAGATATCCCGAAATTACTGCAAGTATTGAAGTTGACGTTAAGTAGTAATAATACTAGGAATATCAACAGTGTTTTTTACACTACTTCCTAAGAAGTTAATAATAGTTTGAGCCAATGCCTGCGATGCTAAATATGGGACACCATTACCAATAGTTTTAAACATATTAGTCAGTGACATATTTTCTGGAAGAACAAAATTTGCAGGCAAAGATTGAATAGCTAAAGCTTCTGCTACAGAAATTCGCCGAACTTTGTAAGGATGTAAATGTACTTCATTATTTCCATAGCAAGCTGTCGGAGAGTAACGCCATCTGTGCAGACGCTTAAAAGACTTTTTAGAATCATCTCCTTCATCAATAGCAGCAAATCTTGTAATACCTGCTCTTGGTTTAAAATAGTTTTCAGCATTGGGATGTTTTACAACGTTATTTTTTCTAAACCAATATTCAACTGTTAATTTTTCAGGTATATCATCAGGACAAGGTTTTAGAGAATTTTCTTGGAATGGTTCACACTTTTGCCAAGGATAAGCAAAAACTTTTTCGTGAGGATATAAAATATAATTATTCCAAGGAAAACACATCTCAGTTAGTAACTTTTCATTACTGACCTTTATTCCGATATGCTGAAAAAAATTATTTTTGAAACCAATTAGAATAATTCTTTCTCTATCCTGAGGTACGCCATATTCGATAGCATTAATTAATCGCTCTGTTAAAATATATCCTGAATTTTGCAATTGTTGCTTGAGCGATTCAAAAAATAAACGATGTTTTGTTGTCTTCCATAAACCTTTAACGTTCTCAAATAAAAAGAAATCTGGAAGATTGCTGCAAATTAATTCAATATATGAAGCGGAAAGTTTACCATTATCTCCCAAACCTCCTCTATTTTTCCCACCAATAGAAAAATCAGGACAAGGAGGCCCACTGATAAAACCAATTATATTATGAGATTTGCGGCAGTCTTTGACTAATTCTTGAAGGTGTTGTGCTTCTTTTCCAACAATAAGTTTTGTTACATCTGCTGCTTCACCGTGATGATATCCATATTCAGGCGATCGCATTTTCAGAACTTCTCGTGAATGGCGATAGGCGGCGATGAATGGGGCGAAGATTTCATTGACATAAACAATATTAAAACCGCTGGTTTCAAAACCTAAATCAAGGAAACCTGAGCCAGCAAAAAAAGAGAAAATACAAGGGCGATCGCTCATTGAATTACTAGTACGATCAAAAAGTATTATCAGTATTCAGATTCTCGGAAAATGGGTTATGTGCGTCACTTATAAAGAGAGTTAATACTAACTATCGCAATTTGGTTTTAAGGGTTGGTCAAACCTAATATACTTAGGGTTTCTACGTAAGCACTAATCAAAAAATAACAATTTTAAGACTGCTTATATAGTATAAAAATTTTATAGTTTCCCTAAGTATTACCTCTCAAAGTTTACTCAATCTTTAAGGAAAATACCTGACATAGAAGGAGTCTGGAGTCACAATTAAATATAGGGGTTTTCAAGCCCAAATGATATTTCAGACAAATATTTGTCATTAAATAAAAAGCCCGGGGACTTCGGACTAAATTTTATGCGGATTTTAATTTACTCCTACAACTACTATCCAGAACCGATTGGTATTGCCCCACTGATGACTGAATTAGCAGAGGGACTAGTGAAACGTGGGCATGAAGTGCGTGTAGTCACGGCTATGCCCAACTACCCTGAGCGGCAAATTTACCAGGAATATCGGGGCAAATGGTATGTCAACGAATACAAAAATGGCGTTCAAATTCAACGCAGTTACGTTTGGATTCGTCCACAACCCAACCTATTAGATCGGGTGTTATTAGATGCTAGTTTCGTAGTCACTAGCTTTGTACCCGCCCTCATGGGTTGGCGCCCAGATGTGATTCTCTCAACATCGCCATCCTTGCCAAGCTGTGTACCAGTTGCACTTTTAGGATGGTTACGTGCTTGTCCTGTGATTTTAAATCTACAAGATATCTTACCAGAAGCAGCAGTCCATGTCGGTTTACTGAAAAATAAATTACTTGTCCAGTTGTTTACATTATTGGAAAAATTTGCCTACCGTACAGCTACTAAAATTAGCGTCATCGCCGATGGGTTTGTAGACAATTTGCGAGCTAAGGGCGTAAAAGCTGACAAAATTGTGCAAATTCCCAACTGGGTTGATGTAAATTTTATCCGCCCCTTGCCTAAAGAAAATAACCCTTTTCGCACAGCACATAATCTAAACGGCAAGTTTGTAGTACTGTATTCTGGTAACATTGCCCTAACTCAAGGCTTAGAAAGCGTTGTCAAAGCTGCCTCTGCGTTGCGCCATATCCCAAATATTGTTTTTGTCGTCGTTGGAGAGGCAAAAGGTCTACAGCGATTGCAACAGGAATGTCTAGACTGTGGCGCAGATAATGTGTTGTTACTGCCATTTCAACCCCGCAAAGATTTACCACAGATGTTAGCAGCTGCCGATATTGGTTTAGTAGTGCAAAAGAAAAATGTTGTATCCTTCAATATGCCGTCAAAAATTCAAGTGCTACTTGCTAGTGGAGGGGCCTTAGTTGCCTCTGTCCCCGACAATGGAACAGCAGCAAGAGCCATTAGGCAAAGTGGCGGCGGAGTTATTGTTCCTCCAGAAGATCCTCAAGCTTTAGCAATGGCAATTTTAGATTTGTACCAAAACCCCGAAAAAGTCAAAACTCTAGGTTACAAAAGTCGCCAATATGCCGTTGAGCAATATGCTTTTGAGCAAGCTTTAAATCAGTATGAGTCCTTGTGTTACTCCTTAGCAGCAGAACGTAGAACAATTCAGTCTACAGGCATAGTTACCAAACAAGAAGTTTAATCTTTGCAGCAAAGTTATGTTGCATCTGTATAAATTGCAATTTGCCCTCACGTCTAAGTAATATAAAATACTGAGGGTAACTAATTTGACTAATAAAAATACAGATGAATTGTTGAACTAAAAATCTCACGGTTTCACTTCATTCAACCGTGGGCAATTAATTAAAAGGTATTTAATAGCACTTAAAAACATAAGTATAAAAATCGTACTTTTGCTAAACCAGTGATTAGTATGCTGTGTTATGTGGTAATTTTATAGCAGACAGAGAAGTATAAAGCGTAGATATATAGTTAACTGCAAATTACTAGCTTTACATTGCTATGCTGTTTGATGAATCTGCGATTATTTTCGCTGTCAATTTCTGCCGGAAAGCTATTGGTTGATTTATCGCTGCACAATAACCATCAGCTTTTCAGCTGTTGCGGATATCGAAATCTAAACAGCCAATTATCAAACTAGGCCCATAGACACCTATTTTTTTGTTAGTATTCAAAAAAACCTATTGACACATTTGTCAGATCAATTGTTTGTTGTTTGTAAGTAAATGTCAACAATTGTTTCAAAAGGAAGAAAGCACCTGAGGTTTAATGACTGATTATTTCCAAGGAAATTTCCCATTGCAATCTATCCCACTGACGAAGAGTGCGGTAATAAGCCACGGGCAAACCGAAGAGGCGAGCGAAAAATTAGCTGCAACGATCGCGATTGCAGCATCAGACCGCAAAGCAGGTGAGATTTTATTGCTCAAAGTAGCAGAGGTATCTTACCTAGCTGATTACTTTGTGATGATGACTGGTTATTCTAAGGTACAGGTCAGGGCGATCGCTCAAGCAATTGAAGGAAAAGTCGAAACTGAGTTGCAACGCCGTCCCTTAAGGACAGAAGGCAAAATTGAGGGGAGTTGGGTACTACAAGACTACGGTGATGTGATTGTTCACATTATGATGCCCAAAGAACGGGAGTTTTATAATTTAGAAGCGTTCTGGATTCATGCAGAACGTATTTCCCTTCCAGAATCTGATGAGGGTGAGGGTAAGCCAACATGATTAGGTCTTCGGTTTCTAATTGCCCAGTTCCTACAGACCAACAACCGCTCAATGAATACGAAGAGTTAAAAACTTCCTGGCTGTTTCGCGATACGACTTTAAATTGGCGCAAGTATATCACGAAACTCGTTTGGATTTGGGGTTTATCTTGGCTTTTTGCAGGGCCGATAGCTGCGGCAAGTTTTCCCCCTCACAAGTATATTGCACATTTTATTCTTTGTGGTGCAGCCGGAGCGAGTGTCGGGTTAGTGCTAGTACTGGTAAGGTTGTACTTAGGTTGGTTCTACGTATGCGATCGCCTTTGTAGTCCGACAGTATTTTATGAAGAGTCCGGTTGGTACGACGGTCAAACTTGGACTAAACCACAGGAAGTTCTCAACCGCGATCGCTTAATTGTTGCATACGAAATTAAACCCATTCTGCGACGGTTACAATTTTCCTTTGCTGGCTTGGCGGGAATGTACGTTATTGGTACTATAGGTTGGCATTTGTTTTAAAGAGTTATTGGTCATTAGTCATTAGCTAAAGACTAATGACTAATGACCAATGACTAATTAATTAAATAAAGGTAATAAATATAAACCCATGACAATGGGAAAACGAACTCAAGCCACAGCGCTGGAAGTCCGGTTGCTGCGAGAAGGTATTATTGAATCTAGGCATATAGTCCAAGCTGTTGTCTGCGATGAACGAGGACGGGTTCTAACCGTTGCCGGAAATTCTGAAACTGCTGCATTTATCCGTTCAGCCCTCAAACCATTTCAGGCACTCGCTGTCACCACAACAGGTACACTGGAACGCTATCAACTCAGCGATCGCGATTTAGCAATTATCACAAGTTCCCATAAAGGAAGAATAGATCAAGTCCGACAGGTATTTAACATCCTTTGGCGGGCCGATCTTGACCCGACTATACTCCAGTGTCCAATTCCTGAAGATAAGCACAGTCCTCTAGAATACAATTGCTCTGGAAAACATGCGGGAATGTTAGCCGTTTGTCAGCAACGTCATTGGCCCTTGAATAACTACTTGGATCGCAAACACCCAATACAGCAGTTAATTTTGGGCAAGGTAGCAGAGTTGCTGCGAATGCCAGCAGCAGAATTTATCAACGCTCATGACGACTGTGGTGCACCAACTTATCTGATGCAACTCGGTCACATGGCATCTTTATATGCACTGCTAGCCTCTAGTACCAATTTGGATATGGAGCGCATTGTTCGTGCTATGACTCATCACCCCGCTATGGTAGCAGGAGATGGAGAATTTGATACGGAACTGATGCGTTTAACTCCAGGAGAACTAGTCAGCAAAAGTGGTGCCGAAGGAGTGCAGTGCATTGGTAGACTCGGTGAAGGTTTGGGATTGGCAATCAAAGTCATGGATGGGGCGAAACGGGCAAAACATGCTGTTGCTATTCACTTACTCCAGCAAATGGGGTGGATTAGTCCCAGCGCCGCCGAAAGTTTATCAGAAAAGTTTGTTACCTTGGGAAAATACAAGCGTTTAGAAGTAATTGGAGAATTATCATTTTTGTAGTTGCCAAACTCTTGACTATAAGTTATGCTATAAAAGTTAAGAGCGACGCGGGATAGAGCAGCCTGGTAGCTCGTCGGGCTCATAACCCGAAGGTCAGTGGTTCAAATCCACTTCCCGCCACCAAATAAAATATAAAACAAAACCCTACAATCAGTAAAGATTGCGGGGTTTTGTTTTATTTTGATCTATTCTGGAAGAAATAGCCATCTAAAAGGCGCGGAGAATCATGGTTGTGAAGTTGCAGCGACCAATTTTAGTGGGAGGATTGGGACTTTCCTTTTCTCTGTGGATGTTGGATAGTTGGCACGATTCTATAGTGCAGGTGGGTGAGTTTGGTCTGTTGAGTGCTTTAGCTGTAGGTGGTGGTTTGTGGTTATTCCAGCAAAAGCGCCCCAAAGACAGTTTAAAGCAGTTAGATGGTATTCTGGTTGATCGAGCGACTGTGGAAAGTGCGATCGCTAAAACTGAAACTGTAATTAATCAACTAGCACAAGAAGCAGAAAATCATCCAGCCTTAGAGACACTCAGAGAACAAGTTGCCCAATTGTTGCTGGAATTAGACAGGCAAAAAATTAAAGTAGCTGTGACTGGCGGTAAATCCGTGGGTAAAAGCACTTTAATTCAAGTGCTAGAGCAAAATCTACAGACACAAAATTTCGTCTCTTTACAAGAGACAGCACCTTTATTTAGAGAAACAGGCGAAAATTCAGATGCGGCTATTTTGGCAGAAGTAGCAAAATCTGATTTTGTTTTATTTCTGACAAATGGTGATTTGACAGACTCAGAATTTCAAACCTTACAGCAGCTAAAGGCAGCAAATCAGCCTAATATGCTGGTTTTCAACAAACAAGACCAGTATTTAACCGATGAAAGCGCCAACATCTTTAGTCAATTGAAACAGCGGATGCAGGGAAATGTAGTTGCAACTGCGGCCTCTCCCATTGCCATTAAAGTCCGAAAGCATGAGGCTGATGGTTCTGTGCAAGAGTGGATGGAACAACCAGCGGCTGATATCCAGCAGTTAACTCAGCAGTTGGGCGAAGTTTTGGCACACCAAAGACAACGGTTAGTTTGGGTGACAACCATGAGGAAAGCTGGATTGTTGAAAGCTGAGGTGAAAAATTACCTTAATGGAACCAGACGCGATCGCGCCACCCCAATTATTGAACAATATCAGTGGATAGCTGCTGCCGCTGCCTTTGCTAATCCAGTACCAGCCTTTGATATTCTGGCAACTGCGGCAATTAATGCTCAAATGGTAATGGATTTGGGTAATATCTATCAGCAGAAGTTTTCCCTAGAACAGGCACAAACCGTAGCTGGAACAATGGGAAGTTTGATGCTGAAATTGGGTTTAGTTGAACTTTCTACAAAGGCGATTAGTACTCTTCTGAAAAGTAATGCCGTTACCTTTGTTGCTGGTGGCGTAGTGCAGGGAGTAAGTGCAGCTTATCTGACTAGAGTAGCAGGATTAAGTCTAGTTGAGTATTTCCAACAACAGGAAATAGCGATAGATTCTGCAACTGGTTTAAATTTGGATAATTTGCGGCAAACTTTGCAAAAAGTATTTCAGCAAAATCAGCAGATTGGTTTTTTGCAGAGGTTTGTTAAGCAAGGTGTGAAGCGTTTGCTGCCAGAAGTGCAGCAGGTTGAAGTAGTTAGCATTCAGAAGGTCGTAGGATAATCTCATACACAGGATTACCAAATTTTGGATTTTGAATAATTAAATCCAAAATCCAAAATTTAAACTGGTTTTAAGCTCTCAGTTTTCACCGGGGATCAAAAATAAATAAATATCTTTGTTGAAACAAATATTGTTGATCTATGTAGTCGAGCTAAAATCTCAAATTGGCTGAAACTTGCATTTTAGTGCCGTAAGTAAACCTAAAATTTACCCAAGCCCATAATAGGCTTGGGTGTATTTAAGAATATCGTGAGAGTTGGGAGTTCTCAAAAAATTGTGAATAAGGATAATTAACTAAACAGCACCACTGTTTTTCTTAAACAGAATAGCTATAGTTTTGAAAATTAGCTTTAAATCGTACACTAAACTCCAATTTTTTTGATACTGCAAATCCAGACGAATTACATCTTCAAAACTACGGACTGTAGAACGTCCATTTACTTGCCATTCGCCAGTCATACCGGGTTTTACATCTAAACGTTGCCACTCTGGTACTTCATAGCGTTCCACTTCATCGGGTGTAGGTGGTCGAGTGCCAACTAAACTCATCTCTCCTTTGAGGACATTCCAAAATTGGGGTAATTCATCAAGACTAGTTCGCCGTAAAAAGCGCCCTACCTTAGTAATTCTGGGGTCATTCTCATTCTTGAAAAAAGCACCTTGCACTTGGTTTTTAACTTGGGATTTCTTCGCTTCCGCATCCACACACATAGAGCGGAATTTCCAAATTTGAAACCGCTTACCCATCCAACCGCAACGAATTTGACAAAAGAAAATAGGCCCGGGATCGTTAATTTGAATCGCGATCGCTATTGGAATAAACAAAATTCCTGTAATTAATAAACCAATCACTGACCCGATAATATCTAAGAACCGTTTCATCCAAGATGCCATAGAAGGGTGAGTAGTGGGTAACTGCTCTACTTTACGGGAAGTTGTCTTCCGATTATCTAGTACGTCATCTTGTTCTATTAACGGCCTATCCTCCACAAGCTCTAAAGGAAAAACCTGATCCAACCCTGTGAGTTTTAAGACTGCCATGACTTGAGGTGTCACATTCCGCAGTGTTAATCTAATTCCCTGAGTCTGAGCGTATTTAAAATTACTTACCAGGGCACCTAAACCACTACTATCGATAAAAGTAGTTTGGTGAAAGTCAATGATGATTTGCTTGGGATGTGAATTGGGCTGGATTAAGCCTTGGCAGGTTTGCTTAAAGCCTAAAGCCTCCAGCACGCTCAACCGCGTCGGCACCTGCACTATAGCCATGTCGTTTAGGGAATTAACTGGAAAATCGACTTCTGTCGGTTGGCTAGTCATGAAGCTCTGCACTTTCGTTGCCATGTATAATGTAATCTGCCAAACATTATTTTGTCCTACAAAATTACTTAACCTAATATCGGAATTAGTGGTAATCAGGACTAATTGCTATTTACCGGGGCTGAGATTGGAGATCGCTAGCGACGATTCACAATAGAACAAGAAGCCAAAAAACATCCTTGCTGTTGTGCCGACGCAGCGCGATCGCGTTGCTCTGATCAAATGATTGCTAAAAATACGGTTACACCTACCGCACGCCTGATTGAGGTCTTTTCTGCCATTCAAGGGGAAGGACTGAATGTAGGGACACGTCAGATATTTATTCGTTTTGCTTTGTGTGATTTGCGCTGTCACTTTTGTGATAGTGCCCACACTTGGAATGCACCTACTACTTGTCGGATAGAGCGATCGCCTGGATTGCGCGATTTTGAAATCCACTCTAACCCTGTTCCGTTACCCATATTAATCGAATGGGTGGAACAACAAAATCTACCTTGTTTACACGATAGCATTAGCTTAACTGGCGGCGAACCACTTCTTCATGCCTCATTTCTAACGCAGTTTCTACCCCAAGTCCGAGCCATAACTGGTCTACCTATATACTTAGAAACCGGCGGACATCGCCCAGAACAACTAGCAATGATTATCCCATACTTAGACTCTGTAGGTATGGATTTCAAATTGCCTAGTGTTAGCGGCGAAAGTCATTGGCAAGAACATAGTAAATTTCTCCAGTTATGTTATGACTCATATTTAAATGTTTTTGTCAAGATAATTGTGTCCCAAAACACAGATCCCGCCGAGTTGGAACGTTCAGCTTTGTTGGTGGCTGAGGTTAGTCCAGATATCTCAGTATTTTTACAACCTGTTACACCTTTGACAGTATCAGAACAATTTTCTCCAGTACCTTTACTTGCACCTTCGAGCGATCAAGTTTTGACGTGGCAAGCTTTGATGAAGGGGTTTGTCAATCATGTGCGCGTGATCCCCCAAACGCATAAAATGCTGAACCAGTTGTAAAATTTGAGTTTGATAAAGATGTAATCAAGAAAAAAGTAAGATTTTATGAAATTGTAATTGGGCTGTTGTCGCTAATTAGGGAGGCAGCAGCCTCCTTAGTAGGCAGTCTAATTAGCTAAATCAAAAGACCACTAAGAGGTTTTATTACGTAAAATCTTCCTTTTCCAACTAAAAGAGAAACTTGAACTATAGTTCAAGGCAGGGAGAGGTTAGTTAAAGCCACGTTGATTTAGGTGTTTCGGGGGGTGAGCAAATACCCACCCAACCTAATTTCTAGTTGCTATATTGCGCCCTCATCTGGAGTTTTCGATTTAGTTTTTGCCTTATTGGCACTGCGTTTGAGGGCAGAGAGTCTTGCTTCGTATCTCGAACGTTGGCGCTTACTAGGAGTATTATCAATCAGGGTTTTCAAGGCGCTACCGAGACTCTTATAGGCATTGGGGAGGCTATAACCAAAACGAGTTGCTAAAGCGATCGCTTTATCATCAGCATTGAGCAATTCTCTTAGTTGCTTTTCCCCACTATTCTTTTGGTACAGTCGCCAACCTGACACGCCACAAAGCGACAAAGCTAACACCAGCAGCAATCCATCTTGTACCCACAATTCCCCGACAGCACCACCTAAACCGATGGCTAGTGCTGCCATTTCCCAACCATCTTTAGGAATTGTGTCATTTTGAACGCGAGCAACCTCATGCCAGAACAGCAGATTACGCTGATCCATTGCGAGGGCATCCCATTTCACCAAATCAATTTGAATTTCTACTTGGTCTTTACCAATTTCTTCGCAGCGAACCAGGGGTGGATTGACCTCAGTTGTGCCTTCAACCGTGACCCAGCTTTGCAGTTCTGGTGGTAGTAAGGCTTTCAACCGCCGGAGTTCGCTCATTTCCGCTTTGGCAGAGGAGGTTGCATAGGATGTCATAATATCCAGCCCCAGAAAATTTCAGTATATAGTGAAGGTATCACTTTGGAGTATAGCTATTTAAGTGATGATCCGTCTCACTCGCTAGGAAAACTTCCTCGCTTTTTTCGCGCTTCCATTGCTTTTTCTAGTAAATCTAACAATCCTGGGGCTTCTTCTTGGATACTGAGTAATAGTCTTTCCCCAAGTTCTATATTCCCCGGATCAAAACCTGTTGCCATCACTTCTTGCAGGCGAGGTATTGCTATACCATCCACAATCTGAACTAATCCACTTAGACAACGGTGAAATTGTCTTTCTGTAAGAATCGAGTCTTCTAAAGGAAACTCGATAATCGCACGAATTTCACCATCGGATGGGTCATACTCCCATTGCAACATTTTGGTTTCCCAGGAAATGGCAAGCATTGTCTGTAGGATAGCAGCCTTGTGAGGATGGTCTTGGATTCCTGCCAGAACTTGAGGGGCAAATACCCGGAAAAATTTTCCTTCTTCATCCAGTTGGACAACTATTAGGAAATCTTCTAAGTTATCAGCCTCCACACCTGTTATAATTCGGTCTTCTTCATCATCAAAACGGTAGTCCCAACCAAGGTTGTCTAAATAGTTTGCAATCTGTTTGAGGTTAGCTCCCATAAAAGCCTCATAAGAAATGAATGGTGGAGCAGCTGTTACCAGACCTAGTTTAACCTGCTAGTGGTAGTTGTTTAGTTTAGTGTGGTTACTTCTGGTAAATAGAGAATGAGGAATGGAACATGAAGAATGGGGCATGGAGCATTGGAGATAGGAAAAGCATATTTTTATGCTGGGTTGTGAATAGTATTTGATCGCGGTCTTTTGTTCTTTATTAAAGAAGCGCTAATTGCTTGTTAGCAACTCTTAGACAGTGAAGAATATAGAATTAATATCACTTAAAGGTTAGTTATTTTACCTATAGATTTAACATCTCGTCTTTGGTTGCTGTTAACTACTGTTTTGCTATTTATACGAAGCTGGATTTGCCCGCGAAGTCGCTGACCGAGTTATCTTAATGGATAGCAGTATCCTCGTCGAGTCAGCCTCCCCTGACACATTTTTTTGCAACCCCAAAGAAGAAAGAACGCGCAAATTTTTATTGCAAATTATCTAAAAAATCTTTGATTAATCTAAATTTTGTATCTTACAACTTCGCACCAAGCGGCAGCTACAATCTAGCAATTTCATCCCTAGACGTAAATAAGGCTTGAAAAACGCACCATGAGTATCTAAGCTGCGATTTGCCATGAAATTCGTCGCATTACTTGAATAGCCTGGAGTATACTTTTCCGGCATCGCTCTGACTTCCTGCAATATTTGTATGAGTATCATACGCAGGTAGTTTTCAGATGTCCAATATATATTGATAGAAAATTGAGACTTATAAAATATCAAAAAAATGGAATTGCGACACCTGCGCTACTTTATTGCTGTAGCTGAAGAACTGCACTTCAGTAGAGCCGCCGAGCGACTGCACATCGCTCAACCGCCCTTAAGCCAGCAAATTCAGCAATTAGAGGTGCAATTGGGAGTAGAACTGTTTCACCGTAAAACCAAACGACAGGTGCAGTTAACGGAAGCAGGGGAAGTTTTTTTGCAAGAAGCTTATCAACTTTTAGCTCAACTACAAAAAGCAATTGAGCTAACTCAAAAAACGGGAAGAGGTGAAAAGGGACAATTAGGAATTGGGTTTACCAGTTTGGTAACTTACGATTTGCTTCCTGTGATTTTGCGGCGGTTTAGAGAAAAGTTTCCAGAAGTAGAGTTGGTATTGCAAGAATTAACCACAACTCAGCAAGAGCAAGCGCTACAGAATCGCCGCATTCATGTAGGTTTTGCCCATCCACCTTTAGAAGACAACACACTTAATGAAGAATGCATTCAGCAAGAAGCTTTAATTGTGGCTATGTTAAAAACTCATCCCTTAGCTGAACAAGAAAAAATTTCAGTGCGATCGCTATTAAACGAAAACTTTATCATGTTCCCTCGCCATTTGGGGCCCGGACTTTATGACCAAATCGTAAGTCTTTGTCAGCAAGGAAATTTCAGCCCAAAAGTGACTCAAGAAGCGATTCAGATGCAGACGATTATTGGATTGGTTTCAGCCGGAATGGGGATTGCGATCGCGCCGTCTTCATTGCAAAATCTTCAGAGAACTGGTGTAGTTTATCGTACTCTGGAGGAGAAAACACCATTAGTAGAAACGGCTATAGTGTGGCGGGAAGAAGATATGACACCTGTACTAAAGGAATTTCTACAAGTTGTCAGAAGTATCTACGTTTACAAGAGCATAGATGCAAAGCGGCTTGTCGCTAAACATCGCTTTTCATCAGATTTAGGAAGGGTTAACTAGCACCATAGTGATTTTATCCAAGTTATTGGGGGATGGTGCGTTACCCAAAGGGATTGTCGCAGGCATCACTATCTCCACCTTGGTGTTTTAATTCACCTAGAGTCATAAAAAACGATCCTATTTTCCAAATATTGACTGATTTGAAAAACTTGCGCCGCTTCCGTTTTGTTCATCCCGTCTAACTCTATTACCTGAATTACCTTCTGGCGTTAATCGTAACTGTAAGGTTTTGGCATGAGCTTTCCTTGTATTGAACGCTTAATTAGTATTTAATTTTACTTTGCTCATCTATTATACTGTCTGTCCTAACCACCTTGGCGCTTGCTATAACCCTCTTCTGTCACTTTCCCAGAGGACAATCGCTATAATCCTCATGAGGCAATGAATACAAGCTATACTATTACAAAAAAATTGGTCTTGTATTTGTTATTAGAAAATAATGGCACGATGCCTGCGGTGCTTGCTAGCCTACACTTGCTGTACAAAAGCTCTAGAATTCAGAAATGGCAAATGTTTTCGGAGAGTGACAGAAGAAGGATAACTCTGTGTGTTCTGTGCCTCTGTAGTTAAATAAAAGACTTTTGAACCGCATAGACGCAGAGGGCGCAGAGAGAAAAAAAGAGATTATACCAATTACATTGAAAGGGCTAGTCCTAAAACTAAAATCCTAATTTTTGCAACACTGGCTTTGTGGAAACAACGTGGCGTTCTAAACCCAATTCTTTTGGACTAACCCCAAGTGCCAAAGCAATCAACTGAGGTAAATGCAAAACTGGTAAACCTAGCTTCTGTTCAATCACCTTTTCTACCTCTGGCTGACGCGAATCTAAATTTAAGTGGCACAGAGGACAAGGCGTAACTATACAGTCAGCACCAGATGTCAAAGCGTCCTGAATATGCATACCCGCCATCTTAAAAGATTGGGTAGTAGCATAACTAGCAAGCGGCCAACCACAACATTGTGTCCGCCCTCGATAATAAATTGGTGTTGCACCTACAGCCCGAAACATATTTTCCATCGCTTCCGGTTGGAAGGGGTCGTCATCAGGCATAGATTTTTGGGCGCGGAGGAGATAACAGCCATAAAAAGCCGCACATTTTAATCCAGTTAACTTCCGGGTGACACGTTTGCTAATTTCCTCTAAACCATAATCTGTTATTAAGGCGTAAAGAAGATGTTTAACGTCGGTACTACCGCGATAAGGCGAACAGCCTTCTTTATTTAGCAAGCCATTAACCTGTTCAACGTAAACAGGGTTAGAAGTCTGACATTCTTTCAGGTGTTCATTTACATGACCGATAACACCTTGACAAGTACTGCAATGGGTAAGTAAGGGTAGATTTAGTTCTTCTGCTAAGGCAATATTTCTGGCGTTGACTGTATCTTCTAGCAGTTGGGAATCTTCTTTAAATGTGCCAGAGCCACAGCAAGCAGCTTTTTTAAGTTCAACTAGTTCAATGCCGAGTGCTTGGGTAAGCGCTTGAGTTGACTGGTAAAGTTCCCGACAGGCCCCTTGGGCAACACAACCAGGGAAATAAGCGTATTTAAGTGTCTGAGGTAGCATAGAAGTATATTTGGATTAGAGCGATCGCTCTAAACAATAACTGTTTTATCATTCCTTGTTAGCATCATTCTAATGTTTGACGTTTAGCTACCTTTTAAGCGTCTAGGTTAAAGGGTCGCAGCATCTACATATTTTTAGTTGCTAGCAAGGCTGTAAATACCGATTGAGACATTGTAAAAAATTTTAGCAATAATTGGAAAACCAAAGCATTTACACGGGATCGACGATGGCGTAGCACGCTCCACTGCTCAAGTGTTCCGAGAAAACTTACTCGATTTCTTTTAGGAAAGGGAGAGGTTTTCTAGCAGAAAAACCCTTGGAAGTAATGCGGGCGATCGCGCTTGACGATAAGATGTATATGCTCAAAACAATGTTTCCCATAAAGAGCAGAACCTAGCAACTGGTTAAGGACTTTTATTATTTATGAGCCAAACGGAACTTTTTGAAAAGGTCAAGAAAATCGTCACCGAACAATTGAGTGTTGACGACCCTGCCAAAATCACACCCCAGTCCAAGTTTATGGACGATCTAGGAGCAGATTCCTTAGATACCGTTGAATTGGTAATGGCTTTGGAAGAAGAATTTGATATCGAAATTCCTGATGAAGCTGCCGAGCAGATCGTATCGGTTCAAGATGCAGTAGATTACATCAATAACAAAGTTACCGCCTCAGCTTAACTGAGGATTGGAATTGAGGATTGGCATTGGAGAGATTTTTCTCTAAATATTTAGCCACTCTTCGCCTGACGCTGCTAATGTCACCAATGCTGACGTTAAGGACAATCACTTGAAGTCAGCAAATCCGATGCCAGTCGCTCGTAAAGGAAACCTTTAAGATCGTGCTGGCTCACTAGTACCTGGTCGCTAACCTCAAATTTTTTGCCTACTGCTTCTTGAAAAGTGACGCTCCTGCGTCGAAGAGAGCTGCGCTAACAGATCGCTAAAAGCCGGCGCCCCTACGCCAGCTGCTTCTCCCTTGGCGCTAGCCTCTCCCTTTGGGAGAAGGGGAGACGCTCTTGCTAGCTTGCTTCCCCGGAGGAATACAAGTCGGGAAACCGCAAGGGCGCACTGGCTCGACTTTTCGTTTTTTCGCCATTTTTAACTGAATCATGACAGATCATACACGTAAACGCGTTGTTGTAACTGGTGTTGGCGCGATTACACCTATAGGTAACACAGCAACAGAATATTGGAATGGATTGTTGAGTGGCCGCAATGGCATTGACTACATCACATTATTTGATCCGTCTCGCCATGATTGCCGGATTGCTGGTGAGGTGAAAAACTTCGATCCGCATGATTACTTGGAGCGTAAAGAGGCCAAGCGTATGGATCGATTTTCCCAATTTGGGGTTGCGGCAGCAAAACAGGCTTTAGCTAACGCCAAGTTAGAAATAAATGACCTGAATGCAGAACAGGTAGGTGTGATGATCGGTTCTGGCGTTGGTGGGATTAAGGTATTAGAAGACCAGCAAACTATCTACCTCAACCGTGGACCCGATCGCTGTAGTCCATTCATGATTCCGATGATGATTGCCAATATGGCAGCAGGATTAACGGCAATTCACACGGGTGCTAAAGGGCCAAACTCCTGTCCTGTAACAGCCTGCGCTGCTGGCTCCAACGCAGTAGGCGATGCTTTTCGCTTAATTCAAGGGGGATATGCCCAAGCGATGATTTGCGGAGGAACAGAGGCAGCTGTCACACCATTGTCGATGGCTGGGTTTGCCGCCTGCAAAGCCCTCTCTTTTAGCAATGATGACCCGACTAGAGCTTGCCGTCCTTTTGACCGCGATCGCAACGGATTTGTTTTGGGTGAAGGTTCAGGAATTTTAATTCTAGAAGAACTGCAACACGCCATCAGTCGCGGCGCTCACATTTATGCGGAAATGATCGGTTATGGCATGACCTGTGATGCTTACCATATCACTTCCCCCGTACCTGGTGGACTCGGAGCCGCTAGAGCAATCGAACTGGCTCTCAAAGATGCTGGTATAACTCCCGAACAAATTAGCTATATTAACGCTCACGGCACTAGTACCCCAGCTAATGATTCAACTGAAACCTCAGCAATCAAAAAAGCCTTGGGAGAATATGCTTATAAGGTGGCAATTAGCTCCACCAAATCGATGACAGGTCATTTATTGGGCGGTTCTGGAGGTATTGAAGCAGTGGCAACAGTACTGGCGATCGCTAATGACCAAATCCCACCGACAATCAATCTGGAAAATCCCGATCCTGAGTGTGACTTAGATTACGTGCCTAACTCTAGCCGCGCTCAAAAAGTCGAGGTGGCAATATCCAATTCCTTTGGATTTGGCGGTCATAATGTCACACTGGCCTTTAAGAAATACGTCTAAAAATTTCCCATTTTATTGCTGGTCAGCTCTCCTGAGATGACTGTGCCAAAAGTATGATAGATATCATTCCGCTATAACTTAAGCGTTCAGCATGACCCAATTATCAGCTTGATTTATCACCAGAAACTCAGGAGATCCCGCTTGTCCATCGACAAGCGGGAGTGGGATGATGAGGATACTGTGGGGAATCTAAAATAACCCCAGCAAGAGAAGCTACAAAGAGTGCTAACCCGTCGTTAAAAACAAGAGATTATGACTGTTGCAACCCAATCCGCCAAAGAATTGTCCGTCGAAGAACTGGCTATTAACTCGATCCGCTTCTTGGCTGTTGATGCCGTAGAAAAGGCAAAATCGGGACACCCAGGACTGCCGATGGGCGCGGCTCCAATGGCTTTTGTCCTCTGGGATCGCTTTATGAAGTTTAATCCCAAGAATCCCAAATGGTTTAACCGCGATCGCTTTGTCTTATCTGCTGGTCATGGCTCGATGTTGCAGTATGCCCTACTGTACCTGACAGGCTACGATAGCGTCAGCATTGAAGATATCAAGCAATTCCGTCAATGGGAATCCAAAACCCCTGGACACCCCGAAAACTTCATGACCCCAGGCGTAGAAGTCACAACTGGCCCCTTGGGTCAAGGAATTGCCAATGCAGTCGGTTTGGCGATCGCCGAAGCCCACCTTGCCGCTAAATTTAACAAACCCGATGCCAAGATTGTTGACCATTACACCTACGTAATTGTAGGTGACGGTTGCAACATGGAAGGGATTTCTGGTGAAGCTGCTTCTTTTGCCGGACACTTGGGATTAGGCAAACTTATCGCTCTGTACGACGACAACCACATCTCCATCGACGGTTCTACAGATGTGGCATTCACCGAAGATGTTTCTAAGCGCTTTGAAGCTTACGGTTGGCACGTCCAACACGTTGAAGATGGTAACACCGATTTAGAAGCGATCGCCAAAGCAATTGAAGCAGCCAAAGCTGTTACCGATAAGCCTTCTTTCATCAAGGTAACAACCATTATTGGTTACGGTTCCCCTAATAAAGCAAACACCGCTGGTGTTCACGGTGCTGCCCTTGGCGGAGACGAAATCGCCTTGACTCGGAAAAATTTGGGTTGGGAATACGAGCCTTTCGTAGTCCCAGAAGAAGCCCTGAACCACACCCGCAAAGCAGTAGAACGTGGCGCAGGTTACGAAGACGAATGGAACAAGACTTTTGCAGACTACAAAGCTAAGTATGCCCAAGAAGCGGCTGACTTTGAACGCTATATAAGCAGCAAACTACCCGATGGTTGGGATAAAGTACTACCCACCTACACCCCAGAAGACAAAGGACTGCCCACCCGCAAACACTCAGAAAATTGCCTCAACAAACTGGCAGGGGTTTTACCTGAATTGATTGGTGGTTCGGCTGATTTAACCCACTCCAACCTTACCGAAGTCAAAGGCAAAGGCGACTTTCAAAAAGGGCAATACGAAAACCCCAACATCCACTTTGGTGTGCGGGAACATGGTATGGGCGCAATTTGTAATGGTATAGCGTTGCACAGTTCGGGATTAATTCCCTACGGTGCTACCTTTTTGATCTTCACAGATTATATGCGTGCTGCCATCCGTTTATCCGCCCTTTCTCAAGCTGGCTCGATTTGGGTGATGACTCACGATTCTATTGGACAAGGTGAAGATGGGCCGACACACCAACCCATTGAAACTCTAGCTTCCTTACGAGCTATTCCTAATTTATTAGTGTTTCGTCCCGCAGACGGTAACGAAACCTCTGGCGCTTATAAAATAGCGATCGAAAAATCGAAGCAAAACGCTCCATCTCTATTGGCGTTTACCCGTCAAAACGTCCCCAACTTGGCAGGTACATCAGTTGAAGGCGTGGCAAAGGGTGGATACACCGTGGTAGATAGCGAAGGTACACCTGATATCATTTTGATTGGTACTGGTTCAGAATTGAGCCTCGCCGTTGGCGCAGCCGAAAAACTTAAGGCTGAAGGCAAGAAAGTTCGTGTTGTTTCGCTACCTTCATGGGAACTGTTTGAAGCACAGGATGCGGCTTATAAAGAGTCCATTCTGCCAAAAGCTGTCACCAAGCGTTTGTCTGTAGAAGCTGCCGCTAGTTTCGGTTGGCACAAATACGTGGGTACTGAAGGCGATACTGTTAGTATCGATCGCTTTGGTGCTTCGGCTCCAGGTAATGTTTGTCTAGAGAAGTTTGGCTTTAGCGTTGATAATGTATTAGCTAAGGCTAAACAATTGTTAGGTTAATAGCAACAGAATATTCTCAAAATTTTGTAGAGGTGGGCATCTTGTCCGCCTTTTATTTTATGCAGAGGGAGATTGTTTATAATTGAGGTAATTAGTTAAATCCTGAGAAGAAGTTATGCAAGAAGTTTCTAGCTATCATCAAGAACTTACTAACCGGATATCGCCAATTGTAGACAAGTTATTTAAAAGTAATAGTTTATATCAAGTAAAGTTAAACCAACGTGAGATAATCCAAATGTTAGTTGAACTATTTGGGCAATTCTCACCAGAAGAAATGAGGAAAATTGCAAATGATGATTTGACAGACAGAATTGATAGCATTTTTATTTTAGAGGCAGTTTCAGGTACGTTAAATGATTTAACACCGGAGCAAATCAAAATGTATGATGAAGCAGTAAAGCGAAAATAGACAAAGTGACTTATTTATTAGATACAAATATTATTAGTTATATTTTGAAGAGAAATATAATTGTAGAACAGAAGTTTCGGGAAGTCCGTCGTCTGAAACAAGATGTGTTTATTAGTTGCATAACTTACTATGAAGTCAAACGAGGTCTTTTAGCTATTAATGCAACTAGGCAGTTAGCTGAGTTTAATAAATTTTGTCAAATCTATAAAATTATATTAATAGATGATTTAGAGATTATTGAACTAGCGTGTGAAATTCATGTGGATTTACAACATAGGGGTTTTAAGATACAAGAACAAGATATATTGATAGCGGCTACAGCGATCGCACGCGGATTAATTCTGGTTTCTAATGACTCTGACTTGCTGCGAGTTAAAGGAATAAGCTTGGATAATTGGCTATCAACAGATTCTTAGAAATAAGAGCTTTGGCAAATAGATTTTAAGCTAACTATTAATGATTATTTGCTGAACTATATGACTTATTTTGACAGTGCATACACTTTATAAGAACTTGAAAAGTTTATTACTTATCAACATAAATCATTAATAGAACTTCATATTTACGATTGCTACGATGTGGAATATTTACCTGATAGTATTGGCAATTTCATAAGTTTAGAGGAACTAGATATTTGTGATTGTTATTGGCTCAAAGAAATACCTAACACCATAGGAAATCTGAAAAATCTTAAGAATCTAAAAATACAAGGTTGTAGAAGAGCTCTTTCTATAAATAAACTTCCTGATAGTATTGGACAGCTTAAAGCTTTGACACATCTTACAATTAAAGAAACAGCAATCCAATCATTACCTGATACAATTGGTAATCTTGATAAGCTGGAATATTTAGAAATTCGCATGAATAGTCAATTACATCAATTGCCTGATGCAATCGGGAATTTTAAAAACTTAAAATATCTTTCTCTTGAATATGGTGACTTTACGTCTTTGCCAGAATGTATTGGTGAATTAAAAAGTCTTGAATTCTTAAATATTAGAGGAAATATTTTAAGAGATTTACCAGAAAGCATTGGCAATTTACAAAATCTTCGATATATAGATGCTCGTGACAATATGTTAGAGTCTTTGCCAGATAGTATTTGCGATTTGAAATTACTGGAGGATATCAACATAGAGAATAATCCCAGGTGGAATTGGAATTATATCCCAAAACATATCCTAAAACTATTGGAATAGAATCGCCGATACATTGTATAGCTCGTAGTAAGCGATTTATCGCTTATTCTATGTACTAAACTATCCACTACGTGTAAGCCGATTATTAAAATATCTTTATTATGGATAATTCCTATGACCTTTGTATTCATCTCGTTAAAAGTAAAGGTTCCTACAGGGGTAAAATTATTTACTAACTTTTTTGGTTAAACTTAAATTCTCTGTGATATATTTATGTAATCAACGATACCAGTAGTTTAATATCAGAATTTAGTATTATGTCTAGTCAAGAACAAAATTTCAATAGAACATTAAAGCAAACGCAGGCTAACCAAACAAAGAAGAAAGTACAACCTCCCCCAGACCTCAAAAAACCGAATAAAACCGAATAAAAATTATTAAAGTTACTTGTAGAGACTTAAATTAAATTAAGTCTCTACAATTCTCATCAAAAATAAATTAGCTTATTTATTTTTTGCTTGAGTCTTTGCCTGTTCTAAAGCTATTTCTTTGATTGCTTGATATGAATTAACATTTGAACTACCTTCAATAGCTTTAACTGCCAAATCCTGAACTTGTTTGAGAGCGGATTCAAGTTGTTTAGAAAGATTTTGAACTCGCGTCTCTTGATTAATAATAGTTTGTTCTAGAGATTGTAATCTTTGTTCATAGAAACGCTTTTGACCTTCCACTTCCTTAGAATATAAATCTGATTTTACTTTAGCTTGGTAGTGGGCAATGCCTTTACCTTCTTCTGTAGCTTTTTTGATGGCTGCTTCTTTTTCTTTTGGAAAAGCCTCTACCTTAGCTTTTAACTCTTCAAATTGTTTCTCTCTCTCAAAAATTACTTTCTCCCGTTCAGCCCACTGCTTTTGGGTTTCTTGTAGTGATTCTTCCAGTTGCTTATATAGCGCTTTCTGCTCTTGTTCGTATTCGTCATTTTGCAGTTGACGCTGGAGTTCTAGATTATACTTGTACTCTGTTGTATCGCGCTGCCGAGTTTTATTCAAGTTTTCATTCCGTTCTTTTATCGCCCGTTGCTGTTCCTCCTGTTCTTTTTTCCAAGTATTCCTTTGCTCTAGTATTTCTTGGAATAACACTTCAGAACGCTGGCTATATTCTTCCTGATAAGCTTTAGTATTATCTTCATAAGCTTGGATGAGAGTATCCAAGATATCATCAGAAATTTCTAAATTATGCAACTGTGTTAATTGTTGGATTTCTTCTTCTAAAGTTCGTCTAATTTCTTCCAACTTAGAGGCTTTTGTGGTTAGCTGTTCTGATAATTCATTAGCAGCACTGCCAAAACCTAACTGAATCTTCGCCAAGCTTTCAATTGTATTATTCATTCTTTGTTGGATACTAGAAAGCTGATTTATAGCTATTTTTTGTTCTAATTTAGGTTGCTCTTTATTTTCAAACTGGTTTTCTTTAGCAACTTTATCGAATTCTGATTTCAATGCTGCTTTTTCTTTTGCTAACTCCTCATACGCCTGAAGAATTTCCACTTTAGTATTCTTATCAGTCGGTTTTTTCCCCACCACAACAAACCTCCTTTTCAGGAATTCAAAATTGTTAAAATGCTACAGACTCACAACTATTTAGGGTTAGAACTACCAAAAGCCCTCATAGCTAAGTCTTGTGCTTGTTTTAATGCAGTTTGTAATTGAGCCGAAATTCCTTCTATTTGCTCAGACTGCTTCTTAATTGTTTCTTCCAGAGATTTAATTTTTTGTTCATAGCTCTGTTTGTTAGATTCCCATTCTCTTTCAAATAAATCAGCCTCAATTTTAGCTTTTTGGCTTGTCTCTTTAATTGCTTCTTCTCTGGCTTTCTTAATGGCTTCTTCGATCTCGTTAGGAAATATAGTTACTTTTTGTTCATAATCTGCAAAAAGTGGTTGGCGTTCAGCAAATATTTTTTCTCGTTCTGCCCAGTTTTTCTGTTTATTTTGAGAATTTTCCTGTATTTCTCTTTGTTGTTGACGCTTTATTTCTTTGTAGCCATCAGTATTGAGTTTACGAGTAGTTTCTAACTTATACTGAAATTCTTCTTGTTCTTGCTGGCGTTCTTTGGCTAATAAATCATTATATGCTTGGAGTTTTTCTTCATACTCTGCTTGTTCTTTTTGCGATTCTTTCCGCCTGATTGTAATTTCTTTCTCTATTGCTTCCCTTTTACTAATAGTATCTTGTTCGAGAATTTTTAATTTTTCTTGATGTTCTTGACTTAAAATGTCTAGAGTATCCGCTACAACTCTAATTTGTTGTAGTTCTTGTAGATGTTGAGTTTCAATTTCTATAGCTCGGTTCAATTCATCTAACTTAAAATTTTCCTGAGCTAGTTTTTCAGATAATCCGTTGACAATACTGCCAAACTCCAATTGTAAATCAGCTAAACCTTTGACAATACTATCAACTGTATATGCAGAAGCTGCTTGCAGAATTACTTGACTTTTTGCCTTTTCTGCTTCCTCTTGTTTAGTTGCTATTTTAGATTCAAGTTTTTTTCTTTGAATAATAATTTGTTGAAATGCTTGCATTAGTTGTTGTTTGCTGTCTTTGACTCCAACTGTAGTCATCTTCCAACTCCCTTCAATAGGCAAATTTTATTGGGTAGCAAGCCATACCAATGACTACCCTATGCAGACATCAGAGTAACCTTTGAATCAACATTTTTAACGCGGTGGAAATACTGAAATGCTCAACATCTGACACTTAGTGGTTACGAATTTTCCACATATATATCTTTCTGTTTTTCAGGTATGTTACCCTTTGAGGTTTTAATAGTACATTTATACTAAAATAAATATACCTAAACTAATCTCCTCTGTCAAGATAATCCTTCATGCAATAATGTCTTTGGATCTTGAATTGAAAATTTAAAGTCTTTAATAAAAAAACTATATTAGAAGCTTGCAGGCACAGTGATTTATGATTTAAGAAACTGCTGTGGTGTATGTTACTTTTTGTAAATAAAATCTAAAAGAATTAACTTTAGCAAAAGTGTGGTTGCAATAAGGCGAGATAATAGATTTAATCATCCTAATTGATACAAGCACAGTCCTAGACTTTTGTGATATCAATGTATACCAGTGAATCGACCAAATACTCTGCCAGAACGGATATTGGACAAACCAGCCGGATTCTAGTAGTAGAAGATGAAGAATTAATCCAGGAAATGCTAGCTGTAGCTCTGGAAGAAGAAGGTTACGGGGTGATAACAGCTCGCGATGGGCGGTCTGCTATAGAGTATCTTAAAAGTTTTGAAACCAATTCAGGGGAACTACCCTTCGATCTGGTCATTCTTGATTTGATGCTGCCGCAAATCAATGGGCTAGATATTTGCCGTTTGCTGCGTCATCAAGGCAACCCAGTACCGATTCTAATGCTCAGTGCTAAGGGTAGTGAAACTGACCGGGTTTTGGGGCTAGAGGTGGGTGCAGATGACTACCTGACCAAACCCTTTAGTATGCGCGAGTTAGTTGCTCGTTGTCGCGCTTTACTCCGCCGCCAACGCCTAAGTAATTTACCGCAAATACCTATATTAAAATTTAAGGATGTCTCCTTGAATCCTCAAGAATGTCGCGTGCTGGTTCGCGGTCAAGAAGTCAATCTTTCCCCTAAAGAGTTCCGTTTGCTGGAACTGTTTATGAGTTATGCCCGTCGGGTATGGTCACGGGAACAATTGCTCGACCAGGTTTGGGGGCCGGATTTCGTCGGCGATAGTAAAACCGTAGACGTTCACATTCGGTGGTTGCGCGAAAAATTAGAGCAAGACCCCAGTCATCCCGAATATATTGTGACTGTACGAGGTTTTGGCTATAGGTTTGGATAATTAGTTGGGATAGTTGTTAGTTTTTAGTAGTCACCAAGAAACTAACAACTCAAATGCTTTTATTGGGATTTTTTCTAGGTTTAGCGGTAGGCATTGGGTTTTGGGTTTGGCAACAGGTTCAACTTAGCCGCTACCTGGGGCGCTTACTTCGACCGTTAACTTCGCATTCTTATAAGATGGTACTGCTGCTGATTCCTGGGTTGCGGCAGGAAATAGCAATGGTAAAACAGCAACGGCAAGATTTGCAGCAGTCGTTGCAAACTTATCAAGACCTGCTAGATTTTGCACCTGTGGGATATTTGCAGGTGGATGAGGAAAATCAACTGCTGTGGTGTAATCGACAGGCACAGGAAATTTTGTATCTGCAAAGATGGCAACCAGAACAAGTACGCCTGTTATTAGAGTTGGTACGGTCTTATGAACTCGACCATTTAATTGAGCAAACTCGTGATTTGCAAAAACCACAAACGGGAGAATGGATATTTCATCCATCTTGTGATGATGCAGCAGAGATGGCAACAATTAAATCTTTGGCTTTACGGGCTTCTAGCTTGCCTTTACCTAATGGACAAGTGGGAGTCTTTTTAGAAAATCGTCAACCCCTATTAGACATAAATCAAGTACGCGATCGCTCTTTTTCCGATTTAGCACACGAACTCAGAACGCCGCTAACTTCGATTCGTTTAGTTGTAGAAACTTTACAAAACCGCTTAGAACCGCCTTTAAATCGTTGGGTTAACCGCCTCATGCAAGAAGTCGATCGGCTGATTAACTTGGTGCAAAGCTGGTTAGAACTTACCCAAATGGAAGCCAACCCAAATATGCAATTGCAAGCTAAAGCTGTAGAATTGCGATCGCTGATTGCATCTGTTTGGGAAACACTAGAACCTTTAGTACAGCGTCATCATCTGTCTTTTTCTTATTCTGGGCCAGAAAATCTTTGGATTAAGGCAGACAAAGCCAGGATTTACCAGGTTTTTCTCAACTTGCTAGACAATAGCATTAAGTACAGTCCTCCTGGTACAAGCATTTACCTTGAAGCAAAAATTTTATCAGCAAAAGATAATGATGCTGCTTCCTCAATCTTAGAAATAAGTCTTATTGATTCTGGAGTCGGCTTTTCTGAGGCAGATTTACCCCACGTTTTTGAGCGATTTTATCGAGGAGATAAAGCGCGAACTCATTCCCCTCAAGATAGTAACTCCATAGGAGCGATCGTTGGTAATGGATTAGGATTAGCGATCGTTGAACAAATTTTGATTGCCCACGGAGGTTCAATTAAAGCGATGAACCATCCAGAAACTGGCGGTGCATGGATGCAACTCCAATTTCCGCAAGTTATGGCAAACTCCCTAAGCCAAGACTATAGTTAGTAATATCTTCACCTTTAAGACAACAAGTGTGAAAGCTGTCAATTATACTCCCAATCCGCAAAGACCACAACTCGCACGCGCCATTAGGCGCTTAGAGCGGGATGTATTACGCATGGGTGCTTTAGTAGAACAATCATTTCGTCTCAGCCACCAAGCGTTATTTGCTCGTAACTTAACAGCAGCTGAGGAACTCCCCCGATTAGATAAAAAGATTGATCGATTTTATAGACAAATTGAATCAGACTGTACAGCGATTATGACGCTACAAGCGCCTACAGCTCCAGATTTGCGCTGCTTGAGTGCCTTTATGCAGTTGGTGCGAGACTTAGAGCGCATTGGCGATTATGCTGAGGATTTAGCTGAGATTGCGATTAAAATTTTTCCCTACGCGCCTCATACGTCAATGCCCGACATTGAAGCTATGTCCCTTCACGCACAGGCGATGTTAGCAACTAGCTTAAAGGCTTTAGGAGATTTCGATGAAGCTGGTGGACGCCGTTTAAAGCATCTGGATGATACTGTAGACGATGCCTACGATCGCGTTTATCAAACTTTAGCCCAACAACGGGATGTGCCTGGCGTAGTCGAGCCGATTGTGCTGCTGGCACTGGCAATTCGTTGTCTGGAACGCATGGCAGATCATGCTACGAATATCGGTCAAAGGGTAGCATATATTGTCACCGGTCAACGGTCCTAATTGACATCCGCCCAGATCCCCGACTTCTACCCTCCACGTGTCTGCAAGAAGTCGGAGATCTAAATCCAGCGATTTCGTAAGCGCCATTCTACCCGACTATTTTCATAGATTATTTGCGCTTATATCCGTTACTTAGTCTTCAGAAAATACCAAGTAATTAAAAATAATTTAACTAAATATTTTACTAAAAGCTTACCTGTTCTTAAACTTACACAATTAAAGTAGCAGATAAATAACTAAAAATTTTGGCTCTATCTCACTGATAGATACCTTAAGCAAAAGTTGTTGTCATTAGAAGATTTTGAGTTAGTCCCTAGCTCTGCTCGAGAAGAATAGACTTTCAGACATCCAGGTAAATTTAGATACAGATTATTAGAGTTTATTAATCATTATAAATAGCGGGATTCCCTGATAATTATGTAGTTACAGTTAATGATGTATTCCCCTTCTACTTCAAACTCTTCTGCCTTATCAAATAGTTCTGCTTTCAGCAGACAATTACCCCAGCAGATATTTACCCGTCGGGAAGTAATTCCACCTTACAATGACGTGCTTTGGCGGATTGAATACGGTGCAGTTCGTACCTTAACGTGGAGTGAAAATGGAACATTCATCACTCTCGGTTATTGGGGACTAGGGGATCTGATTGGCTATCCTTTATCTAGAGTCAAGCCCTACCAGATTGAATGTCTCACATGCGTAGAAGTAAGCATTGTGCCACCTCATTTGTGGCATCAGGATATTAATGCTTTGTTGTCTCATATTCAACAAGCAGAGGATCTACTAAGCATTGTGCATCGAAAACCAATTTCGCTACGCTTATGGCAGTTTTTAGTCTGGTTAAGTGAAAAATTTGGACGTGACATAGATAAGGGCAAGTTAATTGATTTAAATGTTACCCATCAAGATATTGCTGAAGTGTTAAATACTACGCGAGTAACAGTTACCCGACTTCTACAGCAGTTAGAGGAAGAAGGAACAGTCCTACGTCACAAACGCCGCATTATTTTGCGCTTACCAAATAAATTAATTAAAAGTTATTGCTTGTAATAATCACAGGATAAAGGTATAATCGGTTCTGTGATTGTGTGTGAAATCCACAAAATAGAAGTGCTTAAAGCATTTTCTCATCGCTGGATTATTGTAGGTGTGAGTGAAATTAAAAACATGACAAAACGATTCTGGAATCTTTTTAAGGTTAGTCCGTTTGTATTAGCTGCTACATTTTTAGTTGCTAATAGTGCCTTAGCTGCTGAAGTCAACGAACAGACAACAAATGTTAGCCAGTTATCTGAAACTCAAGAGTCTAACGAAATGAGTCAGGTAACATCAGTTTCTCAGTTTTCGGATGTGCAGCCTACAGATTGGGCGTTCCAAGCTTTACAATCTTTAGTTGAGCGCTATGGCTGTATTGCAGGTTATCCTAACAGTACTTATCGTGGTAACCGTGCTTTAACCCGTTATGAATTTGCCGCAGGTTTGAATGCCTGTTTAGACCGGGTTAACGAACTGATTGCTACAGCTACTGCCGATTTGGTCAGCAAACAAGATTTAGCTACTTTACAGCGCTTACAAGAAGAATATTCTGCTGAACTAGCAACTCTGCGTGGTAAAGTTGATGGATTAGAAGCCCGCACTGCTGAGTTGGAAGCTAATCAGTTTTCCACTACCACCAAGTTGGTTGGAGAAGCAATTTTCGCTGTCTCTGATGTTTTCGGTGACACTAGAGCAGTTCCTGGTGGTGCTCCTACTCAAGACTTGAATTCTAACACCACTTTTAGCGATCGCGTTCGTTTGAACTTGTTGAGCAATTTCACTGGTACAGACCAGTTGCAAATCCGCTTAAGTGCTAACAATACCATTTCTAATGTTGGTAGTGCTGCAACCGCTACTGGTACTGGCACTAACATGAGCCGCTTGGCTTTTGATGGAGATAACGGCAACTCGGTTGTAATTGATAAAATCAACTACGCTTTCAACTTTTCTGACGCGGTGCGTGTCAAAGTTGACGCTGCTGGTGGTGAATTATGGGAAAACGTAAACCCCTTTAACCCTGATTTTGCCAGCTCTGCTAGAGGTGCGCTCTCTCGCTATGGACGTTTTAGCCCCATTTACCGTCAAGGTCAAAATTCTGCTGCTTTAACTGTTACTTTAAATCCTAACAAAGCTATAAGTTTGACTGGTGCTTATTTAGCACCTTCAAGTGGTACTGGTAATATCTTTGGTGCTAATAATCCCGGTCTTAATAATGGGCTGTTCGATGGTGATAACACCATCTTCGGTCAATTAACTTTCAAACCCAGCAAAGCCTTCAATATTGGTCTCACTTACGCCCGTAGTTACTTTGCTGGCAATGCAGCTAACAGTCTCTTCCAAGGTACAGGCAGCACTTTTGCCAATAACCCCTTTGGGGCTGGTACTCGCACTGAATCCAATAATTACGGTATAGAAGCTACCTTCCAACTTGGCTCTACCTTGGCTATTAGTGGTTGGGGGGGTTATACAACTGCTGATGCTCTTACTGGTGCTAATGCTGGTGCAGACGCAGATGTTTGGTACTGGGCTGGATCGCTTGCTTTGAAAGACTTTGGTGGTGAAGGCAACGTTTTAGGTGTGATCTTTGGTCAACCACCCAGAGTTACTGGTGGTAGTATCAAAAACGTCGCTGGCAATACTACCTTCGACGACAGTACTTCTTATCACTTAGAGGGTCTTTACAAGTACAAGGTTTCCGATAATATTCAGGTAACACCTGGCTTGTTGGTAATTTTCAATCCAGAGCATAATGACGCTAACAATACTGAATACGTCGGTACTCTACGTACTACCTTCACCTTCTAAAATTGGCAAAACTCAGAATTAGATAAACAAAACCCCACCTTAAAGTGGGGTTTTGTTTAGGAAGAAAATTAGCTATGTAGGATTGTAATCTGGCTGATTGGATATATCTTTTGGCGGGCGATCGCTACTCCAAGCCCACCATACAGAACCACAGTGACAGTAGTAGAATTCTTGCCATTTGCGACGACGGTCTTCTGTAAGTACAGGCGATCGCCGATTTAGCCAAACTTTTTCAGCTTCTAGGCTACTTGAGTGGCAGTTAGGACAGCAAAAATTGTATGCATGTATTGCCTTATTTGTCCATTCAGGCGGGAGGGTAGCAAAAGCGTCCATGTAGTTACAAATATAGTCTTAATGGCAAGCCAAAACTTTGAGGTTTTGAATTTGGCGGCAAATGAATACTATAAAATTCCGCCACACTATCAAACTGCTTTATCAATATTTTTATGGCTCAATCTGAATTTATTCAAGACTGCCAAAGCATCTCATAAATCAAAGGTTAACATGAAAACTTTATTTTTTACACACCTAGTTACTATGCACATTATGGCTAATAATTAAATTTATGGAGCCAAATGTTGAAATTCGCCGTTTGTTAGATGTCATGCCTGCTTCGGGTCGGATGACGACAAAAATCGTTAGTAAGCCAGAGCAAGCAAAAGTGATTGATGCTTCCTTTCCCCAACCCTGGAACCAAGCGCGACCGATATACATTAATTTTGATTTGTGGCGTCGCCTACCAAAGCCGCAACGAGACTTGCTGCTGTTGCAAATGGTTAGCTGGTTGATGGGGGTGAAGTGGTTTAAACCCGACATTTATCAAGGCGTGGTGTTAGTTGGGCTGTTAGGCGGATTTTTTGAAGCAGCACAGTCAGATGTAGTCGGCATTGCTGTAGCTGGGGGATTAAGTGCGATCGCTGCTTGGAGGATCTGGCGCACTAATAAATCTCAAGAGTCAGAGTTAAATGCCGATGCAGCCGCAATTAAGATAGCACAACGGCGCGGTTATTCAGAAGCTGAAGCAGCACAGCACTTATTATCTGCAATTGAAGCAGTAACCAAAATTGAAGGGCGTTCCAGTTTCAATTTTACTGAGCTGATTCGTTGCCAAAACTTACGAGCGATCGCAGGTTTATCACCAGTAGGTATGCCAGAAAGTTATGATAAATAGAATAAATGTTTCTGCTGCCCATTTGTCGCAACATTTAAAGTGAAAGGTGTTTATATGAGTTTTTGAGAGCGAGCGATTAAAAACCTCTAAATTTCAGATGAAGTTCTAGTATTGTCTAAGTGTAATTTCTCGCTTCTTATGACTCTAGTAATCTTTCTGTAATAACTGTAGTTTTGTGCATTTAGACCAAAACTTCTAGTATTTAGGCAAGAAAATGCAATTTATGAGGCTCAAACTGGCTGCAATCTATGAGGCTATTCTACACTGGAATGAGAGATGTGTGTTTAACTTACTTAGATATCAAAAACTGGGGAGTTTTATTATACCTTCTCGGTGTTGCTGATGAGGTGATTACCTCGTGTGGTAAAACTTAACTTAAATTCTGTCAGTTACTAACGGAGTTGATAGGAATGGGTACCTTAATTTTTATTGGCTTGATAGTGGTTTACGGAGGCGGGGCTTGGAAGTTTTGGAATGGGTTTGGACGGACTAATTTTAATCCAACTTTCACCAATCGGATTGGTTTATCTTTGCTATGGCCAGCTTTGTTTATTACAAATCAATCTTATCGTCGAAACTTTAGAAAGGCATTGAAGGGCTAGGGATTACTATTAAACCTAACGTCATCCGAGTTGACGGTGGCATATATCTCAAATAAATATAAGCCAACAACCTCCTTTCCCTATTAGGGAAAGGAGGTTACTGCTTTTAGCAAGGAGATGAATTTGGGAGGGATAAGTGCGTCAACTGGTGATAAAGTATTTCAGTTGATGAATTTAGGAATTATTTGTGATTGGTTAATAGATGAATTGCTCCACCTACAGCAGCACCATCAACAGCATTGCCAAGGGTATCTCTTCTATCACCAGTAATTACACCAGTCAATGCACTAGCCCCTGCACCGACTCCGACATCTTGAACAGCGTTCCGGTGATGACGATTACGAGTGTTTCTTAGACCATTTGCACCATTGACGGCTGCGCCAGTGACACCACCCCTAACAGCATTTTTTAATACATTATGACGTCCCCTAACAGCTCCTGTTACAACGTTGGTAACAGCCCCAATACCTGCATCTCTTAGTACTTGGTCATCAGCAGCAGCAGGTTTTGCGGGAACTAAGGTGACACCAGCTAAACTGGCAGCCATCAGGCTAGGTAGAAGTGTGCGCTTTAGGATATTATTCATTGTCTTACCTTATCAAAACATCAAACAATTGGCTAAAAACCAAAGTTACTGGAATCGCATAAAATATGATTTTTTTATTTTAACAACAGCAACTATCTATTGTTTGAGAACATATATATATAATCGCATTTATAAAGGCATAACTGCATCTACTGAAAGCATGAATATAAATTCAGTCCATAGAGGGCCTTACTGATTTATTAAACTATATAAGTAATTACACCTTGACAAAATGAATTCAATATGGCGTAGAGATTTTTCCTTACTAGCAAGGGATTTATAATGAGAAATAACGTAGTGTTTACCCTATCTATCTAAAGATAATTGCTAAAATAATTAAACTAACTCATCGGGGTTAATATTTAATTCTCTCAGTTTAGTAGCCAAGCATTGTGACCGCTCCCATCCTGTTTGTAGCAAATTACCCTGATTATCCCACCAGCGCAACCAGGGTAATTCTAAATTTTGATAGCGGTTTTCCCAATAAAATGTCAAGCAAAGCTAGAAAAACCGAGATTCGGTGGAATATCCTGAATCCGCCCAGGCCCGATCGCTCTTAGTGCTTCTTTGAGTAAAATATCTCCAGTATACAAAGCACGTCCGACAATCACACCAGTCACGCCTTGAGGTTCTAAGGCTAACAAACTCAACAAGTCGGTGAGAGAACTTACCCCGCCAGAAGCAATTATCGGGATGGAAATTGCTGCTGCAAGTTCTCGCAAAGCTTCTAAATTTGGGCCTGTAAGTGTCCCATCTCGGTGGATGTCTGTGTAAATTATGGCAGATGCACCCAATTCTTGCATTTGTACAGCCAGTTGAGTTGCTAAAACTTCCGAGGTTTCTAACCAGCCGCGAGTTGCAACGAGGCCATTACGGGCATCAATACCGATAATAATCTGTTCGGGAAATTCTTGGCAAAGTTCTTGCACTAACTGGGGTTGTTCTACGGCGATAGTGCCGAGAATCGCCCACTGTATGCCTAGATTGAATACTTGTTGGACACTGGTGCGATCGCGCAATCCTCCACCAATTTCAATGGGTACTGACACTGCTTGAGCGATCGCTTCAATTGCCCCCAGATTTACTACTTTACCTGCTTTAGCACCGTCTAAATCAACTATATGCAATCTAGTAGCACCTTCATCTACCCACTGTTTGGCAACATCAGCAGGATTTTCGCTAAAAACTTGCGAGCGATCGTAGTCTCCCTGATACAGTCGCACACACTGACCTTCTAGTAAATCAATCGCTGGAATTACATCCATCTAACTCTTCCTCTTTGCAATTAAAACGCTATTTATCGCTGAATTAACTATTTTCATTTTTCATTTTTAATTGCCTTACAGCTTGCCCAAAACCCAGCACAAGCAAGATGTTAGAAAGCGTCAAAAATAGTTCTGCACCACCGTGTAACCAATCTACATTGGCTAAAGACTTACCATAATGCAATACAGCATAAATCCCCGCCGGGATGGTAATGGCAACAAAAACGAGAGTGCCGTAAAATCCATACAGCGCCAAACGCGGCATTTGTGGACTGCGGCTGATAAACCACAAGAAACCCAAATAGGGAAACAGTGAAAGTGCAAACAGGGTTTCTTTAGAAATCATTGCTTTGATTCAATAGGTTTTGGTTCAACAGTGTTAACAGATTTGGTAGAACGCCAAATCAAATATGCGGCTACCCAAAGCGTAAAATTACCAACTAAAGTCATGGTAGCTTGAAGCGTTACCAGCCATTCCAGTGATTCGGCGTTCTCGAAATAATGCCAGGTACAGGCACACATCGCGCTGACTAAAGCTGGTAACATGGCAAGGGATAATCCCCACCAGCTGCGGTTATTAGTGAGTTCGCCGTAAGTCCAGATTAACCAAATGGCGACAATCCACTCAATAACGCTAGAAACATGAATAATCCAGGTGGGAATCGAAAGGGCGTGCATAAGAAAGTTAGGAGTTGGAGTTGGGAGAGACGCGATTAATCGCGTCTGTACAAGAGTTGGGAGAGATGCGATTAATCGCGTCTGTACAATTTGTGCTTTTTATCTTCCTGTGTTGCGAATGAAAATAGAAATTGTGAATGAGTCTACTATCTGTATCAATGACAGATATTCTGTATAAAAAAAGTTGTTAATCTCAAATCCAAAATGGTCAAGATGCGGGCGTTATTGTCTGGGTATTACGGTAAAGGTAATGGTGGTGACGAAGCTTTGTTGGCAACGCTTTTGCAAATGTTACCATCTCAGGTAACGCCTGTGGTGCTTTCTGGTAATCCAAAGGAAACGCGCGATCGCTACAATGTAGAAACTTACGATCGCATGGCTCCCTTAGCTGTACTACAAGCTTTACGCTCTTGTGATGCCTTGATTTGGGGCGGCGGGAGTCTTATTCAAGATGTTACCAGCACTATCAGCCCATTTTATTATGGGGGACTGATGGCATTAGCGCAGAAAATGAATTTGAAAACTGTTGCTTGGGCGCAGGGTATTGGCCCGTTGGTGCGTCCGCAAACTCGTTGGTTGGCAAAGCAAACCTTTAGTAATTGTACCAAAATTAGTGTCCGCGATCGCGCCAGTGCGGCTTTATTATCTGATTGGCAAATTCCTTGTATTATAGCTCCTGACCCAGTTTGGGCATTGGAATCAAAACCAGTATCTGGGCTTTGGGATTTACCTGCGCCGAGAGTTGCGGTAACGTTGCGATCGCATCCCCAACTTACAGAAATACGTTTAGCAAACTTAACTCGCGCGTTGGTTGACTTTCAAAAAGCTACGCAGACTTTTATTCTACTACTGCCGTTTCAAAAAAGTGAAGATTTAAGTATTGCCGAAGCCATTCAACCACACCTTAAAGATGTCAGCCAGATTTTATGTCTGGAAGATCCGCAACTTTTAAAAGGTGTGTTTCGCGGTGTCGAGATGGCAATTGGGATGCGCCTGCACAGTTTAATTATGGCTGCATCTGTTGGTTGTCGCTGCTTTGCTCTCAGTTATGACCCAAAAGTAAATCGTCTCATGGAAGACTTAGAAATGCCAGGATGGGATTTAGTTAGTTTACCAGATGACCCCAATTTGATTAGTCTCACCTGGATGGAGCATTACGCTAATGGCGATCCGTTATCACCTGAGCAAATACAATCTTTAGTAGATAGGGCATTAATCCACCGCGAGTTATTGAGCGACGCTTTATGTAATAAGTAAGATTAAGCAATCTTTACCAAATAAAATGCAAAAATTATAGAACTTACGTACATTATGTGTATCAACGTAAATATCTATTTTCAGCCTTTTATTAATGATTATTTTGGCAGAAAAGGAGTAATTGTCAAAATTTTGTAAGGTAATTATGAAAATACTTAAGTATTTATTATCACAATTGTTTTTGGCGATATTATTTAGGAAACGCAAAAACAATTATTGAGATAATTTTAATGATTAGCTTTGGCTTTTGGAACCTGATCATACTAATTTTAGTTGCTTGGGTTCTTAAGAATAATTGGCGATTAGATGATGAACAATTAGCTTGGAAAAATTCTTTATTCTTAAAATCTTCTGTGATTCAACAGTTGATAAAATTTTTTCGTAAACCAATTGTTAACTTTATTGTCCAAGCAAGTGTTGTATTAGTCGTTACAAGATTTCTCTGTTATACAGGTTGGCTAATTTATTTTCTAAATCAACCACATCCACCCTTTTGGGATTTTCAGTGGTATTATGTAGCCAGCAAATTGGCTCATCAGCATTTGAGTCCCTTTAATGTCGAGATTTTTAATCAAACTTTCTGTACCATAACTAAGGTGTGTGGATCTCTGCCACCGTTTGTCTATCCACCTAATATTATTCCTCTTACCTGGTTTCTCGGTGATTTTTCGCTTAATAATGCATTTAAAATCTCGATTGTAATGCATATATTAGCAATCGGTTTGGCCTTATGGGGAGCAAATATCCTCCTGGAGTCGAAGTCGCGAGCTTTAAAAACTATTTGCACAATCTCAGTTGCCTTGATTTATGGTTTAGTTCGCGATTTTCAAGTTGGTAATATTGCTATTTTTATTACAGTTTTAATCTTATGGATGTTTATCTGGGCTAGAAAAAATCGAGATATTCCAGCAGGAATTTGCTTGGGACTTGCCCTTTGTAAACCAACATTAGCTGTATTATTCATTTTGTATTTTCTACTTAAAAAACGGTTTTTTCTAGTTTTTGTATCTCTTCTCACAGTTACTTTTCTCGCACTTTTAGGTCTAGGTCTGACGGGTAATTCTTTAACACAATTTTTGTCAGATTCCACTCAAGGATTTTCACTCTGGCTAAAAGATCCATCAGTTAACCCTTATATTTCAATCAGTCGCCTCGATTTAATGGTTGTGGGTCCAAGATTATTCCCTAATAACCCATTCTTTGCCCAGCTTTTGTCAAATATAATTGTTTTGATACTCGTTAGTGGTGTCGGTCGGTATTTGTATCTACAACAATCTTTTACAGCTTGGTCAAAAAAAATATATTTAGCAGAAATAGTATTAATTTCTTGCTTGAGTATTAGCATCAACTATTCACAGGACACTAGTTCTGTGATGTTAATACCTGCTGTTGTATTTTTGCTAAATGATTTGCTATATCAGATTAGACATTGTAAATTCTCTAAGAAAAGAATGTCTGTTTGGTTAGCAGGAGTTTGCTGTGTTGCAATGCAAACAGCAGTTATTCATGGTTGGCTCATCCACTCTTTAGCAAAGCACTGGAAGGTGAAAGCAGGAGAATTACCATATTTTATGAAAGTAACTATTTTTGCCCTACCGAGTTATGCTGTTTTAGGAGTCACTGTCAGTATTTTAGTTTTAGCAATTAGTTCCCTTCGTCAAAAACAGATTCTCAAATTTGAATCATTTAATCGGGTGTCAATATAATTCGTAGTTCGTAGTTGCAATCAGTACTTATTCTGTACCATCCATTGATTATTGACCACTAAATCACAGACTTCAATAGTTGCTCTATAACCATTTAATTACGAATTACGTAGCTTGCTTCTCATCAGAGGCGAGGATTACGAATTAGTAATTATTTGGTTATATTGATGCTAAAATTTAAAACCAGTTTTATTTTTTATCGCTAACAATACCTGACCATTGAACTTTTTTCTCTTTTTCCCGACGATAAGAAAAGAAATGCTCTGGAGTTTGGAAAGTACAATAAGGTGCGATCGCAATTTGTTCTGCACTAATTCCCATATTTTCCAGTTGTAAGCTATTCACTCGCCGCACATCCAGCCGTACCTTTCCAGGATTGGGGTCTTTCAGTAAGGGTGAATTTGCTATTTCATGCAATGCCGTGACAATTTTTTCTTCGTCATCATGTGGTATAATACTAGCCCCGATTTCCGCAGCTACTTCCATAGAGACTTGGTAAACCTCACCAGCGATCGCCGGGCCCATCGCAATGCGTAAATCATCGAGTTTACTGCCTTGAGATTGTAATCGAGCGATCGCTAAAGGCACAATTTTTTTAGCAGTCCCCCGCCAGCCTGCGTGTAATGCTGCCACTTGTCCAGTTTGCACATCCCCAATCAACACGGGTGTACAATCTGCGCTAGCTACCCAAACCGCTTGTAGAGGCTGTTCGCTAATTAAACCATCTGCCGATGCGAAATCCTCTTCAGCAGAGTTTAAGAAGCTTTCAACTTCTTGGGGGGTGAGAACAGTATTGCCATGAACCTGCTTTAAGCGATAGACTGATGCCTCTGGTTGCAATACTTCTGTGATAACTTGTGGCGATCGCGGCCAAAACTGCTGAGTAAAGAAGCCGTGATGCCAACGTTCCAGAATACTACAAGTTAAATAGGGCAGTCCTTCCCAATTGTGCCAGTGCCAAGTGTGCATCTTCAACCAAACCTAAACAGGATCACTTATTAGCCAATCAATGCTAACTTGAACAACGGAATTTGGGTTAACTGCTGTGGGATTTAATCTGCAAAACTTGGAAACAGCCTTGCAAGCAGGGCGTAAGTATAGATATTTACCATTTTCCCTTCACTTTTTTGAAAGCGTCTCCTCAACCAACCAAACTCTCTGGAACTTACTTAACCAAGGGGCTATTTCAGGAACAGTAGTAATCGCAACTCAGCAATCTGCTGGGCGGGGACAATGGGGCCGCCAATGGATTTCTCCTATTGGGGGATTATATGTTTCTGTGGCAATTTCCTTCGACCAGAAAATAGAGGCTACTGACAGCTATCAGCTAACTTTTGCCACTGCTTGGGGAATTACGTCACAATTGCGCCAACACGGTATAGATGTTGGGATAAAATGGCCCAATGATTTAGTTTTAAATGGTCGCAAACTAGGCGGCATTTTGACAGAAACCAAAGTAAACAAAGGACAAATCACCCAAGCAGTAATTGGTGTTGGTATTAACTGGACAAACCCAGTACCAGAAACTGGAATCAATCTGGAATCGTGGCAAGCTTCCCAAGATATTAGACCAATTTCTTGTCTGGAAATGTTAACCTCTAAAGTCTTGCTAGGAATAGAATCCGGTATAGAGTGCCTTGAACAAGAAGGAGTAAATATACTCTTGTCTCGCTATCTAGACTTGCTTACAAACATCGGCGATCGGGTGTACATCAATAATCTTTCAGGTACAGTAGTTGGGGTGACTCTTCAAGGAAATTTACGAGTTGATTTAGAAACAGATGATGCAAAAGAATTAATTACACCGGAAATTTATATTGAACCCGGTACAATCAGTTTGGGATACCAGAAATCTTCCGTTTAAATTTGAGGTTTGTTCAAAATTTCGCTCTTTGGGCAAGACAAACCATTAGCATCATCTCTTTAGGCTAATTACACACAACTGAAAGAACAAATGACGCAGCGCAATAATTCTGCCCATCATCGTTTGCATTACCTATGGCAGCAAGGTCTAACAAAAAAACGTTTTGCCTCAACGCTACCAGCTCAGAGCCTCTGTTGGCTTAGTAGCGTTAGCCTCCTTAGCGGTGGCTTCGTGTTTGCCCAAACGGAAGCACAAATAGACAACATCGTTCCCACTGTTGAAAGTTCTCAGTCAACAGCTGTTACAAATCCAGTTAAAGCTTCGACTTATAAAAAACAGGCTGTTACACCGGAAGCCCCTCAAGCGCAACCGGAATTTTCCCAACGACGATCCAGACTTACACAGAGACTAAATAAAAAGCCAGAGGTTGCTCAATCAAAAGAGCCAGTTAGGCAGTCTACACCCAAAATCGAAGCTGCTGAACCTGTTGTGATTATTAGACAGTCAAAGCTTAAAGTAGAAGCCTCACAGGTTACTCCAATAAAAGTGAGACAGGAAAAACCCAACACCCCTGTCCGCTATGCACCTGAAAAACTTCCAATAGTCGCTCAACCATCAAATAATTCCAACAGCCCTGTCAGTGCAACAGCTGAGAAAACCAAGGATTATAATAACGCCTATATCGATCCTAATAGTTATGACAGTGGTGCAACAGGTACTTATCAAGCACCAAACTCTGTAATTGTTACAGAACGCTCTAGTGGTTGTCGAGCCATTTTGCCATCAGGGCAAAGTGTATTAGGTGGCGTTTGCGCCAAAGTACCTGAAAAAAGTGTAGCTAATTCTAATGGTAAACCAGCACCTAATTGGCTCAGAAGAAGTGAAAATGCCCAATTACCGATAGTTCCACCCGTGCGACAGATTGCCGCTACTGGCAACACCAGTAGATGGCGTGCTGCTCAAAGTGGTTCTACCAGTGTTACCAAGAGCGCATTTCGCCCGAATCGGTTTATCCCGACTCCTGCTGAATTCAGTCCCACAACAGTGAGTGCAGCTCCCATCGCACCGAGTGGTGGGACTTTACCGCCACCAATGGCAGATGGCAACATTGCACCCCGCCCCAGTAACGTAGCTTACGACTTCTCACTGGCATCAGTATTGCCACAAATCCCCTACATGGGGAGAGTCGCCTATAGTGGTACGGGAATGATGTATCCACTATCTATTCCCGCTCCCATTACTTCTTTGTTTGGTTGGCGAATTCATCCAATCACAGGTACTCAACGCTTCCATGCTGGTACAGACTTGGGTGCGCCTACCGGAACACCAGTTTTGGCAGCTGCTGCGGGTCAAGTGGAAACCGCTAACTGGGTTGGTGGTTATGGTTTAACCGTTATCCTAAATCACAAATCTGCTGAACAAACTCTCTACGGTCACATGTCAGAAATCCTTGTTCAACCCGGTCAATGGGTACAACCTGGAACTGTCATCGGGCTAGTTGGCAGCACCGGGAATTCCACAGGCCCTCACTTGCACTTTGAAGTTCGTCACCTGACACAAGATGGGTGGGTTGCTACTGACCCAGGCGTGGAATTACAAAGTGCCCTCAGCCAGTTAGTGCGAGGCTCGCAAACCGCTCAGGTGAGCCAGCAACCGGGCAGTTAAAAAAAGTTAGGAGTGAGGAGTGAAGAGTTATGAATTTAAAACTCCTAACTCCTAACTCCTAACTTTTTTAATTACAAATACCCGTGTTCTGCTAAGAATGCGGGTGTAATACCATCTACACTATTGTTATCAGAGGGTGTAGCGTGTGGGTTGCCAGAGTAAAGGAATTTTTCGACGTATTTGCCGAGAATATCCCCTTCTAGATTCACCAAACTGCCTGCAACCAAGTAGCGAAGATTTGTCTCGCTGTATGTGACGGGAATTACCGCCACCTTGAATTGGGAGAGTTCTGGCTCATAAGCGGCGACAGTGAGGCTGATACCATTGACGGCAATGCTACCTTTGGGGACAATGTACCGTGCGATCGCAACGGAAGCAATAAAGGTCATTTCCCAAGAACTAGCCGTTTGTTCGGCCTCTAGCAATCGACCGATGCCGTCTACATGACCCATCACAAAATGACCGCCAACTTTGCTACCTACCTTTAGCGACGCTTCTAAATTGACATATCTCTGTTGCGTTTGCTCACCTCCTAGAGTGGTGCGGCGTAGAGTTTCCGGTGAAGCAGTGACAAGAAACCCGTCTTTTAAAACTTGTTCCACTGTCAGGCAAACACCATCTACAGCAACACTGTCACCATAAGCCAAATCTTGCATAATTACTTCACCCGACTGGCTTACACAAGTAATTTGCCAAGAATCGCCCCCCAAGGGTTCCATCGTTCCTAATGCTTGGATTAATCCTGTAAACACGGCTTTTTTGTCAAACTAACTCTATTTATTGCCTAATTTTGCCTGGAATCAATTGGTAATTATCACATAAATCTCCAACATCCAAGTATATTTTCTGACTTTTTTTCGCATAGGAATATTAACACATTAGCATCCTTCACAGGGCATACTTGGGTAAGAAGGTTATTGTCTAAGAAGACCAATTTGACTTACTCTGGTTTTCACCACAAGTTCGGAGTTTAATAGAAGCAATTATAGAGAACGAATGCTTATGTTTATTACTGTAACCAAACCGCCTAAAAATGGGTGCTATTTAATACACGCCATCCAAGGCTCTCAAAGCATGGTAGAGGCTTAGGCAATGATTGAAATGAAAGTCGCTGGCATAGCATTAGATGCCATAACTCGCAGCCCAATTGTCCTTTTGAAAGATTCTTCAGATCGGCGGGCTTTGCCAATTTACATTGGTCAGGAACAGGCTAGGGCAATTATGGGCGCACTGGAGAATCAGAAGCCTCCTAGACCCTTAACTCATGACCTGATTGTGAATCTTCTAGAGACTTGGAACATGACTCTAGAAAAGGTGATTATTCATTCTTTGCAAAAGGATACATTTTATGCAGCTTTAATTGTCCAGCAAGGCGAAGTCAAAAAAGAAATTGACGCGCGTCCTAGCGATGCGATCGCTATTGCCCTCCGTACAAATACTCCTATCTGGGTAATGGAAGAAGTCATTGCTGATGCTTCTATCCCTGTTGATCGCGATGCAGATGAAGCCGAACAGCAAGCCTTCCGTGAATTTATTTCCAATCTCCGTCCTGAAGATTTGATCAAGCGCTTTGGTAATGGCGACAGCTAAATTAAAGTTATGAGTTATGAGTTATTTTGCTTCGACTCCTAATTTGTAAGCAAAAAAAGTTAGTAGTTAAGAGTTATGATTTACTTCTTTCAACTCCTAACTTATAACTCCTAACTCTTTGTTAAAAATGAAATACCGACGCTTTGGAAAAACGAATCTGCGCCTCTCGGTTTTTTCTTTGGGAACGATGCGCTACCTGGCTGATTTTGAAAATGCTTACCAGACTATCGAAGAAGCCTTGGCGTTAGGAATTAATCATCTAGAAACCGCCAGAGGTTACGGTAAAAGTGAGGAGTATCTTGGTAGGGCGCTAAAAGCTGGGTTGTCAGTACCCCGAACGAGGCTTTATGTCACTACTAAAATTTCAGCCACAGCAGATGCTGATACCATGCGTCGGTGTATCGACGAATCCCTAGAACGATTACAACTAGATTATTTAGATTGCTTAGGGGTTCATGGTTTGAACACTTGGCAACATTTGGAGTGGATACAAGCCAAAAATGGTTGTATGCAAGCAGTGGAAGAAGCTGTTGCTGATGGGCGAGTGCGACACGTTGGTTTTTCCACCCACGGGCCATTAGAAGTAATTCAGGCAGCAATTAATACAGATTTATTTGAATTTGTCAATCTGCATTATTACTATTTTTTTCAACGGCACGCACCAGCGATTCAACTAGCTGCCGAAAAGGATATGGGCATTTTCATTATTTCTCCTGCTGATAAGGGAGGACGCCTCTACACGCCACCGCAAACTCTAAAAGACCTGTGTTATCCGTATTCACCCTTAGAATTAAACTATCGATTTTTACTTGCTAATAATCGTATTACTACTTTGAGTATAGGGCCAGCTAACCCAAAAGAATTAAGAGAACCTTTGCAAATTGCTGACGATGATGGAGAGTTAAAATTAGCAGAAATTTCTACTTTTCAACGATTAGAAAATCAGCAAAAACTTGCTTTGAAAACTGATAATTGTAGTCAGTGTTATGCTTGTTTACCCTGTCCAGAAAATATCAATATTCCAGAGGTATTGCGGTTACGTAATCTCGCAGTAGCATACGATATGAAAGATTATGGTCAATATCGTTACGGAATGTTTGAAAATGCTGGTCACTGGTTCCCTGGAATGAAAGGCAACCGATGTACAGAATGTGGTGACTGTTTGCCTCGCTGTCCAGAAAAGTTAGATATTCCAGCTTTGTTAAAAGACACTCACCAAAAATTAAGTGGCAAAGCAGGTCGGAGATTGTGGGGTTGAGCAAGAGGCAGGGGGCAGACGGCAGGGGAGGCAGGGAAAGTGATTTGTATCAATTATTTTGTAAAATGGTGTGACCACCCTGAAACATAAAAATCCCAAAAAGTTTCTAGGTTTTAACTTTAGGGTTTTCAGCGAACATTCTGAGAAAATTGTAAAATTAATAAAGATTTAATAGAGTCAGGAATATCTGCCCAAGCTGGGGTATCTCGCGCAAAGAAAGATGAAGATTAAAAAAAAAGAAATATCCTACGTCAATCACTGACGGTTTTTCGCTACAGTGGACGGGCTGTAAGCTTAGTATGGACTACTAGCCGATCGCTTACTATTCTTCTGGCAAGTCTAACTTTAGTGGCTGGTCTTTTACCGGCGGCGATATCCTACATTAGTAAGTTAATTGTGGATGCGGTAGTATTTGCATCTCAAGTTAATTTACAAAACAATGGTTTTGTCAATATTTACCCGTCTCTATTTTATGTAGGATTAGAAGCGATCGCTGTAATTTTACTAGCAGGCGGTCAACGGGGAATTATCATTTGTCAGTCGTTGTTACGGGCGCTAATGGGTCAACGGGTAAATGTACTAATTTTAGAAAAGGCGCTGACACTGGATCTTAGGCAGTTTGAAGACTCAGAATTTTATGACAAATTGACCAATGCCCGACGAGAAGCATCAGTTCGTCCTCTTTCCTTAGTAAACCGCACCTTTGGATTAGTGCAAAGTGCCCTTTCCCTGATTACCTACGGGATTTTGCTAGTAAATTTCTCAGTTTGGGCGGTGGTGGTACTGGTTTTGGCAGCTATGCCTGTATTTATTGCGGAAACAAAATTTGCTGGAGAAGGCTTTCGCTTATTTAGTTGGCGTGCGCCAGAAACTCGTCAACAAAACTACTTAGAAAATTTACTAGCAAGAGAAGATTTTGTCACAGAAGTCAAACTCTATCAGCTGGGAGAGATGCTGCTAGAACGTTACCGCAACCTGTTTGAGCAACTCTATGGCGAAGACCGCGATTTGACTCTGCGGCGAGGATTGTGGGGATATCTACTGAGTTTAGTCAGTACTGGGGCTTTTTACCTAGCTTATGCTTGGATTGTGTTGGAAACAGTGCTAGGTAAGATTTCTTTGGGAGATATGACAATGTATCTCACTGTGTTTCGTCAAGGACAATCTACTTTCTCCAATGCCCTCACTTCTATTGGAGGGATGTATGAAGACAACCTATATCTATCAAATCTTTACGATTTTCTGGAAGAAGAAGTACCAAAATCTTGGGGTAAAGCAACCATTGGTTTAAATCCCCAAGATGGTATCCGTTTTGAGAATGTCTCATTTACTTATCCAGGAAGTTCCAAGCCAGCATTGAGAAATATTTCGCTACATCTCAAACGTAAAGAGAAACTGGCAATTGTGGGTGAAAACGGTTCCGGTAAGACTACCTTAATCAAACTACTTACCCGACTCTACACGCCAGACTCTGGGCGAATTTTATTAGATGGGTTGGACTTGCAGGAATGGGATGTGGATGTATTGCGGCGTCGTATTGGTGTGATTTTTCAGAACTTTGTCCGCTACCAGTTCACTGTGGGAGAGAATATTGGCGTGGGTGATGTAGAACATCTCGAAAACAAAACACAGTGGCAAACTGCTGCCCAAAAAGGCATGGCTCAATCTTTTATTGACCAATTACCTCAAAGCTTTCAGACTCAACTTGGTCGTTGGTTTAAGGGAGGACAAGAACTTTCTGGGGGACAGTGGCAAAAGATTGCTTTGTCTCGTGCTTTTATGCGATCGCAAGCAGATATCTTGGTGTTAGATGAACCAACATCAGCGATAGATGCCCAAGCTGAGTTTGAGATTTTCAATCATTTTCGCGCTATTACTCAAAATCAGATGGTACTTTTGATTTCCCATCGCTTCTCGACAGTACGGATGGCTGACAAAATTCTAGTTATAGAAAATGGGGAAGTTATAGAACAAGGAACTCACGAAGATTTGTTAAAGCTAAAAGGACGTTATGCCAAGTTGTTTCTGTTACAAGCCGCCGGTTATCAATAGGAAAAAGAGCTAACAAACTTTGTGAATTTAGATGAGGAGTTCTATTTCAAGGGGTTCAATCTGTTGATACGTTCAGCCTACGTGACTCCTATCGGCAAGCTGGTCATGCTGTGATTACAGATTTCTCTCTCACAGATGGGGACAAGCTCAATCTTCGCGGTTCTGCTAGTGATTACACATTCGTACAGCAAAACTTCAATAGTAATAATATAGTAACAGACAAGGTGATTAGGACGCTGTGCGAAGCACATCTTCCATAGCATTCTGAAGACAGTCAAATTGAATTAGTTGTTTACGAATTCGACTCTTCAACCATGACCAACATTGCTCAATTTTATTAAGACCAGGTGAATAGGATGGCAAGTATTTTAAGTGACAGTCTGCGGATTCAATGATTATACCGTTTGTCCTAACCATCTTGGCGGTTGCTATACTATTAAAAATCCCACCATTCGCTTTCTATTTGTAGCCTTGGCATTTTTAATTATTAATATTTGGATTTATCTAGTCTGGCATTATCTTAGTCGCTCAAAAGAAGTTCCAGACAAGTTTTCTCTCATCTATTTACGCTCAAACAGATGCTTGAATTTTTACGTCAAGCCGTAGACCGCAACTATGGGGTAGCCTGCGAAGTTTGTTTACCATCTGGCTGATTTTGATTGATTTTTGGAGTTCATACTAGAAGCTAATCTTATCATTATTCTGAGACGATCAGCTTTTTTCCATTCCTCCAAAAACGGTATCGTACACTACTATTTTTTAGCGATCGCAAAACTTTTCGGTCTACTGACATTATTGCCGGATGGGAATCAGAATTTGGATTATCTTCTTCTATTTGATACAAACCTTACAGCCTTTATATTTAGAATGAAATAGCCCTGCCCCTTTGTGGGGGTTTTTATATTACGAATAAAGTTTAATGGTTTGAATTGGTAAGATAGATTCCCTCACTGTTCTACTGAGGTTTAACTGTCCTTTGACTTGAAATTTTAATTGAAATTTAAATGAATTAGTAAAATTGTTATAATTAGCATTAAGAAAGTGGATATAACTAATAGTTAGGTTGCTGATAATTTGATTGCTTTGGTAAGGATTAGCTTGGAAGTGAGAATTAAAATCACCGATTAATTCATCGTTATTAGTTAAAATGATTCCAGATATTAACGAGGAAAATTTTTCAATGTTATCTAGATTACTATCGATGATATCTACAAAAAACTCTTGGGTAAATTCCCTAATTATGCATACGCTCATGAAGGAGTAATCTAACTTGATTTTATCAACTTTTGCTAATTTTTTTTTAAAGCTGATTGTTCTTTGCTGATAATCAATATTGAAATCAGTATCTTCCTGAAGCAAATTCTGTTGTTTTTCAATGACGAGATGACATAGGATTGAACCTTTAATTGGTGTTTGAGCGAGTTGATAGATAAGGTTGGGTTGTGGATTATCTATTTCTTGATGAAGTTGTTGTAGCGTTGGTTGACTGGAACTGCTTTGTTTAAAGTTTTGATTAATTTCTAATTTACTAGGATAAATACCTATCAATGGTAGTGATTGAAGTTGAGTTTCAGTGATAGGTAAAGCTACAATATGATTATCTGGCTGGGTGATTAATCCAGCCAATTCTGTTTGTATAACTTGGCTAATGTTGATGAGTAATTTTTGAATCACGGCTATGATAATTTGTTGATAGCTTCTAATTCTTCATATACTTTGCCATTTTCTTCGCTGTTAGCTTTGGCGAGTTCTTCTTTTAGTACCTGAATTGCTCCACTAATGCGGAGTAAGGTGTCTCTAATACTAGTTTGTTTAGCTTCTAAATCAGTTAGGACTTTTTGACCTTCGGCAAATTCAGTTTTGAGTTCAGCTAGACGTTTTTCCACTTGTTCTTTCATGTTCATTGCTTCTCAGATATAGGTAGTTTGTTTGGCTTGTTTTGATGAAGTTGAGCTTTGAGTTGCTCTACCTCAGTTTGAAGTGTCTCAATGATTCTGTATAGTTCCTGTGTGGCAGAGATATTAAGCATTGACAGGGCATCATAATCTACAACATGGAAGTCATTAACTTCTCGACCGTAAACAAATACCTCACCGTTGTAGGATAGAGGAATTTTAAAGCTATCTAATTCAATCGCTTCGACCGTAAAAACATTTGCCTCTGTGCCTTGAATGATTTTCACCCGTTCCCCAACTGTCAGTTTGTGGTCGGGTAAATTTATCCATTTATTTGAAATAAAAGCAGATTTAAAAATATCTGGCACTACATCAGTGATGGTAGAAACTGCTTGAGGAAAAATGCGAGCAATTTGTTGCCCAATAACTTTTTTGTGAATTTCATTTAAGTTATTAATTGTATCTTTTAAGGTGTAGTCAGTGATTTCGATTTGTCTTAAGAGCCTTAAGTCAGCATTACTATTACTACGAGCTTGAATCAGTTTTATTCTAGCATCTGAGAGTGCGTTAAATTCCAAACATGCAATGCGGTATTCAGCATACAATGAATAAAAAGCTGAATAGTCAGATTTGGATTTGCCAGTTTCATTTTTGCCATTGAAGAAGGCAAAATCTAAGCCTACGTTATTTAAATATCCTACAATTTCAAGCTTCGCCTTAGTTGGATTGTTTGTACCAATACCCACATTGCCACTGGCATTAATTCTCACACGTTCCACGTTATCGGTGTAGATAGCCAGTTGACCGTCACCTTGCTGTTTTAAGCCTGTGTCATCATCCCCGATCGCTAAATGAATTTTGGGTGTGGTTGTGCCAATGCCCACATTACCACTAGCGTTTACGCTTAGTCCGGTGGTAGTTGCCGAACCTTTGAGAGAAACGGTGTTGTTAACCGTGAGACTTCCATTCAAGGTGCTCTTACCAGTAACAGTTAGAGTATCAGTAAAAGCTGCATTGGTTGCTTTGAGCTTGCCACTTACATCCAACTTTTCTGTTGGACTCGTTGTGCCAATGCCCACATTGCCACTGGCATTAATTCTCATGCGTTCCGTATTATCGGTGTAAATAGCCAGTTCACCGTCACCTTGCTGTTTTAAGCCTGTGCCATCATCCCCGATCGCTAAATGAATTTTGGGTTCGCTTGTGCCAATGCCCACATTGCCACTGGCATTAATTCTCATGCGTTCCGTATTATCGGTGTAGATAGCAAGTTCACCGTCATCTTCCTGTTGTAAGCCTGTGCCATCATCCCCGATCGCTAAATGAATTTTGGGTTTGCTTGTGCCAATGCCCACATTACCACTGGCATTAATTGTCATGCGTTCCGTATTATCGGTGTAGATAGCAAGTTCACCGTCATCTTGCTGTTGTAAGGCTGTGCCACCATCCCCGATCGCTATGTAACCAGTAACAGTTAGAGTACCAGCAAAAGCTGCATTGGTTGCTTTGATGTTGCCATTTACCTCCAACTTTTCTGTTGGACTCGTTGTCCCAATGCCCACATTACCACTGGCATTAATTCTCATGCGTTCCGTATTATCGGTGTAGATAGCAAGTTCACCGTCATCTTCCTGTTGTAAGCCTGTGCCATCATCCCCGATCGCTAAATGAATTTTGGGTTCGCTTGTGCCAATACCCACATAGCCACTAGCGTTTACGCTTAGTCCAGTGGTATCTGCCGAACCTTTGAGAGAAACGGTGTTGTTAACCGTGATATTGCCAGAAATTTTGACATCACCAGTCACATTCAAGGCTTCTTGGATAGTTAATGGCCCTTTAAGGGTGTCTGCACCTTCGCGGTTGACTTTCGCTTGTTGTAGGCATTTAATCTCACTTATCGCTGCATTCCAATCAGCAGATAAAATCAAGTCGCCTGGTTTTTTATCTTGTGGTGAGAAATTAGAATTTACCATTTTCTATCCTTATTAAAAAATAATTTCCCAAACAAGGGTTAATTTGAAATCTGGGGTTTTAGTGACGACGGGAAACACCACCCGGTTATACATCACACCACCGTTAGCAGTATTAAACAAACCTGCTTCTTTAAGTTCGTAAGTCTGGTCTCCTGGTTCTTTAAAATCTAAGTCAGCACTAACAATAACTTTACGATTTTTTTGCTTAATATCTCGCCCTTCTTTGGTGATGGTTACTTCAGGAGTATCACTCAAATCTTTAGATAAATCGATGGCTTTAATTTTTTTACGGAAGACTTCTGTTTGTAATTTACTATCTGTCACTGGATTGACTGCTAAATTTCCTGTGCCGACAGCTAAATATCTGACAGGATCTATTTTTTGCCCTAAAAATAGCTGGGCAACTAAATCTCTACCTGTGTAGACAATAAAATTATCTGCTTTAACTTCTGTGATTAATTCATCATCGCGATTAAATGTTTGAATTTGCAATCTTCCCTGCATATCTAACTCATCGGACATTTTCATATTTTTTTGCTCTTTTAGTTGCTTATAATGGCGACAATACTATCCAAATCGATTACTTGTATCAAAGCCAGTGTAGTCAAAGACTCCAGAAAATACGAGATTATCTGATATGTCATGCTTCATTCCCTGCGGGTAAGGTAATTGATAACTACCCACAGTAAAATTAATGTCTTCGCTCAGGTGTTCTTCCTGAAAAGGCGATCGCACTATAGTTAAAGAATCTTCATAGTCGTGAATTTCGGTAATAGCTTTCTCGTAAGTAATAATTGCTAGTACACCTGCTGCTTTAACTTGACCAACAATCCCTAAAATTTGATTCCGGGGATGGTTCTCAGCTTCATCAAATTTATCAGTAAAACCAGGAATATCCCAAGGTATTTTTACTTCAAATACTCCCGGTGTGAGTTTATATAGTCTCATTTCTAAGTTGATTGCAGCTTCAGCAAAGGCAAAGGTAGCAGTATCAAAACTTTGCTGATTATATAAACCTACAGGATAGGCAGCAGAGTTTTTAATGTCTGCTGTAAATCTCCACTCAGAATTAGTTTGAGGTAATTTTGGTGTCGCTTCGTAAATCGAAAATACTTGACCGTTTAAAGTAGCTGTTTGTCCTCTAAACAATAGCACATCTCCTGGTTTTAATTCTCCGGTAAATGTGACTTTATATGGACTATTAATATTGATAACAGTAGGATTGACTAACGCTTCTACAGGTAAGTTGCTTAATACTTGAATACGAATTTCTACGTCTTCTTCTTGACGATTGGGATTTTGGACTTCAAAGTTTTGGAATAATGCTAGGGGATAGGTATAGCTAATGGTTGATTTCGAGGCTTTTTCTGGACGCACCCAAGTTAGTTCGGGCATAAATTCAATAAATTGAATTTGATTTCTCGCGTCCTGGGCTGCTACATCATTACCAACAATACCAAGATTAGCAGCAACAATATCGATAATACCTTGTTTAGTAGCAGCACCCCTACGTAAAATTTGAATCAATCCTTTGAGCCGTTCCCGATACGGTGCATAAATATTTTCAATATAATTGGGATAAGCGCTAGTCAGTAAAATACGATTTTGAATTTCTAATGGTTTATCTTGATAATAGTTGGGGATACCGCTTTTAATAATTGCATTGAGTAATTCTGGTTTATTGAGGCAATTATTAAGGGAATTAATGAGAGTTTTTTCTACTTCTTGTTCGCTAGGAATATCACTTAGGGCAATTTCTTCTGGATAAGCAGCTTCTAGCAACATCCGGTTGAGACGTTGTAAGTTTTCTCCAGTTGGCTGCTGTTTAATTAACTGTTTTACTTGTTCTTTTAGGAGTAATTTATCGAAGTATTCCCGATTTTTACGGTAAAGAGAAGGATTGATTAATTGCTGATTTAGTTCTATTTCCAGCAGTTTATATAAAGATATACCTTGTGATTCCTCTTCTAAAAGTCTTTGGGAACCATCATATTTGCCTAAAAGTTGCAGAATGTCTAAAGAAAGTTTAGTTTTGAAATATTTACTTAAGTCATTTTTAGGAATTAGGATTTTAATTGCTAACGCGCCTACATTTTTGAAAGCTTTGATATTGAATTGGGCGCGAGAAATATGAAAGCGTTCTAAGATATCGCGGTTTTCTTGCCTTAAATAACAGGATAAAGCATCTTTACCTTCTTGGATGGTTTTAGCAAATAGGGCAATATTTTTAATAGCACCAGGATAAAATTTGTAGTTTGCCTGCATGAGTTGGGAAGTACCACCCAAAGCTTCTAAATACAGGACAAAAATTTGGTCTAAGTCTCCCTTTTTGTTGGCAACAAACCCTTGAGAACCTTGATTATCAGCTGTATCCACAAGGTGCGATCGCATGACTTTGAATAAATCGCTTTCTCCTTGTTCCAGAATATAGCCAAATATATCGACAAATTTGTAGAGTAAACTTTCTACGTTTTTTGCATCGTAGAAACTTGGTAGCCGATTTGTGATGCTAATAGTTTTACCGCGTTTTTCTTCTGACATCTCAGGTATTTCATTGTAAATAATTAGTTTATTTAGCTGGGGGTATGCGCGAGCCTGTGGCTTTGCCTTGATCAATCACGTTTTGTACATCTGGTTGTGGTATTGTAGTTGTTGGTGGAATGTCAATTTCTACAGTGACTTTATTTTTAGAGATAGGTAATATTTGAGCTCGTTCTAGAGAACGAATTAAGATGTCTCCTGTAGGTAAGGTGATATTTGGAGATTGCAAATTAAGTTTTGCAATGTTGTAATCGCTGTTTCTAAGATACTGGATTGTTAAATCTGCGAGTTTTTGTTTATCTGCGGTGGTGATTTGCTCAGTAATTAAATCTACAATATTCTGAGTAGTAATTGGTCTAACTCGATCGCGGATTAGAACTAGTAGGTTAACTTTAACTTGGGCATAGTCTAGATTTTCACCTACTGATAATTTTGGTAAGTTTTGCGTTGGGTTACTATCATTAAAAATATTAGCGATCGCCTGCTGCATTAGCTGTTTTAGTTTATCTTTATTAATGTCTTGAAAGACTGCACCAATAATACTAAGCTTCAACGTCATTGCGGTAACTTCAACATTAACTACTACGATATCACTATCAATAGCAAAAGCATCTGCTAACCGTGGTTTTTCTAATTTGTCTACACGGATTTCCTGATTATCAATTCTATCTATTTCGATTTTTTTATCTAATTGCACCTGAAAATCATCAATCTTCCAAGTGACATCTAGTACCTTGTCTACAGATTTGGCTACTCCAACTAATCTTTCAATTTGAACTTTTTCTTCAGGCTGCAAATTTGCTAGATATTCTTCCAACTTAGTTCTAACTGTTTTGTAAATTTCCTGCTTTTCTTTTAACGTGGGTGGTAACGTTAATTTAAAAGCTCCCGTAATTTCCAATATTTTATTATATATAAATAAATTACCAACCTCGGCTTTTTCCACAAAACTAATATCGATCACATCTCCATTAAAAGGAAGTCCAGGCTGCCAAAATTCTGGTTTGAGAGTAATCTCAATTTTTTCAATTTTAACCAAACTAATTTTAGTAATCTCCGCCTCAAGCTGGCTTTTATTTATTTGCAAACTATGGCTGTCAAAATAAGCAACAATTTTTTCTTTAATTTCTGCTTGTAGTCTTTCATAGCTAACGCTAGCAGTTAAATTTTCGGACTGTAAATAAATATCCAGATTGACGATTAAGGGTTTAATTTCTGTAGCTACTCTGATATAACCAGGAGTAAATTTTTCTAAGACATCTACTAATAATTGTTTAACAGGCTTATCAGAGGCTTGATATTTTTCTGTATCTTCTTTACGCTTCACCTCTAGGATAAAATCGGCTATGTCATTCACTCCGTTAATCTCTAAAACTTGCTTGGTAAGCTGAGATATTAGCAACGGTTGCCCCATAGCCTGTTTAATAATGTGAGACTTAATAACTTTTTGAATTTCCTGTTCTAATTTGATAATTTCTAACTTGGGTAGTTTTAAACCATTGACTAATTCAATTTTAAATATCCCATTGATAGTTACAGTAATTGCTTGTTTAAGTATGACATAAATGCCTGCGGCTCTAACTCTCTCAATCTCTTGATTTAACTCACTAACTTTTCCGGTATCCCTAAAGTCAATGCCATCAACAAATACTTCAATAATACCAAAGTCTTTTAAGACAATTGGTTGGTGATTAATTACTTTTATAGAAATATTTTGAATATTATTAATAGTAGACTCATTAGTGGCTTGTAGAAGTTCTCCTGCTTGTCCGTCTACCACTGACTGAACATTTACTTTCACAGGGCTACTATTGTTAATAGTAACTTTTTCTGTGGTTTTAAAGCTGTTTTGACCGATTTTTATTTCACTATCTTTAGGAATTGTTACTGTTTGAGAATTACCATCTATATTTAGAGTGACTTCACCTCTAGCTTTGTGGAAGTTTTCCCGCACTTGTACTTGTTTAACACTCGGTAAACTAATTAAAGCCTGTTCAATTGCTGTAGTGTTTGCGCCACTAGCAGCCAGCAGAGTTTTTTTAGCGCGATCGCGTAATTCTTTGTCTGTTTCTTGGCGTTTTCCAGTAAATAAAATAGCCTCTTGATTAATTACAGATTTTACTCCTGTAATTGGCTGGGGCATGACTGTGATAGTTTCCGCATCAGTTTTTTGGCTTTCACCGCGCTGCACAGCTTGCACTCTGACATCAATAGCTTTTATGTCTCTAGTAAGGGTTTGTGCTTCGATGATTTTATAGACTTTTTTGGGAGATTCGGGCGTATCTTCGCTGGTAGCGATCAGTGTACCGATGGGAATCACAATATCTTCATCAATACCGATATCTCGAATAAATGTGACTTTCCCGGTAGCAAAGTCTGGTTCACCGCGCTTAATTCCCAAAATCGCAACTACTTGTTCTAATTGCACATCCTCGGCGGTGTTAACATACGCTGAGAGATAGACTTTTTCCATCTGTGCATATAACAAGGCCATTTCGTAGGCGAAAGACTCGAACATCGTCCGCACTACGCTACCTTCTTGAAAGTCAGTCAAATTTGGCAAACTGCGATCGCGCATCGCCTGAAATATTTGAGCAAAATCCTTGCGTTCAAATACCATTTTTCATACCTTAACCCAATAATTTTAAAGATTCAGATTCAATGCAATACTCAGAGGTGAAGGAGTGTCAATTCCTACAGTTTTGATATTGATGGTAATTTTGAGGGTATTCCGTTCAAACACTGTTCTAGGGGTGGCAAAAATTATCTCCAAAACTTCAGAAATTCTGGATTCTTGTGCTAGACATTCTCTAATGTAAAGTTCCGCCAATGCCTGCGATCGCTGGTTATTTTGTTCTCCTACTAACTTATACAGTCGAGAACCATAATTAGGATGTCCCAAGGCTGCTAATTCGCCCTGACGAGTTATTAAACGATTAATTATTGCTTGCGCCAAATTATCTAATCCTTTGACTGTGCTTAAATCCCTATTAGTAGGTTGTAAATCTACTAATTCTCGGTCAGATAAAAATTGTCCTGTTTTGCGTCTTGTTAGTAATATATCAATTTGATTGGAGTCATTATTCATTAGAAAAATTTTATTTATTATATATGTCGACTTGTTAAAAAATTGTTGGGATTTCTAATTTCATTAAATTTACTATTTAATTTATCATTGCCTGTTTTTATCTCACCTGTTACTTCTAAGTCACCACTGATTTTTACTTTACCTTTTTTACTAGGTAATAACTCAATATCTCCTCGCATATTAATATTGATTTTCGCTCCATTACTCATTTGCATAGAGATGCATTTATCTGAAATTTCTAAAACAACATCCTCCCCAGTTTGAGTTTTAACTATCAAAGATGTGTTGTCTGCAACTTCCAAAATAACTGCTTTACCAAGCTCATTCTCATCATGATTTAATCTCAAAGCCCCATTGAAATCTAGAACACCTTGAATGGTTGTACCTTGTGGCTCGACTTTAAATAATTCTTGGCTATTGTCAGGTTTAACTACAAAACTTCCCTGAGCAGTAATTTGATTATTAGTAACTAGAGAGATACCTTCTTTTTCATGTAGACAAATTAAAGCATGACCAGAACTATTTTCACCATGAGGACATTCGGCATCTGTTCCTTGACAAACTTCTCCATCATTTGGTTCTACATGACTTGGCATATCATAGGGACAAATGAATATTTTTAAATAAAGTGGATCAGCATCTTTTTGTTCTTGAATTAATGCTTCGGGGTTCCCTGTATATACATAATCACTATTTGCGCCTTTGATTCTAACCATATATTTTTTTTTTATTAATTGAGAATTGGGGGAAAATTCTTCTTTTTAATTAGCCGACTTTAGTATTTCTTGCTTTTGCTTGAATGGAATTTATTTTCTCAGTAGGAATCATAATTGGACAGGGTGCGCCGAGATTACCTACATGAGTATGGGTGCTAAGAATAATATCATCGTTGTCTCCGACTGCATTTGCAGCCACACGTCCGCCTACCTTTACCGAACCTGTCGCCGCATCGCCAATGGCAATGTTACCCATACTTTTGACGGTGACATTATTACTAGCAGCATCAATAGTAATTCCGTCACCTTCTACTGTTATTTTGCAAGTGCCATTATTAATAGTGATGTTACTACCTGAAAGTCCGACGCTACAGGTTTCGTTTTTGATATTAATGTCTGCTGATTCTAGTTTTATATTACATTTTTCGGTTTGAACATCTATCTGATTATCATCAACTATAACTAGATTTTTTTCATTCTTACTCGTAACTGTAATCACACCTTCGCTATCAATTTTAAAGCTACCTCCACCTTTCCGATTATGCTGTAACATAAATTCTTTTTCTTTGTTGATAGGAGGCAAGTCTTCATCATTATAAAGTCGTCCAATAATCACAGGTGCGTTGATATCGCCCCCGATAAATGTGACTAATACTAAATCACCTACGTTGGGAATATTTACTAATCCAAGATGGGATGTGGTGACAGGGACTTTCCGCAATTCAAAATCTTTGCCATCTGGTTGCTTTTTATTTTTCAGCTTGACAGAACATTGATAATTATCTTTATCATTTTCTGCGGCATGGGGAAATACTGCTGTTACAATCGCTAACTCGGTAGTGTAAATTTTGCTGATTTCATGTTCAGCAACTTTTTTCATGACTCCAACAATAGATTCCATCAGACTTGCTCCCAATTAATGAGGGTACAAAATCCGCTGCGGCGTTTGAGGGTGTGAACTACTCCGGTAATTTTGAATTTACCGTTTTGCTGACTAATAGGCATTTGAGCAACTTGGATTGCATCGCCTAATTTGACTTTGGGGTTTCCTAAAACTTTCAATGTACCTCTTGGTTTTTGCGGTAAGTTTTGCAAAACTGCGGCAGCAATTTTGTTAGCTACTTGCTGAGTTCTAGCTGTAGGATCAGCTAATCGCAGCATCATGGCGGAATTGCTTCCGGCTGTTCCTTTTACTTCTTTTTTAGTCAGCCAAGAGTATGCCTGTTCACCTTGTCCTTGGCTGGCGGGACTTTCGCCGTAAATTTCCACGCCAGTAATAGTTTTGTTAACTTGATCTAAGGTGTAAGTAAGGATGTCTTCGCCATACTTGCATTCATGGGTGGTAGCGGCGTTATATTGAGCAAATACGGCTTTGTCTTCTGTGTCGGCGTAGAAATCAAAACCGCACTGTCTAGCTAAATGCTGGAGTTGGTCGTAAACTGGATAGCGATCGCCTAGTGTATAGACTGAAAATTTTAGTCCATCTTCAATCTTAGTGACTGGTAATTTCAGCCGACTCTGGACAATATCTTTGATAATATCGCCCGCACTAGGTTTTTCAAACAGAACATTCAATCGAGCCGTGGTTAAGCTTTTAAAACCACTATCAGCATAGATAATAACGCTATCAATTCCCCAATCAACGCTACTGACTTTACCTGTAAACACTAAATGGGTTTTGTCATCACCTAACTCTACCGATATCGAGTCTTCTAAATTAATTGTCAAATCTTTAGGTATCCCTAAGATAATCCGACAACTATTGACAGGGATATCCAATGATGAGTGCGATCGCAAATCAATCACCTGGCTCTGATCGCTGTCTGTATAATTAAGTTGACCAATTTTAACTTTGTAACTAACCTTCAACATTATTTTTCACCTCCTCTCTGGGTTGAAAGTGCTGAGTAACATCCTAGTCCCCAAACTACACAGGTAAAGCATTAATCAACCTGTCAAAAGCATCTCCCACATCTTCTAAACCAATATCTAACTCACTTTTTAACCCGGTTAATCTCGCCATGAGAGCCTTAAAAATGTTATCTATACTAGCTCGCAATTTTTGAGTTTTTTGCAAAACTTTTTTGTCATATTGCTCATTTAACGAATCTCCTAAAGCTTTAGGAATGTCTGTAATGAGTTGCAAAATCTTTTGATGAAAAATATCTAGATCCTTCACTACAGCTTCAGGGTAAATCTCAGCCAATTTATCCTTAAAATAGGGAAAAATTGCTTCTAAATTCATGATAATTGTTCCAGGATATGCAACCTCTAATAATAAGCGGTTGAGGTAAAACATATTTCCAGGTGATAGTGATGCTCTATCCTGAATGAACGACTTAGCATTGCTCGTTAGCTTCACACCTTCAAAGCGGTCTGCACTGTAAAATTGCGGGTCAAATAGTAGTTCATTCAAAGCGGTAATGACGGCGGTGTTTCTCCCTGACAAATCACTAGGTAATAGCAACTTGGTGTTATTCGGTAATCTAGAACTGATATATTCTGAGACTTTATCTTTAGGTTCGCGCAATTTTTGAATCAAAATATTGATATCGCTAAAATCACTAATATCAAAAGAATTTAATATCCGCCGGGGACTAAGCGATTCTACAGTTTTGACAATCACTTGATATGTTTGTTCCAATGCTTTAATGACTTCCGAACCAAAGAGATTGATTTTTTGTTTCACTGCTGTAATTGCATCTCTGATTTTATCGCCCATAGTTCTGGCTAAATCACTGAGAATCCTGAGCAGTCTACTTGGTGCTTCCTCTACAGTTTTGATAACTTTTTTAATTTCATCTAAAACGCTGCGAGGTTGAGCCAGCAAATTATCAATTGCTATGAGAATTTCCTTGATAGGATTGATAATTTGTTGGTTTAACTCATTGGGTATTACCTGTTTGAAATCAGCTAGCAACTGTGCAGGGGTTTTGGCGTTAGCAGTTTGCAATAACTTGTCGCATTGTGTTTGAGTTCCTTGCAGTTTTGTTGTATCTGCAACTATGGTTTGCAGTTGAGTTAAAATCTCTGGCGGTTGTAACTGTGTTGGCTCGGTAGCTGTGAAGTTGGTGTATAATTTCTCTAGGCGCGATCGCACATCCCGGTAATCTACTAATATCTCTATAGCTGGCTGAAATTTCTCTAACTCTTCTTTTTTAGCTGTATATTTGGTTTTTAGAGTAGTTAGATTAGCTATATAATCATTAGTTACTACTTGAACTATAGTAATATTTATTGCTTCATTCTGATTATTTACGTAGATAGCGATCGTACCTTGCAATTTTGTCCACTCTTCACTTAACTCCTGTGTATTTACTGCATTTACTTTAGCAACCAATTGATCACGAATTTCTTCAAGACCTTTAATTTTATCTGCTACACTGAAACTCAATATCTCTTCTAAATTTTTCCAAAACTCTAATTTCAACACATCACCTAAACCCAAACTAGCCATGAGTTTATCTAATTGGCTGAGTCCTTCTGTAACCTTATTTACTAAAGCCTCAACATCTAACTTATCTAACTCTTCTGTAACAATTTTTAGCTGTTCATTCAAAAAATCTGTGATTGCTTTAGGCGAGAAAGATTTAATTACATTCAGCAGTTTATTGTACAATTCTTCTAATTTATCTAGCAACTGTTTAGGATTCAGCACATCTAGTTTTAACAGCAATTCTTGATATAAATCCTTAACAGGCTGGAGTATTTTAGAAGGCTTGTAATCGTTTAGTTTGCTGACCAACCTATTTATGTAAGGGCCAATAAATTTTTCTACTAAAGTTCCCGGATTTAAATTAGTAATTTTTTGATCAATCTTGAGAAATTCCCCTTCTACCGAGGTAATTATATTTTCTAGAGGTTGCAAAATTTCATCAAAAGCTGCTTTTAACTCCGGGTTAACAGTACCCGGAACATCTACTTGTTTAATTACTTCTGTCCCTATCTTGAGAGCAGTTTTACTCGCTGTACTCAGTTTAGAAACGTCAACAGCTTTCAATTTCTTTTCTAAATCACCGCTTTTGGTAACTATAGTAGTAAATGCTGGCTCTAGACTGACTTGTTGTAGACTGTCAGTTACTTTTTGAATACCTGATTCTGCTTGCTGAAGCGCATTGGTAACTTGAGGACTATCAAGAACTACTGTTACTTTATCTAACAGTTGATCAATTTTCTGTTTCAGTTGTTCTCGATTAAGTTGAGTTTCAATCTTAGTATTAACATCAACAATTGCTTTTTCTAGTCTTGTGGTCGTCTCTTTAACTTTGCCCGAAAAATTATTTATCTGAGTAATAGCTGTAGATGAAAATTTATTACATTGCTCCTTCAGAGGTTTGACCAAATCAGCAGATTTATTCGCTGTCCCTTCAATAAAATCCTTAATTTTCTGAATTACGTCCTGAAGATATTTTGTCAGTTGATTGAGTAGTTCCTTACCACTTTCAATTTTATCGGTAACAATTTTAGTAAATGAATTAGCAATATCACTAGCCTTTTTAATTCCTGTTTCGATTAGCTGTGGTATCTTCTGAGCAAATCCCTTGAGCTTATCCGTGATAGCAGCAATTTTGTCATTGATAATTTTAATGTATTGTTTAATACTATTAAATAGGCTGATTAATCCTAAATTATCAGTCGCACCACTGGCTTGTGATAGGGTTTCTATGGCTTTTTGAAAAGCTTCGATATTAAATTTTTGCAAATTTGTCAATAATACCTGATTGTTAGCATCAACTATGCTGATATCCAGAGAAATTCTTTTAATTGTAAGCCTCAGATTTTTAATTTTTTCCTTATCTAAATTGCTGGGTTGTAGGTTATCTAAAATTGTGTTATATTCAGCGACTAACTCACGTCGCAGCTTAATATTTTTTTCTATACACGCAATAGCATTAGAAGGTAACTGTTCAGCTAAATTATTAATTTGCTCCCTTAAAATATCTGTTAATACATTCGGACCGATTTGACTGAGCAAATCTTCGGGATTGGATAGTTTGTCTAAAAGTTTTTTAAATACCTTTAATAATGCATCCAACGTGCGAGCAGGTAACATACTCGCTTTATTGACAAATTCCTCAAATTCTCCGAAAACATTTTGAGCCGCAGGTGGTACATTACCTATACTTAAACCACCAGTCAAGTCTTGACTCAAACTAGAAATTGTGGAGTTAAGAGATTTGACATCAAAACCTTTAAAATTGTCAGCAGTAGGTGCTTCAGGAATAGCCGCTTGCAAACTTTCTAAATTGATGTCTTTAATTTTGTCGATTTTTCCACTTACTGCTGCTTTTAATTCGTCAGCAGATACAGGAACGCCAGAAATTGTATCGGTAACGTTACCTAATGAAACCTGGGGAAAGTTGAGACTATCTTTAAAAGTACCAATATTAGGTAGAGGTTGATTCAGCGATGAAGCTATACCTTCGGCTTGCGTAAACTGATTTTGTGAATCCGCAAAGGTAATTTCAGGATTAATTTCTTCTAAGCTGTCTAAAATTGAGAGTGCCATATTAGTTCAAAATTCAAAATTCAAAATACTCTATAGAAATAGAACTAAAAACCAAAAATAGCTTTTAATACTTCTGTAGCTGCACCCAGATTTTCAGTTGCAGCTTTGACAGGCTCTAACGCACCTTTTAATGGTTCAATCGGGTTAGTAATTTCTGGTAAAGAACCAAGAGCTAGTACATCAGGAATTGTGGCGACATCGATTAAATTGCTAGCTTCTACCTGAATCCCTCCGTCTAAATTAGTAGTTGCTGTTGCTGTTGCTGTTGCCTTAATTGCTGATTCAGCGATCGCTATTTGATAGCTAAACTGTTCTGCTTCTCCAGCTACTTGGAATACCTCAAATTGCTCGATAATTACTTGGCTAAAATAGGCTTGTCCAACAATTTCCGCCACAAAATCTACTGCTTCTCGTTGCTTGTAAATTTTTCGTAACGCCTCTAAATCTTTACTAGCGTTAGCGGCACCATAAAAAATGCCGTTAATTTGCAAGCGCACCGAGTCACGTCCCAAATCCTGGATCATATTTCCCGCTTTACCAGGAATGCGATGTAAAATCAAATCTGCTGTTTCTAAGGTGACAATGCGATGCACTCGATTCAGTTTGATACCGCCTATCTCTATCGTCATAGTTAGCACCCATAAAATCTGCGATACTCACGATTGATTTCTTTAGCGATCGCCTCGACAATTAAATCTATCTCTATCTCTTGCTCAAGAGGCTGGGAAAAGAAATTTGTTTCATGCTTGGTTGTAGGATTTTCTTGTGAATAGTTCTCTTGTTGTTCTTGGCTGAAGGAAGACTCAGACAACACATTACCTTTGCTGATTTGTTGACTCGTAAAAGGTTTTAGATGCTGCACCGTCTGGCTGCTGGCTGGATAACCCACTACACCATCGCTCTCAAAGCTGGAATCATCAGCCTCAATTAGAGATTTTGATATTAAATTAGACCTCACTACCCGATTTTGCGCCTCTATTCCTTCCCAGTAGCCAGAATCTTGACTGCTAAACGCAGTTGTAGATGCTGTCTCAATTGCAAAGTTGAGAGAGGGTCTACTAAGGGTATCAGGTTGTCGTGATGTCTTAATTGCTGGTGCAGCTTGGCTGTTCACACTCTCAGAATCATTACTATAAGGTTCAGAGGCTAGAAAATTCGCTAACTCTTTGAGTCCCAAAGGCGATCGCTTTTCAGCTTGAGTTTGATTTTTTACTGTAGGGGATTCTGAAACATTTGTTAATTCTGGGAGTTGTGAAGGCGATCGCCTTTGGGATTGAGTTTGATTTTTTACCTCTTCATGATGAGTAGGTGTAGATGAGTCCACAATAGCAGCTAACTCTTTGAGTCCCAAAGGCGATCGCTTTTCAGCTTGAGTTTGATTTTTTAATGTAGGGGATTCTGAAACATTTGTTAATTCTGGGAGTTGTGAAGGCGATCGCCTTGGGGATTGAGTTTGATTTTTTACCTCAAATTGCTGACTTCTGTTAACCGTAGCAGGGCGTACCCCCTGCTGAGTAAAAATCCCAATCCCTAACCTCCCCTTATCCCCCCCAAGGGGGAAATCCCCAATTCCCAGTCCCCAGTTCCCCTCCGGGTTCGCAGTCGCTTGCGGAGGGAAATCCTCCCGCAGCCCTGTCTCACTAGTAGTCTGCCAACCCAAAGATGCTGGGTGAGGGCTGGGGAAAGGGGAAAGGGAAAAGGGTAAGGGATTTAAAACCTTTCCCCCTTCCGCCTTACCCTTTTCCCCGCCAAGTTCACTTGGCGAACTACTAGTCCCCAGATCCTCTGACGACTCCCCAGGTATAAAGCCAGAAGTCAGCGATGTTTCTAGGAATGCAAACTCATCGTTCATTTCCCAAAACGTAGACAATGCAGCTTCTAGTTCTGTTAATGGTTGTAAATCTGCGTTCATGAGAAAATCGTTAGTTAGCCAACCAGGAACCTGTTGATTGACTAAATTTTCAAAGTCGCATTGTAGGACTTTACCAAGAGCGATCAATTCCTCTTTCATCTTTCCTACGAGCCTCCTGTGTAAGCATCTGCATATAAACAGAGATTTGTGCCATAGTCATAGCTTGAACTTGTTGGGGAGTCCATCCAAACTCACGGGCAAAAATATATGCTGCTTGCAGTAATGCTGAGTTTTCTAAACCACTAATTGTTTTTTTTTACTGTCAAACCGCTAATTTCGCGGATATGTTGAATTAAAAAATTTACCAAACCTAAATGTAATTGTTTTACTTGATCCAAGGACATCGTAGGCTCTACCAATGATTCTTTAATCATCAGTAAAGGAATTAGGGCAGCATCATTTCTAGCTGCTTTCATAATTAACTGAAATGTACCGATAGTTAAAGGACGCAATTGTACAACAAAATCTGGTTGAGGTTCATTTATTGGTAATTGATTATTACCAGGATGTAAAATACTAGGGGAAATCACCACATCAAAGGTAATAGATGCACCTATCAATAAATCTTCTGGAGTTAATTGCATCAACCTGTCTCCTCAGAACTAATCCGCAAAGCTTTAAACGTCACAGACTCCATGACAAAATCATCTTCCGGTAGAGCGAAACTCCACGATTCAAATTTGACACCAAAGACTGTGAGAGTGCTGCTACTCGCGGGCATAGCTGGGTTATTTAGTTTAATCACAATGTTAAAACTAGGTTGAGCGATCGCACCTATAGGTGGTGGACTTGTTGCCCCATCTCCTAACAATAGCTTAATTAACGCCCCATTAATATGAGCGCGTTCGACGTAACCAAAAACACTAATATTTCCAGGGCGTAATTCTGTGGCAAAACGTTTACCCAGTTCATGATAAGGCTTTAAATCATTTTCTACCTTTACTTGAACATTTTGTAATCGTCCGACAATATTAGAGAGTTCATATTTGTCAATCAAACTATTAGCAAGTTTACCTTCTTCTGAAGAACTATCATCAACAGCCAGCACTAAAGAGGCATCAGAACCTTGAAATACATTCACATTTGGCATGATTTATTTCCTTTGCATGGAAATGAGGATATGAGGGAGATGAGGAAGCAGAAAAGCAGAGGAGAAAAACTAATGACTAATGATTAACCAAGGTACATAGTTACTTTGATGAAATCGATGCTAAAGGTTGGTTTTAGAGTCAGAGTCACAATCGCTTCACCATCAATTTCTTGTCTTCTAGTAGCCGAAACACTCAATTCATAACCCACCAAAGCTTCGTCATTTACCATACGGCTGAGAAAGGCATCAATAGTGGCTTTCATTGCACCACGTACTCGCTCATTATTCAATTTGCCAATGTAAGGATTACAGGCAGAACGCACTCCATAAATTGCATAATCTACAATTCTTCTAGTAGTAATCTGTCGCCATGCCCCGTCATTCGTGGTAATACCTTTGACAACGCGGAAGCCATCCCGCTTTTCTACAGCTAAGACTCTGTTACTAACTAATTTCTCTAATTGGGCGGTATTAAATACGCTAGACAAACCACCCAGGCTAAGGGTTTTATTGGTAGGGCTTGCTTGTACTGGTAAAGACGCAATCAATCCAGCTACAGCTGCTGCTAAATAACTGCCTGGTAAATTATCTGTTTGATTTTTACCTGTAACTTGAATACCAGGTGCAGTGAAAATTATGCGATCGCTGTTGAATGTGTGTTTAGCGATCGTATCTAGGTTATCTTTACCATCTTCAAACGCACTACCCACAATTGCAATCCGTTCTCGCTTAGTGTTAGCTGTAATCTTGAGATGTCCCTCAATCACTTCTTTGAGCCAACCAACAGAATTATCTTGACCAGCTAACAGTATGATATTAATTATTTTGTTTTCTAGTAGAGCTAGACTGGTTTGATATGCCTCTTTGTCAGCATCTGCACCATCATTACCACCACTAAATGGATTACCTGTCTCTAAATCTATATCGCTCGGTAGTTTATTCTTTAAAGTTTTAACAAATCCACTACCAATCACCAATCCTGAATTGTCATTAATTGTTTTTTGCAAGTCCTCAATCTTACCTTGTTCAACGGTATAAGTTTCTTGCATGCTACCGTAAAACAATTTAAGTTTTTTAGTTGCGGAATCTCCTCCCTCCGGTGTACTGATTTTTATTTTGATACTATTTCCCCATTGTCCTGGTGTCTTTGCCTCTAATTTAAACAAATCACTTGTCCCATCTTTTAGTTGATAGGATGCTGGAGCAGAATTTTTTGCCGCAGTGCGAACTGCATAAACAGTCTGCCCACCATTGTTGTAAATTAGTTCTAAAGCTCTGATTAGCGTCAAATCATTTTTATTCCCATCCTCCCATGTATTACTCTCACCAAAAATTTCCTTAGCCTCAGAAAAGCTGCTGATAATTTTTACCTTATCTACAGGGCCTTTATCCGCAGTACCCACAATCCCAATGTTACCTGAAGCAATGCTACCTGCACTAATCAAACCTTCATCAAGTACTGTGATGTAAGTACCTGGTAAAATAGTTTCTACCATGCCTACTCCTAATATTAGTAAAAATTTTGCCCTAAATCCTTAAAAGCTTCACCTATAAGGATGTTAATAAAAAAATTGACAATTTAGTGACTGCAATACCGAAGTATTTATGCTACAAATATCTGAAAAATTTTTAATTCTTAATTAAAATCGATAATCGATTTTAGTTGAGATTAGCAGAATGCTAATCTCAACTGGTTCATTAACTTATATCTTGCACTAATCTCTTATTGCTAAAATCACAAGTTAAAAAGCTAATTATTTTGTAGGGTGGGCATTACCCACCACCATCTTATTGATCCCATTTTCTCAGCCAAACTGAGACGCTCAGTAAAGGAGAATGGAATATTCTAGCTCATAAATTTCCTCTGAGAGATATTGAGGTACACGGCTATAGCTGGTTACTTGTAGTTGCTCGCAATTAGGCACAGCATCAAACTAATAAACTGATCCAGTTATGGCTGATCAAAAACTAAAAGCCCTTTGAAAATAACTGACTTTTAGACTTGTACTGCTAGTAAAACTGGCAAGTATTATGTTTACTGCTGCATATTACCTGTTTTTTAAATAGAAAACTTCAGTAGTTTTACGCAAAATATCTCACAAATGCAGAATTTAGTAATTTGTAAATGTTTCTGACAGCAATTAGCTTTCTAGTTTATAACTCCTTCTTTAAATAGGTGTCAAATGAAGTACTGTTAAATAAAAACAAAATTTTATTAAGCTTGCAAGTAGATCAAGCATATACAAAAGGTTTGCTACTTAATGGTGTAGCTATTTGGGGTCTGACTTTTCCCGTTAAGTCTCTTTTGCAAGCTGCCAACCTTCACAAAGGTCATGCAATTTTAACCAACCTCGCCACAGTACCTGGATACCAATTGGTGTTTTGCTTCGATGTTCTAGGTAGCCGCCAAGACGAGCAACAGCTTCGACAGCCCAATTAACTGTGAGGAGTTTGGGTGGTTTTAGAGACTTAGCTTTTAAAATCTTGAGTTCTAGAGGATTCAGAATTTCAATGGCGGGGGCTGAAGGCTGGGTGCGGTGTAGATAAGTCAACTGCAACAGTTCTACAGCAATTACACTCAAAAAGCCAACTAAGATTTTCATACCCTCAGCAGCAAGTCTGTATCGTTCCACCTGACATCCAGACTTGAAAATTTTATGATACTATTAAATCCGCCAACGATACGTATACCAGCGTAAAATCAGAGAAGCTGTCTGGATATCTGCAACAACTTCTGTGGTGAGCAACATCCATTCTACAGGTGTTTCACCTTCGGGACAATCAATTTCTGTGGCATAAACAGCATATACGAGTAGAGGGTCACGGTTATCAAAACGGTAGGGAGTACGGAGATTCACTGGACAAAATCGTACAGCAAGCTTGGTTTTGCGGGCAGAACGTTTACTCGTCTGAGGTAATTCGATTTCCTGTTCCAGACTAATCGGTTGGGCTTCCAGTTTTGACCTGCATACGCTCACTCTCAGAATCTAAGCTACGGTTATGAGCCGCGCGAACAAGAACTCCGGTGTGCTGAAGTTGGCGAACTTTGTCCAAAACTTCTGTGATATCACCTTCTCGGTCGAAAATATGAACTACTCGTGTATGCTTACTTGTAAGGCTTTCTACAGTGGTCAGAGCTTCTATCCACCTGTAAGATTCTTTCTCTTCAAAGGGACGTTTTCGGGCTTCAACTCTTGCTGCTGCAAGGCGAATTTTCTTCTTGGCTGGTGTTTCATTTTTGGGTGGCTTCTCTTTTGGTTCTCGATTCCAGAGTTTTTGCCATAAAACCCTCAAAGTCATCCTTTCGTAGTGTTATTGCGTCAATTTGATGAGTTGCCAAAATCGCATTCATACCTGCATCGTCTAGCTGAACACTGTCATGCTTTTGAAGTTGAACCAGATATTCACTTGGAGCTTTACCGCCAATCATGCGATTTGCTTTAAACGATATCGGAGTTTTGTTGAGGATAGAGTTATAGCGCGATGCGGGGATACCCTGCTTGTCACACCAACTTTTGGGGAAAATGTGATGAATAAATATCTAGTCTGCGCTCTTCCCAATCGCTTTCATCCAAATCCCGAATAGTGGACTTCCAAAAGAAATCTTGAGAACGTTCACGTTGAATCAAGGTATTGATACCTTTATATGCAGCACTAGTAGTTCGCCAAGTGAACTTGGCTATTTATTGGGTAAGGGGGAAGGTGGGGCCCCCTCTGGGGATAAGGGGCAGGGGGAAAGGTTTTAAATTCCTTACCCTTTTCCCTTTCCCCTTTCCCCAGCCCTCACAAGCGCATCTTTGGGTTGGCAGACTACTAGTTCGGGAGCGCAAAGTCCCTAAACGTGCAGGTTGAAAGTTAGCATCCCGAACAGTTGCAGGTTCTTCCTTACCGTTCTCAATCCAGTCGATAAGCTCTTGAATATCCAAAGTCATGCGAGTTTCAACTGCCCCGCCGTACAATTCGCCAAGGATACCACACCAGAACCAACGGGCGATTTTGTCGTGGATTTTCGGTTCCAGCCAGCGATCGCTAAGGAATGCCATGACCACGGCAAGCGGAACAAGTTGGGTACGGTAGGGTAAATCGTTGGTAGAGAAAAACGATTCTTGACGCAGAAATTTAGCTGCTTTCCAGTAACCTTGCGTAAGAGGCTGTTTCCATTTTTGGTAAGCATATAGAGGTAAAGACAAAACTGCTTCGCGCTTGGCAGTTACACCTGTTACCTGCTTGCCAGTTTTACCCATCTTTAAGTCTTCCCTTCGTTTATCCCAAGTATGCAGTAGTGTCAATCCTTGAAGAAACTCAGTAGGTTGAACCTCGCGTAACAAACTTTGCTTTTTTATACCATTTCTGTATGAAGATGCGCTAAATTATCACCAAGGGTAAATTTGGTTTAAGCGTGATGGGTTTAAGATTACAAGTCGAAATAAAAGAGAGTCAAGAAGAATTAGAAAAAGCTGTTAAATACGCTTACGAGGCAAGCAGCAAAGAGCGATTACAAATGCTCTACTGGCTAAAAAGTGGTCAAGTGAAGAGTCGCAGTGCGATCGCAGAACGTTTAGGAAGGAATGAGGCAACCAATAACGCGTTGGTTAAGGAAATATAAAGATGGGGGACGAGCCGGCTTACTGGAGGTAAAACATGCGCCAGGTAAAGAACCTATAGTTAGTGAAGAAAGCTTAGAACGTTTGAAGCAACGATTAGAGCAGTCGCAAGGATTTCACAGCTATAATGAAATTCAACAATGGCTCAAGAGCGAACTAGGACTTAACAAAAGCCTATAAAACAGTTTATCAACTAGTTCGCTACTCTCTCGGAGCCAAACTCAAAGTTCCTCGTCCCAAAAGCTGATTGCTCCGACAGGAAAGGCACGAGCAATACTCACTAACAAGGAGCGGATATGTTCGTCATCCCAAACCCAACCCCTTTGAAAATCAGGCCGTTGAATTTTGCCAACTACAATATCGTTTAGTAAAATGGCTAGACTTGTCTTAGTAGAATCAAATGTAGATATAAGATGTTACTTTAAATATTTAAATTCCAGAAATTCGACATAGGATATTTCTTGTAACCAAGCTTTCAAATTGCATTTGTAAAGCTTGAGCAGTTATTGGATCATTAAGTAATACACCAGCTTCGATATTGCGCTCGTGAGCCGCTTCTGTAAAATTGGCAGAGGTCACAAGCACACGCTCCTAATCTACAACAACACATTTGGCGTGTAAACAAGCTTTTGATTCCACGCCCACCATCAGCGATCGCGGATCGTGAAATACTTCAGGTAGTCTTTTTACTGGCCAAATATTTTGGCGAAAAGTACTGGCAAACTCCCGCAGCAAAGTGGATGTTGGCACTTCACTGTTGTGCGGTCGTTTGACGTTAAGAAACATTCGCACATTTAGTTCTGGGTTAAAATCATCCGTGAAAGGTTAAGGTATAGCCGTCGCCATTTTAGTTAGGATGCTAGGTGAAGGATATGCTCCATAGCCTCTCGCAAAGTTAGAAAACGGTATAGCTGCTTTCGAATC
>NZ_JBALDC010000100.1:0-52485 GCF_036917575.1 Nostoc sp. | reverse complement strand
TCTAAAAAAGTTAAACACAGAGGTACTGGAACAAGAACTAATCCTCCTGTGTTTGTTGTTTCAAGCACTGCATAGCCTTAACTGAACCGTATTGGGTTAACACCGACTGGGGGTTTTTTATTTAAAAAATAACTGACCTTTGTCCAAATTTATCCGGAGTATGGTCTTCAACCTGAGAACATTTAATTGGTAGATGCACCCTGATAACTAACTCCCCTGGTTGGCTAACGCTCACTGGGGGTTTTTTTTGGCGTAGATGCGTAGCGGTGCTACTGCTGGTAGACCTTGAGTATCCTCCTGTTGCCAGGATAGAGTATAACTTGTCAGATCAATCTCTGAATCGCTTTGTTTTTATTTTGAGCTAGAGACGCCACTTCAAAATGATTGCTATGATATTTAATCAAATTCTTAATTTTTTTTATATATTTTGACGAGTTCCCTATTCTTTATTACTTTTTAACTTTCAATATTTGTCTGCATGTCAAGCTACCGTTAACAGCACTCAGCAAAGTAATTGAAAACTGCTAGAAGTTGCAATTTTTGAGCTGGCTGGGATTAGACGACATTTGTGTGGTAAATAGGCGGTCTAAAATTTCTGATTTCTGTTCTGAACTGAAGTTGTCATAAGAATTTTCAACCTTCTCAACTATTCCAAAATTTCTGAAAGCCTCTAAATTAGAATCTGGTTTTTCAGTCAGAGATTTTTGTCTATTTTGAGAATAATCTACTGTATGATTATTCCTTCTATGCACAAGCTGCATCAATAAATCCATTGCCACAGTTGGCAGAACACGGTAGGTATAATTCGCAAAAAAATCAAAAGTCATATTTCCTAGACGGATGCGATCGCCATCTTTAAGCTTGATCGGCCTAAGAGCGCGATTACCATTCACAAACGAGCCATTGGTACTGTTGAAATCAATTAAGTAAAAGCCTTGCTCGTCAATATGCTGAATAGCAGCATGGCGACGAGACAAATGATTGTCAGCAATGTAAATACCACTGTTGCGATTACGACCTATTGTCCAGATTTGTTGTGGCTGTCGTAAACTCTGAGTCTGATTGTCACTCAAGTTAGTCATCAAATAAACAGCAGTATTATCCACCACACCATGTACGTAAGCCGCCTTAACTCTCCTCAACGACGGTTGAGATAGGTTTTCTAGCTGAAGAATTTCATCTAGAAGGCTGCTGTGATGTTCATACAATTTGAGAAATACTTGATATAAAGTTAATCGGCGTTCTATTTCCGTTTGTGCAAAGTCAGTCATTATACGTAAACCTTATACTACCTAATTTCGGTTTTAATATACTTTTTCAGCCTACAATCAGGTATAATTGATTTTTGCTTTTTTGTCATTTGAAAAATTTAGTGCTTTAAAATCATTTTATTTTAAAAATTTTAGGTGTGAGATTTCTTGTTATTTATACCTATAAAAAACATAAAAATATTTTTATCAAATTTTTATGATGCTTGATTGTTTATTGTAAATAATAATTTGTTATTTGTAACAGATAAAAATTATAAAGATTTCATTAATAATTGACAATTACCTACGTGTTTTTAGTAGAAATTTGGATATTTCTTAATATTCGTGAGCATGACAGCTAACGCGCAAAATAAACATTATATATAATTTGATTAATTCTGAATAAATCTAAGTTTTTATCGAGAATAATCATGGCTAACTTTACCAAATGTGAGAAAATAAGCGTTTTCAAATTATTAATAAAAATGGAGAACTTCAAAGCAGAGAATTGATACCATTTCATGAAAAATTTGATACAGATGTAAACCTTGAAAGCTTTGCTGTATCTAAATTTTTTAATTGCGAATGGGTGAAAAAGCGAATTGTGAATTGGTATAAGGCTATTCTGCCAATCTCAAATAATTGATTTCAAGAAAAAGGGTTTATCCGTCAGTCTAGAATCTAATATAAAAGAATATTCGGATAGAAGTATAGAGACAAAAGAGGTTATTCCCGACAATTGGGAAACTCCATCTGTCTATACACTGGGGTAGTTCACACTTTCAAATCACAACAAACCTCGTTTACCATTGGGACGCACGGTCATCCAATTTGTTTTAGCTAGTGCTAGCTGCTCATCAGAAATTTTGGCACTGGTGAGATTAGCACCACACAGATTAGCTCCTCGGAGGTTAGCATTACTGAGATAAGCATTGCTAAGGTCTGCACCTCGCAAGTCTGCTCCTTCTAAATCAGCATGATTAAAGTATGCTTTGCTCAAATTAGCATCTTTAAGATTTGCTCGAGTGAGACTGGCTCTGCCAAAGTCACTATTGTGAAGATTAGCTCCCTGAAGATTGGTTTTTTGCAATTGAGCAGAATGAAAATTTGTTTGAGATAAATCAGCACCTTGTAGATTCAGGAAATTTAAATTGTGTAAGGCAAAATCTCGTCTTCCCTTGAGATAAGCTGTTAATAAACCTTGGGTATCTAACTTCCGCCCAACTTTAGAATTTTGAACTTGTGAACTATTGCTGTTGTTAGCGAAAGTTGTTGATTTGGCCATCCCAGAACTTTGGTGTAATCCTGCGGCTTCCGCTGTCTTGGCTCGTCTAGCACGAATTGCAGCTGCAACCTGTGCCACTCCAGTACTGGTAGCAGAAGGGTTGTTACATAAAACAGCAGAATTTTCCAGGTGGTTATGTGTTCTCTCTTTAGATCCATTATCAGATTTAATCAGTAAACCCTTAGCTAAACTATCTAAGTATGGTTCTATTTCCAATGCTCTAAGAACATCTGCTGCTGACTGATAGCGATTACGTACAGACACCTCTAACATTTTTCGCAACACATTGCTTAAGTGATCGCTCACTTGCACAAGGTGCTCCCACATCATCTCGCCAGTGTTGGGATTGTAATCTAAATCTTTAGGAGTTTTGCTAGTCAGTAAATAAATGCATGTTATCCCCAGTGCATAAATATCACTGGCGTAGACTGGACGCATAGCCATTTGCTCTGGAGGTGCAAAACCAGGAGTACCAATAGCATACGCAGTTAATGCTGTCTGTCCTGATGGACTTGTCGCACTTTGGCTAATTTGGTTTTTGACGGCACCAAAGTCGATGAGTACCATTCTGGCATCTTGAGTGCGGCGAATTAAGTTGGCTGGCTTGATATCACGGTGAATCACCTTTTGCTCGTGGATATATTGCAACAGTGGCAAAATCTCGCTCAAAAATTGCTTTACTCCAGTTTCACTCGAAATACCATTAAGTTTGACCTCCTCTTGCAAGGTATCGCCACTGATATATTCTTGAACTAAGTAGAATTGTTCGCTATCTTCAAAATAGTCTAACAATCTTGGTACTTGGGGATGATTGCCAATCTTACCTAGAGTTTTGGCTTCTCGTTCAAAAAGTTCTCTGGCCATCTGCAAAACGTGTGGGGCGCTTCCTGATGGGCGTAATTGTTTGATTACGCAACTCGGTTCTCCTGGTAAGCCTTGATCGTTGGCTAGGAAGGTCGCTCCAAAGCCACCCTGACCTAATGGTTTGATTGCCTGATAGCGATCGCGCAACAGTAGTTGCGAGCCACAAGACTGACACCTTTGGCTATATACCAAATTTTCTGGATTGGAACAAGTAGGATTTAAACAGTAGCTCATGCACTCTCAACTCGCTGCACGAATAATCACGGGGAGTGTTATACTCCCTTTCAATTATTTAGACATTAATCAACTCTTGCAAGGTAATTTTTGCTGGAAATCCTATGAAGAGTTCCTAAAGTTTAGTTGATATTACCTAAAGCGATCGCTAAATAAGATTATTTATTATACTTACATTGGTAAATACTGTTTATACTACTTTCTACCAATTAATCTCTCAAGGCTTATGACGTGCATCGTGCCATTGTCCCATTGGGTAAATCAGCTTTAATCTGGTTTGTTTGCATGGGAGAATTGGTATTTAAAGGTATTGGAGGGCAGTGCCCAACGCCAGTTACTATATTGATTGGGGAAACCCCATCGCTTTTAGCGTCTCCCCTTCTCCCAAAGGGAGAGGCTAGCGCCAAGGGAGAAGACTGCACTGGCTACCCTACAGAAAATCGCTGTAGAATTTTGGATGCCCAAATTTGGAGGCAATTTAGAATCATCTCCATTAGTCATTGAGAGATTATTAGCTAGCTTTCATGTTCACACTAATCAGCTGTTCGATAAGTGCAAAAACATCACTGCGGCTGAGTTTCTCTTTACCATTAGCAAGGGCGTCAAGAGTGCCGTTTGCCAAGGTGAAGGGGATTTGACAAAAATCTAAGGCTGGTCCCCCAGTAGGAAGGTCTTTGATATAAGCTTCTGCTAAGGCTAGATTACGCCGAGCATACTCTTGCATATTTTCTGCACTCCAACCTTCTGGGAAGAATTCTACCCCACGCCCCAAATCTTCAGTATGGTTACGCAAGATATTGACTGCTTGTAAACCCCGACCAAAACCAATTGCCTGGGTACGGTTCGTTTGTGTTCCATCATACCAAGTCCACAAGTCAGAAAGTAACAGTCCCACTGCACCTGCAACTCCAAAGGTATAACGATCTAAATCAGATTCTGTGTAAATTTTCCAGTTTTTTTCTGCCCAATAAGCCATCCGGTCTGCCATTGCAGCAGTGGCATCCCAAATTCGAGGTGCAATGGTGTCTGGTGCTAGCAGTGACCATTCTCTAATCCTCAAAGTGACTTCTTCTAATGAATTCTCATACCCACTAAAGCCTGCAAAGAAAGCATCTACCGCAAAGCCATCAACTCCTGCCTGTAATGTTAGGCTAATCGTTCTTAGCAGCTTTGCTTTAGTAGCGTTATCTAGTTCGGGATGATCTTCAATTTCATCAATGGCACGCATACACAAATATGCTGATGCTACTGCTTCTTGTAATCCTGGCGGTAAAACACTAATTGGGATATAAAAAGTTCGGCTAGTTTCTTTGAGGATTTGCAATGCATCTCTACGTAAATTCATGTTTTCACTCCCCACTTGATTTTGGCACCACATGAAGTTTGCAGTTTTTTGATGATACTGGATATAGTTTTGACTAAACCTTAAAAACTATAGACTATAAGATACGCTAGTATTTCATTTAAAAATTGCTAGTTTTTGGTGTTGCAATTAACAAAACTCTCAAATTTATCAAAGTCTAGTCTAGTATAGAGGTTTTTGGATGCAAAAGTGTTTGAAGTGTTGTTTGATATAGCTTTCATAGAATTTTGGTATACATATAAAGAATTATGGTAATATTTGGTTGAATATGACGAAATTTTTCCATAAACAAACATCCATTTTAGCGATTTGAAAGTACTTTAAGTCTGCGTTAATCTGACTAACAAAGTGTAATTATTGTATATATAAAGACAATTCAGGAAAAACTGACAACGGATAACAGTATTTGTACATACCTTTGGATGGGTACAGTGGTTTACCGAAGAGTTAGCATTCAGTTAAATTGGACGACATATAAGGCTGCAATGCCTGAGTTTGACTATACCTAATTAATTGGAGTCAGAACCGCTTTGCTATTCAAAGTGACATAAAGTGACCAAAACTCAAAACAATAAGTTCCCGTATATTTACGAGATTAACAATAAAAAATTTGGCTGTTTGCCCACTCAACACAATATTTGTAAATATTTGACCTCTCGTATCATGTCCGCTTGATCGCTTATTAAACCGGAATAACCCCAAAGAGTTTAAACTACACTTCGTTTCCCCTCCTTGCTTGTCTACGCTGCACACACAAGTCTTAAACACTTAAGCTTAATGAAGTTTTCCTCGTTCCCATACTCTACATGGGAATGAGAGGAATAGTAAATCGAGCTTTTTTCGACTTGTGTACATGCTAGCCCCGCTTACAGAGAGGGGATTGAGGAGAACCATCAAGAAATTAGTAAGTTTTTAGAGACCTCTCCAAATTTGCTTTTACCAAGAGAGTACCGCAGGCAGTGGAGTTATTTCGCGTATTCATCAAGAATCGGTATTATAGTCCAGATTATATTGATAAACAAACCGAACAGTCTATAAAAACTCAAAAAAATATTGAAGTATTCCTAATTATTAAATTTTCTGAATCTCTTGTTGATACTGTAAATATTTCTTCTGTAATTCCTCTGGAATGGGAACAAGACGATTATTTTGCATACTGACAAAACCACCCTTCTGGCTAGCCACTGCTGCTAACTCATTGTTAGATAAAATTTCAGCTTGCACAGTCCACTTTAAGCGTCCCAAACTACTCAGCCATAAACGTCCAATCACCCGATCAATAATCTTTATCGGACGTTTATATTCAATTTCAGTTCCGGCTAGAATCGGTGTATATCCTAGCTCAATTTGTTGATTGAGTTGCCAATGTTCATCTAAAAACTTTAGACGTAAATCCTCTAGCCATCTGATATACACGATATTACTCACAATTCCCATAAAATCAATGTCGTATGTTTTTACAGGAATTGCTAATACTACTTCTAATGGCCTGTGTAAGTTGTTATTTACTATCATTATTTTTCTTGATATTTTTTATTAATATTGTTTGTTATGTTCAATTAAAGAGAAGTTTCCAAGTATTGAGTCAGGTGATTAATTACCCTATGGATATGAATTGAATCTCCATAAAGCTTGCTGATCATTATGCCTCCTTCCAGTGTTGCGATGATGATGGTAGCGATTTCATCAGCACTCACTTCCGGGCGAATTTCACCCTTTTCAATTCCTTTTTCAATAATTTGACAAATTAGATGCAGCCAAGAGTTCATCGCTTGTTGAGCACGTTCTCGCAACGCCGGATGAGCATCATCACTTTCCACAGCAGTATTCAGCAGTGGACACCCTCCCTTAATTGGTGGATTTTCTGCGAAGCTACTAAATACCTCAATGATTGTTTGCAGACGTTCTACTGCGTGGTGTTTGCTTCGTAATGCAAATCTAGTATGCTGCTTAATGCGAGCGATCGCAAAATCAAATGCCTGTAGTGCGAGATCGTCTTTGCTTTGGAAGTGATTGTAAATTCCTCCTTTCTGCAATCCAGTTACACGCATAATGTCTGACATTGATGAACCTGCATACCCCTGTTGATTAAACAGTTCGGCTGCTTGCTGAAGAATTCTAGTTTTTGTTTCTTCGCCTTTGGACATTACAGCAATTTTGATAGTAGGAAGTTTATTGAATTAAAAATTGTTGTAAATAAAATATTACCGACCGAGTGGTTTGATAACTCTAGCATGATAGTTGCTTGCAAGTCAAGCTTTTTTCAACACTGAGTAAAGAACTAAACTCTTTGCCATTTGCGATCGCGCCTAATTGTCAGGGTGCTAGATAGAACAATAGTTAAAGTTTGAGCACGATCTAAACCATGCAGTGCTGTCAATTTTGTCCAGCCAATGCAGACTTCACTGGTTATAAACGCCGTTAGCTTTGATGCTACCCCTACCATAAGTAATTATGAATTTCAGTAGCAATGTTAGCGATTTGACCTTTACAAAATAGGATTTTGACTGGATTGCAAAAATAAAATTTGGAATTATCCCTATGCTTATTAACTTGTAAGTAAATTTCTGAGCAACAAGTCCGTAGTGAGTTTCACGGACTGCGGTGTATTATCCAGATAATTGAGCGATATACAACGCGAATACGCTGGACGTTTGATCGTGTTTACGAGTAAAATACGGTAAGTGCATCGTCTTATGAGGTTTTAATATGTAAAACCGCAGAAAAACCTAGCTAGAAGTTGAGTTTAGCAGAGCAACTGACCAATAAGCAGTTATCAAAGTCTGTTTGAGCTAAATGCCAGTTGTGATGCTTACAAAAACTTCCACACAGGTTTTAAGTTGTCCAAGAATCCCTAAGAAAGACAATAACTTGTCATAACTAGCCCTGTCTAGCACTGGGCTATAAGTTTGGCTGAGTTGCTGCTCTCTAGCTGCTCGTAATTAAGTCAGTGAAAAGTTATCAAGGCTTCGGTTGTGGATTTAATCAACCCCTACTGACGCCGCTCACTTATAGAAGTGAGAGATTCAACAGGACTCTGATAACTGATAACTAATTGTTGAAACCCCAAAGAGTATGCACTATTTATTACTACCGTTCTTAAGCTTTTTTGTTGGTATCATCGTTGGTTTGACGGGAATTGGTGGAGCCTCTCTCATCACCCCAATGTTGATTTTTATTTTTCAGGTTCCGCCTTCTATTGCTGTGAGTTCTGATGTTGTGGCCGCCACCTTGATGAAAATTGTTGGTAGCGTTAAACATTGGGAACAGAAAACCCTTGACACAGAAGTTGTCAAATGGCTGGCATTTGGGAGTGTTCCAGGCTCATTGTTCGGAGTAGGGATTTTGCATGTCATTAAAAATGCAGGTGAGTATAGCCTGGATAATATCTTGTTCCGTTTGCTTGGTGGGATGATTTTGCTAGTCACAGTGTTAGCACTAGTGCAATTGTTGTTATTGACTTTTTTCCCAAAATTTAATTTACCCGAACTGCCAAAGTTAGACTTAAAAACTAACTTTGGTCGATTTGTGACAATTACTTTGGGAGCAATTTTAGGCTGTTTGGTTGGTCTAACTAGCGTCTCATCAGGTTCAATGTTTGCTCTAGTGCTGATTGGGTTTTTCCGCCTTGATGCCCGGAAGTTAGTGGGTACAGATATTTCACACGCAGCGATTTTACTGCTGTTTACAGCCCTTGGTCATCTGAGCCTAGGAACAGTTGATTGGAGTTTGGTACTGCCTATCTGGTTAGGTTCTGTACCTGGCGTCTTATTAGGTGCTAAAATCTGCCAGAGAGCTCCCCAGCGCCCACTACGCTTTATCATTTATGCCATTTTGATGATGGTAAGTTGGAAATTAGTTCATCAGGTGTAATCAATTTGAGATTTCCAATTCTAAATCCAGCATTCAACATCCAACATCCAATATCAATAGACCAAAAAGTTCTGTTAGGGCTAATAAATGGTAGTTTATAATACCATTTATTATGGAATGTACAAAAGCCGATTTCTAGTTTTTTAAGACTTTAGTAGTGTTTTCAATGCTGTCTATTTGAGTAGCTGCTCAAATTAAAATTTCAAATATATTTTGTTGTTCGCAATTATCTTGAGTTTTAATTAGAACATTTTCTGCTAAACAGTTAACCACTTCTTATAACGTTTGCTTATCAGTTAAAACGAGATAGTTGCAGTAATCGTCAAATTAATTTTATAAGTCAAAAATTTTGCTTATTCACCCTAATACTTGACAAAAATTTCAAGACATAGCACCAGAACAATGTTTTACTGTGATAGCTATCCTTAGCTTTTAAGATAATTTATTAGTTTTACTTACTTGAAGTTCCCCAAAAAGTTTTTCAAAAATATATTTAAGAATACGCTTTGTTGAAGAATAATTGTGTTTACAAGTATCAGTCACAAAGTGATACCTTCTCCTGTCGGAGACGCTCTGCGAACGGTGAGCCTCTCGAAGAGAGGCTTCGCCAACGCCAACGCCAACACGAACGTTAACGCAGAACTTTTCGGTGTACTGACATTCAAACCCCATTCCACTATTTGCCAACACACTTCACGACGATTAACAGAGAAGACGTAGGATATACCGATAAAAATTAAAATTATCAACGCAGAAATGGTGTGTTCCATGTTTATTGGGATACAACTTTTTTATAACTTTGTCGTCATTGAAGAGGACAAGAGGATTTGGTGACAAGGGGACAGACTTTCAAAAAATCATTTCCTCTGTTCCTTGTCTTACTGCGATCAGTACTTAAAATAGCTCGTTCAATTTATGAACTCAGATCAATGTATCCATAGCGCTTGCACTCCTAATACTGTATTCTCTGATAGATTAGCGTCTGCAAAAACAGGGATTAGCAGTAATTCCATTCCGGTTTACACCTGAAAAAGTAACTTTGTAGATTTGTCTATAAAATTACAAACTCTCAAGAGTAAAAATACGATCAATCTCTTAGCCTACTCACCCAATGTAGGTTAAAAATCTCACCAAACAAGCATTTTAGACCTATCCAAACCCCAAGATGCCTTCTAAGCGAATCTTGTTTATCAGTAACGGCCATGGAGAGGACAACCATACCTCTCATGTTATTCAGACTCTGCGCCAATTGTGTCCTTCTATTGAGATGGCGGCAATGCCGATTGTGGGGGAAGGAAAAGCTTACCGTAGCTTAGACATTCCTATTATCGGGCCCACACAAACAATGCCCTCCGGGGGATTCTTTTACATGAAGCGCCTCTATTTGCTGAAAGATTTTCAATCGGGATTGATTGGGTTAACGTGGCGACAATTACAAGCAGTATTACAGTATGCTCCCAACTGCGATTTAATTATGTCTACTGGAGATTTTGTCTCCCAAACATTTGCTTACTTAACAAAGCGCCCCTTCGTCTCCTTTATCTCTTGTCTTTCTGCCCTCTACGAAGGGCGATTGCGTCTCAATCCAGTGCTGTGGCACGACCTTAATTCTTCCAGATGTCTGGCAGTTTTCACCAAGGATTCCTATACGGCTTATGACCTCCAACGGCAAGGTTTAACTAAAGCTCAGTGTGCTGGCATTCCGGCTTTAGATTGGCTTGTCCCTACTGGCAAAGACTTGCACCTGAAACCGGACGATAGAGCGATCGCTCTCCTACCAGGGTCACGGATGCCTGAAGCTGCGCGAAATTTTTGTTTGCAGTTGCAACTGGTAGTAGAAATCGCCAAGGTGATGCCTGAGTCAGGATTACAATTTCGTGCAGCCTTGATACCGGATTTGATGGCGCAATTAGACGACATTGCTAAAAGTCAAGGTTGGCAACTGAATCAAGGCATACTTACCTATTCTCCCCCAGGAAGTTCTGTTGAAAAATCACCGCTTGTGGAAGTGAGATGTTATTCAGATGCCTTCAGTGACATCCTATGTTACTCTACTCTCGTTATTGGTATGGCAGGTTTGGCAGTGGAGGAAGCTGTAGCGATCGGGAAACCCATCATCCAGATTCCCGGAGAGGGCCCTCAATTTACCTATCAATTTGCAGAAGCGCAAACACGGCTGTTGGGCATTTCTGCCCAAACCATCGGCACTAAGCCAGCAACCCCTGAGATTCTCAAGCAAGCAGCTAAACGAGTAGTTGAAACTTTAGAAGATTCAGACTACCTCGCTAAGTGCAAAGAAAATGGCCCTGAGCGATTTGGCCCACCTGGTGCATCTGAGAGAATTGCCCGCTTTCTACTAAACTCTCTAGGAGAAACTGAGTAGAAATTGCGTCAGAATTCAAGAGTCAGCACGGTTGGGTAACATCGTGTGGTAGGCTAACGCCGTAATGCACCTCAATTATGACTCCTGAATTCTGAATTCTGAATTCTGACTCCTGACTCCTGACTCTTGAATTATTACTTACCTATGAAAGTCCGCTCTAGTTACTGGCAACTGTTGCCTTATCTGTGGCCCCAATGGTCGCTGTTAATTCGGGGATTAGCTTGTATCTTAGGATTTGTGTTATTCACCTTAGCAGTGCCCTATTTAGCAGGTCAGGTCTCTTTTCATCTTGGCCAGGGAAATGTTAACCAGATTGCCTACTGGCTCGGACTAGCCACTTTAGTATTCTTGGTTCGAGGGCTTTGTCAATACGGGCAGAATGTCTTTATGATCGCTGCTACTCTGAACATGGTTTTAAACTTGCGTAAGCGCGTTTATGCTCACCTGCACAAACTTGGATTAGATTACTTTGAAACCACACAGACAGGAGACCTGACTTATCGCCTGACCGAAGACATCGATCGCGTGGGCGAGATTGTGGATAAGTTATCCCATCAGTTTCTTTCCAATTTGTTGCAGTTAATTGGAATTCCCATCTATATGCTCTACCTGAATTGGCCGCTCACTCTTGCGGGTTTGATTTTGGCTCCTTTAATGGCTTGGTTGATTGGGCAATTTGGTCAGCGATTACTCGTGCTATCTCGCCAGAGCCAAAATCAGGTTTCCAATTTGTCGGCGATGCTAACTGAAGTATTTAGCGGGATTCGCGTCGTTCAGGCTTTTGCAGCTCAAGAATATGAAGTGAAGCGATTCAATCAAGAAGCAGAAATCAATCGCCAAGCTAAGTATCGCGCTTTACAACTCAAATCCATTCAGTTTCCCGTTGTTGGTTTTTTGGAAGCAGTTAGTATTATACTGCTGTTTTTATTAGGAGGATGGCAGATTTCTCAGAATCAGCTGACAGCTCAAGGGTTTATCAGTTTCTTAGCTGCTGTGGCTATACTGATTCAGCCAATCGACATGATGATTAGTAATTACAACGAGTACAAACAGACCGAAGCTTCTGTTGAACGCATCTTTGAATTAATGGCGAAGGAGCCTAGTATCAGCGAAAAATCGAATGCTCAGATAATGCCAAGAGTTATGGGCAAGGTAGAGTATCGTCATGTCGATTTCGCCTACAATCGGGGGCAGCCAGTTCTTAAGGATCTCTGCTTAGACGCTTCTCCTGGTAATGTGATTGCCTTGGTTGGTTCTTCTGGAGCAGGCAAATCAACGTTAATTAACCTTTTACTTCGCTTTTATGACCCTCAGACGGGTCAAATTCTGGTTGATGATATTGATATCCGTGATGTCACACTTACCAGCTTGCGCCATCAAATTGGGATTGTTCCCCAAGATATTACCCTTTTTTCGGGAACGATCGCTGAAAATATCGGTTATGGTCAGGAAAAATTAGATTTAGCAGCGATTCAAGAAGCAGCAAAGATTGCCAACGCTGACTCTTTTATCACCCAGTTTTCTCAGGGTTATCATACCTGGGTGGGAGAGCGTGGAGTTAACCTATCGGGAGGACAGCGCCAAAGACTAGCGATCGCTAGAGCAGTTGCCAACGATCCGCGAATTCTTATCCTAGATGAGGCCACCTCTGCCCTAGATTCTGAATCAGAAGCATTAGTTCAAGAAGCACTAGAACGAGTCATGCAAAACCGTACCGTGTTTATTATCGCCCATCGCTTGAGCAGCGTTCGTCGGGCTGACTGCATTCTTGTAATCGAACAAGGACAGGTGGTTGAAGCTGGTACCCACAACTCCCTCCTGAGACAGGAGGGACGGTATGCCCGTTTTTACGCCCAACAGTTCTACTCTACAGATGAGTAAGGCATTGCTAAATTACTGTCAGTTGACTCATTTTATAAAATCTATATTTAGAGAATTATTTTTCAAATCAACATCCCAGCAATACAAGCAGTGATAAAACCCGCTAATAATCCGCCAATCATTGACCTGACACCCATGCGAGCTAAGTCATGTTGGCGATTAGGTGCTATGCCAGTAATACCGCCAATAGTAATGCCAATTGAACCGATATTTGCAAAGTTACATAATGCGTAAGTTGTAATAATTACTGCGCGTTGGGAGATTTTTCCACTCTCAATTAGTGCCTTTAAATCCAAAAAAGCAATAAACTCATTCAAAATTGTTTTTGTACCTAATAAAGCTCCAACTTGCCGACAATCAGCCCAAGGTACGCCCATTAGCCACGCCACGGGAGCCATAATAAAAGACAAAATCCACTGCAATGAAAGCTGCTGTAAGCCCACAAATGACCCTAACCATCCCAAAAGTGCATTCAGGGCAGCCAATAATCCTAAAAAGGCGATAATCATTACCCCAACATTAACTGCTAGCTTCACGCCGTCAATTGCTCCGGTAGTAGCAGCATCAATTACATTTACATAATTGGTTTTTACATCCGCTTTTGCTTTGCCAACCGTCTCTGATACTTCTGTTTCTGGGTAAAGTAATTTTGATACCACCATAGATGTGGGAGCAGTCATAAAGAAAGCAGCAATCAGGTGTTCTGCTGGAATGCCAAAGGAAAGATACGCTCCTAGTACTCCACCGGCAATTGTGGCAAAACCACCCGTCATCAACGCATGGAGTTCCGATTGCGTCATATTTGCTATATAAGGTTTAACCATCAGCGCCGACTCTGTTGGCCCCAAAAAGATGTTACCTGCACAAGATAAAGATTCAGAACCCGATGTTTTCATTGTTTTCATCATTACCCACGCCATCACGTTTACGACTCGCTGTAAAATGCCGTAGTAATATAAGACGCTAATGAAGGCAGAGAAAAAGATAATTGTCGGCAGCACTTGGAAAGCAAAGAAATGATCTTTAAAATTTTCTCCAAAGACAAATTTTGCACCAACATCAGAAAATGCCAAAAATTGGCTGACAATATCTCCCAGAGATTTAAACACAGTTAAACCCCAAGAAGTTTTAAGAATCACGAGCGCAAACACAAATTCCAATCCCAAACCCCACGCTACTATTCGCCAACGCACTGCACGACGATTAACAGAGAAGGCGTAGGATATACCAATAAAAACTAAAATTCCCAACACAGAAATGGCGCGTTCCATCTTTGCTCCTGGAAATGTATCGCTAAAGCACTTAGTCACAGAGCATACACAAAAATTCGCCTTTTTTGTGGCTTTTTAGTCAATTACTAGAGTTTTGATCCTGTGAATAAAAACTTAGCGATCGCACGGCAAATTATAGTAAAAAAACATGGCGGCACTCTAAAGGTTAATTCTGATTTAAAATTACCCCTCCTGGCGCGGGTAGCCAAAGCTAAGATGGCTTGGTATGAGTTCTGGTGATTGCGCCAACGCCATGATTAGTGAGGTGTCAGTTTGGTTATCTATGCCAGTTATCCCACCATAACCAGACTCGATGCCAAAATTGCGATCGCAAACACCAATGATTTGCCACACATAGGTTATAGGTTACAGGGTACAGATTATTCCCTATAACCTGTCACCTGTCACCTCTCCCCTCTGACTTGTTTTTCCCTTGTTCCTTGTCTACCTTGTCTCTTCTCCATGCCTAGCTTATTGAGCGGTGTTCAATATACATTTATTTGATAGGAATACCGGAGTTTTTAGAAAAACTTCTTGCTTACTTAAATAGAATATGTGATACTCTAAAGACTATAAATAAAGAACGGTATTTCCACCGATTTACCGTATTTAAAGGATAGGATTCATGCAGCTACTATGGTTCATCCCAACTCATGGCGACGGACGTTACCTAGCAACTGCTACAGGTGGACGGGCAGTAAGCTTTCCTTATCTGCGGCAGATTGCTCAAGCGGTGGATGACCTTGGTTATACAGGGGCATTACTACCTACAGGCCGCTCTTGCGAAGATGCTTGGATTGTAGCGTCAACGTTGGTATCACTGACGCGACAGATGCGTTTTTTGGTGGCAATTCGTCCCGGCTTAGTATCGCCTGGAGTAGCAGCGCGGATGGCGGCGACTTTTGATCGCCTCTCTGGGGGACGCTTGCTGATAAATGTCGTGACAGGTGGCGATCCTGTGGAGTTAGCTGGGGATGGCTTGCATTTGGATCACGATCAACGCTATGAATTAACAGATGAATTTTTAACAGTATGGCGAGCGATCGCTAGTGGTGAACAAGCCAATCTTCAAGGCGACTATCTCAACATTCAGGATGGTAAACTGCTGTTTCCACCCGTTCAAAAGCCATATCCGCCCTTGTGGTTTGGCGGTTCCTCTGCCATTGCCCAAAAAATTGCTGCCAAACATATAGATGTCTATCTTACTTGGGGCGAACCACCGGCGCAAGTAGCCGAGAAGATTGCAGCAGTTCGCAGACTTGCCTTATCAGAAGGGCGAACTGTGCGATTTGGGATTCGCCTACATATTATTGTGCGCGAAACCGAGAGTGAAGCTTGGGATGCGGCGAATCAATTGATTAAGTATGTAGATGACGAAGCGATCGCTAAAGCCCAAAAAGCTTACGCTCGCATGGATTCTGTTGGACAACAACGGATGACTCAATTACACCACGGTAATCGTGAAGCATTAGAGATTAGCCCGAACCTATGGGCAGGAGTCGGTTTAGTCCGGGGTGGTGCGGGAACGGCCTTAGTCGGCGATCCCCAAACCGTAGCGGCTAGGATATTGGAATATGCTTCTTTAGGTATTGAGTCCTTTATCCTCTCTGGCTATCCCCACCTAGAGGAAGCTTATCGAGTTGCAGAACTTCTATTTCCCCATCTGCCATTAGAGAATTTACCTGCCGTGGAGAAGCAACACGTCTTAAGTCCATTTGGTGAAATTGTGGCAAATGAAGATTTCCCTAAGCAAAAGCCTCAAGAAAGAGCAACGTCCATATCCTAGTAGTTATGAACTAGGAGATTAACAGCCATGCTGTACCAACAAATCGACCAAAAAATCTCAGAAAAAGAAACGTGGGCATTGCGTCGTCAATTGGGAGTACCTAACAATAAACGCTTGTGGGTACTAGCTTGCATGGATGAACGTTTACCAGTGGAAAAAGCATTAGGAATTGGTGAAGGAGATGCTCATATTTTCCGTAATGCTGGGGGGTTAGTTACAGATGATGCGATTCGGTCAGCGATGTTAACTACACAGTTTTTTGGCACTAAAGAAATCATCGTCATCAATCATACCGAATGTGGCATGATGACAGCATCAGGAGACTTTCTCAGTGAGGTATTGCGAAATCAAGGTATTGACGTGGATCAAGTTAGTGTAGATCCTGCTTTGCCAGAATTGAAGCTACCAAAAGGCGTTTTTTCTAAATGGATCAAAACGTTTACTGATGTAGATGAAATCTGCACACAGCAAGTGCAATTACTGCGTAATTCTGCTTTAATTCCCCAGGATGTAGTTATTCATGGCTACATTTGGGAAGTAGAGAGTATGAGTTTGCGCCGTCCCTACAAACGTCTGAGCGATCGGGTCAACACAGCATCAGCGATGGAGACCAAAACTGCAAAACATACTGAACCCGTTTGAGAAATTGGGAGTTTAATTGAATGACAAATATCTTAGCGATCGCAGGTAGTCCAACTCATCCATCTAGAACCTATGGTGTTGTTGAATACACTGCCAACCTTTTACAACAAGAAGGCTTGCACGTAGATATTATTTCAGTTCGGGATTTGCCTGCTGAAGATTTAGTTTTTGGACGATACGATAGCCAAGCTTTAGAACAACCAAAAGCTTTATTAGCAAAGGCAGATGGTGTAATTATTGCCACCCCAATTTACAAAGCTGCTTACACAGGAGTGCTAAAAACATTTCTAGATTTGCTGCCACAAAAATCATTAACAGGTAAACCCGTGTTACCAATTGCTTTGGGTGGAACGATTGCTCATTTATTGGCAATTGAATATGCGCTCAAACCTGTGTTATCTGAATTAGGAGCGCGGCATATCCTAGCCACTATTTATGCGGTAGACAAACAAGTTCAACGACAAGCTGATAACAGCGTCCTATTAGATGAGGAAATTGAGCAAAGACTCAAAGATGTTCTCAAGGAATTTGTTAAAGCTGTAGAATATGATGCCGCAGCACCTCAAGAATTGGTTCATGCCAATTAAATTATCAAGTTTATACCTCCGTTTGCTTGTAGCAGTAGGGTAATTTATACCCATCTGCTACATTTTTTTTAAAGCTAATCAAAGCTATATAAATAAGAGAAATTAAAAAAAATGCGACAAATAGACCATTCGTAGCGACGTGATTTATCGCGAAGTATAGCATCTACAATAACTACTTTACTGACCATAATTGTGTGACTTACACATTAGTTAAACAATTATAATACTTAATAATATTAAAAACTTTTACATCCTTTAACATATTTTTAATTGGTCTTGAGAGGGATATACTGACAAAGCTTCGGAAATATGCAATTTTATCATCCCTAATCTACTACCACAGACAATTCACCGTGTCGAACTCACGTTAAATTAGATGTAGGGTGTAAAAAATAAACTAAATGAAAGCGATGTCTAACGACAAGCCGCAAGCCGTCTGTGCTTCTGATTTTGCATCTATCGTCGGCGAAGAAAATGCTGTTTGCCTTTGGGAAAATATCGAACTCGGTCAGCAAAAACGTATTCAACAGGCTATGGCTTCTGGAAAGCTTCCCTGTTGTATTGTCTATCCGCGTACCCAAGAACAGCTAGCCGCAGTCATCGCCACAGCTCACGCAAACAACTGGCGCGTCCTCCCCTGTGGTAGTGGCAGTAAACTCAGCTGGGGCGGTTTAGTTAAGGGTGTTGATGTTGTAGTTAGTACAGAACGCATTAACCAACTGATTGAACACACCGTTGGCGATTTGACTGTCACCGTAGAAGCGGGGATGAAATTTTCCGCTCTCGAAGCACTTTTGGCAAAGTCGCGGCAATTTCTTGCCCTTGACCCCACAGCACCAGAGTCGGCAACCATTGGTGGTATTGTGGCTACAGGTGATACAGGTTCTTTACGGCAACGCTATGGTAGTGTACGCGACCAGTTACTAGGTATTACCTTTGTCCGCGCTGATGGACAAATCGCCAAAGCTGGGGGAAGAGTAGTTAAAAATGTCGCCGGCTATGACTTAATGAAGTTGCTTACAGGGTCTTATGGCACATTAGGCTTTCTTAGTCAACTAACTTTTCGCCTGTATCCGCTAGCAGAGGCATCGGGAACGGTGGTACTAACTGGGAAAGCTGAGGCTGTATCCCAAGCAGCTGATATCCTTCGAGGTTCGGCGTTAACACCAGTTCAGGCGGATTTGCTATCAACTAAATTGGTGTCTAGTTTAGGATTAGGTGAAGGACTAGGATTAATTGCCCGCTTTCAAAGTATTAGTGAGAGTGTTAAGGAACAGTCAAACCGAGTTTTGGAAGTTGGGGAAAAGTTGGGTTTAGATGGGGCAATTTTTGCCGATAGTGATGAAGACAGTCTATGGCAGAGATTGCAAAAACGAATACATTTTACTGCCACAGATTCTATAATTACCTGCAAAATAGGAGTATTACCTACTGCTGCCGTAGAGATTTTAACTCAGGTGGAGTTAGGTTTGATTCATATTGGTAGTGGTTTGGGTTTGTTACAATTAGAGGATAAAAATCAGGTTTTGGAAGTGCGTGATAGGCTAGGTTTTGTTGGAAGCGAGCGCACTCAAGCTAATAAAGGTTTTTTAACAATTTTGTCAGCACCAATGGCGGTTAAAGAACAAATAGATATTTGGGGTTATACGGGGAATGCTTTGCCATTGATGCGCCGTATTAAGGAACAGTTTGATAGTAAGAATATTTTAAGTCCTGGTCGGTTTGTGGGTGGAATTTAAGAAACAAACCGCACAGACACAGAGAACGCCAAGATAGAGAGGGGAAAAAGAGAAATATGCAAGTTTCAGAAAATTCTGTTAATAATACGGCAAGTTTAAAGAATTTGAATGGCTTTGATGAGAGTCATCCACCTGACCCGAAGTTGATTGATAGTTGTGTACATTGTGGATTTTGTCTCTCGACTTGTCCCAGTTATCGGGTGCTTGGCAAGGAGATGGATTCTCCTAGAGGACGTATCTATTTAATGGATGCAATTAATCAGGGTGAAATTGCTCTCAATACGGCAACAGTAGAACATTTTGATTCTTGTTTAGGATGTCTAGCTTGTGTGAGTACCTGTCCTTCTGGCGTGCAATATGACAAGTTAATTTCGGCAACTCGTCATCAAGTTGAACGTAATTATCCCCGCAGTTTGCCAGACAAATTTTTTCGTCAACTGATATTTTCTCTGTTTCCCTATCCCAATCTTTTACGGGTTTTATTAGTTCCGTTGTTGATTTATCAAAAGTTAGGGTTGCCTAAATTCTTTCGGGCTACGGGTTTACTGAATAAAATATCGCCCCGTTTGGCAGCAATGGAATCAATTCTGCCAGAAATTACTCTCAAATCTTTTCAAGATAATTTGCCGAGTGTAATTCCTGCTAAAGGTAAAAAACGGTATCGTGTTGGGATGATTTTGGGTTGCGTTCAACGGCTGTTTTTCTCACCCGTGAATGAAGCGACAGTTCGCGTTTTAACAGCGAATGGTTGTGAAGTTGTGATTCCCAAATCTCAAGGTTGTTGTGCAGCACTTCCCGAACATCAAGGACAAACAGAACAGGCGAAAGCTTTGGCAAGACAAATGATTGATAGTTTTGCCGAGACAGATGTAGATTTCGTAATTATTAATGCTGCTGGTTGCGGTCATACTTTAAAAGAGTACGGTCACATTTTAGAAGATGACTTAGAATATCGGCAAAAGGCAAAGGATTTTGCAGCTAAAGTTAAAGATGCTCAAGAGTTTTTAGCAACTGTTGGATTAACCGCGAAACTTTCACAGTTAACTGATAAACCATTGAATTTAGTTTATCAAGATGCTTGTCATTTATTGCACGGACAAAAGATTAGCGTCCAACCACGTCAGGTGTTGCGACAAATTCCAGGAGTGAAGTTGAGAGAACCAATAGATGCAGCTTTATGTTGTGGCAGTGCCGGGGTTTATAATATGCTGCAACCAGAAGTTTCTGAAGAATTGGGTCAGCAAAAAGTGCAGAATTTGTTAAATACTGGTGCTGAGTTAATTGCTTCTGCTAATCCTGGGTGTACTTTACAAATTACTAAACATTTGCAATTGCAAGGTAAGAAGATTTCAGTTATTCACCCGATGGAGTTGTTAGATTATTCGATTCGCGATGAAAAGTTGAAATTGTAGACATTTTTTGTGGGTTGGACATTTTGTCATTGATTTTAAACCAAAGAGCCAAAGCTATATTTTTATTCCCCTTCTCTCAAAATTGGGAGAAGGGGTTGGGGGATGTAGCTCATTTCCCGCAGAATGGACTAGTTTTGTATTCGTGCAAGAGGTCTAATGTTTTACTTGGTAGGTATAGAAACTTCCCAAATTCCTTGATTTCCACCATATTCTAAAACATAAATCTTATTGCCAATAATTTCAGCATCAATAGGATTACTAAAACCTGTGACAAGGCGCGTAGCGTTAAGTTTATAGTTAGTATTCCCTACTTTAGTTAAGTTTAAATGCAGTAAGTCTTGGCTAGCATCTTTAAAAGGGCCTACTAGTGTTTCGCCAGTGGGATCGCCTGGTGTCCAACTCAACATAAATCCATCTTTGTTAAATTCTGGACTCATAACTGCTTTTGTATCAAAAACTAATCCTAAAGGAGAACGGTGTGTTGTAAAAGTGCTAACACTTTGTCCAAGAACACTGGCATCTTGGATTTTTCCATCTACAGGATCGCGGTAATTATCTGCGTCTGGGCCAAAATTAGGAATTGGTTCAATCAAATTTTCAGTAGGTCGAATAGGAAAGGTTGGATCGTTACGATAGTAACCCTTTTTAACGGCGTTAAATTGAGGGCTTAGCAATCGGTCAGTGGCAGGATTATATTTGGGAAATTGTTGGGGATTGTCTGTCCCACCAATACGCCAAGGAAAGCCGTAATTGCCACCCAAACGTAGCCAATTTAATTCTTCTGACATATCACGATCTGGGCCATTTTCTGTGCCAAATAAATCCCCATTGGGTGCAAAAGCCATATCGAAAGTATTGCGTATTCCTTCTGCAAAAATATAGCCAGATGTCTTTAAAGTTGCTCGATTGTTTGCCAGAAATAGATTATTGCTATTAGTAGGAAGACGGAGTATACAGGCGGTTAATCCGACTTCGCGAGTATTGGGATATAGACCATCAACAGACTGTACCTCACCATGATCGGTACGAGAACCGCTATTCACATAGATAAAGTTACCATCCAGGCTAACAACTACACCGTTGAACTGATGGTCATAAGCTGTTTTGCTTTTCGGATAGTCTGCACTCTGAGCTAAAATAGACCATATACGCTTTCCTGTACTCGAATTAATTACACCTTTAACAATAATTGCTTTAGTCTGGTTATTTACAACGTCTGCATTGCCAACTAAATAAATTGTGCCGTTAGGGCCAACGGCCATACCTTGAGTTTCACTTAAATTATGATTACTAGAATTGTACGCAAGTGTTTTAGTAGAATAACCTAAATCGACTTGATAAATCTCACCATTTCGTTTGAGGTAATAAAGGGTATTGTTTCGTGGATCTTTTACAATCCGAACAGAAGGAGAGACTGATAATGTATTAATAATATTGCGAACCTTAATATCATGACGCAGGGTTTGTGGTACAACATTTAGTCCAGTAGTGCTATGATTTAATAAAACTATCGTGAATAACAGTGTTATTGCAAATAACAGCGTTTTAGTAACAAACTTGCCAATAAACCTGCTTTTCACTTGATTAAAGAATTTAGTATTATTCATGAGTTTCTTGATAAAATAGTCAGTTTATTTGGTTTCTAAATCTTCTTGATGAGGGAAAAAATAGCGTTACCACTATTAGCCCAACTATACATCGTTGCATCTCCCGAAGTCCCATTTATTGTGTCAGTAGATGTATTACCGTAAATAACTTCCTTCCATATTTATTATTTTTCTTTAACTTCTACTAACTAATATGTAAGTTCGACCTTAGTCAAAGAACTCTTGATAAGTTCAATATTGATTAACTACAACCTAAGTTTAAATACAGATGCCTTTGCTAACCTAATTAATACCAATATCCTGAAAAAATATTAGTTATTGATTTGGTAAGTTGATATGCAAATGACCAGTAATCGAATCAAAACTAATTTATTTTAACTTTCTTATGATTATTTATTATCAGGAATGAAAGGTTACGTCAAATTCTTTACCAAATCTTAAAAATGCAAATGATTTAGTTTTTAGTAATATTAAAAATATTTATAAAGTTTAATTAAGCATTTGTAAAAATCTACTATTTTTTTAGTAAAAACTATAAAACTTTTTAGCTGAATACGATATTTTTATTAAGTTCTGTTTCAATATCAATTTTTCTTGGGAAAAAATACTTTTTATATTAAAGAAATACCTCTGAAAATACATAAGTTAAATTGATAGATTATCCAAAACATTTTGAGCTTAATAAAATTAAACTTTATATAAAATTTATATATTTATTGTGGGAAAAAATGCCCCAAAAAATGAATTTGAACGTCAATTCCTTGTTCTTGTAAACTAATGTTGTGTTGAAGTGTTAGGCATAATTGCTTCTTGAAGATTTACGCCCTTGAGGTTAGCTCCCCGAATGTCGGCTCCTCTAAGGTTCGTTCCTCTAAGATTTGCCCCTGCCAGATTTGCGCCTCTAAGGTTAGTCCAACTTAAGTCAGCTTGACTCAAGTCAGCTTCACTTAGGTTAGCTTGCAACAGGTATGCACCACTGAAGTGAGCCTTGGTCAGATTAGCTTTGTATAGATCGGCTTTGTAAAGATAAGCCCCTAAAACTTCTGCCTCGTATAAACTCGCCTCACTGAGGTCAGCTGCAATCAAGTTAGCTTCAATAAGGTTGGCAAAAGTGAGGTTAGCGCGAATCAACTTCGCTGCACCTAAATCAGCATCTCTCAAGTTAGCGCCTCTTAAGTCAGTACCAATTAAATTAGCAGATGCGATCGCAGCACCTCTAAGATCCACCTGACTCAAGTCAGCTCCAATCAGATTGGCATGACTCAAATCTGCCTCAGTAAGTACAGCGCCACTCAAGTTAGCAACACTGAAGTTAGCTGCACTCAAGTTAGCTTCATTCAGGAAGGCTTTATAGAGGTTAGCACTACTGAGTTCAGCACCACTGAGATTTGCCCGCACAAGTAAAGCATTACCCAAATCAACTCTTCTCAAGTTTACCCCTTGGAGGTTCGCGCCTCTGAAGTTACCGCCTTGCAAATCAGCAGCGCTGAGGTCTGGTTCAATCTGGGGATTTTTCTTTCTCCACTCAATCCATGTAACTGCACCTGCTTTGAGTAAAGTTAGATGCTCTCGATTTGCCATTTTCTCTTTTTTACTCCTGACGCCCACCCAGAGAATTTACCCGACCGGCAACACTTTCAATGGCCGTTAATGCTCCTGCTGCTCCTGCTAGAATATCCTGTTCTTGTCCACCTAAGTAAAGCCGTCCAAAACTACCTACAGCTTGAACTTCAAGAATGTTAATCCTTGCTGCTTTCTCCGCTTCATTGGCAGCCAGTGCAGCGTAAGCAGCAGGCTCTACTTCTAATACATACAGCGTTTGACCTGCTAGTAGCAGCTGTCCCCGGCGCGTGCGATTAATCAGTTGTGTTTGATAAGCATCGATATTGCGGATAATCTGACTAGAAACAACCCGTGGTTTCAGACATTCCTCTCTTTGGACTCCCAGTGCCGCCAAAATAGCTTGACCAGCAGCTCTGGTTTCGCCTTGGGAGCTAGAATGAACTTCTAATAGTCCGTATAGTCGTTCAACTACCAGTACTGCCGGACGCACAGAGGCAGATTTCAGGGCTATATCCGTAATCTTATTAATTTCTATACCAGGAGAGATTTCAATCCACAGTGATGTATCTCCTGGTAATGGTAAGAAGCCTTGGGCTACTGTTCCCATATATGCTGCATGTTGAGGTTGCAGGCTGTCGAGAAATACGAAACTGCGTAATTCTATGCCCAAGATTTTGCTCTCCAGTCGTGAGGGTTAAAAGTTATCTATATGCAAGATATAAGCGCCTAACTTGACAATATAGGGTATAAAGGAGCGCAAAATCCGTTTAACGGATCTACACCCGCGTGTCAAATGGCAATTTATAGAAGCTAATGCTTATTTAGAAGACCATCGTCGTCTTGGGATAATATCTACTTTGATCGGACGACATAATTTTTATTTAACACAGCTACGTTGTAAACATCTTGACTCTTTTAGATTACCCCAGTTTTACCCCAAATATTTCCCCAACATCTCCCAACCGGAACCACAAGGATTAGATACTAATGAATATGGCTCTTTCTAGCTCAACTTGTTTTTCCTAAAGTATTTTCACAAACGCCCGTAACTCCTCTTTCTATCCCTCCAATCAAGCAAATAAGCCTCTCCTAAACCATTTAAACAGCTTACCGTGGTTTGGGAGAGGCTTGACGGAATTTTTTGGCGCGATCGCCAATGTTCAGCAAAAGAGGCGATCGCGATTTTTCTGGTTGATTTATCAGGTACTGGGCAAGTCTCCTTCAGGTAAGACATTATCTATGCTGAGTACCCACGGTACACCTTTGTCAATTGGAGAACTGACAGTAATTTTCGCTCTATTGGCAAACTGTTTTAACTGGTTAGCAAATTGGGGAACAGTTTTCATGATATTGCGATAACTTTCCATATTATTACAAATCACGATCAACGTCAAAACGCCACTATTGATTTGGAAATACCAATGACAACTTGATAACAAAATCCGTGTCATGCGATCGCACGCTAAGAAAAAGCTTTTTTTGGTTGCTTCTTCAAGCTGTCTGAATAGTATTTCACTCACCTTGATTGTTTTAGGTGAAGGCAAATCATCTGGATGTAAGCATGGTTGAGTCATAAGGTTTTGGCAAGCTCCAAAAGTAATGAAGCTGCGGTGAAGATGGGTATTTTTGATTTTTCTGCAAGATTCAATTTGCAAAAAATCAGGTTTACTGGGTTATTTTTCTTGAGTGACAATCCACAATAAATCTAACCACAAGTGAGGATAAGTTTGCTTAATATTTGAAAGTGGATCGCGCATCAAATTATTGGCATTCAAGCAAACAACCTCAAATAGCCCCAAGTATTCTGCTACTTCTCTGAGTAGGTTTTTTTGTTCTACTACAGCACTCATCAATTTATCAGGGCAATAAATAGCAATGTATTTTGTATGGCGAATGCATGTTTTTATATTTACTCTTGTTAAGTGAGGATGAGGATTGATCATCTTCACATAACATTGGCTTAACAGTTTCCATACCTGTGGATGAGCGTGTTCGATAATTACGTTAAATTGCTGGGCTAAATCCTCTTCAGTAATCATTACTCTCTCCATTGCTTTAGTGCTAAGAACAGTAATCTCATGTCATCTATTACATACTTTGAAAAACACCTAATTGTGCAAAAAATCAGAGTAGCAATTTTTTGCTGATGCTATGTGCATATTCACTTTAGTCAAATAGGTAATTTTTCGTCAGGGCAAAATTTACCCCAAAAAGCGAAATTGGTTGGTATGTTTTCTACTGTTTGTATTACTCGCCTATCAAGCATCAAAGCTGAAACTAATCTCTAAAACTGTATTAAATACTACTAATTACCAATTTAATTGGTAATAACTTTTTACTAAATATAATGCTCTGGTTCTTGGAATTTAAGGCTTTTAAGCCAATATAGCAGGTAAAAAGCAAACACCTGCAAAAATAATTTGCGCTTCGCAAGCAAATTGGCAATTTCTGTGATAGTCTTTTTATATAGGGAATCAAGATAGCGAAAGTACAAAAAGTCTTCAAAGAGAAATGATATAAACTCAAAGACTACACTTTCGCCTTGGTAGAGATTTTGTTAAATCCGCTACGGCTTTTTGAAACTAAAAGACAAAGCCAATGAAGCAGGATAGTGACCTCCGTAATAACTTGAAGTCCATTAGAACTCGCTTAGGTATGAGCCAACAAGATTTGGCTAACATCGCTAATGTGACTCGTCAAACTATTAGTGGTGTAGAGTCGGGGCAATATGCTCCCTCAGTAGCCATAACACTTCGCTTGGCCAAAGCGCTTGGCTGTCAAGTTGAGGATCTATTCTGGTTAGAGCGGGATTTACCTGAAATTGAAGCTGTTCTTGCCAAACCTATTCCTAATGGTCAGCAACTACGAGTTAGCATGGCTCGTGTGGGAGGACAATGGATAGCTTATCCCTTGATTGGTAAGGATGCTTTTCGCCAAGAGATGATTCCGGCTGATGGTGAGGGTGAAACTTGCACAGGTACAAATAAAATTCGAGTCCGTCTTTTAGACGATAATCTCGACACACTTCACAACACCGTTGTGATTGCTGGTTGTGCCCCTGTGATTTCACTATGGGCAAGAGCCACCGAACGCTGGCATCCCCAACTGCGAGTCCAATATAACTTTGCCAATAGCATGGCTGCATTGCACAGTTTATGCAGAGGTGAAGCGCACATTGCTGGGATGCATTTGTACGATCCTGAGACTGGTGAGTATAATACTCCCTTTGTTCGAGATGTTCTAGCTGGCAGGGAAGCAGTTCTGATTACCCTTGGTGTCTGGGAGGAAGGGCTTTTATTGAAGTCAGGGAACCCAATGGGAATTAGAACAGTTACTGACTTAGTTGCAGGGAGAGCGACTATTGTCAACCGCGAAATAGGTTCCGGTAGTCGGATGCTTTTGGAACAAACACTCCAAAAAGAGCAGATACCGTTCAATGCTGTTCAGGGCTTTGACAATATACTCAAAAATCACCAAGATGTTGCCCAAGCTGTAGTCAGAGGAATTGCCGATGCTGGTATGAGTACAAGCTCTGTAGCTACCGCTTTTGGGCTGGGATTTATCCCTTTAAAACAGTCACGATATGATTTAGTGATTCTCAAGGAATATTTGGAAGAAGCACCTGTACAGCAGTTGCTCAGTACTTTGGGACATCGGATGGTTCACTCTCAATTTGAAATTCTTGGCGGTTACGATATCAGCAAAATCGGGGAAGTTGTAGCGACTGTTTAGAGTAGATTGCAATGGTTGGTTGTGTGGTTAAAGGAAAACTTAGCGTAAATTTAAATCCTGCTGCAACTACTCTTTAGGTATGAGCAACCTTCAGGAGATTACAACAACTGATGATGCTGAATTCGTAATTACGATTGAATTTTAGTTTCCGGCTTGGAATCTGTAGCTTTCTTTTTTCCTATTGGTATTACTACCCCTAGAGAAATTATTTGAGTAAGCGGATGGTAATACTTGCAATATTCCTTGAGTGATGTTTTATCGCTCTAGCAATTAGTCAGAAAAAACAATGACTAATGGCCAACGAGAACTGACCAAAACTTAAATATGTTCTGGATACAGACTTTTTTTGCTGTAGAACGAGCGCCTCCAACAACGTTCTACATCAGCTCACTGCTGTAATTTTACAGTACGAGTACCTCCGGCACTTTGTGCCAACGCCTCATAAACCAAAAGACCCACCAAACAAACAATTACAGGATCAATCATCATGTCCGACGAAAAAATTAGACAAATTGCTTTCTACGGTAAAGGCGGTATCGGTAAATCTACCACTTCCCAAAATACTCTTGCTGCGATGGCAGAAGTGGGTAAACGCATCTTGATTGTCGGATGTGACCCGAAAGCTGACTCTACGCGTTTGATTCTGCACTGTAAAGCTCAAACCACCGTGTTGCACCTCGCTGCTGAACGAGGTGCTGTGGAAGATATTGAACTTGAAGAAGTGGTTATCAATGGTTTCCGAGATATCAAATGCGTGGAATCTGGTGGTCCTGAACCTGGTGTAGGTTGTGCCGGTCGTGGTATCATCACCGCCATCAACTTCTTGGAAGAAAACGGCGCTTACTCAGACGTAGATTTCATATCTTACGACGTTTTGGGCGACGTTGTATGTGGTGGTTTTGCGATGCCAATCCGTGAAGGTAAAGCCCAAGAAATTTACATCGTTACCTCCGGTGAAATGATGGCGATGTTTGCTGCTAATAACATCTCTCGTGGTGTTCTTAAGTACGCCCATACTGGTGGCGTGCGCTTGGCAGGTCTAATTTGTAATAGTCGTAATACTGATAGAGAAGACGAACTGATTAGCACACTCGCTGCTAGATTGAGTACTCAGATGATTCACTTCGTGCCGCGTGACAACATTGTGCAACACGCAGAATTGCGCCGGATGACTGTCAACGAGTACGCACCCGATAGCAATCAAGCTAATGAATACCGGACACTAGCAGACAAGATTATCAATAATACAAATTTTGCCGTTCCTACACCTATTGAGATGGACGAGCTAGAAGATTTGTTGATTGAATTTGGTATTCTCGAAAGCGAAGAAAATGCTGCAAAACTGATAAGTGCTGCCAACGCTCAAGCCGATGGTGAGAAGAAGCTAGAAGATGCCCAAGGCGAAGCACTAGAAGCTCTGAAAAAAGGAAATGTAGAAATAGTTTCCGGTAGTTAAAAGAAGTAAGATTCTTGTTTAGACTCAGGTGCTAAATACAGAGTAAATATTAGGTGGGCAAAAATAGCCCACCCTCTCACCGAAACAGTTCTGAGTGCTGAGTAACATTAGCGGATAGCTAAGGTTTAGTCCGTGCTGAGTAAAAAGTAAAATTAGACCGACTAAGCATCAAATTAGTTTTGAGTAGCGAATACCTCGGCTAAGAATGGGAAGATTCATTAATACTACTTATTCATTACTTCTTACTCAGGACTCAGCACTCATCACTTTTGAAAAATCATTTAAAATGGAGGTAATCGAATCGCCAATCTTAACTTTTGTTTGTTTAAACTTCACCGTGACAACACTAATCTATCAAGGACTATACAGCAACATTAATACTTTAATAGTCTAGTGTGTGTTTTTATTTTCTCCTTCTCTTACCCAGTTGGTGTTTATGTTTTAGGGGATGGGAAATTCTCTTTCTCATTCCCTTTTATTCCATCCTTTAGATACACGATTAATAAATGAAAACCTATGAAAGCTTTTGGAAATTCACTTAACACCTGATAACTTCTACCTATTGTCACCAAACCAATGAATCCCACCCCAGGAAAAATCAACGATTCGCTCAGTGACTCCAATTCTGAAGATGCTCCTCAGCAGCAGAAACAAAAGAAAAAAAAGTCCTCCACCCAATTACCCCAACCTGGAACTACTCAAGGGAGTTGTGCTTTTGATAGTGCAATGATTACCTTAGTACCAATCACCGATGCTGCTCATGTAGTTCACGGGCCAAGTGGCTGTGCTACCAGTATTTGGGGAAGTTACAGCAGTCTTTCCTCTGGTTCGATGCTGTACAAAATACGCTTTACCAGCGATATCGATGAGAACGATATTATCTTTGGTGGAGCCAAAAAGCTGTACAAAGGCATTTTAGAATTACAAAGACGCTACAAACCTGCGGCGGTATTTGTTTACTCCACTTGCATCACCGCCTTGATTGGAGATGACATTGAAGGAGTTTGCAAAAATGCTACCGAAAAAACAGGAATACCTACTATCCCTGTACATTGTCCTGGATTCATTGGAAACCAAAATTTGGGCAATCGTGTCGCTGGTGAAGCAATGCTAGAACACGTTATTGGAACAGATGAACCAGAGACTAGTACACCTAATGACATCAACTTAATAGGTGAACATAACATCTCAGGTGCAATATGGAATGTTCTACCGTTATTGGAGAAATTGGGTATTAGAGTTTTGGCAAAAATTACAGGCGATGCTGTTTACAAAGAAGTTTGCTATGCTCATCGTGCCCAACTTAACGTCATACTCTCCTCCAAAGCACTAATCAATGTAGCAAAAGGGATGGAAAAAAAATATGGCATTCCCTATATTGAAGAGTCTATCTATGGGATAGAGTCAATCAATCAATGTCTAAGGAGTATTGCGGCAAAGTTAGGTGATTCTGATTTGCAGGAACGTACAGAAAAGTTAATTTTAGAAGAAACTGCTGCAATAAATGAAAAACTCGCTCTGTATATTACCCGATTACAAGGTAAGCGCATTATCCTTTCTGTTGGAAGTTTCAAAAGTTGGTTGATTATCTTTGCTGCTAAGAAATTGGGGATGGAAGTTATTACTATCCTTAATAAGGATAATCCTGAGGAGGATAAAATTAGAGTCAAAAGTTTGTTGGCTCAAGATGGCATAATTTTAGAACAAAATACTCCTGAAGAAATTTTACAGATAATTAACGAAAATCAAGCTGATATGTTAATTGCTGAAAAACGCCATCAAGACACCTCTCTCACTGCTAGAATTCCATTCCTAGATATTAATCAAGAACGCAACCATCCTTATGCGGGGTATATAGGAATTTTAGAAGTAGCACAAGAACTGTATGCCGCTTTTTACAACCCTGTGTGGGAGCAAGTATATCAGCCAGCCCCGTGGTCAGCAGAATAATTCTTCTGAGGAGAACATTTGATGGCGATTATTAGCGTTACAAGTACATCTGTTGCAGTTAATCCTCTGAAGCAAAGCCAAACTGTAGGCGCAGTTTTAGCCTTTTTGGGGTTAAAGGGAATTATGCCTTTATTACACGGTTCTCAAGGTTGTACTGCTTTAACTAAGGCGGTATTGGTACAGCATTTCCATCAGACGATTCCCCTTTCCAGTACAGCGATGACTGAAGTTGCAACCATTTTGGGTGGCGAAGAAAGAGTTGAACAAGCAATTTTAACTTTAGTGCAGAGATCCAAACCAGAAATTATCGGTCTTTGTAGCACTGGACTTGTGGAAACTAGAGGTGATGATATGGGGCGCTTTGTCAAGGAGATTCGCCACCATCACCCAGAATTGGATTATCTACCAATTGTGCTTGTCTCTACACCAGATTTCAAAGGTACATTACAGGATGGCTTTGCTGGTGCAGTTGAGAGTATGCTCAGGGAAATTCCTCAAAAAAGCTCCAAGCAAGACGCTTGTCCCACACAAATTACTATTTTGGCGAGTTCTGCCTTCACACCAGGGGATGTACAGGAAATCAAAGAGATTGTCACCTCTTTTGGACTTGTACCTATTGTTGTACCTGACCTTTCTGGCTCATTAGATAGTCATATAGAAGATTCTTCTAGTGCGATTACAGCTAATGGCACGACTTTGGCACAGTTGCGCTCAATTGGTAATTCTGTATTCACTTTGGCGCTAGGTGATAGTATGCGGGCTGGAGCGCAAATTTTGGAGCAGAGATTCAATATACCTTATGAGGTATTTGGTGAATTGACGGGGCTAGCAGCAGTAGATAAATTCCTGCAAGCATTGGCGGATATTAGTGGTGTCAGCGTACCAGAAAAATACCGCCATCAACGCCGTCAGTTACAACATGTGATGTTGGAGAATCATTTTTACTTTGGTTGCAAGCGAGTTTCTTTGGCGCTGGAACCAGATTTACTTTGGTCAACAGTTTCTTTTTTACGATCGCTAGGAGTTCAGATTCACTCCGCAGTGACAACAACACGCTTTCCTCTATTAGAAAAACTTCCGATTCCTAGCGTTACTATCGGCGATTTGGAAGACTTTGAGCAACTGGCGGTTGGGTCGGATTTACTAATTACCAACTCTCATGGAGTAGCGATCGCTCAACGCTTAAAAATTCCTCTCTACCGTCAAGGGATTCCCATTTTTGACCGCTTAGATTATGGTCAGTTCACCAAGGTTGGCTATCGAGGTACTATACAACTTTTATTTGATATTGGTAATCTCTTTTTAGAGCAGGAAACAAAGGGTAAGCATTAATATTAGTTATCATGTCGATGTTTGCTTCAGTGACACGACATTTTAAATAATGATGAAAAGGTTTGTAAAGTGGTGGGTTGAGTTTTCTTCTTGGTGGAATATTCGCCAAAGTAGAAAGTCTCTTTTGTTTGTCGTTATGCTTACCTTGAGTGCGATCGCTACGGTGATGTTGTCGTTACCATTGAACGCTCAAATAAATCTGCCGTCAAAGCCAATATCTGAGTTAAGGGGAGTATGGTTAACAAATATTGATAGTGATGTGTTATTTGAGCGCGATCGCCTCAAGGGATCTTTGCAACGCCTTGATGAACTCAATTTTAACACGATATATCCGGCGGTTTGGAATTGGGGATATACATTGTATCCTAGCAAAGTTGCCCAAAAAGTTATCGGGCGATCGCTAGATCCCACTCCCGGACTACAAGGGCGAGATATCCTCAAAGAAATTGTTGATGTCGGACATCAAAAAGGGTTAACAGTGATTCCCTGGTTTGAATTTGGTTTCATGGCCCCAGCTGATTCTCTATTAGCTAAAAATCGCCCCCAATGGCTTACTAGTCGCAGTAATGGGACTCGGATTGTCAAAGAAGGTATACATAATCGCGTTTGGTTAAATCCCTTTCGCCCAGAAGTACAACAGTTTATCCAAAATTTAATCGTTGAAATTGTTAGAAACTACAATATCGATGGTATTCAATTTGATGACCATTTTGGCTTACCATCAGAATTAGGATACGATGCTTATACGGTCGCACTTTACAAAAAAGAACACAGAGGAAAAGCTCCCTCCAAAAACTTTAAAGATCCAGAATGGGTACGCTGGAGAGCTAATAAAATCACCGACTTTATGAAGCGGGTATTTACAGCTATCAAAGCTACTAAAAAAAATTGCCTAGTTTCCGTTGCGCCAAATCCTCAGCGTCTTTCCTACGACTTCTTATTAGCAGACTGGCAGAAGTGGGAACGGCTAGGAATCATCGAAGACTTAGTTTTGCAGGTATATCGGGATGACTTGAATGTTTTTATCAACGAATTAGAGTATCCAGAAGTGAAAGCGGCTAAGAAACATATTCCAGTGAGTGTGGGAATTTTGGCTGGATTGAAAAACAAATCTATACCGATGCAACAGATTCAGACACAAGTGCAAAAAGTACGCGATCGCAATTTTGCCGGAGTCTCCTTCTTTTTCTATGAAAGCCTCTGGAATATGAGCAAAGAAAAGCCCCAAGAGCGTCAAACTGGTTTCCAAAAAATCTTCCCTACACCCGTAGCTTACCCCAATTTGTTAGCAGGTTGGAAACCCTCAAGTTGATTTTTCTAACAACTAGAACTTACGCACCGTGACAAAATTGTGTCATTGCGATCGTGTATGCTTGAAAGGTATATGCAGCGATAGCCTTCGCCTTGGTCTTGTAGAGAAGCAATCTCAAACCTTGGTTTTACGTTCTAATTGCGTAATACCAATTCTCTGTAGAGATGCACCAAATTATTTTAGAGAGGCGTTATGTTGCCCTTTGGCAGCGAAAGCTTGGATAAAAAACTTTTATAAATGCTTGGTAGATTTGATAGAAAAGCGATCGCTCCATTAAATTAAAGTGCGATCGCTATTTATGTTTATGTTGGAGCAGACACCTTGCCCGCTTAAAATCTAAATATCTATCTCGCTCAACTCGCGTGTGATGTGATCGAATGGTTCATCTACAAAAGCAGTATTAACCACACCTGCTGCTGTCACTTGTTCCTTAATCAAATCCTTGAGAATTTGGATACCGCGAACCGTAGGCCCAATAGGTACTCCTAGAGAATTGTAAGTTTCCCGCAGCCCTTGTAGCACTCGTTCATCCAATACATTGGTATTTCCAGCAACCAGCGCATAGGTGGCATAGCGCAGATAGTAGTCCATATCTCGCAGACAAGCTGCATAACGACGAGTCGTATAAGCATTTCCACCAGGGCGAATCAATTCTGGCAGTTCTTCAAATAACTGCAAACCAGCCTGCTTGACAAGTGCAGCCGCATTAGAATTGATTGCCGCCGCCGCTTGTATTCTTGCTGTACCACTATCAAAGTAAGACTTCAGGCTATCGATCGCATTCCGGTCAAAATACCGACCAGCTAAGTCATAATTCTTAATTAAACTTGTTACCGCATCGCGCATTCCTTCTTCTCCCAATCATTGCTATTTATGGTTTGATATTTATTTGGCTGCACTTATGCACCAGTAAAGTTTTGTGCTATTAAAAATAGATTCGGCACAAAAACGATCTATCCACTATCTATGGATTCTATGCCAAAGTTGACCCTTATATGATGAACTTTCCAGTTTTGTACAGATGATCGCCGAAAGGTTAATATAACCTGATAATCGAGATATCTGTAACATAAACTACAAAAATCCTTAATATCTAGTATTTAAGATATTTCAGGTGTGTCACGGTCTGATTGAGATCAGCAGGGTTACGATGCTTTGGAAGATTCTAGTTTACTTTAGGAAATTGGTAGAGAAGGAGTAACAATGACAACACCACAAGAACTCTTGAAGAGAATTCAAGATGAAAAAATTCAACTGATTGATCTCAAATTCATCGATACAGTAGGGACTTGGCAGCACCTCACACTGTACCAAAACCAAATTGATGAGACTGCATTTACCGATGGCGTACCTTTTGACGGTTCCAGCATTCGGGGCTGGAAAGCAATCAACGAATCGGACATGACGATGGTACTCGACCCCAACACTGCTTGGTTCGACCCATTCATGAAAGAGCCAACACTAAGTATAATTTGTAGTATTAAAGAACCCCGCACGGGTGAATGGTACAACCGTTGCCCACGCGTTATTGCCCAAAAAGCAATAGATTACCTGGTTTCCACTGGTCTTGGTGACACCGCCTTCTTTGGGCCTGAAGCTGAGTTCTTTATCTTTGACAATGCTAGGTTTGCCCAAACCGCCAACGAAGGCTACTACTTCTTAGACTCCGAGGAAGGTGCTTGGAATTCCGGTAAAGCTGGTACAGAGAGTAAACCCAACTTAGGTTACAAACCACGCTTCAAAGAAGGTTACTTCCCAGTCGCACCGACGGATTCTTTCCAAGATATCCGTACAGAAATGCTGTTGACAATGGCAGAATTAGGTGTACCCATTGAAAAGCATCACCACGAAGTTGCTACTGGTGGTCAGTGCGAACTTGGTTTCAAGTTTGGGAAGTTGATCGAAGCGGCTGACTGGTTGATGATTTATAAATATGTCATCAAGAATGTTGCTAAGAAATACGGCAAAACCGTCACCTTCATGCCAAAACCGATTTTTGGCGATAACGGTTCGGGAATGCACTGTCACCAATCCATTTGGAGAGACGGCCAACCTCTGTTTGCAGGTGATAAGTATGCTGGTTTGAGCGATATGGGGTTGTACTACATTGGTGGTCTTCTCAAACACGCACCAGCCCTGTTGGCAATCACCAACCCTAGTACCAACTCATACAAGCGTTTAGTACCTGGTTATGAAGCTCCTGTGAACTTGGCTTACTCCCAAGGGAACCGTTCTGCTTCTATCCGTATTCCTCTATCTGGCACTAACCCCAAAGCCAAACGTTTGGAATTCCGTTGTCCAGATGCTACATCTAACCCCTATTTGGCATTTGCTGCAATGCTTTGTGCTGGTATCGATGGCATCAAGAACAAAATCCATCCTGGTGAACCCTTAGATAAGAATATCTATGAACTCTCTCCAGAAGAACTGGCAAAAGTTCCTTCAACTCCAGGTTCTTTAGAATTGGCGTTGCAAGCACTGGAAAAAGATCACGCCTTTTTGACAGAATCAGGCGTCTTCACGGAAGACTTTATCGAAAACTGGATTGACTACAAGCTAGGTAACGAAGTTAAACAGCTGCAGCTACGCCCTCATCCCTACGAGTTTTACCTCTACTACGATGCTTAATGAAGAGTCCTATCTAACTAAAAAGTAATGAGTTTTGCCACCCTAAAGTAGAGGGTGGCTTTTTTTCAGACTTGTCAGTTGAGATATTCACTTCAAATCCAGCTTAGAATTCCTGAAACTTAGCTCATGGAAGCATGACTGGGCCCATAAATCATCCGAGTATGAGCATCTACCTTGCCTTGAATTGGGTTCCAGTTGTGGGATGCTTCTTCAGGAAGACCAAGTTCTTGTGCAGCCCGCATCAGGATTGATTGTTGGCGATTCTTGACTTGCTGATGTTCGCGGGCCATTAATGCACGAGATTTATCTGCGATAGACATAACCTATAGTCCTCTCTATTTCGTGAATATATAATTTTTTCTCTTCACAAGACTAGCATAACAAAAATCTGTAACATAAGCTACTTTTTACATAAATTTATATTTGCCTTTGATGACAATATCAGGCATTTTTCCCCAAAACTGGAAAAATCTTTCTTAATCTACTGTTGATGGCTAAAATCATCTGGCTTCAGATTTATCTCTCCTGGGAGCTAATTTATTCGTTACAATTATTTACATAAAACTAATCAAAGCTTGAACTATTTTTATGCCTGAGAGTTTAACTAAGCTGACTTATCAAACCTTTCAGCAGAGCAAAAATTACTTTGGTCTAGCTCACAAAATATTAAGTTCACGGTTGAGGAACCTGGTGTATCCGACACTTGAGCAAACGACCAAACCCATCCCCAATGAGCTTTTACTCAAACTTCAACAGAGATTGAATCAGTTGCTAGAAACAGACTGGCAAGATGCCGAAAAAGGTGTATATCCAGAAAGTTTGCTGTTTGACAACCCTTGGGATGAGTTTTTCCGCTACTATCCGTTGTTATGGCTAGATTTTCCTCAAATGTGGGAGCGGGTTCAAAAACAGAATTACCAAGATTTTTCGCCCGAAATTGATACAGATGGTTATCCCAGCTACTACGTGCAGAACTTCCATCACCAAAGTAATGGCTACTTGAGTGATTTGTCAGCCAATTTATATGACTTACAAGTAGAAATTGTTTTTGGTGGGGCAGCTGATGCAATGCGGCGGCGGATTCTCGCTCCCCTCAAGCAAGGACTCAAAGCAATTGATTCAGTTACACCACGGCAAACCCGTATTTTGGATGTAGCTTGTGGAACTGGGCGGACTCTGAAGTTGATTCGGGCAGCCTTGCCGCAAGCATCTCTGTTTGGTACGGATTTGTCACCAGCTTATTTGCGTAAAGCAAATGAACTACTATCCCAAATTCCAGGAGAATTGCCGCAACTTTTACAAGCAAATGCCGAAGAGTTACCCTATCTAGATAACTATTTTCATGCTGTAACTTCTGTTTTTCTTTTCCATGAGTTACCAGCAACTGTACGTCAGACAGTCATTGAGCAATGCTTCCGGGTGACAAAACCAGGAGGAGTCTTTATTATCTGTGACTCAATTCAGTTGAGTGATTCACCTGAGTTGGAATATATGATGGATTCTTTTCCCGAAACATTCCATGAACCCTATTACAAGCATTACAGCAGTGATAACTTGCTAGAACGTTTACAGAAAGTAGGCTTTGAGAATATTGAGACGCAAGTCCATTTTATGAGCAAGTATTTCATTGCTCATAAGCCAGCTTGAGATAAAACCTTTCATTCTCTTTTCTCTAAATAAATACCCAAAAAGGGCAAATGCAAAATTTTGCATCTGCCCTTGGGTGTAGAATAATTAAAAGGACTAAGAAAAGCTAGCAAATCCTTTTTAATATTTATTTTGTCGGGCCCATCTGTGAGAAAAAAGAACCAGGGGCAAGAGTAGGTCAGGAATAGTAAGATTCGCTGCCAAGTGCAATAAACCTATACTACTTGTGCGAATCTATGCTCTAGATAAGTTCAGATGTAACGAAAGAGATTTTATGCTTCGCCAAAGGACGCTAAACAAACGCCAAAGCGAAAAGCAATTATTTCCCGATGTAGATAGCCAGTTACTCAATGTATGAGAAAATCTGTTTGGGAATGAAGTGAAGTTGCCTTAAAACTGTTTCCTCAACAAGCAAAATGTCTGAATTAGATGTGCTTTAGATTAACTGATAGCAGAAGTAACGTCTATTTCTAAAGCCGTTGAGGATTGAAATGCAAAGCTTTCGACCGAATATGAGCAACAGTTGTAGAGCTTTTGAAGAGTTGGTGATGCTATCGATTAAAGCACTTGATTTGATTTGCTTTTTGAGTGGCAGGATTGAGACCAACTATATATACAAAGTTTGCAGCTGAAATACTAAGCGATCGCTGAAGACTTTCGTGTGTCAACTGTATATATATCTGCCAGAAAAACTGTGTAACAGATGTGAGCATAACATCCTGTTTTCTGGTAATTCTGTTCATTTGGGAAAAGAGGCATTACTCTACAGTAGTTAAACCACAGCATAGATATTTCGGGCTTTTTGTGTCACTTCTCTACGCCCACTACCGCGATGACGTGGCGCATCATCTGAAGCTTGTTCAGATGCCGCCAAGTGCCGTTGTTCCGAAGTGGGCGTGGAAGGCAGCCCTGTTGATAAGTGATTGACCATTGCTTGGCAATTAAAAACTAAGGGGCCGAACACCAGACTAGAGATTAAAAGTGAAATAGCAGCACGCATAGCAGATGTCTATTTTGGAACTCTCCTGTTCACTGATACTTAGCTTTTTGAAGAATATCCGGATAATTAATCAAAAAGTATTCTGCTTTACTGAAAATAAACTCTTTTTATCCTCTGTTTAAATGTTCGACTAATAACCAATTACCAGAGTGATTGTGACGACCCCACAATGTAACTAATTGTTCGTGGGGATAAGCGCGTAATTGCTTGTCGATATGCGATCGCAAAGTTACAAGCTGCCAACTCTGCCCTTGATATGCGGCTGGGGCTGTGACAGTGAATTTGTATTCCTGCTGTTCCCTGCGGTAAAAAATCCCTTTAAAACAGTTACTTTCCTGAATTAATCCTTTATCAAAAGCAGATTCAGGACAATCGCCACTAACTGGATAGGCTTGTGGGTTATCTAAGTAATACAGTTGCCAGTGCTGCCAATCCGAATGATTGGGAGTAAGATTAAACAAAGGAATAATGAGCACTTTTGAGCGATTATCTTCTAATAAAGCCGTTTGCAGCGTCCTAACAGGTAAATCTCTCGGCTGGCAGTTTAACTCAACGCATATTGCTGCTGCCATCCCTGCTGCTTGACCAATTCCCATAACCACAGGTTGTAATCTGGTAGCGCCATTGGCAATGTGAGAGACAGAAATATTCTTTTCACAGACCAAAAAACCATCTGTTGTAGCTGGAATTAGACAACTGTAAGGAATTGTAAAAGGAGTCCCCGTCCAACGTCCTCCCCAACGGATGGATTTTGGTTGTAGTGGAAATTGAACGCCAGGATAATGATGGTCATTGGCGTAGTTACCAACTGCGATTGCATCCTTAAATATAGATGCAACTCTACCTTTGGCGATTGGTAAAATATCCTGTTCTCGGACAGTAGTTAGCCCCACCAAGCGGCGGCTTTCTCGGTAATAGGGATGCAGTGCAAAAGCTGTATGGGTGTGAGGAAATACTTTTTTTGCTAAACCATAGTGACTACCAAGCTGTTTTTGGATAAAATGAGCAAAATTTTGGCTGTGCCAGCGAGATTCTTGGATGAATTCGCCTCTGGATACATCTGACTCTATCAATCGCCCTACTCCTTCGCCGTAGTCATTGCCACAGATTGGCCAATTCATCATAAACAGGCCACCAGGCAAACGTCCATAATTTAAAAATGTTTCTGCTCCATAGCCATCCCAAGCACCTGTAAACTGAGATGGCTTATAGTTAGGCGCAGCCAGAATCTCTGGTGCAATTGATTCACCAAAGTCTTGCATAATCACTATATAAGTGGGCGCTTGCACAGGATATTTCTGGGTTAAAGAGTTAAAAGTCACTGGGGCGCTGGGTTCTCCCCACTTTGATTGCAGTTCCCAGCCCCAGTGGTAAGGTATATCAGCTAAAGGTAATAAATCTCCTAACTCTGTAGCGTCGAGAATAACCTTGGCTGTGACAGCAAAATCAGCAAAGCAGACACCAGTAATCGAATCACCTTGGCGGTAAACCTCCATTGGCACTTGTCCAGAAATCCAGTGCAGATTCGGCAATTCCTGCACCCAATCAGCAAAAATCTCTGCCCCAATCCGAGGATCGTAACTAAAAAAGCTTACCCAGCTGTTATCTAATCCTCCGGGCTGTCGTTGTTGCAATTCCTGCAAAAATGCACCCCATAACCCCGTTTGAAAGGCTTCTAATTCGTTGCCATCGGGTGCAGACACTCCAGCCGAAGTTAGCATTCCTCCTAACCAAGGAAATTCACTCACCAAAATGGTTTTGGCTCCCCGTCGCGCCGCTTGGATAGCAGCCGCAGTCCCTCCGGTTCCACCACCGACAACTAAGACATCAGCCGTGTATGTTTGATTAACCATCCTTTAACCTCACTGGAATTCCGATATATTTTCCTAAAAAAAAGCGATCGCATTTCAGTTTTTATCTCAAACTGAGTGCGATCGCGATCGGATTCCTGAAATCAAAAGAGATTATTAGGATTATTTAACAATTAGTACTTACGCTACTAGAAGTCAAGGCAGTGTTGAGTTAGATTTACTTTGTCAAACCCTCAAACACACCCCTCAAAGCTGCAACAGCATCTTGAGTCCGCGCCCAAACTCCTTGATCTGGGTCTTGACCTGTAAGTTCTCTTGTACCCAAAACTTCTAACACACCTTTCAACTGTTCTTGATGAGCGCGATTTTGAAAGTTCACTTGATTGAGCGGCCCAATAGCTTCTTTCACGTCATCACCTACTACCTGAGCAGCTTTATGGATAATTAAACCAGTCATTACGGCTTGGTGCTTAATCCTTTCGTGAATAGAAGCTTTTTGGTACAGTGTCAGCTCATCGCCATCTATTATCCGGTTTACTTGCTCAATGTACTGCCCGATAGTGTCTCTAGGCTGGGCTGCACCACCACCAAATTTTGAAATAACTCCCTCAATCACTGTCAGGTTTTCTTGGTCATCTTTGAGAAAGTCGTTTAGGCGTTTGCTAATTTCTTGATCGTTGCTTACAGCAGGTAGTACTTTTCGTTCGTTAGAAATTAGCAACTCTTGTATAGCTTTCAAATCTGCTAGCTCTGTAGCGATCGCCTTACGCTTGGTATCATCTAAAGCTACAACCATTTCTAGACTTGCCTCAAATAATTTAGGATACTATTAACCTCTCACATTTGTTTTGCTCAACAAATCATTCTTGAGATGTATTATCATTATATTTATGCCTAAAGTCGCAAACAGGAATACAGCGAATCTGATACCCGGATAAACTTCCAGAAGTCGAGTAGCTGTTCTGCTACAAGCTGATAGTGGGAAAAGTGAAAGAAATGCCCTCCTTCTAAACAAGACCAGAGGCGATCGCCATCCTTGCAGTGCCTCTGGTTCCACAATAATATCGTTTAAGCTACCGCAAACCATCAAAGGTACTGCAACTTTGTTTGCCTTTATACTCACCCTCTCAAACAGAGAATGAGGAGAGAGCGAACAATCTAAGTCTTGCTCCAGCAGATGTGTCAAACTCTTGAGAGTGCGTTTATCCTGATAACCAAACAAGTTATAAACCATATCAGTCAAAAGCTTTTGGCGACTTAAAAACTGACGGTGCATATAATAATGAGCTTGCCAATCAACCGCCGCATCAACACCCACGGCTAATAGTGTCAAAGATTTGACTGTTTCTGGATAGCGACGGCTATAGAGTAGCCCTAGTAATCCTCCTGTACTATGACCAATTAAGTGAACAGGTCGATTGCAAGATTTCAGGTAGTCATGAAGCAGAACAACAGCAGCATCTAGGGAACTTACTTCATCTTGGCTTTGGCGATATTTCCACTCTTGGATTATTACTAGATCGGACAGATAACGAAGTAGTGGTTGAGCAAAGTATTGCAAACTAGGGCTTGTATTTAACCAAAGAACATCCGGCAGTTTAGACATCCTGATTTTCCTGTAAATAGAATAAACTCTTAATTTGCTAATTAATAATTTTTGTAACTAATAATCAAAAGTTGCTATATCTGATTCCATTTGATTTTTCCAGTCATGCTTACTAGTGTATCAAGCCTCTTGCAAAAATTTATTGATAAAAATATTCAATATATTTGAGAAAAGCTCACAATGTTCTAGAGATTATTGCAAATAATTATTGTTAGTGCTTCAAAACCGTTTCTCTTTTTTGATAGCTTAACGTTGACTGCTAATGTTACATCTAGTATCGTTGAGCGGGGAAAAACCAACGTGAAAGCACAGGTATTTAGAGGCGTTAATCAACTGTCTTACGAAGATATCCCAGTTCCAAGTCTGGAACCAGATGAAGTTCTGGTACAGGTACAGGTTGTGGGGTTGTGTCAGTCAGATATAAAAAAAATCCGTTATCCGCTATATGAACCGCCGCGCATTTTTGGACATGAAACTGCCGGCACGATCGCAGCACTAGGCAATAATGTCAAAGGTTGGCAAGTTGGACAACGTGTAGCAGTGATGCACCACATCCCTTGTATGCATTGCGCCTACTGCCTAAATGATAATTTCTCCATGTGCGAAGTTTACAAAAACATCTCCACTACCGCAGGCTTTAACGCCAGTGGCGGTGGTTTTGCTGATTATGTCAAGGTTCCTGGACATATTGTGGAAAATGGTGGGTTGATTCCCATCCCGGATAACATCAGTTTTGAAGAAGCCAGTTTTGTAGAACCAACTAACTGCTGCTTGAAGGCAGTGAAAAAAGCCCAAATTGCTCCCGGACAAACTGTGTTAGTTACTGGTGCTGGGCCAATTGGGTTAATGTTTATTATGTTGGTGAAGTATTTCGGAGCAAAAGCGATCGCTACCGATTTACTACCTTCTAGAATTGATAAAGCCTTGAGTGTTGGTGCAGAAGCGGCTTTTGATGCTCGCGATCCCGATTTATCTGCCAAAATCTCTGCCTTAACTGGTGGACTAGGTGTTGATGTTACACTGCTAGCTGTTCCGAGTGAGAAAGCTTTCTTTCAAGCACTTGATAGTACCCGCAAAGGTGGTAAAATCTTATTTTTCGCGGAATTTCCTGATGAGGTGGAAATTCCCATTAACCCGAACATCCTCTACCGTCGGGAAATTGACTTGATCGGCAGTTATAGCTCATCTTATCGGCTTCAGAATCTATCAGCCGATATTGTATTTAATCAGCGAATTGACGTACAAGCATTGATTAGCGATCGCTATCCATTAAAAGATTTATCAGCAGCTGTAGAAGTGGCGATCGCACCCACACCGGATACTTATAAAATCTTAATTTATCCTTAAAAGGAAGATTAGGGAGATGGGATGTTAAAACTAGAAGTTTAAAGTTCTGAGATTCAACAACGAAGCTCAGAGGTTCAAAGTTCACGCTTAAAAGCTCAAGTTTCATCCTCATCTCTCTCACTTTCCCCTTGTCCCCCAACAAAATGCTTATTACCCTACTTTTCGTAGCTCTACTAGCTTTTTACGTCGCCTGGAATCTCGGAGCAAACGATGTCGCTAACGCGATGGGAACCTCTGTAGGTTCCAAAGCTGTCACCCTCAAACAAGCGCTAATAATTGCTGGGGTTTTAGAGTTTACGGGTGCTGTGTTGTTTGGACATGAGGTAACGGAAACTCTAGCAACGAAAATTGCTAATCCCGCGTTATTTGCAGCTACACCCCAAATATTCGTTGTTGGAATGGTAACGGTACTAATATCGTGTGGTATATGGTTACAAATTGCCACATCACGCGGTTTACCAGTGTCATCTTCTCATGCGGTTGTAGGTGCGATCGCTGGATTTAGTTGGGTAGCTTTGGGAGTAAATGCAATTGATTGGTCATCAATTGGCTTAATTACCATTGGCTGGATTTTAACGCCGTTAATTAGTGGTGCGATCGCTGCTTTACTCTACAGTCAAATTAAGCACTGGATTTTAGATCAACCAAATCAAGTAGTACAGTTACAAGAGTGGATTCCCTGGTTGAGTACTGCGCTGCTAGGTGTCTTCGGCGTAATTGTCTTACCATCACTAACAGAACCGCTAACCAATTTTGTAATTGAGCAAGTTGGTTTTACAATCCCTTCTCATGACATCCCACTCTTAACTGGTGCAGTAGCAGCAGTTGGACTCACAATAATTAGTTGGCGACAGTTAGAACAAACGAAAGAAGTATTTTTCACTCCCCAGTCCCCAGTCCCCAGTCCCCATTGCCCCTTATCCCCAGAGGGGGCCCCGAGTTCCCCAGTCCCCAGTCCCGTTGAGCGCTTATTCGCCCGATTTCAACTACTAAGTGCTTGCTTTGTCGCTTTTGCTCATGGTTCTAATGATGTGGGAAATGCGATTGCTCCTTTAGCTGCGATCGTTTACATCAATCGCACTGGTAGCGTACCTACCGATGGTATAACTATCCCCCTTTGGATTTTAATCCTTGGTGGTGCTGGTATTGTTGGTGGTTTAGCTGTCTGGGGAAAAAAAGTCATCGCTACCATTGGCGAAAATATCATTGCCTTGCAACCCAGTAGTGGATTTTGTGCCGAACTAGCAACTGCTACCACCATCCTCATCGCTTCCCGGCTAGGTTTACCAGTCTCCACCTCCCACGCTCTTGTCGGTGGTGTAGTTGGTATTGGACTAGTGCAAAATTTCAAGTCGATTAAGTTTCAAACACTAAAAGGCATTGCTGCCGCATGGCTAATTACAATCCCTGTGAGTGCTGCCCTTAGCGCTGCTATTTTCAGCATCACTCAGATTTTATTGTTCTAAGAATTATTAATATTTTCCAAACTTTTCTTCTACTATAATTTATTCAAAGCAAAACCCAGACTGCAACAACGCCGAAAAAAGCGTGCTTTTGCAGAATTGCTGTTCATTCATTAGAATGTTGTGCAGGGGATAGCGTAACTTTGAATTTCCACAGAAGATACTTTAATCTCCATTTAGAGAGATAAACTGTCATACAAGTTACATTCCACACAAATTTATAGTTAGTTTCGCAAGTCAGACAATTTGGTGGGGATATCTAACGACGAGTCGCCTACGCACACGCATCTGTAAATCTTTGACAATTATTATTGGCAGCAAAATAATAAATATTTATTTGGAGTGAGATTTCTTTAAAAGTAAAAATTTCATTGGCAAATAATTTATGAAAATTAAACTGACCAAAAATCAAAAAGTCTCTATCTAAGAAACTTCTAGATGTAGCGATCAAGCCAAAATCCCTTCGGTTAGGCAATCTCCCAGACACTCTGGCGTTGCTAACAATGGGAATCGCCCTTCGGGTGAGGCTCTCTACGAGACGCTGCGCGAACGCAAGCTCGCTAACGCTGCGCTAACGACGCAATAGCGCCAAGACGGCAAGTGGACTCACCAAGACCGATGCTACCTCACCAAAATTCCAAATCTAATGGTTAAATACTTATCAATGCTGAAGATAACACGGTGTAGTAAGCTGTGTGGCAAACTTAAATGCTTTGCTAACTTGTGTCTACTATGACAGAATTACGTTGAAATGCGGAAGTACTGTTAAAATTTTTAATTTATCTGACAAGATACAGGAAATTAGGATGACCGCCAATAAAGTGTACCGAAAGCAGCTTTATCGTCAAAGTGTTAGAGGTTAGAAGCTAATGGGGCGATTCGAGAAGCAACCAGAAAACCCAAACCCAAGAATCAGAGGGGAGCTATCTAGAGCAGCAGAAAATGCTCTTTGGGCTGTAGTTGAAGACTTAGAAAATCTTCAGCAGAATGTCCTCAGAGCTTTGCAGGAAGACGTAAAGCGGCTTCAGTCAGAAAAAAATCGGTTATCTGATGAGATTCAAAGCTTGGTAGAGGAAAAAGAGCATTTACAACAAGTGCGCCAAATTACTGAGCAGCAAGTGTTAATTCGGCAACTGGCAGAAGTTCTGGCAAAGCATATATCTTCACAACTGCAATCCTCTCTAGCAACTTTAGCAAATCAAGGTATAGAGGGCAAATCTTACGAACAAGCTGCACTGAAATCTGCTGAAGTGAGCAGCAATGTAGTAGGTGAAATTAATGAAAAAGTCGAACACATGTTTGACAGTCTGGATGACACCGTTACTATTACCTTTAATTCTTTACAACAAGAGCTAAAGAACTATCAAAGTAATCTTTCCCAACAGCTGTCACGGATGTATAGCCAGCAGCAGCAAGGGGAAACAATTTTGACGGAGTTTGTCGATCGCCTGCATGGAGAACTAGAAAAAACTATAGAAGAAACTTCACGCAAACCAGCAACAGCAGGTAAACCTACTGTTTTGCAGTTTACGGAGCCACAAAAAAACAGTTCTGTTGAAACATCCCTACCAGAGTTTGAGGAAGTAGTAAGAAATTCCCTTGAGCCAATTTCCCCGACCTCTAATAAATTTTCACCAAGGCAAACGACATCAGAGCCGCCGATTATTAAAGAAAGCGTCGCGAATCCAATTTCTGTGCCCAACAAGGATTTGTCGCCAAGGGAAACAACATCAGAGCCGCCGATTATTAAAGAAAGCGTCGCGAATCCAATTTCTGTCCCTAGCAAGGATTTGTCGCCAAGGGAAACAATATCAAAGCCGCCAATTACTAAAGAAAGCGTCAAGAATCCAACTTCTGTCCCCAGCAAGGATTTGTCGTCAAGGGAAACGCCATCAAAACCTACTGCGGCTGTAGTTCCGCCACCAAAGGATGATGCTACCGAACCAATTTCTGTCTTAAATCAAGAATCGCCGGAAAACGAAACGAAATCAGAGGGTTTGCTCGGATCTTTGCTACAACCGAGAATGATCCGACCTTCTCCAAAAGATCCTAATGAACCAATTGCTGTCCGCCGCAAGAACGTATCGCAAACCAAAGCTAAATCCTCATCAACCACTGCGCTACTAGAACCACAAGCAAAAGCAAAACCCCTGGAATTGCGATCGCCTAATTCTTCTAGCTCATCGACACTCCAAATCGGTTTATTGTTGATTGTCTTATCGGCAGTGATATCATCACTTTATAACGTAGCCATCAAGGTGATTTTCCACGAAGGTTCCCAGATTTTTGGAGTATTAGACGTAGAGCAATTGCTACCGCCGACTTTGGGCAATACTCTGTTAATTTTGACGTTACGGTTTATGGTAGTCGTACCACTGATGGTACTTTTATCTCCTATATTGCATCCAAGACTGTGGCAAGACTTGGAAAATTTGTCTGCTTCAGTCCGAGGAAATGCCACACCTGCCAATGCAGCTACCAAGCAGATTTTGGTGTTGTCAATTGTGAGTGGGTGCTTTTTGTTTTTATCTCAGGTACTAATTTATATTGCGATCGCTCAAGTCACAACTGGAATGGCGATCGCACTGTTCTTTATATATCCAATGGTTAGTGGTCTATTTTCATGGTTTCTGTTTCGCGATCGCCCGACTCTATTCCGCATCGCTGCGATCGCCGCGATTTGCTGCGGTGAATTGTTAGTTTTATGGGGTTCTCCCAGCATCGGTATCGGTAATACTTCAATGGGAAGCAGCACCGCTATTCTTTCAGGTGTGGCTTTTGCTGCCTACATAATTCTGACGCGAGTCTGTGCTAGCAAACTGCATCCCGTAACTTTTACTTTAATTAACTTCACTACCATGTTGTTGTTAAGCTTTATTTGTTTGATGCTACCTTTGCCAAGCAGTTGGAACTTGGTAATAGTTGACCCCTCTAAAATACTGGAGCTGGTTTTGAGCGCGTTTATTTTGGGTGTGCTGACTCTTGCAGGTTATTTGCTCAATAATGTTGGTATTAGTAAACTAGGAGCCTCACGATCGGCGCTCATCGGTGGTAGCATCCCAGTTTTAACCGTAATTTTTGCTGGGTTAATTATTCAGGAGAATTTGGATATTGTGCAAATTCTGGGAGTGTTATTTGTAACCTTTGGCGCTGCTGCTTTCAGCTTTGAAACAATGCGAAATCAGGTTAAACCCTCTAGTCCCACGAATTAAATGGCGAGTTCAATCAGCTTCAGGGTGATGAGAGCTACTTTACCTCCCATCACTCTCAGCATCAATCTTGACGCTAATGCGCTTACTTGTAACTTCTCTAAATCATCTGTGACAAACAAGATCCCCGACTTACTAGAGAAGTCGGGGATTTATGTTTTTATGAATGATTTGAGAATGCTGTATAAGTGCAGCTCACACTTAATAGATCAGCAAATAGTATTCACAAGAAATTAACTTGTAATATATTTCTAGGAATTTGACCTGATACAGATAGGGAAAACACGTATATGTAAGCAACTTGAGTTAGTACTGACTCCAGCAATTGAGCACGAGTACTTGCTTAAAGAGAAGATTCACAAGGAGTTAAGACCATTGCAGCACATTTTGGAACTAAGAGATGAAGAAGTCGCACAAATGTTTAGAGTGCCCCGTTTTTTATAGAAGCGGATCTAAATTAATTACTTTTGATCGCAACCAATGTTAAGAACCAACCACAAAATCAGCATTTTTCGTTAGATTTGGTAGTTTCCTAGACTCAAAGCGATGTCTACGGTAGACTGCACCCACGCAAAATCTGTATCAATAAGCAGTTCTTAATGCAACTATTTTGGAACTTATTGAGAATACAATCCCTTTGTTGATATTAAGCAGCTGGACTGCTTCTTTTTTCCGTGTGGGAAGCTAAATAAGTAGGCAAGAATAAACTAACTTATGTTAAGCAGTGTAAATTTCTTAAATTTTCTTATAGTGAGGGCTAAAGCCCTTATACTTCGGTTTTATTTGTCGCTTATGGAAAAGACCTCAGACGGCGCTAAGTCACTACAAATATTTAATTATTCACACCCACTTACTAATTGTGCTTCGTAAGATGGTATGTTTATTTCTGTCGTTTTATACTAGTCAACTTAATCTGCGTAGGCGTAGCCCACCGTAGGTATCGCCAAGACACCTAGAAAAAAAGCTGATATCGTAGCTTGTTGCAGATAATTATCCTTTATATAGCAACAAACCATCTACGTAATTTAAGTTTATCAAATATATAAAATAGTGAGGTAAAAACATACTTGAAAGTAGCCAATAAATTAGTTAAATCATGAAAAATTAAAATTTTCTCATGAAATAAATATAAATTTATTGCCAAAATATCTCTAAATAATCATTAGATTGAACCTAAGATGTTTTATTCTATGTATGGTTATTAACTAATCTTTCGGTTATTAGCACGAGCGATAAAACCTTATAGATACGCGATTCTGCCGTAATTAATCGCAACTTTTAGTGTCCAATCATCAATTTCTCAAACTAAACAAAACTTGAATTTAAGAGTAGATATAAAAACATCATCAAACTTTGATAAAAGCGAAATCAAAGTATTTAAATAGTCATCATTTAGAAAATTTAAAATGCGAAATTTTATTTCAAGAACAAAAAATAGTGATATGATAATGAACAATATTTGAAAAATAACAGGTGTTTTGAAATTGGAATTATTTGCTCTACTTGATGTCTACTATTTTTTCTCAAGCCAACGGCTGATAGTGCCGAGACATCATAGGAGGTTGTGAACGGAATGATAGTTCACAATAAGCTGTATAGCTCAACCTCTAAATGTGGCTACACCTGGTAAATGATTTGTTTTGAGACTATTCCCAATTATTTATAGTCAATTGTGTACTACAAATAATTCGCCAAAGCTGAAAAAAAGCATCTTTTTCTAGTAACACATATCCCAGATTAACGGCGCAAACTAGTTTTTACTCTTGTTGCTCTTGAAAGATGAAAAAACCAGATAACTGAAAGGCTTTGTAGATTAATTGCAGCATAGTTGACTGTTGGGACATAAACCGCCGTTAAGCTGAATTTGGTAGTGTCTTTAATTTTCTGGTTAAATGCTTTAGACAGTTATAGTCACAACTACCGACTCTGCTTTTGTACCAGGAAATATGCGAAAATGGTAGTTTGTGCTACCACCGATATCATCGTTATCGCATACTAATATAGTTTGAAGTAAAGACAGCCTTCAGCCAGGTGTATACTACCTATTTTCACTTGATTAAAAATTCTGTAAACGTGCTATTCAATTGTCTGTAATATGAGTAACGACATAGATCTGATCAAACGTCTTGATCCCAGTGCGATGGATCAGATCATGCTTTATCTGGCTTTTAGTGCCATGCGGACGAGTGGGCACAGGCATGGGGCATTTTTAGATGCAGCCGCAACAGCAGCAAAGTGTGCAATTTACATGACCTATCTAGAGCAGGGACAAAACCTGCGGATGACAGGACATTTGCACCACCTGGAGCCGAAACGGGTAAAAATTATTGTAGAAGAAGTCAGGCAGGCGCTAACAGAAGGCAAACTGTTAAAAATGCTGGGTTCCCAAGAACCTCGCTATCTGATTCAATTGCCTTATGTCTGGCTAGAAAAATATCCTTGGCAACCGGGGCGATCGCGCGTTCCTGGCACTAGTCTGACAAGTGAAGAAAAAAGACAAATTGAGCAGAAACTGCCTAGTAACTTACCTGATGCTCAGTTAGTTAGCTCCTTTGAGTTTCTGGATTTGATCGAATTTTTACACAAGCGATCGCAAGAAGACTTACCACCCGAACACCAAATGCCTTTGAGTGAAGCTTTGGGTGAGCATATCAAGCGCCGTCTGCTTTACTCAGGAACCGTAACGCGGATTGATTCTCCTTGGGGAATGCCCTTCTACGCGCTTACCCGTCTTTCTTATACCCCAACAGATGATGAAGAACGTACACACATCACCGTGGAAGATACTGCTCGGTATTTCCGCATGATGAAAAATTGGGCAGAACGGCGACGAAACGCCATGCGCTTGCTGGAAGAACTTGATATCCTCCCAGAAAAAATAGAGCAAGCTATGGAAGAATTGGATGAAGTTATTCGTGCCTGGGCAGACAAATATCACCAAGACGGTGGTATTGCAGTGGTTTTACAGACGGCTTTTGGTGAAAAAGAAGACTAGTACAACTAACTGTGTAAACTGGGCAAAATTCTAAATTCCCAAAGCTGAAAAACTGACGTGAGTTCAACTAACCTCTCTCCAGATCCTCTTTGCGTTGGAGAGGAGCATTATAATGATTTTTCATTTCTTTAAATGCTTAACTGGTCAGTAGACACTTTGGGAACAGTACTAGAGATATCGGAATGCCTACAAGTGGCAGAATTGGCACTGAAGTTTGTCCGAGCTAATAAAGCGTTTGACGGAAGTTGCATTCGTGTACAATCCGCCGTCAGGTTAACGTGATATCTTTATAGTCTGGATAAGACCGGGTGTTGGCAGAATCGAGGAGGGTAAAAATACGGCTTTTTTGGGCGAGGTGCAGACACTTCTTCAACCTTTGGATCGTGAGATAGAAACCAAAGTCAGAAATATAGTAACTATTATTGCTACAACCATATTGCGATCGCCTTTCACCGGATGTGGAAAGGGGAGATTGGTTCAAGGATGATCTGATACTGACTTGAAAATCTAACCACAGCTAACATTTGAGTAAAGGTTTGAGATTCAAGAGTAACTCAACGATCCAATTACTCCAATCGCTTGACAACTTTTTTAGTCTTGGAAATGTGCTATCTTTGTTTCCAAGGCATATTTGGACTGGTTCAATCTTATAATAATACACTCAATTCCAGTTTGTAGTGACTTAGAATTAGTGCGACAACAGCAAGCGATCGCTTTATCTACGATCAAACTACAGGTAATCTTTTATTTGACGCAGATGGGATTGGTAAAGCTGCACAAGTTCAAATAGCCCAGTTATTGAATCAGACAATGCTGAGTAATATAAATATTACTGTCATTGCTTAACGAAAGCTATGTCAGGTTGAAGCATTATGAAGAAGAGGGGGAATGGGCAAAGGGAAAAGGGGAAAAGGAACCCCATACTTCAAAGCAGGGGTTTCAAGTATGGACGCTGATTTTTATCGTACTGCGTGTCTCAAAAATCTTCTTTTTTGCTCTCCATCTTTAAAAAGAGGGGCTTTATACTCGTAGGGAAAAGTTTTTAATTTTTTCCCTTTACCCCTTACCTTTTCCCCTTTTCCCCTTATCGGTAATATATAAAGTTGGGCTTCGCTGTTACTTAACCCAACCTACAAATAAAAATCAGATGATTTATTTTTTGGTAAGCTGCTACGCAGCTAAATTTAATAAACAGCATTACCTTTGTTTTTAATCTTACGCTCCCATTTAATAACAAGACCTCCTTCATTTAGCAAT
>NZ_JBALDC010000099.1:0-62417 GCF_036917575.1 Nostoc sp. | reverse complement strand
CTTGGTCTTTACTACCACCATAACCATCAAAGTTCTCTAAAACAAATTGATCGTTACCTGCACCGCCATACAAGCTATCACTTCCAGCACCACCTGATAATTGATCATTTCCACCTAGCCCAGAAAGGGTATCATTACCGTTTAAGCCTTCAATAGTGTCATTTCCAGAAGTGCCGACTAAATTATCGTTATTGTATGTTCCTTGAATAGCCATAAGTTTTACTGTGCTTTTTTGGATTTAAAATGTGCAGACAGAATTTGACATATCATGCAATATCTATTACATGATTTTTGTGAACTCAATAATTAATATTTAGTATTAATTATTATGTTGCTCTTCACTCTCAATCAATTTGTTTGAAAAAAGTACGAGAAAATGTGGGGTTAAACTTTACTTGTTTAACCCATGAAAACTAGAAAGCGATCGCTTGCTACTAAATTGATCCTGCTATTGAATTGATGGTATACTTAATCTAGTTATTAACTAGATTAAGTATACAGATAATGGAAAAATAAAAATAAACTGCACTAATTATTTAATACTCGATCATTTTGGGTAATTGACTAAGGTTTAACCCAACATAATATTATTAATATTAAACTTGCCATTTTCATAAACGATCGCCCACACCTGAGTCATAAGTGTGGGCGATTTATTACTACAAATAATTAACTAAACAACAGCAGATACTTGCTGCTTAAAGTAAGCTTGCAATACTCTCTCTGCTATTTGATGGCTAGTTAAACCTAATTCTGTCTTAGATTCATTGGGTTCAGCATGATCTACTAACACATCTGGTACACCGAATCGCTTGACAGGAACGAGAATATCTGCGTCTAGTAAAGCTTCCGCGATCGCAGAACCAAAACCACCCATGATACAACCTTCTTCTAAGGTGACAACACGGCCGATTTTCTTCGCCAAAGGCAAAATTAACTCGGTATCCAAAGGTTTAACGAAACGGGCATTAATTACAGTTGCTTCAATGCCATGTTCACTGAGAATTTCCGCAGCTTGCATTCCTGGATAAACCATTGTGCCATAAGCGACGATTAACACATCATCGCCTGTACGCAAAATCTCGCCTTTGCCGATTTCTAAAGGTTCCCAACCTTCCTCCATCAAAGGAACGCCGTAGCCATTGCCACGAGGGTAGCGCATTGCGATCGGCCCACTGGTATGATTAACGCCAGTTACTACCATGCTTTGCAGTTCTGCCTCGTCTTTGGGGGCCATGATTACTATGTTGGGAATGCAACGCAGATAGGCAATGTCATACATACCTTGGTGGGTGGGGCCATCAGATCCGACGATTCCCGCCCGATCCAAGCAGAAGAATACTGGCAGGTTTTGGATGCAGACATCATGAATTATCTGGTCGTAGGCGCGTTGCAAGAAGGTGGAATAAATAGCTGCAACCGGGCGCATCCCTTCGCTTGCAAGTCCTGCTGCTAGGGTAATTGCGTGTTGTTCCGCAATGCCAACATCAACATATTGATTGGGCAGTTTTGCTTGAAGTTTATCTAAACCTGTTCCCGTTGCCATAGCCGCAGTAATGCCGATGATTTTTGGGTTTTGTTCGGCAAGTTTCACCAAAGTGTGAGAAAAGACCTTGGCATAAGCTGGGGGTTTGGGTTTATTAGAAGGAATGGATTTACCAGTTGCGACATTGAAAGGGCTTTGGGCGTGGTAGCCAACTTGATCTAGTTCGGCTATTTCATAACCTTTGCCTTTAACTGTTGCCACATGAACTAAAACTGGGCCTGGTATCTGATGTGCTTGTTGGAAGGTGGCAATTAGTTCTTCGAGATTATGTCCATCCACTGGCCCAATGTAGGTAAAGCCGAGTTCTTCAAAAACTGCACCTACCTTTGGAACAGCCAAACGCTTCATACCTTCTTTGATGCGTCCGAGTTCGGGTGAGAGGGATTCACCAACGAAAGGAATTTGCTTCAACTGTTCTTCAAGATTATCTTTAATAAATTGCACCGGTTGGCTGAGGCGCATTTTGTTGAGATAGCGGGGGATTGCGCCGACGTTGCGAGATATGGACATATCGTTGTCGTTGAGAACAACCAACAGATTGGTTTTCGGCATGTGTCCGGCGTGGTTGATAGCTTCTAAAGCCATGCCGCCAGTCAGTGCCCCATCGCCAATCACAGCAACGGCTTTAAATTTTTCTCCTTTCAAGTCTCGCGCTAAAGCCATGCCCAACGCTGCTGAAATACTTGTAGAAGCGTGTCCAGCCCCAAAGTGGTCAAATTTGTTTTCACCCCGCTTGAGATAACCTGCAATTCCATCCTTTTGTCTAAGGGTGTGGAAGCGATCGTAACGTCCTGTAAGCAGTTTGTGGGGATAAGCTTGGTGTCCTACATCCCAAATCACTTTATCCCGATCTAAGTCCAGTGTTTGGTAAAGTCCTAGTGTTAATTCGACAACACCCAACCCTGGCCCTAAGTGTCCACCATTAACTGCTACTGTTTGAAGATGCTTATCTCGAATCTGACGGGCAATCTGTTGCAGTTGGCGAACAGATAAACCGTGCAACTGATTAGGATGGGTGATTTCGCTCAGATGCATATTATAAGGTTTTCCTCTCTAACTTCGAGTCTCGGTATTTTGATTTTCCCACGGTCGGGTTGTACACGGAATCAAACTTTTACATTGTTACTAAGTTGTAGTGGAAAGTATAACTTCTTAATTGATAATCGGGAAAAATCTGTTAACCATTAACAATTCGTCAAATAAAGTCGCAATCAGTTAAAGTTATAACATATTTTTTTAGTGAGTAATGCTACTTAAATATAGTCAGCAATGCGTATATAAAAACAAGTTTTTCAAAAGCAATTTGCGGAAGTTTCCTAAGCAGATTACTCAATTTTGCCATCGGAAGTTAGTACAAAAGAAAATCAAATATTTTATTTATAACTATATATCTAGCATAATTGCTGGTAAATTATAGTTTTGACTCTGCTTCGGTGACAGCAGCTAATTTTATCAGCGATCGCTAGTTACGATAACTGTGAAAAATATGTATCTAAAGCTACTCGATTACTTGATCTAACTTTATTTATTTAGGAAATTTTTTTTATATTTGGTTAAGAGTCCTCAACTAGAAAGGAGGTTTTAACTACAATCTTCTGTAGAGATGCAGAGCTAGCTGTGCTACCCTACCATAATGGTTTAACTATCTGTAAATTGCTGTAATAATATTGACTTAACCCAAGACTTTCCAAAATTACTCGCAAATGACAATATTTCCGACTTCTTAAAGAAGTCGGAAATTAAAAGCTTTCGATTTTTACGAATCCAATAGGATTTATATATCTATATCTCTATTGACCGAAAGCATCCTTAATGTTTTCTACAGTACGTTCAACAACATTCTTTGTGTTGTCTACTGCTTCTTTAGTCCGAGATGCATCTTCACTTGCTCTTCTCTGAATTGTAGCGGCATCTTTCTTGGCTTTACGTCCAATAGGGCTATCATTGTCTGTTGCTTGGTCAACTTTACTGGCATTGCTCTTGGCAGCGTCCTTAACTTTATCTGCCGTATCATCAATGAAATTTTTGGTTCGTCCAGCGTCTCTACCAGCTTTGTCTTGAGCGCGATCTGCATCATCGTATGCAATCAAGGTTCCAGCAGGAGCAGCCATTGCTGAGGTGTTGGAGAAAAATGCACCTTGCCAAACGAAAGCGATCGCTAACATACAAAGCAATGTTGTAGCCATCAAGCGTTTTACTGTGGAAAGTTGTTTTGCAACATAATTGAATTTCATACAATACAATCTCATGTGATTTAGCATACTATTTTTACTTCATTTAGCTTGTTGACTATATCACTCCCTAGATAGAAGTTCTTGCATCAATAGTTATGAAATTAGTTCACTAGTTTGATAGATTGAATTTTGAGTAAAAATTATTTCTTACTAATCAAAGGTTGGTTTAAACAAATTACAATTTCTCGACATGGGCGATACCCACGGTGAGCTACGCTAACCCACTGAGAGAAAAGTTAGCGATCGCCCTTCACTTAATTAACTTGCGATCGCTTCCAGCGGGCGGTTACGCCATCGCAACTGACTTTTTACGATTGGGACGCTTGCGTTCTGATTTTTTCTTCAATCCAACGGCTTGAGCTTGATCGCTATCTGAACCATATTGTCCGCGAATTACTTCTTTCATCGCTAATACAGCATTATGAAATTCCCATTCTGCTAATCGTGCAGCATCCGCCGCAGCACGATATAAAGTTAGTTTTTCAGTTTCGGATTGTTGCTGCGCCAACATAGCTTGATAAGCTTGCTGCAAGTTTGTGACAGAGGCATCAGTACGGGTTGTATTGTATGTGCTGATGGTTTGCAAGCCGTGAAATGAGTTTATGTCTTGACTAATTGATTGAGAAGGTAAACGACGGGTTTTATCTTGGGTGGGCATATAATTATACTGGTATAGTGTATCTCCTTAATGTGCCCATTACAACACAAAATCTAACAGTAAAGTAAGATTTTTAGATAGAACAAGGTTAAAAAAAGCGTAAGTTATATTTTTGCAGGTCGAAACAATGCCATTGTCAGTCACAACAATCGTATAATCAGCCGAAACAATGGCATTGTTAGACGAAACAATCGTATAATCAGCCAAAACAATGGCATTGTTAGTCAAAACAATCGTATAGTCAGCCGAAACAATGCCATTGCAGAGGGTTGCATTAGATAGCGTGGCGATGTCTACGACGGGCTACGCCTACGCAATTACTAAACTGGAAGATATTCTAGTGTTGTATCACTTTATGAACTTCCTGCATAGACAACACTAAGAAAGCATCTACGCTGACATCAACTGCTGGATGCGCTCTGGTTCCTCTCCCAGCCAATCTGGATTTTGGGCAGTGCCATCAAAGATTGATGAGGTTTTGAACGGCTCAAACTCGCCGTGTGATGCCGCTTCTGCTGTTTTTGCTAAGAGCGATCGCACTTGCTCGTCGTTCATTGGCTGGAACGTCCGCACTGCTTCAAAAGCTTGCTCTAGAATCTCCATGCTGTCAATTCCGGTAATCACAACCGATGTTGGTAGATTCAAAGCATAGTGTAAACACTCAATTGGCGTTACAGTCTTTGACTGTAAAAGAATACCGTTTCCCAAGCTTTTCATCCCCAAAATGCCGATATTTTGTTTCACAAGTTCCGGTACAACCAGCTTTGCAAAGCTCCGGTAGTGGGCATCCATTACATTCAGTGGCATCTGCACTGTATCAAATTTAAACCCGTGAGCAGCCGCAACTTCCAGCGTATGTAAATGAATATGGGGATCTTTATGCCCAGTGAAACCGATGTATCGGAGTTTTCCAGCTTCTCGCGCCTCAATCAAGGCAGCATTTGCCCCTTCTGGGTCAAAAATTCGATGGGGGTCTTCATATCGAATCACTTCATGATGCTGAACAAGATCGATGCAATCAACTTGCAAGCGTTTGAGTGATTCGTCTAACTGTTTTGCAGCTTCTTTCTTAGAGCGACCATCGATTTTCGTCATCAGAAACACTTTATCCCGATAGCCATCGCGCAGCGCTTTTCCCATACGAATCTCGCTGACTCCACCGTTGTAATCCCAACAGTTATCCATAAAGGTGATGCCGCGATCGATGGCTGTTCTCACAATGCGGATACCTAGTTGCTCATCAACGTGCTTTAAGGCAATGTGCCAACCACCCAATCCGATGGCGGAAACTTTCTCTCCTGTGCTACCGATAACTCGATATTGCATTTCTGAATTTGACGTAGTTCTTGACATGTGTTCTCCAAGTCTTTCAGCTATTACTCAAGTACATATAGCCATCTGCCAATTCAAACACAAGGCAAAGTTGACAAAATCTTGCTGAAGATACACTTTTCGACGCGCTCAAGAAAAGACTCAAGAAGCCAAAATACAGATGGCAATTTGGGATGTGTAAGGTAAAAAATTGATTTCAATCCCACGTTTTTAAGCGTGGGTTCCTTCTGCCTTCTGCCTCCTGAATTCTGAATTCTGAATTCTGCTGTAACTCCTAACTTTATTTGCCACTATAGAAAAAAGCAATTTCTTTCTCTTTCAACGGTGCAAAACCAGCATCTACGAGTAATTGGTCGAGTTCTGGTTGCGGAATGTGTTTTGCGCCAATTCGCACAATGCGCGATCGCATCGTATTAGATACACCACTGCGCTGTCTATTGCTTTCTAGCGCCATAACTTTACCATAAAGTTCTAGCTTGGCAGGCGGAATGGGAGAACCATCAAAATCAATTCCCTGTGCGATCGCTTCATCAATGGCATCAGCTCCTGTAGTAGTTTGATTCCCTGGGTTAGTTTCGGTAGGCATGGTGATTTGTCTCTTCTTCGCTATGGGTAGATTTTACCAGTCTTGCTGACACCAAAGCTGCCAATCCATTTGAAAATTTGTAGAGACGCGATTCATCGCGTCTTTACCCAAGGATGTATGGCAATCATTAATTGAATTTGGTATCAGATGAGACTAGTCACGAGCTTGTCGCGTCACCAAACCACCAACAAAAGCCCCTAAGATAGTGCCTGTCCAAAGTCCTGTTGTGCTACCTTGCCATATTGCTCCTGGTGTGATCCAAGCGTTGCACATCTCCTTTAAACCCCAAGGTTGGTTTTGGCACTTTTGGCTATGGAGCATTATGGTGATTTGCCCACTGGTGTAAGCACCAAAAAAACCTGATGCTAGGGCTAAAAAAGTGCAAATTAAAATTTTGTTTTTAGTCATTGGAATGGAGAGTGGGGATAAGTCTTTGATACTCGCCCATGAGTTTTTAAGACTCCAACGAATTTCCAAAATTAATTATATTTTTCTTTAAAATTGTCTCATATTAATTTCACATGAAATATAAAGCAGGGCTATCAACAAAATTTTTTTCAACTTGCCTGTTACTAAATGATCGCTGTGTGCGACTAACGCAATAGAACCTTAAATTTGATGCAAGGAAAACATAAATGGATTTTCTGTCATCGTGTCGGGCTGACAAGCAATACTTCTTGGAACTGAAAATGAGGTCAGATGAAGAGTTAGCTCAGTTAGCGCGGCACAGTTCAGAAGCTTTTGCAGAACTATACCGACGCAATCTCAAAGCCGTTTATAGCTATCAGTTAGCGAAAGTGGGTAACGTGCATGATGCTCAAGATTTAACTACCCAAACATTCCTAGTAGCCCAAGAAGGAATCTCTAGTTTTCGAGGACAAGGTAAATTCGCTGCTTGGCTGATAGCAATTGCCCGTCGAAAATCAGCAGATTATTTTCGTGGTAAGCGTTTAACATTACCGTTGGAGAAGGCTTATCAAGTTGCAGACAGGTCAATTACACCAGAAGAATTCGTCAATCAGCAATTTTCTTTAGAACAGGTTGCTCAAGCCCTGAGACGACTTAGCCCTGAGCGAGCAGAAGCCATTGCCCTCAAAATATTCGCAGGACTGAGTGTAGCCGAAACAGCACAAGTCATGGGAAAAAGTGAAGCTGCTGTCAAAATGCTGGGTTGCCGTGCTTTAAAAGACCTCCGTAAATATTTAGCCACAACTTGTGAGTGAAGATAATGAATTTTAAATCTGATAAACCTACCGATTTGTCTGAGTTAGATATTGAATTGCTTTCTTATTTAAGTGACCTTGCAACAGAGATTGAGCCAGACCGAATTTTTCAAGTTCAACTCGAAACCAAGCTATTGCAAGCGCATCAATCTGCTTTACAAAAAGCAAATCCAATAAACATTTCATTTAGACGATGGAATCGTCACCTCCCTTTAATTGCTTGTGTCTCACTTGCAATCACTGTTATTTTGGGCATTCCTACTATCACATCAAGACAGCTGCCTCAATGGATTGCATCACTGGTAAACTCAACAGTTGATACACGGGCAAATGCACAGACTATTGCCCAATTAATTGAAACAGGAAAATTCACCCTCCAGTCAGATGTTCAAGAATACAATAAGGATACCCAAGAATTAAAAGCGACTGGTAACGCTACTTTTGTTTATTCAGAAGCTCAAATTCAAGCGAGTGCTGATGAAATTCGATTTGTGCCAACAGGACGGCAGATTATTTTGTCTGGTAATGTTCAAATTTTGCAGAAGGGAAAGAAATTACGAGGGAGGCAAGCAACTTGTTATCTCGATCGACAACAGTGTACTTTAAGTCAAGATTAATCTATTTTTGAAATTGCCGGTGTCAGTTTGTGGTGGTTCTACTTTGAGTCGCATTAAGGGCATTGGGGATAAGTCTTTGATACTCGTAAACGAGTCTTTCATACTCGCCGACGAATTTTTAATACTCGTGAATGAGTGTTTGATACTCGCCGACGAATCATTTGATATTCGCCGACAAATCTTCAAACTCCACTCTTCTTCTCCCTCATCCCCCATCAACCTGTATTTCTCATCCCAGCAGCAATACCATTAATAGTTAACAATGCTCCTCGAAGTAACTCGCCTTTGCTGTAACGAGAATGAATTACTCCAGAAGTAGCAGTAGTATTTTGAGACTGCCGTAGGCGCTTGAGTAGTGAAACTTGGATAAATCCCAAGGGGACAATTGTGCCATTGCGTAACTGCACAGACCGTTGCAATATAGGATCGCCATCTAACAGTCGATTGTGATCGGTGATTTTTAACACCAAATCCCTTGTCAGATAGAACTCGCTGGCAATTTGGTCAAAAACTTTAGCAAAACGAAGTTGATCTTCTGGTTTTGAGAGTTCTTGGACGTAGTGATGCGCCATTTGCATATCTACTTTTGCTAAGGTCATCTCCGCTTTAGAAATCACCATCTTGAAGAATGGCCACTTAACGTAAAAGTAGCGCAGTAATTTCAAGTGTTCTTCTGGTTCCTCGTTCAAGAATTCTTGTAATGCTGTGCCAACACCGTACCACGAAGGAAGCAAAAAGCGAGTTTGTGTCCAGCTAAATACCCAAGGAATAGCTCGCAGACTACTTAAGTCTTTTTTACCAGATGGGCGGCGTGCGGGACGGGAACTAATTTGCAGTTGACTAATTTCTTCAATGGGAGTTACTTGATGGAAGAAATCAACAAAATCAGGCTGTTCGTAGATTAAAGCACGATAATGTTGACGCGATCGCGCTGCTAATTCTTCCATTATTTCATTCCAGGGTTCAATATCATCAAACCCTGTTCGCAACAGACTAGCTTGAATCACAGCCGTGGTGATGGTTTCCATGTGATACAAAGCCAAGTCCAACAAGGAATATTTGGAAGCTAAAACTTCTCCTTGTTCGGTAATCTTGATTCGCCCATTGATACTATGACCTGGTTGAGCCAAAATCGCTTCGTAAGCCGGGCCCCCACCTCGTCCTACAGAACCACCGCGTCCGTGGAAAATCCGCAAATTCAAATCGTAGTTTTCCGCTATTTCTTGCAGTGATTTTTGAGCTTTATGAATTTCCCAGTTACTACTTAAAAAACCAGAGTCTTTGTTGCTGTCAGAATACCCCAGCATTACTTCTTGTAAATTAGGGGTAATGGAGGAGGCAGGGGAGCAGGAAAGCAGAGGATCGGGGGAGGGTGAATTTTCATCTGTACCTTCTACTTTTGTCTGTTCGTAACCACCGGCTAACAAAGCGCGATATAACGGCAGTTCAAACAGTTTCCGCATGACGCTTCTAGAGCGTTGTAAATCTTCTACTGTTTCAAATAGGGGAATAACTTGAATAGTTCCGACGGCAAGGGCGGGGTCAAAAAGTCTGGCTTCTTTGGCTAAAAGCAATACTTCTAGCACGTCGCTCACCTCGCGGCACATACTGATAATGTAAGTTTGGCAGATGTTAAGACCAAATTCTTGTTGCAGCGATCGCACGATGCGAAAGGTTTCAATTACATCGTTGGTTTTTTCGGAAAATGGCAATTCTGCCGGAATTAATGGTCTGCGGGTTTGCAGTTCGCCTGTGAGCCAAGCAACTCTTTGCTCCTCAGATAGTTCGTTGTAAGGTTGGGGCAATATTTGCAGGTATTCCAGGATCTCATTGAGCGCGTCGGCGTGACGAGATGATTCTTGGCGGATATCTAACTGTGTCAAGTTAAAGCCAAAAATTTCTACCTGACAGATCAGATTTTCTAATTCTCGACAACTTAAACCTGTTTCTGTCAAGTTGCGCTGAATCATTCGCAGTTCTGCTAAAAAATCGGCTCCTGAACGATACTGAGGACTGTCTTGATTTGTTGGCGTTTCCCGATTGTACAAAGCTAGATTGCGATCGCGAGTATTTTCCAACCGTTTCAGCACGTAAGCCAGTTTTAGGCGATAGGGTTCTTGTCGATAACGCAGCGCCAGTGCGTCATATACTTCGCTTAACTGGGACTGCTCCAATTCTAGAGATTCCAGTAAGTCTGGTAAAACATCACTCCAGTGCATTGACACACTCAACAATTCAATCAGATTTTTCACTGACTGAATATATCTCCCAATGACCATTTTGCGCTGATAGCAAGCCGTTTTCCAGGTGATTTCGGGTGTAACTGATGGGTTCCCATCTCTGTCTGAGCCTACCCAGGAGCCAAAAGAGCAAAAGTTTTTACTCGGTGGTTCTAGCCAAGGAAAGGTATTGGATAGAGTGTGTTTAAAACGTTTATACAGTTGGGGAATGCCATCAAATAGAACTTCTTGAAAGTAGTGCAGGGCATAATCTACTTCATCTAGCACTGTGGGTTTGAACTGGTGAAGTTCGTCTGTACGCCACCACAGGCGAATTTCTTCAAGCAATTGTTCTCGCACATCTACTGCTTCCCAAGAATATGCTCCTGATGTAGTCCCGGAATGGTTTTCCAAGGCATCCAGTTTTTGCAAAAGTTGTACTACTTGTCGCTGCTTATCTCGGATAGTATGACGAACAATTTCCGTCGGGTGCGCTGTAAAAACTAAGCGCACATCCAGATGTGCAATTAAACGTTGAATTTGCTGGGGTGGGACATTCAGTTTGAATAAATAGGGAAACAAGGCAGCAAAAGTACCTTTTGGTTTGACTTGCCCCTTTTCGAGATAACTCTTTCTGAGGAAGGTTGCTGCTATTCCCTTGCTAACAGGTGCATCATCTTCTCTTTGATTAGACGAATAGTTAACATTGGCTGATGTTTCTGGCTCTGTAGCTTCTGTTTCTGCCTCATAACGACTCAATTGCTGCCGTTGTTCGTATTCCTGCTCAATGATGTTAATCAACTGAAAATACAGAGCGAAAGCACGAGCTGCGCGAATTGCTTCGTTGATATTAAGTTGTTCAATTAATTTGACGGCTGAGGATGCTTGGTCATGTGTTGCTTGTCCTTCTGGCGAACACAAATCGCGCAACTCACGCAACAACTCTACCATATTTTGACCGCATTCTTGCCGGAGAACTGACTCCCACAATTCTTCCACTACCTGGAGACGATGACGCAAAAATAATTCCGACACCGGGTATATATCCGCAGTTTGAGACGAAGAGTATAAAAGGGAACCCATATTCTCTATTCTTGTAAAGCTAATTACTGTTTACGGTTCTAGGTTTTGCACTTAATGCTTACCGGGTTGTTCCTGAGCAAATAATTATTTGGTGTATATCTTCTCATCTTGATTGATTTCGTGTTCATCCGGGAAGTCTAGGTTGGGTAGGCGATCGCCTCGAAACAATTCTTCACTCGCTTCCCCTATGGCTTCTAGTGCTCTGAGTGTAGTTTTTCCAGTAAGCAGCAGCAGTAATATAGACGCTGTACCTATTTGTAAAAGAAACGATTGAGAAATGGGAAACAAATCCAGATTGGATGCGGGTTTAGGTGAAGACTGTTGGTTGGTAGGGGGCATTGCTAATTTTTGGTTATGGGAATTTATGACTAGAGACGCGATTAATCAGCGCCTCTACAGGAATTAGGAGTTAATATAACTCCAACAATTGAGGATGGAGCTTAAATGAGATCAGCTTGTTGTTTGTTTTACCCATCAGGGACGTTAACACATTGGAAAACAAGTCCGGTTTTCAAAGACAAGTTATCAGCCAGTCATATAGAATTATTCTGACTCATAGTTCTTGTACAGACGCGATTAATCTCGTCTCTCCTAACTCCTAACTTCTGATTTTTGACTCCCTATTAGTAAAATAAACGCAAAACTCAACATTAGTCAGACTTACAACCTATACAAGACTATCTTGGCCGATTTTGTGAGCTACGAAGGTAACAAAATTGTTAAAAAAAAACGTCAGAGTGTGATACACCTATGGTTCTAGTTTACAAGTGCAGGCACTATTCCCCAACTATCGCTGACTGTAAAGTTAACTGAGCATGAAAACAGTAGTACCAGATCGCCATCAATCCTTAGTGCAATGGGTAAGCCAAGCAACAGGGATCAACACTTTCGGAGTGAAAGTCCGGTTGCGGGGAAATGACCTTCATATTCTTTGTGAAGGTACAGAATGTCCGCAGCGTTGGCGTACTTTGTCTGATTTGCTGCAAGCACTACAGCAAACAAACTTAGATATTCTCACAAACAGCGAACAAACCTCAATATATCAAGTATTTGTCTATGGTCGCAGAAAAGGGGAACAGCGCCCCTCATGGTGCCATCGGGTTCAGTTAAATCAAATAGATAAGCATCTCGATCAGGTGCAGCAAGCGCTACTAGCAGACTCGGAAAAATCAAAACAATCAGGTGGGGCGCTAATTGTCTCTAACGAAAGTTTGGCACGCCAAGGTAATCCAGAGGCGATCGCTCGATATTTAAGCGAAACTCTCAGTACGTTAGGCGTATCAGTACAGGCAAAGATTAAGCTATCTAAGTCAAAAAATTCTCAGCCAGAAGAAAATCGCCTGTGGATATTTTGCCAGTCAAGCTATAGCCCTGATGCATCTTTGCTTGCTGAACCTATAGCACAAAAGTTGCGTTATCTCAAGCTTTCCGGCTACCAAGATGCTGTAATTGTTTCTCAAGTAAGCGGCGAAACTGCCCCTGATTGGCTGCTGCGGGTGGATTTGACTCCACCAGAGGTGATGCTTAAAGAGTGGGCGCGTTGGGGAGATGTGCAAGCGATCGCTCGATTATTAGCTGAAGTATTATCAGGGTTAAAAGTTGGTGTCCAAGTTTCTCTAAAAGAATCAACGCTACATATATTTTGTATCCCAGCTTTCGATCCTTTAGGAACTGCCCCGATTCCAGACAAGGTAGTGTGCTTAGAGGCGATTTTACCGCAGCTAGAAGCGATCGCTCCTCAAGCCATTTTTGCCGCCACCGTATACGGACAAAAAGCAGGTGACAAGGAACCCACTTGGATTGATTGGCTGAGTTTACCCGCAGCAAACCATCCCGCTTTTGCCATATCACCACTTGATTTGGCAAATACTGGCGATGAACAAGCGATCGTTTTTTTACTAGAGCGCTTACTCAATCCTGATTTGGATTGGCGATTATTGACAGGTGGAATTCGCGTACTTCTACTAAACAAAAATGGTTTATTGCACATTATGTGTGATGCACCTGTTTGTCCACAGCGGCAACAAGTAGTAAATAAAATTACGCAGTTTATCCGCCAGTTAAAAATTTCCGGTATTATGGGAATACGTATCTACGGTCGCCGTGCTGGGAATAAAGAACCTTTTTGGAATTATGGCGTCGATCTTGAACATCGCCCACGTTTAGTACCGGAAGCAACCCCAGAATTTGCTGCTACTTCTATATACATTAACGATTTAGTAACATCTGAGACTAGTGAGCCAATTTTGCGCCCAGATTTAACGACAGAAAAAGTTCAAAATTTTGTCACAGAAGTAGCGCGAGATTGGATAGCAACGGCGAACTCAACTGCGAGAAAATTCCTGTTGAAAAGCCAGCTATTTACCGAAAGCAACGAGTCAGCAGAACGTAACCATGATGTTCAAGGAATTAAAACTGCTCTGGTTTGGGGAGCGCTGGGATTATTACTTACCCTCCAAACTGATTGGGTATTGGGTCGAATTATTGCACGTAATACGCCCAGTTCGCCAAAAGTCGCTAGTGCCACCCTCGCATCTTCATCTTCCGAGCAAAAGGCATCTTTGACATCTGGAAAAAATCAGAATGAGAAAGCGACATCTTTTAGTAGCACTTCCAAGATAAAATCTCCTCCAAATCAGAGTTCTGTATTTAATGCTTCGGAATTTACTCAAAGTGATGAAACTCCAAAAAATAATTTGCCAGCCGCACCACTGAAGGAAAAAGCAACTGCAACAGCTATTCTTTTAGCAGCGCGATCGCAGATGCCAAGTTTTAATGTCAGGCAGTTAGACGAGCAACTAGCACTGTATAAACAGCGTTTAGCTAAAACTGGTAGTCCGCCAGATATATTGATTATTGGCTCTTCCCGTGCCCTCAGAGGAGTAGATCCCGCAGCACTTTCTAAAGCTTTAGCAACTCAAGGCTATCCAAATCTTGATGTGTTTAACTTTGGAATTAACGGTGCTACGGCACAAGTTGTAGACTTTGTGATTCGTCACGTTTTAGAACCATCAGAACTACCCAAAATAATTATCTGGGCAGATGGTGCGCGTGCTTTCAACGGTGGGCGCGAGGATATTACCTTTAAATCGCTTGCTGCATCAGCTGGTTATAAACAAGCATTTGAAAAAACACCAACAACGGCAAGTAGCAATGATTTACCAAAAAATACGGTAAATTCGGGAGAACAAAAAACAAACGAAGAAAAACAGGAAATTAGTACTTATGAAGCTATAAATCAATCGTTAAATCAGGCTCTAGGATCTGTTTCTGCTAGCTATCAAAACCGTGACCAAATTAAAAGTTTATTCCAAAAACAATTCCTCATATTTGGTAATAATCAGACAGTTACATCACAAAAACAGTTGACAGACGGTACTTCAGATGAAAGTATTTCCCAGCAAGCGGTTGACTTTGATGGCTTTCTACCCTTATCTATTCGCTTTAATCCCGCAAGATACTATCAAAAACATTCTAAAGTTACTGGAAATTATGACAGCGATTATAAATCCTTCCAAATAGAAGGACAGCAAGATACTGCTTTCCAAGAAGTGCTTCAGTTTACCCAGTCTCATAAAATCTCCTTAGTGTTTGTGAATATGCCTCTGACGGGAGATTATTTAGATCCGGTGCGTAAACAATATGAGCAACAATTTCAGCAATATATGTTGCGTTTGGCTACTAATCCCAACTTTATTTATCGTGATTTGAGCCAACAGTGGATAAAAGTAGATGATTTCTTTTCCGATCCTAGCCACCTCAACCGCTTTGGTGCATACGAAGTCTCCAAAAAGCTAGCCCTGGATCCGATGATTCCTTGGCCAGTGAAATAGGGAGTGGGGAATGGGATGAGTGAGAAGGGGGAGCAGGGGGAGCAGGGGGAGCAGGGGAAGAATTAATAAATAGTTCCCAATGCCCAATGCCCAATGCCCAATGCCCAATGCCCCATTCCCAATGACAAATGATTAATGACTAATGACTAAAAAATGAACTTTATATCAATTTTCTATGGGCTGTTCCTGTTGAGTGTGTTAGGAATTTATTGGTCTTTAGCACAACAGAAATTGCGATTATGGACGCTGCTAATTGCTAGTTTGGTTTTTTATGCATCCTTACACATTCAATACATACCATTACTATTAGCATTAACGTTTGTTAATTTTCGTATAGGGCTGGAACTTGGTAACAACACATCACCAGGAAAACATTCTCTTGATTCGCAAATTTCTAATGAAGAGTGGCAATTTGCTCAAGTTGATTGGAATCGTCGCCGTCTAAAGGTTTTGTGGATAGGTATAACTTTAAATGTTTTACTGCTATTAGCTTTTAAGTATTTTACTCCTTTATTCAAGTTTGTTTTTCATGTCCAAACAAACTCACCAGATAGCTCTTTTAAATTAATTGCACCCTTAGGGATTTCATTTTTCACCTTTGAATGTATTGCTTATTTAATAGATGTCTATCGCGGTGCCCATGCTACTGATAATTTTCTCAAATTTGCTACATACAAATTATTCTTCGCAAAACTGATATCAGGGCCGATTACGCGTTACCACAACTTAGCAAATCAATTTAATACACTAGAATTACCCAGTACTAATAGAGTAGTTGAAGCGCTGTGGTTGATTGCTAGGGGCGCAGTCAAAAAAGGTATTTTTGCAGACCACTTGGGAATTTTCGTCGATTTATGCTTTGGTAATTTGCTACGGGCGGGTAGTACCGATTTATGGTTAGCTACATTCGCTTATGGCTTGCAGTTATATCTAGATTTCAACGGTTACGTAGATATTGCTCGTGGTAGTGCTATGCTTTTTGGCTTAGTTCTACCTGAAAATTTCGACTTTCCTTATTTCACCACCAATATTTCAGAATTTTGGCGACGCTGGCATATTACTTTGGGAGATTGGCTACGTAACTATGTCTACTTTCCTTTGGGTGGTTCCCGTCGGGGTTTAGTCCGTACCTGCTGGAATTTATTTATTGTGATGCTAATTGCTGGTATCTGGCACGGTGCTGCTTTAGGTTATATCGTTTGGGGTATGCTCCACGGATTAGCTTTGGTGGTTCATCGACTTACATATTCTATGAGCGATCGCTTTAAAAATCTAGAACAATTCTGGCAAAATCCTCTGGGTATCTTTGTCGCCTGGTTTTTAACTCAACTGATGGTTTTTACCTCTTGGATTTGGTTCCGTTTACCTAATCTCCAAGACTCTTCTTTGGTAATTCGGCATCTTTGGGGTTATCCAGCTGACGCCCAGTTTGCTGAAAAGGTCTATGTGGAAGCCTTAAATATGAGCCAATCCCAACTCACTTGGGTACTTCTAGGTTTAGCTGCCTTTATGTCTATAGTCTATGCCTTCAATCGAATGCTGAAGTTAGAGTTAAACTGGCCTCTTAAACTTGTATTCGTCCCCTTATGTTTCTACGCTGTTTGGTTATTAGCTCCTGAAGGCAGTTTGCCCTACATTTACTTTGATTTTTAACTGAAATATCAGACAACAGAGAACTTATTATCTCGTTACAAATTAGCAAGATTTAAAATCTTTCTGGCAGGCTAATTGTAAAGAAGTGTAAATGAAGGTAACTAGGCGATCGCATGATTAAAAGTGATAAATAGTTTGTTGGCAGAATCGCTTACAAAGCCTCAATCCACTACTTTTTATCACCATTATTTATAGTAGAAAAACTTTAGAGTTTGATGAGCTTTTTAAATAATTATGTTACAGAAGATTAAGTCACAGTTCGCGTCAAAGTAATTTCATGTAGACTGAATTTTAACAGGCGAAAATAAAATCGCTTATTCCATATTTAACAACGCATAGCACTTATAAAACCATGACCACAACCTTACAACGGCGCTCCGGCGCTAGTGTATGGGATCGCTTCTGCGAGTGGATCACCAGCACCGACAACCGCATATACATTGGTTGGTTTGGTATACTCATGATCCCAACCCTACTAGCTGCTACAACCTGCTTCGTAATTGCTTTCATCGCTGCTCCTCCTGTGGACATTGATGGTATCCGCGAACCAGTTGCAGGTTCTTTGATTTACGGAAACAACATCATCTCTGGTGCAGTTGTTCCTTCTTCAAACGCCATCGGCTTGCACTTCTACCCAATCTGGGAAGCTGCCTCCTTAGATGAGTGGTTGTACAATGGCGGCCCTTACCAGTTGGTAATTTTACACTTCTTGATCGGTTGCGCTGCCTACCTGGGTCGTCAGTGGGAACTTTCTTACCGCTTAGGAATGCGTCCTTGGATCTGCGTAGCTTACAGCGCACCTCTGGCTTCCGCTACCGCAGTATTCTTGATCTACCCAATCGGTCAAGGTTCTTTCTCTGATGGTATGCCTTTGGGTATCTCTGGAACATTCAACTTCATGATTGTGTTCCAAGCAGAACACAACATTTTGATGCACCCCTTCCACATGTTAGGTGTGGCTGGTGTATTCGGTGGTTCATTGTTCAGTGCGATGCACGGTTCACTTGTAACTTCTTCCTTGGTGCGTGAAACCACCGAAACCGAATCACAAAACTACGGTTACAAGTTTGGTCAAGAAGAAGAAACCTACAACATCGTTGCAGCCCACGGCTACTTCGGTCGTCTAATCTTCCAATACGCTTCCTTCAACAACAGCCGTTCACTGCACTTCTTCCTCGCAGCATGGCCTGTCGTCGGTATCTGGTTCACCGCTTTAGGTATCAGTACGATGGCATTCAACCTGAACGGTTTCAACTTTAACCAGTCAATCATTGATTCCCAAGGTCGTGTCATCAGCACCTGGGCAGATGTAATCAACCGCGCTAACTTGGGTATGGAAGTAATGCACGAGCGTAACGCTCATAACTTCCCCCTAGATTTGGCTGCTGGTGATGTTACTCCTGTAGCTTTAACCGCTCCTGCTATCAACGGTTAATTCTGAAGATTAGCTTCCATAAGAAGCGCCCTCCAGGAATGGGGGGCGCTTTTTAGTTGTAATTATCTTAAAATAGGCCGTTTAATAAATTCTGTAGGAGATTTTGCTCGATAGCGATACTTCCACATCACAAAACCAGTAATGAATAAAATTAACGGTGCTAGTCCGACAAAGACGTAGAAAATCCGAGATGGTAATCCCCAGAAAGTACCGTAATGCAAATCATTAAAGGAATTGAGAATGCGATCGCCTAATGATGCAGTCGCGCTTGTAGATACTTGTAAAACCTTGCCGCTATACTGGTCAAGAGAAACATCACCAAGATTAAAGTTAAACCAAAAAGTCTCTTCTGGTTTACTTGGAAAGCCAATTAGACTAAGTGATGCGTTGGGTAGAGCAGCTTGAGCAATTTTTAACTGGTCTTGTAGTCCAAGTGGAGACTGACCGGAAATCGGTACAGAAACCAAATTGGGTTGAGGTTTGGAGAAGGTAACAGCGTAGATTATCGGGTTGACAAATTCCGAAAAGTTCCAGCAAAAGCCTGTGAAAAAAGTAAAGACTAAAAATGTCGCTGCGATCGCACCAGCAACTTTGTGAATATCAAAATTTACTCGTTTAGGATGAGCGTTCCATTTAATTTTGAAGCCAGCAATCAACTTGTGCCAACCAGGCCATAAGATAATGCCTGTAATGCTCAAGATTGTGAACAGTAATCCCACAATGCCCACAAACTTCGTGCCAATGTCACCACTTAAGAGGGTGTAGTGGAGTGGATAGATAATGTCAAAAAATATCTTTTGGATTGAGCTTGGCTTGGTGGAGTTAGGGTTGAGAATTACCCCTGTGTAAGGGTTAACGTAGATTGGTAGCCAGTCAATTTTTTTTGTTTTGAGAATAACCTTTATTGACCGATCTGGCTTTGGGGGTGGGTAATATCGTTGAATAGTTGTATCTGGCTGGTTGGCGTAGGCTTTTTTGACAGTGTTAAGGACAACTTCGATTGGTAGTTGTTTTCTTTGAGGGATAATAGTACCACTTTGATGAGATTGATCGAAGCTGTCAATTTCTGTGTGGAAAACCAATAAACTACCCGTCAAGCCGATGATGATTGCAATCAATCCTAGCGTTAGACCCAAGTAACGATGTATGGTGAATATCAAGTTGCGTACTTTTTTAGAATTCAAGGTAGATGCTCCTCTGCATAATGTCAAAATACTAGATTGGTTTTCTCAATTAAAACCGCACGGTTAATGACCCAATAATCGTAAAAGGCGCACCTGGAGAATTTGAAGCAGAATTGCGCGACTCTGTATAATATTCCACATCAAACAAGTTCTCAGCGTTAATTGCTACCTCCCAGTTATTGCGTCGATAGAATAGAGCCGCATCGAATCGCGTGTAGGCTGGTAGCTTGAAGTTTGGCGGATCAAATTGATCACCAAGGCGCTCGCCCACAAAATATGTGCCAAACCCAAAGCCCAGACCTTGCAAATCACCGCTTTTAATTCGATAAGTTGTCCATAAAGAAACAGAATTAGTTGGTGTAATTCTCAGCAGACTGCCCACCTCATACGTATTATCTTTAGTAATCCGAGCATCAATGTAAGAATATCCTGCTGTCAAATTCCAACCCGGTAAGATTTCACCAGTCACACTCAAGTCAATGCCGCGACTGCGCTGTTCTCCAACCTGAATTGAATAGTTAGGAGCGACTGGATCGGTCGTCAAAACGTTAGATTTTGTGATGTCGTAAGCGGCTAAAAGTGTTGACAGTTTCCCATCAAGAAAATCGCCCTTAATGCCCACTTCATACTGAGTACCGCGTGACGGAGCAAAAGCTGAATTCGTTCGAGAACGACCATTATTAGGCAAAAAGGAACGGCTGTAGCTGGCATAGACTGAAACAGGCTCGATCGGTCGATAAACGATACCAATGCGCGGACTAAACGCTTCACCGTAGTCTCTATTAACAGTACCTGCTATAATATCGCTGCCTGTGTTGTTCACCCAATCAAATTGCCCAGCAGCCACTAGGATCAGGTTATCTAGCAACTTAATCTGATCTTGCAGGTAAGCACTATAGGATTGAGTGACATAAATAGAACGGCTGAGAGTGGTATCAGTGGGTAATTCGATATTATAATTCGGGTTGAAAATGTCCAGTGGCGGCAAGGGTGCAGTCAGAGAAGAAAAGAAATTCGTCACACGGTTTGCATCGAAACCAAACAGCACCTGATGGGCTACTGAACCAGTATTAAAGTTTGCGATCAGCCCTGTTTGCATCGCATAAGTTTCATATACAGGTTTATCTTTGACATACGTACCTGTAATAAATCGGTCATCAGACAAAGTGCCATATTCACTGTCTATCAAATCTATATGTTGCGAGCTAATGAATAGCGAATTACGCAGTTGAAGATTTTTATTGAACCGATGTTCTAAGGTATAGCCTCCCTGTATTTGGGTGGTGTTAATGTCATTCGCACTAGGATAGCCAAAATAGCGATTAATCGGCAGTACAAACGAGCCATTACTCAACGCTGGGACTCCAACATCAAATGCTGTTTCTTTATTGAGGTATTCAAAGTTCAGGGTGAGCTTTGTATCATCGCTGATATCCCAGGCGATGGTAGGTGCAAGAAAGAATCGCTTTGTCCCTACAAAGTCTCGAAAACTATCAGAATCCTGAAGCGCAATGTTCAAACGATAGCGTAGGCTGCGATCAGGATTGAGTGGAGCGGAAAGATCGACCGTTCCCCGGTAGTAATTATAACTACCAGCATTGAAGCCAACCTCGTAGAATGGTTCTGATAGCGGTTGTTTGGTGGTAACGTTAATTATACCTCCGGGATCGCCCGATCCGAATAATACAGATGCTGGGCCGCGCACTACTTCAACTTGTTCAACGTTAGAAAAATCTCCTGGTGAACCTGTGCCTGTAAAACCATTGAGTGTGGTTTGTCCCCGGAAGCCCCGAATTAAATAGTCACCAATACCAAACCCTTCTCCACCATAGTCTCCACCGCTCTGTGCAACACCGCTAACGTTATTCAACACATCTCGCAACCGAGTAACATTACGATCTTTAATTACCTGTTGCGGTATAATTTGAATTGTTTGAGGAATATCTCGCAAAGGCGTATCCGTGCGCGTTCCCACGCTCGTTCGTGAGGGGTTATAGCCTTCGTCTCGTTCACCCGTCACCACAAGTTCAATCGGTTCATTACTTTGTGTGGATGGTTGACTTGGTTGTGTTTGACTTTCTGGCTGCTGTGGTTGCACAGGAGATGCAGCAGTTGCAACAGAGAAGATAATACCCTCATCTGGACTGTCAAACAACTCGACAATTGGTACACCTGCCTCCCCCGTTACACTCACCCGGATAGAATTGGCATTAAAGTTTGTTACCGTTATTTCACTAACCCCTGCAATTGGTTTAATAGAACGGAATGTGAATGCATCACCACTAGGTAAACGCAGTTGAGCATTAGGAATGTCAGCAATAAAATTATTGCCAGAACTTTGATTAACTACTTGTAACTGTTCTCCTTTTGATGTTTGTAAAATTATCTCCACACCCTTAGATGTGGGATTTGCCTTCACAGAAGTCACTTGTACAACTTCACCCTCCTGATTTTGCGCTGGCGGGTTCTGCTGTTGTATCTGAGCAAACCATTCTTTGACTGTTCTTGCAGAACGGTCTAGTTCTTGTACACTTTGAATTTCAGTTACTTGCTTTGCCTGAGTTGGTTGTATGACAACAGCAATAAAAAAACAGGAAATAAATAGCGATCGCACCAGTTTCATCACTCCACACACCTAATCGTATTTTTCAAAACAGAACAAAGTCTATTTTGAGAATAATTTTTATTTAAACCCTGTTTATGAGAATAGAGGAAATTGAGCGATCGCACCTATATGGAAACGGGATTTTTTAGGCGGAATCGGGATGTCCTTGTTGCTACAATCCTTTTTGTCGCCGATACTCTCTAGGAGTCATGCCAAATTGTCGCTTAAACAGATAGCCAAAATGACTTATGCTCTCGTAACCCACTTGAGCAGCAATTTCTGGAATTGTGAGATTAGTGCCTCGAAGTAGCTGTTGTGCTTGCTCTAGCCGTAGAGATTGCACATATCCCAAGACTGTAGTTCCAAATACTTCTCGAAATCCCCGCTTGAGCTTAAAGTCATTAAGTCCGATTTCTTTGGCTAGATTCATTAGAGAAGGTGGATGCGGTAGCGTTTGATTTAAAATAGCTTTAGCATGATACAAACGTTCAATTTCATTAGGACGGAAATAAAGCGATCGCTTTAATACCTGCTGATTTCCCTCCCACTGAGCAATTTGAAGTGTTAGTAGTTCCAACACCTTTGCTTCTAAATACATTAGTTTAAGTGTTTCTTGGAACGGACACTGCAATATTTGTTTGAGTACCAACCGCATTGCAGGCGTGGTTGTTCCTAACGGTTGATGGAATCGCTGTTTAATTGGATTTTCTATCAACTGTTGGAGTAAAGCAGGTAATCGATCGAAGCTTCCCTGGAAACTAGAAAGTAAATCAGGATACCAATAAATATTAATACACTGCTTGCGCTGGTTTGCGGGAAAATGCTCAAATTCCCGAATATTTGGCAAGCAAAATAGGTAGTTGTAGCCTGCTACTTCATCGTAATCGTCACTAACTCCAGGCACATTTGGCGTAGTAGTTCTCACACCACCACAAAGAAAAAATTTAGATGTCAGAAAAGGCAAATCATCATGTTCGCCTTCAATAATTACTGTTTCGGAGTACTCACTTTCATGGATTGCTAGCTCAATGTCATGGCGAAGAGAAGTCCAGCGATGACTGTATTTACCAAACCAAGTAGACAATTGTGCTTTTCCCTCATAGTCGTTAAACAACTGCACATCTTCGCAAAATTCACCAAAGTCTTCTGTCCCAGTTAAATGAATAGTCATAGTAAAACTCTCAACCGCTTGTTGAGAATAGTATCTATTAGTAGATATGGCTCTGTCTACGCCAAGCCCTACGGGTAACGCTCCTTGCTATAAGCGAACGCGAGTGCGTCTCGTAGAGAAGCTATGCCGTTCGCGTTAGCGTCTGCAAAAGCTATGAATCAAAAAAACATTTTATTAATTAAAAGCTTGATTTTATAAGGGTTTGGACAAGTGTTTCTTGAAAGAGCGCTAATACATATTTAATTAAGAGGATGTTTGAAAAGTCACGATTGATGTATCAAGTATTTTTTACCCCTCCCTAACCCTCCCCTTATAAAGGGGAGGGAACCGGATTTTTCTTGTTTCCCCCCTTTATAAGGGGGGACTAAGGGGGGTAACTATGCAATTAAAATCACAGCCAATCACTTTTCAAACAACCTCTAAGAGAAATACCTTTTTAGCTTGATGAAGTCTGCATAAGCGGAATTCGTTTGGATAGCCGAGTCAGTCCTAGAAATTACGCAACTAGCACAACGTTAAATATGCGATTAAATCAGGTTGCAGTCACTGAAAAAATATTCAATGTAATACGCATTGTATTATTTCATACAGTATGAAAATATAAATATAATGTACTTTTACAGAATATAGTTGGGTATTAGTACTGAATACTTATCAGTATTTTCACTGTATTATCTACAGTAGAAAGGCTAAATAAGCGTATTATTAAGAAAAAATAAAGGTATGGATTAATACGTGTAACTTAGTTTAAAACATCCATTAACTGAATCAAAATTTAAGAGAAACAGAGATATGTCAAATAAAGTTGTTAATGAATTGGCTGATTTTTTGCTACAAATAGAACAGCGATCGCAGTTTCATGCAGGCTATCCATATAATTTAAGTTGTGATTATAGTGCGATCGCTAAATTTTTCAAGTTTCTATTAAATAATGCTGGAGATCCATATATTGAACCAGATTTTGGTCTCCATTCTCGTAAGTTTGAGCAAGAAGTGTTATCTTTTTTTGCCAACCTCTATAAAATCCCAGAAAATGAATTTTGGGGTTATGTTACTGCTGGCGGAACTGAAGGTAATTTATATGGAATATTCTTAGCAAGAGAAATCTACCCTAATGGTATTCTTTACTCATCACAAGACTCTCATTACTCCATACCCAAAGCCGCAAAACTATTCCGCATTCAACACAATGTTGTTAACTCACAAATTAATGGAGAAATGAATTATGAACATTTTGAAAAACTCATTTGCGAAAATCGCAATCATCCTGCGATCGTTAGTTTAAATATTGGGACTACTGTCAAAGGTGCAATTGATAACTTAGACAAAGTTATCGAAATTTTAAAGCGCAACCAGATTAAAGATTACTACATTCATTGTGATGCGGCTCTTTCAGGATTGATATTACCCTTTTTAGATGGTGCTCCGCAAGTTAACTTTCAAAAACCCATAGATAGTATAGCTATTTCTGCTAAATTCATTGGTTCTCCTTTGCCTTGTGGTGTAGTTTTAACTAAGAAAAAATGGGTAGAAAAAGTTGAAACAGTAATTGAATATATTGGTTCGTCAGATACAACAATTCTGGGTTCTAGAAACGGTCATACCCCTCTGATTCTCTGGTATGCAATAAAAACAAGAGGTTATGATGGATTAGCGAAGGAAGCAAAGACCTGTATAGATAATGCCCAATATCTTTTTCAACAACTTAAAATCAGAGAATATCCATGTATGCTCAATAAATTTTCCAATACCGTAGTATTTCAAAAACCTTCTCAAAGGTTAATTAAAAAGTGGCAATTAGCAACTTTTGAAAATTGGGTACACATTATAGTCATGCAAAATATCGATCGCCACAAAATTGATATTTTTGTTAACGAACTGTTGTTAGAAGAAGGACTGCTTGATAATGTAGATAATTTCCAGCTACAGTCGGCGCTACACTAAGAGTAGATTGTCAACTGAAATTCATTGTCCAGTTTGAAAAGGCGTTTTTCTAAACAGAATTTGCTTCCAAGATTTTATCTTTTTAAAAAGTTTTTTCCGCACAAGTTGGCAGCAAGGAGTATTTCTACTTCTGCCCCTTCCATAGGTGGTAAGAAAAAATACCCTTGCCCATAATCACATTGTAAAGCTTTCAATTGTGCTAATTGATCTACAGTTTCTATGCCTTCTGCTGTTACAGACATATTTAAATTATGGGCTAATGTTACAATCGCTCGAATAATTTCTAAATTTTCTCCTCGACTACCTATACTAATGACAAAAGAGCGGTCAATCTTAATGGTTTTGATTGGTAGACGATGCAAATAACTCAAGGATGAATAGCCAGTCCCAAAATCATCCATGTGCATCTCGACATTCAGCGCTGTTAATTGGGAAAGCACAGTGGTAGCTAATTCAAAATTATCTAACAACAAGCTTTCAGTAATCTCCAATTTCAAACAGCACGGCTCTAGTCCAGTTTGCTGCAAAATATGTTTAACCTGTTTAAACACATCAGGTTGAGTGATTTGTCTACCAGAAAAATTTACGCTAATTGTCAGAGATTCCGAGTTAGGAAATTGTTTATGCCATTTGTGCATTTGGTAACAGGCTTCATAAAGCACCCATTGCCCGATACTAATAATCATTCCAGTTTCCTCAGCCAGGGGAATAAAATCTTGAGGAGAAATAAGTCCTCGTTCTGGATGATACCAACGTATCAGTGCCTCAAATCCAATAATTTTCCCAGTTGTCAGTGAAACAATTGGCTGGTAATCAAGGCGAAATTCTTCTTGCTTGAGCAGCGCATTTCGCAGAGCAGTTTCTAACTCTAAAAGCAAAGCTGCACCTTCGTGCATCTTTGGATCAAAAATCTCATAACGTGCCTTACCAAGTGATTTGGCACAATACATTGCCACATCAGCATCGCGTAGAATCTGCGCTGCTTGCTCATAATCTACTCTACTTAAAGCGATGCCAATACTAACATTAGTAAATACTCGATGCTCGTTTAATTGAAATGGCAAAGCTAGCACCTTTTTAATTCGCTCTGCAACCTGTATAGCGGTGTTGATATCCTCAATTTCCTCAATTAAGATTGTAAACTCATCTCCGCCAAAACGAGCTACTATATCTCCACCCCGCAGAACGGACTTTAGCCGATGAGAAATTGCAATCAAAAGTTGATTTCCTAGTAGATGTCCCAGGCTGTCATTAACAACTTTAAAACGGTCTAGGTCTAAAAAGAGTACGGCAAATAAATAATTATTTTGCTGTTTAGCCTGTTCTATTGCTTGCTGCACCCGCTCCATAAATAATCGTTGATTAGGTAATCCAGTTAGTCCATCATGAAGACTGTTGTGCAGTAATTGTTCTTGTGCTTCTTGACGTTTAACAATGTCTTGTTGAAGTTGTTGATTAACTCTAATCAGTTCAATAGTGCGTTCTAACACCAACTGCTCAAGTTGATAACGATACTGGACTAATTCTTCCTCTGCTAGCTTCCGCTTAGTGATGTCACGGACAATAACAATATACTCCCGTAGCAGAGAATTAAATGGCTGTGAAATTGTCGATTCAACAATTCGCAAACCTTGGTTAATTTTCAAGGTTTGCTCACTTCTAGTAGACCATTGCTCCGGTTTACCGCGATAGCATATTAGAATTTGATTCAAGTTTTTTCCAAGCAGCTGCTGAACACTTGTTTGAAATAATTCTTCAGCAGCTGCATTTGTCTGAGAAATTGTTCCGTCTTCATCTAATACTAAAACAGTATCTGGAACAGTATCGAGAGTCGTAATAAATAGATTTCTTGCTTGTTTGCGTGCTTCATCAATAGCAATAATTTGTGGTAAAGTTGTCCAGCAAGCGATCGCAACACCTGTAAAAGAAAGCGTCACTAATAAAATTGCTAGGAAAGAATTTTGAGGATGATTAGAAAGTCGAGCTATAAAATCGCGAATAACCCAACTGATTGTGGCAGTAATACAAATCAATGATACTAAAACAATCACTTGTAATACTACAAAATCTGGATTGTTTCTATTGAGCTTAGTATCGTAACGCTGTGTCCACCAATTTGGGTGTAATGGCGCAAATGTTAACCGACGTAGTACTAAATCTCCAATCGTCAAAATAATGGGTAATAATAATCCCACTAATAAATTTTTCCAGTTCCAAGCTAAACCCCCCACTATTAGAACTACTGCTTCTAACAAGAAAAAACCAAGTGACAACCAAGGCCATAACACGTATGATTTGCCCCGAGACACCCATAATCCTAGATGTAACCCCATAATGGACATGAGATAACAAGTGCCTGCTACTGTGACAAGTTGAGATACATTTCCTAAATTTAGACAAAGCAAACTGAGTAGAAAAGTAACTAAAATAGCAGGGCCAAGGACACCTTGACGGGAAACTAATGCAAATATAGGGGAAAGCTGTCTGTCTAAGGCAAGCTGATATAATATCCGAGGAGAGTTAGAAACTGCTGTAGCAGAACTTAGAAGGCAAGATATAGTAATCAGAAGTGTTACTAGAAAAGAGGCAGATTCACCCCAAAAAGGCTTAGAAGCCGTGAATAGATTGAAGAAAACTCCATCACGTGTAGGATTGTGAGGGGAACACATTAATACCCAAGAACCACCTAGAAACACCGGAGGAATTAACCAAGCAGCTACGGTTAAAAACTTTAAAGTTTTATATGGGTGGCGACTATCAGCAACAAAAGAAGAAGTGGTTTCACAAGCATAAATTGAATAGCTAGCTAGAAAAAACCACTTTGCCCATTCTTGAAAGGTCAGGCTATGCGTGCTAGTTAAAAGAGAATTAAAATTAGCAGATGACAAGACTAACCATAATATGCCTTGAACACAAAACAATAACAGTAGTAAAATCGCTGGGAATACAAAAAATAAATGCAGAAGCGCCAAAGCACGGGTACCACTGAACGCTAAAATAAAAGGAATTGTTGTAAATAAAACTTTTAACCAAGTTTCTGGACAAGAAATATGTAATGTTTCAAAATTGTATTTAATTAAGTTAGTGAGAATAATTGCATACAGTGCTGGTGCTGCTGCCCAGCTAAAAAAGTATCCTAATGCTACGTAACGGCCTAAGGCAGGAAAGTTTTTTAATAGCCTTGTGGTATAGTTTGGTGTTCCTCCAGCGACATCTGACCAATGTCTACCTAGACTTTGTACCTGCAAGTTTAGCAAAAAGGAAATAATCGTGCCAAAAAACCAAACTAAGATAGCTTTCGGTCCTAACGCTGCATGAATGATGGGGGCAGTACCAATCCATCCAACATGACCAGTTAACCCGAAGCCCCAGGTTTCGAGATAACTCAGAGTCCGTGGTAGGCGCATTAGCAAGTGCTGATTGTTCTGTGCCTGCGCAGAATCGTTACTAACCATTAGTTTTTTAGTGAGATTTACTGACCTTTTCACTCAATAGCTGAATCTCACTAATTATAGCTTCCGTATAACTGCTGAACTTTCAGAAAAGATAACTTATTTAATACTGAATTGTAGATTTGAGATTTTAGATTGACCTCATGCCCAAAGAGTCTTCTTGATAGAGAATTTTCAATTGGGTATTTGAGATTTATTCTATGTAGCTTGTTTCTCACCAAGTAAGTATAAATTATCTTTCTTCAGACCTTTGTAAAAATTGAAAGGTTCAGATTTGCGGCCTACTTAATAGACATAGACATTTCCAGAAATAAATTATTTATTGCCTAAAACCCTTGTAAAGACGTAGCACTCCTACGTCTTTACATTCATATTTCTAATTGAAAAATCGGAAATCATGTTATTCATCAATGATTAACTAGAGCTATAGCTTTTGCAACAACTCCTGAGTTAACTGAAAGAAAGCTTTTGAACCTGCTGATTGGGGAGCATTTAAAACAACTGGTATAAAACTATCAACAGCCTTAGCAACGTTGACATCAACTGGTATTTGTACCTTACAAATTTTTTCAACACCAAAATCTTCTACAACGCGGTGCATTACTTGTTTATAATATCTGCCAGTGAGCAGGTTAGCGCTGGACATACTAAATACAATTCCCAACATTTTTATATCTATCTTGGTTTCATGTCCGTGACTATCTTTTAATTGGGCAATCCGTCTTTCTAGCAGTTGAATACCTACTACAGATAATGGTTCTGGTTTAGCAGGAAGTATGTAGAAATCGCTGGCGGCTAAAGCACTACGAGTCAATAGATTATAGCCAGGGGCACAATCAAGAAGGATAAAATCATATTCTTGACGTACTGGTTTTAAGATGTTATTAATCAAGACTCTTTCAAAGCGGTTCCAAATCGTTTCAAAGTCCTGTTCGCCTAAAGCAGTTGCTTGCTGATGCAGCATTTCCGAAACAACAAATTCATCATATAAATCGATATCCCCCGGTAATAAATCTAATCCGGGAAGATTACAAACCTGGGATTGAACAATATCCTGAATTGTGAGTTTTGCTTGTGGATTTGGATTGATAACTTCGTCTATCAGATACCTAAATGTCTTAGTTTGTTTACGAAGCTTGGCAAAATTTAAAGGCGACATCAAACTGAGTGTGGCGCTAATTTGGCTATCTAAATCAAGGACAAGCACCCGCTTACCATGATTTTTAGCTAAACAAGTAGCTAAGTTGACAGTGAGGGTGGTTTTACCAACGCCACCTTTCATATTGGCAGTAGCAATTACATATCCCATTGATTGAGTCCTCTATTGACGCATTACCACAGGTCAGTCAAGAAATAATTGAAGGGTGCGGATTATTTGTAGTCAGCGCTGAAGCATAAACTACGAACCGAGCAAATTAAACTTGACAGACTACTAGGTAGCGTACACTGCTGCTGATATTTTAAATCTTCCATTAAATTTAATATTTTTATAAATTCAAAAGAGTGATTTTAGCAATGTTTACTCAATTGAGGCAGCAAAATGTAGTTGGATCTTTATCTGAAATCGGTCTACCAACCTCTTACACCGCATAATGCATCTCTTTGCTAGTAATCTTTGGCTTAATGCGGTAACAGCGATCGCTCTCATCAAAGCAATTATAGAGGTATTGACAAATACAGTAGCCCTAAATCAATTGTGAGAAAATAATAGTGTTGTGAATATAACTAAGTATTAAAGGCAAAATGTGGATGCATTTGCTAATTGAATTGAACGAAGCCGATCGATAATTTAGTGAAATCAAAGGCAGATATACACACAAATTTATAAGGTAATTAAAATGACTTACGATTCAGAAGATGTCCAACAAATCCTGCAAAAAGCACTCACTCGTAAACAGGAAGGTGAATTTTCACGAGAACAGCTTTTAGAAATGGCATCTGAGTTAGGTATTTCTTCTATAATTTTGGAAACAACTGAACAAAAGTGGTTGGCTCAAAAAGAAGAGGAACGTTCGCGACACACATTTAATACTTTCCGACGCAGAGCCTTTTGGACACACTTTGTTTCTTTCCTAGCAGTGAATTTATTCCTCATTCTCTTAAATTTAATCACTAGTCCTAGTTATTTTTGGGCTATTTTCCCAATATTAGGATGGGGGTTGGGACTATTTTTTCATTGGTGGAGTGTTTATCAGAGTAAATCAGAGGATTACGAAATCGCTTTTGAGAAATGGCGTACACAAATTTAACTTCTCCTTAAACGATCAATCCTGGATATTCAGCACTGTCTAGATAAAATCTTCCCGTGAACTACTCACATTCACCATAAAAGATGAGTGTGAGTTTTGTAATTTAGAGGGAATCTCTTCTGACATCGTGGGAATAAGTAAATTTGGGCAACCTTAAACAGTTGTATAACCACGTCCTTTGATCTTTGTGCTTGCCAATTTGCCAAAATAGAACTGTAGGCTAGAATAACTACGCTTTAAGAAGCTTGATTGCCTACACTCAAGAGCAAGGGTCGGCTGGTTAATAAGTAAGAGGAAAGGAGTATGGACAACAACAACTGGTTGCAACAATTAATGATGGTGGGTCTTGGCACAACCTCTATAGTCGCAGAAAAACTGCGGCAAGTCAGCGATGATTTAGTTAAAGATGGCAAGCTCAATCCTGAGCAAGCCAAAGCGGTAATAGATGACATTGCCCAGCAGTTAAAGTCGGAACAGGGAAACTTCGATGTCCAAATGCAACGGCAAATGCGAAATATGATGCAGGATTTGGGGGTGGCTCGTCAGTCAGAAGTGGACGAATTGAGAGGTAGAATTGACCGTTTAGAGCGTCAATTACGCGATTTAGAAAATAAGCTTTGGCGTTAAAATGCCCTTTCTGATTTAAACTAAATGTGTCCTGTTGGTAATCTTTTTGCCAGGATACCTAAGTAAGGAGAACTGATTTTGAAACCAATTTTCCTCAGTGTGGCTTTCATGCTGGTGTGTGTTGTGCTGTTGGTTGTGGGGCAAGTAGGCAGTAAACAGAATACTGCCATTGCTGCCGAGTTAACCCAAACGCCGCCAGCGTCCACAACTGTAACTGAAAACAATATCTTAATTGCGAGTAATACTATGTCTGATGCTAATGCCGTAACTACTCCCTCTGGATTAAAGTATGTGGAGTTAAAAGAGGGGACTGGGGCGACTCCCAAACCTGGACAAACGGTTGAAGTTCACTATGTGGGCACTCTAGAAGATGGTACTAAGTTTGATAGTTCACGCGATCGCGGTCAACCCTTCAGCTTTAAAATTGGTGCTGGACAGGTAATCAAAGGTTGGGATGAAGGACTTAGCACCATGAAAGTAGGGGGTACTCGTAAGTTAATTATCCCATCTGAGTTAGGTTACGGCGCTCGTGGTGCTGGTGGCGTGATTCCACCCAATGCAACTCTAATTTTTGAAGTGGAATTACTAGGAGTTAGGTAAAAACAAGAGCATTGGGGAGCCAGCGCCGTGGTGAGGCAGTCACGTCTTGGGGGTTCCCCCAGGAGGAACTGCCGTGCATGGTTTCCCGACTTGAGGCGACTGGCGTCATTGGGCATTGGGCATTGGCTTCTCCCAGTCTCCCATCCCCAGTCCCTAATTCAATGGCTAAATTTTTAAATTCTGAAACTTTGTAAATTGTGGATTAAACAAAAGTTTCGCAGTACCTGTAGGCCCATTGCGGTGTTTAGCTATAATTACTTCTGCAATGCCGCGATCGGGAGTATCGGGAGAGTAATATTCATCGCGGTACAACATTATTACTAAATCGGCGTCTTGTTCAATACTTCCGCTTTCTCTCAAATCAGATAACATTGGACGCTTGTTAGTGCGTGCTTCTACCCCTCGACTCAACTGAGATAAAGCAATAACTGGTACAGATAATTCCCGCGCTAAACCTTTGAGTTGACGCGTAATTTTTGATAATTCTTGGACGCGATTATCACCTGCTCCTTCCATCAATTGCAGGTAATCTATTACAACTAATCCTAATTCAGTTCCAATTTCAGCTTGCAGTCTTCTTGACTGACTACGCATTTGTGTAACTGTAATATTTGGCGTATCGTCAATATAAATCGGCATCTCCGAAAGGATACCAATAGCACGGCTTAAAGGTTCCCACTGCGTTTGACTGAGGCGACCAGTTCGCAAATAACTACTTTCAATTTGCGCTTCGCTAGCTAATAAACGTTGCGTCAGTTGCTCTTTGGACATTTCCAAGCTGAAAAAAGCAACTGGTAATTTGTAAGAAGCAGCGATATTATGAGCAAGGTTTAAGCAAAATGCAGTTTTTCCCATTGATGGGCGACCCGCAATAATAATCAAATCTGAACGTTGAAAGCCGCTGGTCATGGCATCTAAATCGTAAAATCCGCAGGGAATTCCAGGTAAGGCGATGCCTTGATTTCTATCTTCAATATCCTGGAAATTATTAATTAGAGTATCAGAAATATGAACTAAACCCGATTGAGGGCGTTCTTGAGTAACACTAAAAACTTTCTGCTCTGCTTGATCTAAAACTTGTGGTAACTCGGTTTCTGTTTCGTAACCAAGATGTACAATTTCATTGCCAGCTTTAATTAACTGTCGCCGCAGGTATTTTTCCATAACTAACCCTGCTAAGGCGTCAATATTCACGGCTGACACTGTACGGTCTACCAGAGTTGCTAATTTATTTCTACCACCAATGCGGGATAGCATTTCATGGTCAGTCAGCCAACTGGTGACTGAGAGCAAATCTGTGGGTTTCCCTTGGGTGTGGAGCCTCACAGCTGCTTGATATATATCTTTGTGAGCGCTAATGTAAAAAGCTTCGGGAAGGAGGCGATCGCTAACTCGACTAATCGCTTCTGGATCTAGCAAAATACCCCCCAAAATCGCTTCTTCTGCCTCAATATTTTGGGGTGGGAGGCGGTCGCTACCTAGCCCTTGAAAACTCAATTCTTCAGCCATAAACGATTTTAGTTTTGAGATTTTGCTAGAGACGCGATTAATCGCGTCTGTACAGAAGCTAAAAGTTAAGAGTTACGAGTTTCTATTGCTCTCTGATCCCTTCGTCCCTCTGGTGAGTTAGCTAGCGACTACTTGAATATCGACTTGCGCCGCTACTTCCGAATGCAGCTTAATTTCGGCTTGATAAGTACCAAGGTGGTTAATATCGGGGATGGTAATTCCACGCCGATCGATTTCCTGACCAGTGGCTGCCTTAATTGCATCTACAACATCTTGGGTGGTGACAGTACCGAAAATTGCTTCGTTTTCACCAAGTGGCTTGGCAATTGTCAAGCTACCAACTTTTTCCAAAGATTCTTTTTGCTCAAGAGCTTGTTGTCTGAGTTCTAATTGCCGTTGACGCTCTTGCTCACGACGGCGTTCTACTTGCTTGAGAATACCAGGAGTGGCATTGGTTGCCAATTTCTGGGGAATCAGATAGTTACGAGCGTAGCCAGGAGCTACTTCCACTAAGTCGCCAGATTTTCCCAGCTTGCTGATATCCTGATTTAAAACTAACTGCACGCGTTTCGCCATCGTTTTTCGTTTTTCCTGTAAAATCTGATTAATTTGGGTGGGTTTGGGCAGCATAGCTCACTAAAACAGCGCTGTTAGCAGTAGCATGAATTGAGCCAGTGCTGAGTAAAAAGTCCTGAAGAACGAGTGTTTTTTCAGAACTTACAACTCTTGAAATGAGTATTTTGTCCCAAGTAGCTTTGCCCATACCCTAGAGCTTACAGATCCTAGCGAAAGGAAGGGTGCGATCGCAACTATTAGCGCTAGAAAGTTGGAGGAATGAGGGATAAGGGATGAGGGAGCAGAGGAGCAGGGGAGCAGGGGAGCAGGGGAGAATAATCAATCCCCAATCCCCAATCCCCAATCCCCAATCCCCAATCCCCAATCCCCAATACCTAAAACTTATTTTTCATTTCCCGCATCCGCGCAAAAGTTTGCACTCCATCGCTACCTTTAACAGTTGATTGTAATGATGGCTGATCCCAACGTAAAAAGGGATTGGTTCGCTTTTCCATTCCCAGCAACGAGGGGATAGTAGCTTCTCCTCGACTACGATCGTTTTTCACTTCATTGAAGCGTTTTTGTAAGTCGGCATTGTCGCCATCTACAGTTAGGGCAAATTGCAGATTTCCTAAAGTGTATTCGTGGGCACACCAGATATGCGTATCATCTGGTAGAGAGCGCAATTTGGTTAAAGAGTCTACCATTTGAGTTGGTGTTCCTTCAAACAAGCGACCGCAACCGCCAGAAAATAAGGTATCGCCGCAAAATAAATCGCCTGTCTCACCAGATTTTTCAGGGGGAAAGTAGTAAGCGATATGAGCGCGGGTATGTCCGGGAACAAAAATAACTTCAGCTATGCGACCGGCAAACTCAACGCGATCGCCTTGTTGTAAAAACACCTGCTGTCCTGGAATTCGCCCGCGATCTTCTACGCCACCGTAGACTGTTAGTTGCGGGAAGTGTTTTATTAATTGCTGATTGCCGCCTACATGGTCATTGTGGTGGTGTGTATTGAAAATCGCTACCAACTCAGCTTTTAACTGTGCAAGTTGCTTTAGTACTGGTTCAGCCTCTGCTGGATCGACAACAGCAGCAATTTGTTGCTGGCGATCTATTAGCAAAAATATGTAATTATCTGAGAGTGCCTCAAGCCTGATTACTTGCATTACTTAATATCTCCCTTTCCAGTAAATACTTTGGAATCTATCAGCAATCTTAAATATCTCAGTGAGAAAAGGTTGAGAAAGTCCATGAATACTATGATACTATGTATGCGTAATAATACTTATAAATATGCTAAATAACTATAAATTACGATCTGGGCATATCAGTAAAATTTCTCTGGGAGGAAATGTAAAAGCTAAGTTAGATTTATTCTGTTATTTTTGCCCTAAATTGTCTTATTTACTCAAAACCCAAAATCAGTAATCGAAAAATTTTTATTCGTACATACTTACTAAGTATTACAGAATTTTATAGATTAACTCGGGTTATTTATAAAAGATAGATGTTAATAATGAAAAAATAGAACAATCAATCATGGTAAAAAAATGAGCTTTCCAATTTTTTCCTTGCAGGTTTATAGATGAAGCTAATCCATACAACTAGCTGGTATTTTCCAGATTCATCAGGTGGTATTGAAGTATACTTAGATTCACTCCTGCATGGTTTACAAGTACATGGACTAGAAAGTATTGTTGCTGCTCCTCAACAAGGTACAGAGGAAGATACCTACGAATACAATGGCATCAGTGTTTATCGTTATCCTGTTTTTTCTAACCCCAGTAAGATACAGGTACACAAACAGTTACCCCACGGAGGCTTTAAAACTTTTGCTAATTGGCTAGAAAAGAATCGAGCCGATGTCTACCATCAACATTCATGGCGATTTGACTGCGGTTTACATCATCTTGCTCTCGCCCGCCAGTTAGGGATGGCGACTGTTGTCACTGTGCACATGCCTGAGCCTATATGTCTGCGTGGTACGATGATGCGTTGGGACAAAGAACCTTGCGATGGGCTGATTGACTCTGTTAATTGTAGTCAATGTTTGGGAGTACCAAAGCAAGTAGCACCTTGGATGCTCAAGAATTTAAGTCGAGTTCCCTTGGATGTTGGGGTAGCAGCAGAAACAAAATTACTTACCTCTAAAAGTTTTAAGCTACGCCTACTTGGTAAAGCTCTTGGCATTCCTACTTTAGTGTCTCAACATAGACGCAATTTAATGCAACTAGCAAAACTAGCTGATCGCATTGTTGTAACGAGTAATTGGCAATACAATGCTTTTGTTGCAAACAACGTTCCTCCCGAAAAACTTACTGTCTGTCGGCAAGGTGTTGCTAACACTTTCAAACGCGAAGTAATACCAAACAAACTAAAAAATACATTAAAAATCGGCTTTTTGGGTCGCTGGCAAGAAACTAAAGGGGTACAAGTCTTAGTAGAAGCAGTACATAGTCTACCGAATGATGTATCTGTGGAATTAATTATTCATGCTACTCATCCGGGAAAATACGGTGCTGCCAATCGTGAAAAAGTTATGGCGATCGCTGCTCGTGATAGTCGGATTCGCATTGCTGAACCACTTTCACGCGAAGCAGTACCAGAGGCATTAGCAGGTTTCGATATCCTCGCAATACCGTCGCAGTGGTTAGAAACTGGGCCCATAGTTGCTTTAGAAGCACAAGCTATGGGTATTCCCGTACTTGGTTCAAATTTAGGAGGAATTGCTGAGTTAGTCCGTCACGGCATCGATGGTTGGTTAATTCCAGCGAAAGATGTCCAAGCATGGGCTGAAGCGATCGCCATTTTAGCCAAAGACGCCAACTTGCTAGCTAAATTACGTCAAGGTATCCAGCTAGTACGTACAATGGATACTGTTGCTTCAGAAATGCTGACGCTTTACCATGAAATATTAAAAATTCCTCAAAAAAATTTGTATATTGATGGACTGACACCTAATTTATTATGAATAAACAAAATAAAAAATTAAAGGTTTCAATCCTCACGCCTAACTTTTCTAAAGGTGGAATTGACAGAGCATATTTGCTAAGTCAAATTTTTAAAAAATTAAATTATGAAGTAGAAGTATTAGGATTTTTATTTGGAAAAAATATTTATCCAGAGCCACCATCTGATTTAGCAATATTCTGTCTTCCAGGCTGCGATTATCCACAATTGTTCGGTTCTGTCAGGCAAATTTTAAATAAGATAGATGGAGATATTATCTGTGCTGTTAAACCAAAACCTACAAGTTATGGTGTAGCTTTAATTAACAAAATCCGCAGCCATAGACCAGTTATTTTAGATATTGATGATTGGGAATTAAGTTGGTATGGCGGCGATGAGTGGCAGTATCGCCCTAATTTGAAACAGTTAGCTAGAGAACTTCTCAAAAAAGAAGGTGCTTTAAGGAATCCAGATCATCCACTTTACTTAAAGTGGATGGAGTCATTGATCAATCATGCCGATGCGATTACAGCAGATACTCAATTCTTGCTGAATCGTTTTGGTGGTATTTATATACCTAATGGTAAAGATACTTGCTTGTTTGATCCTCAAAAGTACGATCCACAAATCAGTCGCCAAAAATATGGTTTAGCTGAATATCGCGTTCTCATGTTCCCTGGTGCGCCTCGACCGCACAAGGGTCTAGAGGATGTTTTAATGGCACTTGACCAGTTACAAGAATCCGACCTCAGGTTAGTGATTGTTGGTGGTAATCCTTACGATAACTATGATGAACAGTTGATTGAACGCTGGGGACAGTGGATTATTATGCTGCCTCAAACGTCAATAGAACAAATGCCGGAAGTTGTGGCTGCGGCCCATATTGTAGTAGTTCCTCAACGAGATACATCTGTGGCAAGGGCACAATTTCCGATTAAACTCATGGATGGTATGGCAATGGCAAAGCCAGTTTTAGCAACAAGAGTAGGAGATATTCCCGAAATTTTAAATGAAGTTGGTTATTTAGTCGATCCAGCTTCTCCAGAACAAATTGCAGAACAAATTAAATTAATATTTCAAGATTTAGAAACAGCTAACGAAGTAGGTAAACAAGCGAGAAATAGATGTTTAGAAAAATATAGCGTAGAGAAAATGGCATCTACTATGGAGTCAGTAATTGCCCAGTTATAACTAATAAATTAATTAAATGTATAAAGATTGATATTTAATAACTAAAACAATTAATTAATGCTTTAATTAATTTCTAACCTATGTTAATACTAAGTAAATCATGATGATAAAAACTAATGTCTAAAGGTCAACTAATCCTAAGATTCGCCAAACCCTATCCAGGTTTAATTATCCTAACAATGCTGTTAGGATTTTCTGGTGCTTTATTTAATGGTGTCGGTGTGACTTTGATTGTGCCAGTAATTTTGAGAATTGTCGGACAACCAGTCAATTTAACTGGTTTTCCTCCGATTCTCAAAGCTGTGATGTTTCCATTTGATAATCTTCCCGAAAATTCTCGAAATTTGGGAATGGCTGGAATAATTATACTTATAATTTTCTTAAAAAACTTATCTAGTTATTTTAGTATTTTAACATCAAGTGTTTTCACTCGGAGATTAAATGCGGATATTCGCGAAGCTAGCTTAAAGTTATTGCTAGATATTGATATAGACTATTATTCAAAAACGAAAGTAGGCGATATTATTAATCGCCTAGGTTCGGAAACTGCCCGTACTTCTAGCGCTATCGGGAGTATTATCAATTTAATTATTTTAATAATTACAATTTTAGTTTTTGTTGGTTTATTATTAGCAATTTCTTGGCAGCTAACAATCGCAGCAACAATCTTATTGGGTTTTATAACATTAATCAATCAATACACAATTAGTAGAGCGAAAAAATTTGGTCAACAACTATCAGAAATGTCTACATCTTATTCCATCAGTGTTTTAGAAACCTTGAATGGAATTCGTTTGGTAAAGTCAACTGCCAATGAAGACAGAGAATATCAAAAGATTACCAAATTAATCCGCGATCGCGAAAAAGCAGATTTTGAATCTCAGGTAAACTCCCAAGCGATCGGGCCGATAAGTGAGGTGATGGGAGTTATAGCCTTACTGATGATTGTATTCTTGAGTAAAACTTTCTTCGCCAACCAAGTTTCTTTCATTTCAACGGTACTACTGACATATTTATTAGTATTACTGCGACTCCTTCCTTTGGTCTCTCAGTTAAATAGTCTTCGTAGTAGCTTTGCCAATAGTGCTACTAGCGTAGAAATAGTGAGTGAGTTTTTAAGTCGCGATCGCAAGCCGTTTATGAAAAACGGTAATGCGATCTACATAAACTTAAAAGAAGGAATACGTTTTAATTCACTTTCCTTTGGCTACCCCAGTCATGAAAAGTTAGTACTCAAAGATGTAAATTTATTTTTACCCCGTGCTACAACTCTCGCTTTGGTAGGTGGTTCTGGCGCAGGTAAGTCTACCTTGGCTGACCTCTTACCCAGATTTTACGATCCGATATCTGGCAGTATTTCTATCGATGGCACAGACCTGCGTGATTTTGATATCAAATCTCTCAGAACACACATGGGAATTGTCAGTCAAGATACATTTCTTTTTAATGACTCAGTGCGAAATAACATTGCTTATGGAAGACCTGAAGCTACTGAAGATGAAATAATTTCAGCAGCCAAACGAGCAAATGCTTATGAATTTATTGATAAATTACCTCAAGGATTCGACAGTCAAATTGGCGATCGCGGCGTCATGTTGTCTGGTGGACAAAGGCAAAGATTAGCGATCGCTCGCGCCCTGCTGCAAAATCCCGAAATTTTGATTTTAGATGAAGCTACCAGCGCTTTAGATACCGTTTCCGAACGTTTAGTACAAGCTGCAATCGACGACTTAAGTCGCGATCGCACAACCTTGGTAATTGCTCACCGCCTTTCCACAGTCCAAAAAGCCGATCAAATTGCCGTATTAGATCAAGGACAGGTGGTAGAAGTGGGAACCCATGAAACACTTTTACAAAAAGGGGGTTACTACTCACGCCTCTACTCAATGCAATTTGCCGTTCAGACTGAATCCACCAAAACTAATCCCAGCTTTAACCGCATTTCTCACGAACTGCGTACAAGGCTTAACTCAATGATTGGTTTCCTGGGACTATTAGTTGACGATTTAGTAGACAATTCTCAAGAACGGCAGGAATTAATTGACCAATCATATAACTCAGCTTTAAAAGTTCTCAATGCCATCGATCTCTTCAGCGATGTAGTTAACCTGAAAATTAACTGGCAGTTATCGTCAGATATAAACCAAAATCAAGATGAAAATAATCAGTATCAAAATTTTAGTCAGATTTCGGATGAGTTTCGCACGCGTCTCTATCCTCTGATTAGCTCTCTGCGCTTACTAGCCGATAAATTAGAATCCGAACCCCAAAAACAAAATCTATTAATTGCAGAATCTTATCAATCTGCTATTTACCTATTAGATATATTAAAAGTTTTTGAAACTCAAGTTTAATTTTAGTTAATGTCAGGAACAAAAATACTTATACCAGAATCTTTAAAAAAACCATCATCCAAAAAAATGATAAATTCTTCAAAGAAAAATCAATATATTTTTGACACGGGAGAGCTATCATTCAAGCCTGACATAGCACACGAAATTCATGATGTTCTTTGTGCCAACGCCGCAGCTAACTTAGGCTACTCCTCAGTTTTAATTTATCAAGATAAAAAAAATTATTCTGTTAATCTACTATCGTTAATTTATCCTTATCAACCTCAAAAAACCGAATAAATACGATTATATGACTATTAAAACTGTTGGGATGATTAGCAGCTATTCAGGTCTGGCTAAAAACAAAGATTGGTTATGGCAACAAACTCCGCATTACTTTGGTGTTTGGAAGAACATGCAAATGTTAAAAATGGCACAACAGCCAGATTTTATGTTGCTATATCAATTTGATTTTCCTCAAGCATCGCCGCCAAAATCTTGGTTAGATAGTTTTCGCAAACAGCAGCAAAACTCAGTAGTAAATGTTGAATCTTTACTGCGTGGTGTCAATAAAGAGCGGATTATTTATTTGCTCAGAGAACCGCCTTTAGATGAAGTTGTAAAAATAACTAATTATAATTATCAAGAAGCCCAAAAGTATTGCGGCTACGTTTCTGGCCCCGATGATTTTGCTCCCATTCCTGACTATATGCCTGCTATTTGGTATCATTCAAATTCATTTCAAGATTTAAATGAAATGCCACCGCCCCCAAAAGTTGCCCCATGTAGTTGGATTACTTCGGGAATTAGCCGCACAGTCAATCATCGCCAGCGTTTAGATTTTTTACAATCTTTGCAATCTAGTGGCATGAAATTTGATTTGTATGGGCGTAACTTACCAGAATGGGCGAACAGTTCGGGAGAACTAAGCAACAAATGGTATGGCATGGCACCATACTATTACAATCTAGCAATTGAAAACTATGCTGATAATAATTGGTATGTGAGTGAGAAACTTTGGGATAGTTTACTTGCTTGGTGTTTACCAATTTACTATGGTGGCCCGGCTGCTGATAAATTATTGCCACCGGGTAGTTTTTTGCGCTTGCCCAGTTTAGATGAAAAAGGTATTGCCTACATCCAAGAAGTGACAGCTACACCTGATGCTTGGTATGCTGCCAAAGATGCGATCGCAGAAGCACGTCAAATCATTTTACACAAATTAAACCTGCTTAATTGGTTATCAAACTTTGTCGATCAACACTCATAAATTATGAATGGTATTTGTACCCTTGGCAATGATTATGTTTTCGATCAACTGGTGGCTTTACTCAACAGTATTGATGTTATCTTAGGCCCAGAAACTCCTGTTTGTATCTATCCTTTCGACGATCGCACACAACGGATTGCTGATGAAATAGCGAAACGCCCTAATGTATTTCTTTACGATGACCAAGAATCAATCAACAGCTGGGATCAATTTATGCTTGCAGCAGCCCCAGAACGATTGAATCGGAGTAAATCCCGTCTTTATGGCGCTCACCGTCGTTTTTGCGCTTTTGATGGGCCATTCGAGAAGTTTATCTATTTAGATGCAGACACCTTGGTGATGAATTCACTCGCAGGAGTATTTGAAAAGCTAGATAGTTATGATTTTGTGGTCTACGATTTCCAATTTAAAGACGTTAGTAAAATATATAATATTGATTCTCCCAAATTGCTAAAAGTTTTTGAGCAAAAGCGCATTGATTCTGAAATATTTTGTTCAGGCTTTTATGGCGCAAAAAAAGGGCTATTTGACTCAGAAAAAAGAGATTGGCTAATCTCACATTTGCAAAATGGGGAGTCAGAAATTTTGTATGGTGGCGCTGGCGAACAACCATTAATCAACTACATGGTAATGAAGTCTAATCTTTCTATTTATAACTTTGCTTGCCAACTACCAGATAATCAAAAAACAGGATGCTCTGCTGGCTCCAAACACTTCGAGGAACGAGAACATATTCTTTACGATCGCGGTAATCGACTAACTTATATTCATTACATTGGGATTCCTCCTAATATCAACCAAGCCGTCTGTGGTGGAGAAAATATTCAGTTTCCCTATCGAGATTTATTTCTCTATTATCGTTACTTACACGAACCAGAAAAGCGTCCAGTATTTAACAATCCTTCTAAGAATTATAATGACGCTCCAGTACCAAATTTACTTACCAGAGCTTTGCGAAAATTTAAGTTAATTAACCAAGGATAATTTATGAGCCGGGGTATATATATAGTTGCCAATGACCGCGTTATCGATAATGCTATTGCTCTACTCAATAGCATTCGTTACTATGATCCAGAAGTTACGGTTTATCTTATACCTTTTAATGACAATTACCATAAGGTAGCGGAACAGCTTGCTACCTTACACAACGTCCAAATTTTTCCAGATTTAGAACTTATTGATACCTTTACCAAACGCATCGGAGAAATTTTTGACCGAGATTTCCTCGCCTTACCCAACAAAATGCGAAAGTTAGTGGTATGGTTTGGGCCTTTAGATGAATTTATTTATATTGATACGGATATTGTCGTTTTTGAAAAAATTGCCGACAATTTAGACAAACTATCAGAAGTCGATTTTTTCTGCTGTGATTACCATTATGCTAATGACAAGCTGCGAAATATTTTTTCCCCATTTGTGAAAGAGCAGCAAGTTTTTTCCGATGCCCAACTTCAAGATGTTTTTAACAGTGGTTTTTGGGCTTCGAGAAAAGGAATTATTACCGAACAACAAATGGATGAAGCTTTACGCGAGTGTGCAGCACATCGCGAATATTTTGATTTTTCTGAAGGAGTTACAGATCAACCAATTTTAAATTATCTTGTTCTCAAATTAATTTCCAAACGTGGAAATCTCGTTAAAATTCCTGGAGGAGGGCCTGGTAGTTGGGCAGGTTCGCAAAATTTTAAACAGCAAGATTACGCCCTATATGACCGAGGACAACGACTCAAATATCTCCACTGGGCTGGTACGCGGATGAAAACTGGTAGTCCTTATTGGCAATTGTGGGAACACTATCGCTATCTTCATGAGGGTAAATTTGCCTTCATTCCCAAACTAACTCGCCGTTTATTTCCCTTTGTTTCTGCCCGTACTTAAGATTAGGAGTATCCCAATGATTGATGGTATTTATATCCTAGCCAATGATGTTGTCTACGATCAACTAGTTGCTTTGCTCAACAGCATAGAAGCTAATGTTGGTAGAGAAATTCCTATTTGTATAATTCCATATAATGATCAGTTAGAGAAAGTAAAGGTAGAGATTGCATCTAGAGATAATGTGACGCTATTTGAGGACTCTGTATCCATAGCTTACTGGGATAACTTTGCAACCCAGGTCTGGCAAAATCACTCAAGGGCACAAAAAACTTGGCGAAAATGGGGGCTTCCAGAACTTTATCGTCTACCAATGCATCGTAAGCTTTGTGGTTTAGATGGTCCCTTTGATAAATTTATTTATTTTGATGCAGATACACTCCTTATGGGGCCTATAGACTACATATATGAAAAATTAGATAAATATGATTGGGTAACAAACGATTTTCAGTATAAATCTGAATTGAAATATATTTTTGATGGTTCACCAGAACTTATACAGCAAATTTTTGACCAAGAAAAATTGCATTCTCATATATTTTGTGCCGGTTGGTTTGCAACTAAAAAATATATTTTTTCTCAAGCTACATTAGCAAACCTACTCGAAAAATTACAGGCTGGTGAAGCTGATGTCATGGCTTTTGGAGGTCCTGACCAATCTTTATTTAACTACATGGTGTTGAGAAGTGGAATTTCCTATTATAACTTTGCTTTTCATGATTGCGAACAGGCAACTGGCAACCATTGGAGTTCTCAATTTGATGTGGTAGATAACATCCTTTACGACCAAGGACGGCGGCTGACATATCTGCACTATATGAGTATAAGTTCACCACACTTTACTCAACTTTGCGCTGGTGAAGATGTTAATATTCCATATCAAGATGTATTTTTGCATTATAGATATTTAAACTCACCAGAACAAAGACCTAAAAGCTTTAGGCGTCAGAATCAGTTAATGCGTCTGCAAAAGACTACTACAAGTTTTTTCAATCAAAAAGTTAACAATATTAAGCTTAACTATCGTAATTTAAAAGATAAAATGACTAAGTAATTAAGCAAAAGTGGACTAAAATGTTGTTTAATTTATAGCTTATCTATTGCCCACTTATTGGTAATGATGAAATTTCAGTAAAAAATAATTATTCACCACTAGATAACGATCTCGTTTTTAATAGAGCATCATTGCTGGCGGTGAGTATTTACGGTAATTTAGATATTTGTGAAGCTTCTTACTTTTTAAGAAAAAGAATCCAAATCTAAAGATTGCATACCTTCGCGTTCTATAAAGGTCATCATACTTCCCAGCTGCAACCAAACTAGCAAACAGGTAAACAGACTAATTGGTAGACCGACTCCTAAAGCCAAGGATGAGGGAAAGCCAAATATTTCTAAACCTGAAGACATAAATAGACAAGTACCGCCTGTTATGCCGATAAATGGTACAAGTAACTGTTTCAGTGAGGAACGTGGCTGAGTATTTTCTGCTCGTTCGCTTGGCCAGTTCTGCACAATTACTTTTAAAGTGCCAGATAATGCCAAACCAGATGTTAATGCAGTCAAAAAGCCAACAAGTAAAAGAAAATAAGGCGGTTGCACAGGAAAATAGTACATGAAAACTCCTAATTTATATTAAAGATTTTTTACTTTTTATTTGTTGACTGATTCTCAGCAAAAGACCCAATTAATGTCGCTTTTGGCAGGATAGCGGCTGCACCTTCTCTGGATAATTCTGTTAAAATCCCAATCGCTACATTTAATAAACGATCCGGTTTTAAGTCATCTTTAACCAGGTTCCACAAGCGTTGCACATCTTCGGTGTGCAGGCGGTCATCTTCGGTAAGAGCAAGCACCAACTGTCGCCTCAGAAACTTGCCTTCTTCGGACATTAAGTATTGGAACCCCATCTGGGCTGTGGGCAATACATCAAAGTTATTATCGCTACGAGCGATCGCAATCAAATTCTCTAATCGCTGCCACTGAAATTTACCATCTTTGAACAACACATTCAATAATCGTCGCCGCAATGCAGGCGATTCCCCTGTCAGCAACCGCCGCGCTATATAGGGATAACCTACTTCAACAATTTTGAAATTGGGGTTAAGGCTAAGGGCAATACCTTCTTGGGTAACTAAGGAACGAATAATCAAAGCAAACTTTGCCGGGACTCGGAAAGGATATTCATACATCAGTTCCGAAAACTCATCGGTAATAGTTTTGAAGTTAAAATCCTTGACATTTTTACCAATAGCGTTTCCTAGCACCGCTTCTAATGCTGGTACGATCGGGCAAATATTCGTATCTGGAGTCAGAAACCCTAATTTTACAAAGTCTTCGGCTAAGTCGGTATAGTCTTTATTCACCAAATGCACTAGCGCATCTACCAGTGTTTCTTTGGTACTTTCTTCCAACTGATCCATCATACCGAAGTCAATATAAGCCATACGACCATCGGTCACAGCAAACAAATTGCCAGGATGAGGGTCAGCATGGAAGAAGCCATATTCTAAAAGCTGTTGCAATCCTGATGTAACACCAATTTGGATAATCGCTTCTGGGTCTAAACCTATTTCACGGATGTGTTGAGTATCCGTCAGCTTAAAGCCATTAATCCATTCCAGGGTTAAAACGTGGGTATTTGTATAATGCCAGTAAATACCTGGAACTTTTACTTGTGGGTCATTGTGGAAGTTGCTAGCAAATTTCTCGGCGTTGCGGCCTTCATTAATATAGTCAATTTCTTCAAATAACTTCGTGCCAAACTCGTCCACTATTAAAGTTAGGTCGTGACCGAGATTTAAAGGCAACCAAGGAGCTAGCCAACCTGCTGCCCAACGCATCAGATATAGGTCACGTGTAATTACCGGGTATAAGTTGGGGCGTTGCACCTTCACGGCAACTTCTTCACCGCTAACCAGACGACCCCGGTATACTTGACCCAAGCTAGCAGCAGCGACTGGGTTAGCTGACAGTTCGCTAAAGCTTCCGTGAATTGGACGACCTAGTTCTGTTTCAATAATCTGGTAAGCGATCGCATTATCGAAAGGTGGTAACTGATCTTGTAACTTTATCAGTTCTTCTAAGAAATCTTTGCGTATCAGGTCAGGTCTAGTGGAGAGGGCTTGACCAACTTTAATAAAAGTCGGGCCGAGGCGAGTGAGCATCTCTCGCAACTGGATAGCTCGTTTACCCTTGTTCTGCTCAACTCGATCTTGCCAGTCGTCCCACTTCAAACTGAGTATAAATCCTGCAAAGGAGAAGATAATTCTCAGCAGTCGTCCCCAGGCTAGCCAAGGACGGTAACTATAGTAGCGAGCGATCGCATCTGGATTATAGAGTTTTAGTTGAGCAGGTTGATACTGACCCACGCCTTTTTTTGCCTCTTCGACTGAAAAATTTACAATGATTGTTTTTCTCCTGACTCACAAGTTAGTTGCATCAGGATAGCGGTAGTCTTTTATCTAAAACAACTAGAACTCTACTCTTTAGGGATAGTGTTCGAGGCGATTTTAGGATCTGTTACTGCCTATATTTTTTTATCTTTTTCTTAATTATACTTTATAAAACTACAACTACTTATCCCACTTTTCGATGATTTTATCTTTTCTTAACTTTAATTTCTAAAAATATAAATATGTACCTAATATATGTAAATTGAAACTCAGTAACCGCTTACAACATAAAGATCCCCGACTTCTAAGATAAGTCGGGGATCTTGGTACTATGTTTATTTATACCTGTGACTTAAGTGGAAAATAAAATATTTTATGTGTCCACAAGAAAATTACAGTATCAACTAAAACCTTGGTAATTGTTAATAGCTTTGTCACAATTACCAATTACCTGCTTTTAATTGTCGTGTAATGCTATTTAGATTTGGCCTCCAAGTTTTCTAAACGGCTTCTCAAGTCCTGGTTTAGTTGTTTGAGTTGGTCGAAATCTTCACGCAGTTGACGCAAGGTTTTTTCTGAACCAATGTTCTTTTGCACCTTGGAAATTTCTTCTTCAGCAGAGCGACGTACACGCCCATCAGCTGTTCGTTCAGCTAGCGATCGCAAAATTCCCACTGCTTTGGGTGTTTCCATTTGTCCTAATGCTGCGGCTACGGCTACTTGGGTTAAAAAGAAGGTTTCTTTGGCTAGTTCTGTTAATTTTTCTAAAATCCGTTCTAAATTACCTGGACTTTGACCTACAGAAATCTTTCCTAAAGCGCGAATTGTAGCTAAACGTAGTGGTTGTGGTACACCGAGTTTGGTGTATTCGATTAGTAGATTTAAAGCTGCTTCCGAAGTTTTGAATTCAGCTAAACCAGCAACTGCACCACTCCGCACGACTTCATTCCAACCTGCCTTTTCTTCTAAAACAGATTTCAGCAGCTTTAATACTTTGTCTTCCTTGGGTTTTTCTTCCGAGTTTGCCGATGCAATTGCCCCGATAACACGAGAAGCTGCTGCTTCCACGTAATAACTAGGATCACCCTTTTGCACTAACCCTTTAACAGCTTTATAGCTTTCAGCAGTTTTGAATTGAGTAAGTGCTTCTACTACAGCTCGTCGCACATAAGCATTTTTATCTTTTAACCCAGCAATTAAGCCATCAAAGGCTTGATCTAAATTGATTTGGGCTAGTTGTTCTGCCACATCTACACGCACACCCCACAATGGATCATTTTTTAGCGATGCAGACAGTGCAATGATTGCTTCTAGCCCACCTTTTTTCGCTAAAGCTGCTGCTGCATAACTACGCGAAATTGGATCGGGATCAAATTCTAACTGTGCTTTCAACTCCGCGATTGGATATTCCAAAGCTACTGTTTTTAAGTAATTATTTCCAACATCAAAGCTAATAAATTGCGGCTTATTCTCTAGGGGAAAGTAGAAGCTTTGTTCGCGTTCATTTATGCGGACGGTGAAAGTTTTGAGTGCTGAGAATGAAGTGCTGATTCCATTACTCCTGATTTCTTCTTGCTGGCTATAGCCAAAACCAACAGGTATTTTTAAATCAAACAAATCCTTACTGCCATTTGTGCCCTCAGCAGCTTGGGTTTGAGTTACTGTAATTTTTGCTAAATTAGCATCCCCATCCCAAGAGTAAGCTACTTTAAAATCGGGATGACCACCACGATAAACGTATTGATCAAAGAGGAATAAAAGATTACGTCCGGTTGCCTTTTCAATCGCCCTAAGTAAGTCTATTGTTTCTACGGTTTTATGAGCATTGTCTTGGACAAATGTTTGAATTGCCTGCCAAAACAACTCATCTCCCAATTGGGCCCGAATCATGTGATAAACACAAGAGCCTTTTTCGTAGATGTGGCGATCGTAAAGTTCAATAGCTTCGCGGTAAACGTGCGTTACCATTGGACGGCGATAACGGCTATTATCTTCGCTTAAGTAACGACGAGCCTCTAATAACCGATAGTAAGCTGCTTCTTCTAGACTATATTCCTGTTCTGTCCACATCACCTCAGAGTAAGAAGCCATCCCTTCTTTAATCCAAGCATGAGACCAATGCTTAATCACCACTAAATCGCCAAACCACTGATGCGCGAGTTCGTGAACGACTAAAGCTTCGGTGTTGCGATTATCTAAGGCGGCGCGTTCATCCAGTAAACATCTGTCTGTTAACAGTGTTGTCGAGGTATTTTCCATACCGCCAAAGATGAAGTCATCGACGCAAACCTGGGCGTATTTCGGAAAAGGATATGGATAACCATACTTTTGGCTCAAAAATTCGATCATGCGGGGAGTTTTTTCCATGCTGCGTTTAGCATCTTCCTCGCGTCCCTTTTCTACGTAGTAGGTAACTGGTTTACCATTCCACTCATCCTGAATTTCGGCAAAGTCACCGATTGCCAAAGTCATTAAATAGGTAGGATGAACTTGTTGCTGTGACCAATGGTAGATTTTGTAATTACCATCTTCGGTGGTGTTAATCAATTCGCCGTTGGAAATCGCCACGAAAGGGTTGGGAACGCGGACACGAATTTCCGAAGTAGACAGTTGTCCTGGATAATCAAAGCAGGGGAACCAAAAGCGAGAGTCTTCGTCTTCCCCTTGAGTCCAAACTTGAGTAGGTTTGTTTGGATAGTGCTTATCTGGTTGAATAAAATAAATACCGCGTTGTGGTTTTGTTACCGAGTAAGCGATCGCAATTAGCAAGCATTGACCAATCTGGGTTGGCTGAGAAAGTTGAATGGAAAGCTGTTCTCCGTCATAGTCAAAATTTTGTGGCACTTCGTCCACCTGCACAGACTCGATATTTAAATTGACAGCATCCAAAGTCAAACGATCAATACCATTACGGATTGGCAAGAGGCGAATGCTACAATTGCCCTGATAGCTTTGCTTGGGAATATCCAGGCTGAGATCGAGGAAAATATGCTCTACCTGTCCGGGGCGATCGGGGTTGTAGTGTGGTTTTGCTCCCGGTAACTCAAAAGGTTTGTGTCCGTTATTATCTGTATCAAAATAAGACTGCGACATTGATGCTTACTGACCTTGTAATCCTGAAAAGTCTGGCTTGGTTGGATGTAGTTAAGAAAAATAGCGGTGTTTGATGTATTTCCCAAATCAACAGGGCATTATGGAGGTGAGAACTCCCCTTTGGGATTGGGAGATTAAAATTAATCTCACCCGAACTTCCAAAGAGCGGCTAGCGATCCTTGGGTTTTTCCATATTCCTCCCGCATTTACTTTTTTTGATGTTTTGCACTTTTTTGGCATTTAGTCAAGAGTCTCTTCCACCTCGATAAATTCTCATTAAGTACAAACACTCCTAATTATTTTTATAACTTAGGATAGCTTGCTGCTAAACCCGCTATTTTGTTTAAAATGAACAGCATATCATTAGCAGATTCGCTCCTCATCTGGTTGAAGTATTTTTGAGAATAATTTTAGACCGCTAATTTATAGGATTACTAATTTTATCAGTAAATATCAACTGGAGTTGAAACTAAATGTAGGATACCAGTTGTGTGAGAGTACAATAACAGATTTTTGTCTCCGTAAAAACTCCCATACTGACCAGTACCTATAAAAGTCGCTCAAAGAAAACGCTTGTAGATTAACGTTGCGCTTCCAAAATCCTCTTAACTTCTTTAACAAATCAGCGTAGGCGTAGCCTGTCGTAGACATCGCTAGCTTGTTTGCTGCATAGATGGACTGCGAGATCCAAGTGATGTAGCAATTTTAAATCATTCTTAAACAACGAGATTCTCAACTTTTTAGAGAAGTCAGGAATCTTAGTCTTGCAATTTTTACAAAGCAGATAGGATTGCTATGTATTTAATGTGCATACACACTATTTGTAGTGAAAATCACTTTTGAGTTAGATATTTACTGATTGAATATCATAATTTAATTGAGAATATTTCTGATTAAGATTTAATTAATGATGCATATCAAAAGCAACAAGTTTTAGGAAGTAGAAGGTAGATGTGCAGTTTGTCAACGAGTGTGCTGCTAAATCCTTTGGTCATGGGTTAGTCTAAACTCCAGTAGCGATGGATTAGTGGAAATTACTAACAAATCCGAAAACTCTACAGTGACACTTGTATAAATCTCGGTGACAATCTGAGCAAAAAGAGGATAACTAAATGCCAGAAAGTAAATCAAAATTTCTCATTCCTGCTGTTGGTGCTGCTGTCGTTGTCGCCGGAAGTATCGCGGCTTATATGTACTTTAAAGGCTCACCAGGAGGTAGTTCAGACGCTCTAGGCAGTGCTAAAGTAGTACCTTCAACAGCACTGATGGCAACTTATATTACTACTGACTCTCAAGCCTGGGCAAAATTACAGCAGTTTGGCACTCCAGAAGCACAAAAGTTAGTGGCAAAAGGGCTGGAAAATTTCAATCAGCAAATGTTCAGTGACAGTAACGTTTCTTATGAAAAAGACATAAAGCCTTGGGCTGATGGTGTGATGATTGCTGTATTACCACCAAATCCTGTAAAACCAGCACAGTTAAAAGTACCCTCTGGGGCACCTGATGTACCAACAAATTTACAGCAGGAATCGAATATCCTGATAGTGGTGGGAATCAAGGACAAACTCAGCGCCTTGAATTTTGCTAACAAATTGAAGTCACAAAAAGGAGTGAAATTACAGGAATCTGACTATCAAGGTCAAAAAATTGTCGAAACTACACAAAATGGCAAGCCAACGTATAGCGTAGTTTTAAATGATAGTCAGTTGGTATTAGCCCCCGAAAAGCAAGCTGTAGAAAAAGCAATTGATACGTTTAAAGGACAGTCTTCTTTTGCTAGTAAAGAAGGTGCTAGCAGCATTCTTAAAGGAGTGGATGTTAAAAACAGCCTCGCCCAAATTTATGTACCAGACTATGCTGGGATGATACAGCAATTAACCTCTGGAAATCCACAAGCAAAGCAGTTACCCCCACAAACCTTGACACAATTGAAGCAGATAAAATCTGTGGTAGCGGGTGTTGGTGTTGATGATGCGGGAGTGCGGGTAAAAGCGATCGCCAATTTAGATCCACAATTAAATAAATTTCAGTATCAATCAAGTTCTGGGAATATAGTCGGGCAATTTCCTGCTGATACCTTTGCTCTGATTAGCGGAAATGGCATCAGCCGTGGTTGGGAAGTGCTAGTAGAACAGTCAAAAGATTATCCAGAAATGAAGCAAGCTCTAGAACAAGCGCGAGGACAACTGAAATTCGCCAATCTAGATTTAGATAAAGATATTTTTGGCTGGATGAATGGGGAATTTGCCTTTGGTGCGATTCCATCAAATCAAGGAGTGTTAGCGAATGTTGGTTTTGGAGGTGCTTTAGTATTTGATACTAGCGATCGCAAAACTGCCGAAGCCACGTTGGCAAAATTGGATACTCTTGCCAAAACTCAACAAATCAATGTCGCTAACAGAAATATCGGTGGTAAAGATGTAACCGAATGGCAAATTCCCCGACAAGGAGCTTTATTGGCACATGGTTGGCTAGATCAAGATACTGTATTTGTAGCTCTTGGTGGCCCAATTGCTGAGGTTGTTAGCGATCGCAAGAATCCATCTCTCGACACTAGCGACGCCTTCAAAGCCGTTACTAGTTCTTTGCAAAAGCCCAACGGTGGCTATTTCTACTTAGATATGGATAAAACTAAAACTGTGCCTCTAATCAATAGTTTTGTATCATCTAACGCCGATACCATCACCATTCTAAATTCCATTCGTGGTCTTGGTTTGACCGCTATTAGTCCTGATAAATCTACTAGTGAATTAGAAATGTTGTTAGCTCTTAAGCCTACTGCAAAGTAGGGCATGGGGCATGGGGTATTGGGTATTGATTATTCTCCCCTGCTCCCCTGCTCCCCACTTACAAAACTTGATTATTCCGAGTTTCCAAGGTTTGATTGAGTCTATCCAACGCGCCAGTCAATCTTTCTTGGGCTACAAGGCTAGGATCTGGCAAGGGTTCATCGGCGACTTCTTCTTTTCTCTTGAATTTTTGTAAGGCTTGAATTGCCACAAATAAAACTAAGGCAATGATTACAAAATCAACTATTGCGCCAATAAACTCGCCAATCTTGATTCCTGGACCAATGGTAATTGTTCTCCAGTCTTTGCCAGCTAAACTAACCAAGGGATTAATCAATGGCATGATCACATCTTGAACAAAGGAAGTAACAATTTTGCCAAAAGCACCACCAATGATCACAGCGATCGCCAAGTCAACTACATTGCCTTTAAGGGCAAAATCTTGAAAATCTTTGAAAAAGCCACTTGCTCTTCTTCTTGCTCTAGCCATATTTGACTCCAATAAGCTTAACTTACTGTTATAAATGGCACTCAGCTTTTTGCTATCTCTAATGAGACAAATATTGCTAAGTATCAAACTTTTACCAGTATTGAATAAAATTATTTGATAAATACAAAATGTAAACTAGCATAATTCAAATCTTATTAAAACTTTGCTACTCTGCAAATGTCAAGCTTCTATAATATTTGTTGCTTGGGGCAAGCCAAAGGAGGCAGACTGCTGTTATACAATTCAATTCATTTCTAGACTGCCGTCCAGCAAGTATGTCATAAGTAGAAAAAGCTGTTAAATGCAAACTGATTTATGACCGTTGCTGTAAACAATAATCTTGGTTTAGCTTCGCGTTTGGTGAATGGCATACTGGCAATCCAACCTTTGGCTAACCTAGCCAAGCATCAAGCTAGACAAATGATGATTAAACGTGCTGAGAGAATTGGTGTACCTTGGACGCAAGAAGTCGAAACACTACAGGCGCGTGATTGGAAGGCTGATTTAGCTCAAGTAGAAAATCCTCAGCTTTCCTATCCAGAATACTATTTGCGGCCATTCCATGCCTACGAAGGTGGAGACCTCAGTTGGAAAGCGGCTTGGGAGCTAGAAGTTGCTGCTCATACTGTCCATGCCGGAATTTGGCCAGATGCTGGAGCAGAAGGAGATGCTAAACTGCGCCAAAGTTACCACGATATCCTCAAAGTGCAAATCCCCAATCAACCCCAAGACATCTTAGATTTGGCTTGTGGTGTGGGTTTGAGTACATTTACCATGCAAGAAATTTATCCCCATGCCAAAATTACAGGCTTAGACTTATCTCCCTACTTTTTAGCTGTTGCCAATTACCGTGCTGGGCAACGTCAAGCTAAAATTAATTGGCTTCATGCCCAAGCGGAATCTACCGGATTACCTGATGCCTCTTTTGATTTAGTTTCCATTTTCCTGATGTGCCACGAATTACCCCAATCAGCAACCCGACAAATTTTAGCTGAAATGCGGCGCGTGTTGCGTCCGGGTGGCTATTTGGCAATTATGGATATGAACCCCAAATCTGAAGTTTACAAAAAAATGCCAGCCTACATTTTGACTTTGCTCAAAAGTACTGAACCGTATTTAGATGAATATTTTGCTTTGAACATTGAGCAGGCTATTGTTGAGGCGGGTTTCCAAACTCCCACTATCACTAATAATACCCACCGTCACCGTACAGCGATCGCTCAGGTGAGTGGTTGATTTATCTCTAGTGTTGTGGGCAGCAATACCACCCTTGCTGCTGCTAGGCTATTACTACTGTCGAGTGCCATTTGCCCCACCTCTGTTAAAGTTACTGATGTTCTTTATCATTGGGGCAATATCTGGTTTTTTAGCCCTTAGACTCGAATCGGACTTTGAAATTGTAGCGAACTCTTTTGTAGACTGGCATCAGATTAAGCGATGTCTGGCGACAAGCCACTTCGCGTCTACGCTTCTTGGTACAGCTTTGCGGCAGCTTGTAGAAATAGGCCCAATTGAAGAAGGCTGCAAGTTTACTGCGGTTTTTATCCCAACCTTCTATCTGCAACGCAAGTATCGATTACTTCACTCTACGGTTTTCCTCTTCACCATAGCCGTTTCCCTTGGATTTAGTGCTGAAGAGAACTGGATTTACCTTTTCCACGGTACAGCATCAATTTTTGAACGTACTATCGGCACGCCAGTCCATGCTATGTTCTCTGCGCCTTGGGGATACGCTTTAGGAATCTATATTTCCTCTAAAAATCGCTTAAATAGAGACAATAAGTTTATTTTTAAGGCTTGGCTGAATTCTGTAATCTGTCATGCTCTAGTTAATATTCTATCTAGTGCTTGGGGTTACTCATTACCTCTACGTTTGGTGAGTTATGGTTTATTTCCGTTTTTGTTGTGGATGTTCTGGCGACTGGAACAATTATTACGAAAAGTGCAAGGTAAACCTGTAATTATCCTGATTTCAGGTCGTACACCTCAGCGCCGTTACTGGCAGAGGAGTTTAGTGTTGTTTGCCCTCGTGTTGGGTGGAAATGCTATTTTTGGGCTGTTTCTCCTAGTCAGGACTGTTAGTCCTTTGAGTCCGTCGAAGCTTTTTGACACTGATATTTTGTGGTTTATATTTAGTCGCTTTTTACTAAATCTCTTTTTTGGAGTTTTAGCATGGGGGATTTATCGCTATTTGCGACATTCCGCCCGCCGTCGGTATTTTTAAAATATGATTTAGGAAAAGCTAGGGGGTTTCTATGCAAACAACTCCAGTGCGTTGGACGACTGCTGGGCATGAACATGGAGATGATAAAATTCCCTATGTCCTATGCCTAATTTTCAATTCGCTAAACTCGTGCTAATACTGGCTGATTCACGGTTGCACTGACTGAATCTGATTCAGACTCATTACAGTAGATTTCGCAGGAGTTATTAGGACTTTCAATCAGTTTTACTTTGTAAAGTTTAGCTCCTAATTCCTGAATAGGCGATCGCACTAAATTACTAATGTAAAATGCGATATTTTCAGCAGTGGGCACAACTTCGGCAAAATAGGGAATATCTTTGTTTAAAAAGGTGTGATCGAATGGCTCTAGCACATAATTTTCTACCACTTGATTCAGGGCACCTAAATCAATAATCATGCCAGTACGTGGGTCAATTTTCCCTTTGACAGTAACTTCTAGATGGTAGTTGTGTCCGTGACCGTTGGGACGAGCGCATTTACCATAAATCTCAGTGTTTTCTTCGTTACTGAGATTAGGATGAGCTAGCCGATGGGCGGCGCTAAAGTGAGTACTGATGGTGAGGTAAGCTTCCATTGCGTTTCCCATATAATCTGCCCAAAGTTCAGGATGTTCAAATAACTGCACGCGGACTACAGGCAAATGAGGTGCTAACCTTTGCCAGATAATCCGTGCAATATTCTCAGTTGTGGGCAGAGTTTGTTGAAATTCTACCCACACATCGTTGAGATAAGAGAAGTCCAATTGACTGGTAACTTCCCGTTTAATTACGTGTTTCACATTAGACAAGTTCAGCACCATGCCATATTTATCCAATTCTCCGGCTAGGGAGATGAATAAAACATAGTTATGTCCGTGTCCCGGAAATCTAGTACCAGCACCAAATTTCTCAATATTCTCGGCTTCACTCAGTTCTGGCAACCAATAACGATGACTTGCTGAAAACTGGGCGCGGCGATTAACAATACATTGCATGAGTAAACTATGAACAGAATTTAAAATTTCTTAATCTTTTTCTGTTTACAGCATAAACTAATTCCTAAATTATGTGTCATTAGTCATTTGACATCCAGCGATATTGACCCATGCCCAACGCCCAATAACTATGTAACAGACGCTTGTGCCTCACAGTGCAATCTCGTAGCTATACGGAATAGTTCATGACCTGTGTGTAAATAACGCTCATCGTAGTTCAAAGGAAAATAACCTAATTCATCGAGTCCATCTGCTACTTGATCGAGGCTGTAGTAAAGGTGAGCGGCTGTTCTTGCTAAACTAGGCGGATTCGGCAGGGAGCGAAAAGCAGTTTGTGCCTGCTTGAGGTCATCTCGACAGGTTTTTAAGTATTCCTGAAATTCATCTAACAATTCATCATCAAAGGGATCGGCAGCTAATTGCTCCATTTGTTCTTCTAACGAATAAAGAATCGTACAAAGCAAGCGATTAACTGGTTGGTAAACTTGGCGCAGCCATTCTTCAACTTGCTCGTCAACATCTCGTCCAGTTTTTCGTCTTGTCTGGTAATGCTGTTGGGCTGATGCTGTACGCTGTTGGCGATCGCTATTTAAATTTTGGGACTCATTTTGCAGTTCTTGGTCATAATTGCGGCGATTTTGGTTGTCGCCTAAGACCTCATAAGCTGCATTGATGCGGATAATCTGTTCGCGATCGGCTGTTTCTTGATTGCTGTCAGGATGAAACAACTTAACCAAGCGGCGATAAGCTTGCTTAATCTCCGCTTGGCTTGCACTTGGACTAACTTTGAGAGTTTCGTAATGGTTAGAAACGTGCTTATAATTGACCATTAATTCAATTTATCGTTAACTGACGCTAGCCGCTAGCCTTGCCTCTAAATCTTGGAACAACGGTGTACTTAAATACCTCTCACCAAAACTAGGCTGAATCATCACAATTAAACGTCCCTGATTTTCTTGACGTTGGGCAACGCGAATTGCTGCACATAAAGCGGCTCCACTGGAAATACCAGATAGTAGCCCTTCTTCTTTTGCCAAACGCCGACTGTAGGCGATCGCTTCTTCATCGGTGACGGTAATCACTTCATCAATCAATTTCATCTTTAATACTTGAGGAATAAATCCAGCACCAATTCCCTGGATTTTGTGGGGCCCTGGTCGTCCCCCAGATAAAACTGCGCTATTGGCTGGTTCAACTGCGATCGCCTTAGCGTTAGGCTTGCGTTCTTTAATCACTTCTGCTACACCAGCGATCGTACCACCTGTACCTACTCCAGCGACAATTATATCGACTTGTCCATCGGTATCTTCCCAGATTTCAAGCGCCGTAGTTTCCCGATGCACCTTGGCATTCGCTGGATTGCGAAACTGCTGCAACATATAGGTATTTGGTGTACTATTAACTATTTGCTGCGCTCGTTGAATTGCCCCACTCATGCCTTCCATTCCTGGTGTTAGTTCCAGTTCTGCCCCGTATGCTCGTAACATTGCCCGACGCTCTCCACTCATCGTCTCTGGCATTGTCAAAATTAATCGATAACCCTTAGCTGCTGCTGCCATTGCTAGGGCAATTCCGGTGTTTCCAGAAGTGGGTTCTACCAATACTGTTTTAAGAGGAGTAATTAGCCCCTCTTCTTCAGCAGCGTTAATCATACTTACGCCAATCCGATCTTTAACTGATGCTGATGGGTTCATACTTTCCAGTTTCACCACAATTTGGGCAACACATCCTTCTGTTTGAGGAATGCGGTTTAACTGCACTAGAGGTGTACGACCAACCACTTCTGTAATGTTACGAGCTATTCGCATAATTTAATCCTTAGTAGTTATTTAGTTATGAATCATTGGTCATTGGTTATTAGTCATTGCTTAAGTAAGTAGGCGTGAATAATTAAAGGTTTATAGTAAGCGGCTATAGCCCGGAAAATAGGGCTGGAGCCGCTTATTGTAAGCTAATTTAATTAACTTTACATTATGTAACATAGTTTAATTTATTCTTGCCCATTTACTTATTAGTAACAAGCAATAAAGGACAATTGACTAAATGTAGTACATGATATCCAATTGCCGCCGCGAATCTCGTTTTTCACATAGATCCTGGAGGGTATATTTTTGTAACACTGAATTTGCTGCGCGACTTGCTTCTTGCCAAATTTCTTCTATAACTGAACTGTCTATGCTTTTGGGATTAACGTTTTCTTCACCAGCCAGCGCCTCTAAGCCTTCTAAACATTCCAAAATCTCAAAAAGGATGATTTTTCGGGGTTCTCGCGTTAACAGATAGCCACCTTTTGACCCACGCTGACTTTTAACTATACCCCCACGCCTCAAAGTTGCTAGTAGCTGTTCCAGATAGCGATCGGGTATGTTTTGTTGTGCTGCAATTTGTCGAATTTGCAAAGGTTCGCCGCTTTCGTAATAAGCAGCCATCTCTAATAGGGCAAGAATTGCGTATTCCGATTTACACGATAGTTCCACAAGCAGCAATTAGGTTAGGGGTAGAAATAAAAGTTAGGAGTTAGAAGTCATTCACTTTGGATTTGAGATTGAACGAAAAATCCCAAATCCAAGATTCAAAATCTCAAATTGGTAGAGTTAAGATACTACGCAATATGTAGCTTTATACCGCCAACTTCTACTAAAAAAGTTCGCTCAGAAAAAGTTGCTCACAGTGTAAGTCACTTGTAAAGTGGGCATTACTCTGCTCTATTCATATCAAACCTGCCATAACTCCTAATTTTTATAGTATACTCCGGTTAGCTACTGGGGTTTATCCATTATTACTACTGAAAACAAAAAACCCCGCCTGATGGCGAGGAAAAATAGAGTTCAAAATTGTCAGTGGAAAATCAACACTTTAGAAGGTGAAAGTAGTTCTGAGCGTACCGATAATAGCATCATCGTTATCGCTGTTTTGACCAGGAGAAGTCAACCAGATTACACCAGGGGTTACAGAAATATTATCCGACACACGATACTTGTAGAAGCCTTCAAAGTGATAGGGTATATCATTGTTGCCACCAAAACCTGGGCGGTTGAAGGAATAAGGTTCTGCACCAGCAAAAACACCTAAAACGTTACCCTTTTTACCGAAATCAGGTAAGGCTACGCCTACACCGTAGCTCCAAGCTTCATAATCGTCACCTGCACCAACACCTGTAACGTCATGGTAAGAGACAAAACCACTAATGGACAGTTTGTCGCTAGGTCTAAAAGCAGCCGACACACCGTAGGAGTTGCTGCTAGATGGGGTTACACCTGCTGCATTACCTAAAAAGTTAGCTTGTCCAGTACCAACATCAAAAGCTCCAGTTGCTCCGTCTGTACCAGAGTCAAATAAAGCACCACTAGCGCTATATCCGTGGACGTATGTGGCAGCTAAAGCCAAGCGATCGCCAACACTAAAGTTCAACTGCCCCAAAGCAGCATAGTTACCGTTGGTTAGACCTGTATTAAGACCAGGATTATTAGCTTGGGATGCCAAATAACCCGCAGTAATTGAGCTATTTCCCAGGATGCCGCCACCTTTACCAATGGGTAGAGTGAGCGCTATACCTGCACCGCCACCAATCCGATAGATGGGACTTTCAGAAGCAAAAGTAGATAAAGCGCCATTACCACCGTCGTCCGTGTTGTCAAAAAAGTAAGGATTGTTGACAGCTGCATACTGGCTATGGCGTCCGCCACTAGCCGCGAGGTAAACTTGGGCTGGGCCTATGGGAGCTTCATAAGTCAAGCGGTCTACTCTGACACTGTTGTTACCATTGCCTATACCAACTTGATATGTTTGTGTACCTTCAGCAGTACCGATCGGATTATTAGCGTTGTCAAATTGTGTAAAGGCTGTTGAATTACCTGCTGAGAGACGAGTATGTAAAACGTCTCTACCAGTGAAGCTGGTTTGCAAGTCTAAACGTACCCGATCTTGGAAGACAGTATTGTTGTTGTCACCAGTGTTACCCCCAAATATATCACTAACGGCAAAAACGGCTTCACCAACTAGTTTTGTGGTAGTGGAGAACTGATTCGCTTCCAATTCAGCAGTCCGCGCTTCTAAAGAATCTACGCGACCGCGTAGGGTTGCCAATTCTGCGGAAAATTCTTCTTGTAGCCGCTGCAAGGTAGCTAAATCTTGTTTTGTCACCAAGTCAGCTGTTGCTGTGGCAATCAATTCATTAACCCGATCCAAACAAGCATTCAAACCAGCAGCAAATTCATAACGGGTCAAAGCACGATTACCGCGATAAGTGGAATTCGGATAACCTGCAATACAACCATAGCGCTCAACCAATGACTGCAATGCTTGGAATGCCCAGTCAGTGGGTTGTACATCGGAAAATTGAGAAACTGATGTTACTTGAGACTGAGAGTTATTTTGATTACCTTCGTTACTGTAGCGGTTAACTTGATCTATGGTTGTCTGAGCCAATACTTCTGGCTGTTGGGCAACTTCGGTTACACCTAGTTGTTTGGCTGATGATACTTCTGTGGTTGGATTTGGAGCCGCCATTGCTGCGGTCGAAACTAACAACGTTGCTCCCAAAACTGCTGGACTAACCACTAAGGATTTCCACAACAGATTAGACATTTTTACCTTACTCCTCACACCTTGTTTAGATAATTGATTTCGTTGCACCTGGTTCTCGAAATTGCGATATCTCATTCAAACCTGTGGATGAGACATAATTGCCACTACTATAATTTTAGTTTTTGCAAAGCTAATAAACGATTAACTGGGGGTTAAAAACTGATGTGATTAACTTATGCAAAAACATATCTTTATATCATAACATTATAAAACATCCGATCCAGATGGCAAGATTGGAGCGATCGCCTTAATAACTGTCACACATACTCATCTAAATATTTAAGCAGGGAGTAGTCTTTGGATCATTCGCTCTCTACGCAGGCTAAATTGCTAAGGCTTTAGACACTTAGCAGTTTGCCATTCAAAAATCGCTTCTTCTACTTACCCCTAGTATAAATCTCATGTCAGTTAGAACACACTGGCTCGGCTATACAAATCGTATATCACTGTGACTTGCGATCGTCTGGTGCAAAATGTTAAAACAAACAACTTAATTGATCTGGGAAATCACCTGTGCTACATCAAAGTCTAGCTGCGTCAATCCGCCTGCATCGTGTGTTGTAAGTGTAATCTTCACTTTATTGTAGAAAATTTCTATGTGTGGATGATGTCTTGCTGACTCAGCCGGCTCCACCAGTTTATTGACAAACTCAATTGCTTCCACAAAATCTTTGAATGTGCGGGTAATCTCCAACTTGGAGTCGTCAACAGTCCAATCTGACAGACTCTTTGCCTGTTCTTGAATTTCCGCTTCGGTGAGTAGTCGTGCCATATCAATATGTATGTTAATTTTGCATCTGACAAAGGCAAACCTCTTTGGTTGAGTCGATGGGGGATATTATTCCTCGCACCTCTCCGTTAGATCCGTGCGTACCCGTTTCCGTGTACACGGCTCCCGATGTTCTTAGCTTG
>NZ_JBALDC010000098.1:0-43094 GCF_036917575.1 Nostoc sp. | reverse complement strand
TGTTATCTCTAAAGCCACCGACAAAATCTGTGAGTACTGGGTTATTAAATAAACCTTGACCATTACTAATCCAACTTGTGGACTTGAATACTCCTTCATCTTGCCAAACTTCAATTAAATCAGCAGCACCATCTCGATCAACATCTCCAGTTACATACTGTGTGTTATACCTAAATCCACCGACAAAATCTGTGACTACTGGGTTATTAAATAAACCTTCACCATTACTAATCCAACTTGTGGAAGAGTATACTCCTCCATCTTGCCAAACTTCAATTAAATCAGCAGCACTATCTCGATTAACATCTCCAGTCACATACTGTGTGTTATCTCTAAAGCCACCGACAAAATCTGTGACTACTGGGTTATTAAATAAACCTTCACCATTATTAATCCAACTTGTGGACTTGAATACTCCTTCATCTTGCCAAACTTCAATTAAATCAGCAGCACTATCTTGATTAACATCTCCAGTTACGTACTGTGTGTTATACCTAAAACCACCAACAAAATCTGTCACAAGAGCCATAAAGTTCCTTTATGCTTTTCAAAGTATTGGTAAATATCTTCTCATCAAGCTATAAAGTGTTTATTAGGCTGTTAATAATATTTAACTAACTAAGTAAGTAGGTGGATGGAAAAATTTATAATTATGTCATTGTCAATAGGACTTACGTACTGTACAAAAAGACTATCATGTGTATGAACGAAAATGCGTTGTTTCAGGCTATTGGCTACTAGCTTTAGATCAAAGCGCGATCGCTAGCTAATGGTGAAAAATCAAACTTGAATGGCTGAAAAGCTATATCCATATTTAATTGCTTCTGTCAATGCGTAAGTCCTAGTCAAATAAAAATCATTACATGCAGCAATGCAACACCAATATCCAACATCCAAAATCCAAAGCTGACTATGGTGTTGGGGACTTTCTTTGCAGGTTTGGCTGCTTTTCTATCCAGCAATTGTACTAATTCGGCTGTATTTAATGATTTGATGAGATTCAAACCAAGCAACTTACTAGAAATGCTTTGAGTATAGGCAGCGTTTAAATAGGGTGTGTATTGCGGCTTGCCTGCAATGTATGTTTGGAAGAAAGGTAAACTTAAAGCATTCATGTAACCACGCGCTTGGGAAGCATCGCCAATCATATCGGCAGGTAATGCTACTTGTTGATTTGCAGGGTTTGCATTACCAATGGTGGAAAAGTGTGTGCCACCAACAAGCATGACAAGATACTTTTGGGAATTCGCTAACCAGGAGAAAGGTAAAATTTGCTCGGATAAAGCTGGTGCAACTGTATCATCACTACTGCTGACAATCATCACTGGAGTTTTTATTTGATTTAAGCCAGCTTTGCCGAAAATCGAACTCGTAATGGGATTAACTGCGATCGCAGCTTTTACTCTCTCATCCCGGAAGTTATAATCTTTGTCAGACTTGCTGATGCTCAATTCTAAAGCGCGACACTGGAGCAGTAAAGACATATTCCAGGTTTTTTGCAGTGCTGCTGGTTGACAGTCTTGTTTTAGCTGCTGAAAGTTAATTTTAGCGCCTGCTAGGGCCAAGGCTGTGTAGCCTCCCAAAGATTGACCAAATACTCCCACTTGTTGCAGATTTAAACGACCTTTAAATCGTGAATCAGATTGATTGCCTTTTTGCAATTGATTCAGTATATATGTTATATCCAAAGGTCGGTCTTGAAATTCGCTTGGTTCTGCTACTTCAATGGCGCGTCCTTTTAACAGAGAACGCAATTGTTTCGCATCACTACCAGGATGATTGGGAACGACGACGGCAAATCCGTAAGAAGCTAGATGAGTAGCTAAATATTGAAAGTTACTGCTATCTAAACCCAAACCGTGAGAAATTACAATTATCGGTGCAGCATTCTGGACATTGGGAATGTAAACATCAGTTAATAAAAGCCGATTACGGGTTGAGTCAAAAAACTTCAGGATGTATTTTTGCGACTTAAACTTTCCCGGAACCTTTAAATCGGGTAATTGCGAAAAATTTGGTTGAGAAATGCTATCAGCTTCTATTTTAGACTTTTGAGAAACGGCTGCGATCGCTTGATGGGTTTGGTTAACAAGTTCCTCTAATTGTGTACCTATTTCCAAAGTCTCGGCGACATCAAGGCGAATGCTGCTGGTGGGATATTTACGTAACACATTTAAAAGTGTCAAGCCTCCCGATTCACCAGAGGCTAAAATTAGCGCTGAACGCAAAGCACTCAATTTTGGTTCTGGTTGACTAGTTTTAATTACTTGCGCCAACCGATGCAGTAAAAATTCTCCTTGCGGTGTGTAGAGAAGTTGCGAAACTATTACCGGACTAACTTTCACACGATTAAGTAAAATCCGCCGCAATTCTTGAAGCTGTTCTAGAGGCAGATATTGCTGATAGGCTGCTAAGTCTTCGTCAATTACACCTGTTTTGGCGTAGTTCTCTAAAGTGGTTACTGAAATCGAAAGCTCTAAAGCTGAATAAGATGCATAAATCCGCTCTGCTGCCAAGACGGAACTACTAATTCCAAATGTTGGCAGCACCATTGAAAGAACCAGCAATAAAGAATTTTTTCTGAGGGTGCTGGCCCAATTACCAAACAAACTATTCATCGCTCAACTATTTCGGTGGTCTGATTTTATCGGGTGTTGGCTTTGGTAGTTATTCGGGCGCCCTGCTTAATTTACTTAAAGTTATTAGCCTCAATTTTATCAAAACAGAATTTAGGAGTCAGGAGTTATCAATTAAGATAAATTATGTATGAATTGCGAATGTAGCTTGCTGAAAATGGTGGGTGATGATGGGTTGGAAATGCTTACTTCATCTTAGTTTTGGTAGTTTTAAAAAGTAGTTATTTCCAATTCATTAGTAATGTATTCTGACTCCTGAATTCTGATTTTTGAATTCTTCTTCAAGGAGATTTCGGCTATAAAGTCAACAATCAAATACTACAAAATCACGCAGATGGGTAAAGTATCCAGCTGACTTCAGTAGTTTGCCTTCACTATTAAATCATAACAAATAAAAAATAGTCTGCCTCAGTATTTATGTTGTAGCTTTGAATATTGCCCAAAATCACTATATGAAAAAGCCAGTAAAAATCCTGAAAAACATTGCAATTAATTAGCTTTTCCCAAGGCGATCGCTACTGAACCTGTAACTACTAAACCCGCTCCAAATATTGCTATGAGGGTGAAGTGTTCTGGTGGTGTCCAATCAGGTGCAATAACTGATACAACTACAACTGATATTAATGTCACAATCGGAGCTAAAGCTATTACTGCACTTACTCGCGATGCTTCCCAATGTTGTAATGACTCAGAAAAAGCACCGTAAGCAATTAAAGTATTCAAGGCACAAAAAATCAACATTCCTAAATGGAAAGTATCAAGTATAAAAATTGATTTAAATCTAGCTAGAGGAGTGAATAATAAAGCACAACCTCCATAGATAATTAACATGATACTGGTGGAAGATAAAGATTGTAATAATTGCTTTTGTGCCAAAGCATAAATAGCCCAGGCTGTCGAACCTAGCGCGATTAAAATACTACCTAGTATATATGTGCCATGTGCTGTAATTAAATTCGTTAGTTGTTCGCGAAAAAATAAAAGATAACCGCAAATCATCACACTAACGCCAATCCATTGAGACAGCCGATAACGTTCTTTAAAAATTACTAACCCTCCGAAACCTAATAAAAGGGTAGATAATTGAATAAGAACTTCAGCGTTAGCAGGCGATGTTAATGCTAAACCTTGGGTAAACGAAAAGTAATTAATCCCTAAGAATATTGTGGCGATCGCTAATAATTTTCCAGAAGCAGAGCGCAATTGTTCTAATTTTGGTAATTTGCCGCGTATCCCTAAATACACAGCAAGCAGTATAAATGATACCAAAAAGCGAAACCAAATAACGGTATAGACATCAAGTACTTGTAGAATTACTGCTAGAGCAATAGGTAAAATTCCCCACAAGAACACTGTCAATAGCGATAATCCTAGCCCTAAGCGCCACCGACCAGAACTTTGATGTAGTAACATTTAAATATCCTACACCAAGTAGGACTGATAATAAGTTTTAGATATATATAACTGATTTTATCAAACTCTTGTTGAGAATAGATGTTAGTAACTTAGTTAATTCAAATTCAATATAAAATAATCAACTGACCAAACTCAATTAATTATTCGTAGCTCCAAGAGGGTATTTTTTGTTTACATAAAGTTCGTAATTTGCGTGTTCATTTTACATGAATATTAAATTTCAAACTTCCTCGTAAATGTATACTTTATCTCGGTGTTACTTTAGAAAAAAACTATGGGAATTATACCCATAATCAGTTTAGTAATCTTTATCACAGGATTATCAAGTTACTTATTGCTGACCTCAAGAGGTCGATTTTTGCTCAAATCTTTAGTGACAAAAATAAAGCAGCAAGAGTGGAAATTCAGATATAGCAAGCCTAAATACTTGAGATCGAGATTTTCAAGGACTATAACAATTGCTGCTATTATTCTGGTAGCAGTAATAGCCGGAAATACTGTATCAGCAGTTACAGGCCCGTCTCCAGTTTCGCTCAAAAGCGTATCGGTTCCAGAACCTGATAATCTTGGAGACTTCGTAGCAGACAAAACAGCTGCAATTGAGTTAGGAAAGACTCTTTTTTGGGATATGCAGATTGGGAGCGATGGAAAGACCTCCTGTGCTAGTTGTCACTTTCATGCTGGAGCCGACAATAGATCCAAAAATCAGATTGCTCCTGGGCTTTTGCGGGTCAACGCCAATGGTACAGCGAATCCAGATTCAGTTTTTAATGTCGGCGGACTACCAAACTATCAGCTTAAACCACAAGATTTCCCCTTTCACAAGCTGTCAAACCCAAACGATCCTAAGACTATTGTATCTGACTATAACGATGTCAGTTCTTCTCAGGGGATTTTCAATTCAAAGTTTGTGGATATCACACCTGGTAATGCAGAAGACAAAGTTACAACTGACAAAGATCCAGTGTTTAACGTGGGAGGTATCAATGTGCGGCGCGTTGAGCCGCGTAATACCCCAACCGTGATTAATGCTGCATTCAACTTCCGCAACTTTTGGGACGGAAGGGCACAAAATATCTTTAATGGGGTGAATCCGTTCGGTTTAAGAGATCCTAATGCCACTGTTGTCAAGGCTCTAAACCCAATTAGAGCAGAATTTGTGAAAGTCAGCCTCAAGAACTCGTCTTTGGCATCTCAAGCTGTCGGGCCGCCACTCAGTTCCTTTGAGTCATCCGCAGATGGTCGCAGTTTTCAAGAAATTGGTGATAAGTTTGGGAGTGACAAGTTGGGGCTAGTTGACAGAATATCTTTTACCGCTGCTGAGGGTAAAAAGCTCCCCCGAAAACTTGCGAAAAAGTTATTACCTCTTAGACCGCTAGTTAAACAGATTGTGCATCCACAAGACAGCGTTTTAGGTAAATATAGTAGATCGCCTCAACCTGGACTTGAAGATAAAACCTACGAGCAGATGATTCAAGATGCCTTCAAGCCGGAGTGGTGGAATTCTACTCGCCTCATCCAAGTTGACTCTGACGGTAAACGGAATATTGTCAAAAGGCCCGATCGCTCCTTGGAGACTAATGAATACACAGTGCTAGAGTACAACTTCTCCCTATTCTTTGGGCTGGCAATTCAGTTGTACGAGTCTACACTCATTGCTAATGATACGCCCTACGATCGCTACTTGGAAGGAAACACCAGCGCCCTAACTGCCCAACAGCAACGAGGGAAAGGGCTATTTGAGGGCAAAGGTCTGTGTATTGGTTGCCACACTGGAGTAGAATTAACAGCGGCTTCAGTGAGCAGCGTGGCTAAAGAAGGACGAATCAAACGTGCGCCGTTTGGCCCAAAATCCCCTGAAGACAATGGCTTCTTCAATATCGGTGTCAGACCGCCCACAGACGACCCCGGTTTGGGTGGTCATGACGGTTTCCCGGGTAGTAATCCGCTTTCAGAGGCACGATTGGCTCAGTTGGGTAAATTTAAGGATCTCCTTGGCGAAAACCCCCCAACCCTTAGTCCACCATTGAATTCCAGTGAAACTGTATTTGCAAACGGAGCTTTCAAAGCACCTGGACTTCGAAATGTGGAACTCACTGCTCCCTACTTCCACAATGGAGGTCAGGGGACTCTAGAGCAAGTGGTTGATTTTTACAATCGTGGTGGTGATTTTGGAGTACTTCCGCCGCTAAATCTGTCACCACAAGAAAAACAGGATTTGGTCACCTTTTTAAAAGGACTGACTGATGACCGAGTTCGGTATGATAAAGCGCCCTTTGACCATCCACAATTGTTTATCCCTAATGGACATGTGGGTAACTCTAATTCCGTTGTCAATGACGGCACTGGTAAAGCTAAAGATGACACAGTGGAAATTCCTGCTGTTGGTAGGAATGGTAATAGTGGTACACCAAATTTCCTGAGTTAATTCCATTTCACGACGAAATACCTAAATACAGATAGATATGTAGGGATGTACAGATGTACGTCCCTATTTTTGCTATTTAGTGCAATATTGGTGGTAATTTGTCCGATTAAATATGATCGGTTTGTGGTCAGCACAGAACGTGCTTAAAAATCCAGGACTAAAGTTTTTCTATGAACTTATTCATTTACCAAAGTTGATCTGGTGGACTAGACGATCGCTTGACTAAGGAGTGCGATCAAGTATCGGTTGTATATTACTAACTTTGGTATTGTCTAGGTAATTATAGACTCTTCTAGAAACTTCACGCACAAAATCTCCAGCTTTGGGATCGTAGTTTGGTCTTTGTACCAAAACACCTGCTAAATAGCTTTTGCCGTTGGGCATTTGAATAATACCCGCATCACCAATGATAAATCTCAATGTACCAGTTTTATGGGCGATAGTAGCTCCTTGACCAATACCTGCTGGTAGTAAACTATTGGTTTTGACATGGCGCATAATGCCTAAAACTTGATCGCGGCTAGTTGGGGATAACAAACGATTATTAGAAACTAACGCCGCCAATCTGACCAAATCTTTAGAACTAGTTGTATTTGTGCCAGCAATGTCTGGAAGTAGATTCCGAAGCGCTGTATTTTGCAATCCCCAACTGCGAAAACGTTGGCTAACTTTTGCTGCACCACCCAAGCGATCGAGAATCAGATTTGTGGCGGTATTATCGCTGATTGTCATCATCAACGTAGCAGTTTCTAGGACGCTAAATTTAGTGCCGATGGGTTTATATTGCATAATTCCAGATTCGCCAACCTTTAAATCGCGCCGCATCACTAATTTATCAGTGAGTTTAATTCTACCTGCGTCTATTTCTTGGAAAAGAGCCACTAATAAGGGAAATTTAATTGTACTGGCAGCAGCAAATCTTTTTTCACCATTAATATCTATATAGTTACCTGTAGATAAATCTAAGAAAAATATTCCCGTATTCAATGTTTTATAACTTGCTAACAAACTGCGAATCTGAGAAGTGATATCAGTCATTTCTTGACCAAGATTCACAACTCCAGCAAATGTAGATGCATCTGTAGATTTGATGGTAATATCTTCTCTGTTTTCTCCCACAAGGGGATTACTTTGGCGGTTAAATGAATTGAATTTAAAAATCCAATGCGAATGAGAATCTCCTTTAATTGATAGATTTTGGGAAGTAACATCATAACCAGGAGCTAACTCGACGACAAAACGAGTGGTTTGAGAGTCTGGTTTGCCAAGGCGAATTTCTTTTATCGCTTTACCAAAACTTTGTTTGACAGTATCGGAATTAAAATTAGTTCCAGGTAAGTCAATCACCAATCGATTCGGATTATCTAATAAAAAGGCTTTTGGTTCTATTCCCGAAGTGGTAGTTAAGTCTAATTGATTTTGGCTAGAATCATAGTACCAAGACTGTAATTGTGAAGCTTTAGCTTGTCCTGCAACTAGAACCAAACTACTCAAACCAATCGCCAGTAGATGTGATTTCATGTTGTAAATGTGGGTGTGCAAGTAAGAAGAAACTAATCAGGTTTACTTAGATTGTTTTCTGATGACTGTGCTGAACTTCCGGAGAAAAAGTTATAAATTCCGTTGAGTTATTTTTACCAGATGATATTTGGGGTTAGATAAGCACGATAAATTATCATTACTTTTTAAAAGTAAATCGCTGACAATTTTGTTTGTGGTGAGTTGACAACAACAGAAATTGTTAATCTAGCGCAAGGACGAGTAAAGGATTAATTATGTTTCCAACTTATCTAAATAGAATTCATGAGTAAATCAAAACCTCGATTCATAGAAGCAAATCGAGACTGTAGGTTTGATGGGAGGGTGTGAAGTATTATGTACTTACACTAAGTTCTGCTGAACTGCCAACTTAACCAAAAACATCTTGATAAACATTCGACCCAAATCCTATGAGGAAGCTAGTAAAATCCGGGATTACCTTATTTATTATTGAAACAAAAACCTCACCGGAACCTAATAAGCTAAACCACATCTAGTTTACATAATCTGAAATTGTACATTTATTGTGGGGTGGGCGTCTCGCCCGCCCAGTATATGCAAGGTTATTTGTGGAACAGCTTACCAATTTAATTAATGATTGCAACACATCCTTGGGTGAAGACGCGATGAATCGCGTCTCTACAAATGGTCTATTTGTCGCATTCTTTTTTTAAACTGGTATAACTTTAATCTCTCTGGCTAGTTTGACTACACAAAACTTTTCCTCTGCGACTTTCAAGAGGGACAGACTTTAACTTTAGTTCAACGCAGGGAAAGGTTTGTTGATAGCTCATATTAAAAAAAATCAGCCACCCAAGGAGAACTACCTGCAAATATTTGCGTAGCTGCGGAAATAGCGGTTTCTGTTCCATGCAGTTTTCCAGCTATTTGCAAATGGTAGGGAGAGAACAAACTTGTATATAGTGGTGCTAATTCTCGAACATCTAGCTGCAACTCACCCTTTCCACCTTTTGTAACTTCACCGTGTCCATTGGCAATAGAAAGAATGAATTTACCATTGTTTGCATCTAGCAAATTATCTTGAATGTCTAAGTGCAGTTCAGTCTGAATTCCTGGTGGATAACCCCGCATCTCCAGCGCCTTGACTACATCTACTATCCGCAGCATCCAACGCATCGTATACTTGAGCTTGGCAGTTTGCTCTGGTAGCAATAATGTCAAAGAATCGCTCACAGAACTTTTCCATTGCACTTGGTCAACTTGGGAGCGATGACTGGCAAGAAAAGACCAAAATGTTTGTGCAGCTGCAGCTGTGAGAATTACCCAATCTTTGATTCGCAGAATTGCGCCATCTTCTGCTGGATGTTGACTAAAAAGGATGTAACCTTCAGGTTTCTCTTTTGTACCGATAAAATATGCGTAAAATGTTTCTTTATCATCTGGCTGGATTAAGCGCTCCCAGATTACGGGATGCCGATCTAAATATCCATGTGTTAATCTGGCCTGCTGCTGATATAGTTCGTGAAAGACTTGATGATTGATACTCACTATTGGTTGCAAAGGTAGGGGTTGCTCCCGCAGTTGGATGCTTTTAGTCGGAACTTCCCAATTACACCAGCTACCCCCCTGCTCATATCCGACTTTTCGATACAAGCCTTGAACTGCTGGATAAAGAGCAGAGAGGGGTATACCTCTAGCATAAAGTTCCTTGAGCGTCTGCTGCATGAGAGCGATCGCAGCTCCTGAACCACGGTATTCTGGAACAATACCCACTGCGGCAATTCCCGTCATTGGTACACGCTTACCACCCCACCACTGACCCATATCCAGAGTTGCCAATCCACCAATTAATTGCTCTGAATGACGAATAATGCGAAAGTTTTCTAAGCCAACCTGGTTGATATAGACTTCCTCGGTGCCAAGTGTGTTGACAAAACACTGGTCAAAGATAGCCCCAAGCTGCTGAATATCCTGTGGATGGGCAAGAGTGCTGTATTCAAATCGAGCCGTCATCTCTCATACCATTAGTAGGACAAAAATACAATCATACTACAGCAGATGTTGCCCCAATGCTTGAGCAATTTCATCGCCATAAAGCCCCGGAATCAGCCTCAATTATACTACTGTACGTTTGGTTTAAAATGTTGGAATACTTGTATCACAATCAATAGACCTGCCTTAAAAATAGGAACTGAGGACTAGGGATTGGGGACTGGGAAAGAGATATTTTCATTATTGTTCCTTGTGAGCACCGCTCATGGAGTCTCTTGCACAAATGCAAAATTTGCCCACCCTGCGGGATCTTGCTACATCCCCTAACCCCTTCTCACAAAATTGGGAGAAGGAGAGCCAAATTTTAAAGTCCCTTTCCCAAGCTTGGGAGAGGGATTTGGGGTAAAAGCTCATTGATTCATGCAAGAAGTTTAATATAGCAATCCTAAATGAGATTGTGAAAATTTTTTAGGGCGAGTTGCTTTTAACAAACTACTTACAAAAAATATGTCAACAAGTTGGATTTACCTTATATTAGCAATCCTTTTTGAGGTTTCAGGCACAACTTGCATGAAATTATCACAGGGATTTACTAAAATAGTTCCTTCAGTATTAATATTTGTCTTCTATGGACTTTGTTTCGCTTTTTTGACCTTTGCCCTCAAAAGACTTGAAGTGAGTGTCGCCTATTCTGTTTGGGCTGGATTGGGAACTGTTTTAATTGCTCTTATTGGTGTTATTTGGTTTCGGGAATCTGCCACATTAATCAAACTTGTGTCGATCGCCTTTATCATCATCGGCATAATTGGCATCAACGCCAGTCAATAAAGCAGGCAGGGGAGAGGGTTTGCAGATTTTACACAGCTTAGTATTCGTTGCTTTAGCTAAACATTACTTAGGTAGCGGTGAACAAATTGAATAGCGATCGAACCTTCTCCCACACCGGAGGCCACCCGTTTAATTGAGCCATAGCGGACATCTCCGGCTGCAAAGATTCCGGGAATGTTGGTTTCTAATAAGAAAGGAGAGCGTTCTAAAGACCAACCACGAGGAGATTTGCCATTGTGCATCAAGTCTGGGCCTGTGATGATAAACCCCTGAGCATCACGTTGAATAACGCCATCGAGCCAATCAGTTTTGGGGCTAGCACCGATGAAGATAAATAGCGATCGCGCCGACACGGTTTGGGTTTGTCCAGTCTTGGCATGATTAATCACAATTGCTTCTAAATATTCTTCTCCCTTGACTTCCACGACGCTGCAATTTGTGCAAACTTGGATATTTTCAGTAGCGGCAATTTGATCAATCAAGTATTGGGACATACTTGATGCTAATGACTCTCCCCGCACCAACATAATCACTTTGCTGGCATACTTACAAAAGTGCATTGCTGCTTGTCCAGCAGAGTTTGCTCCACCTACCAAGTAAACCTCTTCGTTGGTGCAGGCGATCGCCTCAGTCATGGCAGCACCATAATAAATTCCTGCTCCTGTGAGCTTCTCGGCTCCTGGAACGTTTAGCCAACGGTAGGAAACGCCGGTTGCAACTAAAAGTGCATGGCAACTAATCTCGCTACCATCTGCTAATTGCAGAACTCGATAAGGATCTTCCAGTCGAACCCCAGTTACTACTTGAGGAGTGAGAATTTCTACCCCAAATCGTCGCGCCTGGGTGACTCCCCGCCTTGCCAAATCGCTGCCACTCAAACCAATGGGAAACCCTAAATAGTTCTCAATCCGCGAACTCGTCCCTGCTTGTCCTCCTGGCGCTTCCCGCTCAATTAAGACAGTACTCAATCCCTCAGAAGCGCCATAGACTGCGGCTGCCAGTCCTGCGGGACCAGCACCCACAATCGCTAAGTCATAGAAAGGGCGTTCTGCTTGAGTTTGCAGTCCAATTTTGGCGGCAATCTCTAAATTAGATGGTTGAATTAATCGGGAACCATCGGGAAACAGCACCAATGGCAATTGTTGTCTGCCATCAGCTTGTGAGTATTCCACTAATTTTGCGGCATCCGGCTCCAGTTCAATATCTAACCACTTGTATGGAATCTGGTTACGTGCTATAAAATCTTTCACCTGATGTGAAAAAGGCGACCAGCGATTACCAATGACTCGAATGCCTTCAAAGGGTGGGCGGAATCCAGCTAGCCAGTCATCTAGCAAATCATCTAAAACCGGATATAGTCTTTCTTCAGGTGGATTCCAAGGCTTGAGTAGGTAATAATCAAGTCTGGCACTATTAATCGATTTAATCGCAGCATCGGTATCTGCATAGGCTGTCAACAAAGCGCGTTTTGCATCGGGAAAGATGCCTTTTGCCTGTTCTAGAAACTCTACGCCTCCCATTTGGGGCATACGTTGATCTACTAGAAATAAAGCAATTGGTTCATTCCGCAATTTTAGTTGCTGTACCACATCCAGAGCCGTAATACCTGAATCTGCCCGGACAATGCGGAAGCGATCGCCATACTGATGACGCAAGTCTCGTGACACCGCTTGCAACACTTCTGGATCGTCATCGACGGTTAAAATTGCTGGTTTTGCCATAACTAGTGTTACTTCACAATTGCAGTGTCTAGCCGTTATCTTCAAAAATCTGTCGTCAAAATATCTACTCTTTAACCAGTTGCTTTAAACGAAAGTAAGCCTCTTCTGGTGTCAGCGATTCTGATTTACTTTCATTAGGTATATAAAATATCCAAGTATCAGGAAAGTAATGTACCACAAAGCTGGGAATCAAACCCAAGCTCACTGCTTGCTTTCCGAGTTTTTCAGCTTGTTCCTCTAAACTAAGTTGGTCATGAAATGGGTGTTTAACCATACTTTTTCATCTCCCTGTACTTTATTTGACTCTGGAAGAAGGTTCAAAACCAGTATTGCATAAATCGCCTTTCGGTAATTCACCATTCACCATGTTCCAGAATGAGCTTGAGAATATTTTGGTAGTAGACCTAAATAATTTTAAATATGCTTTCGTAGAGAATCATAAAACTATTTGGGTCATTCACGCTAATCTGAAATCGAATTGAATAAGGCAGCAGAACACTCTTTCCATTGAGGTTGTGGATTATGCGTTGTTCGTAAATAGCGTAGGCGCAGCCTGTCGTAGACATCGCACCAGTTGCAGCTTGCTTGTGCTGTTAGAGTTGGGTTCAGCAGCGAACAACTCAAGATTGCAACAAGAGTTACTATAAAGTGGAGAAAATTTGATATTTGGTTATGACCGATCAAGATAGCTATAAGCAGCAACTAAAAGAATTTTATGGTAGTAGAACGGCTTATGACCATGAACAAGGTACTCGCCATCCTTTAGAAGCCAAGCTTCTACTTGAATTTGTACCGCTAAATTTGGGACAGAAAATCCTGGATGTGGCGACTGGAACAGGTTTAGTTGCGATTCCCGCAGCTCAAAAAGTTGGTTTAGATGGCAATGTGATTGGCATTGACATGACCTCTGGAATGTTACATCAAGCTAGACAAAAAATTGCAGTAGCCAAATTACAAAACATCGAGTTAATTGAGGCAGATGCAGAATATTTCGACTTTAGTGATAGCAGTTTTGATGTTGTCTTTTGCTGTGAGGCAATTGTACTTTTTCCTGATATCCTGGCTATTTTGCAAAAGTGGTATCACTTCTTAAAAGTAGGAGGGTATGTGGCATTTACCTGTCCTCCGGAAACTGCTTATATGGCATCTCTTCAGCAGAGGATATGCGCTAGAGTTTTGGGCGAATCATTACCACATATCCTTGAACCACTGGGGACTCCAGAAAAATGTCGGAATTTGCTCAATCAGGCAGGTTTTAGAGATATCGAAATTAAGATTGAGCCATCAGGACATTATCGTTCTCTTAGCGATAACAGATTATCTGGGACAGCAATTAATATAAATTTTAAAGGTAATCCTTTATTGTCAAAATTATCACAAGAACAATTAAATCAGTTGGAAGTTGAGTACAGTATAGAAATTGAGAAACTAGCAACTGATCAAGGTCTTTGGCAAGACACTACAAAGTTGTTTGTTCGCGCTCGAAAATAAGTTGATGAGCAAAGCTTTCTTCCTGAACTGACAGCTTCGGGCTATCGCACATGATAATCTTGCGATTAATAATCACAATCACAGTTTAATCTCCTAGACCGATGTATAAGTAAACGTTTTCAGATTTACTTGAAGCAGCCCCTTTTAAAATTTCTAATCCAACCTGTGGACGCTTATATGCAAAACCTGTCCCTAATATTAGTGCCTGTACTCGCTGCACAGAAAGTAGCAGGTGACGGTGTAATTAAACCTCTCGGTCATCATGAACTGCTGTTGGTGCTGGTGCAACTGTCACTATTGCTTTTAGTAGCGCGGGGATTAGGTGAGTTGATGCGCCGGATTAACCTACCGCCTGTTGTTGGGGAATTATTGGCGGGTGTGCTGCTTGGCCCTTCTCTATTTGGTTTGCTCCTTCCAGACTTACAAGCGCACATCTTTCCCAAAAGTCAAGAACAGTCTAATTTACTTTCAGTAATTTCTTGGTTAGGCGTGTTATTTTTGCTGATTGTGACTGGGTTGGAGACGGATCTCAAGCTGATTCTTCGTAAGGGTAAAACGGCTCTTTTGATTTCACTGGGCGGAATTATTATCCCTTTTATCACCGGATTTGGACTGGGTTGGCTATTGCCAGATAGTTTTTTAACTGACCCGGAAAAGCGATTAGTATTCAGTCTGTTCATCGCCACAGCAATGAGTATTTCGGCAGTCCCAGTGATTGCGAAAGTGTTGATGGACTTAAACCTGATTCGCCGTGATATTGGTCAAGTCACTTTAGCTGCTGGGATGACTGACGACACCATCGGCTGGATTTTACTTTCTGTGGTTTCAGGTTTAGCTAGTAGCGGCAAATTTGATCTTGGGACAATTTTCCATTCTGTGAGTGCAGCTATATTGTTTTTAGCGATCGCCTTTACAATTGGGCGTACCATTGTAGACCAGATTTTGCGCTGGGTTGATGACTATGTTGGTGGAATCTCCGCTAGTATATCGGTTGTCTTGATTCTTTCGCTTGCAGCAGCAGCACTTACCCACGCATTAGGTTTAGAAGCTGCATTAGGTGCTTTCGTGCTGGGAATTCTATCCGGTCAATCCCGTCGGTTTAGTAATGAAGCTGGACACATGCTAGAAGTTTTCACAGCAAGCTTTCTAGCGCCAATTTTCTTTGCTTCAGCTGGCTTGAAAGTTAACTTGCTAGCTCTGTTAGTCCCTCAAACGTTGCTATTTGGCTTGATTGTTCTCGTTGTTGCCTGTGTTGGTAAATTTACAGGTGCTTACCTCGGTTCTCGCGTTGGTGGCTTGAGTCATTGGGAAGGTTTGGCAATGGGTTCCGGGATGAATGCTCGCGGGGCGATGGAAATTGTCGTTGCCACGATTGGTTTATCTTTGGGAGTGCTGAATCCCCAGATGTACTCGATTATTGTGATGGTGGCGATAGTTACTTCCCTTATGGCTCCACCCCTTTTGCGCTGGTGTTTGTCGAATGTGGTTATGAGTGAAGAGGAAGCTCGACGTTTGCAACAAGAAGAACAGGATAGCCACAGTTTTATCAAGCAGATTCAGCGTGTTTTAATACCTACTAGTGGTGGGCCCAACATCCAACTGGCGGCGCAACTAGTCGGTTACATGGCTCACCAAAACTCGATAGAAGTTACATCTCTATTTGCTCTAAGTGATAAGCAGCCTCAAAGCAGAACCCGCCGAATGGCAGCAACCCAGGTTAAAGATACCGCCGCCGAGCAAGCTCTGGCTGCTGTGACTGAGGAAATGCAGCTACCTGCTGATACCACTCTGCAAACAAAAACAGAGTCTGGGCGTAATAAAGCGGAGGTAATTTTGAATGAAGCAAACAAAAACTATGACTTAATCGTACTAGGAGCTTCTGAACAGATAAGCCCCCAGAAAGCATTGTTCAATTTGCTTGTTGATCGGGTTGTCCAAGAAGCGCCTTGTGCAACAATGGTGGTGAAGTCGCATCTACCCCACGCGAAAGGCGAGATTTGTAAAATCCCTCAACAACAACTCAACAAGATTCTGGTACCAACGGTGGGGACAGAATATAGTAAAAATGCTGTAGAGATGGCAAGTACGATCGCAGCTCAAACCGGAGCATTAGTAATGATCGTTAACGTGATTAATTTGCCACAGGTTGAGTATATTCTTTACGAACAGCGATCGCTAGCTCCAGTGAAAGAAATTGCTCACGATATGCTCGAACAGCAAGCAGAAATTGGCCGTAATCTGGGTGCTGATGTCAAAACTTATATTCTTCAAGGAAGCAGCCCAGAAAGAGAAATCCTCAAATTTGCCAAAACCGAGGAAGTTGACTTAATTATTCTAGGAAGTAGTATCCGAATGGTTACGGGTCGCGTTTTCTTCGGTCATAGAGTCGATACAATTCTGAGTAAAGCCCATTGCCCAGTAGCAGTAATTACTGTGCCATAAAAGTGCTGAGTGTTGAGTGCTGAGTTGTGAGTATAAACCCAGTAGCTTCAAGGTTTTGAGCAATCAACACTGTTTTAACATATCTGATTACAGCTATACATTTATGTAAAAAAGAATGTAGAGACGTAGCAGTGCTACTTCTCTATAAGGATTGTGGATAATGCATATTTAATTTCACCAGATGTCTAATGATTTGGTCTTAGCGCAAAGCCCTAGATGTTACCGATCTTTGCAAATTAGCTAGAGCGCGATTGTAATCTAAAATAGCTTCAACTCGATTACCTTCTGCTCTTGTCAGGTCATTTTCAGCATCAATTACTTCTGTTTGAGTGCCCACACCAGCTTGGAACCTTAACCTTGCTAAATTTAGAGCTTCCCTGGCTTGATTTAAAGCCACACTAGAAGTCTGCACATTATTTAAATTGGATTGCAATTGAGCATAATACTGTTCTACATCAAAGCGAATTTGGTCGCGCTGGGTAGCAAATTGAGTCTCTGCGATCGCAATATTAGCTTTCGACTGATCTGCACGCGCTTTTGCTGCTCCCCCTTCAAATAAAGTTAGATTTCCTTGAAGTCCTGCTGAATAACCATCAGTAATGCTCGCACCATCATTATACCGATCTAGCAGATTGTAGTTGCCTACCAAACTAACTTGCGGCCCTAGCTGTGAAAGAGCCTGTCGTCGCTGTTGCTCGGAAATATTACGTTGTGCCAAATACTGTTGCAACTCTGGACGATTTTGAAACGCTTGGATAATACTTTGTTCTACCGTTTGTGGCCAAAGACCGGCTAACTGTACAGGGTCTGAGGCACTGATATCAACTGACTGCGATATACTTAACAACGTGGCAAGCTGACGACGGGAAATTTGCTGCTGTGAGAAAGCATTAGTTAGTAGTTGTTGGGCGTTTGCTAAATTCACCTGAGCTTGCAGCACATCGAACCGCGTACCTACTCCAGCCTGTTCTCTAGCTTGAGTATCCCGTAAACTAGCCTGGGCATTTATCACAGCAGACTGATTAATTCTGACCAGTTGATCTGCTTGTTGCAAATCGTAGTATTGAGTTGTGACATTCAAGCTAATTGTCAAAGACTGATTTTCAACATTTAATTGATCTACCTGTAGCTGTTCTTCTGCGGCTCGGATAGTCGCTTTTATGTTCCCAGAAGTATAGAGATTATAATTCAGTTGGGCTGAACCATTAAAAGTGGTGGTGGATTGAGATGAATTGTTACTAAAACCACTACCACTATTAGTCACGCTACTGTTAATCCCAAGAGTAGGAAACAAGGCAGCTTGAGCCTCGCGGAGCGCCGAGCGACTGCGTTCTAGCTCTAATATAGCTATCTGTAAGTCTCGATTGTTACGTTTTGAAAGTTCCAAAGCTTGTGCCAAACTGATTGGCACAGTTCCCTGAATCTTTACTTCCTCCGGTTTAGTCGGAAATTGCAGAGGATTGGAATTGGGATTGAGGCGAGCGGGAACTTGTACAGAGCTTGAAGAATTCTGTGCTTTTAGCGGAGTTGCTGCACTTACTATAGTTGGAAGAAGAATGGCGAACGCGACAGTAACCCAGGCAGGATGCACGAAGAATAAGCTGAAATTCATAATCTAGATATAGTCATTAATTAGGTTTTTTGAGGATATAATCAAAAGTTTTCAGTAAGAATTCAGCACTCAGGAGTCAGAAGCCAGAATTTAAAAGCAATGAGCGCATAACTCTTCTATTGATTGAAAAGAATTCACTCTTCTTCTCTAACATTCTGACTCCTGAATTCTGACTCCTGAATTCTTATAGTTTTCATCCTGATTGACCTGACAATGGTTTAAATCCTAAATTCCTCCTCAGAAGGTTAATCTTAACAAATTAGCCGACAATTAAACCATCCTGAACTCGAATAATCCTTTGGGTTTGGGCAGCGATATCTGGTTCATGAGTGACAATCACAATCGTGATTCCTTGATCGTTAAGTTCAGTCAGTAAACTCATTACCTCATGGGAAGTTTCAGTATCTAAAGCTCCTGTCGGCTCATCTGCCAAAACTAATGCAGGTCGGTTGACCAAAGCACGAGCGATCGCTACTCGTTGTTGTTGTCCGCCAGAGAGTTGACTAGGACGGTTGGCTATACGTCCCCCTAATCCTACCTTTTCTAAGGCTTCTAATGCCCTTTCTCGGCGTTTTGGCTTGGGCAAGTTAGCGTAAACCATTGGCAACATCACGTTTTCCAACGCTGTCGCCCGCGCCAATAAGTTAAATTGTTGAAACACAAAACCTATCCTTCGGTTGCGGATATAGGCTAATTCATCATCATCAAAAGTCGTTAGGTTTCTGCCTTCAAAAATATAGTCTCCAGTTGTGGGACGATCCAGACATCCCAAAATATTCATCAGCGTCGATTTACCCGAACCTGACGCACCCATAATCGAGACGTATTCTCCTTCTTCAATAGAAAGTTCAATTCCCTTGAGTATGGGAACACTAACTTCTCCCAAGTGGTAGGTCTTAGTAATAGATTCCATCCAAATCATTGTTGGCATAATAATTAAGAGTTAGGAGTTTTGAATTACGAATTACGAATTACGAATTACGAATTATTTAGTCACTACGTAAAGCATTGATTGGATCTAATTTAGATGCATTGCGTGCTGGAATTACCCCAGCCACTAAGCCTACGCTCAATGAGAGTCCAAAGCCAGCAATGATTGACAATAAAGAAATTACAAAGGGAAATTTGAAAGTGTTTGCAGCCACAAAGGCTAATACAATACCAGTTGCCATACCAATACATCCGCCAACAATGGAAATCACGATCGCTTCCGCTAAAAATTGATTAAGTATTGCGGAATTAGTTGCTCCTACGGCTTTGCGAATCCCGATTTCTCGCGTCCGCTCGACCACAGAAACTAGCATAATGTTAGCAATACCAATGCCACCAACTACCAAAGAAATTCCCGCGATCGCTACCACCATGACTGTAAATAAACCCACAATACTAGTAAATGTGCTAACAATATCAGCTTGATTAGTCAGCCGAAAATCATCAGCTTGTGGCGGATAAATGTTATGACGTAGCCGTAAAAGATTGGTAACTTGAAACTGAGCGGCTTCTAACTGCTCTTGGTTCGCGCCTTTGACTAAAATTCCACTTACAGAAACGCCTACTAGGGCATTATTCCCAACTAGTCTCTTCGACATACTAGTTAGAGGAATAAAAATCTGGTCATCTCGATCCATTGGCCCTTGAGCGCCTTTAGGTTCCATCACCCCAATTACTTCATAAGCCTCTCCTTGAATCCGAATTCTCTCACCGATCGGATTTACACCTTGTGCAAAGAGTGTTTTTTGAACTGTCGGGCCAAGAATGGCAAGCTGTGCGGCAGTATCTAGTTCTTCTTGAGTAAAATATCTCCCTTGTTGGGGGTGAGTATTTCTGACTTCTGGGTAATTTAAATCAGTGCCATAAATGGTTGTTGAAGTGTTCTGTCCGGCATAGACAACTTGAGCAGTCCGTTGGAGATAAGCAGAAACCAGTTGTGCTGATGGCGCTTGTGTAGCGATCGCTTTCGCATCTTCCCAAGTCAAGGTACTGCTAGAACCTACTCCTTGACGGACATTCCCGCTTCTTGCCGCACCCGCCAAGATTTGGATCACATCTGTACCCAATGCTTGGATCTGTTGCTCAACTCCTTTTTGCACTCCCTGACCAACAGAAGTAATGGCAATAACTGAAGAAATCCCAATAATCACGCCCAACATAGTTAGACCTGTGCGTAATTTGTTACTCCACAAAGTCTCTGCCGCCATTGTCAAGATTTCCAGCAATGGTACTGTGCGGGTATTCTTCGCTTTGTAAAAGCCCTTAAATATCTTAAACATAATGTTCTATTTAAAGAAGAATACAGAATTCAGAATCCAGAATTCAGAATCAATTAGTGGAGGAATTAAGCCCACATATTTACCCGCCAGTCAAACTTTAATTCATACTGAATTCTGACTGCTGACTCCTGAATTCTTTATTGTTAAAACTAACTTTAAGGGGAACCACCGCCTTGAGAACGACCACCACCGCCGGAACGACCTCCGCCGCCACCTGCTCCTCCGGCTCCACCACCACCTAGACCAGGGAAAACTCCTCCTCTTGGTGTTGATTGCGGACGCGATCCTGGTGGGAAACTGAGCAACACCCTTTCGTCTCCTGTCAATCCAGACTTAACTTCGGTAAAGTTATTCGCGGTGACGCCAGTCTCAATGCGAGTGAACACAGGTCTGTTATTTTTTCCTTGCACAAACACGCCTGTGGCATTTTCTTGGCGAACCACTGAAGCTGTTGGCACTACTAAAACATTTTGCACTTGACCGACTTGAAAATCTACTTCTGCATTCATCCCAGACCGCAGTAGTCTTTGAGAGTCCAAAAGTGATACTCTCACTTCAAAACTGGTGACGTTTTGCTCTACTATTGCTTGGGCAGCAATTTGGCTGACTTTACCTTCAAAAGTTTTTCCTGGGTAGGCATCTGCTTTAATCGAGACTTTTTGCCCAAGGCTGATTTTGGAAATATTTGTTTCCGCTAAATTGGCAACAACTTCATTTGTGGAAGCGAGAGACAAGATTGAAGAAGAAGAAGAAGAAGCTACTTCACTACTGGCAGTTGTGGGTGTCACGAAAGCGCCTGGATCGGCATATTTCTTTGTCACCACACCATCAAAAGGTGCGCGAATAATCGTGTCATTGATTTCGGCTTGGATGTTTTGCAGCGAACCACGAGCCGATGTTACCTGGGCGCGGGATGCATTAATATCTTCTTGGCGCGTTCCAGCTTTCAAAAGTGCCAAAGCTTGCTGTCTCTGCTTCACCACAGCTCGGACTTGCTCGATGTCTTCTGGACGTGATCCAGCTTTTTGCAACCCCAGTGCTTGCTGTGCTTCATTTACACTAGCTTGGGCGCTGTCACGAGTGGCACGGTTTTGGTTAAGAGTCTGAAGGGAAATACCGCCTGCCTTGTAAAGCTGTTGATTACGAACAAAATCATCTTCTGCTTGGCGAAGGGTGGCTTGAGCGCTCTGCAAACGTGCCTGTGCTTGGGCAATATCTTGAGAGCGATTACCTGCGATCGCTTTTTGCAGATTCGCTTGGGCTTCGTCTAATGCTCCCTGTGATTGGGCAATATCTTGAGGACGATTACCTGCGATCGCTTTTTGCAAATTTGCCTCGGCTTGTGCCAATTGTCCTTGAGCGGAGGTAAGTTGCCCCCGGAGGTTGGAATCATCCATGTAAGCGACAATCTGTCCTTGTTTGACAATATCTCCTTCTTTCGCCAGCAGGCTTTTTAAGATGCCGGAATTTTTTGGGCTAAGGTTGATTGACCGCTCAGGTTTCACCGTTCCGTTCGCTGAAACTGTGATTGTTAGACTCTGCCTTTCTACAGGTCTTGTCAGCACTCGGCGTCTGGCTTGTTGCTGGGAAACAACCGTTACTTGATAATAAATTGCATAGCCAATTCCACCCAAAAGGCAAAGAGCAATTAGCCAAGAGAGCCAATTACGTCTGACCTTTTTTTTCTTTAGCTCTGGAACCAAAACTGATGAATCTACGGTATTTGGTGTATCAATTTTCATATCCATTTTGTCTATAAAAAACGGCTACCGAGCTATTTATTCACGGCTAAAACTATAGCCTGGTAGCCTAATACTGACAATGATTTTGAGTTTTTAGTGTTTTAAAGGTTGATTTGCAGTACTAATCCACTAGGAAGTCTGAAGTAATCATCACGCACTCTCACCAATCTCCCAGCAGGAACAACTTCTTGATTGGGAAGCAGAATATCCCCGTTAGGAAGTCTGAAGTAACCTTGATCGCGCAGTCTGACTACGGATCTAGCAGGAATAATTTGCCCATTGGGATATCTGATATCACCATTACCAAGTCTGACTACTCTGCCATTAAATTGGTTGTCACGGTTCCAATTATCCCGATATCTGGGGTTTCTGACTTCTCTAGAATTGGATCTGCCGTCACGGTTCCAATTATCCTGATATCTGGGGTTTCTGACTTCTCTAGAATTGGATCTGCCGTCGCGATCCCAATTTTGATTGCGATCGCCAACAACATAGACTTTTGTCTGAGCATTTGCAGGCGCAGTCAAGAGACTGGGAATAACGAGCAAGGCAGCAGCAGCTAATACCATCGATATACGGTTTGGTTTCAACATGGAATTGACTCCCTATTTAGATTAAAGTTTTATTCTGCCGAGGTATCGATTAAGCAATCTTAGACAGTTGCTTTTTTTGATATCAAAGTATTTAATATTTACCTCATCGTATAAATTCATACATAACAATTATCGTTTAAAACATGCAAACTGATGTATGACCAAAGTCACTAGTAATTCCAGACTGATGTATGACCAAAGTCATCAATTGTTTAATGGGTATGGGGCATTGGGAAGAGGACAAGGGGACTCTTGAGAATTGGGGACTTCTCCTAAAGGAGACGCTGCGCGAACGGAGGAAAAACTTGTTGCAATTTCTTACCTCTTGTCACCTTGTCCCCCTTGTCCCCTCCTGCTCCCCTGCTCCCTGCTTTCCACATCTCTTTCTCGAAAATTGGTAAGATTTTGCTACCGCCAACAGCGCAGATCGATTAAGCTAGCTGAAAGATTCTTTGATTAGTGGCTTAAAGGCGGTAGTGTGCCTAAACATGTTCGTTTGATTTCTCTTTTAATGGTCTGTAGTTTGTGGAGTATGCCAAAAGCCGCTAACGCGCAGGCATTAATACCCCATACACTGCAATTAGATACGACAAAGTTAGAAAAGCAAGGGTTGAGCTTGGCACAAGAGGCGGCTCAACTAGCTCAGTTTCAACAGGTTGAATTAGCTTTGCCACGAGCGCGGCTGGCTAGTCAACTGGCTCCTGGGAATGACAAAGTATGGTTGCTGCTAGGTGGATTGCAGTTGCAATCCAAAGAGTTTGATGGGGCGATCGCTAGTCTGAAAAAAGCACAATCTCTCAACCCCAAAAATGGTGATATTTTGTTTGCCTTGGGTTCAGCGAATTTTCAACAGAAAAATTACCAGGCTGCTGTTGTCAATTATCAAGATGGTTTAAAATTAAAACCCAACGATCCAGAGGGATTATTTGATTTGGGTAATGCTTATTATTTGCTGGGTAAATTGCCAGATGCGATCGCACAGTACAATAAAGCCGTTTCTCAAGATAAAAAATTCTGGCCGGCGCTCAACAATATTGGCTTAATCAACTACGAACAAGGTAATATCCCTGAAGCAATTAAGCGATGGCAATCTGCTGTAACCCTTGAGAAACAAGCAGCAGAACCGTTATTGGCCTTAGCCGTGGCACTGTATACTAAAGGCGATCACCAACAAGGACTAACCTTGGGAGAAGCTGCACTCCGTATCGATTCGCGCTACGCTAATTTGAATTTTCTCAAAGAAAATCTCTGGGGCGATCGTTTACTGTCTGATACGAAAAAATTCCTAGAATTACCACGTGTTCAAGCAGCTATACAGCAACGAGAAAACTCATCATCAGCGCCTACGCCAAGAATACAGCCTACTCAATAGACAGTGCTGAGTGCTGAGTGAGGAGTTATGAATTTACGAGTTCAAATATTTAATTGTTAATTCCAAACTTATAACTCCAAACTCTTTACTCAGCACTCACTACTCAGCACTCCTCCTTACCACTTGCCTAAAAGTACTTTTCGTAGTACATCTATACTAAATAAATACAGCAATTAGTTGCCCAAAAATATTGGCGGGCAAGTATTCCTGAAATTAAGTCGTTAATTCTCAGTGTTAGTCTGTGGGTAGAAGTGCGATGATTTGGTCAACGAACTGTTGATGGTCAACAACTGGTTTAGAAATGTAGCCATTAGCACCGCTTTGCTTGAGAAAATTCTCGCGATCGCCTTCCATAGCATGTGCTGTTACCAGAATTACAGGTAAGTTTGCTGTTTTTGGATCGGATTTTAACATTTGTGTAATCTTGATTCCATCAACAGACTTGCCTTGGTAAACACTTCTGGAGAGAGAAACATCCATTAAAATCAGGTCGGCTTCTCCTGATTGGGCAATTTTTATGACTTCTTCCACATTTTCAGTGTGTTTCACACCCAAGCCACCACGCTTGGACAAAATTTTGGAAAAAACACGAGCATTAATTAGATCGTCTTCGACAATTAAAACAGTTTTCATGAGAATTTTAGTTATAGAGGTGAGGAGATTCAAGAATTCCAGAATACAAAATTAAGAAATGCAATCATGATGAAAAGGAGTCAGAAGACAGAATTCAGAATTCAGAATAACTCAGCAGTAAAGTCAGAAGTAACAATCACAGAAAGAATTTTTTCTTCTGCATGATTAAAATAGCTTGCTCTAAACCTCAATTATCTATCCAGTCCCACAAAATCCATTCTGGATTCTGTCTCCTGAATTCTGAATTCTTCTTTGGTAAGTATCATGGCTACTAAGTTTATGTAGATTATACTCGTATGCATCCTTTTTAATAGTCAATGTATATCCTTGTCATCAAGGATGATACTACTGCTTTTTTTTCTGTGACTATCAAAATTTTGTTATGAATCTCATTTCATCCGTTATGCTGTGGTTGCCGCAGTGTTGAGTTGCATCAGCTTTTGTGTAGTTAAATTTCAGGGAAAAAACTCATGGCAAAACAGTTAAACCTTCTCTCAACGGGACAGGTAATTCCAACAGCCCTGCACACGGAGATGCAACGGTCTTATCTAGAATATGCCATGAGCGTGATTGTCGGGCGAGCGCTACCAGACGTGCGTGATGGCTTAAAACCAGTGCATCGACGTATTTTATATGCAATGCACGAACTCGGTTTAGTACCAGATAGACCTTATCGAAAATGTGCTCGTGTAGTGGGTGATGTGTTGGGTAAATACCATCCTCACGGCGACCAATCAGTTTACGATGCTTTAGTCAGGCTGGTGCAGGATTTTTCTAGCCGCTATCCCTTGCTGGCAGGACATGGTAACTTTGGCAGCGTCGATAATGACCCGCCAGCAGCGATGCGTTATACAGAAACGCGCCTCGCACCCATCAGCCATGAAGGAATGTTGACAGAAATTGGTGAAGAAACTGTGGAATTTATCGGAAACTTCGACAATTCCCAGCAAGAACCAACAGTGTTACCTGCTCAGTTGCCGTTTCTGCTACTTAATGGTTGTTCTGGTATTGCCGTAGGAATGGCGACAAATGTACCACCTCACAATTTGGGGGAAGTTGTCGATGGGTTAGTTGCTTTAATCGACAACCCAGATTTGCCAGATGAAAAATTATTTGAGCTAATTCCAGGGCCAGATTTTCCCACTGGTGGGGAAATAGTTGGTGAAGCGGGAATTCGGGAAGGATATACCACAGGTAAAGGTGGAATTCTGCTGCGGGGAGTCGCGACTCTAGAAGAAATTCCAGCCGCTAAAGGAAGCAAGCGCCGGACGGCAATTATCATTACAGAATTGCCTTATCAAGTGAATAAAGCTGCCTGGATCGAGAAGGTAGCGGACTTAGTAAATCAAGGACGCTTGCAGGGAATTTCCGATCTTCGAGATGAGAGCGATCGCGAAGGGATGCGGGTAGTAATTGAACTCAAACGCGATACCAATCCCCAAGAAGTTCTCCAGAATTTATATCACCAAACTGCTTTACAAATGACCTTTGGGGCGATTCTCCTAGCAATAGTGGATGGACAACCCCGCCAGTTAAGTTTGCGTCAACTATTGCAGGAGTTTTTGAAATTCCGAGAAGAGACGCTGAACCGTCGCTACAATTACGAGTTGGGTAAAGCCCAAAGTCGTGTGCATTTGGTAGAAGGTTTGCTGAAAGCGCTGTCTAATTTGGATGAGGTAATTCAAATTTTGCGCCAAGCTCCCGATGGTAGTACGGCAAAAATTAATCTTTGTAGCCAACTAGATTTGACTGAGGTACAAGGAGATGCAATTCTAGCTATGCCGTTGCGTCGCCTCACCAGTTTAGAACAGCAAAATTTGCAGCAGGAATTTGAGCAGATAAGCGAACAAATTAAATTGTTGGAGCTATTACTAAACGATCGCCGCGAATTATTGAAGGCGCTGAAAAAAGATTTGCGATCGCTCAAGCGCAAGTACAACGATCCCCGACGCACGAAAATTGCACAAGAGCAAACGTCTAGAGCAGAAGAGCAAAAGTCTAAGGCAGAGGGGCAAAAAAGCAGAGAAGCACAGGAGGAAGAACTTAAATCTTCTCAACCAGTAGAAGAAGCGATTTTAGAATTTACCCAACGGGGTTATGTCCGCCGCACCCAGCCATCTGGGAGAAAGTCAAAAGCTGAAAATGGTCTGCACGATAATGACTTCATTATCCAAACTGTTTTAACTGACACGGAAAAAGACTTACTAATACTAACTGGTGGTGGCAAAGTCTATCCGGTGAATGTAGGAGAAATTCCCCCAACTACTGGACGTTCTCCACGGGGAAAACCTTTGATTACTATGCTCAGTAGTACTGCTCAAGGCGCTCAAGAAGCTGTGGTCAGCCGCTTTTTGCTCCCGGAAAATCTCGAAACTCAGCAGATGATTCTCCTAACAAAAGAGGGAAGAATTAAGCGTTTATCTTTGGGAGAATTCACTAACCTGACTCGGCGCGGAATCACGATATTGAAACTAAAAGATGATGATGAATTGTCATTTACCCAGTTCACTAAACCGGGGGAGCATCTAATTTTAGCTAGTTCCGGTGGGCGACTGTTGCGCTTTGCAGTCAATGATGAACAATTACCGATTATGGGACGCACAGCGATGGGTTTACAAGCATTTCGACTATTGAAAAATCAGCAAATGGTTGGCTGTGTCACTGTCGGTAAAGATGACCAACTGCTGCTAGTTACTCAAGAAGGATATGCCAAGCGGATGGCTGCGAGTCAGTTAAGAGCGGCGAATCGCGGCGATTTAGGTACGCAAGCGCTGAAATTTGCTAGCAAAACTGACAACTTAGCTGGTATGGTAATGGCGATGCCAACTCTTGGAGACGCTACGCGAACGGCAGGCTACGCCAACGCATCTGGCGAAGTAGCTTTAGTAACGAATAAGGAGCGGGTAGTGCGCATACCTGTGGAAACAGTGCCGATTTTAGGTAGGGATGTCAAAGGTGAAAGCATCCTCAAACTCAGCCGCGATGAAAAAATCATCACCGTGGCGGAAGTGCGATCGTAAATTAGGGTAATGTTCAACTTGCGACAAGCCAACTTGCAGGACTTAGAGACACTAATTCAACTGCATCTTGAACTCCTGCAAGAGGCTGGCGAAATTAAAGGTGATTCTGACACCACAAACCTAGCAGAGGCGACTCGAAAATATCTTGGCGAAAAAATGCCGCCAGGTGAGTTTTTAGCTTGGATAGCTGAAGTAGATAACCAAATTGTTGCCACTAGCGGCTTGGTATTTTTTCAACGCCCCCCTTACAACGGCAATCTCTCAGGCTTAGAAGCCTACATTCTGAACGTTTATACAATTCCGATGTGGCGAGGCCAGGGAATTGCAACAGCATTATTAAAGGAAATTATTAGCTTTGTGAGAGCGACAGAGGCAAAACGCCTCTGGCTCCACGCAACTGAGAATGGTAAACGTATCTACGAGAAGCTTGGTTTTGTCTCAACTTCAAAAGAAATGGAAATGGTCTGGTACTAACTTAAATTCTCAATAAATTTTTTATTTTAAAATGCGATATATATTTAAACTCAAGCAATGTAACTAAATTAGTTGATAATTGATCTCAATAGTATAAAATTGTTTATAAAGCTAAAAGTCTGAATAACATTTCTTCTACCTCAGTAAATCTCACTGAAGGTTGATGTTTTAATTTGTCTAGATAGCTATCAAGACTTATGTCAAGCTTTGGAAACAAAAATATAAAAAATGTTGCCTTTCTACAAATATTTGTTATATTAGTTTACATAAGCCAATAAACCTTAAGAATTAAGTTTGGAGTCCTAACAATGACAAATGCAAGTACAACAAAAGTAACTACTCCCGTAATTGAAGATCGCAACGCTTGGCGTTGGGGCTTTACCCCACAAGCAGAAATTTGGAACGGTCGCTTGGCGATGATTGGTTTTTTAGCAGCCGTTTTGGTTGAACTTTTTTCTGGTCAAGGTTTTCTACACTTTTGGGGCATTCTATAAGTTTTAATATTTAAGATGACCTATAAATAAAAAAACCTGGAGTGCTAATTCACTACCAGGTTTTTTATTTGTTTTGTCATTAGTCATTTGTTTATTTACTAATGACTAATGGCTATTGACTAAGTACTACCGAATATACTCTTTGAGAACGCTGTTACGATTTGGGTGGCGTAACTTGCGGAGTGCCTTCGCCTCAATTTGACGAATTCGTTCGCGAGTGACGTTGAAAATCTGTCCGATTTCCTCAAGGGTCTTCATCCGACCGTCATCCAAACCGTAACGCAGTCTGAGAACATCCCGTTCGCGTGGGCTGAGACTGTCGAGGACTTTTTCGAGGTCTTCGCGCAGAAGATTTTTGGAAACTTGGTCTTCTGGTGTCTCACCATCGGATTCAATAAAATCGCCTAATCGAGAATCTTCTTCTTTACCAATTGGCGTTTCTAATGAGATAGGTAACTGGGCGGATTTAGCAATGAACCGCAACTTCTCGATGGTCATTTCCATGCGAGTGGCGATTTCTTCTTCGGTGGGTTTGCGACCCATTTCTTGAGATAGCAGTTTGGTAGTTTTCTTAATCCGCGAGATAGTTTCGTAAAGGTGAACTGGAAGACGAATTGTGCGGGATTGATCTGCGATCGCACGGGTAATTGCTTGGCGAATCCACCATGTAGCGTATGTAGAAAACTTATAACCTTTTTCGTGGTCAAACTTTTCAGCGGCACGAATCAAACCGAGACTGCCTTCCTGAATTAAGTCTTGGAACGACAAACCACGATTCATGTACTTCTTAGCAATTGAAACTACAAGACGGAGGTTAGATTGCACCATCTTGTCTTTCGCCCTGCGACCAACATGGAGGCGATAACGAAAGGCTGGTAGTGGCAGTTGTACTGCTTCTGCCCATTCACTATCTCGAGGATCGCGATCTAATTGCTCACAGAGTCTTTCGCGTACCCTCTCTAATTCCAGCAAATCGGCTATTTTCCGCGCCAATTCAATTTCTTCGTCTGCCCGCAACAGACGAATTCTACCAATCTCTTGCAAGTAAAGCCGAATTGAATCTTCGGTATAGTGCTTTTTCTTGCTTTGTGTCCGACGACGCGATTTAGCGGCTTTTCCAGACTTTGCGTCGTCCTCATCAGACTGAGGCTCTAAAAATTCCTCGTCACCTTCATCTACGATCAGCAAGTCCTCTTCATCGTCTATTAAGAGTTCTTCTAACTCGAGCTCAGGCTGATTCATTATTTCTAGGTCAGGCTGATATATGCTTTCGAGTACGTTGTTAGCCTGGTTCATGCCGCGTTCCTCATGCTCCTTGCAGAATCAATTACTCAAGATGTGTTTAGCGCTCTTTTAAACGAGCCAATTACCAACCGAAAATAAGCTTTTTGGCAGATTTGCCAGAGATATTTTCGGACGTTTTAAACCTCCAGTAGGAGGGTTTTTACTTCAGTTTAAGCAACTACTAAAAATGACTTGCTCACTTTAGTAAATGTTATATGTGTCACTATCACATATTGCTTTCAACTAACTGGTCAAAAGAAAGACTCGCCTTTATCACAAAATTTGCCACTCTATACAAATGAGTTCATACTGTTGGCAGATTTTCGTATAAAGACTCTTCCGATTGTAGCCTGTTTCACAGAAATTGCACTCTTTTTGTGTATAAATCATGAATTCATTAAGCAATTGTTAGCTATTTTCACCAAAAAGACATTGAAAACGGGATTTATACCCGGAAATTTTTTCCACTTTTCGGAATTGCAGTGACGCTCTTATTACATTACGAAGTAAGTACGCTTGCTCCTGCCGAATTTCATGTATTTTACACAACATTAATTACTGAGAGAGAGTGCATTTTATGTTAACTCAGACTATTCGTCTTAACCTACTCATTTTTACATTTCCTTCATAAATTAAGCATCCCTCAGACTAAAACAGGTATTGTCCTTGGGTTAAATACAACAACGGTGGTGCTTGCCTGAAAGCAGTTAACCTTCTGCGTACTAACTACCTTAACTGAGGAGTTGAGGCGGTGGTACAATCGACTTGATCGCAGATCAATTTAGGTTTACTAATTTGGTCTTATTCACACGTTAGCGCACTGTGGTGATTTCAGCCCTATGAAACTTGACAAACTTTTTTTATTGTATACAAAGATATTTTAATCAATTCAAAAACAATTTGTCCTGCGAACTTGCCAATATTGTCTTATCTTAGGCAAAAGTACATTTGATACATACGACATAATGGCGATCGCTACGCCACTATATGAAGATATTAACAAGTTTTCAGCCTTGTAGTGTCTACTTACAACAGCTATTACCACGAACACAGAAAACCCAGCAGATTAACTGATGATTTAGTTACAAAGAACTTTTGCGTAAATCACTTGTAAACTTAAGTACTTTTAATTCAGTAATTTTCTGTTATCTGATGATGATAAATCCTCAAAATACTTATTAATTGCTGTTGGATAGATAATATTTAGTTATTTTCTTAAAGCATAACAAATGTGTTTCTAGCGGGTGGTTCAAAATAATCAGCGAGTCAGAGCAAAGAGTATTATCTAGACTAAATTTCCAATAAAGTTAGTAGTTATGTTAACAATCGAGCATTGATTGTTTGGAAAATATTGACAATAAGCAAATTATATGGTTTTTCTAACCATATAATTTGGAATATTTGTAGTTTTTGTATTATTAAATATTTGCTCTTTTAACAAGTCAACCTAAATTTTTGATTGTTCGCGACTAGTTCAAAGTTAGGGAGGTTTTCAAAGCTACCCCTAATTAAAACTGGGGACTATGAACTTTGCTGAACTACCGTGGTGTTGGGGTGGTGTTTAGATTTGCAGGGAAATTAGGTGGGAGAAGTACTTGGTCAACTACATGAACGATGCCATTGCTAGCTGGAATATCTGGCTGAGTCACCTTAGCATTGTTAACTGTGATTGAGTTACTGGCACGATCAACTGTGATTTTAACGGGACTACCCTCAATTGTTTTAACTTCTCCAGATGTCAATTGCTGGGAGGTAATTCCCCCAGGGATAACGTGGTAGGAAAGAACCTTGATTAATTGTTGTTTGTTTGCTGGCTGTAAGAGTTGGTCTAGAGTAGCTTTTGGTAAAGCAGAGAACGCAGCGTCAGTAGGTGCAAATATTGTATAAGGGCCTGGTGTAGCCAATTGTTCAGTTAAGCCGGCAGCTTGCACTGCTTGGATGAGAATTTTAAATTGTCCTTGACTAGCTGTTGATTTTGCCAATTGTGCTAAATTTTGGGTGGCAATAGTCGCAGTAGGAGTTGGCGTGACGAGGGGGACAGTTGTTGGAGAGACAGTTGTTGGAGCTTCTGCGACAGGTTGAGCGCAGGCAGACAGAGCAACTAAGCTACCTATGCCAATAATATTGAACAATGCTCTTCCTACTATGCTTTTGCTTGCTTTCATAACTTTGTGTAGAATCCAGCTGAATAGGGAATTATTAACAATAGTTTATGAATTTATGGATATAGTCACTCATCTAACGACATAGTTTGTAGTAAAAAAATCTTGATTCAAAACTTTGAAAAAATACACAATTTGTCATCAACCAAAAGAAGTAGTTTTTATAAAACTTTGGATATAAAGTCTTTACCAAAATCTGTTGCAGTAATGTTAAGCAATACCTGAAAGCTAAATAGATCCCCTATTTCTCAAAGAAATAGGGGATCTAGTTTTTTAGGAATGATTTAGGACTGCTGGTATTTAGATATCTAGGTCAGTGAAATTGAGTTTAGAGCCATAGGTTTCGATGAATTCTCGTCTGGGTGCAACGCGATCGCCCATTAAAATTGTAAAGATGCGATCGGCTTCTGCGGCATCTTCAATTTCGACTTGCTTCATTTTACGGGTTTCTGGGTTCATTGTGGTGTCCCAGAGTTGTTGTGGCATCATTTCACCTAAACCTTTGAAGCGTTGGATGGTATAGTTGGCGTTAGCAGGAAATTTGGCGATTGTTTGATCTTTTTCGCGATCGCTATAGCAATACTCATGATTACGTCCCCGTTCGACTTTAAACAATGGAGGACAAGCAATATAAATAAAGCCTTGTTCGATGAGCGATCGCTGATATCGATAGAAGAATGTTAACAACAAAGTCCGAATGTGCGCTCCATCTACGTCAGCATCCGTCATGATCACTATGCGGTGATAGCGCAATTGGGTGGAATCGAATTCATCACCTTTAACACCTAAACCAAGTGCTGTAATTAACGATTGAACTTCGTTATTTTTATAGATTTTAGCGTCGTCAGTTTTTTCGATGTTAAGAATTTTACCACGTAGAGGCAAGATTGCTTGAGTGCGGCGATCGCGTCCTTGTTTTGCACTTCCACCTGCTGAGTCGCCTTCCACAATAAATATCTCAGATTCGCTAGGGTCACGAGAGCTACAGTCAGCCAGTTTACCAGGTAATGGCGAAGATTCCAGTACAGATTTGCGTCTGACTAATTCCCGTGCATGACGCGCGGCTTCTGCGGCTTTGAAAGCTTGGATAGCTTTATCTAAAATTGAGTCTGCTATAGCAGGATGAAATTCGAGATACTCAGTAAGGACTTCTCCTACCAAAGAATCGACAATTCCCCGCACTTCGGTGTTACCGAGTTTGGTTTTAGTTTGTCCTTCAAATTCTGGATCGGGGACTTTAACGGAAATTACCGCAGTCAAACCTTCGCGGACGTGTTCGCCACTGAGGTTAGGTTCATTTTCTTTAATTTTATTGCGCTTGCGGGCGATCGCATTTAATGTCCGCGTCAGAACTGCCTTCAAGCCTTCTAAGTGCGTACCACCATCCACCGTGCGAATATTATTGGCAAAACCTAACACATTATCCGTGTAAGCATCAGTACACCACTGTAAAGAAACTTCCACTTGTACATTGTTCCGTTCTCCCTGCACATAGATAATTTCTTCATGCAACGGTTGTTTCTCACGGTTCATGTAAGCAATGTACTCTTTGATCCCACCCTTATACTCGTAAGTTTCTACCTTGGGTGTATCGCTTTTTAGTAGTTCTAAACGGTGGTCAGTAAAAGTAATTTTGACACCTGCATTTAGATAGGCTAATTCCCGTAGGCGACCTGATAAAGTGATGTAATCAAACTCAATGCTAATAGTAAATATTTGGGTATCTGGCTTAAAAGTAACAGAAGTTCCAGTTCTAGCTTCTTTGCAAGGTTTGACTTGCAGATCGCTAACTGGGATACCGCGTTCGTAGCGCTGAAGATGAACCTTTTTCTCTCGCCAAACCGTAACTTCTACAACCTCAGATAGGGCATTAACAACAGAAATACCAACCCCGTGCAATCCTCCAGAAACTTTGTAACCACCGCCGCCAAACTTTCCACCTGCGTGTAGTACGGTCATTACGGTTTCCAAAGCCGATTTCCCGGTACGTGAGTGAGTATCAACGGGAATACCGCGACCATCATCTGTTACAGTTACAGAACCATCTGCGTTGATATCGACTTCTATATGAGTGCAATAACCCGCTAAAGCCTCATCAATTGAATTGTCCACCACCTCGTAAACTAAATGGTGGAGTCCTCGTGGTCCAGTGGTACCGATGTACATTCCTGGTCTTTTGCGGACGGCTTCCAGACCTTCCAGAACTTGAATCTGATCGGCACTGTAACTGCTCGTCATGTAAACTCTCCTGATGCGTGGGGTTGAAATCGCCGAAAGGCAAATAAAAGTAAAAACACTCCAAAATTGTAACACAAAAGCCTTGCTGGCGTCTGTAGGGCATTTTCAAGAGAAGTTTATACTGGGGTTGCAGTACCGTGCAATAGGAACAGAGGAGCAGAGGGGCAGGGCAGCAGGGGGAGAAGAACTATTAATTATTGCTCAATGCCCCATAAGAAATGACTAATTACTAATGACTAAATTAATTGTGATTTGTGGGGCGACAGCAACGGGTAAATCAAGTTTGGCATTGGCTTTGGCAAGGCGGTTGGGTTCTATAATTCTTAGTGCTGATTCTCGTCAAGTTTACCGTGAGTTTGATATTGGGACGGCAAAACCAACTGCGGCTGAACAAAAATTGGTGCAGCACTATTTAATAGATATCTGCGAGCCAACAGACATGATGACAGTAGCAGACTATCAGGAGCGAACACAAGCTTTAATTGCTTCTGATGGTGTTATACCACTATTGCTAGTTGGTGGGACTGGTTTATACATCCGTTCTATTGTTCGAGGTATGAAAATTCCGAGAGTTGCACCACAGATGGAATTGCGATCGCAGCTTGAATCTCTAGGTCAAACACAACTTTACGCAATGTTACAACAAGTTGATCCAGTTGCAGCACAAAAGATTCATGGTAACGATTGCGTGCGAACTTTACGAGCATTAGAAGTATTTTACGTCACGGGATATCCAATTTCAGAACAGCAAGGGGAGAATCCACCAAATTATCCGATTTTGCAAATTGGTTTAGATTGCAATGTTGAAAGGTTGGCTGCTCGTATTCAACAGCGTACTGAGGAGATGATAGCAAATGGTTTGGTTGCTGAGGTGGAGTATCTTTGTCAAAAATATGGCGCTGATTTGTCTTTGTTGAATACTTTGGGATATCAAGAAATCAAGCAATATTTGGCTGGGGATATTTCCTTAGATGAAGCGAAAGAATTAACAGTTTTGCATACACGGCAATTTGCCAAACGCCAACGTACTTGGTTTAGAGCAGATCCACAAATTGAATGGTTTGATTCAGATGATTCTAATGTATTAGAGAAGGTTTGGCATCGTATAAATGAGTTTATAATTTGCACAAGTTCGTGATAAATTTTTGCTCATGTAAAGACGTAAAGTTTTTTTGCGTCTTTACAGCGAGTGTCCTAAAAAGTATTGGGATCTATGCCCATAGCCCGTAACCTATCTGCTAATAATTGGGTGCGTTGTTCTGCTTGTTCGGCACGTTGTCGTTCCTGTTCGGCACGTTGTCGTTCCTGTTCGGCACGTTGTCGTTCCTGTTCGGCACGTTCATCTCCAGTCGATAAAATATTACCATCTTGGTAGCACCAGCGTAGCCAACGATCCTGTCTACCTTCAAATTCACCTTCCCACAAAGTTACGCCTAAACCAACTTGTTCTAACCAATTTTCTGAAGTTTCAAAATAGCGCCTTCCTCTAAGTTCATAAACGCGCAGGACTTTTTCTCCTAATTGCTGATTCGGGTCATATACGATGTAATAACTTGCCCGCATGTGTTCATAAATTTGCAGCTTTTTGCCCAGTTCATCACCTTCTTTATTAGAAACAATTTCAATCACGACTTCTGGAGGTTTACCAAAGCGCCAAACCATATAACAACGATTTTGTTTTTCCCACCAATTTTCAGGCACTTGCACATCTAAGCTGAGAAAGACATCAGGTACAATGGGGGGCTGAAGGTCTGTGTAGTAAATACCCACATTAGCTTCAGCTAAAAAAGTCTGACTTTGTAGAGAACTGTAAAGAGAACTGACTAAAAGGCGTTGTTGTTTGGCAGATGCAAAATTATCCACAGGTGTATCATTTTCAGTGACTAGCTGGTTGGCATCTGGCACATAGTAATCATCATCATTGATTAGAACTTTCTGAACCATGATTTTATCCAGTATTTAAGAGCGTTATTTCTAGGTTAATTGATGAAGAACGTCAAGTTTGGCTTAAGCAAGCAATAACAGTGTGTCCCCCTGGATACCATAGGTAATATTTGTAGATTATTCACTCGCTGTTGAGTTTTGATGAAATTAGGAAGCGACAACGCACTCTTAAGAGACATCGCACCTTCCGTACTTAAAATTATGCGATCGCTTTTACTCACTCTTAGCTGTTATTCTTGCAACAATAGTAATTACAGCTATACTAACCAGCCTGCAACATCTACCTTGAACTTTAAAAAACTATGCTTACCCAAGAGAAAAAACAACGCAACTGGAAACCCATTCTCAAAGCATTCGAGGTTGTTCTTGGCAAAAATGGCGTGGTGCAACGCCGTGAAGAACTCATTACCTATGAATGTGATGGTTTAACTGGCTATCGCCAACGTCCGGCTATAGTAGTGTTACCCAGAACTACAGAACAAGTTGCCCAAGTTGTGAAAATATGCAATCAATACTCTATCCCCTTCATAGCACGCGGTTCTGGCACTGGTCTATCTGGTGGCGCTTTACCATTAGAAAACTCTGTTTTAATTGTTACTTCATTAATGCGGCAAATCCTCAGCATTGATTTAGAAAATCAACGTACAGTTGTACAACCAGGGGTAATTAATAGTTGGGTAACACAAGCTGTTAGTGGTGCTGGATTTTACTACGCTCCTGACCCTTCCAGTCAAATTATTTGCTCTATTGGGGGCAACATTGCCGAAAATTCTGGTGGTGTACATTGTCTAAAATATGGTGTTACCACTAACCACGTTTTAGGATTAAAAATTGTCACGCCAGAAGGAGAAATTGTTGATTTAGGTGGACAAATTCCAGAAATGCCTGGTTATGATTTAACAGGTGTGTTTGTTGGTTCTGAAGGCACTTTAGGAATTGCTACAGAAATTACGTTGCGAATTCTCAAAAGTGCAGAATCAATTTGTGTGCTATTAGCAGATTTTACTAGCATTGAAGCTGCTGGGGCAACTGTTTCTGACATTATCAGCGCCGGGATTATTCCTGGCGGTATGGAAATGATGGATAACTTCAGTATCAATGCAGTTGAAGATGTTGTCGCAACTAATTGTTATCCCCGCGATGCTACTGCTATTTTACTAATAGAAATTGATGGTTTAGAAGTGGAAGTTGCAGGGAATAAGCAGCGAGTTACTGAAATTTGTAAAAAGAATGGGGCACGAAATGTCACTTCTGCTACTGATCCAGAAACCAGATTGAAATTATGGAAAGGACGCAAAGCTGCTTTTGCTGCTGCTGGACATTTAAGCCCAGATTATTATGTACAAGATGGTGTAATTCCTCGAACTCAGTTGCCTTATGTTCTGCACGAGATTAAGACATTAAGCGAACAATACGGTTATCGTGTTGCTAATGTCTTTCATGCTGGTGATGGCAATCTTCATCCGCTCATTCTTTATGATAATTCTGTGCCTGGAGCATTAGAGCAAGTAGAAGAAATGGGTGGAAAAATTCTTAAACTTTGTGTCCAAGTCGGTGGTAGTATTTCTGGCGAACATGGCATAGGTGAGGAGAAAAAATGCTATATGCCACAGATGTTTAGCCAAGTTGATTTAGAAACTATGCAATGGTTGCGGCAAGTTTTTAATCCTAAAGGATTAGCAAATCCTGAAAAGATATTCCCCACACCACGAACTTGTGGTGAAGCAGCAAATACATCGGCAATCAAGCAATTTGAAGGTGTGGAAAGATTTTAAGAAGAAAGAATTCAGGAGTCAAGAATTGGAAGTTAGGAGTAAGAGTTAGAGTTTGGAGTGCTAATTTATTAGGTTTTGGTATCGTTAACGTATATTCATTACCAAAACTGGCTCCGTATTATTTCAATTATTCTGACTCCTGACTTCTGGATTCTGTATTCTGAATCATCATTTTTTTACATTATCCGGAGAATTACAACTTTATTTTGTAGTTATATATATTCCGATCGCACTAGGTCACGCTTATAAATGAATCGGGTTATTCGTCGTTGTGTTTCTTGCTTGCTGTGTTTGGGATTAGTAATCGCTTTAACAGTTTTTTTACCCTCTTCACTGCCAGTTTATTCCCAAAAACCAAGTCCTTTAACTACAGAAATTCGCGGCGTTTGGCTCACTAATGTTGGTAGTGGTGTACTATTTTTACCTTGGGGTATTAACCGTGCTATAAATCAATTATCTGCTCTCAACTTTAATACAATTTATCCTGTAATTTGGAACCGAGGACATACTTTTTATAAAAGTGCAGTAGCAAAAATAACTACAGGCTCAGAAACTCAACCTTTGCTTAACTTCATGCATGGTGGACAAGATGTTTTAGCAAAGATAGTAACACTTGGTAAAAATAAAGATTTGAGAGTCATTCCCTGGTTTGAATATGGATTCATGACGCCACATTATTCACAATTAGCAAGGCGTTATCCCGACTGGTTGACAATTGGGCAAGAAGGTATAAAGTCTACTCAAGATGCCCCGCCAGAAGAAATCGACAATATTTTAGTAACTAAGCTGGCCTGGTTGAATCCTTTACATCCGCAAGTGCAAGAATTTATTCAAGAGCTAATTTTGGAAGTAGTCAGGGATTACGATGTAGATGGTATTCAGCTTGATGACCATTTTGGGATGCCTGTACAGTTCGGGTATGATCGCTTCACTATTGAACTCTACCAGCAAGAGCATCAAGGCAAAAGTCCCCCAACCGATCCTTTTAACTCAGAATGGATGCGGTGGCGGGCAGATAAAATAACTGATTTTATGGCAGAAATCTACCAAGCTGTCAAGGCGGTTAAACCCAAAGTTAAAATATCTTTATCTCCTAACTCTCAAGGTTTTGCTTATAAATACTATTTGCAAGATTGGGAAAATTGGGTAAAAAAAGGTTTAGTTAATGAGTTAATTTTGCAGGTATATCGAAATGACAAAAAGTCTTTTATCACTCAACTAGAACTACCATCTATAAAATTGGCTCAAAGTCTAATTCCTGTAGGTATTGGGATATCAACAGGAACCTTCAGAAATCCGGTGAAAATGGCACAAGTTAGAGAACAAGTTCAGGTAGTGCGCGATCGCAATTTTGATGGTATCTCCTTTTTCTACTGGGAGAGTTTATGGGGTTACATCGTACCGGAATCACCCCAGCAGCGACGCAAAGGTTTTTTTGAAATGTTTAATGCCAGAACTGTCAAATTATTACAAACAAAGAAACTTTGATGCCATTTGCGCCTAAAAATACTAGATTTGGCTTTACATTCCTGTGGACTTTAGCTACTTTTGGCGGATTTTTATCGAGTTTACTCTTTATTGAAGTCGGTGAAAAGCCAGATATTGGAGTAATAGAGGCGGCTATCGGCGGATTTGCGATCGCACTTCCTCAAGGTTGTCTTCTCAAAAAACCTGTATTTTGTATCAGGTGGATTTTGTCAAGTGTTTTGGGTTGGAGTGTGATCACTGCGATCGGTATTGGTGCGGTGGGTTGGATTGTACCTAGCACTCAGATTCTTCCTTTGAGAATTTTGTCAGGGGCGGTTTATGGTGCGCTTGGGGGCTTGGGAATTGGATTGGCACAATGGTTAGCAATTCCCCAACTTGTAACCTGGCGATGGATATTTGTCTCTGGGGCAAGTTGGGCTGTTGCTGTCCCTATAGGTTCTTTTGTAGGAACGATCTGCCGCTACTTAAGCCAGTTATTTTTAGGCGAAGTCATCGGATTAGGCGTCACTTGGCTGCTGGTTGGTATCCTCACAGGAATCAATGCTCACAAATTGCGATTGTAACTCCTCTTATTAAGAATTATAAATTTAATTGAGGTTTGCACTGGGATATATGCAAACATCTTAAAGAATTGTTAAAAATAAATTGCAGTAAGTTTGCCTTCACCTGCAAATGTATTTTTGCCTTCAAAAAGCAGGATTTTGTTAAGCTGACTCCTATTAGCTTTCCTAGATTTCTGAACAAGAAGTAGAGAAAGAGCAAAATTTCGATGAGCAACGGCTGATAAGACTTTGCTATAGGCGCTAAAGTGCATCTACTACAAGCGTAACAACAAGAGAGCGCCTAGAAGAGTCAGTAATACAAGACAGGGACTCTCGCATGAATATAAATCCAGTGGAATCAACTATGGAGTTGACAAAATTATCACCACCTGAAATTCTTTTTGGCACGGAAGTAAATGAAAAAAGTGGTAGCGAGCAGTTTCTACTAAGTATGTACGATTCTGTGCAGGCATCAATATTTGTAGTTGATGTTTTGGAGGATGGGGATTTTCGATATGTGGCCCTTAATCCGACTCATGAGCGGTGGATAGGGATTCGTTCAGACGATCTCCGGGGCAAAAAACCAGAGGATATTCTTTGTGCGATTGATGCTGCCAAGGTACGTCAGCATTATGCTGACTGCGTGCAATTCGGCACAACTATTTCTTACGAACAATGTTTGCAATTCCAGGGAGTTCCGACTTGGTGGAGTACGACTCTCACCCCCCTAAAGGATGCTAACTCCAGGGTTTATCGACTGATTGGTACTAGTAGTAATATTACCCCTGTCAAGCAAGCAGAACAAGCAATTAGACTCCAGACTGAACGAGAGCAATTGCTAGAAGCGATCGCCGCACGGATTCACCAATCTGTAGAATTAGAGACAATTCTGCATCAGACAACAATTGAACTGCGGCAGTTTTTGAATTGCGATCGCGTGTTAATTTATCGTTTCGAGGCTGATGATAGTGGAGTAATCATTGCCGAATCAACTGTAGCCGCCAGCGATCCCCTATTGGGAAAAAACATCACCGATCCCTGCTTTAGTGGCAAACATCCAGAACACTACAAACAAGGTTGCATTCAAGTTATCGAAGATATTCATACAGCCGACTTGCATCCTTGCCATATAGATTTCCTGACATCTTTGCAGATCAGAGCTAATCTCGTAGTGCCGATTTTCCAAAAGCAAGATATCTGGGGGCTATTGATTGCCCAGCATTGTCACCAATCGCGTCAATGGCAGCAAACGGAAACTGACTTGCTCAAGCAGTTGGCAACTCAAATCGGCATTGCAGTCCAACAAACAAAACTTCATCAGCAAATTGAGGTTCTCAAAGCCAAGATGGAGTTACACAAGCAGAAGCATATTAATCAGTTGCAGCAGGTGCGAAACTTTGAAGCCTTGGTGCGACACATGACAGAACAAATCCGCGACAGTCTGGCTCAAACTCAAGTGTTGCAGACCCTTACCCAGGAATTAGCAAAGTTACTAAACCTCGATCGTTGCCAAATTGAACTTTACAGCACCTGCCAAACTCTAGTTACGATTACTTACGAATACTGCATTAACTTACCCCAGTGTAAAGGATTAACCAAACAGATTGCAGATTATCTTGAAGTTTATCAGCCGTTGTTGCAAAAACAACCATTACAATTTTTGGAAATTGTACCGGGATGGGAACCAAAGTTGCTAGTTATGTCCCAGATGGCTTGTCCAATTTTTGATCCTCAAGGGATTTTGGGGAATATTTGGCTGACAAGACCATCACAAGAGGCTTTTGATGAATTTGAAATTGAGCTAATGCAGCAGGTAGCAAATGAATGTGCGATCGCTATTCGTCAAGCCCAGCTTTACAAACAAAACCAGGAACAGGTAGAGGAACTAGAAAAAAGCCATCGGCTCAAAAACCAATTTCTCAGAACTCTATCCCAAGAACTGCGGACACCAATAACAAGCATTAGCCTTGCAGTCCAAACTCTCGAAAGTGTGCTCACACCAGCAGAAATATCAGAGATAGAAATAGTTCCGCAACTCTTGCAGATTCTGCATAACGAGTGTGGGCGAGAAAGCAAGTTAATTAACGACCTACTTACACTCACATATCTTGAAGCCGAACCCGATCCCCCAACCTTGATTGCCATTGACTTTCAAAGCTGGCTTCATCCGATTATCGAGTCTTTTCGACACCTCACCAACTGCCAGCGACAGCAGTTAAACCTGACTGTTGATCGGGCGCTGCCGCCTTTGGAGACAGATATCACTGATTTGGAGCGGATTGTCACCGAACTGCTCAACCACGCTTGCAAATACACCCCAGCCGGGGAATCAATCACAGTCTCTGCTCACTTGATCGGAGATAGAGTCGAGCTTAATATTACCAATTCGGGAATAGAACTTACCAGCAATGAACTCTCACGGATTTTTGAACCTTTCTATCACCTTTCCAAACACGATCCTTGGAAACATAGTGGTACGGGGCTGGAATTAGCATTAGTGCAGAAAATGGTCAGACATTTAGGCGGTTCAATTTATGTAGAAAGTGCAGCAGGTCAAACCACCTTCACCGTCAAATTCCCCTTTTAATTAGTTTTTTGGGCGCGGCACTAGCTAAATTGTCAAAAGTTGTGCTACGATTGTTATTCGTGTGGGTGACTAGCTCAACGGTAGAGCAGTAGACTCTTAATCTATTGGTTGCGGGTTCAAATCCCTCGTCACCCACTACTTTCAGCCTCCACGATTTTCCTTTGACTAATTCTTGACTAAATTGAGCAAGTGTTATCCTCCAAAAACGTTGTCTATCAAGGGTAATCACTGCTAAAGCTTTGACTAATTTGAATAAAAACGCCCACTGCCCACTGGACACCCTAGAATGTTCAGTGGGCAGAGAATTGCTAGAGTGAATCCCCAAAGAGTTAAGAAAGTTTTTTAGCGGCTCTCCACGCCTCGACGCAATTCCAGGCTTCATCGTATGAGTGATGCACGTGAGCGCATAA
>NZ_JBALDC010000097.1:0-106047 GCF_036917575.1 Nostoc sp. | reverse complement strand
AAATGCCCGAATGTTCCCATGTTTATTGTCTAGTTGTTTGGCGCTCGGTACGGCGCAGCCGCACCGTCGCTTGTGACAGTTGCGTAAGTCCTGATTATTTAGGGCGATCGCACCCGGTACACCGGAGTTATCCAAATCATCTATCAGTTAAAGAAACGTATTGTTGAAGAAAAGCATTTACTTCATCGGCATATAACCCGACATGAACTGTTTTTCCTGCTTTTTTGAGAATATCTAATCCTTTACCGTTATTGCGAGGATCTGGATCAACTATCGAGACATATATTTGCTGAATACGTGGATCTTTAGCGATCGCCAAAGCACAAGAGGGTGTGCGTCCCTGAAAAGAACAAGGTTCAAGAGTAATGTACATTTGCAAACAGTGCAAATCTTGACCTTGAATGTGGGTTAGTGCATCAGCCTCAGCATGATGTTTTCCAGGGGAACGCGTATATCCTGCTGCTACTATCTTGCCAGAATGGACGATTACACAACCTACTGGTGGGTTAGGTAAGCATTCTGGTAAAGCTTTTCTGCTTTGAGCTAAAGCAGCTAGCATAAATTTATCGTCCATATTCTTGGATATTTAAACCTTATAAAAAGCTGGCGGATAAATAATTTTTCCTCGATATTTTACCTGATAACCTTGTAGTAGTTTAACCATAAACACATCTTCGGTAACTAAAAACAGATAAGATAGCTGCGCTCTTGATGTTTGTTGATTATTAAAGACACAAAAAATTGTACTAATCATAATTATCTTATTAATTTTGCACAATCTTCTTGCAATAAAATACTGTAGTTCAGTTCCTACCTGTAATATTTTCCTTAGCTAACGAGGGGAGATTAATGATATTTAATAGCATATCTACAACTTCACTAAAAGAAGCTACTCTATTGACATTTTCTGATTCTACATAACCGAATCCATAGGTAACGTGAATAAAATCAACTTCTGCTTTTATTGCTGCTAATCTATCACTTTCTGTATCTCCAATATATATTGCATTTTTCAAGCTATTGCGCTGACAGATTGCGATGATATTTTCAGCTTTAGGCTTTTGAGTTCTGCCAAAACATTCTGAGTCTATAAATATATCCCCAAAAGTCTTGCTTGTATTATTACTGTTTAAATGCATCGAAAGAAATGCCTGTAAGTACCAATACTCACAATTGCTAACTATAAACAAGGGAAACTGAGCAGATAAAGTATCTAAATATTCCGAAACTCCCTTATATAAAGTTCCACCTCTAGTTTTTATCTCTTGCTTTTCACAGTCTTCTATTAAAAGAGAAATTTTATAAATACTTTCCTCTGCTAATTCGGGAAAAATATTTTTTACACAGTCTATAAAAGGCAGACCACTTACCCTAGAAATATCATCCTCAGTAATAAGAGTTCTCTGAATATTAGCAATATTAATTGCTTGATTCCACGCAGATGCACATATACTTGATATATTCCAAAGAGTTCCATCGAGATCAAATATTATCCCAGTCATTTAATAACTCCCGAACGAAACCAAGCAATTTTAATTACTAGAGTGCTAGCAGATATTAAAATGCAACTTCAGAGCGCGTCTGTTTGACCAATCCAATCCTGATGAATGTATTTAACGACGCTATCTTCCGTGTTTGAGCCAATTACTAATGTTGCGTAACGCTTAAGTTCAGCATCTGCGTTAGCAACTGCAATGGCACGAGCGGCAATTTTGAACATTTTGATATCATTAATTTGATCTCCAAAGACCACAATCTCACTTTCCTCTAACCCATAATTTTCTACCAAAGTCCGAATAGCTTGGTCTTTCGTAGCTTTGTAGTCATGAATTGTTAACCAGTACCAACCTGGAGAGTATTGGTTCTCAATCAAGTGTGTCTCTACACTAGTTCCGTGTATTTCAATAATCGCACCTTGAAGTTCGAGCAGTTGCTGTGCGTGACCAATCACTGTTAGACAAACAACTCGATCGCCAAAAGAATGCGTCAAATCTTCAATTGCTCGCCATCTGCGGTCTTTGCTTGTTAGGCGATCGTTAAGATGCCAACGCATACCATCGTTGATTACATCCTTATAGTAAGCGCAATCTTCCATGCCATTAAAACTAGATACAAACGGAACACAGCCGAACTCCAGGATAAGTTTGTAGATACTTTCAACCACATCAGGACAAATAGAATTAATAATTTCGTGTTTGCCAGAATCTAAATCAGAAATAAAAGCACCATTAAATTCGATAACCGGGAGACGAAAATTCAAACCCTTCAGTATCACTTGCATAGAAACGACGCTGCGCGCACTGGCTACAGTAAACTGTAGTCCTTGATGCAAGAGTTTGTGAAGTACTTTCTTGCTGAATGAAGAAAGAATTGCATTATCTCCAAGCAATGTACCGTCTAAATCACAAATGTAGACAGTGTTCATAAATTAATCGGGGACACTGATTGAGAGAAGAATTATACCTTAATATACTGTAAATCGCTAGACTTGCTGTTATATACAAGAATAAGTTTTATTTTGATAACCTTGATGGGTGCAGCTTATAAATCCGCAGTTGATTTTGTCCAAAAAACCGTCAATTGACATTTACTCAAAAGATTTACCTGCACTACCTCCTGCCATTTTTTAGTTCTGTCAAACTCACGTTAAATAAGAAGGTAACAATCTCTCCACCAATTGGTGGTAGACGTTGGTGGCAGGTTTAAATCTCCCACTATACGTCTGATAACTGTTTACTGTTCACTAATTTAATAGACTAGAGGATTTTTACATAAGTACTTTATTGTAAAAGGTACAGAAAAGTATGATTTCTCGCCGTTATTTCTTACAATTTGCAGGTTCAACCAACAATGCTGTCAGGGAGTAGCAAAAGGAGTAGTAATTGCCGCAGCGCAACGCGATGAAGAAGCCGCAGAACTAAATAATCAAGGTGAACAACCATTACAACTAAATAGATCGCAGACAAAATCACCACTTGATTTTATCAGTGATTTCCTTGATGACGTGAGAAGCGATGGCTTTACCAACGCCAAGGGCGAACGCGGTGGTAGTACTCAAACAGCAGAAGTTTACACCACTGATGTTGCTACTTTGTCGATCTCCTTTGAGGTAGATGTTTAATTGCAAAATCTGGTGAGACTATTACAGTAATACCAATTCCAAATCCAAAATTCATACATTAAGAAAGCCAAGCAGAACAAAGGTATGTCCGTATGTATCTGTTGTATTCTTTTTTCAAATTGGTATAAGTAAAGAAAACATTCCAAGCTATGTCCACTTGTATAATAGTCTCGACACCAGAATCGGTAATTACTTCAGAAAATAGTCAATCTATATTTACCACGTTCCTGTGGATTTTTGGAAGTAACAACTATATAGTATGTATCATCTTCAGGCAACCTAGCTCGGTCGATTAAAGCACTGTAAACACCACTTTTATCTTTGTCTTTATCAATAGCGATCGTCTCTCCTTTAGAATTTAGCAAAGCTACGTAAGGAGAAAACTCTTCATCAACGCTATCTACACGAATACTTATAAGCTGATTTTTTTTACCTTGAAAATTAGAAACATTATAAGCGCCTCCATTTTGTTTCAGGGTTGAGCTTTTGGCAGTCAGTTGACCTGATTCATCTAAAGTATAGCTAGCTCTGTCATTTCTGAGAGCCAAGCTATAGCGACCTGTATCTGCAGGATCTTGACTAGTAACTGCAATCTTGTAAGTGCCATTCTTAGGTAGTCGCGCAAAAATGAATGCATCATCGCCACCACTGTTTTTATCTAAAGCGCCTTTTTTAACGATAATATTGTTATCAGGATCGTGCAGAAACAACAAGGGTTTTAAACTCAGGTTATTGGATCTGCGTGTATCATTACTACCAATCAGTCTAATTTGCACTAATTGATTTTCTCTACCCTGAAACTCATAGAAATGAAAATATCTACCTTCAGATTGAAAGTCATTCTTACTCAAAATACCTAATGCGACATCTACAAAGTTAATTTCTTTGTAAGTTGGTGTTGCAGACGAAGAAAGCGCTGAATTATCGAGAGTTTGGTTCCTAGTAGCGACATTAGAACTTGGCTTGCGAACTCTCCCTGAGCCACCATTAGAACGATTGGCATTTGAGTTAGCAATTCTAGCTCTAGACGACGATCTAGATGCAGAGCCACCGCCATTGGAACGATTAGAATTTGAGTTATAAGTCCTACTTCTAGATCGTCTAGACGTAGAGCTATCATCTGAAACGCTAGAAGTTCGTTGAGAATTTTCCCTGTGAGACGATACACGAGGAGTCTGCTGTATTGGTGACTCAATAGGCGTTTTCCGTCTTGGAGATATTGATGCCTCAGAAGCAGGAATTTGCTCAATTCCTTTTTTTACTGCTTCTGGTTGTCTCTCATCTGGTGATTTAGCAATTATAAATTCTTGAGAAATTTGAGATTTTACCAAAGCACTTATAGGCAGCACATTACTTGTAATTAACAAACTACTACTCACACAAAAAACTAGAAGATGGCTTAATTTGTAATGATAGTTTTTGTTTTCTAATAGCATAATCACGCTCCTAATTTTGTCTATTCCTGAAATACAAAATTAATACCAATTGCTGTTTTAACCGCAGCAGTCATTTAAACGGAAAGGGAAATTTGGCGTATATACCTTAGTGGCTCGCTAAAGGCATCGCCTGTAATCAGATGAATTTGTGTATACTACATATGCAAATGGTTACCACAATTAAATCAGAAAAATTATATTTTCAATTCAGACTAATAGAGGAAATCTCAATTTCGTAGGTATATACTGAGCTACAAACTTAAATTGCTGCTTTTCGGATATTTTGCCCACGTATTTTTGTAAACCTGACTAAATTGCTTACAATGATGTAATACACAAGCAGACCTGACGCCCATCAATTTGTCAAAAGGCATCGCTCAAACACAATTTTTTGCAAATTATCTAAATTATTCAATACCTGATAAGGTAAGGAAATTGGTGATTTATATAGTGTCTCAGTGATATTTACTAACAACAGAGATTATACTGTATGACTTAAGATGAATATATACCCCAATTGAAATGGATTCCCAGTATGCTCTGTTGTGTGAATCCCGATTGCCAAAAACCCTTAAATCCTGATAAAAACAACTATTGTCACAGTTGTAGAGCGGAATTGATACCCCTGCTAGGAGGTCGCTATCGTCCCACTCAGGTTTTATCAGACGAAGGTGGATTTGGTAGAACTTATCTGGCAAAAGATGTACACAAACTGAATGAATGCTGTGTTGTTAAGCAATTCGCGCCAAAACTTCAGGGAACTGGGCCACTAACAAAGGCCGTTGAATTATTTAAACAAGAAGCGAGCCGACTTCAAGAACTAGCAGAACATCCGCAAATTCCAACTTTATTAGCTTATTTTGAGCAAAATAGCTATCTCTTTTTGGTGCAGCAGTTTATCAATGGGCAAAACTTACTCAAAGAATCGGAAACGCGGGCAAACTATAACGAAACAGAAATTCGCCAACTTTTGTTAGATTTACTGCCGATACTGAAGTTTATCCATGTGCGGGGAGTAATTCATCGGGATATTAAGCCACAGAATATTATTCGCCGTCAAAGTGACGGACGATTAATCCTAATTGATTTTGGAGCTTCTAAGCTGTTGACAGCAGCAGTGCAGACTAGAATGGGCACTGTTATTGGCTCACACGGATATACTGCACTTGAACAGATGCAAGATGGAAAAGCTTACCCTGCCAGTGATTTATTCAGTTTGGGGGCTACTTGTTTTCATCTTCTGACTGGAGTTCGCCCATCTCAACTGTGGATATACCAGGGTTATGGTTGGGTTGCATCTTGGCGGCAACATTTAACCAGTCCAGCTAGGGAAGGGATTTCTATATCTATAGAGTTGGGTGAAGTTTTGGATAAGCTGTTGCAACTAGACATCCAAAAGCGTTATCAATCAGCTGATGAAGTCATCACTGACTTGACACCTCAACTACCACCATTGTCATCAGTGCCCCCAACTATACTTACACCAACATTTGCAGCTACCCCAGCAAACAAGGGGCCGGTTTCACCAAAATCAAATAACAATCTGAAAAGTCAACTGCTGTTAGGTTCTAGCATTTTGGTCTTGGGATTAGGGGGAGTTTGGTATTTTCAGTCTCGTCCCCATACAGTCAGCGAGCTTCCTGAACCTATTTCTCAGCCTATTCAGCCCCAAAAAAACGTCTCAGAAAATTCTTATCTACCCAAACCCTTCAAGGGACATTCTAGTGACGTGAATTCTGTAGCTTTCAGTCCTGATGGTAGAATCCTTGGCAGTGCCAGTGATGATAAGACAATCAAGCTATGGAATCTGACAGATGGACAAGAAATCCGCACTTTAGAAGGACATTCTAATTGGATTTGGACTATAGCTTTTAGTCCTGATAGCAAAATCCTCGCTAGTGGCAGTGCAGATAAGACAATCAAACTGTGGAATCTGGAGACAGGAAAGTTAATCCGCACCTTACAGGGAAATAGCGACGGAGTTACTTCCGTCGCTTTCAGTCCTGATGGCAAAACCCTTGCCAGTGGCAGTGCTAGTAAGGATATGAAAATCAAATTGTGGAATTGGGAGACAGGAAAGTTAACCCGCACCTTAGAGGGACATACTAATGGCGTTGCATCTGTCGTTTTTAGTCCTGATGGTAAAACCCTTGCCAGTGGTAGCTGGGATAAAACAATTAAATTGTGGAATCTGGGCACAGGAACGTTAATCCGCACCTTAAAGGGAAATGCAGAGTCGATTCTTTCAGTGGCTTTTGCTCCCGATGGCGTCATCCTTGCCAGTGGCAGTAAAGACAAGACAGTTAAATTGTGGAATCTAAAAACAGGAAAGTTAATCCACACTTTGAAAGGACATAATGATAAGGTTAATTCTGTTGCCTTTGTACCGAGCGTAAGTTCAAATGGTATTACCCTTGTAAGTGGCAGTAGTGACAAGACAATCAAACTTTGGAACCCAGTCACAGGAAAGGAAATCCGCACTTTGGAAACAGGTTCTGGATATATTTATGCTGTTGCCATTAGCCCAGATGGACAAACCATTGCTGGTGGTGGAAGTGGGGAGAACATTCTCAAAATTTGGCAGATGATTAATTAAAAATATCTGATAGTGTACATTCGTTGAGATAGATTGCAACTTTTTCGGGTTCTATCTCAGAATATTTAGCTGTGCAAAAATCTGAGATTAATCCTAGCTTCAAAAGATGATATTGGCGAAGACTGGATTATAATAATATTTTTTACGTGCTCAGGATTATAGCTTGAAAAAAATAAAAATCTATCTATAAACCTACTTTTGTAGGTTTATGCATTTTTCTCCTGTAAAAAAATATCTCTAAATAAAAGGTTATGATTAATAATATATTTTTCCTTCTTATCCTATTTTCTTCACTTCTAGGGCGAGTTAAATTTCCAGGAATAAATATTGGTATTCATTATTTATTACTTCCTGTATTTAGCTTGGGAATCATTAGTTTCTCTTTAAAAGACATACCAGAAGTTGTTAAAAAGCAGAAAATAATTTTGATATCTATAAGTCTAATGTATTTATGGATGTGGCTGTCCTCATTAATGAGCGGGTTTCAAAATATTGCTATTACTTATAGTCTCAAATACTCAACTTATTACATACTATTTTTTGCTTTTTTAATATTAACTTTTAAAAAGATAGGAACACCATCTTTAACATTTTATTATCGTTGCATATTGCACTTACTACAGATAATTGCAGGTTTTGGTTTTTTAGAGGTTTTCTTTCCCAATAACTGGATTTTTAAATTATTAAAGTTTCCTAGCTTTTATCCTGAGATTGGTTCAATTATGCAAAACCCTAATCAATTTGGGGTTATAGTCGCCATTGGATTATGTTTAAGTCTGATTTTAGAAAAACAGCATAAAATCTCTAAAATTGAATTAAATATAAGTGAATTAATTTTTATAATTTCCTTAGCTTTGTCTGCCAGCGGAAATGGTTGGGTCATTTTTATAATTGGTATGTTTCTTTTACTAAGATATAAAATTATTAGTTTTAAAAAAATGATTTATCTCATAAGCTTGTTGTTTGTATGCATTCTAACTGTACCAGTTTCTACATGGAGACTTGGTTTGGCAGATAGTAAAATATTCCCATTAATTAATATATTTTTAGAAAACTCAAATTCAGTAAATCCAAACGAAAAAAAGCCTCATACTCTTGTATTAACAGGTTTATCAAGGTTTCAAATCTGGCAGGCAGCTATTAATGAAACTATTAAAAAACCACTTACTGGTATAGGTATAGGGGTTTTTCCAGATCAGATAGGAGTGAAAGTTTGGGGGAAAAAAGGTTATCATGCACACAATATATTTTTAAATGTGTCAGCAGAACAAGGAATTCCTGGATTATTACTATTTACTAATTTTTTAAAAAAAATAGTATTTAAAGTTAAAAATGCTAATCCATTAATTACTGTTCCGATTATTCTGTTTTTATTGTCTCAACTTATAGATTTTTTTACTGAAGACTATACTTTTACAACTATTGAGTTTTATTTTATAGCAGCAGCTATCAATTATCAAAAAGATATTGTCGTGCAATTAAAACCTGAAGTTATTTAAAATGCCAAAAAACGTATGACTGCTAAACCTCATTTTTACTTAATCTTTCCGAATATATTCGATTTCAAAGGAGGTATTCAAGTTTACTCAACTTTTTTGCTAAAAGCTTTACAAGATATATATCCTGAAGCTGATTATGATGTATTTCTAAAATATGATAGGTATAGTTTAAACCAGCCAGAGAAATTGCAATTTTTAAGTTCAACAAGATTTCATTATTTTGGAGATTTACCAAAATTATTACAATCAATTTTTTTTATCACGAAAATAATTATTTTAGCTATTTTTCAAAATCCCATTATAATAATTTCCACTCATGTTAACTATGCAATTGTTTGTTATATTCTAAAATGTTTCACTGGAATTCCTTACTGGGTGGTTGCTCATGGTTTAGAAGTTTGGGAGATCGAAAAAAAGGCAACAAAATTCGCTTTAGAAAAAGCAGATAAAATTATTAGTGTTAGTAATTACACTCGTCAGCGCTTGCTTAAAGATATAAATATTGATTCCGATAAAATAGTTATTTTACCTAATACATTTGATGCTAGTAAGTTTAGAATAAGTTATAAACCTACCTACTTACTTAAGCGATATAATTTAACAGCTGAACAGCCTGTAATTTTAACAGTAACGCGGCTGGGAAGCATGGCAAAATACAAGGGTTATGACCAAATCCTGTATGCTTTAGTTAAAGTGCGATCGCATCTCTCTAATGTTCACTTCATTCTTGTGGGGAAAGGAGATGATATACCTCGAATTAAAGCTTTAATTACCAACTTAAATTTACAAGATTGTGTGACAATTACAGGATTTGTTCCAGATAAAGAATTGTGCGATCATTACAATCTCTGCGATGTTTTTGCTTTACCTAGTAAAAAAGAAGGATTTGGGATTGTTTTTCTAGAAGCTTTAGCTTGTGGAAAACCTATATTGGCGGGTAATCAAGATGGTTCTATAGATCCCTTGGCTGACGGTAAATTGGGATGTTTGGTCGATCCTGATAACATTGAAGAAATTGCCGATAATCTAGTTCAAATCCTGCAAGGCGATTGCTCTAATCGAGTAATTTACCAACCAAAATACTTACAACAAAAAACTATTGAAGCTTTTGATTTTAGCCAGTTTCGTGCAAGTTTAGCAAAGTTAGTTAGTGACAAGTAGTTACAATTTAAGAAAATTTGTTAAAAAATGGAAGATTCAATATTTGTTATATTTCTTGCTTTTGGGTTTCTTTGGGTTTTGATGGGAGTTGTAGGTTGGGTTGCGTTTCTAAAATCTGAAGGTGAGGAAATTAAGTTTGGTAAGTGGGGACTTTTGGTTGCTATTCCAATCTTAATACCAATAATTTTTACTCTGATTATTGGCGTATTTTATCATTAAAAAATCACTAAAATCTATGTTTTTTACTTTGGAATCGCACCTCTAACCAAAATCACTGTACTTTCTGCACCAGAGGCGATGTACTCTTGCGGATTTTTAACAAATCTGATTGCGTTACAATTCCCCTGGTGCTCCCGAATCAAATGCAATTAGTGTAAGGGATGATCTGGGCCGCAAAGGCGATCGCTAAACCTCTTATAGGCTGCCACCAGGTGCGAAAACGCTGATTTATACCAATTTTTGATTTTATATTTGGGATTTTTTATTACAAATCTTTACTAAAACCTGCTCAGTGGAATCTTTAGAAGATGTTTTAAAAGTCATTGGCAAAATACAGCAGAATTCAGAATGTGCTGCGCTAATAGAAGTAAAACAGGCTTTATATCTGGCTTTGAAACGAATATTTGTGTACTTCCCTTAAAATTTGCCGTATAATTAATTACCACACAATTTCTGTCTCCAACTACGAATTACGAATTACGAATTATGAATTACGAATTATTTAATTGCTTCTTCCCGTGGTAGATAGCCCTTCTACTATCAAAGACGGAGTATAACAAGAGCCATTCCAATCAACATCGTTGCCTAGTGTAACCAATTGCTTTAAGGCTGTGTAAACATTACCTGCAACCATCGTATCCTTAACACGCCCAATTACTTGACCATTTTGGACGCGGTAGCCTAAATCGACGTTAATTGAAAAATCACCAGTAATACTGCCTCCACCACCTAACATTTGATCCACAATCAAGCCATCATCTAGTTGTTTAATTAAATCTGGTAGCGATGCCGAACCTGGCTGGATGAGAAAATTAAATAAACCAGGGGTAGGATAGCTACCTAAACCAGGGCGAAAACCATTTCCAGTGGTGTCAGTACCCAGTTGGGAGCCGATAGTGCGATCGCTATAAAAATGCTGTAAAGTCCCGTTTTGGATAAATATTAGAGATTGAGTTGGAGTGCCTTCATCATCAAAAGGGCAACTGTAGGGGCCAGCTTCTGGATCTTGGTAAATGGTGAGACTGGGTGCAACTACTTCCTTACCCAAACGTTCTGCCCAAGGTGAAGCTGCTTCTAAAACTCGCTTGCCATTCAAAGCAGCTTGCACAGTACCCCAAAGCATATCAGCGGCTTTAGAAGTGAACAAAATCGGGACGCGACCAGTAGGAGGTGAGATATTTTCTCTGGCCCAAATTAACCGTTGTAAAATTTGATGAGCTAATCTCTGTGGGTCGAGTTCCCCCCGGTTGGTTTGACCATCAGCAACACTTAAAAAATCATCACCACGCACCCATTCTGCTGATACATAGCAGCTGAGGGTAGTATCAGTATAGTGACAATCTAAACCTTTGGTATTGACTAGTCTGGTGGTTTCAATATCACATTCCCAATCACCATTGCATACAACATCGGGATAGGCATCACGGATGAGTGCGATCGCTTCTTTGCCCCAGTCCACCAAAACCTCTATCGGTAAACTTTCTCCTAAATCAGGGTAGTCAGGCTGAAAGTTACAGCCTAATTCGACAGTTTCCGGTTGATTTAGTTGACTCAAAGCCAGAGCTTTTTCCACCATTACTTCGGCTAAGACAGAACCGTAAGCCACCGTCAGTCCCGGACACCCGTTTCGCCAAAGCCGTAGTGCCGTACCTTCAGATTGGTTAGTTTCCAGCTGTTTGAGCCGATTTGCCTCAAAAAACACGGGACGAGAAAGCGATCGCGACTGATACACTTCAGCAGCTTCTGCTCCAGATTTTATAGCTAGTTCCAGCAACTGTTCGGCTAGTGTATCTTGTGACAAATTTTCAGAACCCATGACCCTTAGTAAATTGTGGATTTTGAACCGTATATCAACGCTGTCTGTTGAAAGTGCGATGTTTACGACGGGCTACGCCTACGCACTTTCCAGTAATGAACGCAGATAACTATCCAAAAATCATCAGTGTTTCCTTACAGTTACGATTTGGAACCGCAGATCAACACTGATGGACGCAGTTAATTATCCCAAATCATTGTCATGTCTCAACGGATCTTGTCATTTGTCATTAGTCATTTGGCATGGTTATTCTCCTTATCTCCCCAATCTCCAATCTCCAATCTCCAATCCCCAGTCCCCAGTCCCCAGTCCCCAGTCCCCAGTCCCCAGTCCCTAGCCCATTTTCAAAGATTGACCTCTTGCAACAGCCAAAAACCAGCAAATGATTGTGCTTTGGGATCGGACTGTATGCCGATAAAATGTACTCCATTAGCTTTTTGCTTGGCTGCTTCAAAACCTTTAGCTTCTGTTAAAATTTGAGGTTTTTTGATATTTGCTACAATCCAGCTTTCAGTCACACCAGTTTCTAAAAGCAATCTCGCCTCTTCGCTGGCGTCAAATCTTAAGAAAGCCAACTCCAAACCAGACATCCAACCAGCCAAGGGCAACGCTCTTGATGAGAAAATCAAAATACCAGGAATACGGGTTTCGGGTGAAACTTTCGCCAACTCTAAAGGGAAAGCTTCACCAAAACCAATTTCCCACTCTGGCATATCAGCAAAATCCGCAGCATCTAAGGTAACAAATACCCACTGCTGTCCTTCTAAAGCATCTGGTAAGCGTTGCGGCAAAGGTTTCTCCAAGCGGACTGAAGGATTTGTTCCCCCTTGATACCCTACCTCTTGAGGATACACTTCTTGCATCCGCTGTTCTAACCATTGGTTGAGAACTAAAGTGCGGCGGCTAGGCAGGGCGGGAATGCCTATATCTTGGCAGGCTTTAGTAATCATATTGTTCATTTGGCGGCGGAAAAAGCGGATTTTAATTGGTGCTTTTCCAGCTTGGTTAATAGCTTCCTGCAATGCTGTCCGCAACCAGCCCGAATTTACCTGGGTACTGGGACAATATTGAGCAAAACGAAACAAAGAATCTGCTTTTGCGCCTATATCCAAGGGGCTTTCGCAGACTAAGACTTCCCAAACTTTTTTTTGATTAGCGTCCAAAATCGGACGAGAGTAAAAATCAATTTCCCAAATACTGCCCATGTTTTCCGGTAAAAATCTGGCTGTGATGTTTTGCTGATATCTCGATCATACGAGTGTTGGGGCAGCATGGGGAATAAGGAAGCTTTCAAGGGTCGGTAAGCGATCGTTGAGTATGATAGTAATAATTGGCATTTGTACAAGTTGCAATGATTCGGTTAATGCTGAGAAGACTCGCTTATTTTTGGGTCAGATTCAGTATTTTGTCCGTAGATATACTTATTTTAATCTTGCATTTATAGATTGTCTATGTGAATATTTTATAAATAAAGTACGGTAAATAGCTAAAATTAGCGTAGTATACAATTTAATTGTAGACTAAATGTATGTTGACTAAGTATTTACCGAATCGACTGATGAAGATTGCCAGCAGCTTTCTTCAAAATTATAAAATATCTAGAATTGGTATATTTACCTCATTCTTTGCCTGCGGGTTAAGTTTGACTCTTGTGATATCTGCGTGTTCCAACAACACAAGTAATTCTGCCCCAACGCAGACAGCAAATCAAAGTGCGACAAATCAAAATGTTGTGGTTCGGATTGGCTATCAAAAAGCAGCAACTATTCTCAACACCATGAGAGTGCAAAAAGATTTGGAGAAAGCTTTTACTGCTAGTGGCGCTTCGGTGACATGGGCTGAATTTCCTTCTGGGCCGCCAATGTTAGAAGCAATGAACGCAAGGAGTATTGATTTTGGCTACACTGGTGAATCTCCCCCAATCTTTGCCCAGGCTGCGGGTAATCCCTTGGTTTATGTTGCTTACGATCCTTGGGGTCCCAAAGCAGAAGCAATTCTTGTGCCGAAAAGTTCATCTATTCAAACTCTTGCAGACCTTAAGGGTAAACGAATTGGTGTTGCTAAAGGTTCAAATACTAACTACTTATTGGTAAAAGCCTTAGAAAAGGGAAAAGTAGATTATAAGGATATTAAACCTGCTTTTCTCCAGCCTCCTGATGCCCGTGCGGCTTTTGAGGGTAATAATGTTGATGCTTGGGCAATTTGGGACCCTTACTTATCGGCGGCGCAAGCTGCTACAGGCGCACGCACTCTAACTGATGCAACTGGGTTAGCACCCAATCGCGGTTACTATTTGGCTGCTAAATCTTTTGTTGATAAGTATCCTGATGCTTTGAAAACAGTGCTTGATGAAGTAAAAAAAAGAAACAACTGGGCAAAAAATAATCCCACAGAAGTTGCTAAATTTCTCTCACCACAATTGGGTATTGATGTTGGGGTGCTGGAAGTTGCCGAAAAACGACGAGACTATGGCGTACTACCGCTAACAGAGGAAGTGATTCGCAAACAGCAAGAGATTGCCGATACCTTTTACAAAATCAAGCTGATACCGAAATCTATCAATATTAGTGAAATCGTTTGGAAAGGCAATCAATAGAAGGTAGAAGAATATGAATGAAGATTTTGAAGAACATACCCTACGTTCTGGTCGAAAAATGCCATCTATTCGGATGAGAAAAAAATTGTAATTAGAGGATCTGAAAATTCAATTTGTAATTTACAAAGTTCTATCTTTCTCATCCTCCTTATCTTCTCTATTCCCTACTCCCAAAAGCTTATGAATATCAACACCCAATGGATGAAAACAGATGTGCTTGTGATTGGTGGCGGTACAGCCGGGACAATGGCTGGAATTAAAGCCAAACAAGCAAATCCTGATGCAGAGGTACTGATTTTAGAAAAGGCTAACATCCGACGGAGTGGTGCGATCGCAATGGGTATGGACGGAGTGAATACCGCAATCATTCCCGGTCATTCCACACCAGAACAATATGTACGCGAAGTCACCCTGGCTAACGATGGCATTCTCAACCAAAAAGCCGTTTATCAAACAGGTAAATTAGGTTACGAGGTTATCCAAGAATTAGAAAGCTGGGGTGTAAAATTTCAAAAAGATGCCCAAGGCAACTATGACTTAAAACAAGTGCATCGTGTAGGTAAATATGTTTTACCCATGCCAGAAGGCAAAGACCTGAAAACCATTCTCACCCGCCAAGTTAAACGCCACAAAGTCAAAGTTACAAATCGCGTCATGGCAACACGCGTATTAGTCAAAGAAGGACGTGCTATTGGTGCAGTGGGATTTGATGTGAGAAACGGCGATTATATAGTCATTCAAGCCAAAGCCGTCATCCTCTGTACAGGTGCTTGTGGCAGACTAGGATTACCAGCTTCTGGCTATCTCTACGGCACTTATGAAAATCCTACCAATGCCGGGGATGGCTATTCAATGGCTTATCATGCAGGTGCAGAACTTAGCAATATTGAATGCTTTCAAATTAATCCTTTAATCAAAGATTATAACGGCCCAGCTTGTGCTTATGTTGCTGGGCCTTTTGGCGCTCATACAGCTAACGCAGAAGGAAATCGCTTCATTAGTTGTGACTATTGGAGTGGTCAAATGATGTTGGAAATCTGGAAAGAATTAAATTCTGGTAAAGGGCCAGTCCAACTCAAAATGACTCACCTTGATGAAGATACAATTGCTGAAATTGAATCCATACTTTGGGCGAATGAACGACCAAGTAGAGAACGCTTTCATCAAGGCAGAAAAGAGGATTACCGCACTCACGGCGTAGAGATGCATATTTCCGAAATTGGCTTATGTAGCGGTCATAGTGCCTCTGGTGTATGGGTAAATGAAAATGCTCAAACAACAGTCTCCGGTTTGTATGCAGCCGGAGATATGGCCAGCGTTCCCCATAATTATATGATTGGAGCATTTGTTTTCGGTCGCATAGCTGGAACTCATGCCATTGAATATATTCAAGATTTGGATTTCCTAGAACCAGATACAGATTTTTTAGAAACTGAGAAAGCTAGAATTTATGCACCTTTAACTCGCCACAATGGTGTACCTCACACCCAGGTCGAATATAAATTAAGACGCTTAGTTAATGATTATTTGCAACCACCAAAATCAGGCAACAAGATAGAGATTGGTTTAAAACATTTTCTTCAATACCAACAAACATTAGATGTAATGGGTGCGCGTGACCCCCATGAATTAATGCGTTGCATAGAAGTACATTTTATTCGCGACTGTGCAGAAATGGCAGCCAGAGCCTCATTATATCGTCAAGAAACTCGTTGGGGACTTTATCATTACCGCTTAGATTATCCAGAAAAAAATGATGATGAATGGTTCTGTCATATCAACTTAAAGAAAGATGAATCAGGACAAATGATCTTGTTTAAGCGTCCTGTAGATCCTTATATTGTAGAAGTAGATACAGTTAAAGAGTTATACGATGTAACTGTGAGGTAATATATTCAATCTGATGACAAATCTCAGTGTTAATCTGAATAAAGTTGCTTTACTTAGAAATTCTCGCAGTTTTGGTATACCAAACGTCATCAAAGCAGCTTCTACTTGCATTCAAGCAGGCGCACATGGAATTACAGTTCACCCACGTCCAGATGAACGACATATTAAGCCTGAAGATATTTATGAATTGGCAAAAATGCTAACTTTTGAGTTCAATATAGAAGGTAATCCATCACTTCAATTTTTAGAGATCATCCGAGAAGTAAAGCCAACACAGTGTACTTTGGTTCCTGATGCACCTGAAGCTTTTACCTCAGACCACGGATGGGATTTAGCTACAAATGGCTTTTGGCTCAAACCAATTATCCAAGAGTTAAAAGAAATTGGAATCCGAGTCAGCCTATTTATTGATCCCGACTTAACTGAAATTGAACGTGCTAAAGAAATTGGCGCAGACCGCATTGAATTGTATACAGAACCTTACGCCACAGCTTTTCGTAACAATGATGTGGAGTTAGTTTTACACCAGTATAAACAAGCAGCAAAAAAGGCTCAGGAAATTGGTTTAGGAGTCAATGCAGGGCATGATTTAAATTTGCAAAATTTAGAAAAATTTTGTTCAATTCCTAACATAATAGAAGTTTCAATTGGTCATGCCTTAATATCAGATGCTTTAGAAATGGGAATGTTTAATGCGGTGAAAAAGTATTTAAGTATTCTTACTCATAATTAATTAGATGTATTACAATGTAGTAAAACAAAGATGTATTACGAAGCAATAATTTTTGATCTCGATAATACCCTATTGAATTTTGAACTATGTGAACGTCAAGCTATTTTAGGAACGTTAGAAACTTGTGCAATATCCTTAGATTTACATGGCATAACTGAAACTAATTTTCTGCAAGTATATGAAACTTATAGCTCCCAGTATTGGAGACAGAGAAATGTCTTTACTCCTAATGAGTTAATTAAGATGTCTTATGAAAGTACACTGGCTGAGTTAAATATAAAAACAGAGAAAATTAGCCACCTGGGGCAAATCTTTTGGCAGATTTTTAATCATTCAAGCTTCATGGAACCTAATGTATATGAAGTATTAACTGTTCTCGCGCGCAGTTATCGTTTAGCTGTGATTAGCAACGGTTTGGTATCAGCGCAGCTACCGAGAATGCAAGCTGCGGGAATCGATCATTTTTTTGAAGAAGTTGTAGTTTCTGAAGCAATTGGTTTTGCGAAACCATCTCCTGAAATATTTAATCATGCATTATCTAAATTAGATTTAACTCCAGCACAAGTCCTTTATGTAGGAGATTCTCTCAATCATGACTATGCAGGAGCAACACAAGTCAATATGGATTTTTGCTATTACAACAGAAAAAATCAAAATTTATCACAAGAAGTGCAGCCAAAATTTATTATAAATAAACTTTTAAAATTGCTAGAGTTGGTTAAATAATAAATTTTTTTTCTTCATTTAAAATTAAAGCTTAAATAGTTTATTTAAATTATTTTGAGGGATTATATAAGAAATATGTCTATTTACAATTCAATTGGTCAACAATATTCCGAAACTCGCATTCCTGATATACGCATCGTCAATCAATTAATTAATTTACTCAATTTACCAAAAGATAGTGTTATTGCTGATATTGGGGCTGGTACAGGTGGTTATAGTCTAGCCTTAGCTAACCAAGGATTTATTGTTAATGCTATTGAACCTTCTGTAGTGATGCAAAAACAAGCAGTATATTCACAAGTTAAGTGGTTTACTGGTCATGCAGAAAATTTACCTCTCACAGATAAGTCTGTTGATGGTGTTGTGAGTATCTTAACAATTCATCACTTTTCCAATCTCGAAAAAGCATTTCAAGAAATCCATCGAGTTATTAAAGATGGAACAATAGTTTTGCTAACTTTTGATATTAGATTAGCTCAGAAAATATGGCTTTATGATTATTTTCCATTTTTATGGGAGGATGCCTTACGATTATTACCACTTAACGAACTAACTAACTTGATGCACAGTAATACTAAAAGACGTGTTGAAGCTATACCTTTTTTGTTACCACATGACTTGTCTGATTTATTTGCAGCAGCAGCTTGGAGACGACCAGAGTTATATCTTCAACCAGAGGTACGTGCGAGTATATCGTCTTTTGCATTAGCAAATCAAGATTTGGTAGAGCAAGGATTACAGTTACTTGCAGCAGATTTAAGTAGTGGAGAATGGACGAAAAAATATGGTGATATTTACAATTTGACAGAGATTGATATAGGCTATCGTTTTATACGTGCGACGTTGGATAACTAAATAATTGTAATTTGAAATTATGACAAATCAAGTCGCTATTAGTGAGCAATTTAAAATTAAACAAGCTGAGATTAAAGATGTAGAGAGAATTACTAGTCTTTGTGAACAACTTGAATATTCTGTGACTAATCAACAAATCGAGCAGCGCTTTACTAAAATTAAAAATAACGATGCTCATATTGTGTATGTTGCCACTTTAGAAGATGAATATGTAATAGCTTGGGCGCACGCTCATATTTGTGACTCAATAGTTATTCCAACTCCAGCGATTATTTTGGGATTAGTTGTAGATAAAGATTATCGTCATAGTGGAATTGGACGTTGTTTGATGCAGCAAATTGAACAGTGGGCTTCTCTGGCTGGATGTGATAGTGTTCTGTTACGTTCTAATATTAAACGCAAAGAGGCACACTTATTTTATGAAAAAATTGGCTATACCAATATTAAACAGTCGTTGACTTTTTATAAGCAATTGATTTAGTAAAATAATATGCAGCTAATTGATATATTTACAACTCAGAGGATGTTCGCAGAATACCTGCAATCTAAACATTTAAATGAACTTTATCGGATGCATCAAAATAAACAAGTTATGGCAACTTTAGGTGGTGTTCGTTCTGATGAAGAAACACGACTTTTGATTTTAAATAACTTGAATCATTGGCAGCTTTACGGGTTTGGACTATGGGTATTTCGAGACAAAGTTAATAATCAGTTTGTGGGTCGTGCTGGACTTCGGAATACTCATGTAGAAGGTAAGGATGAGGTAGAATTAGCTTATGCTCTCATAGCTAAATTCTGGGGTAAAGGTTTAGCCACAGAAATGTGTGAAGAAATATTAAAAATTGGTTTTGAACTACTGAAGTTACCGGAGATAGTTTGCTTTACTCTAACGACTAACAAAGCGTCACAAAGAGTTATGGAAAAGTTGGGGTTTAAATACGAGCGTGACATTATCCATGCAAGTTTACCTCATTTCTTATACCGCTTAACAGTTGAATAAAAAATAATGGAGCAGTTTTATGGCTTTAATTAATCAAAGAATAGATGTTCCTGTGATTGTTGATGAATCGAAATGTTTAGAAAAATGCACAGCCTGTATTGAAGTTTGTCCCTTGGATGTGTTGGCAAAAAATCCAGAGACAGGCAAAGCCTACATGAAATATGATGAGTGTTGGTTTTGTCTACCTTGTGAAAAAGAATGTCCAACAAATGCTATTACCGTGCAAATTCCCTTTTTACTACGTTAAAGATTATCTTTCTGTGTTTTTAATAATGAATGAAAATAATAACATCCAGTATTGGCTAGAAATGTTGCGATCGCCTGACGTAAATGACCGCTTAGTAGCCGTCAAAACATTACAACATCTTGGCGAAGAAGAAACAGTAGACGCATTAATCATCGCTTTACAAGATGAATCTATTGCTGTTCAAAAAATAGCTATATCTGCCCTTTGGGAGATTGCTAATTCATCAGCTATTCCTACCTTAATTGAATGTCTCAGTTCCGTAGATGCAGATATTCGCACTGAAGCTGCATCAGCTTTAAACGAGTTAGTTACCCAGGACGATTTACTACTGTTACTAGATAAACTTCAGAGTGATAATGTAAATACACAACTAAATACTTTAATGCTGTTGCGAAAAATCCATGATATTCAATCTTTACCTTATATCTTACCATTTTTAAAATCAAGTAATCCTGAGTTAAGGGAAGCAGCAATTACTACGTTGCGATATATCAATCAAATAGAGAAATGTCCTCAAGCGTTGGATTTAATCTTTGATAAATCAGCAGTTGTGCGTCGTGCAGCTGCGTTAAGTCTAGGACATTTACAAGATGTAGAAGTAATTACTAAGCTTAATCAAGCACTCATAAATGATAGTGACTGGCAAGTGCGTCGTAATGCAGCCAAATCTCTAGCTACTCATGAAAATTCTCAAGCAATTTCAGCATTAGAAATAGCTTTAGATGATGAACATTGGCAAGTGCGGAAATCAGCAGCACAAGCTTTACAAAAAATCCCAGATATTCAAGTTATGCCGAGATTAATTCAAGCATTAACAGATGAATATCCAGATGTCCGCAAAGAAGCTGCGATCGCACTTGGTAACTTAGCTAATCCTGATGCTATTATTCCTCTACAACAAGCCTTAGATGACCCTGATAAAGAAGTATCTATCCAAGCACAACGGGCAATGCAAAAGATTCAACCAGATAAAATAGTTTTAAGGGAGTAGTAAATAATTAAGAAAAGCACAATGGTAAATCTATTTCCTAGAATAAATCTGCAAGTTTACAATTGTTTGATTGTCGCTAGCAAAGAAGCTTGGGTGAGAGGAATTTTGGAGAAAACTTAAATGAGAGCGATTGTTCTTGGTAACTTAGTAATTCCAACACGATTAAAGCATTGCTAATTTCGCAATGCAAATTCTTTACTCCAAATTATTGACCTCTGCTCATCATTAATATTTATCAGGTGGAGCTTATCTACAACACAATGATAATTTAAATCTAAATGCTGTGCTTCTTCTAACATTTGCAAAAATTTATCTGTATCTTTTGTAAATCCTCCTAGCGTTAAATGCGGAACAAATAGTAAATTATCTCTACAATGTTCAGCTAAGATCCCTGTATATAATTCATGATGTAATTTGATAATATCTAATTTTCCTTCTTCAACCATTAAAAAAAGATGATCATCCCATGATTTTTGCAATCCTTTGAGATGAATAAAAAATGTTTTCCGCTTACTCAATATTCTCTCAATATGAAGAATGAATTTTTTTTCACTGATAAATTCAATAATGGGAAATACAAATGTAATATGTGGTTCAATTAAATAAAATTGTGGGTCATATTTCTGCCTTATGTGATTGATATACTCTGTATTAATGTTGGGGTAATGTACAAGTGCGTAAGACATATTGATAAATTATTAAAGGTTACAGATACAGCATATTTAACTAAATTGAATTTTAGATTACAATCAAAATAAAATTACATATTGATAGTTATGATATACGCATCAGTCGAACACGCATTTTTATTTGACAGTAATATTTTTGTGGAGTTATCAATATCTAGGCATTATTCCCCTTTTAGCCTCCAGAAAATATGACTACAGCCTATCAGCAAGAAGTTATCCAACTGCTCAAACAAATTATCGAACCTACCTTAAAAAATGACATCGTTAGTTTGGGGATGGTGCGAAATCTACGTATAGTTGATGACTATGTTTACTTACGTTTATATATAGGTTTTCATCAGCAACACTTAAAGCCAGAAATTGAATCTAAATTATCATCTTTATCTTGGTGCAAAAAAGCTTATATTCAAATCTGCACAATTCCCGGTGTGAAAATAACTGTGGGTATTTCTAGCGGTAAAGGTGGTGTAGGTAAATCAACGACAGCCGTAAATATAGCCACAGCTTTAAGCTTACAAGGTGCAAAAGTGGGGCTATTAGATGCTGATATTTATGGCCCTAATTTGCCGCAAATGTTGGGTTTAGGACAAACTGATGTTGAAGTTATTCATACTCCTACAGGTGATAAGTTTTTACCTTTAGAAGTGCAAGGAATAAAATTAATGTCAGTGGGTTTACTTGCAGAAGCTAATCGTCCTCTAGCATGGCGGGGGCCTGTACTGCACAAAATTATTACCCAATTTCTGCAAGATGTAGAATGGGGCGAATTGGATTATTTATTAATAGATTTACCTCCTGGTACAGGTGATGCTCAAATAACAATTATCCAAGAAAGTCCAGTTTGTGGAGTTATTTTAGTAACTACTCCTCAGCAAGTTGCGATCGCCGATGTTCGTCGTAACATATATATGTTTCGCCAAGTCGGTGTTCCCGTTCTGGGTATCGTAGAAAATATGAGTTATTTAATCTGTAGTGATTGTGGTTCACGCACTTCAATTTTTGGCAGTGGTGGCGGCGAACAACTCGCAGCAGAATTACAAGCACCTCTATTGGGACAAATTCCTATTGATTCCCATATTTGTAGTGGCGGAGATACTGGAAATCCGATTGCAACCAGCGATCGCACTTCCTTAGCAAGTGAAGTTTTTGTAAAAATTGCCACTGCACTTCATGCAACTTTTACTAACGATGTGTAATTATTTCATCGAGTATATTATTATAGCCGTAGTTACACTCTTTAGGACATAAGGATGGGGTGAAAGAAGAGAGTTAGCAATAGTTTTACCTCCAGCAAGAACTGCCCTCTGCCTCCTGCCTCCTGCCTCCTGCTATATCTTGAGATGAGGAAAGAAAGTTAAAGAACGCAGGCGATCGCGTTGTGTCAGTTGCGTAAGTCCTGCTTCTGATTTATGTGGGCTGAAACCATGATTTTCCAAAGGTTTGTGAAAGTTTGTGAACTATTTACTGGCGATTAATCCAAACACCTCTGAGTCCAGCTGCTTTAGCTGCATGATAGTCTTCTACAATGCTATCGCCGATATGCCATGCCGCTTCTGGGGAACATTTATGTTTATCTAAGGCAATGGCAAAAATTTGCGGATCGGGTTTAGCTGCACGTACCTGGGTAGAAATGGTGACGGAGGTAAAAAACTCTCTCAATCCCAAGCTTTGCAATACTGAGTAAATCCGAGAATCAAAATTGGACAGCACTCCCAAAGTAACTCCCAACCGCCGCCAGTTGATTAAAGCTGGTAAGACATCGGGATAGACAAACCACGGTTCGCCAGTGCCAAAGTGGATGTAAAGTTCGCTAAAAAAAGCCGAAAAGTCAGAAAATTCCTTGAGAACACCTGCCTTTTCAAAAGTGTTCAGAGCAATTATCCGCCACCAATCAAACTCGCGCTGGGGAATATCTTGCAGTTCTGCATCTAGAAATATCGGCGGCGGCGCTGCTTTAAAACTTTGGATGAAGGCTGTATTTAATGTTTCGGCTGAAACTGTAACGCCAAATTCCTGGGCTATCTGACTATAAACTTCGCCCACACCACCTTTGACATCAAAGAGTGTACCCACAGCATCTAAAAAAATAACTTTCGGTTGTTCCATCAAAGTTTGATTGAATTGGGGATTGGAGACTGGGGAAGGTGGGGCCCCCTCTGGGGATAAGGGGTAATAGGGATTGGGGACTAGGAAGACAAGGAGAATAACCTGTCCAATGAAGGACAAATGACTAATGACCAACCTTGAAATTTATCGAGAAAGCGTTTCTATTATTGGACGGGCTAGCCAATTAAAACCAACTTTAAGCTGATGCTCTAAAGTTGGCAACCTATATAAATAAGCAGCACGACGGGCGACGTATGCCAAGGGGCCATCTAGTTTAATTCCCAAACCAGTGAGAGTAGCGTTGTCTACTCCTAGTGCCATCATTTCTCCTAACTGTTGGTAGTGGAAGGGAAGGAGGGGACGATTAGTCAGAGTTGCCCAGATATTCCAAGCAGTATAATCAGCTTGTTGAAAAGCTGCTTGTGCAGTAGCGGGGACTTGTTGTCCTTGGGCATCATGACAGTCTGCTAAATCTCCCAAGGCATAGATTTCTGGACGATCAAGGACTTGCAGATTGGATGTAGTGGTAATTTGACCACGCTGATTTTGCTTGAGAGGAAGAGATTTCACTACGGGTGCAACCCTAGTTCCTACAGTCCAAATTACCAATTCCACGGGAATTGTATCTAACTGGTTTTTGTACTCTAGGGAAATGCTATTTTGCTCTATTGATTCTACTTTGGTTTCTAAGTCAAGAAATACACCACGGGCTTCTAGAGCTTTCTTTGCTGCTTCCCGATTAAACTCTGGGGAAGTTCGCAAAATTTGGTCGGCAATTTCAACAATCCGAAAGCGTCCTCTTTCGCCTAGTCTGTCAGCTAATTTACAAGCTAACTCTACACCACTGTAGCCAGCCCCAACGATCGCTACCCGAATTTTATCAGCATCCGATTCTTCTAAAAATCGCAGGCGTTCTTCTAAACGATAGGCATCAGAGATTGTGCGGAATGTGTAGGCGTACTCTGTTGCACCAGGGACTAAATCTAGGGGTGTCTCACCTCCTAGCGCCAGCACTAATCGGTCGTAAGGAATTTCCGGGCCTTCTTGTATATTTACCCGTTGTTGGTCGATGTCAATTCCAGACACAACACCTTGATAAAAACGCACTCCTGTCCCTTGCAAAACTTCTTCAAAGGGTGGAGCAATTTCCCAGGTTTGCAATTCGCCAGTGAGTAATTCATAAAGTAAAGGAGAGAACAGGAAGCGATCGCTTTGATCTACCAGAACAATTTCCGGTTTTTGCGTAGATTCCCAAGGTAATTGGCTTAACCGCAGGGCTGTGTAGAGACCACCAAAGCCTCCGCCAAGGATACAAATTCTAGAAGTTTGTTCAGTCATCTATTCTATGCTATACAACAATCAATATTAATTAGGCAACTAACTTCAGGGTAACTGAAAGTTTCAAGATTAACTTTCTTAATCATGAAATTTGATGCTAATTTAGCCAGCTTTCTGTTGGCTTTTGTGTGTGCAATATCCGGCTGGATCGCATGGTGGCAGAACAAATTAAAGTTTGAAAAACAACAGGCTACTGAAATTGCAGTAGCTGCTGCTGAAAAAGCACTGGACGAGAAGCGTGATTAAAATCACCTTGTCATGTTTAACTGTCCACTGGACGCAAAATTTAATTTCTTCTCATCGCCGACTGCGAAAACCTTGTTTACCATTAACTTGGTCAAAGAGTACATCGTATTTATCAAACAAGGCGATGCCAGGATTTACAAATATAGGCAGTTCTGCTTGTGGCGAGATACTCAAATTCCAGCGATTAAATCCGTCACGAGTTCCTGGTGTCAAACTGTAATCAAAAATGCCATTAATTCCTACTTTTACAGCATTTGCTGACCCTAATACTCCTGGTTTGAGTTTACCTGCTGTAGAAGCTGACTTGAATTCAGTCAAACCATTAATAGTTCCAGTATCAGCGATCGCTCTACTATTACACGAATTTTTCGCAGAACTTCCAGCAAGAGTTAAACAAACTTTACTCAGTTGAGAGTCCCATCTTTTACCCGGTACACCATTAATTTCAGGTTGTTCACTCCAAGAAGCCATTTTGAAACCTGCTTGATTCTCAGCAGTTAAACCGAGAATTAGGCTGCCATTGTTACTACCACCATTACCAACGACGATAAATCCGTTACTCAGATTGCCTGATAATTTTCGCAACGGGTTATAGGGAAGTGATTTTTCAAAATAGTTAACACCGATAATTCCAGAAAATGGTATACCACTATTTGCCGAACATTTAGGTTTTTGGGGAGTACACTGGCGACTAGTAACAACTTGTACGGGAACAGGTTCGGCGGTGGGAATCAAACCAAAGCGGACATTAGTGTAAACTAATTCTCCTTCTAGGATAGTACCATCACTTAATACCTCCTTGATATTTTGACCTGTTCTTCGGATCGGAGAATTACCTAAAAACTCTTTGGGAACTCTTAGCCCTGCTGACCCTGTATCTAATAAAATACGTTTTGGTTGACCATTTGCGATCGCAACTTCCAAAAAATACCCACGAACACGTTGCCCAACGGAAGGTTTGGGATATAAAGGTAAAGATACGGTGTTAAAAGTTGGCTTGCGGGGTGTATTTTGCGAGATATCGCGCAACGCTGAATTTGGGAAAAGAGCCGCAAATGCCGACTGGCGTTGTGCTGCTGGTTCAGGGGCAATATCCCAAAGGCTTTCGTAGTAGAAAAAGCCGATACCTAAACCGCGTTGTTGGACTGCTTCTACCTGAGATTTGATTTGTGGGATGGCAACTGGGCGATTTCGTAACCCCGCCATAATACCGATACCAGTTGGGATGATTTGTTGGGTTTCTAAAATTTCTGGGCGGGTAATTTGAGCGATAAAACTTTCCACATCATTTCGGTACACCTGCATCACCAACTCATCGACAATACCTAACCGTACCCAGTTTAGCCAATCTTGCAGTTGCATTTTATAGGCGAAATTATAGTAATTAGGAGCAACTGAAAAAATAGCATTCGGTTTTCTAGCTTTCACAGTTTGGTAAAGGTCTACCATGAAGGCACTAATTTTATCTGCCCGCCATTTTATCCATGCTTGGGCTAGGGGATTCGGTGGAGGAGGATTGCCAGTTTCTTGAGTATATAGACTTATCGTGTACTTATCGTAACCAAATTCTACAGGTAAACTTGTATGGTCGTCAAATTGAATGCCATCAGCATCATATTGAGTCATAACTTCCATGACGAGTTCGCGGATAAAGTTTTGCACTTCCGGGTGAAAGGGATTTAACCACGCCACTTCACCCGCAGCACTAATTGAAGTTTGAGTGCCATCCCCTTTTTGGGTTAGCCAATCTGGATGCTGTGATGCGAGTTCCGAAGTTAGAGGAACCATAAAACCAAATTCAAACCAGGGTATTGCTAGTAACCCTTGTCTGCGAGCTTGAGTGATAATGTCTGCAATTACATCTTGTCCATCTATTCCTTTGAAGAAAAAGGGAATACCCATTTTCTGCATGATGGCGCTGGGATATTGTGTATAACCATCATTCCAGACTACGGGATAAACAGTATTAAAATTTAACTGCCGCAGTTGGCTCATGGCTGTTTGCACCTGTGAACGATTTCTAAAAACGCTAAAATCGTTACCACTTAGCCACACTCCCCGAATTTCCTGACGAGGTTGAGGAGGTAGTTGGGCAACGGCAGGGGCAAAGCTGTTGAGTAACAATACCAGAAAAAATGATATTAGACATAATAATGGCAACAGACGCTTTTTCAAAAGCCACGGCGATGTCTCTTGACTCGCTACGTGTAGCTTGCTTAAACCTAGTAGTACTTGTCTGTGTACAGGCTTAAATAGTAAGTTAGTTAGAGTTGCATTAATTTTTCTACTTTTTTCCCAAAATTGAACTGTCATTACTTCTGCTTACTAAATGAGGTTAATTGGTTATATTTAATACCATATAAACGTTAAATTGCTACACCAGGAAAACTGATGCAGTAATTTCGCTGCAAGATATTTGACGCAGTTATAAGGTTAGTAGTGCCAAATAAAAATGTTTCAAATGTAAGCTATAGTCGATATGCTGTGATGAAATTTATTGTTGTGCCATCGTCAAACCCATGAATTTCAAACCTCACCAAAACACTTTTGACGAGAAACTAAGCGCAAGTATAGGGCTAGTAATTGGATTACTATTCATTGGGGGCGGTTTTTGGGTACGTAACATTATCGCGCACGAAAGTGCAACGCTAAACGAAACACGCGGCACAGTGGTAGATAGCATCAGTCGTCGCGATCGCAGCAGTACAAACAATAATGATAATGAGCAAAAAGAAACCTATGCGCCAGTTATCGAGTTTCTAGCCAACGGTGAACGTACTCGTTTTACAGGCAGTTATGAGTCCTACCGCTCCAGCAACGGTGAGATGGTAGTGGTACGTTACAATCCTAAACAACCGATAAGCACTGCACGAGTGGTGAATCCGTTGGAAGGCTTAGTACCTTGGGGAATGTTTGGTATGGGTGGGTTAGCTGTGGTTTTTAGCGTGGGCGCACTTTTGCCTGTACGTTGGTCTTCAGGCGGGTAACTATATAATTGGTCAGTTAGAGATTAGATATATTTTGATTTTCGTGCTGACTTTGGCGGCGTTCGGTGTGCGCCAAAATATTTCTCACTGCGGTAACGCAACCACACCCGCAACACTTGCGGAATTTGGTCTTTTTCTTCCTTAGTCAGGGTATTGTAAAGGGATAAAGCGCGATCGCGTTCGCCCCGACAAGCAGCATTGTTGTGAGCATCCCAATAGCTGCGGGCTACTCTAATCCGCCGACAGACTTCTTTAATCAGTGCATCTCCCGTAAGTGGAATGTCTTGCTTGGTCATACTCAAATGCTATAAATTTCTAATGCCATCCTAGCGAGTCAGATTTATTTTGACATTGTAACAAATGACATAGGTTTCAATTCCCTTTACAGCGATAAAACAATCAAAAATTACTCAAATTTGATATATGTGCATCAAAATTAATGCACACATATCAAATTTTATTCTGACTCATAAAAAATAACAAGTTAAATAACTACAATATAAGACTCAATGAGTAATTAGGTAAGCAGTTAGAGAAAGAATCAGCCAATGATACATTTTAAGTAGAGTACCCTACCAAAAACGATGTAAGCCGAAACGAGGCTAATAGTCATCAACTAACTTGCAATTCATCTCATCACCTGCTTATCGGGTAGGCGATGAGATGAATTGCTCTATCAGCTAAGTTCTAAATAGATGAGTTTGAACGTTCTATTTGCTGACGAATGGTATCAATAGAAGCATTAATACCAGCTAATTTAGACTCTAAATCATCTCGCATCCAAATCAAGAATTTTAATTTCCGCTCTAAGCTAGCTTTGTGCGAAATGGGTTCGCTTCCATAACATGGATTACCCCAAAAAGGAAACATAGTTTACCTCTGTATTTAGCTTTTGTAAGAGTACAATAGATTGCACCACTATATTCTGACGAATAACAATCAGACTAGTGTATGTAATAACCGACTATTTTTGTGCGTGTTAACGAACTTTTGCTAAAAGTTTTCTCTTGAATTGGTGGAGGTATTTGACTAAACCGCAATCAGCTCTTTCCACTTTTCCTCTAAAAAAAAGTTAGCGGGTTCTGGCAATTTGGCATTACAACTCTGTATTTTGCAGTTTAAATAAGATATCAACAGAACAGAACAACCACAAATCGCCAGTTGTTGACCCAATGCTGTAAAAGAACTCAGCAACCAATTTACAGCGTTTGGTCATCGCCTCACTACAACTGGCTAGTAATTTACTAGAAAACCCATATTAAAAGTGCGTGAGCTAGAAAGCTGTCTTAAAACGATTGATAAAATGAATGTCAAGTATCCACAAATGAACTTACTTATATTAGTAAATACTTCTAATAATAGATGACTTAGTGGAAGGGAAAGGATAATCCTGAAAGAGGTAATATTCTAAGACCAATTACTGAGTAGTAAATTATCTTATGAGAACCAGAAAGCTAGGCAAACAAGGGTTAGAAGTTTCAACTATCGGACTTGGTTGCATGGGAATGTCTGAGTTCTATAGCGGTCGTGATGAAACTGAGGCGATCGCAACAATTCATCGGGCGTTAGAACTTGGAGTGAATTTTCTCGATACTGCTGATATGTATGGGCCGTTTACCAACGAGCAACTAGTAGGCAAAGCAATCAAAGATCGCCGAGATCGAGTAGTTTTAGCAACTAAATTTGGCAATGTCCGTACTGAAGATGGTGGTTTTAAAGGAGTTGATGGCAGACCAGAATATGTCCATCAAGCTTGCGATGCCTCGCTAAAACGTTTGGGAGTGGAAGTGATTGACCTTTATTATCAACATCGAGTAGATCCAACTGTCCCCATTGAAGATACTGTCGGGGCAATGGCAGAGTTAGTCAAGCTGGGAAAAGTGCGTTATTTGGGGCTTTCGGAAGCTGCTCCGGCGACGATTCGACGGGCTGTAGCAGTTCACCCGATTACTGCACTGCAAACAGAATACTCTCTTTGGAGTCGAGAGCCAGAGGATGAAATTTTACCTACCGTGCGGGAATTAGGAATCGGGTTTGTTCCTTATAGCCCATTAGGAAGAGGATTTTTATCAGGTGCGATCGCTAGCACTGACGATCTTGCACCTGATGACTATCGAAGAAATTCTCCTCGCTTTCAAGGTGAGAATTTTTCTAAAAACTTGCAATTAGTAGAGCAAGTCAAAGCGATCGCCAGCGAAAAAGGAGTAACTTCTAGTCAGCTTGCTTTAGCATGGCTATTTGCTCAAGGAGAAGATATTGTCCCAATACCTGGTACAAAACGCCGTACTTACTTGGAAGAGAATATCGCAGCTACCGAAATTACCCTGACTGAACAAGATTTGAATCGACTTGAAACAGTTGCACCAAAAAATGTGGCAGCTGGCGAACGCTATCCTGATATGAGTACTGTTAACCGTTGATCTATCAAGTGCTGGAGTATTTTTGAAAATTCCGCTTTCGATGCACAAGCAGACATTACCGCAGCTTAACAAAGTAATTCTGAGAGAAATGTCAAAAGTAGCGATCGCTATTTTATCGGCCACATATCTGGATACTCATTCAATCATCTGGAAACTGCCAGCACGAGATATGTTCAATATCTTTACTGCCGCATTTACAACAGACTGCATCAATCACAGAGTCCACCCATTCATACCTACAACTACGACAATGACAGAAAATGTTATTGCGGTTAGCCATTTCAATACCTTGATGCCACTGTTGTAGTTGAGAAGAGTCTGAAAAAGCTTCTGACATTCGATCAAACCTCGTTTGTGTCATAGTCTATATTATGAGCTTAACAATCACTAAAATGAATAAATCAGTATTAATCGCCCTGACTCTCACTACGTCTATAGCCTTATTGCCCGTCAGCATTGCTACTGTCCAAGGTTCAACCCATACTATCAAAATGTCTTCATTTAACCTCAGTTCCCAAAAATGGCAAAAGCGGGTGCTGCTAATCTTTGCACCGTCCGTTGAGAACCATAACTATCAGCAACAGATGCAGGTATTTAACCAGCACCAAAATGGTTTTAAAGACCGAGATTTAGTTCTTGTTCAAGTTTTGGCAACAGATAAAAGTTATGCCAACGGACAGTTAATAGATGAGTCTTCTGTTGCAAATTTGCAAAATCGTTTTGGGGTTGAGCGAGAAAATTTTCGTGTTATTTTGATCGGCAAAGATGGTGGTGTTAAGCGCCAAGAAACGACACCAGTACAAGCGACAGCAATTTTTAAGCAAATTGATGCTATGCCCATGCGTCAGCAAGAAATGCAAGAACGATAAATTGCTAAAGCAGTTAGTTTTATTGTTTAACATTAATGCAAGTACAGGTAATTGCCCTTTACTACAAATACTACGCTAATCCCTAAGCGGAAACCTTTTACAGCATTAGAGTTCTAGAAGTTGAGTAAACTTAAGTGCGAACCTACAAAAGTATCTGCTTTCAAACTTAAGCTTAATTCTTCAAGTAGATGAAAACACTCATCAAAAACGCATATACTGCTATTATCAAGCAATGAATTTATTAGCTCCTAGTTTTAGACTTACTAGGAGCTTTTTTTCTTATTTATGAATGTGTAAGTTCTGTTTATCAATAATTATTTACATAATTTGCTGTTTCCTATGCTGATAGCCTTAACATTATTCAAATTGATAATGTTGAGGCTATGATTTTATTTTGGATGCCCTATTTATCGCAAACATTTTTTAAATTGGTATTAGAGAAGTCGTAAATGTCTGCCTTACAGGCTTATAATGTTTGTGGCAACAACAGCGTGCTAAATCACAATTATACTTGTAATCTAACTTAACTTTGTTTGATGCATAGGTGTAGCCCATCATAGATATCGCCGTGTGCAACTTAATTTTGTTAAACCTTGATTCCATTGTAGGATAGGCATTTTGCCATACCAAAAAGGACGGACGAGATGTTCATCCCACAAGAATAAAAAAAGTCGCACATCGTGTAGGATAATTAAAAACTTGGGTTAGCGATCGCAATCTCTTATTTACAAGTGTTTTATTTCTATTAAAGTTAGATTTAAGACATAAATTATTAATTTATACACTACTCTTACTTAAGAACTTAATACTAGTAGTGTATAAATAGATTAAGCTTGCCTCTGAGCTATTTGCTATGAAATTTAATCAAGAGGTAGTCACGATTCCCAATGTACAACTTTGACAACTGTCCACAATAGTGTTGCACGTCTCAAGCTCATGGTAATATTATCTTACTGTCAGGGAGATATTATTTTATACATTAATTTTAACCATGCTGAAACAGCTAGTTGGGTGTGCTACCTCTAAAAAACAAAAAATTATTCAACCTACCCAGGAAATCACCAAAAGCCTTAATATACAAACCACAGAGCTTTTGAAACTCTGCTTATATAAGGTACTAAAGAGCTAACTAAGGCTCTTTTTTCGGAATCATCATAGCCAGCAAAAAAGGCATAAAACCCTCTTAGAATGGCAAAAAATTAGACAAGAGTAAATAGAAAAGTTTTGACACAATGTCAATAGTTTTTTGTATATGTAAAAATATCAAAAAGCCCAATTTGTATTGTCAATAATACATTAACATTGTGTGTTTTATTTAGATATTGATTCTCTTTGGGCTTAGTTACCTATATAAAAGTCCTATTTGATTAGTGAAAACTTAAGCTACGCTCGGTCAAATTAGGCAAACACTTAAATCTAATAAATAATTTAGGACTGCTAGATCAATCTCGATCTAGTAAAAATTCGATTATTCACAAAGTCAGTAAGAGTAACAGGAAAAACATGAATATTATAGTTCGTTTGTTTGGAGCGATCGTTCTCCAGGTATCTGCATTGGCTGCAATGTCTAGCATGGCAATGTCTGATGAGAAGCCTTTTCGGGTCGATACTCAGCAGACTCCTGCTGTTTATCCACAAAAAACAACACAAACGTCTGATGAGAAGCCTTTTTGGGTCGATACCCAGCAGACTCCTGCTGTTTATCCACAAAAAACAATACAAACGTCTGATGACAAGCCTTTTCGCGTCAATACCCAACAGACTCCTGCTGTTTATCCACAAAAAACAACACAGAGGATTTGCTCTTTAGATCCTATTGAAGATTTATTACCTCCACCACAAACTAAAGCAAGTAATTCTTTGCTTTCTTATCTTGCTGAACAGGGTTTTACACAAAATAAAGAGGGTTCCTGGGTCTGTTATGCCAACGATCCTAAAAAAGAGGGACGTTATTTTACTTTATTTAAAGTCAAACAACTTAATGGCAGGCTCATAGCAAGTTCTTTTCTAGATGAAGGCAGTCTGATTCAAGGGCAGGAAAATCGGAGCTTGGACTTCTTTATGATGCTAATTGAGCGTCATACGAATACTACTAAAGAGAACCGTCAAGGTATACGTAGATATCTACAAGCCTTCGTTTCCTTAGTCAAGGAAGGGAAGATCAAACCTACACGTCGTGGGTATCTTTTTGACCAACCAAACCGGGCGATAGTCTTATATCACACACTCTCATCAGGAAATCTTAAAGGTACAGGAATCACGATCAACATTTATTTAGCTAAGAGTTGAACTGGGGATTGGATATTGGGGATTGGGCATTAGGGATTAGGGACTGGGGACTGGGGACTGGGGAATAAGAAATAGGAAAGAAATATTTAGGAATACTTTCTCATTACCCAATACCCAATCCCCAATATCCAATCCCCAATTAAATTGCTGTCGTTTAGTGGAGGTGCATCTTGCCTAAATCAATTGTTCAAAAAATTTCGATACCGAAGGTAGTTCGCTTTGCAGCGATCGCATTTTCATCTGTTGCAGTAGTCCTCACTACGTGTCAGTCTGCTTTTGCACAGCTAAATATTGGACGCTATGGTATCCAACAAGGACTGGAGTCTGAGTATCTCCAGTACCAAATTAATAACCAAAGTTTGAGCCAGATGCGAGTCATTCCTGGATGTGATGTGGGATTTGGTCTGACTTGTAATAAAACTGGATCGGTAATCCAACAATTAGTGGAGTTAAACAATGGAACTAGTTATCAAAACCTTCTGATCCGAGCAGCCGGTGGAGAGAAAAACTTCCAGAATTTCGCTAGCTTCTACGGCAATAATCCCAATCTCTCTGCGGTGCCTTACGCCTCATTTTGGAGAAATGCATCTCCCGCAATCATGGATGGATCTCAATACGTTCTTGGACAACCTTTTGGTCGCAATCCAGTAGAAGGACTCGGACTTGTAACCAAGCAGTTCTACTGGGCACCATATTCAGGAGTCAATGACTCTGTTAGCCTCCGTAATGGATTACTAGACCTGAAATTGTCATACGGACGACTGCTGTTTGAAGAAGCCTCAAAAATTTCCAACATTCAAGAGCAGATTCAGTCTCTAGGTCTGTCGCCAGAGATGACAAATTTTTATTTAAATAAAATCTCTACAGGCTTGGATGCGTTGAGTTCTGGAAATCAAAACCAACTCCAACAAAAGATTTTTGAAGTACTATCTTTTCCATACTCCGAAGAAGGTGGAGAACTCGGACGGCCTAATAATGCGATTCCAGAGGAATTTAATCAGCTCTTAGGAGAAGATATCTCAGGAGATACTTTGCTGAGTGATAATCCACTAGCCTTGGATGGAGAAACACTAGCTTTTGATGCTTTCCCTAGCTCTGCGGGAGATGTTTTGGTACCAGAGAGTTCTGGTTCCTTTCCACTTTGGCCATTAATCGGCGTTGGGGGTCTTGGTTTAATTCTGCTTCTACTACTGGGTAGTGATAGTTCTTCAGCTCAACCACCTGTTTCCTCCGTTCAACCACCTGTTTCTTCATCTCCTCAACCACCTGCACCTGTTTCTCCAGGAAATGCACCTTTGTCTCTCAACAACAAAGGCGAATGCGATTTAACTCCCAGTGGTAATGGTTCCGATCACACACAGATTATTGAGGTTCCGTGTAATGTTACTCCTCAAACCCCCACGCAAGTGAAGAAGGTAATGGAGCCATCAACGATCAAAGCGCTTGTATTGCTAATTGTTGTACTATGGATAGTCCGTAATAAACACCGAACTTTAAAAATCTTTGGTTCGTAATAATGTTAAGTAGGTTGGCGTGAATATTTATCATTAAGACAAGGCAGGAGGCAGAAGGTAAGAGGGTTTTAGCCTATTTTTATTTAGATAGTTTGATTTTTTCATGTGGTTCTACTTATCATAAGGGGATTTAGCGAAAAGTTATAACGCTAATTTCCAGCAATGTCTATGACAGGCTACGTCTACGAATATCAGGCTTAGAAAAAATAATTAACCACTTAGGGTAGCACAGCTAGCTGTGCTACCCTACCCGTGTAATATCATTCAAATGAGAATCGCTATTATTACAATTTTGTAATTCAGACAAAGGGAAAGCTGTCATATTGGGCTGGTGTAATTAAAACTATCAACTGTTTCCAATCTCAGCAAAACAAGATTGATTGTTATGATTACTCGTCAATTTCTAGCTTTGGCAGCTATTTCCCTCACGCTTACAGCCTGTGGTCAAGCAGGCAGTAGCCCGAATCTGACCGCCCAAAACTCTCCTCAAGCGCGTGACCAACTACCGCAAGAAAGGCGATCGCACCGTCAGATAGATTTTACAGCTGCGGCTCAAAAACTTGGTGTTACCGAAGCCAACTTAAAAGAAGCTTTGGGAGTACCCACTAATCCAACCAATCCACCAGATGGAGAGCGTCGCCGTCCCGATTTGAAAGCAGCAGCTACAAAACTTGGTGTTACCGAAGAGAAATTGCGAGAAGCATTGGGAATTCCAGCACGTCCTCCGAGCAACTAATCAATTGCTTGCAGGAGGCGATCGCAACGACTCAATTGTTGTTTACAACCAAGGTGCATTTATAGCCTATGACACTTAATTCTTCCCAACAAATTACACTCAAACCCTTTAAAAAAGGCTTGATAAAAGACAAACTGACAAAATGGCTGATGGGGTTATTGATACTCAGTTCACTCACAGGCGGTGGATACCTCGTTTACCGTCAGACGGTGATTTCCTCAACTCAAGAAGCCAGAAGCAAAATGCAGACAATCCCGGTTGAGCGAGAAACCTTACCAATTACCATCTCAGCTAACGGTACTGTTGAAGCTAAACAATCGACTAACGTTAGTCCCAAAAGTTCTGGACAGCTAAAGAAATTGCTAGTAGATGAAGGTGACTCTGTAAAAGCGGGGCAAATCCTGGCATATATGGATGACTCAAATCTGCAAGGGCAACTAATTCAAGCACAGGGATCTCTGGCTTCTGCTCAAGCGAATTTGCAAAAGGCGATCGCTGGTAATCGTCCTCAAGATATTGCTGCTTCACAGGCGCAATTAAAACAAGCCCAAGCGACTTTAGAAAAAGCACAAGCAGGTAATCGCTCTCAAGATATTGCTCAGGCTGATGCACGTTTAAAAAGCGCTCAAGCAAGTTTAACAAAAGCCGAAGATGATTTGAGCCGAAATCAGCAACTATACAATGCTGGTGCTATTTCTCTTCAGACTTTAAACCAAAAACGTGCCGACAAGGATAGTGCTAAAGCTTCCGTAAATGAAACCCAGCAAGCGCTGGCATTGCAAAAAGCTGGGTCACGCAAAGAAGATATCGAGCAACTAAAGGCTGTGGTTGAGGAAAAACAGCAAGCTTTAGCACTACTAAAAGCAGGAAACCGCCAGGAAGATATTGATGCTGCACGCGCTCAAGTGCTTCAGGAACAGGGTAGCCTAAAAACGATTCAAACACAAATCCAAGACACAGAAATTCGTGCCCCATTTACTGGTATTGTGACTTCCAAGTATTCCGATCCAGGTGATTTCGTTACACCTACTACATCTGGGAGTTCGGTTTCGGGATCGACCTCTTCTTCGATTCTGTCGCTAGCATCAACTTATCAGGTTGTGGCAAATATTGCCGAAACCGATATTAGCAAAATAAAGGTAGGGCAGTCGGTAAGCATTACAGCCGATGCCTATCCTGACAAAACCTTTAAGGGAAAAGTTGCCCAGATTGCAGCTCAGGCAACTGTGGCAACCAATGTTACCAGCGTTAAAGTCAAAGTGGATTTCACTGACCCTGAAACTCTCTTGCTTCCAAGCATGAATGTTGATGCAAAATTCGATGCAGGCGAATTAAACAATGTGCTTGTTGTACCAACAGTAGCGATCGCTCGTCAGAGTAATGGCACTGGAGTACAGGTGCTTACGGAAAATGGCAGCACTCGATTTGTGCCAATTAAAACTGGAGCTACGGTAAATAACAAAACCGTTGTACAATCCGGTTTACAAGGCAATGAAAATATTTTGGTAAGTGCGCCATCGAGTTCTAACAAAAATAGTAATACTAACAGAGGTATTTCTCCTGGCGGTATGGGTGGCCCTCCTCCTGGTGGCCCTTAGTATAGTTTTGCCTAGTTTAATGCAAGCCGACGCATTAACAAAACAAGCCAACGAATTAACAATGCAAGCCGACGCATTAACAAAACAAGCCAACGCATTAACAATGCAAGCCGACGCATTAACAAAACAAGCCAACGCATTAACAATGCAAGCCGACGCATTAACAAAACAAGCCGACGCATTAACAATGCAAGCCGACGCATTAACAATGCAAGCCGACGCATTAACAATGCAAACCAACGCATTAACAATGCAAGCCGATAAATAGCATTGCAGAGTATGACCAAATTTAATTAGCTACGAATTAATAAAATGCTGTACTTAGATTTAGTGTCACAAGCAAAGTTTAGCAATGATCAAATCACGCAATCGCAAACCATTAATTAAACAGGCATCTACTTTAATCCGCAGTTCTTCTGTATCAGCCGTTGAAATTTTGACAATGGCGTTCGAGACATTGTGGAGTAATAAACTCCGCACTGCGCTAACAATGCTGGGTATTATCATTGGCATTATGGCAGTGATTGCTGTCACCGCCATTGGTCAAGGCACTCAAAAAGCAACTGAGCAACAACTACAATCACTTGGAACCGATATTTTGCAAGTGCAGGCGGGTGCATCTAGAAGTGGCGCGGTGCAACAGGGCGTTGGGAGTGCTACGACATTGACTTTAGAAGATGCTGAGGCGATCGCGCAACAGGTTTTAGGGGTTGAGCGGGTATCGGCTATTTTGCAACAGTCTGCCCAAGTCGTCTATGGCGAAAACAACGACTCAATGACGATTATTGGAACTGATGTCAATTATCCAGATGTACGCAACACCCATCCTCAAACAGGCAGGTTTTTTACTGAGGAAGAAGTCAAAGCCGCAAAACCTCTGGCGGTTTTAGGCCCCACCGCACGCGATGAACTACTGGGATCAGGAAGTATTGCAGAAGGCGCACAAATCCGCATCTCTGGACAAACCTATGATGTGATTGGCGTTATGGAGACGAAGGGAGCGCAAGGTCCACAAAACCCGGATGAACAAATTTATATCCCGCTTACCAATATGTCTGCTCGGCTAGTAGGAAATAATGCCGTTAAGGGAATTGCCATTCGAGGAATTTATATCAAAGTCAAAAGCCAGGAACAGCTAGACGCTGCTCAATATCAAACTACGAATCTCTTGCGGGTAAGACATGGTATTTATCCAGAGAAAGGAGATAAAGATGATTTTCGGACTGTAAATTCGGCTGATATCATTAACACGCTGACCAGTACATCTAAGCTTTTTACCGTAATGATAGTGGCGGTTGCGGTAATTTCTTTAATTGTTGGCGGTATTGGTATTGCCAATATAATGCTTGTGTCAGTGGTCGAACGAACGCGGGAAATCGGGATTCGCAAAGCGATTGGAGCGACTAGCACTGCGATTTTGAGCCAGTTTTTAGCCGAAGCAGTTGTAATTGCGGTAATTGGAGGGGTAGTTGGTATTGGACTGGGAATTGCGATCGCTTTTGCCGCCTCAAATTTGTTTAAATTTCCCTTGGTGATTTCGCTCTGGTCAATACTGTTCGGCTTTGGTTTAACGTTTGTAATTGGGTTATTGGCTGGCGTAATTCCGGCTCGCAATGCTGCCAGTCTTGACCCAATTACGGCGCTCAGAAGTGATTAAAACATTTTTGAAGTAGAGAATTACTAATATGGCAACGATGATTTGGATGGAAGAAATTCAGAAAACGTATCGTCTTGGAGAAGTCGAGGTTCCCATACTAAAGGGTATTGACTTGTCGATTGAGGAAGGCGAATACGTTTCAATCATGGGGATGTCTGGTTCGGGCAAGTCTACGCTGATGAACATCATTGGTTGCCTCGATCGCCCCACTTCTGGACATTATGTTTTAGAAGGTAGAAATTTGACGACGCTAACCGATGATGAATTGGCATATATCCGCAATCGCCGCATCGGTTTTGTATTTCAGCAGTTTAATTTGCTGGCTCGTTCTACGGCTTTAGAAAACGTGATGCTGCCAATGGTCTATGCAGGTGTTCCCAAATCGGAACGCAGAAAACGCGCACAGTCAGCTTTAACTCGTGTTGGCTTGGCAGAGCGAATGTTAAACCGTCCTAACCAGATGTCTGGTGGACAGCAACAGCGAGTAGCGATTGCCCGTGCCCTGGTTAATCGCCCTGCACTTGTTCTAGCAGACGAACCCACTGGAGCGTTAGACAGTGAAACCTCCCAGGAAGTAATGGATTTGTTGACTGAGTTAAACACTCAAGGCATCACGATTGTCATTGTTACCCATGAACCGGATGTAGCCGAGCAAACTAATCGGATCATTCATGTTAAAGATGGTTTAGCTGAAGGGGTAACAAAAAAGTTATTAACTAAGTAGGTCGGCAGAATAAAACCAAACTATTTTCGCTTAGTTTTTTTTCATCTGTCTGTAAATAGCTGCAATGTTGCGGGCATCATCAATGCCACGATGATGTGTACCTTTTAATTCTATCCCCAACTCATTGAGAGCCTGCGCCATTCCAAATCTTTTAGATACGCCAAGATATTCTGAAAATTTCTCTTTGATATTTATATGTTCTGAAGTAAAAGGATAAGGAAAATTATGAAACGCACAATCTTGAATAAATTGCTTTTTATCGTAACTACCCCAAGAACAAAAAATATAGTTGGGAAATAAATTAATCCATTCTTTAAAGCGAGAAATTGCTTCTAAAAAATTGGGTGCTTCGTCAACATCTAGCTGCCGAATACTAGTCAATTCGGTGCAAAAACCTGTCAGTTGCGGATGTCTCACTGGTTGGATGAATTGCTGAAACTCTGAATCAATTTCCCACGTTGTTCGATTGAGCATCACTGCACCGATTTCAATTATTTCCATTTCGTGACGGGGAATAGTTTTACTGTTACAGCACGTGGCTTCCAAATCGACTATCAGATAATAGTGGGAGCTTTTATTATTCATATTAGATTGATAATTAATACTAGTAATACTTTATACTTTACGTTGAAAATTATATTTTTTTGTAGTTAAACTGTATACATTGTACTACAAAAACTTCATGTTTACAGTAGCTTTGTTTTTTTCATTTATTTGAACCACAACCTTCTGTATAGGCTTACAGGTAGCTGTAAGACCACAGGAATTTAGATTGATGAAAAAGGTTTAACCAAACCCAATTGAATAGCGATATCAAGAGCGATCGCAGCCAGTGCAAACCATAACAAACTTTCTGCCGCCAACACCAAAAAAGGCCAAATTGTGCTGTGATTCCACCCAAATTCTATCTGAGTTAATCCGCGCACCAAGCCAAAGGCTAACACGCCACCAGCTTTGAGTTGGGGATTTTTATCGGAGCGGATGATATAGCGGTAGGTGACACCAAATAGGAAACCAATAAAAGTAGCAACTGCACCACTTACCCACAAGCGCCAGTTAAGATCGCTTTGCAGACATATAAGTGTCTGAAAATACGTTGCTAGTACTAGAGTATTTAACAGACTGGCGATCGCAAAAGCGAAACACACAGATAATCCCCCAATTATTCCAGCCTTCAGGGATTCTAGGCGTTCTGCCATTAATTGAGGATCTAAAGTTGGGTTCACTCTATATATAAATTCGGTATTGGGTATTGGAAAAACTTTTTCCTAGTCTCCAATATGATAAATGCTAGAGCAGTTTTGTAATCAATTAAATATTGTTTTTATGTGGGAATTTTGATGATAAACTCGGTTCCAATGCCAGGTTGAGAATTCACATCTAAAATGCCTTTGTGTTTCTCTACAACTATTTGATATGCAATCGACAAGCCAAGTCCAGTACCTTTATCAACGGTTTTTGTAGTAAACAACGGCTCAAACAAGCGTTTTTTAAGCCGTTCAGGAATACCAATTCCATTATCAGCAATCCGAATTATAATCAATTGTTCAGAATCTATTTCTGTGGTAATTTTAATCTGAGGACTTAGATTGTTGATTTTGCCTTGCATTATAGCTTCATCAAGGGCATCAACTGCATTTGCCAGAATGTTCATAAATACTTGATTCATTTCCCCTAGATAGCAGCGAACCAGTGGTAATTCTCCATAACTTTTAATAACTTCAATGCGAGAGCGATCGCCATTAGCATTGAGGCGGTGTTGCAAAATCATTAATGTGCTATCTAGTCCTTGATGTAAATCAGCAGATATTTTGGCATCCCTGTCTGAGCGACAGAAGTTGCGGAGTGAATTAGAAAGGTTTCTAATTCGTTCACTTCCTAGCTGGAGTGAATTTAAGATTTTTACTATATCTTCGAGAACAAAGTTCAGATCCAAGTCCTCAATGGCATTGGTAATTTTGGCTGTTGGGTTGGGATACTCTTGTTCATATAGTAGGAACAACTTGGTTACTCCTGCAATATGTTCTTGCAAGGGTGGAATATTGCTGGAAATAAAGTTGATCGGGTTATTAATTTCATGACCAATACCAGCGATTAGCTCTCCGAGTGTTGATAGTTTCTCTTGCTGCACTAGTTGGACTTGGGCTTTTTGCAAAGCCTTGGTGCGATCGCTAACTTGTTGTTCCAAAGATTCAGTCAATTGTTTGAGTTGTAAATGTACGCGCACTCTGGCAATAACTTCTTCTTGGGCAAACGGTTTAGGGATATAGTCTACTGCGCCAAGGGAAAATCCCTTCGTTTTGCTCTCTGTATCTGCTAAGGCTGTGGTGAAAATAATCGGAATATTTTGGGTAGCAGGATTAGCTTTGAGTCGGCGACAAGTTTCAAATCCGTCAATACCGGGCATTTGTACATCCAGTAAAATCAACTCTGGATGATTGCGTTCGATTTGAGCGATCGCACTTTCTCCATCGACTGCAACCCGGAAACGAAAACCCTCACTATTAAGTGCTTCACACACGACAGATAAATTTGTCGGATTATCATCCACAATCAAAATAAATCCGTCATTTTGAATTTTGTTCATGATGAATTAAAAATTAAAATTTTACTCCAATTGATCTATGTATTCTTGAATCAAACTTTCCAAGCGTTTGAGTTGGAAATTACTAGCAAGCTGGACGATTTGCTGGACAAAAATGCTTAACTGCCGATCGGATGTAGAAAGTTCCTCAGCCAGTTCCAATATTTTTTGAATATCGCCGTCTTCTGTCAGTTCGAGTAACTCTTGTAAAACCTCTTTAGCAGGATAAATCATCTCCTCATTTTGTCGATCAAAACTACCTGTAGAGGTTTTTTTGATTGCGTCTACCTTAACATCAAAAATCCATTCTAGATGCAAAAATTGTCGTAGCATTTCCAGCAGCGTCTCAGCTTCTACAGGCTTTGGTAGAAATGCATCTGCACCGACATCAATACTCTTGTGCTGGTCGATTGCAAACACGCTAGCTGAAGAAGCGATGATCGCAATTTCTTTAAATGGCCCAGGCTGACGCAAACGCTCGATCAACTCAAATCCAGTCAAAATAGGCATCACGAGGTCAGTGATAACCATATCTGGTTTGTGGGCTAGAGTCTGTTCCCATGCTTCCTGACCCTGGCTAGCTTCTACCACAGTAAATCCAACAGGCTCTAGTAAATTTACAATTACCGATCGATTTTCCCATTTGTCATCTGCAATCAAAATGGTGCGCCTTTGTCCTTGATAACCAATAATCGTTCCTTGCTCAACCACTCTAGAAACCTTTGCCCAGTCTTTAGATTCTGGTAATTCTGCCTCGAACCAGAAAGTACTTCCTTTGCTTAAAGTACTTTGCACCTGAATTTGACCACCCATTAATAAAACAATTTTTTGGCTGATTGCTAATCCCAAGCCTGTACCTTCAGATTGTCGTTTTTGATTTCCTACTTGCTCAAAGGGCTGGAAGATTTTATCGGCTTGTTCAGGGCTTATACCCGTGCCGGTATCTACCACCTCAAAGCGAATTTTGTAGTTAGTTTGTCCATTGGTATTTAATTGTTGAGCAACGACCTTAACTTTGAAGGTGACACTGCCTTGATGAGTGAATTTAATGGCATTACTAAGCAAGTTAATGAGTACTTGCCGCAAGCGTTTTTCATCAGCATGAATACCCGTTGGCAAATCAGGATCGAGTTCAATGTAAAATGCGATCACCTTTTGTTCTGCTCGGATGCGGCAAATTTCAGCTACGCTATCTATAAAGGCAGGCAAGTAGAAATCAACAGCATACAAATCTAGTTTTCGGGCTTCTATTTTGGAGAGATCCAGCACATCATTAATTAGGGTTAAAAGATGAGAACCACATTGATAAATGATGCTGACTCCTTTACGTCCTTTTTCACTCAGAGATTCTGTACGTTGGAGAATTTGTGTATAGCCCAAGATGCCGTTAAGAGGTGTACGTAGTTCATGACTCATATTGGCAAGAAATTCACTCTTGGCTTGGTTGGAGTTTTGAGCAGCTTCCTCTGCAAAACGTAGGTCTTTCTCGATACGCTTACGCTCGACAATTTCAGTTGAAAGAACGCGATTGATGGCTTCTAACTGGGCTGGGCTGGGTAGCGTTAGAGCTTGAGGCATGAGAAAAAATAACGCAAATGCCGTATATATCGAAATAATGGCAGTTAGAGCTTTTAAACCACCTGCAATCCAATAGTTTGGATGCCAAAGCGTCCAAATATCCATCAAGTGTCCAGTACCGCAGGCAATGATAAAAGCACCAAATAACAAAAAGACTCCATTGAAAGGAACGTCTTTACGCTTGGAAATAAAGTAAATCAGTAAAAAGGGAATAGAATAATAGGCAAGAGCGATCGTGGCATCAGAAATAATGTGGAGCGAAACTAATCCAGTTTGCCACAGATAACAATGTCCGTGGGGAACGAAACCGTTGGAGTGGAAAGGATAGTTGAAAAATGTCGGCATAATATTAGGGGTTGCTGGATTGCAACTATATACGCATAGCCCTAGTATTCCCAAAGTATTAAGTTAGAAAGCGCGATCGCTACTTTTTTATCATTGCTTAGACTACTAGCGGATCAAGAAAATTTGTTCGGTGTCTTTTTTGCGTCACCGTACAGCCCGTTGTAGACATCGCAGGCAAAACTTACAATGTCATGATAAAAAAATCTCAGCTTGCCCAATCCCTGTATGATAAATATTAGAAACCTTTTGTAATTATTTTAAAACTGGGACTATGGAGATTTTGACACTAGGTTGGGTATCGTTGTTAGTTGTGTTCACTTGGTCAATTGCAATGGTAGTGTGGGGACGTAACGGACTGTAGAGGCATGGTGGAAAGTCCATTCTTGAGTATTTTGGCTTTATTTGCTGTAGTGCTGCTCGTAGTAGTCACCGGTGGTATTGGTTATTTGACCCTGGCAGATTGGCGCGATCGCCGTCGCCGAGATGAAGACAAACGCACCACCCGCAGCGCCACTCCCAAGCGGCGATAATTTTATTTTGATTGAAAAATATTTTTGTAGGGACGCGATACTATCGTGTCCCTATACTATTTTGTATGACATTCCCAAGAAATAACTGTTACCTTTGCGATCGCAACGGGAATTATGAAATAGAAGACTTTCAATATTTAAAGTCCCACTGGGAATGGAAAACTCCTCTACTACTCAACCCATACAACCAAATTCCGAACGGCAAGAATCTTATTCAGACGTGACACTCTCTTTGCGTCAGAATGAACAACAAAAAGCCTTATCTGGAGTTATTGCCCGCATTCGGGAGTCTCTAGACATAGAAACTATCTTTAAAATTACAGTTACTGAAGTCCGCCAACTTCTGAAAACCGATCGGGTTAGCGTGTTTCGTTTTTATCCTGATTTGGCCTGGGAAGGAGAATTTATCTACGAAGATGTGGCAACAGAATGGGATTCAGCATTAACAGCTAAACTGCGCGACCACTGCTTTAGTGAAGAGTTCGCCCAATTGTATCAGCAAGGTCGGATTAGAGCAATAGCTGATATTTATCAAGTTAATGCTAGTGATTGCTACATCCAGATTCTAGAAAAATTCCAAGTACGTGCCAATATAACTGCCCCCTTGATCAAAGGTAAAGATTTATGGGGATTGTTGTGTATTCATCAGTGTGGTAATCCTCGACAATGGGAAGCATCAGAAATTGAGTTTGTGCAATTAATCGCCGAACATCTAGCAGTTGCTTTACAGCAATCAGATTTCCTTGAACAAGTCAAACTACAATCAGCAGAACTAGCACAAGCAAAAGCCAGAGAAAAAGCAGCCCTATGGCAGAAAACTGTAGCCATTACCATTGAGAAAATTCGTCAGTCCCTCGATTTGGAAAGCATTTTCCACACAACCACCGCAGAACTTAGGCAGCTGCTAAATGCCGATCGCGTAGCTATTTATCGCTTCAATCTTGATTGGAGTGGTGAATTTGTGTTTGAATCAGTGGCAGAGGGTTGGGTTTATCTCATAGAGAGACAGTCGCAACGGCCGGAATTGAAAGAGAACGTCAGCGAATGTAGCGCTAGAGATTTAGCTAAACCCCCAGTCGCTGATACCTATTTACAAGATACAGAAGGTGGTAACTTCAGTCAGAGTGAAGTGTACCGAATTTGTAATGATATTTACAATTCAGGTTTTAGTGACTGCTACATTAAAATTTTAGAGATATATCAAGCAAGAGCTTATGCGATCGTTGCCATTTACCACGGTCAGAAGCTCTGGGGCATGCTAGCAGCGTACCAAAATGCTGGATCTCGTGATTGGCAAAAAGATGAAGTTTACTTGCTTACTCAAGTGGGCACCCAACTAGGTGTGGCTTTGCAGCAAGCAGAATTTATCCAACAAATGCAAATCCAAGCAGCAGACATCAGTAAAGCTGCTGAAAGGCAAAGGGCGTTGGCGCACACCGTAGAAAAAATTCGTCACTCACTTGATATTGAAGCTATCTTTAAAACCACTACTCAAGAAGTTCGTCGGCTATTAGAAGTAGAACGAGTCGCAATTTATCGCTTCTATCCTGATTGGAGTGGGGAATTTGTGGCTGATTCCATCGTTGATGGCTGGACACCAATGATTAAGCCGCAGCCAGTGACAGAACGCGCTCTTGTGCAAGGGAAACAAGCAAGTAAGTATGCACGTAATGAAGTTTTTGTACCAATTTCTCAAGGCGAAAAACTCTGGGGATTGTTAGTAGCTTATCAAAACTCCCAGCCTCGTTATTGGCAAGATGAAGAAATCAACTTGCTAGCACAAGTTGGCGTTCAATTGGGAGTAGCATTACAGCAAGCTGAATCCTTGACACAGATGCAGGTGCAAGCTCAAAAACTGGCTCAAGCCGCCGAACGAGAACGGAAAGCAGCCGAAAGGGAGAAGGCCCTGGCTGCAACCGTAGAGAAAATCCGCCACTCTCTTGATATTGACACCATTTTTGCTACTAGTACAGAAGAAGTCCGACGGTTATTAGAAGTTGACCGAGTGACAATCTATCAATTCCGAGCTGATTGGAGTGGCGAATTTGTTGCTGAGTCTTTAGCTCAAGGTTGGAGACCAGTAAAGAAAATTGTATCTGCGATGTCTACGACAGGCGTAGCTGCCTCAGATGATTACTTGCAAAAAAACCAAGTAGGAGACTTTGCTAATGGTAAAACTCTGGTCATTAAGGATATTTACAGCACAGATGATTCTATTCCTTATGTTGCCTTAATTGAACGAATGGAGGCTAGGGCATATATGATTGTGCCGATTTTTCAGGGTGAGAAACTTTGGGGATTACTAGCAGCTTATCAAAATATTAAACCCCGTGATTGGCAAGAAGATGAGGTAGATTTGCTGATGCAAATCGGTACTCAGTTAGGGGTAGGACTTCAACAAGCGGAATTACTCGAACAAACTCAATGTCAAAAAGAAGAGTTGACCCAGACTCTTAAAGAATTACAGGATACTCAGAGCCAGTTAATTCAAAGTGAGAAAATGGCAGGACTAGGACAGTTAGTTGCTGGTGTAGCACATGAAATTAATAACCCGATTAGTTTCATTTATGGCAACATCACTTATGTTACTGAACATACCGAAAATTTATTTAAATTACTGCACCTTTATCAGAAACAGTATCCTGTAGTAACAGGAGAAATTCAAAAGCAAACAACAGCAGTGGATTTAGATTTTATTAGTGATGACTTGCCCAAAATTTTGACTTCAATGAAGATGGGGGCAGAGCGGATCTCTCAATTAGTCTTGTCGTTACGAAATTTTTCTCGACTTGACGAAACAGGAATGAAGCCCGTTGACCTTCATGAAGGTATTGATAGTACTTTGCTAATTTTACAACATCGACTGCAACCACAAACTAATTCTTTTGCTATTGAGGTAGTTAAGCAATATGGTGAATTGCCTCCAGTAGTCTGCTATGCAGCCCAGATGAATCAGGTTTTTATGAATATTCTCAACAATGCGATCGATGCATTGGAAAACTCAGTAACTAGTGGAAAAATAATTGAGAATCCTAAAATTTGCATACGTACAGAAATCATAGAAGAGAATACTGTTTTGATTTGGATTGCTGACAATGGTTGTGGGATTCTAGAGACTGTGCGATCGCGTATTTTTGAACCTTTCTTTACCACCAAACAACCTGGTCAAGGCACTGGTTTAGGTCTATCTATTAGTTATCAAATTATTGTAGAAAAACACGGCGGCCAACTCAAGTATGTTTCTGAATTTGGTAACGGCTCTGAGTTTTGTATCCAAATTCCGAGCAAACTATGAGTTAGCTAGAAAAATTCCAAGCCCAACACAGCACTATCAGACGACGATAATTTTTTTATATTTCGCTCAAAGGTAGAAATATTTATTAGCACTTTTACACCTATGCTACAATCAGCCCTTAGCTTCGAGAACAGTTACTCTGTTGGATAGCTTACAGAAAAAGTGAATACTACTTGTTGTTGGGCTTTCACTAAAAGGTCTGAAAAGTTTGATTTTTATTAATATATATAATTATAGATTTATATAGTCCGTAAGTCTTACCTAAGAATGAGGGCAATTCCGTAGAGTCTTTATAAAGTGATACCTGTACACTTATTTAGTTTTGTTACGGAAATTACACCATGAGTTCTCAACAAAAATCCAATAGTAAACAAGGGGAAACTTCTGCCAAGAAAGAAAGCACAGCAGCTAAAAAAGCTGATAAAGCTGATAACTTGGATTTAGATTCGCTTCTTTCTGCACTAGAAGGAGACTTGACTGCTCTTGATAGCGAAACTGCTACTGGCTTAATCGATGAGTGGTATACTTATTTACACAAAGTAAAAGAGCCAGAAATCAAAGAAATTGCCGATAACCTCAAGCAACTCAAGCAACTGGTCAAAAGTGGTAAGGCCACAGGTCATGAAATTGGTGAAGTGTTAACTGAAATTGGTGAGCAAACAGGCAATGTTGCTTCTGATACTGATAAGGAACTAAAAACTCCGTTACAGAAGTTGGGTAAGCAACTTCGCAATATAGGTGTTTCACTAGGTAAGGCAGAAGACCGCGAACAGATTGAAGACATAGAATCAGTAATAGAAACCCTTGAAGGAGACTTGACTAAAATTGAACCTGAGGCGGCGCAAGGTGCGATTGATACGTGGTACAGCTTATTGCATAAGTCTGAAAACGAGAATCTCCAAGAAGTTGCTAATGGACTTAAAGAACTTAAGCAACTCTTGAAGCGCAAAACCGCCAAAGGTGCTGACTTTGCCGAGGTGCTAACGAAACTGGGCGAACAAACTCAACAAGCTGCAACTGAAGCCCCAAGGGGATTTAAGGGGCCAATTCAAAGATTAGGTAAGCTTTTAAGTAAAGCTAGTAAGTCATTGGATTAATTTTCAAGTCTGCTTAATTACTAATAAAAAAAGCACCTTATTTTACTTTGGCTAAGGCTAATGTAGAGTGGGGTGTTTTGTATAACATCACTACGTTTTCGCGTCTTACAACTGGTTTATCTCAGTTACCATATTTATTAACGAAGTACAAACAGACTAAGACACAAAGGAAGAAGAGGCGATCACGTTTCAATAAAAAGCAAGCGATCGCACAATGGAGATTTTGCAGGCGATCGCTGATCATAATTTCACTACCATTAGTAATATAAGTTGCTCTATGAATTAATATGGTAACTAAAGAAATTCTCCAAGCACTCGCAAACCTGAGCATAAGCGATCGCCTAAAGATAGCTGAATCAGCCCTACAATTGGTTCTTAAAGAAAAACACTCACTTACCAAAGATGAGCAAAAATGCCAATTAACACTAGCCGCAATGACAGCTATTGCAGATTATGCATTTGGTAGTGAATTAAATATATTCTCAGACTTAGAGGGAGAAGACTTTTGCGATTATCCAGATGAAGACTTCTACAACTCAGGGAATTAGGAGACGACAAATGACCATACAGCTACAATTGAAACCAGAAATAGAGGCTCGTCTCATTGCTGAAGCTGCTGCACAAGGTTTATCGGTAGAAGCTTATCTTGCATCTCTGATTGAAAACAGTTTAACCAGCCATGAAGAAAGTTTTTTTTATCAAGTATCAACTCAAGAAGAATGGGAAGCTATATTAACAGATTTAATAAATAGTCCTGCTTTTTCTTTAGCACCAGCACTTTCAGATGAAGCAATTAGTCGAGAGAGTATTTACACCAGAGAAGATGAAATGTTATGAGCTATTTGGTGGATACTAATATTTTGCTGCGTTTGGTGCAGAAGAATAGCCCAATGCACTTTGATACTCAAAGAGCTATATTGATGCTCAAGAGACAAGGGGAATTATTATATATAATTCCACAGAATCTCATTGAGTTTTGGGCTGTTGCGACAAGACCAATTAATAGTAATGGTTTAGGTTTATCCACGGCTCAAGCAGTAGAAGAAACTGATAAACTCAAAAAAATATTTATACTACACCTTGATACACCTGCTATTTTTGGTGAGTGGGAATCTCTAATTGTTAAATACCAAGTCATGGGAAAACAGGTGCATGATGCACGTTTAGTTGCAGCGATGATAACACACCAGATTACACATCTACTTACATTTAATATTGATGACTTTAAACGTTTTTCTGCGATTGTAGTTGTTGATCCGCGCAGTGTTACACCGTAGTCTTAATTATATTGCAGAGCGATCGCACTGTAGAGATTTTTGAGGCGATCGCTCTTTTTAACGAACCGCAGAGGCGTAGAGAACACTGAGGAAGTAATATCAGCCGAAAGTGCTTTTGCCTGTAATAGCTTTTGCAGCTAAGTACGCACGATGTGTAGAAGAATTATCTTGCTGTAGTAAAATATCGTTTTGGTTTTGTCTTATTTTCTTTTCTTCTACTAAAAATTGACGCAACCATTTTTCTCTTTTACTTGCTTCCTCTTTAGTTATTTGTTCTGTCTCTTGCTTCAGTTGTTGTGATGAATTCATAGGGAGAGGGCCAAATAATGAACATGGTTCTTGATTGAGCTTTTCGCCAAAAAGGGAATGAGGAAGATGGTTGTAAGTCATGTAATCATCCTTATTTAATAAAGATACTTATTATATAATATAGAACTCCTATTTTATTTTTAAAAGCATACTTAGACGAAAATATTTGTTAAGTAAAGCTTTTATTTAAAAAACTTTTCATTAATCAAACCGAAGTCCTATGGAATATTCACTTAGATAATATTTTTATAATTAAAAAATTTGCCTTGGGAATATCACACCCCAAGGCAAGCTAACTCTCTAAATTCTTCCTTCGCGCCTCTCTCTGCGGTTCGTTAAAGTTGCTTCACTTCCGAAACCAACTTCGCCACCATATCTTTCGCACTACCGAAAAGCATCGTAGTTTTATCCTTGTAGAACAACTCATTATCTACACCGGCAAAACCCGTACTCATCCCGCGCTTAATTACAATTGTCTGCTTCGCCCGATCTACTTCCAAAATCGGCATACCATAAATTGGGCTATTTGTATCACTCCGCGCCGCCGGATTTACCACATCATTTGCCCCAATTACCAAAGCCACATCCGCTTGTTCAAACTGGGGATTAATATCATCCATGTCGTACAACTGGGTATAAGCCACATTTGCCTCTGCTAGCAACACATTCATGTGTCCCGGCATTCTCCCAGCAACAGGGTGAATGGCATACTTGACATCAACGCCCATTTTTTCTAACTGATCTGACAATTCCCGGACACTATGTTGCGCTTGGGCAACTGCCATACCATAACCAGGTACAATTACCACAGAACGGGCATAACCCAACATCATCGCCCCTTCTTCGGGATCGATACTGCGGACAGTTTGATCAGTTGCACCACCACCAGCAGCAGCACCACCAGAAGTAGATCCTGTACCAAAAGCACTGAACAACACACTGAAGAGAGAGCGGTTCATTGCCTTACACATAATTTCGGTGAGGATTAAGCCAGATGCTCCTACCAAAGCCCCAGCGATGATTAACATATTGTTCATCACCACGAAACCAGCAGCCGCCGCCGCCACACCTGACAACGAGTTCAACAGTGAAATTACCACCGGCATATCGCCGCCACCAATGGGGATGACGAACATCACACCCAGCACTAAGGAAACAGCTACCACTCCTAAGAATATAGGTAAGCTATCTGGTGTGATGATTAGATAGGCACTGCCTACCAAATAAGCACCCAGAAGCAACAGGTTAAATGGTTGCTGGAAAGGAAATGTAATCGGAGAACCGCTAATTAAACCTTGCAATTTAGCAAAGGCTAAAAAACTACCTGTGAAGGTAACGCCACCGATTAACACGTCCAATAGCATGGAAATGTTCACATCTAAGGGTACGGGTGCGCCAGAATCCAATAATCGCCAGAATTCGGCAACAGCGACTAATGCTGAAGCCGCACCACCTAAACCGTTGAGTAAGCCCACCATTTGGGGCATTTCCGTCATTTGGACTTTATAGGCAACGATCGCCCCAATTCCCGATCCAATCGCCAAGCCCAACAATATCATCTCGTAGTTCAACACGTGCCGATCTAGCATTGTCGCTACAATTGCCAGCAGCATTCCCACAGATGCAACCACATTACCGTTTCGCGCTGTAGCTGGTGAACCCAGCTTTTTCAAACCAAAAATGAATAAGGATGCAGCGACTAGATATGTCAGCTGAATGCCAGTTGGTAAAAAGTCGCTCACGCCTTAATCTCCTTTTTCTTGAACATTTGCAGCATTCTATCTGTGACTAGAAAGCCACCTACAACGTTGACTGTAGCTAGTATTACAGCAATTAAACCGAGAATCACTGACACACTTGTGTCTCTAGCACCTGAGGCCACTATTGCCCCAAGTACCGAAATGCCAGAAATTGCATTTGAGCCTGACATTAGGGGTGTGTGGAGAGTCGGTGGTATTTTGTTGATAACTTCAAAGCCAATAAAAGATGCCAAAACAAATACAAACAAAGCAGCAAGTAATGCCTCTGTCATGAAATCAAAACTCCTTTTAGGAATGGGTATTGGGTACTGGGGATTGGGTACTGGGGATTGGGTATTGGTGTATTGGGTACTGAGAAAGTATTGCTAAGTATCTATTTCTTAGTCCCTAGTCCCTAATCTTCAGTCCCTAATCTTCAGTCCCTAATTAACCGCCGGTTGTTGAGTATTCGATGCTTGTAGTGCATCCCGCACTCGTTGATTGCGAATTTCACCAGCGTGGGTAACGCAAGCTGCATCAACGATGTCGTCGCTAAAGTCTACCTGTAAAGCTTTGTCTTTAATTAGCAATTGCATCAACGATGTTACGTTCTTGGCATACAATTGGCTGGCGTGAATTGGCATCGATGAGGGGAGATTGATGGGGCCGATAATTGTTACACCATTCCACACAATATCTTTACCGGGTTCTGTGCAGGCGCAGTTACCACCCTGATCAGCAGCCAAATCCACAATCACTGAACCTGGTTTCATTTGTGCCACCATTTCTTCTGTAACCAGCCGTGGTGCTTGTCTCCCAGGAACTTGGGCGGTGGTAATTACCACATCAGAATTTTTGACGTGTTCGGCGACAACTTCTTGGGTACGTTGTTTGCTAGCCTCAGAAATTTCCTTGGCGTAACCGCCAGCAGCAACGGTTTCTTCGTCTAATTTGACTTCAACGAATTTTGCCCCTAAGCTTTGCACTTCTTCTTTGACGGCGGGACGAATATCAAAGGCTTCTACTACTGCTCCCAAACGTCTAGCGGTGGCGATCGCTTGCAATCCGGCGACACCAGCGCCCATAATAAATACTTTCGCTGGGGCGATCGTGCCTGCGGCTGTGGTTAACATCGGAAAGTATTTCGGTAACGCTGCGGCGGCAATTAATACTGCTTTGTAACCGGCTAATGAAGCTTGCGAAGACAAAGCATCCATACTTTGCGCCCTGGTGGTACGGGGGATCATCTCCATACTCAAAGCTGTGACTTTCCGATTTGCTAGTTGTTGCGCCACAACAGGATTTCCCAAGGGATTGAGGAAACTGACTAAAACAGCCCCTTCCTTTAACAAATCAATTTCTGAGCGTCCATCTTCTCGTTCTTGCGGTGGACTTACTTTCAGCAGAATATCTGTTTCACCCCATAATTTGGCAGTATCGCTGATGATTGTGGCTCCTGCGGCTTCATAGTCAGAATCGCCAAAAAATGATCGCTCTCCTGCACCCGCTTCTACCCACACTTCTAAACCTTGTTTTACCAATCGGGCAACGGTGTCAGGAATTAATGCCACACGACGTTCACAAACTTCAATTTCTTTAGCAACTGCTATTCTCATGAAATCTCCTGAAGATAAATACCTAATCTCTGCTACGTAAGCGATTGTCCAGACGAGGGGTGTTCCGCGCTCATAGTAATTAGGCAGGAACATCAGCCATGAATTTTACTTGTAGATTGAACCTTGAATCTTTCTTCTCCCACTCTTAGCTCTCCAGACAAAGCCTGATTTTTTTGTAAAGTTCTGAGCGGAGGGAACCTCCGATCGGACTTTCTGCTTTGCCGCTCGCAGATGTCATATTTTCAGATAGTTGCAAACAGGGTTACGTATTGCACATCCTAAATTGATTCCCAAATTTTGCATCTTTATCTTTAGCTTGTTTTCGGGATTGAGAAATATTGGTATTCCTTTCTTATAGAGTAATATTGACCGAATTTTTAAAGCTTTATAATTTCCCAATCAAATTTTAATAATTACGATTGCGATTCCAACTTATTTTAATCAATTTAGCCCATGTTAACTGGCGATCGCTGATGACATGGATCAAATTTTATAACAAAATTCTCAAATTTAGATACACTTATACATATTTAGAAACACAATCCAACCCCAACTGTGTTTATATTTAGTGTAAATTTGACCAACTTGGTAATCAAATCAGGGCTACATAAGGGTAATGAAGTCACTTAGATATATGTTTACTTTGTTACTAAGTGATTATGCTGTTGCCTAAACTTCAGGTAGGACGACACTTTTTTTGGAAATTAAACGTCCATTGTTAGGAAGCCAGTAGTAAAGTTTAGTAAAGAATACTAACACACAGTTATTTTAGATAACAGATTTATATTTTGGTAGAGGAAGCCTAATTATGCGACGTTTACTTTCTGCTTTAGCCGTGACTAGCTTTTTGGTTACTGGATTACCAGCCTTAACTTTGGCGCAAAGCTTACCTGGATTTACGCTCTTTAGCGGCGTCAAACAAGAAAATCAGCTACCCTTCCGGTTAGATTTTGGTGGACAAGCTAATGGTTGGGACCGATACATATTAAAGATTCCAGCCAAAAGAATGAAATTGGCAGTTGGTCAATTTGCCATTACCTACCCTGATTATTACAAAGGAACTTTTGACCAGAAAAAAATTGAAGTCCGAGTCAAAGGCAAAGCAGTTCCGCTTTCTGAGGTGAAGTGGGACAAAGAAGGTAAACTGATTAATATTTTTCCTCAAGAGCCAGTGCCAGCAGGTAGTGCAGTTGAAGTAGTGTTATCTAACGTGAAAAACCCATCGTTCGGCGGAGTTTACTATTTTAACTGCCAGGTGCTCTCCCCTGGGGATGTACCACTACTGCGTTACATGGGAACATGGATTTTGAGCATTAGTTAAGAGTGGGGATACGGGGACAAGGGGACAGGGGACAAAGAAAATAACCTTGCCCAATGCTCTGTTTGCCCAATTGCCAATTTGCAATTCCCTAATAAAGTGATACGATTAGAGATTGTGAGTTTTTATAAAAATCACCTAAGGGGAGAACAATATGAAAAGAACACTGGGCGGCACTAGTCGTAAGAGAAAAAGAACTTCTGGTTTTCGCGCTAGGATGCGGACACCAGACGGCAGAAACGTGATTAGCGCCAGAAGAAAAAAAGGACGTCACCGTCTGAGCGTTTAGAGCATATCAAGCGATAAAGAGCATCTGTGGCTTTGCCCAAAGCAAATCGGCTAAAATCCCGAAAGGATTTCCAGGCAGTTTTCCGAGAAGGAATTCGGCGTCATGGCTCTTATTTAACATTGAGAGCCTTAAAGCCGTTATGTTCAACAAAACTTCTTTTAAACACTGCCACCCAGACTACACAAGCAATTGACTCAGCACATCTTGCCAGCACGCGGATTGGCATTTCGATTAGCACAAAAGTCAGTAAAAGGGCAGTGGTTCGTAACCGAATCAAACGGCAAATTACTGCTGCTTTATACAATTTGCTGCCAAAATTATCACCAGGATGGCGGCTAGTATTTATTGTTAAACCCACAGCAGCAGAATCTAAGTGCGTAAGCCCACAATTTCTGCAAGAATTAGAGCAGTTGTTGGCACAAGCTGAGGTGTTCGATGGGAATTCGTGAAGATGTTTATTATGAAGGTGGCCCCCATGTTGGGGATTTAATTGTCAACCTGCTGATTGGGTTAACCATTGTCGGGCTACCATTAGCAGTCGGGGCAATTGTCAGGGCATTGTGGCTGCGTTTCCGCATCACCGATCGCCGAATTACTGTTACCGGAGGTTGGCAGGGGCGCGATCGCACTGACGTAATTTATTCCGAAATTGTCAAAATCGTCAAAGTTCCTCGTGGCATTGGCTTTTGGGGAGATATGGCCATTACTCTAAAAAACGGCAGTCGTCTCGAATTGCGCGCAATTCCCAAGTTTCGGGAAGTCTATGACTACATTAACGAAAGAATTGCTGCAAAAAATCCTGAATTTAGCGGCACTGCCAATAAGTGATGGAAGTAGGAGCAGAGGAAGCAGGGGAAGAAAAACTATTTATTGCCCAATGCCCTGTTTGGCCAATGCCCCATTTATAATGTGCGGCTATCCGTAGCGAGAGATAGTCGCCGACAGATCGTGATTTAGATAAACTTAGATTCAGTTTACAGTACCTCAGGTTGAATTCAGAATAATGGATTTTGGTATCGGCTTTCTCTCGAACAACGTGATGCTGCCAATCATAGATTTTTTCTATGGTATTGTGCCTAGCTACGGATTAGCGATCGTTGCTTTGACCTTGATAGTCCGCTTTGCGCTCTATCCCCTGAGTGCTGGCTCAATTCGCAACATGCGGAAAATGCGAATTGTACAACCTCTGATGCAAAAGCGGATGGCAGAAATTAAAGAGCGCTATAAGGATGAACCGCAAAAGCAGCAGGAGGAAATGGTTAATGTCCAGAAGGAATTTGGCAACCCTTTGGCAGGCTGTTTTCCATTACTAGTGCAAATGCCAGTTTTGTTAGCGCTGTTTGCCACTTTGCGGGGTTCGCCTTTTGCAAGTGCGAACTATAGCGTTAACCTGCAAATTCTTCCCGCAGAACAAATCGAACAAATTCAACCGCAAGCCTTTGCCACTGCTCCTCAAAATATTTACGTTGCAGATGGAGAACACGTTAAAGTAGCTGCGATTATTCCTAGCGGAAACAAACTGGCGGTAGGAGAACAAACCAAGATACAGTATCAGACTGTTGCAGGTAAACCATTTCAGGTGCTTTTAGCTGAACATCCAGAAAATAAGCTGATTCCTGATTGGAAAATTACTAAAGGTGAAGATAGGATAAAAATTGATCCCCAAGGCAATGTAGAAGCCTTGCAACCGGGAGATGTCACCATTCAAGGTACAATTCCTGGATTGGCAGCAGAAAAAGGCTTTTTATTCATTGATGCTTTGGGCAGGGTTGGCGCACAAGATGCAGATGGCACAATCCACTGGGATATTGTCGCCATGATCGTCTTCTTTGGAATCAGCCTTTATGTTAGCCAAATGCTTTCCGGGCAAAATTCCAGCGGCGGCAATCCACAGCAGGATACAGTTAACAAAATCACCCCCGTCATCTTTTCTGGGATGTTTTTGTTCTTCCCTTTACCTGCTGGGGTACTGATGTATATGGTGATTGGTAATATTTTCCAGACTGCACAAACTTATCTTCTCTCCCGCGAACCTCTACCGGAGGAACTGCAAAAAATTGTAGAAACCCAGGAGAAAGAAGCAGTAGTCACAGAACAAAAAGCATTACCGTTTGAACCAAAAAGTCCTAAGAAAAAGGCGACAGGGGGATCATGAGTGACATTCCGATGCAGCGAGGTCAGCAGTGGTTAAAAACTCTGCTGGAACTCACTGGAATACCTGCTGAGATTCAGGGTGATTTAAAAACTGCTCAATCTCAAGATGGTGATTCCCCAGAACCAGATAACTACTGGTTGACTATTGACCAAACCAATTTGACATCAGAACAAATCCAGCTATTAATTGGTGCTGATGGTTCTGTGTTAGATGCGATTCAGTATCTAGTAAATTCGGTTCTAAACCTTAGCCAATCCCCGGAAGAACAAGCCTCTTACACCACTGAGTTAAATGGCTACCGGGTCAAAAGAGAAGCCGAAATTCGCGCATTAGCAGAAGCAGCAGCCGATGAAGTGCGCTTTTCTGGTAGAGAAGTGGAAATCAAATCTCTTAGTTCTGCTGAACGGCGTCAAGTTCATACCTTCTTGAAGGAATTTGGAGATTTAGAAACCTTCAGTCGCGGTAAAGAGCCACATCGTCATCTGGTTGTCTGTCCAGCTTCGTTGGAAGGAGTTAGGAGTTTGGAGTTATGAGTTTAGAGTTAATTGAAAACTCATAACTATAATATAATTTCAAAACTTCTCTTGTTATTAAGAGATAAAATAAACATTCAATATCAGTGTAATTACTGGTAATTACGATAAATTTTAGTGAGGATGTCTCACAAATCCTATGGACGCAATTTATATTCCGCAGCTAACCAGAGCATCGGAGCGAACAGAGGAAGTTCAAGTTGAAGAATTTCTGCCTGGTCTAGAAACGTTAACACCAGTTCGCGGTCATGTGCGTGTGCAACATCATGGCAATTACCTGCAAGTGTCAGGTCAGGCAGAAACAATTATTACTTGTACCTGCAACCGTTGCTTGCAGCAATACAATCGCCGTTTAGGGGTTGATACAAAGGAAATCATCTGGTTAGACGAAACTGCAAATCAGCTAAATGACTTGCCTTTAGAAAGGGAAGTGGTTATGGAAGATTTGCTAGAAAGCTTACCGCCTGATGGTTATTTTCATCCCAGCGAATGGCTATATGAGCAAATGTGTTTGGCAATACCCCAGCGCCAATTATGCGATCGCAATTGTCCAGGTATTCCTGTAAGTAGTACAGTTGATAGTTCTGATATTCCTGAAACTCCAGTCGATCACCGTTGGGCTTCTCTGGAAGCACTGAAAAAACAACTTCCGGGATAGGTATTTCATGCGCCGTTTGCTGTATTACGGCGCAATTAATTATTGTAAAAAATATATCTCTAGAGTATTTAACGTCCCTAATGGCGTAGTAAAGCTAAAATGGTGTAAAAGAAAAATTAAATTATCTTTCAAAATTGAGATTTTCTCATAATTTTTAATACATCATGTAAAGCTAGACTATTGAGAAAAAACTAAGCTTGATTTACGCTATGAAGTCGCTGAACTTTAGTTTTTAGCAAGCGAGGGCGCTAAGTAAGATTTTGGCTAACTGAAGATTCTTTAGTGTTATTCGTTTTTAGTTGTTAGAGGTGATACAAACCTGAACAATGAGAGAAGAACAAATAACCACAGCTATATTATGAACTTCCGTGAAGAGTTTAAGCTGCTGCTACGCGCCCGCTACCCTTTGATTTATATTCCCACATACGAAGAGGAGCGGGTAGAAGCAGCTATCCGGGAAGAAGCAACCAAGCAGGGTAATCGCCCAGTATATACTTGGGATTTTGTCGATGGCTACCAAGGAAACCCCAATGATGTTGGCTTTGGGCGACGTAACCCGTTGCAAGCTTTAGAATTTATCGAAAAATTACCAGCTTCCGCACCTGCGGTATTGATTTTACGAGATTATCATCGCTTTTTGGATGATGTAGCGATCGCCCGTAAACTCCGCAACCTGTCCCGACTCCTCAAGTCGCAACCAAAAAATATTGTCCTACTGTCACCGCGCATCGCCATCCCTGACGACTTAACCGAAGTGTTGACAGTCGTCGAGTTTCCCTTACCCGCCGCCCCAGAAATTAAAACTGAGGTAGATCGCTTACTACAAAGTACTGCTAACTCCCTTTCTGGAAAAGTTTTAGATGATTTGGTGCGCTCTTGTCAAGGACTTTCGATGGAACGGATTCGCCGGGTTCTGGCAAAAGCGATCGCTACCCACGGAGAATTGCGACCAGAAGACGTGGATCTGGTTTTGGAAGAAAAGCGCCAAACTATCCGCCAAACCCAAATCTTGGACTTCTACCCTGCCACTGAGCAAATTTCTGATATTGGCGGACTAGATAACTTGAAAGACTGGCTGATTCGCCGGGGAGGTTCGTTTACTGATAGAGCGCGACAGTACGGATTACCACACCCTCGTGGTTTAATGTTGGTGGGTATTCAGGGGACTGGTAAATCATTAACGGCAAAAGCGATCGCTCACCACTGGCATTTACCTTTGCTACGTTTGGATGTCGGCAGGTTATTTGGTGGTTTGGTGGGTGAATCAGAATCTCGAACTCGTCAAATGATCCAAGTAGCTGAAGCCCTTGCTCCTTGTATTTTGTGGATTGATGAAATAGATAAAGCCTTTGCCGGACTTGGTAGCAAAGGTGATGCTGGAACAGCCAGCCGTGTATTTGGTACTTTTATTACCTGGCTAGCCGAAAAAAGCTCACCCGTGTTTGTCGTTGCCACCGCCAATGATATTCAAGCCTTACCGCCAGAAATGCTCCGTAAAGGGCGATTTGATGAAATTTTCTTCGTGGGTTTGCCTACCCAAGAAGAGAGAAAAGCAATTTATGATGTTCATTTATCCCGACTGCGCCCCCATAACTTGAAAAGTTATGACATCGAAAGGTTAGCTTATGAAACGCCCGATTTTTCTGGGGCCGAGATTGAACAAACTTTAATTGAAGCGATGCATATTGGATTTAGCCAAAACCGCGACTTTGCTACCGACGATATTCTAGAAGCAGCTAGTCAGATCATACCTTTAGCACGAACTGCCGTAGAGCAAATTCAGCAACTTCAAGAATGGGCTGCTGCTGGGAGAGCGCGTTTAGCATCCAAACACAGTCCTTTGAGCGAACGCCTCCGGCGCACTACGTGAATCCTGAAAAAATGTAGAGATGTAGTAGTGCTATGTCTCTACAAGGAATCTTGATAACGCATATTTAATTTCAGTAGATGTCTATTCAGCATAGGTACAATAATGAGTTAGTCAAAAGTCAATAGTTAATGATGAATTATTATGGACTATTGATTCTTATACTGATGGGTTACTTGCTTCTCTACTTGTAATCCGTTACAGCCAGTTCAACACCACTCTTTTCAATGGGAGGGGAAATACGCAGATGACTGGCTCACCTTCACTCTTGATAATCAGGTTTTAATTATGTTGTCTGGCTTAACAAAGTTTATACTGGGGTTTTTCTTAGCGATCGCTGTGTTAGTAGGTGGCGGTGCTGCACTTGCACTCTATTTTATGAATCGCACCGGCGTACCCCCCGCCAAACCAGTTTTTTCCAACGATAGTCCCTCGGTGAAAGCTCAAGCTCCAAAAGCAACTGAGCCTGGAAAAGGTAAATCTGCCCTTACACCTAAGACTCAGGCTCAATCATCTCCAAGCTCAACCTCTACTCCCACAGCATCACCAAAGGCGACACCATCACCAAAACCATTGCCAGCAGGAGCTTACCGAGGACGTGTTAGTTGGGCTGAAGGCTTGAGTTTGCGATCGCAACCAAATCAAGAATCTGAAAAGATTGGTGGAGTTGGTTTTAATCAAAAAATTATTATTTTGTCAGAAAGCGACGATAAAGCTTGGCAAAAGATCCGTTTGGAAGGTAGCGAACAAGAAGGTTGGGTGAAAGCAGGTAATACTGAAAAAGTTAATGAACAATAAGCATGGGGTATGGAGAAGAGACTTGGGGACAAGGAGAATTGGAGACAAGGGGAAGGGAAAGACTTGTAACAAGTATCTAACTTTTGTCACCTTGTCCCCCTTGTCCCCTTTTCCCACCTGCTCTCTGGATACTTACTTATAAAGCATCATACGAAAAGTAATTATTACACAGGTAAGTGGTATAATTTTTTCTAGCCATAAACTTGAAAAAAGCAAGTGAAAACAGGGGTAGCTAGCCATTTAATCAAGCTTGCCTCAGTCTACGAGGCATCCGAGAGCATCAAGGTTGTTCCTATCGTAGTTAATTTCAAATTTGTAAATTGGAAAAAGTTATCGACTGGTGCTGCAATACGTTTTTTGTCTGTGGCTCTGATTACGGGGCTTGTAAGTATTGCTGGGCAAGCTTTAGCACTTCAAAAACTAGGAAGTAATGGGTCTGAAGTTAGCAGTACCCAGAGATGTTTAAAAAAGTTAGGCTATTTTAACGGCCCGGTTACAGGTAAGTTTGCTGCCTTGACTAAAAATGCTACGATCAAGTTCCAGCAAGCCAATAGAATATCGGCTGATGGAGTTGTGGGTATTAGTACTCAACGAGCCTTGCAACAAGCCTGTCAAGGTAGCAGTTCCAATAGAAATATTAGTGGCGCATCACGCTCGGCAGTTGGTCAATATCCTACTCTTTCTCAAGGCAAAACTGGTGCAGCCGTCACAAGATTACAACAGCGTCTACGGCAGTTAGGCTACTTTAATGGTAAACCCACTGGGAATTTTGGACGAATTACTAAAGATGCAGTAATTGCATTTCAGCGAAATTATCGCATAACTGCTACCGGAATTGTGAATCAACAAACTTGGAACGCACTAATGGGTTCCTCTCCAACTTCAAGTAGATCGAGTCTTTCCACTCAACAAGTCAGAGAACTCCAAGTACGTTTGCGGCAGCTAGGTTATTTAAATACTGATGCCACTGGGAATGTTGGCTCAAAGACTAGAGAAGCTGTAATTGCATTCCAGCAAAATAATGGACTACCTGTTGATGGCATTGCTAATGCCCAAGTTTTGGACTCAGCGCGTAGAGTATCCACACGTGGTATTCAACAACCAGGTAGAAGTTATTTAACTGTAGGCGATCGCGGAGAAAATGTCAGATTAGTTCAAGAGCGCTTGGCGCAGTTGGGTTTCTCTAATACTAATCCTGATGGACTTTTCAACGATTACACTAGACAATCTGTGATTGCATTTCAGCAATCTTCTCGAATTAATTCCACTGGAAATGTAGATTGGCAAACTTGGGAAGCATTGGGGTTGAATGGTTCAACTGGGGGCAATTACACTCAAAATAATAATTATGTATTAGGCGACACTAATTCCTATGCATTACCTCCCGCCAATGATGTAGTACCTGTTACTAATGGCAATACATTAGTTGCTAATAATCCTTACAGAGTAATAATTCCCATTTCCAGTAATGATACTCTAAGTAAAGTACAACAATATATACCCAACGCTATCGCAGAGCAATCGAATTTAGGGGATTATGTGAATGCTGGAGCATTTAGCGATCGCGCCCAAGCAGAAACGCTGACGAAAAAGCTCCGCTCGTTAGGTCTTGATGCACGGGTAAAATACAATTAAATAGACAAGCTCAACTGCGAACCTTCTTGAGTTTTATTCACTTCAATCCTGGCTTGGAAAGCTTCTTTGAGGTGAGGCATGTGGGTAACAGTAAGAATACAGGCGAAATCAGAAGCGATCGCATTAATCGCGGCAATCAAGCGATCGCATCCTTCAGCATCCTGTGTACCAAAACCTTCATCTACAATCAACAATTGCAATGCCGCCCCCGCCCGTTGCGCTAAGAGTTTCGCCAAAGCTAAACGGATGGCAAAGTTAATTCTAAAAGCTTCACCACCTGAGTAAGTTTCATAAGCTCGTGTTCCTCTAGAATCAGCGATTAAAATATCTAAGGTGTCTATCAGCTTGGCGTTTTTCTTAGTTGATTTAGCACTACGCCCAGCTTTTTGAGTAATAAATTGTACATGAAACTGATTGCCACTCAACCGCGAAAGTAGTTGATTTGTTTCGGCTTCCAGTTGCGGCAACACATTCTCAATCATCAATGTTTGAATACCATTTTTACCAAAAGCTTGCGCTAATTCCTGATAAACACGATATTCATGCTTGCAAGATTGTAATTGCTGCTGCTGTTCTTCATACTGAATTTGCAGCGTTTCCAGTTGATGCGCCAGCTGTTCTAAACGCCCCAATCTGGCTATCTGCTCATCAAGTTGCCGTCTGCGGATTGCTAACTGCTGCTCTAAAGTTTGAATTTGGGCAGATGGGTTAGCTGTCGCTTGTAGTTGCTGAATAATACTTTCGATTTGGCTGCCGAGTTTTTGGCGCTCCGTTACTCTGGCGCTTCTAGACTCCTCTAACTCTTGCAATCTCGTCTGGAGTTGGGGATACTGTTGCTGGGCTGATAGCAGTTGTTGATAGCGCAAATGCCAAGATTGAGCTTTTTTTGCAGCCATGCGGAGATTGTTGTGCTGCTCAGAACTGTAGCCAATTTCGGCAATATGACGTTCAAGGGCCGCGATTTGTTTAGCACATTCAGAATCAATCTGCTCCTGCTGGATTTTGGCTTGTAATTGAGCAATTTGGGACTGGAGTTCTGGTTTTCGGGCTAATAATTGCGCTTGTCGCTTAGTCGCATCTTTAATTTGCCCTTGTTTAATTTCTGCCCATCGCCACCGTTCAACTTCACTCCGAGCGAGGGCGTGGTCTTGTTCATTATAATTAACTTGTTGCAGATATTGCTCTAGCTGTCGGAGTTCGGCTTGTTTATCAGCAGCGTAATCACCAGCTTGGAGCGATCGCTCTAAATGCTGCTTTTCAGCAGCAATTTGTTGTAACTGTTGTTGCACATCAGTTGTCGCTTCTAACTGTGCTGCTAACTGTCCCCGTTGTTCGCGTAAACCATCATAGCCCGCCAACTGTTGGGATATATCGCGATATTCCTGCCTGAGTGTCTGAATTTCTTTGTCAGACACAGCCAATTGTTCCCGCACTACCCAAAACTGCCCTTGAGTATCCTCTAATTCACTTTGGGTTTTTTCCACTACCCGACTCCAATGATGTTCGTCTAAAGGACGCTCACATAACGGACAAAGTGCTTCAGGATTTTGCAGCATTTGCAATTTTTGCTCTAATTCTCCCAGCAGTTTTTCATAGTCTCGTTGATGAGCTTGCAAACGTTCAATAAAGTGCCGCCTTTCTTGCCCTTTTTCTTGGACTCGTTGCAGATAAACTCGCTTTTTCTCCAGTTCCTCAATCTGAATTGCTACATCCATCACCGCTTGTTGCAGTTGTGGTTGGCGGCGGTGCTGGCGTTGCAATTGGTTCTCACTGCTTTGGAGTTGTTCGAGTCGCGCTACTAAACCAGCATGAGTGCGATCGAGTTGGCTTTGTAAAGTTGCTCGTTGTTGCAACAAGGGAGTTACTTGCATTTGCAATTCATCTAAGCGAGTAACATGGTGGCGGGCTGCGGCTAGTTGTGCCAAAGCGGCTTCGACTTCACCTGATTTAGTTAAAGTTTGTTGAATATCTCGCTCTTGTTGCTGCAAAGCTTCTAGCTGCGCTTGGGCTTGTTGCAGTTGTCGTTCGATTTCGTGAATTTGTTTAGTAAGCTGTTGTTGCTTTTGTTGGCGAGTCTGCCCAGCACGGGTATGTTCTTCAAATTTGACAGCAAAAGCTTCTTCTTGAGATTGTAGACTTTGATATTGGGCGTATCCAGTTTTAATTTCAGCTTCTTGGTATAATATTTTTTCTAAATCTGCTAGCTGAGAGCCAATTGCTGATTGTTCTTGTTGGAGGCGATCGCAATCTTGGGTAAGATTTTGGTATTGCTGCTTTATAAAATTGAGTTGTTGTTCCCAATTTTGGCGCTGGTGCTGGATAACTTGCAAATTTTGTAATTTAATATTATCAAAAGCTTGTACCTGTTGCAGTTGGTTGAGTTCGGCTTCTAATTCTACTCTTTGCGCTTGGGTGATCTGGCGTTGTTGCAGCTGAATTTTTATCGACTCCAAAGAACGCTCTAACTCTACTGCCTGGGCTTTGAACTGACGAGAAGATTCCTTTGCCCGTTCTTCCAAATCATCGTACTGATTGAGTTTCAATAACTCCGCTAAAATTTCTTTACGTTCCGTGGGGCGCTTGAGCATGAATTCATCTGCGCGACCCTGACGTAAGTAGGCAGAATTAATAAATGTATCATAATCAAGCTTGATGTGTTCTAAAATCAAATCCTGGGTTGCTCTTACCCCTTTGCAAGTGAGTGAGCGAAATCCAGATGGTATTTCTATTTGAAATTCCAGGACGCTAGTACCTCCCCGAATTCGGGTACGAATCACCCGATATTTTTGCTGGTTACTTTGGAAAGTAAAATCAACCCGAACTTCTTTTGCACCAGAATAGATGACATCATCTTCCACAGTGGCACGGCTTTCACCCCAAATCGCCCAAGTGATTGCTTCTAAAAGAGAAGATTTACCCGCACCATTGGAACCACAAATACAAGCCGTATGCAAACCGCCAAAATCTAAAGTTGCATCACGGTAACTAAGGAAATTTTTGATGATAAGTTGTACTGGGATCATTCAGGCTATAGCGCCACATCTACTTTTAATAAATAACAGTACAGATGCACTGTTTGTTAGTTTAGCTATCTAGATATCAGGTTTCTAGTCTTGAAGACATCAATTTTACAAAAATTTACAATTATCTGAGTGAATTTTTCTTGTTGCATGAAAAAGTTTTACTATCTTCAAAGAAAAATGAAACTCTTCTGGAGGCTTTTCGTTATTTTTTCTATTGACTGAGAAGAAAACATTCTTATTTGATTTGTGAGAATTGAAAGTTACAGATCCCTGACTTCGTAAAAGTTGTCAAGGATCTTGTCTCTTAAAAATTATTTTCGATTGTGATAGTCGCCAAGAGAGAATTTGTCATTGGCTAATTGCGTTGGCGTAGCCCGTCGTAGAGATCGCTTGACCTTGACCGAGGTATCAACAATCCAATGTATGTACCGACAGCAAATTTGGTTAAATCTAGAAATGGAGGGCGACTCTTTTCATCAATAACCGCAATAGTGAGAGAACCAATCACCCAGGGCTAACGCATCTTATTTACTAATAAAAACTAAAAAAGAAGCGATTGTTATGTCAGCTGTGAAGTGCGACAGCAAATAGAAGATACTTTGCTATTACCGATCGCAGAGATTAAACAGCGTTAGCAGCAATCTTAAATATACACATAGCAGATACTAAATAATTCGTTAAGAAAGCGAAAATATTTCTCCAGTTTTAGCAAATCAATCTAGAATAAAAGTAAGAGTTAGCAGTCAGCCTATTCGCCTCTATTCAATGGCTGAAGATATGTGGAGATAAATAATAAAACAGCATTCTGGAACAAAATAATACTCATTCTGCGTCTTAATGAGTGTCTCGCTTCTCATTTTAGTAACGCACATTAGCACGATACAAATTCTGAACAGCGATGTCTACGACGGTCTGCACCTAGGCGATCGCAAAAACTTCTCATCATAATAAGTACTTGTATACGCCTATAGACAGGTTTAAAAACAGTCAGAAACAAACTCAGTGAATGCTCGTCATTAAATACATCACATACACAAAGGATAACCCTCTTATGACTCGCCTACATCAATGGAAATCTGGAACTGCTGCACTTATGACAATAGCGGTTACTACAAGCGTCATTAGCCCCCTATTGAGCTTGGCTCCTGCTAATGCACAATATAGAATTAACCAAGACAGAAATGAACAATACGGAAACGCTACCATTCCTTCTGGAGTTGCTCTTCCTGTCACCTACGAAAAAGAGACAATTACTATTGCTCCTGGGGAAAGTAAATCTCTAACCTTGAGAATTGCCAATGACATTATCGATAGAAATAGAAATGTCTTAATTCCTGCTGGTACTAAAATAAATGGACGGTTAGAACCTGTTGACTTAAATGGTTATTCCAGAGATAGAAATGATAACCAAGGAAAAGGTGTAAGGTTTGTCGCTCAAGAATTAGAATTTTCTAATGGTCAGCGTCAGTCAATTAACGCAACTTCTCGGACATACACCACAACTCAAAGAGTTAAACAGGGGCCTAACACCAGTCAGGTTTTAACTGACGCAGCTATTGGTGGGGGTGCTGGGCTTTTAGGTTCACTAATTACTGGCAACAACAGAATTGACGATTTAAAACCTGTTCTCGGTGCGGCTGCGGGTGCAGGTGCGAGTGTGCTGTTGCGGAAAAAAGAAGGAAACGCCTTTGTCCTCAGACCTGAACAGGATTTAAGGCTCACACTGAATTCTAACTTGAATTTAGTACCACAATCCCGCTACTAGATTTAACTTCATTCAAGCTGTGAATTTAATCATCCCTGATATGCGATCGCCACTTTAACTAGAGTGTGCGATCGCCTTTATTTTTAACCCTAAAATTTTCTATTGAACAGCAACTATTCCACTTCTATATCGTCTTAATCAGTATCAATATTTATTAGAATACTTATTTAAAAGTTAGCTTTCTTGTATTCTGTATCTAAAAGAGTATTCAAAATTATAGAATATCCTGATACTTTTTTTAAGTAGTAGCGATCGAGGTGCCTATTCTTATGGTAATTCAAGGTTTCGGTTTAAGTACATATCTGGCAATTCCGGTAGTATTAAGTCTTTTGGTTCCGGGAGACAGTATAAAAGTATCTTTATTAGAAAACGTCCGTCACGTATCTACTAATAAGGAAGTGAGCCTATCCAACCAAGACAATTTAATCACCATCAATTCAACACCGAAAACATACTATGTTAGTGGTAGTGGAAACGACAAAAATAGCGGACTCTCTACTTCATCCGCCTTTAAGACAATTCAAAAGGCAGCAGACCTTACCAACCCTGGCGATACAGTATTGATAATGAACGGAGTATACACAAATACAGGCAAAGCTGGGAGTGTAGTAAATATTAAACGTTCTGGAACTGCAAATGCATGGATCAGGTATAAAGCATATCCTGGGCATTTCCCAAAAATTCAGCACAATACATGGAATGGGATCTCGATTTCAAATAAAGCTTCATATATCGAGATCAACGGGCTAGAGGTTGTAGGAAACAATGCCAATATAACCCTTGATTATGCAATGAGTCAGAAGACTAACAAACAAAACCCACTGACAAATGGAAACTGTATCAACGTTGATGGTAGAACGAATGGTCATGTTCATCACATCCGTATTTTGAATAACAAAGTGCATGACTGTGGAGGAGCAGGTATTTCAGCGATTCAAGCGGACTATGTGACAATAGATAATAATGTGGTATTTAATAATGCCTGGTATGGTGTTTTTGGTTCTAGTGGTATTTCAATGTTGAATAATTGGAATTCTGACAACAACCAGGGATACAAAATGTTTGTTACCAACAACAAGACTTACAACAATCGTATGTACATTCCTTGGATTGCAGTCGGAAGGATTACAGATGGTAATGGCATTATTATTGATAGTACAAGAAATCAAGATAACTCAAAGTTGGATGCATATAAAGGACGTACTTTAGTTCAAAACAATCTTACATTTAAGAATGGAGGATCGGGTATTCATGCATTTTTAAGCGAACATGTTGATATTGTAAATAACACAGCTGTTTTGAATAATCAGAGTCCAGAACTCAATGGTGGGCAAATATTTGCTTATGCATCATCTGATGTCAAAATTCTCAGGAACATTCTCTATGCTTTTCCTGAAAAGAATATTAATAATAACACTAAAAACAACAACGTTGTTTATGACTATAATATCTATCTCAATAGTTCTAAGATAAATGTAAAGGGATCTCACGATATTGTTGCAGACTCAGAGTTTTTAAGTAAGCATCCCACTATTGAAAAAATATCTGACGATTGGAAATCACAGCCAGAGAAACAAAATCCGCCAACGCGGACTGTTATACAGGCTAACTCAGCAGGTTTTGTTTGCGATCCGGTGAATTATCCTTTGCAAGACCAACTCATCAAAGTGGGATGCTCCCCGCTATCTTCAGCTCAAACTGCTTTTTCTGATGTTTCATCTAACTATTGGGCGGCACAATTTATTCAACAATTGTCTCAGCAAGGTGTAATTGCCGGATTTCCTGATGGTAGCTTCCGCCCAGAAGAACCGGTGACACGCGCCCAATTTGCCGCGATGATCGACAAAGCTTTCCCAAAAGCCCAGCAACGGCAGGCAATTAATTTTACTGATGTACCTAGCAACTATTGGGCATCCAGTGCGATTGGGCAAGCTTATACCATTGGTTTCTTATCTGGTTATCCTGGAAATCGCTTTGAGCCTAATCAGGCTATTCCCCGCGAACAGGTTTTGGTTGCCCTTGCTAACGGTCTGAAATATAGTCCCAGTGGCAATACTGAAAGCACTCTGCAATACTTCAACGATGCCTCTAACATCGCTAGCTATGCCCGTAGCCCAATCGCCGCCGCAACCCAAAAGCAAATTGTGGTGAACTATCCGAATGTGAAGTTACTGAATCCAACTGCAACTGCTACACGGGCACAAGTAGCAGCTTTTATCTACCAAGCATTGGTTAGTTCTAATCAAGCCTCAGCAATTAACTCACCCTATGTCGTGTTAAAACTTAGCAATTAACTCGCCATATACAATAATTGTCGAGTCTACTACTTCAACACCTGTATTAGTCACAATTAGAATCTGTTGACTTAGATAGTTATTTTATAGGCGATCGCTACTTTAAATAGAGTGTGCGATCGCCTTTACTTTTAACCATAAAACTTTTTCTTTAACAGCAACTATTTTATTTCTGTATCATCTTACTAAGTACTTGTATTTGGTAAAACTTGCTAAGAGTTAATACGGATGATTATATTAGCATGAATATTTTTAATTATGACTGTATGACTAAAGTAATGGTTTTGACAAAAACTATAAAAATTAGGAACCTTGTACTTTAGTAAATGTCTAACTAATTAACAGTAAAAAACTAATATAACTGGAGTAAAAAAATAATGTTTAACTTAAATCGTTGGCAATCTAAAACAGCTGCACTCATGGCTTTGAGCGTCACAGTTGGTACTATAGCGCCTTTCATTACAGCTTCACCATCTTTAGCTCAAACGACTTTTTCTGATGTTTCATCTAACTATTGGGCAGCACAATTTATTCAACAATTATCTCAGCGAGGTGTAATTGCCGGATTTCCTGATGGTAGTTTCCGCCCAGAAGAACCGGTGACACGCGCTCAATTTGCCGCAATGGTCAATAAAGCTTTCCAAAAAGCACAACAACGGCAGCCAATCAATTTTGCTGATGTGCCTAGCAACTATTGGGCATCCAGTGCAATTGGGCAAGCTTATACTATTGGTTTCTTATCTGGTTATCCCGGTAATCGCTTTGAACCTAACCAGGCTATTCCTCGCCAACAGGTTTTAGTTTCTCTCGCTAACGGTTTGGAATATAGTCCTAGTGGCAATACTGAAGGCACTCTGCAATACTTCAACGATGCCTCTAACATCGCTAGCTATGCCCGTAGCCCCATCGCCGCAGCAACCCAAAAGCAAATTGTGGTGAACTATCCGAATGTGAACTTCCTAAATCCAACTGCAACCGCCACTCGCGCCCAGGTAGCAGCTTTTATCTACCAAGCATTAGTTAGTTCTAATCAAGCCTCAGCAATTAACTCGCCTTATGTCGTGGCTGTCGGATCTACTACCCCAACACCTACATCCGTAACAATTGCTCAAGGGACTACTATTCCTGTGAAGTATGACAAGGCGGAAAAAATTCTAGTTACAAAGGATGAAACATCGCCCTTGACATTAACAGTATCCCAAAACGTGGTGACGCAAGACGGATCTGTAGTGATTCCTGCTGGTAGTCAAGTTGTTGGTCAACTAAAACCTGCTACAGGTGGTTCTCAATTCGTTGCCGAGAAACTAGTTTTGACCAGTGGTCAAGAGTATCAGCTGAATGCTACTTCTGATGTGATTACTAAAACTGAAACCGTCAAGAAGGGTACTAGTGTTGGTTCAATTATCAAAAATACTGTATTAGGCGCAGGTGCGGCAACTGCGGTATCTGCTGTCACTGGCGATCGCGCCATTGCCACAGAAGAAGTCTTGGGTGGTGCTGGTATCGGTGCGTTGGTTGGTCTGTTCTTTGGTAAGAAGAGTGTTGACTTAATTGCTATTGACCCAAATACCGATTTACAAATGACCATCAATCAGAACTTGTTGGTTTCATTAAGATAGTCATTAGTACATCTAAAGTCGAATTGTAAGAATAGCGTAAATGCTGTATTTCGTATATAGCATCTACGCTATTTTTCTCATCAAACTCAAAATTTTTAGAAAATTGCTTAAACTAAATTTAAGTTAAAGAAATTTTTTTGCCGTTTTTTATTCCATCCTTGAAAGAAGTCTAAGTCAAGCCGTTCGCAACCGTTCGATGTCTCGCATCGGTGGCGCACCGAACAGGCGTGAATATTCCCGGCTGAACTGTGAGGGACTTTCGTACCCAACTTGGTAGGCAGCAGAGTTTGCATCACAATCTTCCGTCAGCATCAGGCGACGGGCTTCTAACAGTCTTAACTGCTTTTGATATTGAAGTGGACTCATTGAGGTCACTTGCTTGAAGTGCTGATGAAACGACGAAGTAGACATTCTCACCTGCTTTGCTAAGTCCTCGACTCGCATCGGCTGAGTAAACTTAGACTTGATCCGTTTGATCGCTTCAGCAATTCGCTGCATACTGCTGCCAGAGGTAGCAATTTGGCGCACGGCTTCACTTTGTTCCCCTATCAGTAGACGGTAGTGGAGTTCCCGAACGATCATCGGTGCCAGCATGGGGATATCTTGGGGTGTATCTAAAAGCTTAATCAGGCGAAGGGCACAGTCCAGCAACGTGGGATCAGCGTTACTTACAAACAAGCCTCGGACAGAGTTATCTTTCTTCGCTGAACTGAAATTCATTTGAGCAACCATCTCACAGAGTTGCATTGGATCTAGGGTCAGCTTTAATCCTAAATACGGCTGATCGGTTGTCGCCTCAACAATACACCCACCGATGGGGAGATCAACTGAGACAACAAGACATTGCCCTGCCTCATATGGATACGTTTCCTCCCCCAACACTATGTCTTTCTTGCCTTGAACCAGAATAGCGAGACGCGGTTCATAATCCTGGTAGATGATGGCAGAGGACGCATCCGAGCGCGAAAAGCTTAAGGGTGCGATCGCAGTTGGATAAATCAGGTTGCGGCTAGATTCGGTATGCCGCGCCACTAATGCCGCCAACGCTTGGCACTGATCTGCAACGACATCAGAATTAAGGATTTCGACTGTCATGGTAAAACCTCAACTCATTCAACGCCCTACACGATTATAGAAGGTCTTTAAGTTATCCACGCTGGAGAATTAGGCAAAGATCAAAGAGCTTTAGGCATTGGAAACGCTGAATCGAATTCGTAGGATGAAAGCATCTCAAGCGAAACGTTAAAGAGTCCAGAGAACAATGCTGCATTGCTTTCCTTAAACGATTAAAAACTTTTTGAAGGAAATGGCAATTCATCCAAACAAACTTTGTCAGCAGTTTTACGCCTTTGAACTTCTTAATAACAACTCAAGCAATTAGCAGGAGAACCTATTTATGCAAAATACTCCCCAACAAATGAAAGCAATGGCTGTGGACGAGTTCGGTCATTCTGACAAGCTGACTTTGCACACCTTACCCGTGCCTATAGTAGATGCAGGCGAAGTTTTGATTAACATCGAGATCGCCGGAGTTGGCATCTGGGATGAGATGGAGCGTGAAGGTGAACTGGTGTATAACGAAGTCCACTTTCCGCGTGTGCTGGGCGGCGAATGTGCAGGTACGATTGTTGCCATTGGCGACGGCGTTGAGCGTTTTGCTGTTGGCGATCGCGTTTACGCCCAGAGCTTCATGAACGACAAGGGCGGTAGCTATGCCCAATACGTCGTCGTTTCTGAAAAGACAGTCGCGCCGATGCCCGACGGTTTGGATAGTTTGATGGTGGGCGGGTTGTGCATTGCTGGTGTAACGGCGTTAAGCAATTTGCAAGCGTCGGGGACAGGCAACGAAACCAAATTGATGCTGTGGGGTGCAAGTGGTGGCGTAGGTCACGTTGCGCTACAACTGGCTAAACGCATGGGCGCGAACGTTTTCGCGATCGCATCGGGTGCAGACGGCGTAGCGTTGGCCAAGCAATTGGGTGCTGATGAAGTGGTAGACGGACACAGCGACGACATTGCCCAACGTGCCCGCGCCTTTGCGCCCGATGGCTTCGATGTTGCGCTGGTGCTAGTGGGCGGCGACAAGGTTCAATCTACGCTGAGTTTGGTGCGTCAGGGCGGAATCATCTCCTATCCTAATGGCGTGATGCCCGAACCCAAAGCGCCCGACGGGGTGGAACTCAAGAAAGCAAATGGGTTCGCTAACCCAACGTTATTAGACGAACTTAACCGATTGATCGACATGGGTGAGTTTCAAGTTCACATCGCGCAGACGTTTGTACTGGAAGAGGCGGCACAAGCACAGGATGCGATGAAACAGCATTATCTAGGTAAAATCGTGTTGCGCGTGAGCGACGAATAAGCGCTGATTGAATTTCTAGCTTTTGCAATAACTTTACTCTCAATAAACCCTGACATTCTTCATTTCGACATCTTTACAGGAAAAATATTTATGAATCTCACGGACAACACCATCCTGATTACTGGAGGCACAAGCGGCATCGGTCGTGCGCTTGCCGAGGCGTTCTATCAACGCGGTAATCAAGTCATTATCGCAGGTCGCCGTCAACATCTCCTCGACGAAATCACTGCCGCTCACTCCGGTATGCACGGGATTCAACTTGACGTTCAAGACCCGGCGGACATCGAAGCCTTTGCGTCCCGCATTCGAGAACAGTTCCCTAAACTCAATGTTCTGATCAATAATGCCGGAATCGGTAAAACGGAAGACCTCACCTCGGATCCGATTGATTTCTCCGTGATGCAGTCTATGATTCAGATTAATATTGTCGGCGTACTTCACCTCACGGCGGCACTCCTCCCGACTCTCAAACAGCAACCGCATTCGACGATCGTCACCACCACCTCTGGCTTGGCTTTCGTTCCCATCAGTCCATATCCGACCTATTGTGCGACCAAGGCTTTTCTGCACTCCTGGTTGCAGTCGCTCCGCGTTCAGCTTCAAGAAACCTCTGTGGAGGTTCTTGAACTTGCTCCACCCTATGTACAGACGGAGCTTGGCGGGGCTAGTCAGGCGACCGATCCTGCCGCAATGCCACTCGCTGACTTTATTGCTGAAGTGATGCAGATTCTCAGCACTCCCAACCCACCCCACGGCGAAATCCTTGTTAATCGTGTCAAAGAACTACGATTTGCTGAGAGGAACGGTGACTATGAGCAAATATTCGCAAGCCGCAACGAAAAATGACAAGCGATAGGAATCTATCGGTAGAAGAGGGCTGCGATCGCACGCAGCGACATCAATGAGAAATGGACTCTCAAAATTGTTTTCGTTAAATCACTAAAAAATTCTTGGAGAAAGTAGCAATATGTCTGAGCAAACGAACCTTGGCGGCACTTTTACGCTGCCGAACACTTCAATCACAGTGAAGCGCACAGGCTATGGGGCCATGCAACTCGCGGGTCCGAATGTATGGGGTGCGCCGCGAGATGTGGATGCAGCCGTTGCCGTTTTGCGCGAAGCGATCGCACTTGGCATTAATCATATCGATACCAGCGACTTCTACGGACCTCACATCACGAATCAGATTATCCGACAAGCACTGCATCCCTACCCGGAAGATTTAGCGATCGTCACCAAGGTCGGGGCGCGTCGTCCTGAAGATGGATCGTGGGTTCCCGCAATGTCGCAGCAGGATCTGACCGAAGCGATTCACGACAACCTGCGTAATCTCGGACTTGATGCGATCAATATCGTTAATCTCCGCTTCATGGGTGACGGTCACGAACCATCGGAGGGTTCTCTTATAGAGCCGCTGACCACCCTAGTCGAACTCAAAAAACAGGGATTGATCCGTCACCTGGGTCTGAGCAACGTCACTCCTAAGCAATTGGCAAAAGCGCAAACTATCACAGAAATTGTCTGCGTCCAGAATCAGTACAACCTAGCGCACCGGGAAGATGACGCTTTCATTGACGACCTCGCGAAGCAGGGAATTGCTTATGTGCCGTTCTTCCCCCTGGGCGGGTTCAATCCGTTGCAATCGTCAGCGTTCGATGCTGTCGCAGCATCACTTGCAGCCACACCGATGCAGGTCGCCTTGGCATGGCTGCTTCAGAGATCGCCGAACATCCTGTTAATTCCCGGAACGTCATCCATTAGTCATCTGCACGAAAACATCAAAGCGGCAAATCTGCAACTTTCACCGCAAACGATCAAAGACCTCGACGCGATCGCTGCAACTGCGGTTCAGTGAAAACATTATTTTCCAAAACTAATTCACTTCAGCGAAGAACTAATGAAGTCAATTAAGTTGCGGCTTGACTTAGCAATTTTTACGTTGAAGCTTGAAAAAATCGAAGACTATATGATTTCGACCAGTGTTAAAGGTTAAAGGAAAACGAGATAATCCGTTCTCAATAGATTAATTCTCAACTTCCGGTAGCCAAATAATAAAAGTAGTTCCTGGTCTATTAGGTGAAGTTAGGTTAAAGTTGATTGCAGGGCTGAAAATCTCGATTTCGCCCTGCATTTGCTCTATTAATTGTTTAGCGATCGCTAACCCTAAACCTGTACCGGGGATTTCTGTTTGCGCTTGTACACCCCGGTAATGCCGTTCTCCAAGATGTTCTAAATCCTGCGGTGGAATGCCAGGCCCGTTATCACTAATGACTATTCCCTGAAAATGAGCTTTTTCTTGCCCCGCCTGAATCAAAATTTTGCCACCAGTGGGAGTATATTTCAAAGCATTATCAATAATGTTAGTTAACACCTCTCGTAATGCTTTGACATTGGCACGCACTAGAGATGAATTATCTTGAATTTCAGTTATTAGTTTTAGCTTTCGCTCTTGGGCGATCGCTTTGGCTGATATTAATAATGGTTCTAATATATCTGCTAACGAGCAGTCAACTGCTTTATCTCCCGTTCCCGGCAATAATAGCGGCGGTTTAGCGGATTTTTGGATAGTTGCTTCTACAAAAACTCCATCTTCCGGCAGATGTAGTGGTGCTAAATCTGCCTCTGTCAAATCAATTACTTGTTCAAATTGTTGCAGTAATTCTTTAAGGCGATCGCTTTCCCGGACAATACTATTTGCCACATCTCGGTTAACATCTGCTGGTCGTAGTCGCTTCAATAACAGTTTGCCAAAAGTCCGCAATGCTGTTAATGGGTTACGAAACTGATGCAACAGGTTATCTAGCAAATCCCGTTGTTTTTCTTGGAGAATTTGTTGTTCATGCAACTGTTGCTCAAACCATGCTCGGCGCTGATCTAAAATACAAGCGATCGCTAATGTTTGGGCTATCCGTTGAATCTGACTTTGCTCGTGTTCATTCCATACCCGGTCTTTCCTACCTGTCACTAGTAACCCCATCATCACCCCTTCATAAATTAGAGGTAAAACAATTTGGTTGCCATTAAGTAGATATTCCTCTTTAAGATCGGGTTGAGACGCATCTGGTATCTCAGACTCCCGTGACGAAGTTGGAGATTCTGAACCTGCTGTCAATAATCTTCCTTGATGATTGGGTAATATAAGCGCATTTCCAACTTGAAGTTGCTTGTATGCCGTCGCTTCAATAGTTACCTCACCTTGGGGTAATAATGCTGTTTCCGGGTAAATCACCACAGGAATCAGTTTGGCATCGCCAGAGGGAGTATCTACCAATTCTTGTGTTAGATACACAATACTTAAAGTTGCTCCTAGCCCTTGGGTTAGTAGCGCTATTTGCTCTCGACACAGAGCAAGAAAATCGGAACTGGCAGACATTAACATTTTTTAGCTTTTGCTCAAGATTATAGATTTTGAGGCATGATGTAAGAGAGGATACTTAATTTTTACCTCGCTCATTTCATAAAGCTTAACTAAAATCTTCTTAAAGATGGTTTGTACTAAGAGATTATATTCTTAGGTAATTTGCTTTTCTCTATGTTTCAAATATATTAACTTTCTTATATTAAAAGGTTAAAAACTATTGATATTCTGAACTAGAACTTATATAATGACGACGGATTTTGTAGCTATCACTACAATCGTATAGCTTGAAAGAGGAGGACAATAGATTGGCAAGGAGACGCAAAAGGAAGAGTCGTCGTCGTCAGGAAGGACGGCGTATTTTGGAACACGTGCCTCAATATAGTATCGAAAGTGGCGAAGAAAAACCTGTGACAGCAGCGAGAAGATTCATTCAAGCTGAAGGGATTTTGCCACCAGCGTTGCTACTTGTAAAGCGAAATGAACACACTACAGATCGTTATTTCTGGGCAGAAAAGGGACTGTTTGGTGCTCAATACGTAGAGGAAAACCATTTCTTGTTTCCTAGTTTGAGGGTGTTAGAACCTTCACCAGGTCAAGAACCTCTTGCTTTAGCTAGTCGGTGAACCATAGAAGGTCATCTTGGGCATTGAATGTGGCTCCTGACTACTATATAACTGGCAAAGTTGCTAGGTTTATGCAAAATTTAATTTTTTTTTAGTTTGTAGCTGATTTGCCAGTAAATCTAGTCCAGGTAGTTGGAAAGTGAATTTGTTTCAAACCACGCTAGATTGCATGGGTTGATACTACTTTAATCGTGCAGAAGGGAGTGGGTATGGAGCTAAGTATCTCTAAAACGAAGAGTGAAGTTGCGCTCTTTGCCGTAGATGGTTAAGTAAGCTCTGTCAATGAATTTAAGTTAATGAATTTAAATTTTTTCCCCACAACTTTGGTCGTGGGGAAAACTGACAAAGCAGAAATCTTGATTTTCTCCTTCCTACTTTCCATTGCCTAAAGAGTAGATCAGGTCAGAAGTCTGCATATCATAGTTAAAAGATGGTCGCAAAAATCAACAATTATTTCCCAGGCTTGAGCTGTAGAGTCCTCTGCAACTCGCTGAGTTCATCTCGATGGGCAACTATAGTTACCTTACTTGAGGAGGTTTGTTCGCTTTGAGTTGTTTCTACTTTGAGCGACACCTTCTCAAGTCTTCCAGATTTTTTCCAATAAAATAGACCACTTAAAGGCGACAGCAGTACCATCGCCAGAACAAGGGTACTGAGGTTAGGAAAAAGCAGGGATGCCACCAGAGATAGACAAACAATCCCAATAGCTGCCAGTAAAGTTAGAAATATAGCTAAGAACCAGCTAGGACGAACATTACCTTCAAAAGTTACCTGATTTTGTTCTCGGTCTACCCGTACCACTCGGTAAGACCGCGATCGAAGATACTCTTTTAATTGAGACATTAAAACAGCTTCGTCTTGCTCAGATACTAGTTGGGCCATTTCTGTACGGTCTTTAGTCGAGGCACGAATAAAGAAAAACAGCCCAACCGATAACAACAAGGTTAGCAGGAACGTAGATGGCAGAATAGCAGTATCCATAACTAATTGTTAGTGTTTGACTGGAGGAGACTTATTCATTATCAATTATTCGTTACTTTTTCCTTTCGTTTACGTAGTCTTGCCAAAGAAAAGCTAAATCTTGAGATTGAACTTGCCATTCGGGAGAAACTTGGTACATCCGCCTGGGGCGTCCCCGTCCTTCGAGTTTCTTCCAATATCCAGTGATTGCATTTTGGTCTTCCAGAAATTTGATTGCACTGTAAAGTACGGTATCTGAAAGCCGATAGACGGGACACTCAGTTTCTAATTGCTCGATCAACTCGGTTCCGTAGGATTCACCTTGTAATAAAACAGACAGTATGTAACAAACTGCTAGTTCCTGACAAAGGTAAGTTGGCGGAGGATTCTCAAAGAATTGATATATATCCTCAAGTTTCATGGTTAGTGAATGGCTAAAAAAATGCCTTAGTAAAGTCTACAATCCTTGTAGTCAGTATACAGTGCTACTACTACGTGAGTAATACATATAAAGCTACTTAGATTAGATTTATAAAGTGTAAACATGAAATAATTACCCACGCCTGTGAAGTTGTGGGGCGAGTTTGCGAGTTTTAGGAGTACAAAATAATGTACCCCACTCAAGCTCGATACGGTGGGGTGAGGAGCGAACAGACACTGAGCAAGTCACTATCTTGGTGTTAACTGATGCCAAGCTAGTTAGAACTGCTTAAGCAATAAAATGCCATCGAAGAAATTTTACAGGTAAAATGCTATTTTGTCTGTAAAACTTAATAAACACTTTGTTTTACAGTGATTCTCCCAATGCAAATTATAAAATTCTAAGTTAGAGGATATATCTGGGATCAAGCTCTACGTTGGTATACTCACTTAAGCAGTAACCAGTCCTGATTTCCTCGATCGCAGAATTTCTTGTCTTATTTGGCAAGTGTGATAGTAAATTTATCAAAGAAGGCGCTAAAAACCAGGGGAAAGAACTTTACTGTGTCCCCTTGTCCCCTCGTCCTCGCGTCCCTTAATCTAGCACCCAGCACATTGGCGATCGCTATGTCACAAACTCCCGATGCCCCATCATCTTCCTCAACTCTCAGGGCAATTGCCCAAACTTTTCGCCTTATCGGTTGGATTAGCTTCTGGATTCAGCTAGTACTAGGCGTTGTTTCTAGCATAATTGTGTTGCTGTTCGCCATCTTTAATCAAAGAACTGGCAGTTCTACTAATAATCCTGGGACTGGTTTTGGCGTATTTTTAGCAATTTGTGGACTAGTTATTTTGGGTGGGGGCATTTTTTTAGCTTACCGTTATACGAGGATTGGCAAGCAATTGGAATCCTCCAATCCCAGCAACCGCCCTCGGAAAAGCGAGACTGTACAAGTATTACGCTTAGGGGTCTGGGTGAATTTAGGAGGAACGCTGGTGACTCTTTTGGGGGCGCAGGCGATCGTTGGAACACTGGTAGCACGCTCCATATCTCCGCAAGCGATAACTACCCAATTTTTTGACCCGACGCGAATTATTAGCGGTCTAGATATGCTTGTGGTACAGGCAAACACCAACACTGTCTCAGCTCACTTTGCAGGGCTTGTAGCATCACTTTGGTTACTCAATCGCATTAACCGACCTTAGAAAGTGGAATCAAAGATAAGGTAATAGTCAAAAATCAGCAATTCTTTTGACTTCTTTTTTCCTCTTTTTTAGAGGTTATATAACAATAATTCAAATATGTTGATTTTACTTTTCCGAAATTATTAAATTACAGTGTGAAGATTAATACCAGTTATTTATATTAGCACCCATCTAAAGAGTGATATTAGAACCGTTATCAGGGTGAATTAATCTTTAATTAGAGGTCTCACACTATGAAAAAACTAGAAATATAGAAGTTTGGTATACAAGTAATTTTTAGCACATTGATGATTTTATTATGTAATTCCTTAATCTTTATGGAACCTGATAATAGTCAAAATCAAGCAGTGTATTGGAGTGGTTTATCAGGCGTACTTGTCTACTGGCTACCCTCACCTGCAAACACTCAGGAGTCCAAAAAATTGGCAGATTAATCTCAAATTCTAGATTTGAAATTTTTCTAGCCCTAGCTAGATTGGCAAGACAAAATTTTTATAATTGCTTTTCTGCTGACAGCAAGCCAAAATCAGTATATGCTGATGTGTTGGCAGGTAGATAATAGGCTAAAAACTGAGAAAAATCTGTGCTGGATATCAAGCAAATACGGGAAAATCCCCAATTAGTTCAAGAACGATTGAATAGTCGTAGTGGTAAATACGATATCGAACCGATATTACTGTTAGATCGGCAACAACGGGAACTTGAGGGAACACGTAGTCAACTCCAAGCTCGTAGCAACGAAATTGGTAAAACTGTTGGGCAGAAGATAAAATCTGGGATCAATCCTCAAGACCCAGAAATTCAAGCTTTACGGGATGAAGGTAACTCTGTTAAAGCTACGTTGAGTCAACTGGAACCCCAAGAAAAAGACCTGAAAGCTGAAATTGCTCAACTTGTGTTGGCACTTCCCAACTTGCCAAGCAACTCTACACCTCTTGGTAAGAATGAGGAAGATAACGTAGAAGTGCGGCGTTGGGGTGATGAGTACATTCCCCAAAATCCGCATATTCTCCCTCACTGGGAAATAGGCGAAAAGCTGGGTATTCTCAATGTTGAACGAGCTGTAAAAGTTGCTCAAAGTCGCTTTGTGACATTGATAGGTGCTGGCGCGGCATTGGAGAGGGCATTAATTCAATTTATGCTGACTTTCCATACTCAAGCTGGGTATGTGGAAATTAGTCCGCCACTGTTAGTAAATACCGAGTCTTTGACGGCGACCGGTCAGTTACCCAAGTTTGCAGAAGAAAGCTTTAAATGCGCTGATGATGACTTGTGGCTGATTCCGACGGCGGAAGTTCCAGTTACAAATCTCTACCGGGGTGAAATTCTCGCTGCTGAAGATTTGCCTATTTACCATTGTGCTTTTACTCCCTGTTTTCGCCGCGAAGCTGGTAGTTATGGGCGCGATATGCGGGGATTAATTCGCCTGCATCAATTTAACAAAGTGGAAATGGTAAAGTTTGTCGAACCCAGTACGTCTTTTGATGAATTGGAGAAATTGGTGGGGAATGCAGAAGCAATTTTACAGGCGTTGCAATTGCCTTACAGAGTTGTAAATTTAAGTACTGGAGATTTAGGTTTTGCCTCTACCAAAACTTATGATTTAGAAGTTTGGTTGCCCTCTTCTGGCAAATACCGTGAAATTTCTAGCTGTTCTAATACTATAGATTTCCAAGCACGACGGGCTGATATTCGTTTCAAAGAGGCGGGGAAAAAAGGTACTCAGTTCGTACACACTCTAAATGGTTCAGGTTTGGCGGTGGGAAGGACGATGGCAGCAATTTTGGAGAATTATCAACAATCTGATGGGACGGTGAAAATACCCGAAGTGTTGCAACCTTACTTCGGACGTGAAGTTTTGTAATTTGTCCTTAGTTTTTACCAATGCCCCATGACGCCAGTTGCTTCAAGTCGGGCATTGCCCGCCCAACGCACTGGCTCCCCAATGCCCAATACCCAATGCCCAATTAGAATGGAGATAACTATAGCTTAATATCTTCACTAATTTACTCTATGTCAGTTTTAGCAGCGATCGCAGTCTTGGCTGTTTTGATTTTGGTACACGAGTTGGGACATTTTGTTGCAGCACGTTCTCAAGGCATTCTCGTTAACCGTTTTTCTTTGGGTTTTGGCCCGGTTCTTTTGAAGTACCAAGGTTCACAAACCGAATATGCTGTCCGCGCCTTTCCTTTGGGCGGCTTTGTGGGCTTTCCTGATGATGACCCAGATAGCGATGTTCCACCCAATGACCCAAATCTGCTGCGTAACCGTCCAGTTTTAGACCGGGCGATTGTTATCAGTGCTGGAGTAATTGCTAATTTAATTTTTGCCTACTTAGTGTTGGCTCTGCAATTGGGTATTGTCGGCATTCCAGAGAGGATAAACTTTCAACCTGGTGTCATCGTCAAGCCGGTCAATGAACAATCTATTTCCTACCAAGCAGGTATTAGGGAAGGAGACATCATTCTGACTGTTAATGGTCAGGAACTCCCTGCTTCTGAAAAAGCAACAGCTTATCTCACAAAAGAAATTCAAACTCATGCCAATCAGCAAATCGAACTAAAAATTAAACATGAAAACCAACCAAAGTCTATAAAGTTAACTCCAAAGCTGGGAGATAAAGGTCAAGGTGTAATTGGCATTGAACTTGGCCCCAATGGTACAGCAGTTTATCGCCGTCCTAATAGTCCTTTTGAAATTTTCGGCATTGCTGCTAACAGGTTTCAACAATTATTTGTTGGCACACTCAGCGGTTTTGGGCAGTTAATTACCAATTTTCAACAAACTGCTGGACAAGTTTCTGGGCCAGTTAATATTGTCAAAATCGGTGCAAAATTAGCTGAAGACAATAGTGCAAATCTGTTGTCTTTTGCGGCAATTATCAGTATTAACTTGGCTATTATCAATATTTTGCCTTTACCAGCATTGGATGGTGGACAACTCGCTTTTCTGCTGATTGAAGGTTTACGCGGTAAGCCAGTACCCGCCCGGATTCAAGAAGGTGTAATGCAAACCGGTTTGGTGTTACTCTTAGGGTTAGGAATTTTTCTGATTGTCAAAGAAACTACCCAATTAACTAGCCAATTGGAATGGGTACAAAAATTGTTCCAGTAAGCATTACCCGCAAATCGTTATCTAAAAAGCAACGGGCGATAGAAATTTTAGCTCGGCTGAAGCGTCTTTATCCAGATGCTACTTGCTCTTTGAACTACTCAACGCCAGTACAACTGTTGGTGGCAACGATTCTCTCTGCTCAATGTACTGATGAACGGGTGAATAAAGTAACACCAGCTTTATTTGCTCGGTTTCCTGATGCAGAGAGTTTAGCGATCGCTGACTTGGTAGAATTAGAAAACTTGGTGCGTTCAACAGGGTTTTATCGCAATAAAGCCAAAAACATTCAAGCCGCTTGTCGGATGATTGTCACTGAGTTTAACTCTGTTGTCCCCAACCAAATGGAACAGTTGTTAAAACTTCCAGGTGTAGCGCGCAAGACTGCAAATGTAGTCTTGGGTCATGCTTATGGTATTAATGTTGGCGTGACAGTAGATACTCACGTCAGCCGTCTGTGCGAACGTTTGGGTTTAACTCAAGCAAAAGACCCCGTTCGGATTGAGCAAGATTTAATGGGTTTATTGCCTCAGCCTGATTGGGAAAATTGGTCAATTCGGCTGATTTATCATGGTCGTGCTATTTGTAAAGCCCGCTCTCCCCTCTGTGTTGCTTGTGAGCTTGCCGATTTATGTCCGGCTGCGAATCAGCCAGTGGTTGTAGGATAAGCGACACAAGTAACCCCAGAATTGATGGAGAGACTGTAGAATGGAAAACGGTGTCTTTAAATAAGTTAGAGAATATATGGCAAAAAAGAGCTTGATTGAGCGCGAGAAAAAGCGCACCAAGTTGATCGAAAAGTATGCTGACAAGCGGGAAACTCTTTTAGAAGAGTTCAGAAGTGCAGCATCTCCTTTGGACAAGTTAGAAATCCACCGGAAGATTCAACAGCTACCCCGCAATAGTGCGCCCACCCGCCACCGCAACCGTTGCTGGTTGACTGGTCGTTCTAGAGGTGTTTACCGCGATTTTGGGTTGTCTCGGAACGTACTGCGAGAATGGGCGCATGAAGGTCTTTTACCTGGAGTTGTTAAGTCTAGTTGGTAGTCAATGAGTCATTAGTCATTAGTTATTGGTAAAGAACAAAGGACTAATGACAAAAATTATTGACCACAACACTTATCAATTCCTAGACTTTCTAAGAGTAGATCGCTGACGGCGTTGGCGATCGCAAACTCTCCGTAGAAGCTATTGGAAAAATCATAAGACTGCATCTCTGTGACAATGGCAATTACCAGAGAACCAAGGTCATTTTCTCCTTCCATCCGTTGACGCACAAAAATCTGTGCGGCTCGTTGAGCAATATTTTGGTTGACTGCTTCGGGGATAAATTCTGTATCTAGCCACCGTTGTAAGCGTTCTCGTAACCATTCACCTTCGAGCAGAGGGTTTTCAGGCGGTGGTAGGGTGATGGGTGGAATTGGTTGAGTCATTTTTTTTATTTTAAACGCAGAGGGACGCGGAGGGAAACGCAGAGGAACGCGGAGGATGATTAGTAGCATCAAATTGCGTTTCTAAGAGTGTTTTTTTTTATTTATTTATGCAATATGATATCGCCGCTATTGTTGAGGGCTATGCACAAGGCTATTTTCTCATGGCTGATGAGCGCGATCGCCTGAGTTGGTACGGAAGTCGCGATCGGACTTTGATTCCTTTGGATGAGAGGTTTCGCTACCCCAAGTCTTTGCAGCGCGTTCTGAATCAAGAGCGGTTTACTGTGGCGATTAATCGAGACTTTCAGGCTGTGGTGGCTGGCTGTGCTGACAGAGAGACAACTTGGATTTCATCGGAATTGCAAAAGATTTACTGGCTGCTTTACCAGAACGGTTATGCTTATAGTTTTGAAACTTGGCGAGGTGACGAACTTGCTGGGGGAATTTTAGGGATTGTGATTGGTGGTGCTTTTATTGGCGAATCGATGTTTTACCGCATTCCCGAAGGTTCAAAGGTGGCGATGGTAAAGTTGGTAGAAAGATTGCGTCAGAGAAAATTTGTGTTTTTTGATGCCCAAATGATGAATCCCCATTTGGAAAGATTTGGTGCTTATCGGGTTGAGGATGAAGAATATCAATCTTTACTTCAGCAAGCGTTGCAACGTACTTATAACTTAATATAATTTTGCAAGAAAAGTCGGATGTAATTGTCACTAATGTAATAGTGCCGGGAATGAAGGTATTGCCTTGAAGAATTCAGGAGTCATAATTATAGCAAACGCCAAGGCAGTTAGGACATTGTTGATTGCTCAAAACCTTAAAACAACTGGATTTTTTTTCAGCACTCTGCACTTTGCTATAATTAGTGGGAGATTCAGACCGTTACTAATTGAAGACCACTAAATCTTCTCTTTCAGAGACGCTGCACTAACGATTTAGTGGGAATGCAAAAACGCCGCTTGTTCATTTACCAGTCGGACTCCAATTCAATTGGAGAATTCTGACTCCTGACTCCTGAATTCTTTCTTAATCAAAAATCTTTCAATAATTACAATAGCGATCGCGCCCATTTTGTTTGGCATGGTACAGTGCTTTATCTGCTGAGGCAATGAGTGTATCTGGGGTGATGTCCCAAGTGGGTATGCGACAGGTAACTCCTAAACTAACGGTAATGATATCCTTGACATCAGACTGTATATGGGGAATAGCCAGAGCATGAATTGCTTGCTGAATACTTTGCGCTACTTTGATCGCTCCCGCTAAGTCAGTATTGGGCAAAAGTACCAAAAATTCTTCTCCACCGTAACGCGCCACTAAATCAGCAGGACGATGAATTGTCTGTTGCACTGTTTGAGCTATCCTCATTAGACAATCATCGCCTGCAAGATGACCATAATAATCGTTGTAAAGTTTGAATTTATCAACGTCAAACATAATCAGTGACAGGAATTGTTGTTCTCGTGCAAGGCGTCTCCATTCTGCTTGCAGTCGTGTATCAAAGCAACGACGGTTAGCTACTTGAGTTAAGCTATCTAAATTTGCCAGTTGTTCTAGTTTCTGATTTGCATCTTGGAGAGCCAATTCAATTTGTTTACGTACAGTGATGTCGCGTATGGTAATAGCAAAACCATCATTTAGCTTGACTGCGACAAAGTGATACCAGCAAGAATTACCTAATGGATGGTAAAAATCCCGTTTTAAAGCCTCCCCCGTTTCGACAAGATTAACAAAGTGATTAAAAAGTTCTGGTTCTAGATGAGCTAAGAATTTTTTGAATACTAATTTGCCAATCATCTCTTCAGATTTGCATCCAAAGGCTCTAGCAATGACAGGATTGATAACTAAGCAACGGAAATCCTCAATGTCCCCAGTTGCAGAGTTACGGACAGCTTGCATAGCGGCTATACCATCTAGCGAACTATTCAAAATACTAGCTAGTATTGCCCTGGACTGATACAGTATCTCTTCTGTTTTCCTACACTTAATATTTTCTTGTTCTAGAAGGTGTTGCTGGCGTTGAATGGTTAATTGATTTTCTAGACGCGCTACAACTTCTTCAATCTGAAAGGGTTTGGTGATGTAGTCTATGCCTCCTGAATCAAAGGCTATCACTTTATCAAAAACATCATCTAAAGCACTAATAAAAATAACAGGAATAGTGCGTAGAACTTCATCTGCTTTTAAGGTTCTACAAACTTGATAGCCATCCATTTCTGACATTTTGATATCTAAAAGAATGATATCTGGTCGCTTCGCCTTTACTGTTTTTAGTGCCATCCGCCCACTTGTGACGCTGCGAACAGTATAGCCAAGTTTAACTAGAGAATCACTTAATAAATGTAAATTTTTGGGATTGTCGTCTACTAGGAGAATATTACCTTTATTTTCCTTATCAGAATCAAGATTCATTGTTGCTTATGAGGGGTTCAGCTAAATCAACCAATTCTTCAAATTCAAATTTATGAGCAAGTTTTGTTAAAGATTTAATTAAAAAGTTTTCTGTTTTGGGAATATCTCTAATTAATTCTATGACACAATTAGTATTTGCTTCTAAAGCAGCTTGATAAAATTGATTAATCCACTCTTGAGACATACAAATTAGATTATTAGATGTTAAAAAATGTTTTTCTATATATTCCAAATTTGAATAATTATTTTCAGCAAATATATATTTGACACCAAGATGTTTGGCTAGAGTATCAAAAATTGTATGTTCTGTAAAAGGTTTGCGAAGAAAGTCATCACACCCAGCTGAAAGAACGATCGCTTTTTCTTCTTCTAAAACACTTGCTGTCAGAGCAATTATAGCTGTAGCATTCCCCTTTGTAGTAGACTTTATATATTTTGTAGCTTCGTAACCATCCATAACAGGCATTCGCATATCCATCCAAATCAGCTGGGGTTCCCATTCATTCCAAATAGCGATCGCTTCTTTGCCGTTACTAGCTTCTTGCATTTCAAACCCTAACGGTTGTAAAAGTTTAATTAATAATTGGCGATTAATAGCTTTATCATCTACTATTAACAGTTTATATATAGGTTGTCCTGGTACAAGTTCTAATACTTTTGGATGTACTTCTAAAATATTGCTATTAGTTTCTTGACCTAATTTTGCTTGAATATAAAATTTAAAATTTGTCCCTACTCCTAATTTACTTTCAACAGAAATATCTCCTCCCATTAACTGAATAAACTTGCGACTGATTGTTAAACCTAAACCCGTTCCTTCTTGAGATTCTTTTCCAGCTTGTGCTTGAGAAAAAGCATTAAAGAGTTTGGGTAATTCTGAGGCTGCAATTCCCACTCCTGTATCACTGACTTTAAAATCAAGAGTTAAAATATCTGTGATTTCTTCAGTAGTATTATTTACTATTAAACTAATTGTTCCTTTTTGAGTAAACTTAATGGCATTGCTAATCAAATTAATTAATACTTGCCGGAGTTTTAACTCATCTGTGCAAATATAACATGGAACATTTTCACTACGTTGAAATATTAAATTTAAGCCTCGATTACTTGCGTGTAAATACAGCATATCTTCTAAATCATCCAACAAGCAATACAGGTCAAAGTCTTTGGGGTTAAGAGTAGTTTTACCCGCTTCTATTTTTGATAAATCAAGAATATTATTAATCAGCGTTAGTAAATAATCACCACTATGATAAATGATCCCGGCATTTTCATAATGATCGGCAGGCAAGTTTTTAGCACGTAACATTAATTGAGAAAAACCTAGAACAGCATTGAGGGGCGATCGCAATTCATGACTCATATTGGCAATAAACAAACTTTTAGCTTGATTTGCTACTTCGGCTTTTTCTTTAGCAATGGCTAACTCTGCTGTTCTCTCCTGTACCCGTTGTTCCAAAGTTTCCAAAGATGTTTGCAACTGAAGTGCCATGTTGTTAAAGGATTTTGCCAGTTGACCTATTTCATCTTTTGAGTTGTTTTTTGCACGGATATTTAAGTTACCTGCGGTAAACTGGAAAACTATATTGGTAAGGTAAATTATTGGCTTTGTTAACAGTTGCCCAATGGCAAAAGCGATAATTGTTACTACTCCTGCAATAAATACAAATAGAAAAATTGCATCACGAATTTGCTTTTTTACAGGTGCTAAGGCAATAGAAAGGGGTCGTGCAAATAATACAGACCAAGGTTGATATTGCAAACGAGCGATCGTAATCAGATTAACTTGATTACCTGTTGCTTTCAAAGATGCAATTAAATAGGATTGTTTATTATCCAATGCTTGTTTAATTTTTAACTCATTAGTTGCCAATCCTTTGACAGAAAAATTAAGTAAACGCCCTTCCCGTTGCAGTTGATTTACAATATCGTTAGGCAGAGGCACAATTGATTTAAAAAGTAGCTCTGGTGCAATACTATGTGCTAGATAAATATTATTTTCATCTAAAAGAATAGCAAAAGATTTTGCCCCAGCCCCTTTAGTTTGTGGAGTTACTAACTGCTGAACAACAGTAGCATTGTATGAAACACGCAATATACCCAATATATCTCCCTTGGCATTGCGAACTGGACTGCTAAAAAAGAGGGTAAGAAGGTCAGGAATTGTCGGCGACTGCTTTATGCTAGAAACAAAGGATAAACCAGTTTGTAGCGGTTTTTTAAAATAATCTTGAACTGATTCATCCTTGCCAATATTCAATGTACGTGTATCCAATACATTTTTACCGTTTAAGTCGAGCAAAGCATAAGAGAGAATATTGAGCATATCTTTGCGACTGAGACGGATTAATGTTTTTGTCGCCAATTGCATTTCGGGGCTGTCATCTCGCTGTTTTGGGTTTAAACGGAGATAGTGTGCTAAACCTGGTAAAATTGCCTCTACGCGTACAGCATTTAAATTTCCATCAATAAAAGCATCTATTCTGTTAGCAGTTTCGTTAGCCGCCGCAGATAGGGCTTGTCGGGCGTTGTCAGTTAGTGCTTTTTCGGTTGTCTGTTTGTTGACAAATGCCAATAACAGCAATGGAATCAAAGCGACAACGAGAAACGAAGCGATTAACTTTGTACGAATGCCACCCAAAAAGGAGTGCTGCATAGCTTAAAACTACGGTGGAGAGTTTATAAAGGAAGAATTAAACAAACTGTTTAACTTAGGAATGCGATTTATATTTCCAGAGCGAATAAAAAAGTTTGTATATATCTCGGCAGTTTTGTAAATGGAGTTAGGGTTACTAGATTGAAAATATTTTTGATTTTCACTTAAATCGGTTAGGTTTATTCCCTCTAGGGAAAGAGTATTAAGTGGAATTTTTAACGCTTTGCTGATAATAGCGTTTCCTTCCTTAACATTTGCTTTCCAATATGTTGAGGCTTGTAGCCATCCTCGCACAAATCCACGAATGTCTTCGGGGCGATCGCGAATTGTCTCACCCCTAAAGATAATCAAATCTAAAATCAAGCCAGGGGTTTGTTTACTAGTAAATAAGATATTTCCTCGTAATTTCATTGCTTCAGATAGATAGGGTTGCCAAGTCTGTCCGGCTTGAATTGTATTATTTTTCAGGCGTTGAGGAATTTCTGAAGCCTCTAATTGAACTAAGTTCACATCATCACTAGTTAAGTTAGCAGTTTTTAGCATTTCAGTCACGAAAACTTCGCTAAAACCGCCTAGATTTGTACCCAGCTTTTTGCCTTTCAAGTCAGCAACAGTTTTAATTTGTGATTGGGCGACTACCACATCTGCTCCTGTTGATTCGTCTATAACGATCGCGCTTTGTATATCTGGATTTGTGGCACTCAAGATTATAAAATTTCCCAAGGACGATGTAATACCGTCATACTTACCCGCATTAAAGTTTGCTTGTTCTATTTGGGTGTATCGTTTATGAATTAGTTCCACTTCTACCCCTTGGGCTTTGAAGAATCCTTTTTCTTGAGCAATGATGCCTGGAAGCTCTCCAACAAAAGATGCAAATGTGACTTTCAATCGAGGGCGTTTTACTTCAATTGGTACTGAAGTATTACAAGCAAGTAGTAAACAGGCAGTAATCAGGAAAATACTAATGTATCTGAGTAGTTTAAGCATAAAATATTTTATATTTTTTAATTATTGGTAATAAAAGATTCACTTAAATAAACTAATTATTTCAATTTAAATTGCCATGTAAATATTGTTTGAGATTGTATTAAAAAAGTTTTGGTTGTTGGAATTGCTTCAAGATTTAGAAATTCTGACCGTAAGAGCGGCTTGAGAATTTTATTTGCAGGTATTGTTTTGCAACTGCCCTAACAAGGAATTATGGTTCAAATCAATGAAAAAGGCTGTAATTGCAAACAGAGCATGATATTTTTCAGCGCGATCGCCTTCGCCGTAAGTTGGGTTGAGCTAAGGAAACCCATCATCTAATACTCCGACACGATGTTGAAGTACCTAAACACGATGTTGAAGTACCTAAACACGATGTTGAAGTACCTAAACACGATGTTGAAGTACCTAAACACGATGTTGAAGTACCTCAATACGATGTTGAAGTACCTAAACACGATGTTGAAGTACCTAAACACGATGTTGAAATATCTGTTGCTTATTTTATGTTACTTTTTTGACATATTTAATAAATACATCAGTACAATCCACTAAAAATAATTAGGTCTATCTTAATTTGCTTTAATTTTTCCGAATTATCTCTCAGAGAAGTTTATTGTTGCATTGGCTAGAGTACATGAAGTAATCCCATAACTTCTTTCAGGAGCGCATTTTATGGCACGATTAAAACGCAGTTCACCGACTCTAGAAAAGGCTCTTCGTCGAATTGCAGGAATGCGATCAATTAGTCCGACGCTAGAATTTGGCAACGGATTAAATTTGACAGACTACGACAGGCGCATCCAAAACTTGCAAACCCAGCTATCAACATACAACACTTTACTCTCTAGCATAGATGAAATGGCAGGTCGTCTCTCTCTAATTGAACAAGAATTGGGCGGCTACTCTGAAAAGATGTTAATGAGTGTGGCAACCCATTATGGCAAAAACAGTTTGCAATATATCCAGGCGGGAGGCAAACCACGCAAGAAATTATCACGCCGTTCAAGCAACACCCAATCCCCATCTGAGAGTATAGCTACAACCTTGAATAGTGCAAACAACAATGGTAAAGAAACCTCTGTTGTTTTACCTTAATTGTTTAACTGCATCATGCTGACGATCGCTCAAGAAACAAGGCAGGAGGCAGATCGCTTTTAGCGTCTCCCCTTCTCCCAAAGGGAGAGGCTAGCGCCAAGGGAGAAGGCAGGAGGCAGAAGGGAAGAGGGTTTAAGTCTATTTAATTTTTCTTAATATAGTTTGGTTTCTTCACATCGTTCTACTTAAATACGACTATTAGATTTCTTCTCCCTCTGCCTTCCCTGCTCTTCTTCCTCTCCAAAGCGATTGATTATTTTTATTTGAAAGTCTCTTATCTCCCCACCCCCTATCCTGGCTTATGATCCAAACGGGTGGCTTGCTCTAGGGCGGCTTTTTCTTTGGCTCGGCGGACATAAAGTTGTAATTGGGTGCGATCGCAAGCTGTGAAAATACTCAGGTTTTCTAAGGTAATCCCTCGCATTAACATTTCTACCCGCCAAGTTTGTTGTGCTTGGGCAATTGCTGGCGTTTGTCCTTGGGGAGTTAATAGTGCTTCACTCCATGCTTGCCAACGTACCTGAAGCTCTGATTCTGACATGGGTGTGTTTGTTTCATTCAGAAACATCGCTGTTTGAGCATCTTTACGACTTTTCAGCCATTTGATTAAGGGATTATTAGTAAAAGAGCCGTAGCGTTTGCCCAAAATCCACTGATTCACAGGGACTTGACGCACAAATCCGGGGATTGTAATTTGTAGGAAGTGCCCTTGACTATCGTAGATTTGGTGCGATCGCTGCAAGCTAGTGATTTCTGTAGCGGATAACCCAGCCCCAAATAATACGTAAGCCAAGGCATAATCTCGTACTCCAAATTTCCTGGCTTGTTGCAGAATTTCGTGAACTAAACTAGCTGGTAAATCAGTTATTTCTGTGGTGGTGAATCCTCCTTGTAAAGAATTAATTGCTGATTCTGCTGAAGGTGACATGGCTCCATGCAAAAACAACTCCACCAAATTTTCGAGAAAATCATTCCGATCCTCCCAAAGTTCGTGAAATTCGCTGGTGAACTCAATTACTGCATATCCCAAAATCATCCCATTCAGCAAACTTGCTAATTTTTCTGCGGGTAAATAGGTATTTAAGTGTCCTTGCTGGATTACAGTAGCTAAATACTGAGCTACATAACGGTTTGCCTCAGTTACTCCCCTGCCTAGTGCGCGGCGATTTTCTGCCGGGAATTGGTCGGCTTCACCTACCACAGATCGGACAAACTCTGGTACTCGTTCTAATGCATGTAAGCTATCACTTGCATAATCTTTAAGAGCTTGGTAAACATTGCCAGGAGGTGTTGCCCGCCGCACCAGCGATTCACCTAAATCTTTGAAGGCTGCGGACTCTTCCAGTACAGCTAAAAGTAATCCATGCTTATTGCCAAAATTCCGAAATAGAGTCACTTCGTTGACTTCGGCTTTTTCAGCAATTTGGCGGGTTGTGGTAGCGCTAACTCCCTGAGCAGAAAATAACTCAAGTGCAGCTTGAATCAGGCGTTGACGAGTGGAAATGAGTTGAGATGACATAGAAAAATGCAAGTGGCACTTGCAGGGGTATCAGAGTTCTGCTAGCATAACAAATGTAAGTGATACTTGCTTTACTCTACCTGATGAGTGACGCTCCTTTGGCGCTAACGCCAGTCACTAATGGAATAAACCCCCATTGGTCTTGGCGTCTCTTCTTCTCCCAAAAAAGAAGACCGCGCTGGTTTACTGTAACTAACTGGTGAGAGGGTGGATAAATCCTTAGTCGGATTATGCCCAATAAAAAGTCAATCACTTGATCATCCATCAACAGGAATTTTTATGACCGCAAATTTTGGGGCGATCGCCCCTGAGAGAGGCAACTCACCTCAACTCAGTTGGACAAATGTAGTATTTTTTGCTACATTTCATGCTTTAGCACTTCTGGCTCCTTGGTTTTTCTCCTGGCCAGCATTAGGTTTGCTAGTGTTTCTCCACTGGTTATTCGGGAGTATTGGTATTTGCTTGGGATATCACCGACTACTGAGCCATCGGAGTTTCCAGGTTCCTAAGTGGTTAGAGTATGCGATCGCCCTCATTGGAGCGCTGGCTTTGCAAGGGGGACCAATTTTTTGGGTAGGTGGACACCGCCAGCATCACGCCCACACAGAAGATATCAATTTAGACCCCTATTCTGCCCAAAGAGGATTTTGGTGGAGCCATATATTATGGATTTTCTACCCGCGCCCAGAATTTTTTGACTATGAAACCTATAAAAAATATGCCCCTGACTTAGCAAGACAACCCTTTTATTGTTGGTTGGATCGCTACTTCTTATTGTTGCAAATACCCTTCGGGCTACTGCTATATGCTTTAGGAGGATGGTCTTTTGTGATTTACGGAGTATTTCTCAGGTGTGTCTTGCTTTGGCACTCAACCTGGTTTGTGAACTCAGCATCACACCTATGGGGTTATCGCACCTTTGATGCCAATGATGGTGCTCGTAATCTTTGGTGGGTATCCCTCGTCACATACGGAGAAGGATGGCACAACAACCATCATACTTATCCACACATGGCGAAATCTGGGTTGTCTTGGTGGGAGATTGATATTACTTGGTGGAGTATCCTAGTTTTGCAGACTTTGGGTTTAGCCAAAAAAGTTGTCTCGCGTCCTCCTCAAAGTGCAACTCACAGCTAAATTGCAACTGAAACATTATGAATTTACCATGCCGACTGCTGATTTGCCGTCGGCTTACTAATTTTTATCAAAATTAGCTTTTATAGATTTAGTGAATTGAAAATAAATCTTATTAATAGTTTTACACTTTTAGGACTTACACAGAAATTGCCAAAAGCTTAATTTATCGAACCGTCTTCTGTGCGAAAGGCTCCGCCAACGCAAAGAATCGTAGAGTATGTGTCAGTCCTAACTTTTAAGATATATTTCAATTAACTTAAACAAAAAGGTAACTGAAATCACAGGCGTGAAAGTAAAATCCTGCTCTCTGTCATCTCTATTTGTAAATAAATTCTGACAATTGTTTGCAATTATTTAGTCATCTCCTGTAATGTTTATTCTAAGGTAGTTGACTAAGAATCTCAAGAAGCAAAAGCTATTTGTTGCTTTGTTGAGAGGAATAGCAAGTAGAAAGTAGGTGTAGGGGTGGCAAATGGTATTGAAGCAAATATTAAAGATTCTTTTGGTCACAAGCTCTATTTGGTTTTGCGTTGCCAGAAGTGCAACTGCTCAACAAGTATCTTCTCAACAGATACAAAATGAATCTGCGTTCGCGAAAGTACTACTCAATTCCAGGACGATTAGAGAAATTCCACGACTAGAGAAAGTAAAACTTCCGAACACCAGTGCTGAAGTGCTAGTGCAGTCGCCAACACCAAAAACAGCACCTTCCCAAAAACTAGTACAAGTGACAGGAGTCAAAGCAAATCCTACTTCTAAAGGTGTGGAAATTATTTTACAAACATCCAAGGGTCAACAATTGCAACTACTGAATCGCAGTGCTAACAATAGTTTTATTACTGACATTCCCAATGCTCAACTGCGCCTTTCATCAGGCGAAGCATTCACATTCCGTTCGGATAAGCCAATTACTGGTCTTAGTGAGATAACGGTAGTAAATCTGGATGCCAATACTATCCGGGTAACGGTAACGGGTGAGGCGGGTTTACCTACTGTTGAGTTGTTTGATAGTGATGAAGGTCTAATTTTCGGGTTGACAGCAGTTACATCTTCGGCACATACGCCACAGCAACCGCCAATACAACAACAGCCGAGAACTCAAACTAAGCCAGAGCAACCACCTAACTTACAAACTGATGAACCGATTGAATTGGTGGTGACGGGGGAGCAAGACGAGTATCGTGTACCAAATGCCTCCACTGCCACTGGAACTAATACCCCTATCCGGGATATTCCATTCTCAATTCAGGTAGTTCCTCAAGAGATAATTCGAGATCAGCAAGTCACACGCATAGAAGAAGCGCTCCGCAATGTCAGTGGTGTCACTTATCAAGGAAGTGCAAGCAACAGGGCAGGTGCGGATTTCAGCATTCGAGGATTTACTGATGCCCCGATTTTGCGCGATGGATTTAGACGGTATGGCGTTGTTCAAGCGCCTTTAGAAGTAGCGAATTTAGAGCGGATTGAAGTACTCAAGGGTCCGGCATCCATCTTGTATGGTGCGATTGAACCCGGAGGATTGATTAACGCGGTGTCCAAGCAGCCCTTGTCCCAGCCATTTTACGAAACAGAATTACAAGTGGGAAGCCGGGGTTTTGTCCGACCCCGCTTTGACTTTTCTGGTCCCTTAAGCACTGATGGTAAAGTACTCTACCGCCTGAATGGGTTGTACCAGAGATTGGACAGCTTTAGCAACTTTGACCAAGAAGACCGGCGAATCTTCATTGCGCCTACACTTACCTGGAAAATAGACGATCGCACCGATTTAGGAATTTCGCTGGAATATCTCGACAATAATCGTCCTGCTGATTTTGGTATCCCAGCTAGTGGCAACAGAATTGCTGATGTTCCACGCGATCGCATTGCTACCGAACCCAGTGACGCAGTGACAAATGAATATATAAATGTTGGCTATAACTTGGAACATCGCTTCAGTCAAAATTGGAAATTTCGCAATGCTTTTCGCTATTCCTCCTATGACTACAATTTCAATGTTGTTGCCCTTCCCCTTTCTTTTGACGAGGCAACAGATACGGTAAATCGCTTCTTGGCCTCCCAAGAAGGACAGGACGATAACTATACCCTGCAAGCTAACGTCGTGGGTGAGTTTGCTACGGGTTCTATCAATCACACTCTTTTATTTGGTGCAGACTACATTCATAGTGCTACAAACACTTTCACAGTACTTGATTTTACTCCCCAAGCATTGAATCTTTTTAATCCAGTTTACGGGGTGGCAAAACCCAGAGAGGATACATTACCACCCTTTGGCGGCACTGATACAACATCCAATCGCTGGGGATTCTATCTGCAAGATCAGATTTCGCTGTTCGAGAATTTAAAGTTGTTAGCAGGCATCCGCTATGACACCATAGAATCAAAAACAGTCAATCTGCCAGGGCAGGTGACACAACCGGGTGAGACGACTGAAAATGATCATGCTTTCACCCCGCGTGTGGGGATTCTTTACCAACCGAGTAAAGCTATATCCTTGTACGCTAGTTACTCAGAATCCTTCACTCCCAATACGACAAATACAGAAACGGGTCAACCTCTGGAACCAGAACGGGGTAAGGGGTATGAGTTTGGTGTTAAAACAGAGTTGCTAGACGATAAAGTGTTTGCCACGTTGGCATATTTTGACATTACCAAACAAAATGTGGCAGTTACCGACCCCAACTTCCCGCTTGCATCTATCGCATCTGGAGAACAGCGCAGTCGTGGGGTTGAATTCGATGTCGCCGGAGAAATATTGCCGGGATGGAAGATCATTGCTAACTACGCTTACATTGATGCTGAAGTCGCTACTGATACCAATCCCGAATTGGTTAGCAATAGGTTATATGGTGTTCCCGAACATAGTGCCAGTTTATGGACAACTTATGAAATTCGGCGCGGTAATTTGCAGGGTTTAGGGGTGGGAGTTGGATTTAATTATGTTGGTGAAAGACAGGGGGATTTAGCTAATAGCTATCAGGCAGATAGTTATTTCATTACCAATGCAGCAGTTTTTTATCGGCGTAATAATTGGCGATTTGGTCTCAACTTCAAAAATCTTACTGATGTCAATTACATCGAAAGTGTATCGAATCTGCGAAGCGGAGGCAATAATTTTGGCGAACCATTCACGGTGATTGGCTCGGTTTCGGTGCAGTTTTAATTTCACAGAACCCTTCGATGCCTTGGAGAGAAAAGCAGCCAGATTTCTTCCTACCAATCACATCGGGAGGATAGTTAGAAGAAGTTTCAACATCGTTCACCATTCGCTAAAACTGCTATGACTGAATTTTCGACAAAACTCACAGGTGTTCCGCGTACTATGCTGATGACTACCCGCGCGCGGGTGGATGAACATCAACGCGAGGTCGGTGCGTTGTTTCGCGATCCGAAAGTGTTTGAATGGTGGCAAGCGATCGCTTGGGACAGCGATCTCGATTGCTTTTATCAACCGCTTTCTCAACTCAGTTGGGTAGTACGGGCAAATGCGTTTGATCAAGTTGCTCGGCGACACATTGCCAGTTATGCTGATGCCGTTGTGGTCGAACTCGGTGCTGGATTATCCACTCGTTATTACCGAGTTGGGCGAGGTTGCAAATGTTGGATCGATCTAGATTTACCTGAAGTCACAAATCTGCGTCGTCAGTTCGATAGTGAAACACAACAGCATCGTTTCATCAGCCGTTCTGCCTTAAATTTTGGCTGGATGGATGAGTTACCAGATTGCCCATCCGAGCATCTATTAATTATTGCCGAAGGATTGCTCATGTACTTTAGCGTTGAGCAAGTGCAGCAATTAATTAATCAATTGCGTCAGAGGTTTCCCAATGCCACGTTCATGTTTGATGTCGTGGGAGGTGCGAGTAAAGGAAAAGCCGCTAAATGGTTAGAAAAACTAGGTGCGCCAATGCAATGGTTTGTCAAAAATGAAGGTGATATCGATGGAATGGGATTAGCGATCGCCCAGGTGGTTTCATTAGTGCAGGAAAATTATCGTTATCCCCATCGACTTAATGCCCTGCGATGGATTCCCTGGATTGCCAAACTGCCCTATTTTCGCAATGCCGGTTTGATTATTGAAACCAAAGTTTTACCCCTGTCATCAGGCTGATGTGTATGTAAATCCTTCACCATCATTGATGCTGCTCAAACATTCTATTAGTTATTAATCATTAACCAGATAATTACAATGAAACCATTTTTATTCAGTGCTTTGCTAATTACCAGTAGTGCGATCGCCGTTGCTTGTCAATCAATGATAGCGCAGAATGCAACTACTTTGGCAGGGCAACCACAACAATACAAGTTTGAGACGCTAGCGGTGATTTAATTGCGATCGTTGAGAACGTAGACAAGCTACAAACAGGCAAAGTATCCAAAGAGTACAGAATGTTTACTTTGAAATAATCTGAGAAATTATTGATAACCATGAGCAAGCTATCCAAACCAAGTGCACTCAACGACGAAAAAGTTAAAACTGTTTTAAATCGACTGCACGCAGAAGCTAATAAGCAATTTCCTAAATTAATTCTCCACTACTTGCCAAAGCTTCCAGGCTTATTTTTGGGTAAGGGCATTAAATGGGATCAGACAAAAACTGAATTTTACAAAGATAAATATATTCCCATTGAAGCAGACCAAGGAGAATTCTTATATTTAATAGCTCGTGCAATTAATGCCAAAACTATTGTTGAGTTTGGTACTTCATTTGGAATTTCCACCATATATCTAGCGACTGCCGTGAGGGATAATGGTGGCGGCATTGTTATTGGCACTGAAATTGTGCATGAGAAAGTTGTGCAAGCCAGAAAAAATATTGCCGAAGCCAGATTAGAAACCTATGTAGATATTCAAGAAGGTGATGCTTTAAAAACACTAAAAACCTTTAATCAAACAGTTGATTTGGTGTTGATTGATGGCTGGACTCATTTAGCCTTGGATGTGTTAAAAATTCTAGATCCGTTAATTCGACCTGGCGGGGTCGTTATTTCCGATAATGTTAATACCTTCAAGGAGTCGCTTAAAGATTATGTTGATTTTTTGCAAAACCCTGTTAATGGTTATCAGTCATCAACATTAAATTTGAAGGGAGGAACGGAATTTTCAGTTAAAGTCAGGAGGCATGATGAAAATTAAACAGTTTCTATCAAGATGGTCAAGAACAATTCATCGATGGGTTGGACTTTACTTTGCTATGGTTATTGCAATTTACCTAATTGAAATAATTGCCCTTCCATCTGTCTTTAGCTCTGGCTTACCGACAGTTGATGGAAAACCACCCACTCAAACTGTTGCAAAAAATACTAAGTCTTTACTTTCTCTAGAACAAGCTTCGCAAGCATTCATCTCTCTGCACCCAGAGGGAATTAATAGGCTAGAAGACATTGATGAAATTGCCTATCTACCAACTCTAGGCGTTTATCGATTTGAAAATCAAAAACGTTTGTTTGAGTGGTATATCGATGCTCATAACGGCAAATTAGTAAAGTATGGCTTTAACTCCACCGATTTTTTAGAGTATCGAGGATTGCTGGGATGGTTTGCTCCCTGGATTCACGATCTGATTGAAATGTCCTTTTTGTTTTTTATGTCAACATTAGCAGTCAGTGGTGTTTATCTGTTCATTTATCCGTTTCTAGGAAGGAAAAATTCAGAGATTAATTCAAGTTTAAAGGAAACCCTTTAAGTCGGGCAAATCTTAGTTTGATTAGATACTTGTCTGTGTAAGAGGATGTCTGAGAAGTTAAAAATGTCGTGCTAGGATCTATAACATGGGCTGCTTGTAGGTATTGAGTTGTCGTTGTGGAAGACAACAACTTTATCTTAATTATTGGTATTGGGTTTGACAGCCAAACAAATCTTACAGGCGTTGGATTTGGAAGTTGAACAGGCTCGATAAGCTGCAAAAATAGCCTCTAAGTCAAGATACATCAACGAAAATAAATAGTATCTCTAAATATCTTAGCTATCTTCGGTTCCCACAATTTTTAATTTTTTCTATGATTTCTCTGTCTCCCACTCTTCAAGCTAGGCTCTCCCAACCCTTAAAGATTGGCTCATTTGAGGTAAAAAGTCGGGTTCTCCAGTCGCCTCTATCTGGAGTCACAGATATGGTGTTTCGCCGTCTTGTACGTCGCTATGCCCCAGATTCAATGATGTATACCGAAATGGTGAATGCTACGGGGTTGCATTATGTCAAGCAGTTACCCAAAATCATGGAGGTAGATCCAAATGAACGCCCGATTAGCGTTCAACTATTTGATTGTCGTCCAGATTTTCTGGCAGAAGCAGCAATCAAGGCAGTTGCCGAAGGTGCTGATACTGTTGATATTAATATGGGTTGTCCGGTAAATAAAATCACTAAAAATGGTGGTGGTTCTTCCTTGTTGCGGCAACCAGAAGTAGCAGAAGCAATTGTGCGCGAAGTGGTAAAAGCTGTTGATGTCCCTGTGACAGTAAAAACCCGTATTGGCTGGAATGACAACGAAATTACTATTCTCGACTTTGCCAAGCGGATGGAAGATGCAGGGGCAAAAATGATCACAGTACATGGACGCACCCGCGCTCAAGGATACAATGGCAATGCCCGTTGGGAATGGATTACCCGTGTAAAAGAAGTGCTTTCTATCCCAGTGATTGGGAATGGAGATATTTTTTCTGTTGAAGCAGCAGTGAAATGTTTAGAGCAAACTGGCGCTGATGGTGTAATGTGTTCCCGTGGAACTTTGGGTTATCCGTTTTTAGTGGGAGAAATTGATCACTTTCTGAAAACTGGGGAGATATTACCGCCACCTACACCGATTGGGCGTTTGGAATGTGCAAGAGATCATTTACAAGCCTTATGGGAATATAAAGGCGATCGCGGTGTGCGTCAAGCCCGTAAGCACATGACTTGGTATGCTAAAGGTTTCGTTGGTGCTGCTGAACTCCGAGGACAGTTAAGTGTAGTTGAAAGGGTAGATCAAGGTTTGGCAATGATTGACCAAGCAATAGAAAAACTAGCTAATGGTTATGAATTAGAGGAAGAAGCACAAGGTAGTTTAGTAATGCAATGAAGAAGAGGGGGAAGGGGGAAGGGGGAAAGGGGAAAGGGGAAAAGGAACCCCATACTTCAAAGCAGGGGTTTCAAGTATGGACGCTGATTTTTATTGTACTGCGTGTCTCAAAAATCTTCTTTTTTGCTCTCCATCTTTAAAAAGAGGGGCTTTATACCCGTAGGGAAAAGTTTTTAATTCTTTCCCTTTACCCCTTACCCTTTCCCCTTTTCCCCTTAGCGGTAAAGTCCCTTAATGATTTACACTACTTGCTTTAGTTGTGATTTTACTAATTTATGAGGTGCGATCGCTCCATTCTCTGTAATGATGGCTGTAATCAACTCAGCCGGAGTCACATCAAAAGCTGGGTTGTAAAAATCTACACCCGCAGGTGTGAGAATGGTATCACCAACTTGATAAATTTCTGTTGATTCGCGTTTTTCAATGGGAATTTTGCTGCCGTCAGGTAATTCAAAATCAACGGTGGAAAGGGGTGCAGCCACAAAAAACGGGATATTATGTGCTTTAGCGGCGATCGCAACACTATATGTACCAATTTTATTGGCAGTATCACCATTAGCAGCAATGCGATCGGCACCCACAACTACAGCATGAATTAAACCCTGTTTCATACAATGGGCTGCCATATTATCAGTAATTAATGTCACTGGAATACCTTCTTGCACACATTCCCAAGCAGTGAGTTTTGCACCTTGTAAGCGAGGACGGGTTTCGTCAGCAAAAAGCCGTTCTAAACGTCCTTCTCTCCATGCAGAACGCACAACACCCAAGGCTGTACCATAACCAGCAGTAGCTAATGCCCCAGCGTTGCAGTGAGTAAGCAGCGTCAGCTTTTCTGGGGTAGACGGTAAAACTGCTAAACCATTGTCGCCGATTGCCTGACAAGTTTGTAAATCTTCAGCATTAATTGCTTGGGCTGTTTGCAAAAGGATTTGCTTGATGTCTTCTACCGTTCCCAGAGTTTCGTAGGCAGTTTTGATCATCCGGCTAATTGCCCAAAATAAATTTACTGCCGTTGGACGAGTAGAACGCAACAATTGGGCTACTTTCTCTAAGTGTTGCAAAAATTCGTGGCGATCGCTTGTTTCTATTTCCCTCGCACCAAGATACATTCCATAAGCCGCAGCCACACCAATTGCCGGCGCACCTCGGACAATCATGGTTTTAATCGCCCGCGCCATATCTTCACTGCGGTGAATTTCTACAAATGTATATTCGTTGGGTAAGCGCGTTTGGTCTATTAGTGACACTGCGTTGTTGTGCCAAATAACGGGATAAACTTGGTTTGCGGAGGGTGTCATAGAAAAAGGTAGTTAGTAGAGCAATATTTTTTACTTTAATGCACCCTGATGACTTCATTTAACAAAACCTAATGCTAAATTTGAAGTTGCGATCGCCCAAATACAATCTTTTTTTACTTAGTTAGTAAGCTGTTTTGCATTTAATTAGTATGATTGTGACTTTTCACCTCATCTATAAAAACCAACGTAAAACCTAACTCTTAGAGGATGTCTGAAAACTTTTTAGTGTTGTATTCGAGACTTGTAGATCCCCCTAAATCCCCCTTAAAAAGGGGGACTTTTAGAAGTTTTCCCCCCTTTTCAAAGGGGGCTAGGGGGGATCGGACGAAATATTTAATACTTCTCAGACATCCTCTTAGCCCCTTTCCGCTTTGGAGAGGGGTTGGGGGAAAGGTTATTCCAAGATTACTGAATTGGTGTTCTAAGCAATTAGACTGAAATTGCTACTATTAAGAGTTATACCAGAATTTCCTAAACGGGCAAACTCAAATACTGTTCCAGTGCCCAGAAGATTTCCATCCAGATTATAGAATAGGCTGCCACTACTTTGACTGAAGACAATATGTGCATTACTAGCATTGACAGATTGATTGTTAGTAACAACTGCAAAGTCAGTTAAAGTTTGTCCTACAGTATTAGTAACAGTATTGAAGGTGGTTTTACTCAGCACAATTTGGTCTTGTCCCGCTTCAAACTGAGTGATGTTATCAACACCTAAGCTTGTGCTAAAAACCGCGTTACTTTGGAACAGATATTTATCCTTCCCAGTTCCACCAGTGAGAATATCATTGCCCAGTCCTCCCAAGAGTTGATCATCACCATTTCCTCCCTGGAGAGTGTCATTTCCGTTACCGCCAATCAGAGTGTTATTCAGTGTATTACCAATGAGAAAGTCATTACCTGTGCCACCTGTTGCGTTTTCGATCACGTTATTGGCAGAGAGAATGAGTTTGAGATTGTTATTAACTGTTTGTGATGTGGTTACACCTAGATTTACGTTGACGGCAACTGTAGTACCGCTAAAGTTAAGAGTATCAGTACCACCTGCTGTGGTTTCTATAATTGTGTCGGTTCCTAAAGCTGTATTAGCTACAAAAGAATAGGTATCATTTCCTGCTAACCCTTGGAGTCGGTCATTTCCGTTACCGCCAATTAGAGTATTATTCAGTGTATTACCAATAAGGCTGTCGTTGCCTGTGCCACCCGTTGCATTTTCGATTACGTTGTTGGCAGAGAGAATAACTTTGAGATTGCTATTAATCGTTTGCGAGGTAGTTACACCTAGATTTACGTTGACGGCAACTGTAGTACCGCTAAAGTTAATAGTGTCAGTACCACCTGTTGTGGTTTCTATAATTGTGTCGGTTCCTAAAGCTGTATTAGCTACAAAAGAATAGGTATCATTCCCTGTACCACCGTACAAGGTATCATCACCCAAACCACCAGATAACTTGTCATCTCCCTGTTCACCAAATAAACGATCATTACCGCTATTACCTACCAGGCTATCGTTACCTAAACCACCAAACAAATCATCATTGTAAGCACTTCCGCTGATGGTGTCATTCACAACTGCACTGTTGAAAATGAAATCACTAGCTTGCAATTGACTTTTGCTAATGCCATCGATTTTGAGTCGATAATAATAATCGCCGTTATAGAGGCTATTGCGGGTGCTAATTATCGCATTAGTATCTACATCCTCACTTGTCAGAAGTGAGATAGTGTTGAAGTCACTAATACCAATAGTTCTAAGATCAATTTTGTCTGCTCCCTTCTGAAAATCTGTTACGATGTCTTGGTCTTTACTACCACCATAACCATCAAAGTTCTCTAAAACAAATTGATCGTTACCTGCACCGCCATACAAGCTATCACTTCCAGCACCACCTAATAACTTGTCATCTCCTTGTTCCCCAAACAAACGGTCATTACCGCTATTACCTACCAGGCTATCGTTACCTAAACCACCAAACAAATCATCATTGTAAGCACTTCCGCTGATGGTGTCATTCACAACTGC
>NZ_JBALDC010000096.1:0-20855 GCF_036917575.1 Nostoc sp. | reverse complement strand
TTTTTCCGGGTTCATGCTTTAGACGGACGGCTTGTGTATTCTCATACATTCTCCCAGAAAAGGTATATCCGCCAAAGTGGGATGCTCCCCATCAATTGTCAGATGCAATTACAGCAGAATTTAGGAGTAAAAGGCGCTTAAGGCCTCGCTACCAGACCTAGATTGTGTACTCAATCAACTTGAAATACGCTTTATCATACTTTTAGTTGGTATTGTGCAATAATATGCTTTTTTTAATATTTTGACAAAATTCGACTGTTAATTTTAAAAATTTTCTTGAATCAAGCCGTTTGATTTTTTATCACTATCTGCATAATATTGATTTGTTTACACCCATAAAGATATAGAAGTAAAGTTTTACATCATCAAGATAAACAGTATATGTCAATAGCTTCTAGAATTAAGCAAAATAATTCTCGTGAATTCGTGAACAGTACTACAACTAATGCCCTGGAGGATGGTACAAAAAGAAGTAGCGAATTAGTCTTTGATGAAAAATATTTACGCTCTAGTGCTTTGAAATTGGCTCAACAAGGACAATATAGTAAGGCGATCGCATTGTTTTGCCAACTAATTGACTACAATTCTAATAACGCAATTGATTTTAACAACCGGGGGCTAATTTATTTTCAGATTGGTGAAAAACAAAAAGCTTTTTGTGACTATCAAACTGCTCTACAACTTAATCCAAGATTAGCGGGTGCTTATAACAATAGAGCAAATTATTATGTTGTTTGTGGAAATTTAGCAGCAGCGATCGCTGACTACGATCGGGCAATTGATTTAAATCCTAGCTATGTTCGAGCTTGGATTAATCGAGGCATTACCTTACGTGACTTAGGGCAATACGAAGAGGCAATTGATAATTTTGAGATGGCGCTACTTTTCGGACAATTAGAAGCTTACATTTGGGCTGAATATGGTAGAACTTATCATCTCTGGGGTGATTGGAATTGCGCGATTTCTGCTTATAATCGTGCTTTTTCACTACTATTCTTTCTTGATCGGAGAAAAAAAGTTTTTGGTTATTCCTTGCATTTACAACTTGAAAGTTGGTTAAACGAGCTATTACTGTAAATGGTGATGTTACTACCGCTTCTCAGTCTATAAGCGCTGTCAAAAATCAATATAATAAATGGTATTATTAAGATTATCAAAAAAAGCTATAAGCAATAGCCTTTAAAGGATAATTCTGAATTCTAAAGCCCCATTTATTAGTGAATAATTATTTGAGCTTTTCCTACACTTGAGTCCAGGAAAAAGCAACTTGCATTATTTTTGAATAACGGCGGCTTGAGATGGACAAGCTACGATGGGTAAATCCCCGCCGGAAGCGATCGCAGAATTAAAAGTATTGATATGAGTAGGTAGAGGTGCAAAGGCTGTTAGCTCCACTGTGCCAGACTTGTTAATTACCCAACTAGTAGCTTCCACAATAGTCGGGCTGATTTGCGGAACTTCTAATTTAGGGCTTTTTCTCCTCCCTAAGTGTGAATTCTCCCTTACACTTGTATTCCTTTGTTCTTGAGGATTCAATGTCACCCAATTAACAGTTGCAGTTTGATTAGTGCGAAGCGCTTGGGTTGGTAGAGGTGGTAAACCGCCGCGTCCGGTGATGGTAAACGAATTACCTTTATTTGCAGGACAACCTTGAGCAATCAAACCAGACCGATCTACAAAATCGGCTGGCAATTGTACTAATCCGTTGTTGGGATTTAAGACTGTGTTGACTTGCACTGTACCATTCAACTGCTGATTTTTGCCTGTGGCAGTGATATCGCTGTCTAGGGTCGGTGCATCACGGAATTGAGTGCCAAATATCCCAGTAGTGTTGATTTTCACATTCCCGCCCCGAAAGTCAGTAGAATTGGCACTGATATCGCTATTGGCAAATGCAACTAAAACATCGGTGTCAATATTGATATTGCCACCAATAACATTTTCTCCATTCGCATTAGTAGTAATGTTGCTGCCACGAAGCAGTATTAAGTCTTTGGAGCGTAGATTGATAGTAGCTTGCTCAATATTCGGGTTAGTATTGACCGCTTGGGTATTAGCATTGAGAGCAGCGTTGTTGTTTAAAAAAATAGAGCCAGCATTAATAGTTAAATTACCTGCAATTCCTTGGCCTTGGCTTCTTACATTTACTATCGCCCTATCTTGAACGAGTAATTTATCGGTATTAATCGTCAAGTTTCCTGCATCTCCGGTTGAGCGAGCAATTGCAAACAAGCCACTGGGAAACTGACCAGTAGGAGAAGTACCAATCAGTTGTATATCTTTGGCACTGACAATTAAAGAACCCCCCTTACCTGCACCATCTGTGCTACTACTAACTACTGCACCATCTTGCACGAGTAATTTATCGGTATTAATCGTCAAGTTTCCTGCATCTCCAGTTGATGTTGATTGGGTGGCTTGACTAAACAAGCCACTGGGAAACCGACCAGTAGGAGAAGTACCAATCAGTTGTATATCTTTGGCACTGACAATTAAAGAACCCCCCTTGCCTGTTCCATATGTGCCAGCACTCACCTGTGCGCCATCTTGCACGAGTAATTTATCGGTATTAATCGTCAAGTTACCTGCATCTCCGGTTGATCGAGTATCTGCAAACAAGCGACTAAGATAACCATCTGCAAAGGTACCAATGATTTGCACATCTGGTGCATTGACAGTTAAAGAACCCCCCTTACCTGCACCATAGGTGCCAGCACCAACTACTGCGCCACCCTGTACAAGCAAGTGTTGGCTGTTAATTGTCAAGTTACCTGCATCTCCGGTTGATATAGCATCTACAGACAAGACACTGCCAGCGTGACCATCAGCAGAGATACCAATGATTTGCACATCTGGTGCATTGACAGTTAAAGAACCCCCCTTACCAGCTCCAAATGTGCCAGCACTCACCTGTGCGGCATCTTGCACGAGTAAATGTTGGCTATTAATTGTTAAGTTTCCCGCATCTCCAGTTGATTGGGTTTGAGTATATAGACCACTGCTCACCTGACCATCAGCAGAGATACCAATGATTTGCACATCTGGTGCATTGACAGTTAAAGAACCGCCCTTGCCCGCTCCAGATGTGATAGCACTCACCTGTGCGGCATCTTGTACGAGCAAATGTTGACTATTAATCGTCAAGTTTCCTGCATCTCCAGTTGATTCAGTTTGAGCAAACAAGCCGCTGCTCACCTGACCATCAGCAGAAGTACCAATCAATTGTACATCTGGTGCATTGACAGTTAAAGAACCCCCCCTACCTGCTCCAAATGTGTCAGCACTCACTTGTGCACCATCTTGCACGAGCAAACGTTGGCTATTAATCGTCAAGTTCCCTGCATCTCCAGTTGCACCTGAGTAATCTAAAGAATACAAGCCACTAGCAAATTGACCATCAGTATTAGTGCCAACTAACTCTACAGACTCAGTAGCATTGACTACCAAGTTTCCACCTTTTCCTGCTCCCAAAGTACTTGCCTCAATTGCTGAACCATCGCTGACGGTAACACGCCGACTCTGTATTTGAATATCACCACTACCTGCGCCACTGGCATCTACTGCTGAAAGTTGCGATAGTTGAATATTGCCAAAGTTTTGGACTCCATCGTAGCTCAAGGAAAAACCTTTAGTTATCGGTGTGAGACTAACCAGACTGTTATCCCCTACACTGCCCAACTCTATCCTTCCTCCTGCTGTTTTCAGTGTTGCTCCTTCTAAAAAAATATCACCACCCACCAACGCTAAAGTTTGATTCGCTGGTACTCGCAGTGCATTCGTTGTGTCAATTAATTCATCTGTGAGCCTTAGACCCTGACCATCGCCCTTAACCTGAATCGCTCCTGGATTTGCCTCGAATTGCAAACCTATTGGTACATTAATACTTAGTAGGGGTGCAGACTGAGGATTTGTAGCACTAAACTCAAAACCATTAGCAAATTTCAAGCTACTTGCAGTGCTAGCAACAAACGAACCGCCAATATCTAACCGTGCATTTTGACCAAATATAATGCCATTGGGATTTATCAAGAACAAATTGGCAGTACCGTTAGCTCGGATTAACCCATCAATATTAGATATCGATTTACCTGTAACTCGACTAATAATGTTTTGAATATTCAGGCTATTGTTAAAATCGGCTGTACTCCCAGTGGGAACAGAAAACTCACTAAAGCTGTGGAATAAATTGCTTCCCGCAGTAGTTCCACCTTCAATTTTTATAGTGTTGCCAATTTTTTGGATATTAGAATTAATGGGTAGAGTAGTATCTGAAGCAATTTGAGCGTAGGCGCAGCCCGTCGTAGACATCGCACAATTAGCAATGCAAATTACTGCATTGCTAATGGCAATGTTTGACCATTTGAACAAATTTAAATCTCTCATTGACTTCATTATTTTTATTCAGTTTCAGAATTATTTACTTCACTTGAATAAATTTAAAAGTATTGCAATAAAAATTTCAAGTTATATAAAATTGTTTGTTTACCTATTATTTGTATGAGATAAATAGAGCAAAATTTCTTATATTTTACATTTAGCAGAGTTTTTTTATTTATTTAAGAGAGTTTATATCAAAATTGTCAAAATTAATAGTATTACAAATAACAATGTAATAAAGCTTAAGCAATCGCCTGTGCCCCAACTGCTGACGGTCACTTCTGCCTGGTTTTTAATGTTGAGGGTTCCTATTTGGAGGTTTAAGTCCCCACCTTGATCGCTGCCACCCGTACCTGCGGCAATGAATGATTGAACCATTGCCTGTGAGAGGAATCGACTCCTGTGCACTACGACGATGGGGAAAAAGTTTTTATCACTAGCTGCATAATATTGATTTGCTCACACCCATAGATATATAGAAGACAAGTTTCACATCATCAAGATAAACAATATATGTTAACGCAACCAACGATGCTCTTTTGTCTTATCTGGGAATGTTCACATCTAAAATTGGTTATAGCAAGAAACAGGCTTGAAAGTCACTTGGTGTCGGGGTTTTACAATCAATTAATGTCCTAACCTACCTGGTAACTGCTATATGTTTGACAAATCTTGAATGTATAGTCATTTCATATTCAATCAAGACTAGTTAGGGAGTACAAGAACTGAAGGAGCGATTATGTCTAAAAAGAAAGCGTTAACAGACTATCCGATTCATGAATTACTCGCAGAACGCTGGAGTCCTTATGCTTTCCAGGATCGTCCGGTTTCACAAGCCGATCTCTGTTCATTATTCGAGGCGGCGCGGTGGTCAGCATCTTCCTACAACGAGCAACCCTGGAGCTATCTTGTCGCCACCAAGGAAAACCCTGACCATTTTCAACAACTCCTATCGTGTCTGGTGGAAGCAAACCAGATATGGGCGCAAAACGCTCCGGTTCTGGCTCTGGGCATTGCCAGTCTCAGATTTACTCGCAATAACCAAGAGAACAAGGCTGCTATTCACGACCTCGGGCTTGCTAGTGGCAATCTTGTGGTAGAGGCAACGGCACGCGGAATTTGTGTCCATGAGATGATCGGTATCCTTCCCGACAAAGCACGCGATCTCTTTGACATACCTGAGGGTTTTGAAGCATGGACGGCTATGGCGATCGGATATCGAGGCGATCCGATAACACTCCCAGATGCTCTCAAGGAACGCGACCTATCGCCAAGGCAACGCAAACCGCTGGATCAATTCGTATTCAGTGGTAAGTGGGGAAATCCTTCGTCACTAATGCTGAAGTGATGCTACGCGTTCCTACTATCTACTAAAGATAAAACACATGGCAACAACTACAACTAATATTGAACAGTTTTACTTTCGTATTATTACCCTTGTCGGTCTGACTTTACTAACAGCGACAGTAGCAAATCCTGCTTTTGCCCGTTCCCCTAGTACTTTTCAAAATAGTTGCAGAAATACAAGTCTTAAATCAAATGTACTTTCTGCTATTTGTAGAAAAAGAGATGGTGGAGAAAAGAAAACTGGTATTATCTTAAGAGGAATCAACAATCGAAATGGATTGTTGGTAGATAAGGGTGGAAATTCTCCTGCTTCTTTCCAAGCCAGTTGCTATAGCGCGGCGGTTATAGGTGACGAATTATTGGCTAACTGCTTCAAAATTAATCGAACAGACGCGGTTTTTAATAGAATAAAAATTCAAGGAATCCGCAACGAAAATGGGAAATTGAAATATTAGAGTCGTTTTAACCAATACCTTTGGTACGGCTGAACTCAAAGTCATATTACTCAGGTTTATCAGTCGGCTGGCGATCGCCATTTTAAATTTGAGCTAACTCGTATTCTCACAACTAGCGATTCTCAAATATTTCACAGATTTCAACAGGAGGTTCACAAATGAAGATTTTTGTTGCAGGCGCAACGGGAGCAATCGGTCGTCCCTTAATCGCGCAACTGCTAGCGCAAGGACATGAAGTAGTTGCGTTGACACGTTCTTCAGAAAAAGCACAAACTTTAGCTGAACAAGGCGTAGAATTAGCGATCGCAGATGTGTTCGATGCAGATGCTGTTAAAGCTGCCATCACCCGCACTCAGCCGGAAGTGGTGATTGAACAACTCACTTCCCTGCCCAAAACCTATACTAACGAGTCGATGAGCGCAGCATCAGCCCTGAACACTCGCATCCGTCGAGAAGGGGGTGCCAATGTGCTGGCGGCAGCGCAAGCGGCTGGCGTTCGCCGTTATCTGAGGCAGTCAATCGCATTTTGGGCGATTCCCGGCGCAGGTTTGGCAGACGAAGAAACGCCACTAGCTTTTGATGCCTCGCCTGCGGTTGCAGCAGATGCTCACATAGTCACTGAAATCGAGCGTCACTTACTTGAAACGCCCAACCTAGAAGGAATTGCTCTGCGTTATGGCTTCCTTTACGGGCCCGGTACCTGGTTTGCCCCCGATGGCGATGTTGCCCAACAGGTGCTACACCAACAGTTCCCAATCGTTGGGAATGGGGAAGGCGTATGGTCATGGATTCATATTGAAGATGCAGCGATCGCTACAGTTGCAGCAGCAGAGCGAGGCAATCCTGGCATTTACCTGATTACAGACGATCAACCCTTAGCGGTGCGCCAGTGGCTTTCTGCTTATGCCCAATGGCTCAATGCTCCACCACCTCCGCAGGTATCGGTTGAGGATGCTTTGCTTCTTAGTGGTGCAGATGCTGTTTATTATGGTACTCAGATGCGAGGCGCATCGAATGCTAAAGCAAAACGCGAATTAAATTTTCAGCCTCGACCTTTGGAATGGATGGTTAACAGCACCGTGGCTCATGCCAGTTAAAAATTTAGGGGAGAAGAGAGATGAAAATTGCTCAATATGGAACAGCGATCGTGGTCATCCATGCGATCGTACATGGACTGCATGGTTTAGCACATGTGGAAATCCCAGTTCCCCTCTCAATACTTCAGAGTTTATTTGTGGGTATTGTGATTTATGCGATTCCCATCATTGCAGTCGTTTTACTTTGGACACAGTTTTACCGCATTGGTAGCTGGCTCTTGCTCTTTTCAATGGCAGCATCAATCCTTTTTGGAATATACAATCATTTGATCGTGATTAGTTCGGATCATGTGTCTCAAGTTTCCTTTGCAGGTTGGGGATTGCTATTCCAAATCACAGCCATTCTGACATTAATTGTGGATGGATTCGGCTCTTGGATTGGCATCTGGGCATTGAAAACGATTCAGGAACCAGAAAAGGTTATATAAATTGTTTCGATCGTTTTAACCCCAGTTGAGCATTGACATTTATTTCTCATAGAGGTTGATAAAATATGTTTGATCTTGACCAAACTATTAAAGACCGACACTCAACACGCAAATTCTTATCTCAACGAGTGCCACGGGCTTTGCTCGATGAAGCCCTCACTCTAGCGCAGCTCGCGCCGTCGAATTCAAACATCCAGCCGTGGCAATTGGTGTTTGCCCAAGGCGATCGCCGCGATCGCTTGCAAGAAGCTTTGCTAAACCAAGCCAAGCAGCAGCCTAACGTCTCTCCACTGCCTTCCGCCTTCCAGCATTACCGCCAGGAACTGGGAGCGCAAGTCTACGGGGCGATGGGGATTACTCGTGACGATAAAGCGAATAGAGATATAGCCGTTCTGCGTAATTACGAATTTTTTGGCGCACCAATGGTTGCTATTGTCTGTATGCACGAAGATTTGGGCGTTGCCGATGCTTTAAGTGTGGGGATGTATTTACAAACCCTGGTATTAAGCTTAACAGCTCGTGGCATTGGCACTTGCGTAGAGGTTTCGCTAGCGGATTATCCCGAAATCATCCGCAACGAGTTGAACATTCCACCGGAATTATTAATCATTTGTGGTTTAGCCGTTGGCTATTCCGATCCTGATTTTCCTGCTAATCATCTGCATATAAGCCGTGAGTCCATTGAGAAAAACGTCTCGTTTCAGGGCGATTGACAAAAGGCTGGATTTTTTCTACTAGACGCTAAACACAAGTCCAAAAGAGTATCTGCGTTCCGACTGCCGTTAATGGTTTAAAAATTCTTTGATTTGTTTGATTCAGGAGATTTTATGTTTAGCAAGATTCTAGCTGCAATAGATCGTTCCCCAAATGGTAATGCTGTTTTTGATGAAGCCCTTACTCTAGCAAAGGCGACCAAAGGAAGCCTGATGCTGTTGCATATCTTATCTAGTGAAGAAAAAGATAGCCCTCAAACACCTACACTGCTTACTCTTGAATACCACCCATTGAATGGAGAACTTCTAGAGGATTATTGGAAGCAGTGGCAAACTTACGAAGAAGAGGGTTTCAAGTTATTGCGATCGTATACAGAGTCAGCAACCAATGCCGGGGTGAGTACTGAATTCACCCAAAATTCTGGCAATCCCAGCCGGAATATCTGTGAACTTGCTCAAACTTGGGGCGCTGATTTAATTGTAATAGGTCGTCGAGGACATTCTGGTTTGAATGAGTTGATTTTAGGCAGCGTGAGTAATTATGTGTTTCACCATGCTCTTTGTTCCGTGCATGTTGTTTATGCTCCAGTTCCTCTTAAATCTAAAGTACCCGTAGTCAATAAAGCTGAAGTAGTTCATTAAGAATGAACTGTGAATATCTTTGTTACTAGTAATGCAAAAGTTAGATTCATAAACTTCAAGCTTTTGCCTTAGTTGTTGCCGTGGAATCGAAATTGTTCTCAAGTAAACATTAATTTAGGAAATTTTGACATGGATAATGTAATAGCCCTGACCAATTCACCTGTTGTAAGACCACCCGAAGTTACATTGGTTCCTAATAACTCACTATTGACTGAGACACCAGAAGAAGGGCGACAATTGGCAGTCAAAATGTCACGGTTAATTATTAAATTGACTCAGCCGGATGAAGAAAAACGCAATCAACTGCGAGATGTTTATGGCAATGATGCCATGATGCTGATTGCAGTTGGACAGACGGTTGCAACAGAGTTCGCTACGATCGCAGCTGCTAATAACTACTGGCATAAGTAATATCTCGAAAGCTTTCTTTATTGAGATTTCACGGGCGATAGACAAGCGGTTGTGGTTTCTAGAAGCGGATCTGCAAACCTCATTTCAGAACAAAGATCATTCAGACCGAAGCGAGGAGTGATTGATGAAGAATAACTTATTTACACGTCGAAGATTATTGAATGTAGGAATTTTCATAGGTTTAGGTTTTATTACTACCCCACTGATTGCATTTGCAAAACCTCAGAAGCATTCACATAAAACGAAGGAGACTAAAATGGCTGCTAATAATATCGTGCTGGTGCATGGAGCGTTTGCTGACAGTTCAAGTTGGAGCAAGGTGATCCCACTACTGCAAGACAAAGGCTTTCGCGTTACGGCAGTGCAGATTCCGCTCACCTCCCTTGCAAACGACGTTGATGTAGTAGAGCAGGTTCTTGCAGTTCAGACAGATCCGACAATTCTCGTCGGTCATTCTTATGGAGGTGCAGTCATTACAGTTGCTGGAACCAATGCACCAAATGTTATTGGATTGGTGTACATTGCAGCTTATGCACCCGATACTGGAGAAAGCCTCAATGACTTAAATGGGCGTTTCCCCACCCCATCTGGTTCTTCTCATGTCCGTCCTGTTTATAATAATCAGTTCCTTCAAGTTGATCCTGATACTTTTCAAGAGGCATTTGCTCAGGATGTTGACGCTGTTCAAGCACGTGTGATGGCAGCTGTACAGAAGCCGATCGCAATCAAGAATTTTGACGAGAAAGTGACCAAACCAGCCTGGAAGTCCAAGCCCTCGTGGTATCAAGTATCTGATAACGATCGCATGATTTCACCAGAACTAGAGCGTTTTATGGCGAAGCGTATCGGGGCAACGGTCATTTCATTACCATCAAGCCATGCCTCAATGGTTTCACATTCTGCGGAAGTAGCAAATCTGATTATTGAAGCAGTAAAGGTAGAAGCCTCAAGTAAAGTTCATTAACCTTAATTATTTATACGATGGTTAAGCGATTGCTAACCCTTATGGGTATTGGGTTGACGCATTAAACCAAACCTACATCTATCGAATCTCGGAATCGGTAAATCAGGAAAGTGTTCTGATTTTAGAGGAATTCACCATGAAAGTTTTGATTCAAGCGATCGTCAGTTTTTTTGTATTTATTGTCGATTTCGTCTACGGAAATCGTTCTTACCCTCGGTTTTATGTCCTGGAAACGATCGCTCGCGTTCCTTATTTCTCTTATCTCTCGGTGCTGCATCTTTACGAGACGCTGGGTTACTGGCGCAAAGCTGACTTGTTGAAAGTTCATTTCGCCGAAACCTGGAACGAATTACATCATCTGTTAATTATGGAATCAATGGGTGGCGATCGCTACTGGATTGATCGCTTCGTCGCTCAACATATTGCAGTGGCGTACTACTGGGTGGTTGTCCTAATCTATATGCTGTTTCCCAAGTATGCCTACTACCTAATGGAACTGATTGAAAATCATGCCTACCATACCTATGACGACTACTTGAAAGCCCATGAAGCAGAACTGAAAGCTCAAAGAGCGCCCAAAGTCGCAATTAACTACTACCGCGATGGCGATCTTTATATGTTTGAAGAAACCCAGTTTACATCAGATCATAAATTTCGCCGCCCGAAAGTGGATAATCTCTACGATGTATTCGTGAATATTCGGGATGACGAATGCGAACACGTCAAAACAATGGAAGCACTCCAGCTACCAGAAGCGCGGCAAACTTTCAAAAGTCCCCATACAGTTTTTGAAGCGATCGCAGCGATCGCCGGCGAAGCTTCTCTCCAAGACGCTACGCGAACGTCCATCACAGATAAACCAGACTGATCTCTGTTCCCCGTCTTCATGACTGAATTCAATTTTGTCTAACTACTTAATCGCCTCGATTTGCTTGAACATGCCTATCTAGCTGGGTAACAACTATGGTGAAAAGCCTTTTCTGCTCAAATGTAAGGAAATAATTCACCAACAGCACCAGCAAATGAATAGAAAACTGAATGAAACTCAAAACGCTTAATTTGTAAGGAGAAATTTGGATGAAACTATCAACAACCTGGATAACAAGTATTAGTTTGCTTGTTGGCGTTTCTGCTGTAGGAATCGCTGCATTTTCTCAAGTTAACTTCAAAGCTGCGGCTACTGCATCAAATATTCCACCAGCATTAACTAAACTTAGCGACAAATCTTATCTACTCACTTGGACAGATAATTCTGCGGTATATGTCTCTTGCTATCCCACAGTTAAACCCAGAATGAAACCTGCACCAATTAAGCAAACACCAAATAGGTATGTGATTACCTGTAAAAATAAATAAATTGTGAGCAAAAAATGAAACTTTACTATCGCGGTCTTAGTTACGAATATAACTCAATAGAAGCAGCTAAAAGAGGAACACGACCATTTACACCAGTTGAACATCAAGGTTCTGCTTATAACCTGACTTATCGTGGGCAAACCTATCGTGTTGACCCAAATATCGAGGCTGCGGAAGTTTCCACACCACGAATAGCTTATCAATTAATTTATCGGGGAGTCACCTATTTTGTGGAGAAAACGCATACAGGAGAAGTTTATACAACATTATCTCAACCTTTTAACGCTCTAAAAGTTAGAAAATTTTTCATCAATATTTTGGGATGGCAAAAATAATCATGAAAAATGTTTTTTAAAATTTTTGTCGTACTAGCAATCTTATTTACCAAAAAACAGCAAAGTACAGGAGAATTTGATGACTCAATATGACTACATTGTGATTGGTGCAGGTTCGGCAGGCTGTGTAATTGCCAATCGTTTGACAGAAGACCCTGATACAACTGTGTTATTACTCGAAGCAGGTAATCCAGATACAAAACCAGAGATTCAGATTCCGTTAGAGTGCACAAATTTACCAGGAACTGAAGTAGACTGGGGCTATTTTTCGGAACCAGAACCATATTTAAATAACCGCAAAATCTTCTGTCCCCGTGGCAAAGTCTTGGGGGGTAGCAGTTCGATTAATTTCTTAATGTATATCCGAGGTAATCCTCACGATTATGACCACTGGCAGGAATTAGGTAATCCCGGTTGGAGTTACCAAGATGTGTTGCCCTATTTCAAGAAATCTGAAAACCAGCAACGCGGTGCCTCTAAATACCACGCTGTTAATGGCGAGTTGAGTGTTACCGATTTCATTTCCCCTACTGCAATCTCCCAGCGATTTGTAGACGCTGCGGTGGCACTCGGATATGACCACAATCCTGATTTCAACGGAATGCAGCAGTCAGGAGCGGGATTTTTTCAGTTGACAGTCAAGGATGGGAAAAGACACAGTGCTGCTGCGGCATTTCTAGTGCCCATTTTCCAGCGTCCCAATTTAACAACAATAACAGGCGCGTTAGTAACTCGATTGTTGTTTGAGGGCACCCGCACTGTTGGGGTGGAATATCTACACGAGAGAACGCTGCACCAAACCAGGGTCAACTCCGAAGTGATTTTAAGTGCGGGCGCGTTCGATTCGCCCAAACTGCTAATGCTGTCGGGTATTGGGGATGCAGAACAATTACAAGCCTTGGGGATTGAACTCGTAGCTAATCTGCCAGGCGTTGGTCAAAACCTCCAAGACCACGTTGTTGTTCCTGTGTCATACGAGGCAACTGGGGATTTGCATACTGCAATTACTAGTAATGGCATCGCTGAATCTGGATTGTTTTTACATAGCGAGGGTAATCTAGACACTGCACCAGATTTAGAACTGATCTTCGGCCCCATTCTGTTCGCACCTCCTGGCTATGCTCACTCTAGTTTGGGATTTACAGGTCTAGTCACTTTGACTCACCCCCAAAACATTGGCAGTGTTAAGTTGCGTCCTGCCTTTGGCAGCAGCGCTTCGCTATCGCTTGACCCCAAAGACACACCGATTATTCAGATGAACTATCTGCAAAGTCAATCTGATGTCCAAAAGCTCATTGAGGGAGTTAAATTAATCCGCAAATTGTTTCATACAAGTACCTTTGATGAGTTTCGAGGCAAAGAAGTCGCGCCGGGTGCCGATGTGACTAGCGATGCAGCACTCGAAGCCTACATCCGGGAAACCTGCGGTACGGTGTATCATCCAGTTGGCACTTGCAAAATGGGAACTGACTCAATGGCAGTTGTAGACCCCGAATTACGAGTGCGTGGGGTTGAGGGGTTGCGTGTCGTTGACGCATCCATTATGCCCACGCTAACCACAGGGCATACGAACGCGCCCACCATTATGATCGGCGAAAAAGCAGCCGATTTAATTAAAGTGAAAGGTTGAGTTTCACAGCGAGTATCGGCGGCAATTACAAGCTAACAGCGTACGCCTCAAGACGCGATGGCTGGCTCCAGACAGCCACCAAAAATTTAGGTGAATCAAAGATCGCAGTGCTTGAGCAGCACATTAACCTTTTGAAATCACCGTCTCTTCTACCTTATGAATATTAGGAACCTACAAGGATGAAGACGATCAATCAGTTCTATGCAGCTTGGACTGACCCCTCATTGAAGCCAACTGCAATTCGTGTTGCCTTAGTCGTTGGAACAATCCTATTTATTCTGAATCATGGGGCAGCTGTTCTAGAGGGAAAAATGAACCGCAATCGTTGGCTTGCTGGACTTGTAACCTATCTTGTCCCTTACACAGTCAGCATTCATGGACAGCGTGTTGCTCGGTCGAAACAGCGCTAATTTTAGAGCCTGTGAATCAGTTGTAGATTCACTTAAATTCAAGCAATAGCAAAATAGCAGATCACTCAGCAAAATATGACTCACAAAACTTTTTACCTTGCGTACTCACATCGTTTGCCCATTGGCGATCGCATTTTACTTCATTTGGTCTAACACCAGAATTTTACCGCCTCGCTGGTAAGTGACACTTACTTGAATCTGCTTGAACAGTCGGACACATTCTTCATAGGTAATTCCGATGGTGCGAGCAATCTGGTAGTAGGGCAAACGCGATCGCAACTGTAATCCATGTTCCGTTACATCTGTTCCTTCAGCGATCGCAGCCGCCTGTATAAATTGCGCCAACCGCACGATCGCCCGCTCTGAAGCCAATCCATGCACAATTTGATGCAGAAGTTGGAGGCGCTCAGTCAGGACTGCAATAATCTGCAATGCCAATTCTGGAGTGTTCTGAATCATTTCTAGTAGAGTAGTGCGTTCAATCGTGAGAATTTGACAGTCCTGTTCAGCCAGCACTGTTGCCGGAGCCACTCCATCGCCAAATAGTGCAGGTGCAGCAAAAAGTTCTCCAGCAGGTAAGATTCGCAAAATCGTTTCTTTACCTGTAGCAGCAGTTTTCTTGATTTCAATTCTGCCACCCAGAACAGCAAAGAGTTTAGCAGGCAAGCGATCGCCTTCATGCAGAATAATTTCTTCCCGCAAGTACTGTTTCACCACAGTATGAGTTCGCAACTTGACAAGCTGATCTAGATCGAGTCCAGAAAAGAGTGAAATTTGCCGCAATTGTTCAATCGTAATTTGCATTGTTGAGCCCCCCTAATCAAGCAATCCGATCATTTTCTTCTCCAATCTAACTTTTTCCGATGTTTAAACGCTTTTATGAGCTAGCTCATAAAGGGATTTACAGGAATTTAGCAAACTATAAACAGTAAACAAGAGGAACTGAATATATGTCTTTAAACATTGAATTGTTGGAATCCAGTTTTTTGCAGATTAAAGCCCAGGAAACCGAGTTTATGGCTCACTTCTATAAAACTTTGTTTGCGGACTATCCTGAAGTCAAGCCACTGTTTGCTAATACTCACATGGGAAAGCAAGCCAAGCAACTTTTCAAATCGCTCGTCCTGGTTGTAGACAATCTTCGTCGCCCTGATGTCTTGTCTAACGCGCTCAAGGGTTTAGGCACTCGTCATGTTCAGTATGGAGTGTTGCCTGAACATTATCCAATGGTCGGCAGTACGTTGTTAAAAGTATTGTCCATCTACTTAGAGAATGCGTGGACACCTGCAACTGAGCAGACATGGAGCGAGGCTTATGCAGTTGTGACTCAACTAATGTTGAGCGGTGCAGATTATCCAGTCGAGATTCTGACTCCTGCTACTGAGCAAGATGCCAAGCTACGAACCTCTTTATGAGCTAGTTCATAGAAATTGACAGAGTAAGGATAGTTCAAGGTTATGAAGGTAGCGATATGACTCTTACCAAAATCAACATAACGACATCTCAAGTGGAAATGCTTGCCAAACTCTATTTGGAGAGCAAGCCAGCCGAATTTGCTGACGAAACCATCGCTCAACTCTGTAATTGGCTCATGAGTGAGTTCCAGCAATTGCCCTTAAATTTGCAATTCTCAGATTACATGCGTTATGCCAATGCTCAAGAGATGTTTGTCGATATCGAGCAAAGTCATCTTTGGGTTTCTGCCGATAGTTACGATTCTTCTGTGTATCCCAATCCAATCTATGGCTTTATTTTTCAGGGTATGCACGATTATGACCACTATTTAACCGATAGCGACTTCAGCCTGAAAGGAGAAATCACAGCTTATAGCTTTGCAGCAAAACGAGTTCCTAGCTTGGAGATTCAAAAGATTCTCTACTCTGAAATTGTGCTGCGATCGGCTGCCTACATTTATCTCGGACATGCGGCTATTCCTAAAATTGTGTTTCTCTAAGAGGTTAAAGATCATGCACAACTGTCCTTATTGCTCTCGTCCCTTACTCCGACACATTCAACACCATGAAATCTGCTGGTTTTGTTCTCACTGTTGGGCAACGGTGCCTGTCCTTTCTGAAGTATTAACCCAGCCAGATTTGATTGGGCATTTCGAGACAAATTGATCCTACATGACGCCTCAAACAGCATAGGAGAACCCAAACAATGACCCAAACTGCTCTCAATCTTAAAACTGCACCCAGTCATGTAGTCCTGGCGGCTGCGGGTAAAACGGTTCTTCGTCCGGGTGGACGCGCCGCTACCGAACAACTCTTTCAATGGGCGAATTTTCAACCCGGTGAAACCGTTCTGGAACTAGCTTCTGGCTTAGGAAACAGCGTGATCGCGCTGGCAAAACGCTACAACATTCAGGTGGTAGGGATTGAAAAAGATCCTGATCGAGTAGCGATCGCCCAGGCTGACGCTCGATCGGCTGGCGTAGAGCACTTGGTTCGCTTTATGGAAGGCAATATTTTTCAGCTAGAGACCCTTTCTGAATCGTTTGATTATGTTTTGGCAGAAGCCATCCTGACCATGCAAGTGTCTGCTGGCAAAGCCAAGATTCTGGCAGGGATACGCGATCGACTCAACATAGGCGGCAAATTTCTTAGCCATGAACTGCTCGCGCGTGATCATTTGGAATCACTCCACCAAGACCTGAAGCAAGCGATGCACGTCAATGCGACACCGTTGACAGACGCAGATTGGATCAATACTTTCCACCAAGTGGGGCTAACTGTCACGCAGCAGCAAACAGGTGCAATGAAACTGCTTGATCCGATTCAGGTGCTGCAAGACGAAGGAGTAGGTCACACAGTGCAAATTGTCTGGAATATGCTTACTCAGCCTGTCCTGCGCGATCGCATTCTCACGATGCGGCGAGTTCTGACTCAACATCAAGCAGACTTGGGCTACATCGCTTTGTGTGCGGTTCGGGAATTATAACGACCCTCAAAACAATAGGATAATCAATTATGCTATCCTCCTCGAAAAATGCTGCTGAAGCGATCGTCAATCTGCGGGAATTGGCAGACTACACAAAGCCCGGAGTCACGCGCAAAGCGTTAGCCAAGGATGAACACAGTAGTTTTTCTTTACTGTGTCTCACTGCTGGAACAAGCCTGCCTGAGCATACCGTTCCTCGCCCTGTTTCGGTGACGGTCATCGAAGGACATGGAACACTGACTCTGAAGGAACGTGAAATTACTTTGCAACCGGGAGTCTTTGTCTACATGCCCGCAAACACACCTCATGCACTCTGTGCTTTGGAAAATCTTGCTTTTTTGCACACTTGAAGGTTCAGTTTTGTTCAGTTGACCATAGCAATCATTGTTTGAAAAAATCTGTCAGTTAAAGGATAAAGTGGGCGCAGTAGTGAAATCTTAGAGAAAAGCGATGAAATAAAATTTACTGTGGAAGATCCAGTCTTATTTGCCTCAAAACCTCAATTACCTCAGCCTGCCACAATGAAGAGGGATAATGCATAAATATTTCTGAGATTTTTAGCAGTAGGAGTAATGCCTTGTGCATGAAGTACTGGAGCAAGTTGGCTTACTTCTCGACAGCCTTGCTCAATAGCTAGTAACCTAAGTTGCAGGTTATTAAATTCTACACCTGTCAATTCATGCGATCGCACAGGATAAGGATATCGTTGGCGAATTCCCCAAACTATTAAACTAAACCGATTAGTTCAGAAACGAACCGATTGAGAGCCTTTTAAGCAGTTTTATACCCAGATGCTTGCCTACCCAACTTCATTTGGGACAAAACACGGTCACATAAAATTTCCAGTTCTGAAAGCCTTGGTGTTGGATAAGATTCCTGCTTCCGTGTAATACTTGGTTGAGATTGGTTTTCTGGGGGAGTAAGAATTAAAGATTCCGAATCTTTCCGTGTAATATTTGGAAGGACATTGCCACCAATCAAGTTTTCCAAATAGTCAGCCCTAGTCATGCCTAAACATTCAGCAGCAATATCCAAAGCCTTCCAGGTATCATCGGTCAACCTTAAAGAGCGTACTTGACGATAATCATCATTTTTAAGTGCAAATTTGCCTTGAATATCCCGTTTCCACATAAATATTTCCGTGTATTACACAGTAAATCTAACTCAGGAGCAAACAAGATTCCAAGTTCGTCGCGCAGAGGTTGACTGCAAATCATGAACTAGTAAAACAATGGATAAAACAAAATCGCCAAAGACCTACTCATCCATCTATTCCAATTCCGCTTAGATGGGATGCGATCGCTGTCGCATTTTTGGAATCTGAAAAATGAAAAACATACTGTCTCCAGATCATCCAAATTCTTATCTGCGATGACGCTTTATCGCCTTTTTTCTCTTCAATGCTAACTGCTGAAGCCGCTCAATTTCAGTTAGTACATCTTCCGGCTTGGTTTCCATTTCTAAATCAGCAAGTTCACTGTCTTCATCATTATCAATCCCCATTTTCTCCTGAATAGCATCAAGCATTTGCAATACTCGCGTAACTTCATGTTCTGTCAGTAGCGCAATTTGTAAATTTCAGTTGGTACGATACTCACTTTCTTCACTGAGGCGATTTTGACTGATTAACACAAATGTTGAGAGAAAAATTGCTTCCAGCGATACCACCATTGTTAACAGTCCGTAAGGAAATGGATCGAACGGATGCACACCCATTCTTCCCGTATTCAAAACAATCCAAGCTCCAAACCAGACTAGATGTACATAAACAAAAACTATATGTCCTGAAAAAGAGGTAATTGAATCAGCAATTCGGTCTTGCAAGTTTCTTTTGTTAGCAGCCTGAAGCCGAAGACGGATGATAGTGCGAATGTTACGTTCTATGATTTTAGACAGTGCTGGATTATCGTCCTCATAGTCGGAGTATTGTTTTTCTTCTTCGTTCATACTGCCTTGCTGCATAATTCTAATGTCCTGTTGTTAATAGCATTTTGAGAAAATTAGATGAACTCACATACTTGGCGAAGGATTAAACTCAAAATGTAAGAACTTGCATTGAATTATACAATAAAACTTTGGAGCTATTATCCCAAAACTATTGCATCTTTGTGCCAATATATCTTCGTTACAAATCAAAATCAAGGCTAAATATTTCCCCTAAAGAATCTTCTTCTTTTTCCTCTAAGAATGGAGTTGGAGCCGTTGATGTGAGTTGGTTTGACTCAATATTAATCAGTGGGGAAGCTAAAAGTTGTGGAGGTAATCCAGCCTTGATGAAAACAAAATAGCAATCAACTATAAAGTAAAGGGTGTCCAGGTAACTTTTATCTAGTTTTTGCGATTCTGCAAATATGCGCTCTCGGTAATTATCTTTGAGGCGAACTTTTTCCGGTGCTAAGTCTTTTTTCTCTACCATTGTTATAACTTTACTTAAGAGATGTAGTAGTTGGGTTCTTGCTGGAATGGCACTAAGAAAAGCTATAAACCACGCTGCATAAGCATTACAAGTATTAATGCGTTAATAGCAGTGGACACTTGGCTGCGTAGTTTACCGCCGCAGGCATCGCTATTTTTTGTAGGGGCTGTGAAATGGAAGCGGTAACGGTGGAGGGTTGCCCAAAAAGTTTTTGAAGGTAGAAAAAGCTTACTCGTTCATGGAATACTTTCTTTGAAACGAGCAAGCACATACGATAATTACTACTGTGACATTACGAGTACAAATCCTCAAGGATAAATTTAGCCAAAGTTTGGGACTACCTTTTAAAGAAGTATTGCCAGAGTCTGTGATAAGACTTACAATCTCTGAGCTAAAAATTAAATACAAAAAGCGGTTATTTGACCCATTAATAACATTATGGGCATTTTTATCTCAGGTTTTGGATACTGATAAAACTTGCCATAATGCTGTGAGTAAAATAATTGCACATCTAGCACAAGAAGAAGTAGAAATTCCATCAACAGATACAAGTGCATACTGCCAAGCACGAGCAAGATTACCAGAAAAGTTACTAGAGAAGCTTTTCAATTATTCTGCACAAAATTTAGAAGCAATAGTGACTCAAGAACATTTATGGTGTGGACGGAATGTGTTGGTAATAGATGGTTCAACAGTATCTATGCCTGACACTATAGAGAACCAGAAAGAATACCCTCAACCTAGCACTCAAAAACCAGGATGTGGGTTCCCAATTGCCAAAATTGGTGTGATATTCAGTTTAGCAACAGGAGCCGCTACTGCTTTTTGCATAGACGTTATGAACACTCATGATATTAAATTAGCTCGGAGGTTGTACAGTTTTCTCAAACCAAATGATGTGCTTTTAGGGGATAGAGCTTTTTGTGCTTATGCTGATATGTTTGCTATTAAAAAACTTGATTGTGATGCCGTATTTCGCAAACACCAATCTCGTACAACTACTATGCGAAAAGGGAAACTTATTGGAGATTGTGACAAAATTGTTACTTGGTATAAGTCTAAAAGATGCCCCGCAGGATTGAGTAAGGATGAATTTTTAGCCTTACCTACTTCAATAACTGTACGCGAAATTTACTAATACATTTTTATTCCTGGTCTTCGTAGTCAACGAGTTAGTTTAATCACTACTCTATTAGATACAAAAACCTATTCTACTCTGGAAATTGTTGGGCTTTATGGCAATACGGTTCAGTTAAGGCTCAAATAGCTGTAAAATAGGCATTGTTTCCAAAAATGGAAATCAAGTTCGGTGCATCTTAAAGAATTCTCATTAG
>NZ_JBALDC010000095.1:0-7406 GCF_036917575.1 Nostoc sp. | reverse complement strand
TTTTAATGACAGTAATCTGCTGTCAGACTGGCTTAGTTATGTACGGACTGATTACCGCGATTCACTAAGCAACGAATCGCACTCTACGATTAGATACAGCCAGACGTAAGTTATTTACAGAAAACAAAATTGAGTATTTCTACCAATAACTTTGCTAATTTTCAGTAACAAAGTGTAACTAGCAGTACACAAGTTCAGGTACACAGGTTTAGTTTATTCTAGCCTTCAATTCATTGCCAGCTAAAGTTAATCGAAGTTCATTTATTATAAAAAAGAATTCAGAACTCAGGATTCAGGAGTCAGTATAAATTCTGTAGACCTTTGATGAATATTGGTTTAAAACCTTGCCCCTTGTAGGCAAAATAAGTATTAGATATTACCATTCTCAAATTCTATCCCTTTTTAGGTAGAGTATTCTGAATTCTGACTCCTGAATTCTGACTTCCGACTCCTATTTTATGATTTCTACTCAACTGATAATTTTTTGTATAAATCCACGCTGTAATAGCCCGATTAATCCGATGGGAGATAGTGTTTGTGCTAGTTGCCAAACTCCTTTAGTTCACCGCTATCTGTGGGCGACTGGCTCATTGTCTGCTCAAATTTCACCAGGCACAAAGGTAGCAGATAGGTATGAAGTAATTAAACAACAAATTTGGCTGGATACTCAACCAGGACTACCGCCAGACGTACCTGAAGAACTGCCAAAGGAAGTAATTCCTTATTTACAGTTATATCAAGAGCAGTTGCATTTGCCACAAGCTTATGGGTTTGCTAGTAATCTTCAGGAAGATACAACTGATATCCTTTTATTGGAAAATGCGCCGATAGATAAGACAGGAAATATCTATCCAACTATTGTTGAGACATGGCAGGAAGCCACGGCAGTCCGACAAGTTTATTGGTTGTGGCAAATTCTCCAACTTTGGACACCTCTAGCAGAATTGGGATTTAGCCGCAGTTTACTAGTAGCAGACAACTTGAGAGTCGAAGGTTGGTGTGTGCGACTGTTGGAACTCTACCAAACACCAGATAATGAGAAGCTGAGTTTACAAAATCTGGGCGAGTGTTGGCAGTTTTGGGTAGTTTCTGCAAAGGCATCAGTAGCCAAAGGGTTACAAAACATTGTCCAGCAGATGTGTGAAACTGAAACTGAGTTAGAGACGATTAATATTCAACTCAATAATTTACTACTAGCAGCTGCGGCAGAATTGCCGTTAGTCTTAAAGGCGGCAGGTTCTACAGATATTGGCCCAATGATGGCACAAAATGAAGATGCTTGCTATCCCAATAGTTTGAGTGATTTGGATGAACCTTTATTGCGTTGCTTGTCGATTGTTTGCGATGGTATTGGCGGACACGAAGGCGGTGAGGTTGCAAGTCAGTTGGCAGTACAGTCTGTAAAGTTGCAAATTCGGGCTTTACTAACTGAGGTGACAGAACAAACTGTACTTTTTCCACCTGAGTTGTTGCAGGAACAATTAGAAGCAAGCTTACGGGTGGTAAATAATCTAATTTGTGCCCGCAATGATGAACAAAAACGCCAGGGCAGAGAACGCATGGCTACAACTATTGTCATGGCGTTGCAAGTTCCACAACGAGTCCAGACAAGTACTGGGTGGCAATCAAATAATACCCATGAGCTTTATTTGGCTAATGTTGGTGATAGCCGTGCCTATTGGATTACTCGCAATTCTTGCCAGCTATTGACAGTAGATGATGATGTGGCAACGCGAGAAGTACGCCTTGCTAAAAGCTTGTATCGAAAAGCACTCTTTAGACCAGATGCTAGTGCTTTAACTCAAGCATTGGGGACAAGAGATTCAGAATCTTTGCGTCTCAAGGTTCAGCGATTTATTCTAGAAGAAGATGGCATCTTGCTACTGTGTTCTGATGGTTTAAGCGATCGCAACTGGGTGGAACAATCTTGGCAAGATTATGCAATACCCGTGTTAACAGGGCAACTGACAGTTGAAGATGCTGTCTGCAACTGGATTAACTTGGCAAACGAAAAAAATGGGCACGATAATACATCGGTTGTTCTCACTTATTGCCGTGTCTCTCCAGAATATTTAGTACCTGTGACTCCGGCGTTGCCAGAAGAGATTATAGAAGCAGAAATACAGGAAGAAGAATTAGAGGAACTTGAAGAACTAGAAGAACCAACTTCTTTTACAGAAAGTTCGCAAATTTTACTAGATTTGGATCTAGATTTGGCTCTTCCAGAAGATCCACCTCTCAGCCCAGAAATTCCACCAACTTTAATTACAAAACCGAAGCGGGGTAAACGTTTGGTAATGCTGGGGGGAGTGTTGGCGTTGCTTGTAGGGGGTACAAGTCTGGGATTATTTGCTTGGTGGCAAATTAATCCTCAAGGATTCCAGCAGATGTGTCGGCAACTTCCTCAAAAAATGCAGTCAGTTTGTCCGACTGAAACATAGATTATACAGAAATATTCTAATGTTGATGAGAAATATTCCAGCATTGATAAGGAATATTGTAATGTTGATGAGAAATATTACAATGTTCCTTATAAATATTCTCATGTTGATGAGAAATATTCCAGCATTGATAAGGAATATTGTGATGTTGATAAGAAATATTATAATGTTCCTTATGGAAGTTGTAATGTTGATGAGGAACATTGCAATCTTAATCAGAACTACTTGTATATTCAGAGTGATAGAAAAGAAAGTGGCGATCGCTATTAAGTCAATATACAGCAGTTTTCTTTTGCATAAAGTACAAAGTTACGGGTTTTGAGGCAGGGGGGACAAGGGGACAAGGGGACAAAAGTTAGAACTTGCAACAATTCTTTCCCTTACCCTGCTCCCCCTGCCCCCTGCCCCCTGCCCCCTGCCCCCTGCCCCCTGCCCCCTGCCCCCTGCCCCCTGCCCCCTGCCCCCTGCCCCCTCCCTAGCCTAATGGGCAAGGTACTGCAATCCCATATCCCTGTGCGTAATCAATTCCTAATGCTGTAATTCGCTCTAAAATTGCGTCATTCTCTACAAATTCAGCAATCGTCTGAATACCCATCACACTGCTAATTCGCGTGATTGCCGTGACGATCGCATCATCTACAGGATTCTCGACAATGTTACGAATAAAGCTGCCGTCAATTTTGAGATAATCTACAGGCAGATACTTGAGATAGGCAAAAGATGACATCCCTACTCCAAAATCGTCTAATGCAAAGCGACAGCCCATCTGTTGAAGCGACTGAATAAACTGCCTAGCTTTTATGAGGTTGGCGATCGCTACAGTTTCGGTAATCTCAAAGCAAATGCGTTGGGGTGAGATGGGGTATAGGGTAAACTGCTCATACAAGAAGTCAATGAATTGATCGTCGTTGATGCTAGAGCCAGAGAGGTTAATCGCATAGATGCTTTGTTCATCGCCAGCAAGCGTTAGCCAATTTTTGAACAAAGTCCGAATTACCCAGCGATCAATCAGGTGCATCAAGTTGTAGCGTTCTGCTGCTGGAATAAATGCCATTGGCAACACTAAATTTCCCTGCTCATCTCGCAGCCGCAGCAGCACTTCATAATGGTCGCCGTTTTGATCGCTCGGAGTAATAGCGGCAATCTTTTGAGCATAAAGACAAAACCAATCGTTTTCCAAAGCTTTAGAAATGCGACTAACCCACTGCATCTGGCCACGCTGTTGCAGTCGCTCTTGATCGTCAGTCTCAGCAAGGTATACGCGGTTACGCCCCCGGTTCTTTGCGGTATAACAAGCTGCATCAGCCGTACTGATAATTTCTGTAAGGCTCTCGCTATTCACGTCGATACCAACCAAGCCAATACTTACTGCAATTGAGAATACCTGCTCTTGCCAAACAAACCGGAACTCTTGAACACACTCACGCAATTCATTAGCAACTCGTAAAGCTTGCTTGGGCAGACATTGATTGAGCAATATTCCAAATTCATCCCCCCCTAACCGTGCCAGTGTGTCAGTTTTCCGAATCTTCTCCTGCAATAAGACAGTAATTTGACGCAGTAATTCGTCTCCAGCTAGATGACCACAGGTATCATTGACAATTTTGAAGCGATCGAGATTCAAATAGCACAACGCATGAACCTGGTAGTCTAACTTAGCGAGGGTCAATGAATGTTCAACCCGCCGCTCAAACTCCTGGCGATTCACCAATCCGGTTAAGGCATCATGGGTTGCTTGCCAGGATAGCTGAAGCGCCAGTTGGCGATTCTGAGTCACATCATGAAACACCATAACCGCGCCGATAACTTGTCCTTCACGATTGCGAATCGGCGCAGCTGAATCTTGAATCACAATCTCTTGAGCATTTTGAGCAATTAAGACGGTATGGTTTGCTAAACTTACAATTTGATTTTCCTCTAATGCTTGCTCAATTGGGTTCTTAACTGGTTCCCGTGTCGTTTCATGCACAATTCTTAAGACTTCTATTAACGGCAAACCTTGTACTGATGCTTGACTACATCCAATCAGAGATTCTGCAACCGGATTGAGATATTGAATCTTGCCAAACACATCTGTGGTAATAACTGCGTCTCCAATCGATTGCAACGTCACCTGAGCTAATTCTTTTTCTTGAAAAAGTGTTTCTTCGATTTGCTTGAGAACTGTGATATCCCGTCCTACCGATTGAAATTCTATAAAGCATCCTTGCTCGTCAAACAGCATTCGGTTATGCCACTGAGTCCAACGCACCTCATCTTCCAGAACTACACGATTCTCAACGATGACTACAGGATTATCAGCATTCATTGAAGCTATTAATTGAGCAACTCGCTCCCGGTCTGCCTCAAAGATAATCGGTTGATAGCAGCTGCCGATCAGTTCCTCTGGCGATCGCCCAAAATAAACTGCAAAAGCTTGGTTGACAAAGGTGAGTGTACCGTCTGGTAAGTATCGGATAATGAGTTCAGTCTGATCTTCTACAATCGCCCGGTAGCGAATCTCGCTTTGTTTGAGAGCAATTTCTGCTTGTTTGCATTTGTTGAGTGCGGCTTGCCGTTCTGTAACATCTTGGGCAGTCCCATAGAGGCGAATTACTTTTCCATCGGTGTTGAATTCTGCATGTCCAATCTCCTCAATATAATTAGTAGACCCGTAAGTTTGAGATACACGCAGAATGAGTTTGTAGGATTCTCCAGTTGACATTGCCTGCTCAATTGCTTGGGCTAATTTTCCTGCATCTTCTGCCCAAAACAATTGCAGATTTTCTTGGTAGTTCGGCTCAAGCAGGGCGGGATCTCGATTAAAAAGGTCAAACAGCTGCTTTGACCAGGTAATTTTGCCAGTGGCAAGTTCAAACTCCCAATTACCGAGACGAGCAACTCGCTGAGATTCTTCTAATAAGGCTTCACTCTTGCGTAGTGTTTCTTCAGCACACTTGAGGTCAGTGATATCCACTACCAGCCCATCCCAAACCACACAACCATCCTGTAACTGGCGTGGTGTGGAACGAAAATGTAACCATTTCAGCCGAGCGCTGGGCGTCTGGATTCGCAGTTGTATATCAAACACTGATAGATACCGCTGAGATTCCTCGATTGCTGCCTGGAAAAGTGGTACATCCTCTGGGATAAACTGGCGATAAAGCAAACTTGAATCCTTCAGTGCATCTTCTACCCTGACTTCCATCAGTTTTTCAATCCCCGCACTGATATAAGAAAAGCGATCGCTACCATCAAATTCGCGGATTACTTTATAAATTGCTCCATTGGGCAGATTATCGCCAACTTGCCGCAACAGAACTTCCCCCTCTTGTAGTGCAAGTTCTGTTTGTTTGCATAAGCAAAGCTCGTTGTAGACATCGCTAATTTCCCCCTCAAGTTCTCGATTGCCTGCCTCTAGCTGTACAGAACTCTGGAGAGCAAGTGCTTTTGGTTTCAAAGGTATAAGTTCACAAGCTGTGTACAGTGAAACTATGGCTGTAATAGCTTTAAGGGAACCACTCAACCAATAAGTTGGATACCAAAGCGTCCAAATCTCCATTAATTGGGTAATGCCACAAATAACAATAAATGTTGTAAATAGTAGAAATATCGAGTTAAAGGGTAAATCTTGGCGCTTGCGGACAAAATAAAGTAGCGCGATCAAAATAAAATAATAAGCAAGGGCAATTAAACTGTCAGATACAATATGGAACACCACTAATTCCGGCTTCCAAAGATAGCGATCACCGTGGGGAATAAACTGTTTATAACCAAAAAGGCTTTTCCCAAAATCCAGCATCAGATTATTTCAATAACAAGTTGTTTGCTCTAAATCTTAGTTAGTTATACTACAAAAAAATATTCAGTATTAAATAGCTTGTTGCCATAAGCATCGCGGATACTCGATCATAATTGGCTTACCTCATAATGGCAAAAGTTCTATTCTCGCCAAGTATGCCACATAAAAATTGCTGTATTAGTTATTACTAAATGCCATAAGTAGGCAAAGGGATTTGCAAAAAATACCTACCCTTGAAAGAGGGGGACAAGGTGACAAGAGGTGAGAACTTGCAACAAGTCTTTCCCTTCACCTTGTCCCCAATTCTCAAGAGTCCCCCCTGCCTCCCCTGCTCCTTCAATCCCCACCTCTACAAATGCAGGTGTAGGCGTAAAATTCCTTGAATTACCTGCTGTACAGCTTCTTTACTCAAGCTGCCATCTACTTGAACAATTCGTGAGGGATGGGATGCTGCTAAATGTGCGTATCCTTGCTGAACGCGGCGATGAAAAGCGATTGTCTCTTGTTCAATGCGGTCTAGTCCTACTGAGTCTGAGAGTTTGCGGGCTAGTCCAATTTCGACATCGACATCTAGCCAAATAGTTAAATCGCTTTCTAAACCACCAGTAGCAATATTATTAAGCTGATTGATTAAACTCATGTTCAGACCGCGACCATATCCTTGGTAGGCAACGGTAGAGTCAGTGTAGCGATCGCATAAAATATATTTCCCGGCTGTGAGATTTGGTTTAAGTTCTTGTTCAACGTGTTGCGATCGGTCAGCAGCATACAACAAAAGTTCTGTCACTTCTGCAACTGGTTTATCTTCTGACTTTTCTAGTAGCAAACGGCGAAGATGTAAACCTAACTCTGTTCCCCCTGGTTCGCGAGTTACCACTACAGAAATACCTAAACTTTCCAACCACTCAGAACAAAGCTGCATTTGGCTGGTTTTGCCACAGCCTTCCACCCCTTCAAATACAATTAATTTCCCACCCATGCTTGTTTGTTCGCTGCTATAAACTGATTCGCTGACGTTTGATCCAGAATAGCGCGAAGTTAAAATCTTAAACTGACGTGAGTTCGACGGCAATACGGTTGATTCAGCATTATATCCCTCTTCTGTCACTTTCCGGTTATTCTAAATAAAAGGATTAGAAGAAAAAACTCTGCAAGGGAGGTAGGGCAATGGATGTAGAATTACA
>NZ_JBALDC010000094.1:0-15641 GCF_036917575.1 Nostoc sp. | reverse complement strand
GGTTTAGTAATTTCTCTAATTGTCCGATACCTGTAAGTATACGACCCTTATTTATGAATTCACTATTTTGTTATTTTGTCAATGCGTAAGTCCTATAATGGATAATTACGAGCGCTCCCTTAAAATTTAAATTTGGGTAAGTCAACTTCCAAATTGATTTAGGCGCAGAGAAAATAATTGCCGCAGAAAAAGGAAATCAAACGCTTTTTAAACCCCTCGGCAATTACAGATTTTTACTCTGCTTTGGGACAATTTATTAGTTACCGTCTAGCATTAGCAGGATGTGAACCAGAGCGAGTATTATACTTAGCAGTTCCTAACGTTCTCAAAACACAAGTTTTTCATTAAGAAGACTCAAATTACCAAATTTTGCCCATCCGCAGGATAAACCCTGGTAATTCTGAATTGCCATTAACTGCTTCAGGATTATCCAAAATTTTAACTTCTCGATTCGCACGGTAAATGTAGACTTTTCGACTCTGCCGATCAATTAACCAGCCTAGTAACGCACCATTATCGATGTACTCCTGCATTTTGTCTTGTAATTTTATCAGGGGATGTCTACGACGGGCTGCGCCTACTCTGGAAGAACGTAACTCAATCACAAAGCTGGGGCAAATTGGTGCAAAAGAAGCTTTTTGTGCTTCTGTTAAAGCATTCCAGCGCTCCAGTTCAATCCAAGAAGCATCAGGGGAACGCATCGCTTTATTGGGTAGTGTAAAACCTGCACTGGAGTCAAAGCCTATGCCAGTACCATCTTGTTCAGTCCAATAACCAAGCTGTGCAGCAATGTTAAAGTTACGGTTGCCCGTATCTGAAAAAGCTGGTGGCATAATGATGACTTCCCCATTGGCAGCGCGCTCAATTCGTAAATCTCCATTAGCTTGACAGAATTCGTAGAACTGCTCATTTGTCATCTGCACAAGGGAGGGGAAATTTACCGTTAGGGGTGTGCTTTCAGTTTTAATTAGCAGCGTGGTCATTTTTATTCCCTACCTTCAGCCCAATGATTTTAATTTTAGAGGCTTGAAGGAGCGATCGCTGTTATGTTCGTCGAGTAATGTGGGAATAGTTATTGTGTAGGGTGCGTTAACGAAGTAACACACCATCCTGATCTAGCCTGTCTCATCCGTCGTATTTATGGGATTGACTCTAAAGTTTGAAGTTTTACTGCTGTATCACCAAAGAATTCAATGGATATTGAAGAGTTTTTCAGTCGTCTAGATGCTGGGGAAAATGATTTTTCAGGAGTCGATCTCAGTGGTGCAGTTCTAAGCGAAGTTGACTTGTCTGGTATTAATCTAAGTGGTGCTGATTTGAGTGGGGCGCTCCTCTGTAAAACTAAGTTATGGGGTGCTGATTTAAGAGACGCTAATCTAAACGGTGCTGATTTACGTGGTGCTGATTTGAGAGTTACTCGTATGGAGAGTGTGAATCTCGAAAATGCTAATTTATTAGAAGTTAACTGGCACGGTGCGGAAAAATATGGGGCTTATTTCTACAATACCGTTATGCCAGATGGTGAACTCGTAACTAAACCAAACAGCTATGGCTGATCAGTACAAACATACTCCACTTTGGCATCAGAGATTGTGACGAGTTACAAAGTCTTCTACACTGACTGAAATAGGTTTTAACTCTCTCTGTTAGGCTCCTCATGACGGTCAATGATTTTGAATACATCAGGCAAACTGAAGCCACTCGTGTGCGTGTACTAAGCGAAGCACTACCTTATATTCAACAATTCGCTGGTCGCACTGTTGTTGTCAAATATGGTGGCGCAGCGATGAAAGATAGCACACTCAAAGATAAAGTTATCCGCGACATTGTATTCTTATCCTGCGTCGGCTTGCGTCCAATTGTAGTCCACGGTGGTGGCCCAGAAATTAACAGTTGGTTAGATAAGCTGGGCATCGAACCACAATTTAAGAATGGTCTGCGAGTCACTGATGCCGCCACAATGGATGTGGTGGAAATGGTTTTAGTTGGTCGAGTTAATAAAGAAATTGTCTCCCTGATTAACCAAGCTGGTGGATTGGCTCTAGGACTTTGCGGTAAAGACGGTAATCTATTTACAGCCCGTTCCCAAGGTCAAGAAGGTATTGGCTTTGTGGGGGAAGTCAGCAATGTGAATATCAAGATTTTGGAAACCCTCGCTAGCAATGGCTATATTCCGGTAGTATCTAGCGTTGCCGCAGACGAGACAGGGCAAGCTTATAACATTAACGCTGATACTGTAGCTGGAGAAATCGCTGCTGCATTAGGAGCAGAAAAGTTAATTTTATTGACCGACACCAGTGGAATTTTAAAAGATTACAAAGACCAATCTACTTTGATTCCGAAAGTGGATATTCGTGAAGCCCGCGAGTTGATTGCTAGTGGTATAGTTAGCGGTGGGATGATTCCCAAAGTGAATTGCTGTGTGCGATCGCTTGCTCAAGGAGTCCGTGCAGCACACATCATCGATGGTCGCATTCCTCATGCCCTGTTACTAGAAATCTTTACTGATGTTGGGATTGGGACGATGATTCTCGGTTCGCAGTTTACTTCGTAACAGTTAGGAGTACAGACAAGGGTTAACCCTTGTCTGTACAGGAATTATCTTAGTCTGCTTTCTACTGCTCACTTTACCGAGGATAGGTAATAATAACCCGCGATCGCCCACCGCTAAATGGTGTATGACGCCATGAATTATTTATAATCACCGGATTAACTACGGTTGAGTCTCGAATTGTCGGATTAATCAAAGTTGGATTAACCAGCGTGGAATTTCTAATGTTCTGCCTGAACTGGGGATCAGAATAATCGCGGTAAGTTGGATTAACCAGCGTGGAATTTCTGATGTTTTGCCTGAACTGGGGATTAGAATAATCGCGGTAAGTTGGATTAACCAGCGTGGAATTTCTGACGTTCTGCCTGAACTGGGGATCAGAATAATCGCGGTAATGATTGCGTTGTGGTATTAGTCCCGTTGTTGGGTCTACAGGCATAGGCGTAGGAATCGGACTACCATAAATAAAGGAACCCACAGAAGGCGATCGCCTGACTCCGTAACCACCATCAATCACGAATGTGCGCTGGGCAAAAGCTGGAGCAGTGCTTATACCGATCACTGCTAAAGATCATACCAGCTAAGAGCCAATTCAGTTGCGAATGCTTGATTTTCAACATAATTTTGCTCACCTGCATAAGATACCGGAATTTTTAATCAGAAAATAATTGCAGCTATAGTTAAAATTTTAGAAGTTTATCCACTCTCAGATTGCCAGCTTTTGAAAAGATTCCAAAAAGATTGCTGGCATTGGCAAAATGAAAATAGTGGTAATTTTTGTATAAGACGTGAGTACAGAAAGTTTAGAAATTGCTAAAACCCGCTACCAGACTGGGAGAGTTGCCTTTGAAAATGGGCAATACCGCGAAGCTATAGAAAATTTGGAAAAGGCCAGCGCCCTGTTAGCGCGTAATTCTCGTCTTGGGGGCGAAGTAGAAATTTGTCTGGTGACAGCTTATGAAGCGGCTGGACGCACGGATGATGCGATCGCTCTTTGCGAAAGACTCAAACGCCATGCCCATTTTGAAATCAGCAAACAAGCGCGGCGGATGCTTTATATCTTAAAAGCACCAAAGCTGAAAAGACCTAGCGAATGGATGACTGAAATCCCGGATTTGGGCGCATTAGCCGATAATGAACTCAAAATTTCTGTACCTGCTAAGTCTACTAAATCTTCTGTCCAGCAAAAGCCTAAACCTACGGAGCCAGAATTCGTTGACCTCAGTCAGGTCAATACCAGAGATAATCGCTTTATCTGGGTAGCGCTAATTGCCATTGCTTTAACCATCTCATACTTAGTTTGGTTGAATTTTTCAGGTACTCCTGGCTGATAACAATTTGGGATTGGGGGCTAGGGATTGGGAAGATTTGAATGAAGATTCAGATCCAAACCAAATCTTACTCATATTTTCTTACCCAGTCTCAGAGCGATCGCAATGGTATTCCAGAAATCTCAAACAATATTAAGAAGTCAAGATTGATTAAAAAGTTTGACTTTTGGGGAGATTTATAATTATGAATTCTTCAATTTTCGGAAAGATTTTCTTGTGGTTAATCAGACCATTTAGCTTTGTGTTAGCAAAGATGAAATTGCTTTTACCACTGAAAGGTCGAAATCGAATGAACCGAGTCTTTCCCATCCGAAATCCTATTCTGTGGCTAGTGCTGTTAACATCTCTGCTACTGACTGGCTGTGTGAAGTACGATGTGGGGCTTAACTTTGACAATTCAAATAGTGGTGAACTAGTACAGCATATTAAGTTGGGAGAACGGCTAACTAGTTTTAGTGGCGATTCGGTGTACGAATGGTTAAAAAGCATAGAACGTCGCGCTCGTCAACTAGAAGGTAAAGTACAGCGAGTTTCCCAAGAAGAAATCATCGTCACAATTCCTTTTAGCAATGGTAGAGAATTGCAAGAGAAATTCAATGAATTCTTTAACTCTCGTGCAAATCAACCCTCTGAGTCTGTAGAGAGCCAATCTGATTCAGAACTGCCGAAAATTGAATCAAACGTTCTTTTAGAGGAGAATAATTTTTTACTTTTAGTCCGAAATCGGTTGATTTATGATTTGGATTTGCGATCGCTCTCTCTAATCGCCAGCAAAGGTAATGTACTAGCTAATGCTGGTTCAATTCTCGATTTGGAATTTAGCTTGAAGACTCCTTGGGGAGCGAAAAATATTCAACTAACCGAAACTGCAATTGAGCCAGAAAAAAATGGCAATCAATTAGTGTGGAAACTCCAGCCTGGTGAGCTAAACCACATAGAAGCTGTTTTCTGGCTTCCTAGTCCCCTTGGTATCGGTGGGTTGTTAATTATTCTGTTTGTCTCAGCAGGATTGTACTTGAGATACAATTTCATGCCAGATCCCAGAATTCAGTTTCCTTCTAAAACAGCAGCGATCCAGGAACAATAAACTATTTATCTGTTGAATATTGTTAGCGAAGCCGATGGAGAATGCATCGGCTTTTTTTACACTTTACCCAGCGTTTTGTAAAAATGAGTCATAGCGAATTAGCTAAAGAAATTGTTCGTGTTTCCTACTTGAATGGAAAGTTTCGGTTACGTTCTGGTCAGATATCTGACCATTACTTTGATAAATATCAGTTTGAATCTAATCCTTTGTTACTGAAGCGGTTAGCTAAAGAAATGGTAAAAAAGATTCCACCAGGCACGGAAATTATCGCCGGACTGGAATTAGGGGGAGTTCCTTTAGCGACAGCAATTTCATTAGAAGTTGAATTACCAGTTGTGTTTGTTCGGAAGACAAAAAAAGAATATGGAACTGAGAAGATAGCAGAAGGAATTAATATTCAAGGAAAAAATTTGTGTATTATTGAAGACGTGATTACAACAGGTGGTCAGGTTGTAAAAAGTACCGAAGCACTGCGTAATCAGGGAGCGATCGTGGACTTCGTACTTTGCGTAATCTGGCGCGGAAGTACACAAGACAATATTCTCGAAAAAGCTGGTATTCAAAAACTTCCTCTATTTGATATGGAGGAGCTTTCGATGTGGATGGAACTGTCTTGAAGTCTAGAGTAAAGCATTACCATTGCTATGTTCTCGTTGTTCGCTGCCATACCAACGTTCAGCAAGTGCATTAAGTTGATGAAGGATTTCAATGAGTTCCTGGCCATGTTCTGTCAGACCGTAAGTAACTTGAGGTGGGATAGTTGGTTCATACTGGCGATAAATAACTTCTGCTGCCTCAAGCATCCTCAGTCTTTCTGTCAGCACTTTGGTTGATATACCTTCTACTTGGCGCTTCAATGCACCAAAGCGAATAGGGCCACGATTACACAACACCCATAGTATGTACATTGTCCAGGGTCCCGATAATAAAGACATCAAAATACCTATTGGGCAAGCATCAGGACTTGTAGAAGCAGACATTGATAAGTTAGCCAAAATTATTTACTAGTTACTTTGCAGTAACTACTTTACTTTAGTAACTAGTTACTTTTAGTATCTGATGTAATACTTTGAAATAGAGACTCAAAAAAAGTAGAAGCAGTAAATCCTAGTTAATCAGGAGATATTTGATGGTAAACATTCTACATATTGATTCCAGCCCTCGTGGTGAACGATCGCACTCCAGAGAATTATCTAAAGAATTCGTCAGTGGTTGGAGGGCAGAGCATCCTGAAGATGCGATCGCTTATCGAGATTTAGGGCATTACCCAGTTCCTCACGTTGATGAAGCTTGGATTGCGGCGGCATTTTCACCACCAGAAACCCATACCCCAGAATTAACTGAGGCAATTAGGATTTCTGACGAACTGGTTGATGAGTTTTTGGCAGCCGATCGCTACGTCTTTGGAGTGCCAATGTATAACTTTAATATACCTTCCACTTTTAAGGCTTACATCGACCAAATCGTTCGCATTAACCGGACTGTTGCAATAGAAGCTCAAGGTTTTAAAGGGTTAGTCGAGGGTAAAAAGGCACTTATTATTACAGCTCGTGGCGGTGACTTTAGCGCCACCTCCCCAGCCATTGCTTATGATTTTCAAGAACCCTATCTGCGGGCAATTTTCGGCTTTATTGGGATTACAGACATTCAATTTATTAACGCTAACAGCCTAAATGAAGGTGATGCCCGTACCCGATCTCTATTACAAGCAAGAGCAGCAATTCAAGATGCGATCGCCCAGTGGTAAGAGAGGCATTGGGCATTGAGAAGAGACAAGGAAGCGGGAGAAAAGAGAGAGACTTGTTCAATATATTCCCCCTTTTTCCCCCTGCTCCCCTGCCCCCTGCCCCCTTGCCTCTTTTTCAGGGTGATAACCGCTCAATTTTCCAAATGCCATTATCTAAACGGCTATAGAGTAAGCGATCGTGCAGACGGCTAGGACGTCCTTGCCAAAACTCAATTTCTGTAGGGATAACTCGTAAGCCTCCCCAATGAGGCGGTCGAAGAATTTCCTGATTTTCATATTTCCTCTGGAACTCCTGCAAGCGTTGCTCCAAGACTTCTCGGCTTTCTATCACCTCGCTTTGATTAGATACCCACGCACCCAGGCGACTATTGGTAGGGCGACTGTGAAAATACTGGTCAGACTCAGTTTCGGAAACTTTCTCCACATATCCCGAAATTCGGACTTGACGTTCCAGTTCTGCCCACCAAAAGACTAAAGCCGCCTGGGGGTTTTCTGCTAATTCTTGTCCTTTATGACTGTTGTAGTTGGTAAAGAAGGTAAAGCCCCGTTCATCAAAATTCTTAAGCAGCACCATTCTGGCTGAAGGCTTGCCGTCTGGTGTGGCTGTGGCAATGGTCATGGCATTGGGTTCAGGGAGTTGTGCTGCGAGTGCCTGATCGAACCATTTTTTAAATTGGATAAAAGGATTAAGGTCTATTTCAAGTTCACTTAAACCTTCTAAGGTGTAGTCCTTGCGAAGGTCAGCTACAGTTTTGTCCATTGTGATTTGTTTCCTTGCTATCAGATAGATTTATATATATATTTGTCAAAAATATCTATGATGATAATCAGTACCATCAAGAATTTTATAAATTCTTTCAAGGAATATCTAAAATAGGTTGCGTTAGATGCGCCGTTCAGCCTCCCTTCGACGCTTGTTAATTTATGGTCTGAGCGGTCCGATTATCGCTCTTAATGTTTGGTTGCTGTCTGTGCTTTTTCGCTACTTCCAGCATCCGATCACCGTCTTGAGTATTGCGGCAATTCTGGCTTTTCTGCTAAATTACCCGGTTAAGTTCTTTGAACGTGCTCAGATCACCCGCACTCAGGCGGTGATTATAGTTTTACTTGCAACATTAACCGTGTTTGGAATTCTGGGTGTCACCCTAGTACCGTTGATCATTGACCAAACAATCCAACTGTTAAAGAATATCCCTGATTGGTTAGGCGCTAGTCAAGCAAACCTAGAGCAGTTTGAGATGTTGGCAAAGCAACGACGTTTGCCAATCGATCTGACGGTTGTGAGCAGTCAAATCAATGCCAATATTCAGAATGTGGTGCAACAGCTAGCTTCTGGTGCAGTAGGATTTGCTGGAACACTGCTTTCAGGATTACTTGACTTAGTGTTAGTTATTGTGCTTGCATTTTATATGCTTTTATATGGCGAGCGCGTCTGGTATGGTCTGATCAATCTTTTACCCTCTAACATTGGCGATCCCCTGACTACATCCTTGCGCTTAAATTTCCAGAACTTCTTCCTCAGCCAGTTGTTACTAGGATTGTTCATGGTGCTAACCCTGACACCAATTTTCTTAATAATAAAAGTGCCTTTTGCCCTGTTGTTTGCCATATTAATTGGGATCTCAGAACTCATTCCCTTTATCGGGGCGTCTCTGGGTATTGGTCTGGTGACAATTTTAGTACTGCTGCAAAATTGGTGGTTGGCAGTTCAAGTTGCCATAGCAGCGATTGTCATGCAGCAGCTTAAAGATAACTTGTTAGCTCCCAGGTTACTTGGCAATTTTATCGGACTGAATCCTATTTGGATTTTTGTGTCTATTCTAATGGGATTTGAGATTGCTGGCTTGTTAGGGACAATTGTTGCTGTTCCAATAGCTGGTACTATTAAGGGCACTTTCGATGCTATTAAGAGTGGCAAGCCGAGTAATTTTGTCTCAACTGTCACTATTGCTCGTGATTCACCTCCTGGTTAAGGTGGCAGAGGGGCAGGAAAGCAGGGGGACAAGGGGGAATTATTGAACAAGTTTCTCCTTTGTCCCCCCTCTTTCTTGTCTACCTTGTCTGTTATCAATGTCCAACTCAAAAGTTGCACAATCTAATTTCACAATTCACAATGGTAATCGATCGCAAATTTTAAAGGATACTGCCAGCAGGCAATTTCTGAACAAAAGAAGCGCAAGCGAATGTATAGAGTATACACTTTGCCAATAGTCAATTAGTTTAGTCTTGAATTTACAGTCTTTTGATTCTCATTAATTAACTTATAACCTGTTGATGGAAGCTTCCGAGCTGTTAGAAACAATCACATTTTTGATTTACCAAGCCGAGCAGGGAGAAATTGATCCTTGGGATGTCCAAGTGATTGAGGTAATTGACCGTTATTTAGAACTGATGGCACCGGCGGCAATAACAAAAGGCTATGAAGCGGACTTGTCTCAATCTGGACAGGCATTTTTATCAGCATCAATGCTGGTATTATTCAAAGCCAATACCTTGATGCAATTGTCAACAGTCAAAGATGCACAAGATGATTTAGAAGATGATGCCCTATTGTCAGGTGAAGATGGTGTATCGCATCAGGGTCATCGTTTACCCTTGGAACGGCAATTGCGTCGTCGTCCAGCAGCAATGCCGCCACCAAAGCGTCGGGTGACTCTGCAAGAGTTAATCGAACAATTGCAGATTATGGCTAACCAACTGAAACTAGTAGAAAAAGTTAGCAAACCTATCCGTCCCAGACGTCAACCTAGCGTCCAAAGTATGCGAGAGGCGCTAGAGTTAGCTCACCAGGAAAATCTGACAGAAGTCGCTGGGGAACTGGAGCAAGTGTTGAAATTATCGACAAGAGAGCTAAGTTTAGAACAAAATTGGTTGAATTTAGAACAGCTTGTAGAATTGTGGACTAAGACAAAGCTTCTCAACCAAAATGGGTCTGGACATGAGTCTAAACACAGTAACCTAGTTAGCGTTTTCTGGGCACTACTATTACTCTCGGCTCAATCGAAAGTAGAGCTATTTCAAAAGGACTTTTACCATGAAATTAAAATTCGTTTAATTATAGATTCAGCCAATATCGGCAAACCTTTTGAGCATCCGATGAATTAAGAAAGGCTGGAGGCAGGAGATAGAAACAAACTGTTTATATCTGATGCGTGAGTCCGGCATTTTGTACTTTATCTACTTGCAAATTTCTGTATTGTTGCCCTGCTTCTAGCATAGCTGCCTCTTGCCTTGTTATAGATTTTTGATTCAGCCCCAAAATCCGAGTAAATTGAAAAGATAAGCGATCGCTTGTCATCTAAGTATATCAATGGTTGTGATAACCACTAATTTACTGTTATCCCTATTCTGGGGGATGACTTAGAGTAGAAATAAAAACTGATGATTAAGTATCACTCAATGAAAGTAAACTGGCTTGTGGTTGAGGAATAAATTTTTATGAAAGCGATGATTCTCGCGGCTGGCAAGGGCACTCGCGTGCGTCCGATTACGTACACTATGCCCAAGCCGATGATGCCCATCCTGCAAAAGCCAGTGATGGAGTTTTTGCTAGAACTATTACGCCATCATGGATTTGACCAGATTCTAGTCAATGTGAGTCATTTGGCTGAGGAAATAGAAAACTATTTCCGTGATGGTCAACGATTTGGGGTGCAGATTGCCTATTCCTTTGAAGGGAAAATTGATGACGACGGTAAACTGGTGGGCGAAGCGATAGGTTCAGCTGGAGGGATGCGGCGCATCCAAGACTTCTCACCGTTTTTTGATGATACTTTTGTAGTTTTATGTGGTGATGCTTTAATTGACCTGGATTTAACTGCGGCTGTTAAATGGCATAAATCCAAAGGAGCGATCGCTACCATTATCACTAAATCTGTCCCCAAGGAAGAAGTTTCTAGTTATGGTGTGGTTGTGACTGACGAAGAGGGACGTGTCAAGGCTTTCCAAGAAAAACCTTCAACTGAAGAAGCCCTCAGCACCAACATCAACACAGGTATTTACATCTTTGAACCAGAGGTTTTTAACTATATTCCTTCTGATGTCGAATATGACATTGGAAGCCAATTGTTTCCCAAATTGGTAGAAATCAAAGCCCCGTTTTACGCCATTCCTATGGACTTTGAATGGGTAGACATTGGTAAAGTCCCAGACTATTGGCGGGCGATTCGCGGTGTGCTGCTAGGTGAAATTAAAAATGTGCAAATTCCTGGTCATGAAGTCGCTCCCGGCATCTTTACTGGCTTAAATGTTGCCGTAAATTGGGATAAAGTAGATATTACAGGCCCTGTTTACATTGGCGGGATGACGAGAATCGAAGACGGAGCTAAAATTGTCGGGCCAGCGATGATTGGCCCCAATTGTTGGATATGTAGTGGTGCAACAGTGGAAAACAGCGTAATCTTTGAATGGTCGCGCCTGGGTCCTGGAGTCCGGTTAGTCGATAAGCTGGTATTTGGACGTTATTGCGTAGATAAAACTGGCGCTGCGATCGATGTTCAAGCTGCTGCTTTAGACTGGCTGATTACCGATGCTCGTCAGACACCCCCATCACATAACCCTGTCGAGCGACAAGCGATAGAGGAATTGTTGGGGACAAATACAAATTAGGGAATGGGGAATGGGGATTGGGGACTGGGTATTGGAGATTGGGAAAAATTTTCCTCCCTTGTCCCCTGGTCTCTAGTCTCTTGTATTCCCTAGTCCCTAGTCCCCAGTCCCCAATGCCCAGTCTCCAATCCTAACTATTTAAGTACGTATATCTTCTAAGACTCTGCTCGTAGGTTTGCAGTAGTCGCTGAGATTCCGCTAGGGTGATGCGATTTTCTTCTAATGCTTTCTCGCAGCGCTGGCGAATGTTTTCCACCATATCTTCGGAGTCATACTGAACGTAACTTACGACTTCGCTCATGGTGTCACCTTTGACAACGTGTTCAATTTGGTAGCCTTTGGGCGTTAATTGGATGTGAACGGCGTTAGTGTCACCAAATAGGTTGTGCAAATTGCCCATGATTTCTTGGTAAGCCCCATTCAAGAACATCCCCAAATAATAGGGTTCTCCGGGCTTGTAGGTGTGCAACTCTAAAACCGATTTGACATCACGTAGGTCTATAAAGCGGTCGATTTTACCATCACTGTCGCAAGTCAGGTCTGCTAAAATTCCTCGCTGCGTTGGTTCTTCAGCCAAACGATGGATTGGCATGATCGGAAATAGCTGGTCAATTGCCCAGCAATCTGGTGCTGATTGAAACACTGACATATTGACGTAGTAGATGGAAGCCATAATTTGTTCTAGGTCTTCCAGTTCATCTGGTACGTATTCTTGCTGTCTAGTAATGTTAAGAATTTTTTGACAACAAGCCCAGTAGAGCCGTTCAGCTTTGGCTCGTTCTCTAAGGCGTAAAATTCCTAAGTTAAACCGACTGATAGCTTCTTCTTTGAATTGTGCAGCGTCGTGGTATAATTCTTGATAATTTTCTTGGTTGATAGATTGAAAGCTTTCCCAAAGATAATTAATAATTGGGGATTCCCCCTCTTGTGGAGGTTCTGGTGGATTCAGGGGGACATCACTGGTACTGAGAACGTCGAAAATTAATACTGATTGATGAGAAGCGATCGCTCGTCCACTTTCACTAATCAGTGTTGGTACGGGAATCTGACGCTCTGCACAAGTATCTTTTAACTCTGCTACGATGTCGTTGGCATAGTTCTGCATGTTGTAATTTTTCGATGCATAGAAGTTGGTTTGGGAGCCATCATAATCTACGCCCAAGCCGCCACCAACATCAAGGTATTTCATATCTGCTCCCAGCATTGCCAATTCTACATAAATGCGACTGGCTTCTTGGATAGCATCTTTAATCACATTAATAGCAGAGATTTGTGAGCCGATGTGGAAGTGCATCAACTGCAAAGAATCGAGCAGGTTAGCTTCCCGTAATTTGTCAACAGCCTCGATTACTTCAGGCATTGTCAAACCAAATTTAGCGCGATCGCCGCTAGAGGCTCCCCAACGTCCCATACCTTGGGTACTGAGTTTAGCACGAACCCCTAATATTGGTTTAATACCTAACTGGCGATTGGCATCGATCACCAAATCAACTTCTTCAATTTGTTCTATGACGATGATTGGTGTTTGCCCTAGTCTTTGGGCCAACATTGCCGTTTCGATATATTCTCGGTCTTTGTAGCCGTTGCAAACTAACAATGCTCCTGGTGTATCCAACACAGCTAAAGCAATCATTAATTCTGGCTTGGAACCGGCTTCTAAACCAAATTGATGGGGCTTGCCAAATTTCACTAAATCCTCAATCAAATGCCGCTCTTGATTGCATTTGACGGGAAACACGCCACGGTAGACACCAGGGTAATTATAGCGAGCGATCGCTTTGGCAAAACAAGCATTCAACCGCTCAATCCGGTCTTCCAAAATATCGGAAAAGCGAATCAACATGGGAAGTCCCAAGTTGCGCTGTTTCATGGCGTTAACCAATTCAAACAAGTCTAAAGAACCCCCGTGATCGCCCTTGGGTGACACAGTTACGTGACCAGCAGCGCTAATGGAAAAATAGGGTTGTCCCCATCCTTCAATGCGGTATAATTCTTCACTATCCTCAATTTTCCAGGAGTGAGGTAAATCTTCTGTGGTAGGAGTAGGTGGTAACAGCTTTTTTTGCTTATGATTTTTCACTTCTTTTTGTCCATTGGACGGTACTTGTTCCACCTCATCAGATGTAGCAGTTGACTCAACACCCATTTCTTCCTAACCTCTGTTTTGCACCCACGAGTTAACAATTTAGCGCATTCATCTAGGAACGTATATGCACCCAAAGATAACTTCTGAGATAAACTCTGATTGGTCAAGAGTCGTATGTCATTGGTCATTAGTCATTGGTCGTTAGTGCAAAACCCTTGGACAAAGGACAAAGGACAATGGACAATTGACTAGATAAAAACTTTATTAAGCTTTGGGAGATAGCAATGGAGCGTACATTTTTAGCAATTAAGCCTGATGGAGTCCAGCGGGGATTAGTGGGAGAAATTATCCGTCGCTTTGAAACTAAAGGTTTTACCCTAGTTGGTTTAAAGTTACTGAAAGTCAGTCGGGAATTGGCTGAACAACACTATGGTGTTCACCGAGAACGTCCCTTTTTTGGCGGTTTAGTGGAATTTATCACTTCTAGCCCAGTGGTAGCGATGGTATGGGAAGGTGATGGCGTTATTGCATCTGCTAGAAAGATTATTGGTGCGACAAACCCCTTAACAGCAGAACCAGGAACAATTCGTGGTGATTTTGGACTGAATATTGGTCGCAACTTAATTCACGGTTCTGATGCTCCAGAAACCGCGCAACAGGAAGTAGCCTTATGGTTTAAGGATGAAGAATTGGTAAGTTGGCAACCACACTTAACGCCTTGGTTGCACGAGTAAGACAGTAGGGAGTGGGGACTGGGGACTGGGAATCAGTTATTTCCCCCTAGCCCCCTACCCCCTGCTCTTTTTATTTCGAGATTTCGCTCTTCTCCGGTTCTACTTGGGGTAATTCAGTATCAACACGCTTGGAAAATCCCCAGCCTAAAATCAGGAAGATTGCAGCAATCATGATCCATTCTGGTGGAACTAAACTATCGTTGATCACTTTTAACAACAAGCGTAAGCCCACCAAGGCTACAGTTATATAGCCTGCGTCTTCTAGGTTTTCATATTCGTCTAACCAACGGATAAACAATCCCGCCATGAATCGCAGCGTAATAATACCAATTGTTGCACCCGTTAGCACTAGCCATTTTTCTTGAGAAACTGCGATCGCAGTTGTCACGCTATCCAAAGAAAATGCCAAATCTGTAAATGCTATCACGGGTATGGCTTGCAACAACGAAGTAAAACGCGGTTCGTGATTCTGTTCTTCATTGGATTCTTGCGAGGTAAAGTGTTGGAATACTAACCAAAGCAGATAAGCAGCGCCCAATAATTCAAATTGCCAGAATTGTTGTACCCAAGTAGCAGTGAGAATCAGGGTGATTCGCAGCACATAAGCAACGACTAAACCAAAGTTCAAAGCTTTACGCTCAAGTTCTTTGTCTTCCAGCCCCCTAGCGATCGCAGCCAGGGCGATGGCATTGTCGGCAGATAACAGCGCCTCTAAAAGCACCAGGATCACCAGAACTATAAGGGCTTCAAAGCTGAAATGAAAGTCGAGGTAATCAAAAATTTGGTCTAGCATTCCGGGTTTCTCAAGCAGAAAAAATTAAAATTTGACAAGAACGGAGATTTGCATATTAAAAAGCGCAATAAATTGCCACTCTTAATCCAGCTTAACGTGGTTGTGGTGCATTTTGAAGGGGATTGAATGTATGCGATCGTGGTGCAAGTGGGGTAATTTACGTATAAGTCAATACACCTAAAGTTTTAACATTTAGTTTAGTGCGATCGCAATGGAAGCAAGGGACTGTGAACTGGGGACTGGGTAAAAAGTCTTTTTGTGTTTACAGCAATTTTCATGTAAATAGACCACAGTGGTTGAACCAACCGAAGGCATCATCTTCGGTAATGTAATTGACAGCAAGAGCCATTGCTTGATCAAGTGATTCAAGTGTGCGTGCTTCACAGGAACGAAGAAATTGCTTGAGTTTCGACCAACACAGTTCTATAGGGGATAAATCTGGAGAGTAGGCAGGTAAAAACTTTACTTTTGCACCGACCGACTCAATTGCAACTCTTACACGTTCGGCATGATGAACCCGGAGATTATCCATGACCACGATCGCCCCTTTCCATAACTGAGGTATTAATATCTCAGTTAAATAAGTGAGGAATACATCAGTATTTGTGCTTCCTGGTACAGTCATCGCTGCAACCAGTCCATCAAGGCTTAAAGCACCAATCAAAGAAACGTTTCCACCCTTATTTCCAGGTATACTGCCAACT
>NZ_JBALDC010000093.1:0-74538 GCF_036917575.1 Nostoc sp. | reverse complement strand
ATGAGAATTCTTTAAGATGCACCGAACTTGATTTCCATTTTTGGAAACAATGCCTATTTTACAGCTATTTGAGCCTTAACTGAACCGTATTGGATTATCAGGGACTACCATCTAAGCAAATTCCTTTTGTAAAACACTATTTACTTAGTGATTTACAAAAACAAAAAGCTATCTATAACAATTATTTGCAGAGTATTTATCTCAGTAAATAAATTCAATAATCAGGTTTGGCATTTGCTGCAACAGGAATATTAAATGCGTGCAGGCGTTGTTGTTGAACTACGCATTAGCCCCCAAATAGCGGGTAACGTCTGTATACATTCCTGTTCACTTCAGCAGCAAATGGTAGAGTGGGAGTTTGAAAGCTGACTGATATGCTTCCTCCCACTCTCTTTTTATCAAAGCAGAATTCAGGAGTCAGGAGTCAGAATTCAGAATTGAATTCTGTACGACTGGCGGATGAATAATCGGCGTTTTTATACTCCCACTAAATTTTCAATTTAGTAGTCAACAAGATAGTTGCGAGTCTGAATCCTCGACTGATTCTGACTCCTGAATTCTGGCTTCTGAATTCTTCTTTAGAAGTTAGTCTCTTGTAAAAACTCAAGAATCGTTTTATTCAACACCTCAGAAGCACCACTTGAGGCATCATGACAACAGTTAGATAAAATCTGTAATTTAGAATTGGGGATATGTTGATGTAATTTTTTACCATGACTAGCAGGAAACCAACTATCTAGCTCACCCCACAAAACTAGTGTAGGACACTCAATTGCACTGAGGTTATTTTGAATTTTTGTGAGCATATTTGGCTTATTTGCTTGCCAATTCTCAATTTCTCGCGCGGCTATTTGTAACTCTTCGGCGACTTTTGCGATCGTACCAGGCAATTCAGTAAACGGGTAAGTTATCCAATAGATATCTTCCTGCGTCAAGATTGAAGGATCGAATAATACCCCACGTCTTTCTATTGCCATGACTTCTCTAAATATTGGTGCAAACAAATATGCCAGACGTAAAGAGTCAATTGTTTGCATCACTTCTTGGGGCATTTGGGCAAGTAACCACATAGCCCAATGGGGTAGATATTCGGCAAAAACAGGTACGTTTACTACTACCAGCCGTCCGATTAGCTGCGGATGTTCTTGAGCAAGAGCAAGGGCAACTAATCCCCCTAGAGATTCTGCCACAATCACTGCGGGTTCATCACATAATGCCTGAATAATTCTTTGAAACTCAATAACTTGATGGCCATTGTCTTCTCTACGAGACAATGGTTTTTCGGAAAAACCAAAACCTTTGGCATCAAAACAAATTACTCGGTAATATTTAGATAATGGTGCTACGCTGTGGCGCCAATTGTAGCTCCAACTCCCCATGCCATGTAATAAAATTAACGGTTTACCTCTACCTTTTTCGCCATAAGCAATTTGTACAGGATAGCCTTTAGCATCAGTAATAACTAGACTTTGCCGCCCTTTGGGAAAAGTAGCTTGCCACCAATCTTTCATTCTTTTATCAATAAACAATTTAACCGCCTGTAAAGGCGTTCCACAGGATTCTAATTAAGATCACGGGCAACGCTACTAAGACAATAGAGATTAGCAACAATCCAGCCAAAACGGCAAAGATAAACCATTTGTCTGCACTCTTTTGCTCGCTGGGAAACTTTAAGTGTTCTTCCAAGAGCTTGATATTATTAGTGTTAGCTTTCCAGGCAAAATCAAAAAAGTCTCCCAAAACTGGGACAGCGCCTACTAAGCCATCAATGATTACGTTCAAAATCATTTTACCTAGAGTGGCTCTAGATACGCCTAGCCGCGCTGCTTCTAGAATGATGTAGCTAGAAAACATTATTCCCAAAAAATCACCACCAATCGGTATGAGTCCTAAAATTGGATCTATACCAAAACCAATCTTTGTGCCAGGAATGGTAATAGCATTATCCAACAGCCGACTTAACTGACGCAAGCGCTTCAAAGTGGGTGCTTTGGTATCAGGTTCAATCATCGAAAATCGAGGAGGAGAATCAGACATAGAGGCGATCGCTAATTTTGTATTGAATCGTTAGATATTTTACTCCCCTACTGAGCTTTTGCAATCATTTTCTCAAGGATTTACGAATTAATATTTATCTTGCGATTGCGGCTGCGTTTTTAAGCGCATATCTTCGCCGACTGTCACATTCAACTGTTCGCCAATTAACAGAACAGCAGCGCTCATTAACAGCCAGAGCATTAAAATTATCACAGCTCCTACAGCACCATATACTTTATTATAATTGCCAAAATTCGCCACATACAGCCTAAATAGGGCAGACAACATTGCCCAAAAAACAGCTGCTAAAATTGCTCCAGGCATCATTGGCGTGCCTGAGTTCCACTTGCTTGGGCCATAGCGATAGACAAAGCTAAAGGCGACAGCAACAATACTTAAAGCTAAAGGCCAGCGTAATAGCTGCCAAAGATGCAACAAAAAGATTAAAGAACTATTTTCGCGCGTTACTATTCCCAATAGCCAATCGCTGGTAAACACTGAGAAAGAAGCCAATATTAAAAGCAACATAGTACCGACTGTTAATCCCAGAGAGACAAGCTTGGCTTTCCAAAAGGGGCGAATGTTTTCTGAAGGAATTTGATGAATTTGATCGAGGGCTGTCATAGCAGTACTCACCGCCCCAGAAGCAGTCCAAATTGCTAATACAAAGCTTAAAGAAAATAAACCACTGTTTTTGGAGTTAGTAATTTCTTTGGTAGCAAAATCACGAATCAAATCCAGGGCTTCTTCAGGTAGGACTTGACTTAGTTGCATCGCCAGTTGTCTAAAGGTGTTTTGTAAAGATTCTGCCAATAAGCCAATAGCTGTAATCAGAGCAAGAATTGCTGGAAACAGCGATAGCATGGCATTGAAGGCAATTTCCGAGGCGAGTCCTAAAAGTCGCCTTTCGATTGTCCTGGAAAAAGTTTTTTTAATTGTGCGCCAGTTAAGGTGGCGAAAGAAGCGAAAAAAACGAGGCTTTGGCATAATTTAGAGTTAAAACTGGTTGGGTTTATTAACTACTGTGCTAAATTTTGCGTAGCGATCGCATCTATCTTTCTACCGCAAGAATACCGAGTGGGGATTGGGGCAGAGTTTCTAACTAATGACTATTAATCTATGAATCAAGATTTAACACAACAGTGGTTGACAGAAATCCAGGTAATCAAAGAGCAGATGGCACAGCTGCAACACGATCGCGATACGGCTTGTGAAAGTGCTCAAAAATGGCGTCAGCTTTACAACACAGAAGCAGAACAACGCCGCACAGATACTCAGCTTTCCGAACAGATGATCGCCTCCCTCAAGGCAAAACTGCATAAACTTCAAGGTTTTGAAGTAGAGACACTGAGTGCTGGGACACCAATAGCGATTCAACAAGAAATAGAACAGCTAAAATCTGTAGAAGATTTGCAAGCTAAACTCATCGCCGCGATCAAAGAACGCGATCGCCTCTTGCAAGCTTTGAAAACTGAGCAAGACAATCACGCCCAAACTCGCAATAGCCTAACTACTGCCTTGGGTGATGCTATCGATAGCTTGACACGCGAACGAGCAGCAGCAGGGGTAGGGAAAAAGGGGGAGTAGATGAGCAGGGGAGAAATCAATTCAAAATTCAAAATTCAAAATTGAAGATTCAATCCCCATGCCCAATGCCCTAAAATCCCATTGCCTTGGCTACTGCGCCCAGTTCCGCCGCAATCCCTTGTTGAAATTGACTGTGATTGTGTTTGATAGCTGTATCTGGGTCTTTTAGACCATTACCTGTGAGAACGCAAACAACTGTCGCCCCTGTGGGAATTTGGTCTTTCACCTGCAACAACCCAGCGACAGAAGCGGCGCTAGCAGGTTCGCAGAAGATACCTTCTGATGCTGCTAAAAGTCGATAAGCGTCGAGGATTTCGGCATCGGTAACGGCGTGGAAATTTCCCTGGCTGGCGGTTTGTGCCGCGATCGCTAAATCCCAACTAGCAGGGTTGCCAATGCGAATTGCTGTCGCTAGGGTTTCGGGATGCGCCACTGGCTGACCGTGGACTAAGGGGGCTGCTCCTGCGGCTTGGAATCCCATCATCCGGGGTAAGCGATCGCACTTTCTGGCTTGATGATATTGACAAAATCCCATCCAATATGCTGTGATATTTCCGGCATTTCCTACGGGAATACACAGCCAGTCTGGTGCATCACCCAAGGCATCGACAATTTCAAAGGCTCCTGTTTTCTGTCCTTCTAGTCTGTAGGGATTAACCGAATTCACCAAAGTGATCGGATAGCTTTCAGCCATCTCGCGGACAATTTCTAAAGCTTGGTCAAAATTACCTTTAATTGCCAATACTTCTGCGCCATACAGTAATGCTTGAGCTAATTTGCCCAGGGCTACATAACCGTCAGGAATCAGTACAAAAGCATTCATGCCTCCGCGTCTAGCATAAGCGGCGGCGGCGGCTGAGGTGTTGCCCGTGCTGGCACAAATTACTGCTTTTGCCCCTGCTTCCTTGGCTTTGGAAATTGCCATAGTCATCCCCCGGTCTTTAAAGCTGCCAGTAGGATTCAAACCGTCATATTTTACAAAAACCCGTACTTGTCTGCCAATGCGTTCTGCGATCGCTGGCACTGGTATTAAAGGTGTATTGCCCTCCAACAGAGTGACAATCGGTGTTTTTTCGCTAACAGGCAAGTATTCGCGATAGGCTTCTATCAATCCGGGCCAGGGTTGGCGATGAGATGTAGGAACAGATAGGCTCAAAGTCACGGGATTTAAAATTTCTGAATGTAAGGATTGGATATTTAGAAAGGGTGGGATAAGGAAGCGCAAAATGTGGAAGAGCAAGAAAGTAGATTTTCGTTACCAGTTACCTGTTGAGAGTTCCCTAATCCCAAATAATTTTATTATGAATATTATTTTTTGTAATACAGGCGTTTCACTTGCTATTTTTATTTAAAAGGTTAATTTATCATAAACTGCCACGGCGACCTTCGGTTCAACAAATTAGCTTATAGAATACTGACGAGGTGAAAAATCATCTGCAAATCTATAGGACTCCTATTTGATTTTAAATAAGAATCAGTACTTATCTATCCTATTGCCTGTCTACGCAAATAAATTCAGGAATAAAACCAGATTCCTATATCAAACTTACGTCATAACTTTCTAAAATTCTTATTTAACCGTGGTTAAAGTTGCTTTTAGTGACTTATTTTAGTCAACCATATCTATGTATTTTCCCACCCTATTCGCTTCAGTGAGGAGAGGAAAATACTTAATAAGCTGTCTCTTTTTGATGGTAGCCTTCTACTTCCCTTCTTAAGAGAGACTGTGCCGAGTGTAAGTGCTTCGCCTTACGTTTTTTCATGATTTGGCATAATTCTTGATATAGTCTACATATAATTTCTTGCGTAAATTCCCCAAAAACGGCGATAATTATTTGTACAACCATAATTGACAGACTAGGAATTAACTATTCCAAAGTACCGTTCAGTAGAAGGAAGCTTTACAAACTTGGGTCAGTGTTTTTTTTGGAACACAGCCATTATAATCACCGTCTTTTATGATTGAACCCCAAATCCATTAGAGTAATTGATTGAAAATATACAATAATGCAATAAAACTAAAAAGAGCATTATTATAATATTTCTAATGGTGTGAGTTAAATTGTGGATTTAATTAGCGATGCCTACTTATTTATCTAACGTTTCCGATCGCGAGTCCCAGACTGCCTGGGTCAGTAAATTAACCAAGTCTTATTATCAAGACGATCAGCAAGCTAAATTGATGCATTTACAAGCAGAGGTAGACTCATTGTTGCAGCAATTGGAAAACCTGAAGCACCAACGTCTAGCCGAAACCAACCAAAAAGAAGAATAAGTCAATCTTGTCGATAGCGATCGCTTTTCCCCTCCTAATTTAAATTTCAGTAGAGGGAAAACTTGAGTTAGAAGTGTGCTATTCAAAGCGCTGATTTTTCTCTGACCAGCGCCTCAAACTGTAGTTATGAGCATTTTCTACCAGTAAAGCTAAGGATTGCACCCCTGAAAGCTTGGCGATCGCAGAAAGTCTTTGTAAGTAATTTCCTGTAAAATCAGTGTAAATAATTTTATTCTTATCAGAGAAAATTATAGTCCGGTCGCGGCGCTGCTTTGTGTTTTTTCTCTCAATTTTAGGTGTCGGCTGATTCAAAGATGCTATTGCTTCTGGTGAGATAGTCAGTATTATTTCTGGTTGAGCGTTATTTGTTAAATCAATCACTTGAACGGGCCAATCACCTAATTTTTCCTGCATCTGTTCAAAACTAGGAATAGCACCAGATGGAACTTCACCAGATTGTTGTAAAGATTGCCACAAACTCGATAGCATTACCTTCACCCCTTGGGGATTTTGCTGATACAGTTCTCGTAAAGTAATTGGAGATGGTTGTACCCATTCTAGTGCTGCATTTGTAAAGGCTAAAGGTTTGGGTTGGAGAACATCGTTTTGATTATCTGGAATTTTTGGCCCAGCAGCTAATAGGCGCAAAACTTTACCCCGTAATTGCACCGCTTTGATAGCGGCTATAGTAATTTTTTGTTCTCCATTTCGCAACCAGACTACAATCTGGATTTCCGGGTCAGAAGTGATTCCCAAAGTTCTCCAAAAAAATTTGGCGGTGTCAGTTTTCGGTGGGTTGAAATTCTCAAAGGGGAAATTTAGCCAGCGTTTCCCGTCATTAAATGCACTTACCTCCACCTGATACCAAACTTGATTATCCGTAAGTTTCAAATCTGCTGGGGAATTTGGTTGCAGCCATTCGTTGTTGGTAACTTGAGTAATTGGTTGCACCGTACCAACAATCTGACTAAGGTGAGTAGAGGATTGCAATGTACTCTTACCATTTAGTCTTGCCAACAAACCTTGAATATAGGCAAGATTATCTTTTGTAATTTTTGGTTGCGCCTTTAACCAAGAATTAGCCTGTTCTTCTCCTCGCTGAACTGCTAAAATCAACGCGAACCAAGCTTGCACCTCTCGTCTATTTGGGTTCACCTGCAACGCCGCCACTGTGCGATTCCACAACCGTTTTTCATCAGCTTTGAGTAGAGTAGCAATTTCTTGGGTATTATGTGGCGACGCTTCAAACACCTGTAAAGCTTTCTCCCAGCGACCATCAATCAAATCTGCCAGGACTTCTTGACTAGGACTGGCCCAAACTTTCTGGGCTTGAATTTTAGTAAGTTGGGAATGCAAGCGAATCAAATCCATTTGCGCTTGCGCCGCTTCTGGTAAAACTCCATTGCGCTGTTTCTTGATGAATTTCAACCATTCAAAAGCTGGTGTCCACAATCCGCTACGGGCAATTAATAGGGCGTTTTGGTATCCAGAATCATTGAAGGTTGATGATTTGAGGGTAATTGCCTCCAATTGAATTGGTTTTAAGAATAACTTCAAAGGTTTGACTTGGTAAACCTGTAAGTGCGGTTCTAAACCTACTGTTTGTTCGACAACTAACTCTTTTGTAGCATCACCAGTTACTTGCTGCCATTTGGGTAATTGTCCATTAGGACTACTCCAAGACAACATTTGTAGTAAATTTGTGCGTTCTGGATTGTAGTATACGACGTAACCGTAGCGGATAGCACCAGTTCCTTGTTGGCGTTTACCCCACAAATCAAACCAAACCCCTGATGATGGTGTCTTACCTTCAAAGCGTTGCACTTCAGTTAAAGGTAGGGGAATACTGATATCCTGGGGTTCGGAAGTTCCATCAAGCAAAGAAGAAATCACAAAAGATTCATCTGGGCCAGTTACAGATAATTGAGTCGCTAGATAATAATAACTTTCTGACTGAGATTTAAACTCTAACTCTTCTGAGCGCTCGTAAACCCTAAGTTCTACCAGTTCTTCGCAATCAGATTGACAATTAGCACGTTGTTGAAAAACTGGTAGTAAAAATGAGGTTTTCACATCTTGATTTAAAGGCAGGGTTTCCCCAAATATTTGGTTTTTTTTACTCAAATCAAGTTGAATTTGTTTGAGAGTTTGGGGGCGTTCGTGTTTACCAAGGGGGATTTGTGCCCATGCAGGTAAAATTTTATTTAGCCAGCTTACCTCGTCTGGATTGAAAATGAAGAGAACACTAATCCAGGCAAAAGCCATAATTATACTAGCACTACTTAACAGAATTGCGTAGCTTGCCGCCGTAGGCATCGCTAGTATTGACGATAACCAACTTCCTCGTTTTAACTTTTTCTGAGGTTTTTTAACGACGCGTTTCATCGCACCAGCACGAGGTTGATTTAGCTTAGAGACTTTTGGCTTCAGCTTGCGTGAACGATTTGCCATAGATTCGGAATTAGGGATTAGGGATTGGGGATTAGGGATTGGGTATTAAGAAAACTCTTTCTTAATCCCCAGTACCCAGTACCTAGTCCCCAGTCCCCAGTACCTAGTCCCCAGTACCCAGTCCCCAGTCCCCAGTCCCCAATACCCAATACCCTGTTATACTCGCCCTTTCAAAAGTTGCCTAGAAGCATTAAGTCTAATTTGGGGCAAAATCCGTAAATGTCCCCATGTGAACGCTAGATGATCGCGAATACACTCATCACTTAAGTATGTGAGCAGAGTGTAAAAAATTGAAAGGTAGATTTATTAGCCGCAGTCAGCGCAAAACCTGGATGCTCGCATGGTTACTAATTGCGGGAGTCAATGGAGTTGCACAAAAAGTATTAGCACAAGAATACATCAATACAGAAACTACTCAGCAGATAGGAGTTGAGGGCAACAATATTATTCCCTCATCCCCTTCCCTTTCTCCAGAAGAACCGATGGCCCAAGTTACATCGGTTTCTCAACTTAAAGACGTGCAACCCAACGATTGGGCATTCCAAGCCTTGCAGTCTTTAGTGGAACGTTATGGTTGCATAGCTGGCTATCCAGATAGCAGCTATCGCGGTAATCGCGCCTTAACTCGGTATGAATTTGCTGCGGGTGTAAACGCTTGTTTAGATAGAGTCAACGAATTAATCACTACAGCCACCAGCGATTTAGTCACTCGCGAAGATTTAGCAAAATTACAAAAATTACAATCAGAATTTGCCCCGGAATTAGCAACTTTGCGCGGTCGTGTCGATAATTTAGAAGCCAAAACTGCTGAAATTAAAGCTAACCAATTCTCAACAACAACTAAACTCAGTGGACTACTGATAGTAGGTATTCAAGGACGAACGAACAATCGTGGTGATGTTAATCCTAGAGATGGACAAAAAGATACAGATGATCCCGGAACAAATATTAATCTTATATCCCTGGCGCAGTTGTATTTAACTAGCCAAATCACTCCCCGTAGTTATTTATTTACAGGCCTTTTAGATGGTAAAGGAAAAACTTCACCTAGATTTACCAATAGTGTTTCTCGGAATAATGTTTTACTTGGTTACGAATTTCCTACAGATAACTTGATTGTAAGCGATCTCAATTTTCATTGGCTGGTGACAGATAAATTAGCAGTAATGGTAGGAACAGAAGGCGTAAGTATGCCATACGCTTTCCGAGGCCCCAATCGGGTAGAAAGCGCTGCAACTGGGTCATTATCTTATTTTGCCCAAAGAAACCCAATTTTAAATATGGGATACGGTCACGGCGGTATAGCTATCGATTGGCAATTTACTAAACGCGCTAGTTTACAGGCAATTTATAGTAGTTATCAGCCAGGAAATCCTGGTAAAGGTAGCGGTTTATTTGATGGAAACACTACTACAGGTGTCCAATTACTGCTAACACCAACTGATACTTTAGATTTAAGTTTATATTACGTTAACAATTACGCTTCAGATGGTTGTTTGCTAACTTTTGTTGGCGATGAATGCTTAACTACAGTTAATACCACTACCGGTAAATCAGCACCCTTACAAACTAACGCTGTAGGTGCAACTCTCACTTGGCAAATTTCTCCACACATTAGCGCAGGTGCGTGGGGTGGTTATACTAAATCTTACATTCCTGGGCAATCAGGAAGTGTAGAAACAACAAATTATATGGTGTTTCTGAATTTTCCTGATTTATTTGCTAAAGGAAATTTAGGCGGAATTTATGTCGGTCAACCTCCTAAAATCACTAGTAGCGATTTACCGATAGGAAATAATGTCCCTGATTTTATCAATACAGGTTTAGGACGTGCAGGTGGACAACCAGGTACAACCACTCATATTGAGGCATTTTATCGTTTCCAGCTAACAGATAATATCAGTATTACACCAGGCATAATTCATCTTATACAGCCTGATAACACACCAGATAATGACTCAGTTACTATCGGCATTCTACGGAGTACTTTTACTTTTTAATTTTATTTTTACATAATAAGAAGCTAGTGCGGCTGCCCACAGAATGCGCTGTAAACTAGCGTTCATAACTATATCATTTCTTTGTGAGGCTGCGCCAAACTCTTTTAACTTCTTTCTTTATGTCCTACCCTGTAGGAAGCCACTTTGTATCTATGCGTCCTTTGCGTTTCATTTTTCTTTTTTGTACTTATGGTTTAGCACATCTTCATACAGAATCGGTATAACCACTAGTTTTTAAATGATACTTTTTATCTCTCGTCTGTGTCCTCTGCTTTCTCATGTCACACTATAAAAATAAGCCTGCCATTCGTGGCAAGCCTATATGCACATTATTTGCTAAATCTAGGTAGATGTTTTCAGGATTAACCACCAGCAACAGCAGGGACAATACTGACTTCATCGCCATCTTTCAAGGCTGTGTTTATACCATCTAGATAGCGGATATCTTCACTATCAACGTAAAAATTTACAAATCGACGTAACTTGCCTTGTTCATCGCACAACCGAGATTTAATACCAGGAAAACTTTGTTCTAAGGAGTCCAACAATTCAGCAATGGTGCTACCGTTGGATTCTAGACTAGCTTGATTATTAGTCAAATTTTGAAGAGTTGTAGGAACTAAAACTGTTACAGCCATAGAAGTACAAAGTGAAGAGTTAAAAGTGAGAAATACAATTTAAGAGTTAGGAGTCATGAATAAAAAACTCATAACTTATAACTCCTAACTAAACGAGAACTTGTTGCCATTCCAAGCGATCCAAAGTACGCGATCGCTCTAGCGCACGTTCAAAACTATCCAGTTTAGCATCAATAGTCAAGGGTTCACCAACGTAGCCTTGGATTGCTTCTTGGGTTTTCAGACCATTGCCAGTGATGTAAATCACGGTAGTTTCGTCTGGGTCAATTTTGCCAGCTTCTACCAGTTTTTTCAGCACGGCCACGGTTGTACCACCAGCCGTTTCTGTGAAGATGCCTTCGGTTTCTGCTAGCAGCTTGATACCATCAATAATTTCGGCATCATTGACTGATTCAATGTTACCACCTGTCTTCTGAGCTAGCTCCACAGCATAAATACCGTCTGCTGGATTGCCGATCGCTAGCGATTTCGCAATTGTATTCGGTTTTACTGGCTTAATAAAGTCGCGTCCTTCTTTGAAGGCTTGGGCGATAGGTGAGCAACCTTCAGCTTGAGCGCCACTGAAACGGACGCTCTTATTTTCTACTAAACCAACTTCGACAAATTCTTGGAACCCTTTATAAATTTTCGTAAATAGCGAACCAGATGCTAAAGGAGCAACAACATGATCAGGTAGTTCCCAGCCTAGTTGTTCTGCAACTTCAAAGCCTAGCGTCTTGGAACCTTCAGAGTAATAAGGACGCAGATTAATATTGACAAAACCCCAACCGTGTGTATTTGCAACTTCCGAACAAAGACGATTGACTTGATCGTAGTTGCCCTTAACGGCCATCAGGGTGGGACTGTAGATCAAGCTACCAATAATTTTACCGGCTTCTAAATCTGCGGGGATGAACACACAGCAGTCTAAACCGGCATGAGCTGCGATCGCAGCTGTAGAATTTGCCAAATTACCAGTGCTAGCGCAAGAAACAGTAGTGAAATCTAACTCTCGCGCTCTGGATAAAGCGACTGACACCACCCGATCCTTAAAGCTCAGGGTGGGCATATTCACGGCATCATTTTTTATATAAAGCTTATTTAGACCCAGACGACGAGCAAGACGGTGGGAACGAACCAACGGAGTCATACCAGTTCCCACATCTATTACATTGTCAGTTGCGACAGGCAAAAAGGGACGATAGCGCCAAATTGAATTGGGGCCAGCTTGAATTGTTTCACGAGTGACAGTCAGACGTAGGGCGTTGTAATCATATTTAACTTCTAACGGGCCAAAACATGACTCACAAACATTACTGGCTTTGAGTTCATATTCCGCACCACATTCCTTGCACTTTAAGGCTTGAAAGTAGGCGGTGCTGCTTTGGGTTTGGGTTTGTGTTTTGATTGCCTGAGTCATAAACTAGCTTTCCCTGTTTGTCTGTCACTGTCGCCTGATACTAACACGAGCAAAAATACCAGTCAAACATACCCGATATTTTTAGTCGGGTATGTTTGGTGTTGAGAGGAATAGTTTTTGTAAACCTTTGATACTAGTAGTCTGTATTTTTAGTATTTACACAGATGTACTAAATGTTATAAAAAAAATAAAACTATTTTAGTCTCTAAGTATTAACACGTAAATAATATGCTTAAAAAGCATATTATTTATGACAAAACTGCATTGTTTAAAATTAATATCCTGTTTAAGCGATTTAGATTGCTTAGTTAACTTTCATCCGTGAGAGGTTAGAATAAAGCGCCTTTTGTCAATCAGCTAAAATACTCAAAATAATCTTAATAAGAATGATAATCGTGTGTGGGCAGAGGGGGAGGAGGCGAGCGTCGCTCGCCTCCTCCCCTCTATTTGATTATCATTATCTTTAAGGTCTTTCACAAATTAAAATAGGATATGAAACAGTATTGTAACGAGAGAATAACTTTGTCAAAAGTGGACTGAATTCTTAGGTAAATTCAATTATCAAACGAGGTAATGAAAAATTTGGTTTACCACCATGCCAAAACGACCAAAACAAAACTCTGATCACGCACACCGACATAATACTCCTACTATAGATAATGAAGCGATCTCCAAACATTTAGAAGTTTTATTAACCCCAGCTATTTTTGCTCAACAAAAATATTATAAGCAGTTAGGATGTCGAGACAGGATTCTGAATTTATCGTTAATGGTGGCAGCAGTATTAACGTTATTGTGGCGACAAATTCCTGGCGTTCAGGAGTTAAATAGATTGTTAGCAAGAGAAGGTTTCTTATGGTGTGATGTTACCAAAGTTGCACAACAATCACTTTCCGAAAGATTTTTAGTTTTCCCATCTGAATTATTTGAACGTGTCTTTAAAGATTTACTACCTCAATTACAACGGAATTGGCAACAAAGACTTAAGCGACCATTGCCAGATAGTGTTAAATTTGCACTCTGTAATTTTGAACGAATATGGATAGCTGATGGGTCTACATTAGAAGCTCTATTTCGGAAGCTGAAAAGCCTGGAAGACATGAAAAAAGGTCAACTCGCAGGTAAGATTTGTACAGTTATTGATTTAGTTACTCGTTTACCTGTCGAAGTTTGGTTTCACACTAATCCTGCTGCTTCTGACACAAATTTTGAATCTGCATTACTAAATTTAGTCGCTGCTAAGACTTTAATTTTACTTGACAGAGGTTTCTATCATTTCCAATTTTTACAACAACTGATTAATCAAGAAGTCCATTTTATTACTCGTTTAAAAGCCAAAGCATCTATTAAATATATAAAGATTTTTAGCTATGACCATTCTATTAAAGACCAATTGATTCAACTTGGTAGTGGTCGTGGTGGCGCACCAGTACTGACTTGACGTTTCATCGAGATAAAAGTTGGAAAAACTAACTATTCTTATATTACTTCTATCCTCGAGCCACAAATACTACCTCCCTACGTCGTAGCTGATTTATATCGAAGAAGATGGAGAATTGAAGAGGCTTTTTATGTAGTTAAACGTTTATTGGCACTGTCTTATTTGTGGACTGGTTCTCTTAATGGTATCAAGTTACAAGTCTGGGCAACTTGGTTATTTTATGCTGTTTTAATTGATTTAGCAGATGCTGTTGCCGATGAATTATCTCTACCATTTGACCGCATTTCTTTAGAAATGATTTTTCGTGGTTTGTATCATTTTAGTGTTGCTTACGACAAAGGGAAGGCGGATGACCCCATTAAGTACTTTGCTGCGTTAGAAAATCAAGATTTAGGAGTTGTCAAAGCCAGACGATTGCCAGTCTCCAAGCTGGATTTATCTCCTTTTCCTGCACCCTCTTGACAAATGTGCAATTACCTTAACCTTTCACGGATGGTTTCTCCCACAGCTGCGAACAAATCTATTTTATGTTTGCGATCGCTGTTGAGCATGAATGCAAGTGGACAAGACATATTGTCGGGGATGATATCTTTGGGATTACGACAATAGGAGAAGATGTCGCTCCTAGCAGTTTTCAGTTACCACACAAGCCACGAGCCTAAATTTTTTCGTAACTCATTCTTAATAGCTGGCGAGCAAATTTGCACATTGCTCTTGATAATCTCAAAAGCAAAGTAGTTCATTTATTCCTATTGAAAGGGCTGGGTGAGTTAAACTTGCCTAACTCACCCGATAAAACTAAACAGTAGAGAAATTAGCCATTAAAAACGCGACTGCGCCACTTATTCAACCGGGCTTCTCCAATTGTGGCAGACCGTCGAGCATCAGCAATTTGCTCTTGCAAAGCTGCAATCTGTTTTTTTTGTGCGTCAGCTTGCTGTTGCAAAGATGTATATTCTTTAGTGCTGGTCACGGAACTGGAAGACTGCAAACTACTACTAAATTTTGTAGTCCCGATGGTGGCAAAGGGTTGTAAGTCTGCTAGTTGTTGTTGCAAAGTTGCAATCTGGCTTTCTTGCTCTTTAATCTTTTGCTGCAAGCTTTGCTCGGCTGCTGTCTGAGCTGCAATAAACGGATTGACTTGAGCAGTAGTTTCTGGCTTTGGCTTGAATACTTCAGCCAGCAATGCACTAATATCTGTGAGTTTCTGTCTACCGTAAGGAGCGTTGGTAATTAGCGATCGCACCAGTTGAGGTTCATTATTCGATGCTAGGTTCTTGTCACTGCTAGAGTTGCTCCGCGCCAGTTGCAGCATATTGGTAAATTCCAATATTTTTTTGCCGTTTTGAGTTTTGTAACCCCGGTAATATGGCACTATATTATCCCCAAAGGCATCTAAATACTCATCGCTATCAAGATAAGAATCAATATCCGCCTCAAAACCCTTCTCATCTAGAATGTTACTGTGGTGTTTAGTCTCAGAGTAATCATCGGGAGCGCGGCCGAGCAGGTGCTTAAAGTTAAGTTCAATTGCACGGTAGCGGTAAACGTTATTAAAAAATCTAGAGCGATACAATTCTGATTTGGCAACTTGACGCACAAACTCACGCACATCGATTATGCCTTGCTTGAGTTGAGATTCTGGAACTACGAGCCGCTCACTTTCCATGATGTAGGCATTACCCAACACTTGCCGATAAACTGCCCGAATTACAATTTCAATGTCATCAACTGAAGCGGTAGTCCACAGTTCAATGGGTTCTGTTTGGGGAAATGCTTGATATTGGCGTCGTCTGGTTTCTTCGTCTAAAAAAATTTGCATAGTTAGGTTATTGGGGGTAAAAGTAACTAATTTATCAAGCAAAAATAAAATTTCTGTAGTATGGTGGCAATACTAAATAGCAAAGCCTTAACAGTCTCTACTTAAGATTTACTAATTACTGGTTATTGATATTAATTTATCAAGTTTTGGTGAGTTTTTTAGTTACATTTTCTAACAAACTTAGACGGCTAACTGTTAATAACTAACAGCTAATCACAATCAGAAATTAGCAATTAGACATTAACAATTAGCCGTCAACCCCCTGGGGGAATATTTAAAATTGAAAACTTAATTTTGAATTGGAGTATAAACGCCTGTGAGAAAAATTTATACAGGATACTAACTCTCAAACACGCTCATCAAATCTAGTGTAGAAACCACCGTATTTTATCCAGTATTGTTTCAAATTATGATGAGGTGTATGTAAACTAGCTTTTGCCTGATATAAAATAACTTGGCGATGATCGCCCATCCAGATTTTATTAATGGGGTCAACTGATATTACTGTTCCTCCTAAAGAAGCTACGCATTCAGAAAATCTCTCAATCGTTGTATATTCTAATGTCTCGAAGATAAAAAAGTGACCCGAACAAATTAAGTGGCGACTGCGAATCCAGCAGCGCATCTTTTTTTCAGCCAGTGGAGGCAACATTTTGGTTTCAATAGATTCAAGCTGAATCAACATTTATGGCGCTCACCGCACGTAATTCCTCAGCAAAACTTTCTCGCTTTTCAAATTGTAATGGGCCAGCAGTAGATCCCCATATTTGCTCGTGAGATGCAATGTCCAAACCTTTATCTAGACTTATCCAAGTACGCTCGGTTATTTCTACTTCGCTAACAAGATATGTCTGGCATCCATTGCGTTTAATCAAACATTGATTGCCAGGTTCTACATTACCTCGAAACATTTCACCTTCTCGTTGGAAAACCATTGAACAGTTATAACGCCGTTCGATGCTTTCTGGGGTGATGGTTTTGAGGATATCTAATTCACGAGCTGCACCTGCATAAAGCATCTGGTCTTTCAAGCTGTAATTTTCGATATAAATGCGATCACCCCAATCGACTAGTCGATGTACTCCTTGACGATAGGGTGTCCATAAATCGTGATCGTAAGCTTGTTCAGAATAAAAACCAATGCTAGAAAAAAATTCAATCGGTAAAGGACGAAAATAAATGTGAATGTGGGCGTAAAGTTGTGGATTTGCAAAAGATTGCTTGTAGTTGCTAAAATCTCCTGCCATCCAACAGGCTAAGGTGAGCAAATCGCTAGCATTGGTGCTAGATTCGCTGGGCGCTATCGTCACGTCGCTTCGCTCCAAATTTAAAATTCAGACATTACAATCTCCATAAATAGATTTAGGAGCTTGTACCCTTTTATGTTTTAACTTGATATTGCTAAGTTGAACTTGACAAAGAGCGAATCTCTGAAGAAAAGGAAGCTGTTGTCACACCTTTACCATCACTGGTTTTAATCATCGCTACCCGAAATCGCAGATTTGGGTTAGCAAACCAAATTCGCTCCTCAGCAGCAGCGAGTTCATACTCTGTTAGCAGGGTAAAAATACCATCGTCACTCAGATGATATTTCGCCACTGCTGGGATTGTTTCAGCGTAGCCTTTATCCCGCAGGAGTTTGCCTCTAAAAGGATTTTCGGCATCGGGAATTGGTACTAGCACAGTACTGCCAGAGATTGCTTTATCGTCCCAGTCTGACTCACCTTCCCAAGTCATCCGAAAGGGATGAGTTATACTGGCGGGTTCAGTGTCATACAATTGACAGATTGCTAGCACTGCTGGATCGTTGCTGGATAGAGACTCAATGTCAATATTAGATAATACTTCTTCAAAGTGAGCGAATGCTAAATGATGAGCGCTACGCTGCGATCGCCATCGTCCAATTGAAAGTTCAAAAAATTCAGTAATTTCCATTAGAAAAATGATTTTAAAAAAGTAACTTAAAATCCAAGAGATATCTTGGCTAAAAAAAAGGTTATTCTCCTAGTCTATATGTTAGCCTCCTTCAATACAACTGCATTTAGGAGTGCTGAGTGCTGAGTGCTGAGTGCTGAGACGCGATTAATCGCGTCTGTACAAAAGTTAGGAGTTAGGAGTTTAGAGTTATTATTCTCTCCCCAGTCCCCAATCCCCAGTCTCCTACTTAGACAAATCTAAGCAACTTCAGTAATACTGATAATTTTGCCGCCTGTGCGATGAATATTTTGCACTTGTCCAGACAATTGGTTGTAGTTAACTACATATTCCAGGTTGCCCAGATGAGTACGGCGATTACCTGCACCTTTGACAACCTTAATCAAAAAGCGTTTGTCGGTGCTGCTGACACTAGAACCAGCGACGGGAGCTTTGATGGATGTAGGTAAATTGGAGCCGATATCACCGATCAGTTTGGCTTTGCGATCGCTATCACTGCTAGCAAATCCTCTCACTAAGCTAAAGGTGCGGTTAAAGGTAACATTCTTAATTCCGATTTGGGAGCTTGTGCTACGAACATAAGGAACAATATTTTCGCCAAAATTCTGCTGATATTCGTTGCTATCGATATAGGATTCGATCTCAGCATCATAGCCCTGTTCGTTGTAGATGCAGACGTGTTCTGAAATCTCTGCTTGATCGGCAGGAGGACGCCCTAGTAAATGTTTGAAGTTCAGTTCAATGAACCGATACTGAGAAGAAGAGTTGAAAAACAGGGATTGATAGAGTTCTGATTTGGCAACGGCGTTGACGAATTCGCGGACGCTGATTATGCGATCGCGCAATTGTGATTCAGCAGTGGCTAATCGCTCACTTGACAACAAGTAAGCATTACCCAAAACCTGTTTGTAAACTGCCCGAATCAGTGTTTGTAATTCACTTTCACTAATGTTCGGACGCAGCTCAACAATAGGTGAATCAATAGCCCAAAGTGACATTGAAGTATCTCCTGAAAAACGCTAATTAAATTAAATTTCCGAGCATCCTACCCCTTGTAGAGGTAGAATCTCCCATCGCTTGTCAGTTATTTTTGCTACTGACTAACTTTTGTAAAACTTTAGTTTGTAAAAGTGTGTTACATGTCTTCGTAGATCGCAACTGACAACAAAATTGATCAAACCCTAGATTAGCGATCGCTTTAGCTAAATTTTGATCGATCGGGATTTACGTGAAAAATAACCGAAAAGAATGATTTTCAGCTAAGGGAAGTTGCTCTAGGGTTATAATCCTAGATCGAGGCTAGCTACGCAAAGCGTCTTACACAGAAGCGGCTTGCCGCAAGATATTGCCTTTGAGCGTCTGTAGTTTTGCGTAAATCCCAGAACGAGCGACACTTGGGATTAAATTCTAAAAACTGAGTACAACGCGATGTGCGACTTTTTTTATTCTTGTGGGATGGACATCTTGTCCGTCCTTTATGGTATGGCAAGATGCCTACCCCACAATGGAATCAAGGTTTAACAAAATTAAGTTGCACATGGCGTGAGTACAGGGGAAATTATTTTTCAATCCCTAATCTCTAATCCCCAATTTCTATTCTTTAGTTTACAGGGGTAATACTGGCGATCGTACCGCCCTGTTGGTGAATCCGCTGATACTCTTGTGAAAGCTTATTGTATGGTACGAAAAAGACTTGGTTACTGCGGCGATATTTGGAAATGTTATTAACCACATTTGCCTTGTAGCCAGTAACTTCAATCCGGTAGACCTTACCATCATCACCAGATCCCACACCCTGACGAGTGCGAGGAGTAGATGTTGGGTTGCGGAATGTAGCGCCTTTGCTGGCTGGTGAAACCACAGGAGTAGGCGTACTTTGAATTAGCAAACTGTTTAATTTTGGTTGTTTGCCAGCTAAGTCACCTTTCAGGCTGCTGCTAGAGGAACCACGTACCAGTTGGAAGAAGTGGGTAAACTGAACCAAACTCTCGATAGCTTCGGTTTTGTAGCCTCGAATATAAGGCACAATGTTTTCCCCAAAAGTTTCTTGGTATTCGTCGCTGTCTAGATAAGAATCAATTTCACCTTCAAAGCCCTTTGTATCCAGAATAGTGCTGTGTGTACGCGTTTCTTCTAAATCCAATGGCGCACGACCAAGGAAATGTCTAAAATTTAATTCAATCGCCCGATAGCGAGGAGTACTATCAAAAAACCGCGAACGATAAAGTTCCGACTTCCCGACTTGACGCACAAACCCGCGAACGCTAATTTCACCCCGTTTTAGTTGGGATTCAGCAACAGAAAGCCGCTCACTTTCCATTACATAAGCATTGCCTAGAACTTGCTTGTAGACCGCTCTAATTACGGTTTCAACATCCTCATTGGAGCGATTTGGCCACAGATCAATCGGATCGGTGTCTTCAAACAGAGCGACCCCTAATCGTGATGCTGGTCCAAAAGCCATTCAAACTATCTCCCACTTAACAACTAAATTTTATGAGAAGAATATTCAGCAGACGTTAAAAAACTTTACATCATGGTGACAAAGTAGGGGACATAGAGACTTTAAATCCTTATTAGTCGTGATGATTTCAATTTCTTGCATCGTTTGCTTCTAGATATTGTGATACAATGCCGAAACCATATTTATTAAAATTTATTAAGTTAAATCATACTTTAAAAAAAAATCAGCTTTTTTTTAAAGTATGATTTGCGATTCGGATGTAAATTATGGTACTACTCCATTCCCTTGCGCCAGAGTATTAATTGTACGGAGTTACACAAGCTGATCAGGGTAAGTGGGCAAGAATAAATTCAACTACATTATCCAATGTGAAATTAATTAAGATTGTTTATTAGTCAAGGCTGAACTCTGACTACAAACCTTTAATTATTCATGCCCACTTAACTTATTATCGAGTTTGGAAAGTAGCTAGTTGGCTGATTAAATGGTCAAAATAGGGAGCAAGAATTTGCTGGCGATCGCCTTGGCAGCGTTTCAAACTAGCAGCCTTGATGCTTTTTAAACCTAAAACCATTGCATCTAATGGAACTTGTAATTCCTGATAAAGCAAATTCATATAGTGCAATCCTGGGGGATTTGTATATTCAGCGTGGCCACCTGCGATGCCATAGGTAATACAGCGAAGAAAATGCCAAAAATCTCGCCAGCAAGCTTGGGCACGTTCAGGTGGATAAAGACCACCTCCAGGCTGGATAATTTCGGGATAAGTTGCCAAAACTTGTTCCCTAGATTCATCAACGATTTCGGCTGCGCGATCGCGTAATAAGACAGCAACAGGAATCAAGGCTGAATTATCCGGTGACAAGGTTATAATCTGCAATAAATCTTCATCGCTTAAATAGCGAAAAGCATCATCCGCAGCTTGAAATATAGCGATCGCTGCTTTTGGATGGGACTGTTCCCACTCAGCAAAGCTGACAATTCTAGCTTTGGCGATTAATTCTTTTACGGTTTCGCTTAATTGAGTCATCGATTTAGGGGATAGGGGATAGGGGATAGGGCATGAGGCATGGGGCATTGTACTGGGGACAAGGGGGAAAAATCAATTCAAAATTCAAAAACTTCTGCCTCCTGCCTCTTCTTTTCCAATGCCCTAAAATAAAGAATAGCTGTACCAAATGCACTTATGGAAATCCATAAAATCCAAGCTGAACTGAAGAACCCAGATTTTCACTATCGTTTGAAGGCGATCGCTGCCCTCAAAGATTATGAATCAGAAGTTGCAGTTCCTCTGCTTACGAGTAAACTTCATGACTCAGAATTTTTAGTGCGTTCTTTTGTGGCTAGGGGTTTGGGTAATCAACAATCAGCGGAATCTTTTGCGGCTTTGATGCAAATTATGAAATTTGATGAGACTCCCAACGTGCGGGCTGAGGCGGCAAATTCTTTATCGCTATTTGGCAGAGTCGCAGTTTCTCATCTAGTTTTGGCATATTATCAGGATGACCACTGGCTAGTTAGGCGGAGTATTTTGGCTGCGATCGCTGAAATGGATTGCCCTGAAGAACTATTTGATATATGCGTTCAGGGTTTAAAAGATGAGGATTTCACAGTTCGGGAATCTTCTGTTGATGGACTTGGCTTACTGGCTAATTCTAGCCAACATACTGCGGCATTATCCCAAATACTAATGTTGGTGAATGATGAATCTTGGCGGATGCGTGTGCGAGTTAGCTATGCTCTCAAACGATTTGATCAGCCAGAAGCCAAAGCAGCCCTCAACCAACTCAGACAGGATGAGAATCACCGAGTTGTTGGAGCTGCTTTAGAAGACCTGTTGCCACAATAGCGGCTTGGGTTTGTCCGCAATGCAATTATTGTGAGAAAACTTATTGGATAAATAGTAAATATTTTATTTTACCTTAAATTTTGACTAAAATATCCGGTTAATCTGCCAAAATCTGGAAGAAAAAATCAACTTTTTCTAGATGAGGAGGCATTTGTGACTGATATCCAAACTGGTCAAATGACTTGGCGACTACCAGGTTCCTCAGAATGTGCGTTACATTTGCGGCATAATGCTTCGGAACCTTGGCGATCGTATAAAGAATTTCCACAATATTTTCTACCCGATCCGCCCGGTTTTTCTGAAGGATACGCGACATTTTTAGCGCTCCTGAAAAAGAACTGGCAGCCGTTGTAAACTCACTACAGAACAACTAATACCAATTCAAAATTCAAAATGACGCTCTCTACGAGACGCTAAAAGCGAACGCGGACTCGCTAACGCTGCGCTAACAAAGTTCAAAATTAAGAAAGCCAGACAGAACAAAGGTATGTCCGTATGTATTTGTCGCATTCTTTTTTCAAATTGGTATAATTAAACAATTCTTGATTTTGGGTCGCATCTTTAGTGCGTTGTCAGCACAAATTGGATTTTGGATTTATTTTGCTCACAAGAAGTACGGCTTGCATCTCAAATCTCAAATCTCAAATCGGTACGGTCAAGAACTCAAACTTTCACGAGTTGTTGTGCGGGTATAAGCGTTCCAAGCGTCGAGTTCTGAATGTGGACGGCTGCGAAGCATAGCTTTAGCTGTTTCTGTGAGTCCTTGAGCAAGAGTAAAATCTGCCCCAGCGATACTTTGAAGATGCTCCATCTCTGCATTACTCAAGTCAGTTGCTCGCAGGTCTGTATCCCGCAAATCGGCTCCAGTCAATCGAGCATTTCGCAAGCAAGCCCCTGTCAAATAAGCTTTTGTCAAATCAGCACCGCTCAAAGAAGCACCTTGCAAATTGGCTCCTGTTAAGTCAGCACCGCTTAGGTAAGCTCCACGCAGATTAGCACCTTGTAAATCTGCATTTTGTAAAGAAGCTGTATTGAGAAAAGCACCATTGAGATTAGCACCTGGACCTACTGCTCCAGTAGTTTTGTAATTATATTCTTCGGGCCATTTCGTTTGTGAATCATAACGCGCTACTTGGAGTTTGGCTTCTTGCAAATTTGCGCCACTTAGATTTGCTTGTTGGAGGTCAGCACGGTTTAAATATGCTCCCTGTAAATTAGCCCCACTCAAATCCGCTCCTCGCAGATTAGCGCCTCGCAAATCTGCTCCACTCAAATCAACATTACTTAATACCACCTCACTGAGGTCGGCTCCTAATAGCTTGGCTTTACTCAAGTTAGCTTGTCGTAAATCGACTTCCTTTAGATTGAATTGGTACAAATCTATCGAATCCACAGGGGTTCCGGCTTTGAGGGCTGTTAAGATTTCTGGAGTTGGACTGGGGCGATCGCTAGTAATAAGTTGAATTTCACTATTTGTCATCAGCTGATTAAAATATCACTTTTGGAGTTATTCTACACTTTAGCTAAATCGGGACTTCATCTCATCACTCAGTATTAATAAAGCCAAAATTTAATCAAACGAGGTTTCAAAACAGATGCATATAATACCGCCTTTGACAATGATCGACTTCTTCCGTAAAAGTGAAGGTACATGGTTTACAGAACGCTCCGTTCATCATTTTGACTCGGCGGCGGATGAGTCGGGGGAGTCAAATTTGATTATAAAAGTTATGGAAAAGGACGATCCGAGAGTCCAAGAAGTTTGTAAAGCCCAAGGCATAGATCCTAGTAAAGCAACAAGCGGTGCTAGCTTTGCATGGCAGGCTAACTTAGATACCAGGCTACCGAATACCGATAATGCTGCAATTTTAGTTGATGTTCCCAACGAAACAAGGCGTTCTGGAAAACTGATTCGCAACCAAGGCTATGTTGAGAGCATTCCGGTTGTCAGCCGATATCAGTTTGCCGATGATGGAGTGCTGACGATTAATACTGACTATGATAATAATCAAGGTCAGGAACGTTGTTGGTTTGTTACAGATGATTTTCGTGTTAGGGTCAGTACCGTGCGAATGATGAATGGAATCAACTTAATGACTTATTGTTCCGAGCGTCGCTGTGTTTCCCAAGAAGTCTTGGAGCAAATGATCAGTCGCAATCATGCTAGACGTTAACGGGAAATGGGAAGCAGGGGAGTTGGTGACAAGGTGACAAGAGGTGAGAACTTGCAACAAGTTTTTCTCCTTGTCTCCAATTCTCAAGAGTCCCCTTGTCCTCTTCCTCATGCCCAATCCCCAATTCCCAATCCCCAATCCCCAATCCCCATTAAGGAATGTTGCTTTGTTTCTCATAAATGAGACGTGCATGATTGCCATCACTTATTTTCATGCAAGGGTTAACAAATCATGCTCCATGTATAAGCCTTTCCTGGAATTTTTAGAAAAAGAGCTATTTCAGCGGTTTGATTTACAAAGTAGGTTCATTCCTCCTGGTTTGGAATTCAAAGTTAGCGATCGCGGCAGAAACCCAGCAACTATTCGCAGTTGGTCTCACCAATGTCAAGAGTTGCGGAAAATTCGTTATACCTACATTGATGCTGGGGAAAGCGCTCAAATTTTTAACAGTGTGATTTATCCCGGTCATCACTACGATTTACCTCTGTTAGGGATTGATTTTTTATCTTTTGGGAAAGTCAAAAACCTTATTGTGCTTGATTTCCAGCCTTTATTTCAAGATGAAGATTACCAAAAAAAATATATAGTTCCGCTAAAATCTCTCCACAATAAATACCCAGATTTGGCGCAAAACTTAGAAATGAAGTTTTACGATGCCAACCAGTATTTTTCTAAATACCTATTGTTTGCCAAAACAGATCCCCAAACAGTGGCAACACGAGTCTTTGAAGCTTTTCAAGATTATTTAAACTTGTATTGGCAAATGTTAGCAGATGCCGAACCGCTCCAAGACCCTGAAGATATCCAGCGGATTGTCAAAGCCCAAAAAGACTATGACCAATATAGTGCAGACCGCGATCCAGCATCTGGTTTGTTTAGCAGTTACTTTGGTCATGAATGGGCAGAGCGCTTTCTCCATGAATTCTTATTTGAAGATGCTGTTCCCCTAGCAGTCGGTGCTAGCAAAAGATGACCGATTGGGCATTAGGGATTATTAATTTTGAATTTTGAATTTTGAATGCGTGAATTCGGAGCAAAGCGACGTGACACTCTATCAACCATTTCTCGATTATGCGATCGCCTATATGCGATCGCGCTTGGATTTACAGCCCTATCCTATCCCCACTGGGTTTGAGGAGAAGAGTGCTGTTGTGGGCAAGGGAAAGAACCAGGAAGAGGTTGTCACTACCAGTTATGCCTTTCAAACTGCAAAATTACGGCAAATTCGGGCAGCTCACGTACAGGGTGGCAATTCGCTGCAAGTACTGAATTTTGTGATTTTCCCTCGCCTCAACTACGATTTACCCTTTTTTGGGGCAGATTTGGTGACATTGCCAGGAGGACATCTAATTGCTTTGGATATGCAGCCCCTATTTCGGGATGATCCAGCATATCAGGCAAAATATACTGAACCAATTTTGCCCATTTTCCACGCCCACCAACAACATCTGTCTTGGGGAGGAGATTTTCCAGCAGAAGCACAGCCATTTTTCTCTCCCGCTTTTCTGTGGACTCGTCCCCAAGAAACGGCTGTCGTAGAAACTCAGGTGTTTGCCGCTTTCAAAGACTATTTGAAAGCTTATCTAGATTTTGTAGAGCAGGCAGAACCAATAACAGATTCCCAGAATTTAGCAGCCATTCAGCAAGCCCAACTGCGATACTTACGATATCGGGCTGAAAAAGACCCAGCGCGAGGGATGTTTAAACGCTTCTATGGTGGAGAATGGACTGAAGAGTATATCCACGGATTTTTATTTGACCTAGAGAGAAAATTAACAACTATTAACTAGAGGCTCTTTGAGCGTACTCAGTGCTAAGTACCTCGTTACTGAAGACTCATTCAAGTCACGTTAAACTAGAAAAACAATCTAAGTTATACCAATTCAAAAAATGTTTGTGACATGATAAGCTGAGGCGCACCTTTTCCGATGCCTTGGGAAAGGTTGGAAAGAGGCCTTATCTATATTTGTTGCATTCTTTTTTCAAATTGGTATTAATTGTACTTAAACTAGTTTGTCTTCATAATGGTTTCCACCTTTCCCAATCCCTCTTCTGTCGATCTATCTCGCGTTCGACTTTCGATCCGCTCATTGCAACCGCAATTAGTAGAGTGGCGGCGGCGATTGCATCAACAACCAGAGTTGGGTTTTCAAGAAAAACTGACTGCTGAATTTGTATCACAAAAGCTGCAAGAATGGGGAATTGAGCATCAAACTGGCATTGCCCAAACTGGCATTGTTGCTACCATCAAAGGCAACAAACTCACGACTCCCCAAGTTTTAGCGATTCGCGCGGATATGGATGCTTTGCCAATCCAAGAACTCAACGAAGTGCCGTACAAATCGCAGCATGATGGAGTGATGCACGCTTGTGGACATGATGGACATACAGCGATCGCTTTAGGTACAGCTTATTATCTCCAGCAGCATCGTCAAGACTTCTCCGGTATCGTAAAAATTATCTTTCAACCAGCAGAAGAATCACCAGGAGGCGCAAAGCCGATGATTGAAGCTGGAGTTCTGAAAAATCCAGATGTTGACGCGATTATTGGTTTGCACTTGTGGAATAATTTGCCTTTAGGAACAGTGGGTGTACGTGCTGGGGCATTAATGGCAGCTGTGGAATGCTTTAACTGCACAATTTTGGGCAAAGGTGGACACGGCGCACTACCCCATCAAACTATTGATTCCGTTGTTGTTGCTGCCCAAATCGTTAATGCTTTGCAAACCATTGTCGCTCGGAATGTTAATCCCATTGATTCAGCAGTAGTGACAGTGGGAGAACTTCACGCTGGAACCAAGCGTAATGTAATTGCTGATACAGCGAGAATGAGTGCTACTGTCAGATATTTTAATCCTAATTTGAAAGACTTTTTTAACCAGCGTGTCGAGCAAATTATTGCTGGAATTTGTCAGAGTCATGGTGCAAATTATGATTTAGAATATTGGTCACTTTATCCACCAGTAATTAATGATGTAAAAATAGCAGAACTAGTGCGATCTGTTGCAGAAGAAGTTGTAGAAACTCCTGTGGGGATTGTGCCAGAATGCCAAACTATGGCTGCTGAAGATATGTCATTTTTCTTAGAAGAGGTTCCTGGTTGTTATTTCTTTCTAGGTTCTGCTAACCCCACGAAAGACTTAGCATATCCCCATCATCATCCCCGGTTTGATTTTGACGAAACCGCTTTGGCAATGGGTGTGGAAATATTTGTTAGATGCGTGGAAAAGTACTTTGCTTCAACTTAAATAATAGGGTAATTATTCCCCACGACAAGATTTAATAGGGTTTTTAAACCTACCCAAAACCTCAAAACCTTTTCTGATCATGAGTTTGGGGTAGGTTTATTAAAGAGAGTGAGGGTTGATGATTTTTTGAAAGAATTTGCTACATTGAGCGCTGGTAGCTCTTTCTTAGTCCCTTTTTTGAGTGGATGTCGTTTAATTCTTCTAAAGCCAAAAAATAACTTTTTTCGCGATATCGTTTCACCAGTGTAATACGCTCTTAATTTTTACTCTGCGTCTGTTTTACCCCGATGTTGTTATAAATAAATATTTAGTGAAATCAATTATGCGTTACCTAAAAACTTGTAGAGACTAGCAGTGCTACGTCTCTACATTACTTTTTCACTCATATCTCTAATTTATGACTGCTGGTTTCTGTTTATTGCTAACTTCTAAAGGCAGAAAAATCGTCATTACTTCCCCATAATGTGGACGCTGGCGGACAATTAGTTTGCCACCGATCGCCTGAAACAAATGCTTGGTTGCAGCAATATTCAAACTAATCGTACCTGTTTCTGGTTGGAACATCAGAAGTTGACCTAGAGCCTTGCGAATTGGTGGCGTTGCTGGTATTGCGGCTTTATTTGAATCTTTGCATCTTAATTGCGGCGATAATTGTAACTTCAGTTGATCTCCAGCTGGGATAACTTGTACTTGAATATGACTGCCAGCAGGTAAGCTGCGAGTAAAATTTTCCATCAAACCAGTAAGAACCTGATCCAGCATGGTGGGATTGCTCACCACAGTCGGTAGTTGCTGGGGTAAAACAACATTTAAAGTTAAGTTCCGCCGATGCGCTGCTTGTTCCCAACGGGGAATGCTCTGTTGCAACACTTGATCTAAAGACATCGGCGTTAGTTGGGTTTTTGACGATTTTGCTGAGGCAGTAGTTTCCAATTCTGCGGCCTTAAACAGCAATTCCATGCGGTCAATTTGCTCAGTACACTCGTGATCGATAATTTTTAAGCGATTGATCACGCTAGCATCTAAGTCTCGCCGCTTTAACAGCAGACGAGTCATGGTGCGAATAGTTGTTAAAGGTGTGCGGACTTCGTGAGCGAAGGCTTGGAGCAATTCTACATCAGGATTTGAGGATTGGGGACTTGTACTGAGCGTTCGCGTAGCGTCTCGTGGATAAGTATTAGGTATTGCAGATTGACCATTGGGGAAAGCTCTTCTCCCTTGCTCCCCTGCTTTTGTGCCCCCCTGCTCTTTTGCTTCTTCCCCAGTTTCTACTAAAGAGTCTTTAGTCTCTTCTGGTTCTGTTAATTCCTGAAGCAACAACTGGCTAAACTGCATCATCATTTGGTAGTCAGGAGCTACCGGAGAATACTGTTCTACTAATGCGTCCAAACGGGCAAAAATTTCTGGATTAGCCAACATTACCCGTGCCCCTAGCGATCGCCAAGCTTGCTGCACTACCTCTGGCTCAAAAGAAAATGAAAAGGTTTTTTTACCGTTTTTGTGGCTTGCTAAAACCAGGACTAATCTAAATTTATCTGTAAAAACTAAGCAAAACTGTTCTGCACCTAAAGGATCGGCAGGTAGTAAAGCAAGTACCGAATCATGGGGAGCAATGTCTTCATTTATAGATGCGTTGGCGTAGTCTGCCACTATCGCATCTGGCATCTGAAATGGCATCAGTGCCAAAGGGTTAAATGGTTTTGCTGTAAAAGTTACTGTTTGTAGACTTTGAGTCAATTTTGGTTGACTAAACAAAGGTGCTGGTGCAGCTAAGACTAATCCTTGGGTTGTGTCAACTGAAGGGTCTGCTAAAGTATTTAATAGCAAATGTTCTGTCGCTGCGAGGCTGACACGCCACTGCTGCTCTGCTTTAGCAGGTGAACATTCTGCCACACTTGATTGATTTTCAGCCAAGATTTCGCTCAGACTTGGCAATATCCATTGGTACACAGGCTTTCACCCCTTAATTCAAGAGCGACTAACAGCGTCAGGTTAGACATTTCACTACTATCTAAGAGGTTATAGCTATTTGTATACTGGTGACAGTGGTAGAACCGAACAATTCAGGGGCAATTTCCCCTCTAATAGCAATCGCACTTAGGGACTAAAAAACATTGGCACAGACTTTTAGATAGGCGTGGCGATCGCAAATTAATCAGGACTTACGCAACTGGCACAGGCGATCGCATTTTTTTAGGTAGATTAGCAATAGACTATCTGAAAAGCACTTTATGACTTCTTTTGATTCAGTTGAAGATTTGGTACTAGTTGCTGGCGCTACTGGTGGAGTGGGACAACTAGTAGTAGGCAAGCTGCTGGAGAAGAACTTGAAAGTTCGTGTGTTGACACGCAATGCCGCAAAAGCTGAAGAGATGTTTAACCAAAGAGTGGAAATTGCTGTTGGTGACATCCGTCAGTCAGCTACACTGCCAGCTGCAATGCCAGGTGTCACCCACATCATAAATTGCACCGGAACCACTGCCTTTCCCTCTGCGCGATGGGAGTTTGACCAATCTCCAAACTTGATTGAATGGGGAATTATTTTCCTTAATCCCAAATCTAGTGAAGCAAAAGCAAAGAATAGTCCGGCAAAAATTGATGCTCAAGGTGTGAGCAATTTAGTAACAGCAGCACCCCAGAATTTGAAGCGATTCGTTTTCGTCTCTTCTTGTGGAATTCTCCGTAAAAATCAGTTTCCTTTTAGTATTCTTAATGGTTTTGGCGTGTTGGATGCCAAACAAAAAGGCGAAGAGTCCATTATTAACTCAGGATTACCCTACACCATTATCCGCCCAGGACGCCTCATTGACGGGCCCTATACCTCATACGACCTCAACACCCTCCTGAAGGCAAAAACTGGGGGTAAATACGGTGTGGTCATAGGCACTGGGGATACACTTTCGGGAGATGCCAGTCGGATTGATGTCGCAAACGCTTGTGTAGAATGCCTTTTTCAGCCAAGTAGCTCCAGGAAAATTTTTGAAATAGTAAACCAAGGACAAAGACCACCTGTAATTGACTGGGAAACTCTTTTTTCTGGAATTGAGTAACTTCTAAGTGTTGAGTGCTGTTAGCGGTAGCAGAGCCTTTAGCGCGTGCTGAGTGCTGAGTTCTTATTCTCTCCCCATTACCCCTTATCCCCAGAGGGGGCCCCACCTTCCCCAATCCCCAGTACTTTTCTGTAGTTTATTGCCTTAAAAGACGGCAAACACCACTCAGATATTACGGTTCACCCTAATTACTGAAAGTATTAATTCTCCTACATTAGACAGAGTGAAGACAAATTAATCCATGAACCAACTAAAAACAAAATTTAGTTAGTTTAACCGTCCCAAGTAAGGTTCGGGAAACCACCCTTCATGGACTGGCTACCACTAAGCTTCAGTATATATATCAGCATAATCTGGAGTTCTAACCCCAGGAAAGCCAAATCAAAGGTATTCATGCTGAACTGGTTGATTTATTGACCCTGTTGGTTCAAAATTTAGTGCTTTATATTCTCATTCATTCATTTGTAGTTATACGGAGCCAGCACCTAAAATGGCAAAAGTAGTTGGAATTGACTTAGGAACAACGAACTCCTGCGTGGCAGTGATGGAAGGTGGTAAACCCACAGTAATTGCTAATGCTGAAGGTTTTCGGACAACGCCATCAGTAGTCGCATTTGCGAAAAATGGCGACAACTTGGTTGGCCAAATCGCCAAACGCCAAGCGGTGATGAACCCCGAAAATACGTTTTACTCAGTCAAACGCTTTATCGGTCGCCGCTACGATGAAGTGAGTAACGAAGCTACGGAAGTTTCTTACAAAGTTCTCAGCAGCAATGGCAATGTCAAATTAGATTGTCCGATAGCTGGTAAACCGTTTGCTCCTGAAGAAATTTCTGCAAAAGTTCTTCGCAAACTAGTTGAAGATGCCAGCAAATATCTGGGTGAAACTGTAACCCAAGCTGTAATTACCGTTCCAGCATACTTCAACGACTCGCAACGGCAAGCGACAAAAGATGCTGGCAAAATTGCCGGGATTGAAGTTCTGCGGATTATTAACGAGCCTACCGCCGCTTCTCTGGCTTATGGATTTGACAAGAAGAGTAACGAAACCATCTTAGTATTTGACCTTGGTGGTGGTACTTTCGACGTATCCGTGCTAGAAGTAGGAGACGGAGTTTTTGAAGTACTATCTACATCTGGTGATACCCACCTTGGTGGTGATGACTTCGATAAAAAAATAGTTGACTTCTTAGCTGAGAAGTTCAAGAAAGCCGAAGGTATTGAGCTGCGGAAAGATAAACAAGCCTTACAACGTCTGACGGAAGCTGGAGAAAAAGCCAAAATTGAGCTTTCTAGCGTTACCCAAGCAGAAATCAACCTACCATTTATCACTGCAACCCAGGATGGGCCCAAGCACCTGGATACAACTCTGACTCGCGCCCAGTTTGAAGAACTTTGCTCTGACTTAATCGACCGTTGCCGTATTCCTGTAGAAAACGCCCTTCGGGATGCCAAGTTAAACAAAGGCGATATTGATGAAGTGGTGTTAGTTGGTGGTTCTACCCGCATTCCCGCAGTCCAACAGATTGTGAAGCAGGTATTAGGTAAAGACCCCAACCAAAGCGTTAACCCTGATGAAGTCGTAGCAGTTGGTGCAGCTATTCAAGCAGGCGTACTGGCTGGTGATGTAACTGGCATCTTGCTGTTAGACGTGACGCCTCTATCTTTGGGTGTGGAAACATTGGGCGGCGTGATGACCAAAATTATCCCCCGCAACACCACAATTCCCACCAAAAAATCCGAAGTTTTCTCCACGGCTGTGGATGGACAAACAAATGTAGAAATTCACGTCCTCCAAGGTGAACGCGAGTTTTCTAACGATAACAAGAGCTTGGGAACCTTCCGCCTCGATGGTATTCCTCCTGCACCACGTGGCGTCCCTCAAATTGAAGTAGTGTTCGACATTGACGCTAACGGCATCCTGAATGTCACCGCTAAGGACAAAGGCACTGGTAAAGAACAGTCCATCAGCATAACTGGTGCTTCTACCCTAGATAAAAATGACGTTGACCGGATGGTTAGAGAAGCTGAACAGAACGCTTCATCTGACAAAGAGCGACGTGAAAAGATTGAACGCAAGAACCAAGCCGATTCTTTGGCATACCAAGCTGAAAAGCAGTTACAAGAATTGGGCGATAAAGTTCCCGATGCTGACAAGACTAAAGTCGAAGGTTTAGTAAAAGAACTGCGGGAAGCAGTTGCTAAAGAAGACGATGAGCAAATCAAGAAGCTCACCCCAGAATTACAACAAGCACTATTCGCTGTTGGTAGCAACATCTATCAACAAGCTGGTGCTAGTGCTAGTGCTGGTGCCGGTGCGGGTGCTACATCTGGTGGTGAACCTCAAGATAGTAGCAGTTCCTCTAGTTCTAGTAACGGCGACGATGTGATTGACGCTGATTTTACAGAGAGCAAATAATTCCCTTACTTCTTTTGGGAAGATTATCTTGTCCCACCTTATAATTACCCACTCAGACAAATGCCTGAGTGGGGATTTTTTTTTAAAAGTTAGAGGTTAGGAATTAAGAGTTATATAAAGTCCAGTTAATCTCTTATGCCATATCCACAAGCACCTTGGACACTTCAAGGTTATGCTATCCAAACTCTGCATTTAGTAAATATTGACCAAGTGCGCCCTTTGATTCCCTTAGAGTTAGAAATTATTTCTGTATGGCCTGGTAAAACCCTCGCTAGCGTGTATCTTTCTAATTACGGGTCAGGCTCAGTACTGGAGTATAGTGAGTTAATTGTTGTCCCAGCTTTGATTAATTACCAGAGGAAAATCGGCGCTTGGATTTCTCACATTTATGTAGATAATGCTGATTCGGTGGCTGGTGGTCGAGAAATTTGGGGACTACCAAAGGAATTAGCTAAGTTTACCTGGGAACAAGGAAAGTATGTTACTGTGCATCAGGAAAACCGAAAATTGTGTAGTCTTAAGTACAATCAACAAAGCTTGGCATGGAGACAGCGATTAAGTGCTTCTAGTTTCAGCGCTAAGGGTGCTGATTTGCTGAGATTCCCTGCTGAATTTGAGTCTTTATTGGGTTTGATTGGTTCTAAGTTAGAAATCCCCGCCGAAAGTCCTTTTTCTGGAATAGGCTGGGGTCAACCTTGGTTAACTGTGCGCTGTGAGCAGATGAGTTTGCGGGTTGATGCGCCAAAAGTGGTAGGTCATATCGTGTGCGATTAAAGACTTATCATTAAGACCGCAGTTCTTGCTGGGGGCAGGGGGAAAGAGTGTTTTCTGGTTTCTGCATAGATTACCGGAATTATAACTAATTAACCGGACATGATATCAATCAATTTTAAATTAGTTTAAAGGTGTTTTATTTGACTCAAAATAAGATACTTTAAGCTTTCACTTTTGTTTGTAGATGTCGTCATAGAGATAGCGATCGCTCTCTGGTTTTGGGTTATTCTTTAGATAATCATGCGCCTTATCACAACCGCGCTTGAGAAGTTGATTTAAGTCAAAATCCCAAACCAAAACACCATCAGAATCATCAGATGCAATACTCTTACCATCTGGGCTAAAACTGATATCACTGCTACCAAAGCGCTCGTAAGTTGTCACTGAGCAATTCTGTAGATTTGCTGCAACCGATGTGTCCTTTCAAGAGGGAGTAGAGATAAGGGAGTAGGGAGTAGGGAACCCATGCCTAAAGACATGGGATTGGAATAATGACGTTTTATGTCTCGTGCTACGTATCTCGACATAATTATTTGATTGTTAGGGGGCTTTAGACCCTAAACTTTAGTATTTATTGCACATCTCTACTCCCTACTCCCTACTCTCTGTTTTTCGTAATATTTTCCTTTATAGCAGTTGCCAGATAGATTAGGACATAATGAAAAGCGTGAATCTCAGGAATAGTAAGGTTTTTACTTCCTGCCTTCTGCCTTCTGCCTTCTGCCTTCTGCCTTCTGCCTCCTGCCTCCTACCTCCTGCTATAACTCCTCATAATCCTGCCACCGCGCACTGAGGAAAAATCAATATAGTACTTTCGATCCTCAGCATTTTCGACAGCCAAGGTCTTGCTTGGGTTGCAAGCCTGATAAAACTTTTGTAAATCCAGTTTCATTAGCTACGTCACAACAAGGCTTTTCTTTATTGTCAACACAAACTCTGTTACATATTCCGCAAAATTAAGTCATTTTTGTAGTAAATGTGAGTTTTTGACTATCTATCGTCTAACTTCCCAACATTTGTAAGTTATGTAAAGTCGCATAAAGCCCTCCTTGTTGCAGTAGTTGTTCGTGGCTTCCCTGTTCGATTAATTCGCCACGCTTAAGAACAAAAATCCGGTCTACATTGCGAATCGTAGACAAGCGGTGAGCGATAATAATCGCGGTGCGTCTGAGCAAAAGCTGGTTTAATGCCTCTTGAACTAAAGCTTCTGTGCCAACATCCAAACTAGCGGTAGCCTCATCTAGTACCAAAATTTGCGGATTGCGAATGGCAGCCCGCGCAAAGGCTAAAAGTTGCTTTTGACCACTAGAAATATTTGTGCCCCGTTCTCGAAGTTGAGTATCATAACCTTGGGGTAGTTCTTCTATAAACTGGGCAATGTTTGTTTGCTCTGCTGCCTGTTGAATCTGTTCAGTAGTATAGCCATCTCCTAAAGAAATGTTGCTTTTAACATCGCCAGCAAACAAAAAGCCTTCTTGTAAAATTACTGCCATGTAGCGCCGCAGTTCTGCCTGTGGTACTTCCCGAATGTCTACGCCATCTATAAGAATGCGTCCTTGGGTGGGTTCGTAGAGGCGGCACAAAAGACGGATAATCGAAGTTTTACCCGCACCAGTGGGGCCAACTAATGCCACTTTTTCACCAGGATGAATGGTAAAATCTAAGTCTTTAATTACGTAATCATCATTTTTGTAAGCAAACCAGACGTGCTCAAAACGAATTTCTCCCAGTTCTGGGGAGGAAGTGATATCTGGGGATTCTAAATTTGCCACGATTTCGTCTATGTAGCCAAATTTCGCATCAAATATTGAGAAGCGGACATTGGCGCGATCGCGAATTTCTATCGGTTCGTCTAATACATCACTTACGCGTTCAATAGCTGTGAAACCAGCTTGAATTACCGTAAATTTTTCCGCAAAAGCCCTTAAAGGGTCAAATAATCGCTGGGCATACAATATAAATGTAGATAAAGTCCCAAAAGTCAAGTTTTTTTCCAACAGCAACCAACCACCCACGCACAAAACACCTGCGATCGCAATCAATCCAATCCATTCTAAGGTTGCTGAAACAAATGAATCATAAAAAATGGTTTTATCCATTTGTTGAATGTAGGTGTTGTTCGTAGAACGAAACAATTCGGCATTAAATCTTTCTCTACGGAACAACTGCACGACGTTAATACCAAGCACATTTTCTTGTAGCTGTGAATTCAAGATCGAAAGTTCTTCTCGCCCTTTGTAATTGGCATTGCGGTACTGTTTTTGAATGTAAACAATTACCCAGCTAGTTGGTAACAGCATCAATATCAGCAAGCAAGAAAGTTCCCACTGGATGGAAAACATTAAACCCAAAGTCACTAGCATTAAAAACAAATCGGATATAATGCCAATTGCCCCAGTAGAAAAGACATCGCCTAATACTTCCACATCGCTGGTGATTCTGGTAATTAATTTACCTACGGGTGTGCTGTCAAAAAAGCGCACTGCCAGAGATGTTACGTGCTGAAATAAGTCTTGGCGAATTGCTGCGGTGATTTGTTGCCCTAGCTTTTGGACTATATAACCTTGCAAACCTGTCAATATCAATTGGATGGCGATCGCAATTACCAGTAATTCCTCTAGGATATTTAGCCCTTGCGAGAAAGGACGATTCCTAAAAAATTCGTAAGTGCTTGGTTCGTTACGAATCAGAGAGATTACTTGGCCAATCAAGAAAGGTTGTAAGGCATTAGCTAGTGCGATCGGTATGAGTAGGCACATCGACAGCGCCAGTAGCCGTCCGTGACGACGGGCATAAGGCACCAAACGCAAAAATAACCGCCAGTCATTTTCAGGCCGACGATCTGGTGTATAAGATTTTTTGAGAGATTGGTAGATGCTCATAGTAAGAGCATTATATTAATGTTTGGAAAAAAACACGCTTGTTTAAAGTAGCGTTTATCTTTCTACTCTGATACCATGCCTGAGATAGAAACTGCAAGACTACGGGCTACGCCTACGCACATCCAGAAAACCCTGCTTCAGTGCGGGTGATTCAAAGTAGCAATAAGATTCCCAGCTTTGAAATAAATCGGGCATCTCAGGGCGTATTGTGATCCGCTTTTATAGTATTTGTATTAATTGCTTCATAAATATTCTTGTAAGTATGAGAACATATCATACTTATCTGTTTACGTCTTATATCTAAAGATAGAATATTGAGGTTAAAATTTGGGATGCTAAATATGGGAAGCGTTTTCGCCACCACCAAACGCAAAAAATGGCGCGATCGTGCTACCAAAATGCCCAAGAGTTAGCAAAGCAAATTGAATATCAGCCACTTTTAGAAAAAGTACAGCAGTTCATAGATTCTCTGTAGCATCCAGTTCATCTTCTTCCATATTGGGAGAAGGGGTTAGGGAATGAGGGCAACTGCGCAAAATTCAAAAGTATTGTATTCCGGGCTTTCGCGTCATTTTGAATGGTATGTTTATTTATGCCATGTTGTACTAGTGTAATTAACCTGAGTTCGACAAGTTGAAAAAGGCAAAAAGTTTGCTATGTATAGATTTGTCAAACGGGGCATTCACAACAGCGATCGCTTCTAATTCTTGAGTGTCTTCCTGCTTGCCCATCACACATTGCAATTAGTCTGTAATTGCTTTGAGGACACGATGTTTTATGATAAGTTTTTTAATATACTACGTAAAACATACCAATTTAACGTAGTTTGAAGAGTAGTATTTCACAAACAATGGCCAAAGGCAAGTCCTTTGATTTAGAGATGTAGATGAATATAAGACCGTACCAAGAATCTGATGCTGAATCAGTCAGTGCTCTGTGGGATGAGGTGTTTCCTAATAACCCGTCGCACAGCAGCCCAAAATTGGTAATCAATCAGAAGCTTGCTGTACAGCCTGAGTTGTTTTTCATTACTGAGATTAACTCTGTAATTGTAGGCACTATAATGGCAGGATATGACGGGCATCGCGGTTGGTTATACACAGTTGTGGTCAGTCCTCAGTATCAACGGCAGGGTATTGGTAGCAAGCTAGTGCAGCACGCAGAGAAGAAATTGATAGCGATGGGATGCCTCAAAATCAATCTCGAAGTTCGTGTCTCCAACGCAGAAGTAGTTGAGTTTTATAGAAAACTTGGCTATCTCGTAGAAGAACGCATCAGTATGGGAAAGCTTGTCGCATAAATGTTTGGTGAGTTGGAACAGAAAAACTTTAGAAACACGCCAGTATTATGGCAAAAGGTGATTGTAGCTTTACCAAATTTAACCCAAATTAAGATAAAAATTATGAAGCTTAATGCAGTTCATCATATTCAAGTAACCTATCCTTTTGAAGTGGAGGAAGCAATACTGTTTTTCTACAGCAAAGTTTTGGGACTGACTGAAATTGCCAGACCTGATCTCATGAAAAACGATTCAGGAGCATGGTACAAGTTGGGAGACATTGAACTGCACGTTAGTAGAGAGAAAAACGCTGATAACCAAGCATCTAGACGGCATTTTTGTTTACAAGTTGATAACTTGAACGCCTTTGAAGTACATCTAAAAGAGCATGGGATAGAAATTATTCCCGATCAACGACCACTTCCAGGATGCGCGCGGTTTTTCTTCCGAGATCCCGGTGGGAATCGTATAGAGATTGCAGAGTTCGTTAAGAGTACTTTTACAGAGCAACAAACAGAAAATTTGCTATTAACGTAAGTTGCTAATTAATGTGTATAAACTGTATCAATCATGATACAACCAGATTTTAAATACTGCTAAATACCAACAAATAAAATGTTGTACTTGAGTAAAGGCAGTTTTGATAACTAGCAACTTAAGTTATTAGAAAGACATTCAGCAACGGTGTCTTAAAGCATTTTTTAAGTATTAAGGCCACAGATGAGACGGGGAGTCGGGAGTAATGAAGCAATTTTTCTGTAGCTGTGAGGCACACATAGGGACTTGCAGAGAATAAATTAACCAATTTATTTAGATGATAGTTTTCTTTCTCCCCCAGCTAAGAGTCCCCTGCCCCCCTGCCTACACAATGATTGATTATTTTTTTAATTGGAAGTCCCATACTTGAATCACTCGACCAAGCAATGACTCTTGCTGTCAATGTTTTGTCAAAATCCTTAATATAGCAGTCGAAGCATAGGTTAGAACTATGTTGGTTACTGAAACCTTTGATAATACTGAGTTTCTACTCAGCACTTAGCACTCTGCACTTTGCTATAATTGTGGGCGAGAACGTTGGTAAATTTGGAATCTTAACAATTTTCTCCTGATGTTTCACACGCACCAATACTTACCCAGGTGCTAGAACCATCTTCCCAATGCTCTTTCTTCCATATAGGGGCATTATGTTTGAGCGTATCAATAGCATATTGGCAAGCTTCAAACGCCTCACGCCGATGAGGAGAACCCACAGCTACTAAAACGCTGATTTCTCCAACTTGCAAACGTCCAACGCGGTGATAAATCGCGACTCGATTCACATCAGACATAGATAAGCGAATATCAGCAGCAATTTGATAAAATATCCGCAACGCCATCGGTTCATAAGCTTGATACTCTAGAGCAATCACAGGTTTACCATCGGTTTGATTGCGAACCATACCACTCATCACAACCACAGCACCATTGGCTGGATCGTCAGATTTGGCGTAGATTTCTTCTAGGGATAATGGCGCAAAGGTAATGGCAAAACTATCTTCGGCTCTCGGTTTAACAGCAGAGGTAAGTGTGGTTGTCATAACTGCATTGATATTATTAGGCTTTTTCTATTGTCTCTGAAAAAAGCGTTACTAATTTATATTTAGTGGTTTTAGTTAAGTCGTTAATCTGCACTATCTAGACGATCGCAGTTATATCTACCTTTAATCTCTTGATTGAAAAAGCTGCCAATTGAGTCAGAGGAATGTAAATCTTCCCAAGTATCCTCATCTACGCCTAAGTACTGATAAACCGCTCCACTTTGAAACTCAACTTGCAAAATCTGTTCGTTGTGATCATAGCCTACAGCCATAGCCATTGATGAGACAACTGGTAGCATGACAATTGGTTCTTCTTCAAAGGGTAATGCAGGCGTTTCGGCAATTGCCTCGTTCAGTTCTTGCAATCCTTCATAAGCCTGTATCGGTGCCGGAATTTCCAAAAACTCTAGTTCATTGCCTCGGTCGAGCAATAACTGCAAATATCCATCAGAGTGAGCGATCGCTACTAAACTGCTCAAGTCTACCTTAGATAGCTTCATTTATTTTGTACTCTCCTATTGGCGTAGTCGGGAGTGGTAAAGTTTTATGCAACATTTAAACGCCTTTATAGTACAAACGTACGACAAAAGTACTTTGCCGTCAAGTTTTTTCTCCCAAGCGAGAATTTTAGGTGCGTAGAGACGCCTTAGCAAAGCAGCACAAAGTGTTTTTCTCTGACATCCGGTGAAATACTTATGATTCAGCTTAAGTAAACTGTCGGAGCAATCTCTGCTTTGTTAGGGGAACTTAAGAGGCGAATTGAAAATTGCATAAATGTGCAATTCGCCTCAGTTAAGTAGTTGAAAATTTCAACCATTTTTTTCTGTGTTTAGGCTTAACGAGTCATTTTTGCTCTTTGTGTCATTCAATTAGCTCACCCTTTTGGGTGAGTCATATATCAACCGATCAGATGACCTGATTGAAGGAAGTTGAGATTAATAATAAAGAGGACTCTATTACTAAGGAACACCGATCGCATTTTACCTAAACAGGACTTATGAAACTTTCTACCTTAATAAATTCTGCACTTATTTTTGCTTCTATTACTCTTGTACCTGGAATTGCTGGCGCTCAAACAGCTACTACCAACAACAGTGAAATAATAGCTGTGAACTCTAACAATTTATCCACTAACTCGACTTCTGTAAATTACCTCCAGCCTTCAAATCTAGTCGCCTTTGCTTATCAAGGAGGTTTGCAACAACATGGTATTCCTAGCGGAGAAGCGCTAATACATAAAACTCAGAATAAAAATATTCTTGCCAAAGATTTGGTTAAAGCTGCTGTGAATGCAGATAAGTTACCATTACAAGTTTTAAACGATCAAAATTATCTAAGTGCTGTGAATTTAGAACTCAACGTATTGCCAGATTATGCTGCTGCTGATTAATTTGGTTTGTCTTATATCTTTTAAAAAGCTAAGTTTTTCAACAGGGTATAATTCGTATGCTTGTTAACAAGGATAAATAAATTTTTTTTATACACTGTAATCCTGCATATATAATCAAGTTTGATATCGAAGAAGAATTTCTCGTTTTTGACATAAGTTGTACTTATCGTGTACTTAGGCCCCAGAAAACTGTATAATCGACAGCTTATCGCTCAAAATTTTCTATAGAGAATGACAGAAGTAATAAGATCCGGGGGACTAAATAATATTGAGTCCATTGAGTTTGAAGAGCAGTGCTTAGAAAAAGCCAGAGAAACAGGCGATCGCAACGGGGAAGTTATTTCTTTGGCAAGTTTGGGCAATGCTTACCAGTCACTCGGCGAGTACCACCTAGCAATTGAGTTTTATCAACAGTGGTTAGATATAGCAACAGAAATAGGCGATCGCTTAGAAGAAGCTAAATCTTTATCTGGATTGGGTAACGCTTACCAATCACTGGGCAAATACCAACGAGCGATTGAATATTATCACCAGTGGTTAAGTATAACCAGGAAAATAGGCGATCGCACCGGGGAAGGCATAAGCTTGGGAAGTTTGGGCAATACTTATGAATACCTGGGTAAGTACGAGCAAGCGATAGAGTTTTACCAACAATGGTTGAGTATAACCAAGAAAACAGGCGATTGGACTAGTGAAGGTCTTTGCCTGGGAAGTTTGGGTAATGCTTATGAATCATTGGGATCTTACCAACTAGCAATTGAGTTTTACCAACAATGGTTGGGGCTAGCAAAATTCATCAGCGATCGCAATGGTCAAAGTATGGCCTTAAGTGGCTTGGGCAGTGCTTATAAGGCTTTGGGACAGTACCAAAGGGCGTTGGAGTTTTATCAGCATTCCTTAGAGATCGCAAGGGATCTTAATGACCGAAATGGGGAAGCAAACACCTGGTTTAATTTGGGTTTGGTGTTAGAAAAAATCAATCGAGAATCAGAAGCGATGAATGCCTTTTGCAATGCTCGTGAAATTTATCATGCAATAGGACTTGATGCCAGCCTGCAAGATTGTAACCATGCCATTGAATTTCTTTCTCAAAATGTTGCCAGCGCAGCATCTGCTTTCTGGTTGAGGAGATGGTTAAGTCATTTGTCGCAGTCGATCAAAACTAGTTCTAAATAAAGAGTGCTGAGTTTTGAGTTAAAAGACTTTTTTAATTCACTCAGGACTCACCACCATACTTATTGAATACTGCAACTGAGTGATTGCGATCAAAGGAAAATACAGAAAACGGGTCTTTTCGATTCCCCATCTCCATCCCAGGCGTGCCTACAGGCATTTGAGGAACAGATAAACCAACAACATTTGGCTTTTCTTGAACCAGACGTTTGATGTCGTCTGCTGGGACGTGTCCTTCAATCACATATCCATTAACAATTGCTGTGTGGCAAGATGACAAGTTATCCGGCACGTTGTATTTTTGTTTGACTGTTTCAATGTCAGGCGTAGAAAAATCTGTGATTTTAAAACCCTGTGCCTTTAAGTGAGCAATCCACCCACCACAACAGGTACAATCGGGACTGCGATACACAGTGGCATTTAATATTGTTGATTTTGATGGTGTTTGTTGCTCCTGGATGTGGCTAGTGGTACTTAACAGTTGAAGTTTACCTGCAATAGAAGTGGGGAAAACAGTTTGAGCATGACTCATAGGAGCAGTGCTTCCCAAGATGCTTAATACCCCTAATGTTATAACTACTATTTGCACAGTAGCAGGCATCAAAATGGTAAGTAACCATTTTTGCCAGCAATAAATCAATTGTTTGTGCAACATCTGATACTTCCTAAATACAACATTGCTTCCAAAACACTATAAGCTTACTTTGTATGCCTCAGCGTTTAAAAACACTACGATTTTACATACAAACAGATAGGAGTAAAATTAAATATGCGTTATCCAGAATCTTTGTAGAAACATAGCAGTACTATGTCTCTACATTTATTTTCACTCATATCTCTAAAAATGTACTTTTTTCGTGAAAACAAATGGAGCGATCGCCCTGGTAACAAAACCATTGAACTAGAAATCGAGGCTAATGGCAAGAAACTGAAAGTCAAAGCCAGCAGTCGGCAATAATTAGAAGCAGCAATAGAGGTAGCACAGAAATTTGTAGCAAACTCCTTGCAAGTCAACCGTTTTGGCATTGTTTTACAATCAGACGCAACAAATCCATGTAAAACTGTGACGCAACCGCCAGTTACCGAACCATCTGACACCAGTCCAACTTAATCATATACTGGATACAACTACGGGTTTGAGTACTGTATAATTTCAATAATTTTATTAATAATCTCTGTTAATTTTTCAAGTTTTATTTGACCTGCTTGATATAAAACAATTTGTTTATCGGCAGTAAAAATTCGATTTGGTCTAATATTACTTGGCTGATTTAATCGACCGTAGTTAAAATCACTATTATTTAGTTGAATGGCATAGATATCGCTAACAGCTTGGCTAGTAATTTGGCAAAGAATCAGATCATCTCCCTGAAGAGTAGCAATAACTAAAGCAGGTCTGCGTTTTGTATCAGTTAAGTCTGAAAATGGAAATGGAACAATAACAACATCTCCTTTTACAAATCCTGCCATGCTATATCTTCCTCTGGTCTTAACCAATCTTTTTGCAGTGATGATTCGCTCATAATGGTAATTTCTAAGGTTTTTTCTTTTTGGTACTTGGCTTGTAAGAACTGAACAAAATCTAAAATTTCTTGTAACAGAGGTTCAGGTAGTTTTTCTAGCTCTTGTGTAATCTGTTCTTTCAGCATAATTGTTTTGTTTTGTGCTTTTGCAATATCTAAAATAATATTTATCATATCGGTTTTTAAATAAAAATATAAAATAAAGTAAATTCTGCTTCTGAAAGCTAATACACTTATCCTGCACAAGGTAGAAGCAGCAAAGCTTTAATAGTGAAAGTTTATTAAGACATTGGAACAGCGATCGCAGATGATAGCAATAGTAATCAGGAGTTGCGATCGCAATTCCTGATTGCCTTAAAATTAGGGTGATTGAGTATTGCTACTTGAAGATTATGTAAAATTTATACCTTCTGAATGAGCCTCTTCAACCTATAGCAGGAGTATAATGTTGCATTAAGCGTCTACTATAAACAATTAGGAAATCAAATTGCAGTATATCTGCCTTTAAAATTATGGACTCGAAGTATAAATGGAAAAATGGTTATCGACCAAGCCGAGATGAAGCAGCAAAAAATCTTCATTTGCTTAGATGAGAGTCAATTCGAGAACGAACAAGACCGAAAGCTTGCTGAAGAAACTACAAGAAAGCGTTTGGGCGTACCTGCACCAACTTTAGATGAAGACAAATCCATACTACCTCATGCAGTTTTGCCTAATGGCAAGGTTTAATATTATTAAAACATAAGCATTTTTGCCTATGTCTACTCCATACAATTATCAGGTTTAACAAAATGCAGATTTATCAACTTTTCAGTCGATTAAACAATAAAAAATTTCCTAAGTTACTTACTCAGACAGTAGCTTTAGGCGTAGGCGCTATTGTTCTATTCTCAACTACTAATGCTAATGCTGCCGAGCAAGTTGTTTTAAAATATGGTACTTTTCAGGGGCAAATATCTGTTGAAGAATTAAGTCAATTTACAGAAACGGGCAAGACTACCCCAACATTAACAGCTTATTTACAGGCGGCTCAACAAGACCCCGCAGTAGCTCGTAAGGCACTAAAAGCTCCAATAAAAGCTGATGCTGCCTTTTTAAATAGCTTACTGTCCAGTTGGGCAGGGCCAATTTTAGTTAACCAAATTGGTGAGGTAGTTCACCCGCCGGCAGGACAACTAGACCAGCAGGCACTGCGAAGCGCTTTAAGTGCATCTATTAAACAAAATGGTGAAGTTACACTACTTGGAGCCATTCAGAATTATCCAAATACTTCTGTTGAACTTGAAGGAGATCGTCTCATCTCTGTTTATGAACGCCTAAGCAATCTTGCAGAACTTTTATAAGGATTGCTACAGACAATGCAGTTTTATCAGATGATTGATTGAGCTATAACCGACACAAGTCTCACATCTCACCGCGTTCGTGTTAACGTTCCCAAGGAAAGCAAGAGTGTGAGATGAATGGAGGGGTAATAACGAATTGACCCACAACCAAATCAATCCGCTTACTATCCCAGTTGGAAAAGCAAGAGAAGTTTAGAAAAAGAAGGTATCTTTTTTTCAGAGTACCAAATTTTCAGTTTCTAATTTCTTGATTCATTCTTGTAGTTCAGTGACTACATTTATTTAAAAGAGACTGGGTACTATTTTATTGTCTAAAGTGACTTTATGAATCTTTGTTTTTTTAACTAATTGTTTCTTAATTCCTCAATCCTATCTCGAATTTCTATTTGATTGTATAGCCACGTCCTTGATACTCCAGCTTCTTGCGCCACAATACCAAAGTCAATACTTGCTGATGGAGTCATAAAGTCAGACGAGTTGTATGTTGCCAGCATTGTCAAATACCGCAGCATCATTGCGCTGATGCAAGACTTCTTTTCTGATATGTGGGCAAAGAACAACAAGGACATGAAACTTCGTCACGCAGAACCACGGCTGCTGCTTAAAGAGACAGGGTTTCTTCCTGGTGTTGGAAACAATAGATAGTTGCGATCGCTAGATAAAAAATACATCTATTTGGGTGTTTGCTTAGGCCTTCAACTTCCCTAACCTTACCATCTCACTCTCATCATATAGCAATCCTAAATTATAGAAATAATATAATAGTTGTTATAGATAAAAACTTATATATGACAAATTACTAATATACTTAATTTACAAAAGAAGTAAAGAGAGTCCATCATAAGATAAACATAATAGTATTCATAAAGAAGAGTTTATATATTAAAAATTATTCATGTAGTTAAGTAAAATAGATAAATTTTTCTTTATACATCCAATTTAATATTTGTTTAATAATACCGACTCCAAGTTAACAATTTCGGCATCAAAGGCTGTAAACTGATTTCAACAAGGTGAATGATACCTCTGCATCACACTAGAAAAGCAGAGCCAATAATTTAACCGAGTTTTTATATAGCTATCTATTTCATTAATGAAATGGCTGCGATCGCTTGGTCAGATATAGCTTGATTAATCATTAATAATGCAACAAACATAACGTTTTTTGCCTAAATTGTCGTAGCTATAAAAAATAAAGTTTACATTTTCAGGAGATATTTATGACAAAATTTTTTAATCAAATTCCTCGCCGCAAATTTATCTTCGCAGCCGGAGTATCTGCAAGTGCTGTATTGCTCAAAGGCTGTTTGGGTAATCCTCCTGAAAACCTGACTGGTGGAAGCACTCAAGCACAACCAACTGCCCAATCAGTAGTTAATATTAGTCCCGAACAAACACCAGAAACTACTACAGTCAAGTTAGGATATATTCCTATTGTAGAAGCGGCTCCTTTAATTATTGCTAAAGAAAAAGGCTTTTTTGGAAAGTATGGTATGACTAATGTTGACCTTTCCAAACAAGCTTCTTGGGGTGCAGCTAGAGACAACGTAGAAATTGGTTCTGCCGGTGGTGGAATAGATGGCGGTCAATGGCAGATGCCAATGCCACATTTAATTACAGAAGGTTTAATTACCAAGGGCAATCAAAAAATCCCCATGTATGTATTATGTCAATTAATTACGCATGGAAATGGAATTGCGATCGCCAGCAAGCACCAAGGCAAAGGTATTACTTTACAACTCGCCAGCGCTAAATCCCTATTCACGGAATTAAAATCTTCAACACCTTTCACAGCTGCATTTACCTTTCCCCACGTCAATCAAGATTTGTGGATTCGCTACTGGTTAGCAGCAGGCGGCTTAGATCCAGATGTAGATGTCAAATTGCTCACAGTACCTGCGGCGCAAACTGTAGCCAACATGAAAACAGGAACAATGGATGCCTTTAGTACAGGCGACCCCTGGCCTTATCGTCTGGTTCAAGACAAAATTGGCTACATAGCAGCATTAACCGCAGAAATTTGGAAAAATCATCCTGAAGAATATCTTGCCATCAGAGGCGATTGGGTTGATAAAAATCCCAAGGCTACCAAAGCAATTTTAAAAGGAATTATGGAAGCCCAACAGTGGTTAGATAATTTTGACAATCGCAAAGAAGCGGCTGAAATTTTGGCTGGACGAAATTATTTCAATCTTTCGTCACCAGAAATTCTGGCCGATCCATACCAAGGCAAATATGACATGGGTGATGGTCGCAAAATTGATGATAAATCGATGGCTGCTTACTACTGGAAAGATGAAAAAGGTAATGTTTCTTATCCATACAAGAGTCATGATTTATGGTTCATAGTTGAAAATGTTCGTTGGGGATTCTTGCCAAAAGATTACATTGCCAATAATGCCACTAAAGCCAAAGAACTTATCAACAAAGTCAATCGCGAAGATATTTGGAAAGAAGCTGCAAAAGAAGCTGGAATTGCTGCTGCTGATATTCCCACAAATACATCACGTGGTGTAGAAGAGTTTTTTGATGGCATCAAATTTGACCCTGAAAAGCCAGAAGAATATTTGAAGAGTTTGAAAATCAAAAAAGTCAGTGTTTAATCATTCATTGGTCATTAGTTATTTGCAAATGGCAACGGACAAATAAAAAATAAAGTTTGAGGAAAATACAGCATCATGACAATAGCCCAAAAACGCCCTGTAAGCCCTAGATTTAGTAATAGCCTTATATCCAGTCTCCAAAAGCAATTTCCTGACCTGATACCACCAGCGATCGCGATCGCCATCTTCCTGGTTATCTGGCAACTCTTCGCTTGGACTCCAGGAGCCACATTACCAGGCCCAATACAGGTTATCCAAGACACTTGGGTTTTGATTTTATGGCCATTTTATGACCGAGGTGGTATTGACAAAGGTCTATTTTGGCAGATTCTCGCTAGTTTGCAACGAGTTGCGATCAGTTATACCTTAGCTGCGATCGCTGGTATTGCTTTAGGCATTTTGATTGGGGTTAATAAAACCATGTCCAAAGCCTTAGACCCGATTTTTCAATTACTGCGGACAGTACCACCTCTAGCTTGGGTTCCCATTTCTTTAGCAGCTTTACGACAAAACGAACCGGCAGCATTATTCGTAATTTTCATCACCGCCATTTGGCCCATCTTAATTAATACTGCTGTCGGCGTTACTCAAATTCCCCAAGACTACAATAACGTCGCCAAAGTTCTGCAACTTAGCCGCAAAGAATATTTCACTAATATTTTGATTCCGGCGGCATTACCTTACATCTTTACTGGCTTGAGAATTGCGATCGGTTTAGCATGGTTAGCGATTATCGCTGCTGAAATCGTCATGTCCGGTATAGTGGGAATTGGCTTCTTTATCTGGGATGCCTATCAAAATAACAACGTCAGCGAAGTTATTTTAGCTCTAGTTTATATCGGTGTCGTTGGTTTGCTGCTAGATAAAGCGATGGTTTGGCTGCAAAACAAGATTTTACCAGCAGAACAAAAGTAATAATGCAGTAGAATTCAGAATTGAGAATTTTGAATTGGCAAGTAAAGCAGTCTTGACACCAGGATAGCAGACTGAAGTCGGTGTTCCAAGAAACTGCAATCTGCTGCAAGTTTGTCGCTCCTCCTTAATTAATACGCTTGGGTAAAAGCTTGATTTTCGCTAAATTTCTGGAAAAAGCAGGCAATTAAGTCCCATTTTTAAAGGAAGTTAGAGAAATTTTCTCAGGCTAAATATCACTAACCCAAGCGTATTTTTCTTTAATAAATTTTATTTTTATTACTGATGATAATCATTGGTTTATTTCAATGATAAATCTAGGTAGACGAACAATAATTTTTTTTAATAGTTAACTTTAGAAATTGGCATTTTACTAATTAAACATTTCAAGTAAATATAAGAAGTAACCACACTTGCTCTAGATAATCTCTTGATTGGAGAAAACTAATGGTCGCACTCACACAGCCTACTCAAATTATTTCTAATCCCGGACGTTTAACAATTGAAACTGTTGAAATCGCTTCTCAAACGACTGCTATCCGTTGCCTCGATTGGGATAGAGAACGTTTTGATGTGGAGTTTGGTTTACGAAATGGTACGACCTATAATTCTTTTTTAATTCAAGGAGAAAAAGTAGCTTTAATTGATACTTCTCATGGCAAGTTTGAGGAGTTATATCCAGAGATAGTAACAGGGTTAATCGACCCAACCAAGATAGATTACTTGATTATTAGTCATACCGAACCAGACCATAGTGGCTTAGTAAAAAATATTTTGCAGCTAGCTCCTGACATTACTATTGTTGGTGCGAAGATAGCTATTCAATTTTTGCAGAATATGATTCATCAACCTTTTAAATCAAAGGTGATCAAAAGTGGAGAGTTATTAGATTTAGGCAACGGTCATCAATTAGAATTTGTCTCGGCTCCTAACTTACATTGGCCTGATACCATCTTGACTTATGACCACAAAACAGGCACTCTTTACACCTGTGATGTGTTTGGAATGCACTACTGTGATGATCATACTTATGATGAGAATATCACCATCATCGAAGAAGATTTTAAATATTACTACGAGTGTTTGATGGCTCCTAATGCTCGGTCTGTATTGGCAGCTTTAAAGAAAATCGAAAAGTTAGAAATAAAAACAGTTGCCACAGGACACGGCCCTTTATTAAAAGAGTATATTCCAGAATGGCTGGGACGCTATCAAAATTGGAGTTCAGAGCAAGCCAAAAAAGAGACATTAGTGGCTTTATTTTATGTAGAAGATTACGGATATAGTGAGAATTTAGTCAGGGCGATCGCACATGGAATTGCAAGAACAGGTGTGGCGGTAGAATTAGTAGCTCTGAATAATACTGAGCCTCAAGAAGTCCGAGAAATAGTTGACCAAGCTGCTGGTTTAGTTATTGGAATGCCTCCCCAATCATTAGATATTGCTCAAGCAGGTTTAAAGATTATCTTAGCTGCTGCTCACAATAAACAAGCAATTGGTTTATTAGAATCTGGAGGAGGAGAAGATGAACCTGTTTTTCCCTTACGCAATAAGTTTCAAGAACTGGGATTAATTCAAGCTTTTACCCCAATTTTAGTAAAAGAAGCTACCTCTAATGTATTAGAACAACTGTGTGATGAAGCAGGGACAGATATGGGTCAATGGTTGACCCGCGATCGCACCATCAAACAAATCAAATCCATTAATAGCGAATTAGAGAAATCTTTGGGGCGAATTAGCACCGGATTGTATATTATCACCGCCAAAAAAGCAGAAGTTCAAAGTGCAATGCTCGCTTCTTGGGTAACACAAGCAAGTTTGAATCCTTTGGGTGTAGCCATCGCCGTCGCCAAAGACCGAGCGATAGAATCATTGATGCACGTTGGCGATCGCTTTGTTTTAAATATTTTAGAAGAAGGCAGATATCAAGGATTAATGAAACATTTCCTCAAGCGTTTTGCTCCCGGTGCAGACCGCTTTGCTGGCATCAAAACATATCCTGCTGCTACCAACGAATCTCCAATTTTAGCTGAAGCTTTGGCTTATCTCGAATGTGAAATTACCAGCCGTATGGATTGTGGAGACCATTGGGTTATTTATAGCACTATCCAAACTGGGCGAGTTGCCAAAATCAACGGATTCACTGCCGTTCATCACCGCAAAATTGGCAATCATTACTAAATTGGTCATTTGTTATTTTTTCCTTTGTTTCCCTCTCCACTCCTCACTTCTAAAAAGCCATGTATAAAACTGTTGAAGATAGCCCAATTTCCAAGTATGAAATTTCTCGAAAACGCATCGTACAAACCTTGGAATTGATTCAAGATTTGATTGTGATTTCTCTGTGCATGGGTTTGTTTACCTTCATGGTAATCCAGGTGAGAGATATGTTTTTCTCTCTGCTTCCCCCATTGGATTTTCATACTGTTACTGCTGATATTCTCTTTTTGCTCATTTTAGTTGAATTATTTCGATTGCTGATTATTTATCTGCAAGAACAACGAATATCTATTGGCGTAGCTGTAGAAGTCTCCATTGTTTCCGCCTTGCGAGAAGTAATTGTTAAAGGAGTTTTAGAAACTAATTGGAGTCAAATTTTAGCAACTTGTGCCTTCTTATTAGTTTTGGGAATAATACTCGTTGTTCGAGTTTGGCTACCCCCAACCTTTGAAGGCATCGACCCCGAACAAGCAATAGCTAAACGCCTTAAAAATAGAGTCAAATCAGAATTAGCTGAAAGCAATGGCAATTAGAAGTAGAGACGCAATTAACCCTTGTCTGTACAAAAGTTTTATCTCCCCATGCCCCATACCCAGAGAGAGATTACTATGTCTGCTAATACTGTAATTACCAACCGTTCGAGAGATGTGCAGGTTGCTGAAATTGGTAAAGATACGCTGGTTTTGCGATCGCGCACTTGGGAGAGACTAAAATTTGAGGTTGAGTATTCCCGCCAACGAGGAACTACGGCAAATTCTTATCTGATTCGAGCTGACAAAAAGGCTTTAATCGATCCTCCCGGCGAATCTTTTACGGAAATTTATCTCCAACAACTGGCACAATATCTAGATTTCGCTACCCTAGATTACATTGTTCTCGGTCATGTCAACCCCAACCGCAGAGCCACCTTACAAGTATTATTTTCTCAAGCTACTCAAGCTACTTTAATTTGTTCTCGTCCTGCTGCTAATGCCATCAAAACTACTTTTCCCGAATGGCAGTCACGCATTCAAGCTGTGCGATCGGAGGATACTCTGGATTTAGGACAAGGACATCATCTCACATTTGTGAGCGTACCGACTCCTCGCTGGGCAGATGGATTGTGTACTTATGATTCTGCTACCAAAATTCTCTACACAGACAAATTTTTTGGCGCTCATATTTGCGAAGATACCCTCTTCGATGAAGACTGGAAAAGTTTAGATGCAGAACGTCATTACTATTTTGACTGTCTTCACGCCCCTCAAGCCAAACAAGTCGAAGTTGCTTTAGAAAAGCTTTCGGTTTTCCCAGCAAAATCTTACGCTCCGGCTCATGGGCCTGTTGTTCGTTACAGTCTCAGCCGATTTACTTTTGATTATCGTCAATGGTGTCAAGGACAAAAATTACAAGAATTGAGTGTTGCTTTACTTTATGCCTCTGCTTATGGAAATACAGCAATTGTAGCTAATGCGATCGCTCAAGGTTTAATTGAAAATGGCGTTAATGTACAGTCCATCAATTGCGAACTTGCAGAACCAGCAGAAATTACCCGCATTGTTGAAGCTTGCGATGGATTTATTATTGGCTCACCCACTTTAGGTGGCCATGCACCAACCCAAATTCAAGCAGCTTTAGGAATAGTTTTAGCCATAGCATCTAAAACAAAATTAGCAGGAGTATTTGGTTCTTATGGCTGGAGTGGAGAGGCAATTGATTTACTGGAAAGTAAGTTTAAAGATGCCAATTATCGTTTAGGATTTGAAACAATTAGAGTCCGCTTCACTCCTACAGATGAAATTCTCCAACAGTGTCAAGAAGCGGGTGCTGCCTTTGCCCAAAACTTGAAAAAAGCTAAAAAATTGCGGACTACTCGGCAAGTTGTCACCGAAACTCACGTAGATCGTACCGAACAAGCTGTAGGGCGGATTATTGGTTCCTTGTGTGTTTTAACAACTCGTGATGAAGAAAGCCACAAAGGAGTTTTAACTTCTTGGGTATCTCAAGCAACTTTTAATCCGCCAGGAATTATGATTGCTGTTGGTGACGAACAAAATGCAGATTTAATGTGTCATCCTGGCGATAAATTTGTATTAAATATTCTCAAAGAAGGTAGAAATGTTCGCCGCTATTTTTCCTGTAATAGTGTTTTAGGAAATAATCCCTTTGTTAATCTTTCCTGTCAAACTGCTGAGAATGGTTGTCTGATTCTCACCGAAGCATTGTCCTATTTAGAATGTACCGTACAAAATCAAATGAAATGTGGTGACAGATGGTTAATTTATGCCGGAATAGATAAAGGTGAAGTCTTAGCAACCGATGGTTTAACAGCTCTCGAACATCGGAAATCTGGCAGTTATTATTAATTGGTCATCTGTTTTTCTTTGCGTACCCGCGTCTTTTTCCTCCTCCGCATTTTGTAACCAAATTATCAATACCAAGTTACTATGTCTACATTTGTTGCTGTTGACCAAATTGATAAAGTTTTTGAATTAACTGGTGGCGGCAAATATATTGCCCTCAAAGGAATCGACCTGCAAATAAAAAAAGGAGAATTTGTTTCTTTGATTGGTCACTCCGGTTGTGGCAAGTCTACCTTATTAAATATGATTGCAGGTTTGGATTTGCCCAGTGAAGGTATTGTGACATTAGAAGGACAAAGAATCAGCAAGCCAGGCCCAGATAGGATGGTGGTTTTTCAAAATTATTCGCTATTACCTTGGCGGACAGTTAGAGAAAATATTGCCCTCGCCGTAGACTCAGTAATGAAGGGTTTACCCGCAGCTGAACGCCAAGCCATTGTCGAAAAACATATAGATATGGTGGGTTTGCGTCCCCATGCTGACAAACAGCCGGGAATGTTATCTGGCGGACAAAAGCAGCGAGTAGCGATCGCCCGCGCTTTAGCGATTCGTCCCAAATTACTCTTGCTAGATGAACCCTTTGGTGCATTGGATGCACTCACACGCGGCAATTTGCAAGAACAACTGATGCAAATCTGTGAAGAAAATCAAGTTACTGCCGTGATGGTGACACATGATGTCGATGAAGCAGTGCTGTTATCTGACAGAATCGTGATGTTAACCAACGGCCCCGAATCTAAAATCGGCGACATTTTAGAAGTGGATATTCCCAGACCCCGCAAGCGGATGGAAGTAGTAGAACATCCCAGCTACTACAGTTTGCGGAGTGAGATGATTTACTTCCTCAATCAGCAAAAACGAATTAAGAAAATTCGGGCGCGGAAAACTGCCGACATTGCCCGTCATGGATTGGAAAAAGTTAACCTAGAAATTGGCTTTTTACCTTTGACAGCTTGCGCCCCCTTAGCAGTTGCTAAAGAAAAAGGCTTTTTTGTCAAGCATGGTTTAGATGAAGTTAACCTAGTGCGGGAAAGTAGCTGGCGGGGTATAGAAGATGGCATAAGTGGCGGTTATTTGGATGCGGCTCAAATGCCTTCCGGGATGCCGATGTGGCTTTCTTTGGGAGGACATAATAACCAACCTCTACCCGTTGTCACTGCCCTCACCATGACTCGCAACGGTAACGCCATCACCTTAGCAAAACGCTTTTACGACCAAGGCGTGCAAACCTTATCAGATTTCAGAAATCACCTGATTCTCACCCACGAACAAAGGCATACAATGGGGGTAGTACATCCCGCATCTATGCACAACTTGCTCCTGCGTTACTGGCTAGCGGCTGGAGGAATTGACCCCGATGGCGATGTCGATATGAAAACCATTCCCCCAGCGCAGATGGTAGCCGACTTAAAAGCTGGAAGCATTGATGGTTACTGCGTCGGCGAACCTTGGAACTACCGCGCGGCTGTAGAAGGTGTCGGCTTTACCATCGCTACCGACTTAGAAGTTTGGCTGGGACACCCTGGGAAAGTTCTGGGAGTGCGAGAAGATTGGGCAGAAAATTATCCAAATACGCATATCGCCTTAACCAAAGCTTTGTTAGAAGCTTGCCAGTATTGTGCAAATCCCGATAATTCCCAGGAGATTCGCCAAATTTTAGCAGGGCGAGAGTACGTCAGCACTGATTTAGAATACATTCAACTCGAAGATTCAGATAGTCTTACCTGTGACTTAGACCATCCGTTGCGAGACTATGCCCACCACCAGTTTTATTCTGACTCTGCCATTAACCGCCCCAGCCGCACCGAACAAATTTGGATTATGAGTCAATTGGCACGTTGGGGTGACACTCCCTTTCCCAGAAATTGGGTAGAAGTTGTTGAACGGGTGTGTCAAGTCCGTGTTTTCAGCACCGCCGCACGAGAATTAGGTTTGGATATTAGCTATATTCGCCAACCGATTAAACTGTTCGATGGTACTCCCTTTAACGCCGACGATCCGATCGCTTATCTCAACAGTTTGGAGATTAAACGTGATTTTTCAGTCGCGGAAGTTGTTCTTGATGCACCTAGAAGAAGACTTGCTTCATAAAAAAGTTGTGAGAGAAAGAGGAAGTGGAAGAAGTAGTACATCACGCGCGAGGCTTTGAACTCCATTAATGAACCTCTGAACTCCATTAATGAGGCTTTGAACTCCATTAATGAGGCTTTGAACTCCGTTAATGAACCTTTGAACTCCATTAATGAACCTCTGAACTCCATTAATGAGGCTTTGAACTTTGTTAATGAGGCTTTGAACTCCGTTAATGATTTGACTTTTTACATCATCTGTAAAAACCAACAAAAGACCTAACCCCTTCCCTACAAGCGAAGCTACGGTGTACACACAAGTCAAATTACCCCCCTTAATCCCCCCTTATAAAGGGGGGAAACCGGAAAATCTTGTTCCCTCCCCTTTCCAAGGGGAGGGTTAGGGTGGGGTAAAACTGACGCGAAAAACCAAGTGAGTAAGCAATTTCAGACTTGTGTATACACCGTAGATAAGCAAAAAAGTGAGGGCTGAATATGAAATTGCACTTTGTTAATCCCCAAATACCATGCCAAACCCCAACTTTCCAGCTACAAACACATTAGGAAAACCACTAGCCCCTGCAACCACCAGCCGCAGACCTTTCCTAGAAATTAAAGACGTTACCAAAGTTTATCCTACAAAGAAAGGCCCCTTCACCGTACTCGACGGCGTTAACCTCAACGTCGAACAGGGCGAGTTTATTTGCGTCATCGGCCACTCTGGCTGTGGCAAATCGACGCTGTTAAATATGGTATCCGGTTTTAACTTTCCCACTTCCGGGCAAGTGTTGCTGGAAGGAGAACCCATTACCAAACCAGGCCCAGACAGGATGGTTGTCTTCCAAAACTATGCCTTGCTACCGTGGCGGACTGCTTTTGAAAACATTTATTTAGCTGTTAACGCCGTTTATCCTAACAAACCACAAGCCGAAAAAAGAGCGATAGTCCGCGATCATTTAGCAATGGTGGGACTGGCTGATGCAATGGAAAAGAAACCAATGCAAATGTCTGGTGGGATGAGACAAAGAGTTTCTATCGCCCGTGCTTTGGCGATTCGTCCGAAAGTCTTAATTTTAGATGAACCTTTTGGGGCGCTGGATGCGATCACCAAAGAAGAATTACAAGAAGAATTGCTGAAAATTTGGGGCGATAACCGTTGTACAGTGCTGATGATTACCCACGATATCGACGAGGCACTATTTTTAGCAGATAAATTGGTGATGATGACCAATGGCCCCCATGCAAAAATTGGTGAAGTTATGGAAATTCCTTTTGGTCGTCCCCGCGATCGCAGCCGCATTATGGAAGATCCACAATACTACCAACTGCGTAACTATGCCTTAGACTTTCTCTTTAACCGCTTTGCCCATGATGACGTAGGTTGAGCTAATCGTTATTTATTTTTGCAAAATAAATAGTACCAGATGATAGCAAGAACAATCTTGCAATTAGTAGGGGCAATTCATGGATTGCCTCTACAACTACGTCTACAAGTTATAAAGTATGTGTAGAGCGAGTATGTTGAGAAAAAATCTGTATGACAAGCTATCCAGAAACCGTAACTAATAACGAATCCGTTAATGCTTTAATTGGCGAGACGACGAGCATTAACCATCTTGAGGTAATTGAAAATGTCATCGACTCTTTGGAACAAGATGATAGTGCGATGGTTAGCCAGACTCCAGAGGGTGGTTATCACTGGAAGTTTAAATATGGAAGTGTGGAAGTATTTGTCCAACTCAACGGGACAACCGATGAAGACACTATAACAGTTTGGTCTGCGGTGCTAAATTTACCTGCCAAAGATGAACCTAAGTTGATGCGGTATCTTTTGGAGCTAAACTGCTCTAGTACTTTTGAAGCGCGTTTCGGTATTATTGAAAACCGGGTGGTTGTGATATCGACACGTACTTTAGCAGAGTTATCTCCTGGTGAAGTGTCTCGGCTAATTACCATTGTGGCAACGATCGCTGATAATAACGATGAAGACTTACAAGCTGAATATGGTGCGGCTTAAGGAATTTTAGATTGCGCTATTGCTACATCCGATGTATTGCAATCTGGTTGGGGCGATGCAAAAACTTTTTTCTGTGTACCAATAAAAAGCGCCTGGGAGTGTTGCCGTGTTTCCACCCCAGGCGCTTTTTATTCTTAACTTGCTCCTCACACAACTAAATAGTATCACTGCTTTCACCAAAAAGCGAGTTTAGTAAGTGACACTTTTAAAATTGCACTGTCAATCTAATTTAGGTTTATATTCCCTTGACTTGACTCCATCTGCATTTTGGGTGCGATCGCTCCAGAAAGGCGGTTTGCTTGAGAGACTCCATTGCCGTCTAAAATATGTGTTGACTTACTGATTTCATTACATAGCCGCTTTGTTGGTAATCATCAGTCTTCAAAAACATCCTTTAAGGAGAATCAAGCTTTTACAAGTCTTTACATAACTAATTAAATAATTATTAAATATATGTGTATCCTTTATATTAATACCTGAAACCTAAAATAAATCTTAGCACTCTATGCTTGTAAGTGCTAATTTATCGTTGAGGTTTAACGCCTATGATATAGACCAAAAATAAACTTTTTGTAGATACTTTAGTTCCCTTACAGATATTATTTTACATCCAACTAAATATTTCCTATAAGTAATATAAAATTGGGAGTACTGATATGAAATACACTTTTGATATTGTCGGAGTATCTCCACTTTTGCAGTTTTTTAATCATCAACAGCAAAATAGACAAAAACCACCCCAACAAAGGGTAGAATACCTGGGAATGCATAGGTGTACACTAGATACGTTTTTAAAATCAGTAGAATCAGTTCCAGCAAAGTGGGATTGGAATCTGGATCAAGTAGTAGATACCGTGATTAAGTTTTGGTTGAATAACTCAGACAGTATTCGTTATTGAAAAGTGCGTTTAAATGATGCTGGTAAGGACAATCTATTAGTCACAAGGTTAGCGGATATAACCACCTTAAAAGCTGAATTTGAATCTTTACTAAATCGGGAGTAGTGAAGAAATAGAATTGAAAAAGAATTCAAAAGGGGAGCAATCCATTAAAACTACTACTCCCCTTTTCTCTGCTAGGTTTTGAATTATTGATGTTAAAAATGGTGTTTTCATTATCGATAATTATAATTTTGTCGATAATCTTTGAACTATTCTGTGATAATTAATTATGAAGTTTTAATTTTAAAACTTGATTATGAGTTGTCCCTAAAGCTCTAGTCAAAAGCTGAAGAAAAATTTATTTTTGAATATTTAAAACAACTGTGAAAAGTTAATTATTTTCAACTAACTATAAAAAATATAGATACCCGCAATGTAGCTTTACTAATCATACTTATAAAAAGTATGTGCTGATTAATTTACGCACGTTATTATTCATTTTCTCTTTAGACTTGAATAGTATCTTTTCAGACAATAATGCTTATTTAATCACTGATGCTGATTTTACTTATGTATATACATACAAATCACGCAAGCCTAATAATTACCAAACTTTTTGCTTGAACATTGTTGTATCCTGGAAACAATTGCAAATTAAGGCTTTGAGATTCATTGCCACCTGTAATTCCAACTTAATTGGTCTAAAATATAGCGCTCAGTGTTGACAAATCATAAATAATCGAATAACAAGGTGGCAGTAGCATTAAAAAAAGCGTTGGTGCATTCCTACCTAGAAACTAATTAACGCCCTTCATTAAACTTCATACGGTTAACATAATTATGCCAGAAAATACGGATAACAGAACTTCCCAATCAGACAATCAAACTATTGCGTATAAAGAACGCCTCAATTCTTGGGCGATCGCTCGTCAACTTCCTAATACACAACGAGAGATTATTGCTCGCTTCCGCAGCCGTTCTGATGCCGATGGCTATATGCGCCACCTCCATCAGGAAGTGCCAAATGCTTCTTACACCGTTGTTTTTGATTGTCAACGTCAAGAAGCTGTAATCTAAAGTACAAGCGAATGGTATTAACCCTTGTTTTTAATTTAATACGCTTGGGTTAAGGGTTATTGCTGTAGATAATTGGTCTTTCAAGATAAATCAAGACGCGATAAATCGCATCTCTACAATCTGGCTTTTGTTGCTGATTTCGGACTGTATTGGTTTTGAATCTCCATTACCCTTTTGTTGCGATCGCAGGCGTAGTCTACTTAAAATGTGCAAGAAGCGCTATATTTGATTTGCTCTCCAGCGAGAGGCTTAGATCCCCTACTTTTTAAAGAAAGTAGGGGATCTTTTGGTTTGTAGTAACTTTTAACATCCTAATTAACCAGATAAGTTGCTCAAAGTAACTTGTTAAAGGTAAACAAACTTCCGCCACAGTGTACTAGTACAGATACCGCTCTCATACTAATTCTCTGTGAACTTGCATATTATTTTGACACCTCCCAACCTTACAAAAGAGATGTGCATGCGTCTTTATACAGAATTGGTATCAAAAGAAGCGTAATGACAATCAGAAATGATTAAGTTTTTCTGGCAATACAATATATAAAAATCTTGATATATTAGCTAAAAATAAACTCCGTAATTTCCCCCTTGCTACTGATATTTTAGATTACTTAAAAGTAAAGGTTAGTGTAATAAGCCCTGAAAGTGCTAGAGAGTTAATAAGTGATAAAACAGCACCTATATGACTGGTTCAAAGCTGTGATATTTTTCCGTCAACGAAAATTATTCGCTTTGTTACTGGGGATTTTCTTCTCAATCTCTGTATTCCTACTCTGGCAGAGACTTTTAATCCACAATCCAAGATTATCAACACCAGTAGAATTGATTGCAGGGTTATTAGTTGTTGTCACGTTGACATTATCAATCTATTTTGCCCTGGCAATGAATGCAAGAAACGAACAAATAACAGCAATCAATCAGGAGTTAACTCACAGGATTTTTGAACAGAAACAGGTAGAAATTGCCCTGAGCGCCAGTGAAAATCGTTGGCGACAGCTGCTAGAAACTGTCAAAGTTATCCCTTGGGAATTGGACTTGAAAACTTGGCGATTTATTTACGTTGGACCGCAAGCGGTAGACTTGCTAAATTATCCGATCGCAGAGTGGTACAAGGAAAATTTTTGGGTTAATCATCTGCATCCAGATGACAAGGAAAAGTCTATTCGTTTTTATCAAGAAGCAACTGCTAAATGCGAGAATTACCAATTGGAATATCGGATGTTAGCTGCTGATGGGCGAGTTGTTTGGCTGCGAGACATTTTTAGTGTCGTTGAGCAAGCTGGAACTGCGATCGGGCTGAGGGGGTTTATGTTTGACATTACTGATTTGAAACTGGTTGAACCGAAGGCAGGAGGCAGAGAGCAGAGAGCTGAAGGGAAGAAAATGGTTAGGGATTCAGACCCCCACCAAATAAATACCACTTCTTCAGAGATTTCAGTGGGGGACTCAGACCCTTGCTCCCTACAGTCGCAGCAGAGGACAGGAGACAGTATTCTTTCTGCCTCCTGCCTCCTGCCCTCTGCCTTTCTTGTTGAAGAAACCTTGAGGCTGAGAGAGAGGGCACTTGCCGCTACCAGTAGTGGAATTATTCTTGCCGATGCCAAACTCGCCTACAATCGAGTTATTTACGTCAACTCTGTCTTTGAGCAAATAACAGGCTACAGTGCTACTGATGTAATTGGGCAAAACTGTCGATTTTTGCAACGCATAGATACCCAGCAACTGGCACTTAATAAATTACGCTCATCTATGCAAACTAAAACAAGTTGCAAAGTTGTTCTCTGCAACTATCGCAAAGATGGAACTTTGTTTTGGAATGAATTGAGTATTTCTCCTATTTATGACGAGAATGGTGAGTTAAGCCACTTTATTGGCATTCAGAGAGATATTAGCGATGTCTATAATCAGCTTTGTTTACGCAAGCAAGCTGAAGCCAATCTGCGTTGGCAAGCCCTCACTTTTGAAAACATGCATGATGGCGTAATTATCACAGATTTAACCGGAAGTATTATTGACTGGAATCCTGCTGCTGAAAGTATGTTTGGCTATACCAAAGCCGAGATTTTGGCTAAACATTCCAGTATTTTGCTTCAGCCGGAAGTAGCCGCAACATTAAACGCCAACATTTTATCAACACTCAACCAGCAGGGACGCTGGTCAGGGGAAATACACTTTATTCGCAAAGATGGCAGTGAAAGAATTTGCGAAACAACCATAGTCGCTCTACAAAATGAACAGGGGGAAACTGTTGCGACTGTTGGCATCAATCACGACATTACCGAACACAAACGAGCTAAAGAGGCACTGCAAAGGCAATTACATCGCACTTTACTACTTGAACAAATTACTCAGGAAATTCGTCAAAGTCTTGATACCAGCAAAATTTTTGAGACGGCTGCTACCCAAATTGGACAAACATTTGCAGTTGATCGCTGTTTGATCCACTCTTACATTAGTAACCCCACACCCCGAATTCCCTTAGTAGCAGAGTATAGTACAATCCCTGGTTACTGCTCCATGTTGAAATTGGAAGTCCCCATAACTAACAATCCCCATGCCGAGCAGATGATGACCCAAGAAAGTGCGATCGCTTCTCCAGATGTGTACGTTGAGCCTTTACTGCAAATGGTTCAACCTATCTGCCGAAAAATTGGGCTGAAGTCTATGCTGTCAATCCGCACTTCCTATCAAGGAGAACCCAATGGTGCGATCGGCTTACATCAGTGCAGCTATTTTCGCCAGTGGACACAAGACGAAATCGAATTACTAGAAGCTGTGGCGGCTCAACTAGGCATTGCTCTAGCACAAGCTCACTTACTGGAACAAGAAACACGCCAACGTGAAGAACTTACCTTGAAAAATTTTGCTTTGGAGCGGGCAAAACGTCAGGCAGAAGCCGCAAATCGGGCAAAAAGTGAGTTTTTGGCGATGATGAGCCATGAAATTCGGACTCCAATGAATGCTGTGATTGCTATGACAAGTCTACTGTTAGATACTGACCTCACACCTCAACAGCAAGACTTTGTGCAAACAGTTCATAGTAGCGGAGATACTTTACTCACGATCATCAACGATATTCTAGATTTCTCCAAAATTGAGTCAGGCAAACTGGAATTAGAAGAACAGCCTTTTAATTTGAGAGCTTGTGTAGAAGAGGCTATTTCCTTTTTGGCTCCGAAAGCTGCCCAAAAGGATATCGAACTAATTTATCTGATCCAGCCTCAAGTTCCCACTCAGATTGTCGGTGATTTGATTCGTCTGCGCCAAGTCTTGATGAATCTTCTCAACAATGCCATTAAGTTTACCGAAACCGGAGAAGTAGTACTCTGTATTGAACTGGGAATTGGGGAAGGCAGGAGGCAGAGGGCAGGAGGCAGGGGGCAGGAGGCAGAGGGGCAGAGGGGCAGAGGGGAAAAACTTACTGCAACTTCTCCCCTGCTCCCCTGCTCCCCAGTCCCCAATCCCCAATCTGAAAAAGAGCAACTTCTCTACGAAATTCAATTTGCGATCAAAGATACAGGTATTGGCATTGAACCAGAGAAAATAGAGCGATTATTTCAACCCTTCACTCAGGCTGATGTCTCCATGACTCGACGATATGGTGGCACAGGGCTAGGACTGGCGATTAGTAAGCGGCTCAGTAAGATGATGGGCGGCACTCTTTGGGTAGAAAGCCAGGGATTTATTGGTGGTAATCCTAGCCCTAGATGGAATAAGGAAAAATTATTATCATTTCCTGACTCTTCACCAGGTTCAACATTTTACTTCACCATTATTACCAAAGTGGCTGCTCAGTCAGAACAAGCTGAATTAAGCACTTCGCCGCTGCTTGCGTCCAAGCGACTATTGATTGTGGATGACAATCTGACCAATCGCCAAATTCTCAGCTTGCAAGCAGAGTCTTGGAAGATGGAAACTTATGCTGCCAAATCTGGTAAAGAAGCTTTAGTTAAACTTGCTCAAGGAGCGCAGTTTGATATTGCTATTTTAGATATGCAGATGCCAGAAATGAATGGCACAACCCTAGCTCGTCAAATCTGCAAGCAATCTGGTTGTGAAAATCTGCCTTTAGTGATTATGACCTCTTTAGCGAAAGTAGAAACTTCTTCTGACTTTAATGATGTCCAGTTTGCTGCTTGTTTGAGTAAACCGATCAAACACTCTCAACTCTACGATGTTATTACTCGTGTTTTGGGAAATCAGCCGATCCTAGCCAATATTTCTCATTTTCCCTCGGTCGATCGGCATTTGGGTCATCGATTACCACTGCGGATTCTTCTGGCAGAGGACACGGTTGTTAATCAGAAAGTTACCCTACTGATGCTACAGAAAATAGGTTATGGCGCAGATGTCGTAACCAATGGCCTAGAAGCGATTGAAGCTCTGCAAAAACAGCGATTTGACGTAGTGTTGATGGATGTCCACATGCCCAAAATGGATGGGTTAGAAGCAACTCGGAGAATCTGTCAAGAATGGGAGGTGGGTTTTCGTCCGCATATCATCGCCATAACTGCCAATGCCATGCGGGGCGATCGCCAAGTTTGTCTTGCTGCTGGTATGGATGACTACATTAGCAAACCCATTCAGTTGCAAGAGTTAGCTCAGGCACTCAGCAAATGTCTACCCCAAAGAAATTTTGAATTCACTTCCATCGAACAACAAAAGGAAGTGATGCGCCCAGAATTGCAACCTTCGCCAAATATCTTACACTCAGAACAAAACCAAATATTAAAAAGCGGCAAAATAGATCCCAAAATCCTCCAATCCTTGCGAAATATGGTCCAAGGAGATCGTGTGGCATTTGCGGAACTAGTTGAGTGTTATCTTGCAGAGACAGCCAAATTAGTGCAACATATTAGCACAGCGATCGCAAGTCAGGATATCCAGACTATATGGAATACAGCGCACAAACTCAAGTCCAGCAGTGCTTCTATTGGAGCGATCGCCCTAGCGCAGCTTTGCAAGATGTTAGAATCACAGGCACGCAGCAGTAAATTAGAAAACAATCTAGAATTACTTTCACTACTGTATGAGGAATATGAACAAGTTAAAACTGCCTTAGAAAAAGAACTTGCGAAGGAAGCACTATGAAAGCCACTGCTGAAGAAAGCCAATCTTTAGTTTTAATTGTTGATGACGAACCTTTTATTCGCCTGATACTGCGGAATTTCTTAGAGCGGGAAGGCTATCAAATAGCGGAAGCTCAAAATGGTATAGAGGCAATAAATGTTTTTAACCAACTGCACCCTGATATAGTACTCCTTGATGCCATGATGCCGGATATGGATGGATTCGAGTGTTGCACTCAGTTGGAAGTTCTAGATTGTAACAAGCACACTCCAGTTTTAATGATTACAGGACTTGACGATCAAGAGTCAGTTGACCGTGCATTTGCGGTGGGAGCAATAGATTTTGTTACCAAACCGATTCACTGGCCAGTTTTGCGACAACGGGTAAAACGCTTGATTCAGCAATCTCAGTTACAGCAAAAACTAGAAGCCGCGAATCTGGAATTGCAGCGATTAGTTACTATCGATGTATTAACTCAAGTAGCTAATCGCCGAGGATTTGAAGAGTATTTTTCCCAAGAGTGGCAGCGCCTAAAACGCGAGCAACGTCCGCTTTCTCTGATTCTTTGCGATGTTGATTTCTTCAAATTATATAATGATACCTATGGTCATCGGGCAGGCGATCGCTGTCTTCAGAAAATTGCTCAAGCTTTCAAAGATATTATTAAACGTCCCGGAGATTTAGTTGCCCGTTATGGTGGGGAAGAATTTGCTGTAATTTTACCTAACACAGACACCAAGGGGACGACTCATGTTGCCGACATAATTTGTCATGCTGTCCGAACACTAGCAATTCCTCATCAAAATTCCCAAGTTAGTTCTCATGTAACTATTAGTGTTGGGTTTACGACGGAAATTCCTCAGCCAGATTCTGACTTAGAAGAAATGATTGCTGCTGCGGATCAAGCGTTGTATAAAGCAAAGGCAGCAGGACGCGATCGCTTTGTACGAAATATTTTACTACCCGGAAGTATAAATTCCCGCTAGTAGACCAAACTTCACATATTTCTACCCTATTTTCAATATATCGACTTTTGTCTGTTTATTCTATGCCTTGAAAAGGCAAATTCAGTTTTAAAGCATTCATCCAAGACTGATCGATTAGACGATCGTGTTGCAGCCGACCTACAACGATAGCAGGATGAATATCGATCCGTTGTGCAAAATCAATCACATCAGTTTCATACTTAAGCTTGGCTAATTCCCCTTCATGCTCAGGTGGGATCAAAAATTCTCGCGACCATTGATCTGCTTCGCATTCTTGCTCAGATTTCAAACTTTCCTGACTATTCCATTCATCAAGAAAAATATTTTCCTTTTCATGTAGTAAAATATGTGCCGCTTCATGGAAAAAATTAAACCAGAAGCGATCATTAGTTTTACCGTAAAGCGAAAGTTGAATCAGTGCTTTATGCGGGTTTAACCACCGTGCAATACCACTGACGTGCGCTCTCTTGATTGATGGTACTAAAACAAGTACAACTCCTGCTTCCCAACACAACTTTTGCATCTTTGGTTCAAACTCTTCTGGCGGTAACACCGTCAAAGTACGAATTTGCCGCACCGCCTTTTCAAATTTTGGTTTACTGTACTTGGGACAGTCTAATTGTTCTGCTGTTATTTCCCCCAACCTTAACCAAGTGGAAATAGCACCAATATCACTTTGATCTTCGCGTGTACGACGAAAAGCAACTTCCATGCCTGCATAATAATTCTGCCAATCTTCTGGCGAGGCAACACCGAAAAATTGCAGTAACTTTTTTACCAAACCAGGCTTATTCTTGGCAATTAAACGGCACTTAGGAATTACACCTTGGTTCATCAAGTCTTTGACTGGTAATTGCTCTAACCAAGATGTCCATCCCTTTAAGCGGTTTTCTTCTTCTATCCGTGCTAAACCAGCACGATATTGGGCTTCACGATTGAGCCAAAATGCTGTTGTACTCCCTAAAACTCGTTCTAGCTTCAGGGCTGTTTCTTCGTTTATAGGTGCTTTGCCGTTGATGAGTAGGCTGATATGTTTGGTAGTGTAGCCTAACCGCTCTGCTAACTGTACTTGTGTCCAATCACGCTCTTCTAATATATCAGCGATGGTATCACCGGGAGGAGATACCCAATCTGGAGTAAAAGTACGGGTTGTCTCAATCATGGTAATCTTCAATGGAAACAATACAAACAGCAGTAACTTTTGACCGCTCAATGCTTCCATCCTCGGTAAGGGGGATGGGATCGTTGTCTGGTTTAAATACAAGTCGTTTACCACCTTCTAGGTTTACTGCAAATTCACCTGCACAATCTCCTTTTAAGGGATGGGGATGACCTGCAAACAATTCCTTGAGACAGCTAACAGCTGCAAGGTCAGCCAATCGGGCTGTCAATTTCTTGGCACAGTTTACACCCAATTTTTTTTGCGCTAAGTTTTGTTGTTCGCATAGCTTTTGCAGTTTGCTGTTACCGAAGGTGATTTCCATGCGTTACTAGACTAATATAAGTTTACCATTTTGGTAAACAAATTTGTTATTTTCCCAGAAAATCTAGCATATCAACTAATCAGCAACGCCTAAAAATCTACACCTCGTTTAAGTTCTACACCTTGATTAGCATAGTGTTTGTGGCAATAAACCTCAGAGTGGACGCTAGCCAAATCAAAGTACGCAGGTGGATTTTGGCAACGCCCAGTGATAATGATTTCGGTATCGCGGGGTTTGCGGAGTAAAGCTTGGACAATGGGTTCAACGGCAAGTAGTTCTAAGTCAACAGTGGGGTTGAGTTCATCGAGAATAATAGTTTTATACAATCCAGAGGCGATCGCAACTTTTGCAATTTCCCAACCTCGTTCGGCTTCTACGTAGTCTAATTCTTGTCGGGAATTTCGCCAGACGATCGCATCTCCACCGCAACGCTGATGATCCACCACTTCTGGATATGACTGTTGCAAAGCGGCGATTGCTGCATCTTCTGTGTAGCCAGTACCACCTTTAAGCCATTGCATAATCAACACACGAGTAGATCCTGGATGATTAATCCCCCTACCAATCGCCTGTAAGGCTTTGCCCAAAGCACTGGTAGACTTGCCTTTACCAGCACCGGTATAAATTTCAATTCCTTCCAGGAAGAGGGCTTTGGCTGTTGGGTGGTGATGAGGTTTCATTTCTGAGTGTAAATCTGCAATATCGAGCAACATTTGGGGTGCGGCGCGTCCGGTAGCAATGATTTCCAACTCTTGGGGTTTGGATTTTAATGTCTTTACTACTTGATCCACTGGTAGCAAACCTAAATCCAGAACGGGGTTAATTTCATCCAAGACGACGACTGAATATAAACCACTAGCGATCGCACCTTTAGCGACATCCCAACCCCGCATTGCTTCATCTCGGTCAAAGGTGGTAATTTCTTCATGCCCAAAAAATTCCGCTCTCCCGGTGCGAACCTGGTCAATTAAATGGGGAAACCCGCGTTGTAAAGCTGCGATCGCGCCATCTTCATCATAATTACGTTCTGGCCCTTTTAAAAACCGCAGCAGTAAAACACGATTAGAATTGCCAGACGTATTTATTCCCAAGCCTATGGAGCGCAAAACCACCCCCAAAGCCGCTTGAGATTTTCCTTTACCCAGACCATCGTAGACGTGAATTTGACCAATAAGCCGCTCTTGACGCGCTTGTACTGTCCGAATACCAATACCGTTCCTTGTCATCTCTTGAAAAGCTATAACTATGGCAGTCTTTAATCTTACCTAACCTCTTGTACTCTCAGGTAGAAAAACTGCCCCTTTAACGCCTCTGTACAAGGATCAGTTCGATCTATTAACAATATCAACAAAGGAATAGTGGCACACCCACATAGTAAATGACAAGAACAATGGGATAATTTCCCCCATCACCCTTACTATGCCAGTTATACTCACTACAGTTAACCCTTACCTTCAACCATTTATGCCTGACAATTGGATGCTTCCCACGATTTTTCCCATTGGTGGATTTTTGTTTGACTTTTTATTTGTACTGATTGCCATCCCCATCGAAGCTTATGTTTTGCATTATCGACTAAAATTTGACAAAAAAACCAGCATTTTTTATGCAATTTCTATCAATCTATTTTCGAGTGTAATTGGTTGGTCCATATTTTTTGCATCAGAACCACTATTGCCGATACAGGTGAAATCAGAATTAATTAACTATATTCTTTTTAATAATTTTAAATTAGCAAATACACAAACTTTAATTATTTTAGCTGCTTGTATAATTTTTTTTACGACGTTTTTGATGAAATTTTTCATCTTAAGGGTTTTACTATTTTCATTAAATGAATCATTTGCTAAACAAGAAGAAGATCCTCAGACATCTCAACGGTTGCAACGACGGCGTTTTACTAGCCTTAATTTCCAAAATACTAATTTAGTTACTACTATATTAATAGCAAATTCTCTGAGCTATACTGCAATAACCATTATTATATTATTTCGTTCAAAATAACAAGAGTTTACGTGTTGATTAGAAAGCAAAATTATTGATTAATTAGGTTTACGGAGGAATATGAATACGCTACTAAAAGATGTCTTTGGGGGTTTTAAATTTGTTGAAGGGCTTTATGCAGGAATTAGAAAAATATTAGTTCCACCCAAAGCTTATTCTTGGCAGACATTCATTTATTTGAGTGTTTTTTCTTGGGTACTTTCATATTGTGCCACAGGTTATATTAAAGATATAATTGCCTTTTTCGGTTGGTTGTTTTTAATTGCTGGTACAGCTTGGTATACAACTGAAGACCCTTTGAGGGTTCCTGGTACTTTTATGCCAGTCGGGGCAGTAATCACCGGATTTTTAGTGAGTGTTTTTGCATTTGGAGATCAACGAGATGTAATTACACCCAGAACAATCGTTTTTTGGCCGACAATATCAGCACTAATTACGGCAATACCAGAGTTTATTGAAGGAAATGATACCGATGCAAAAGCTCGCATTCCTAAACCAGAAGACCGCCAAAGAATTATAATTTTAGTCGCTAGTAGTATGCTGCTAAGTTGCTGGATTCAGTTTCACTTTGTAATGGATAATTGGTTACGACAATATCCCAGTTTACAGGCAGATACTTTTAAACATAGTACCTTTGTTCCGAGAACAGAAGAATTAGTAAAAGTTCCTAAAAACGGCGTTGTAATTCTGGAAAAACTTCAACCAATAGTAGTAGAACAAATAGCCAAAAGACCTTGGTCAGAAGTAGAAAAATGGTTGCTAGATGCCAGAGAACGGGTAGGAAATATGGGTAGGGAAATAATTCAAAAAAACTTGAGTAAATATGAAGAAAAGGCACTATGGCGCGTTGAACCGCGTGTAGCTAATACAAAGTCTGGATATATATTAGATTTATTAAGTATTTGGATCGGCCCAAGTTCTAACCCACGAGGCTATTACTTAAAAAAATCTTGTCGCATTGAACCAGTTGCAGCAGTCAATAATTCCGAGAATAAGATTACAGTTGCAGAAATTGAATGCGATCGCGCCAGTAAATTAATTTCTGGTTCACCGCCTCCGCAGCAGTGAGGAGGGAGCAGGGGGAGAAATCAATTCAAAATTCAAAATTCAAGAACTTCTGCCTCCTCTTTCAGAATGACAAATGACAAATGATAAATGACAAATGACTATTAACAGAATTTTTATATTGGCAAAGAATGTGTTTCAGGAAGTGGTACGCGATCGCATCCTATATATTATTGGTTTTTATGCGCTAGTACTTGCTACTGCTTTCCGCGTACTTCCTGAATTTGCAGCTACGACTGAAGATAAAATGTTTTTAGACTTTGGGATGGCAGCAATGAATGCCATCGGGTTAATTATTACGATATTTATTGGTACAGGATTAATTAATAAAGAAATTGAAAAACGCACTATTTTAGTATTAATTGCTAAACCTGTTAGTCGCAGCGAAATTATCGTCGGCAAATACTTGGGTTTATCCGCAGTCTTAGCTGTGCTTGTCGCCATGATGACAGTAATTTATCTGCTATTTCTGCAATTTGGTAATATTCCTCATTCTACGGTAAGCATTCTAATTGCTGCAATTTTCTTATTTTTACAGTTATCATTAATTACTGCCGTAGCTATTACCTTTGGTGTTTTTACTGCTTCTTTGCTAGCGACTGTTTTAACCTTTGCAGTATATTTAATCGGAAATATTACTCAAGATTTAGTACAACTTGGTCGTCTGAGCCGTAACCCTGGTATGGAACGTCTAACTCAAGCTTTGTTTCTTTTCTTGCCAGATTTATCTCGATTAGATTTGAAAAATGATGCCGTTTATGGTTTGCAAGCACTACCTGACAACACTGCACTGATTATGAATGCTGGTTACGGCTTAGTTTATAGTACTATGTTGTTAGCGATCGCTATTTTGATCTTTTCACAACGCGAATTTTAAACATTGGGCATTAGGCATTGAAAAGAGACACGGTAGACAAGGAAGAGAGGGAAGACTAAGAAGAGATTTATTCAATAATTCCCCCTTGTCTCCCCTCTCCGACACAAAGAGGAGTTGGGGGAGAGGTGAAAAAAGGGCTTGTCGAACTCACGTTATGTTTACCTGAAAATAACATTTAAACTTGCACAACAAAATCTGATGCACTCAGAGTTGGCGCGCCAGTCAGAGTTGCAAATAGACCGCCACTACCAAAACCAGCTGCACTGCCATCTGGGTTGTAAAATAACTGTCCGTTCACAGCGTCGTAAATAATTTTTGCTGTGCTGGTTTCCCCATTAGAAATGATTTGAAAATCACTTTTGTTACTAAAACCTATTCCAGCAGTTGAAGCGATGCCACTAAAGGTAGTTTTATCTAGGACAATCTTATCACCTTGGGAATTTTTGAAATCAGCAATCGCATCTACACCAACAGCAGTCAGGCCAAAGGCTGCATCGTTGTTGTAAACGAAACAGTCAGCGCCAGCACCGCCGACGAGAGTATCATCGCCAGTACCGCCGACGAGAGTATCATTACCATCGCCGCCTCGCAATAGATCGTTGCCGCTCAAGCCATATATAATGTCATTACCCCCTTGAGCATTAATCACATCGTTGGAGTTTTCAAAACCTGTGATGCTATTATTCAGGTCATTGAGGAATGTAACTGTGTTTTTGTTGAACAGGCTAGTTTGAGTAGAGTTGGCATCGAAGACATCAAAGCTGTCGGCGATGTTGGTTTGCCCATCAAATAGAATATTGCCAATCGCAGGTGTTGCTCCAGAAGCAGGCAGATTATCGAGGCTTTCTAATTTGAAGTTTTCCAGAGTGACTTTGGTAGAGGCCACATTTTCAAAGGTAACTTCTAAATTATTAGCATTTTGAGTTAATTGCAGATTTTCGGCAGTTAAACCCGAACCGATAAATTGTAAAGTGTCTAAGGAGGCAATCACCGCCGACGTTGGGGTTGTGCCTTTACCAATGCCACTAAAATCGGTGATGGTGTCATTGCCATCACCAGGGCGAAACACAAATGTATCTTGACGGCTGTTGCCCGTCAGGGCATTATTACCAGGAGTTACGGTCGAGTTAAGGGTGTCGTCACTGTTTATATTCGTCCTCCCAAACACCACATAGCTTTGCCCGGCAGCATTTTTGCCGTTGGGATCGGCAAGATATGCCCCAATAATCACGTCGTCAATGCCATCACCGTTAATGTCCCCCGCATTGCTGACTGACTTCCCTGATAAGTCATTTGCTGCTATGCCGTTGATTATAAAGCCATTAGTGCCATTCAGGTCAGACAGGTTAAGGGTGCCGCTACTGCCTACATTCGTTCCCCCAAACACTACATAGCTTTGCCCAGCAGTTTGTTTGCCGTTGGCTGTGGCATTATATTCCCCAATAATCAGGTCGTCGATGCCATCACTGTTGATGTCCCCCGCTTTGCTGACTGAGTAGCTTGAGGAGTCACCTTTTGCAATGATGTTAATTAAAAAGCCGTTAGTGCCATTCAAATCAGAGAGGTTGAGAGTGCCGCCACTACCCAGATTCGTTCCCCCAAATACTATATAGCTTTGCCCAACAAAATCTTTGCCGTTGCGGAAAGCATATTTTGACGAAATAATTAGGTCGTCAATGCCATCGTTATTGATGTCCCCTGCATCGCTGACAAAGGAGCCTGAGTTGCTATCTTCTGCAATGCCGTTAATTATAAAGCCATTGTTACCATTCAAATCAGAGAGGTCGAGGGTGCCGCCACTGCCCACATCGGTTCCCCCAAACACTACATAGCTTTGGCCAGGATCATCATTATAACTTTCGGGGTAAAATTTTCGTGCCCCAATAATCAGGTCATCAATGCCATCGTTGTTAATGTCCCCTGCATTGCTTACTGAGTAGCCTAAGTGGCCATCTTCTACAATGCCGTTAATGGCGAAGCCGTTAGTGCCATCTAGGGAAGAGACGTTGAGGGTACCGCCACTGCCCACATCGGTTCCCCCAAACACTACATAGCTTTGCCCAGCTTCATCTTTGCCGTTGGGTGAGGTAATAATTGCTCCAATAATCAGGTCGTCAATACCATCGTTGTTAATGTCCCCCGCATTGCTGACTGACTCGTCTGAGTAGTCAATTCCTGTAATGCCGTTAATGAAAAAGCCATTAGTACCATTCAAAGAAGAGAGGTTGAGAGTGCCGTCACTACCTAGATTCGTTTGCCCAAATACCACATAGCTTTGCCCAAGATAAGAGTTATTATTATACGGGTTGGCATTTGGTCCCCAAATAATTAGGTCGTCGATGCCATCGTTGTTAATATCCCCCGCATTGCTGATTGAGTTGCCTAAAGAGTCACCTTCTGCAATGCCGTTAATTAAAAAGCCATTAGTGCCATCCAAATCAGAGAGGTTGAAGGTGCCGCCACTGCCCAGATTCGTCCCCCCAAACACCACATAGCTTTGCCAAGTAGAATCTTTGTCGTAGGGGTGGTCATTAGATGCCCCAATAATCAGGTCGTCAATGCCATCGTTGTTGATGTCCCCCGCATTGCTGACTAAATAGCCTGAAGTGTCACTTTCTGCAATGCCGTTAATTATAAAGCCATTCGTGCCATTCAAGTCAGAGAGGTTGAAGAAAGGGTCAGCACCTGCACTACCGACAAGGGTATCATTGCCTGCACCACCGATAAGGGTATCATTGCCTGCACCACCTCTGAGCAAGTCATTGCCACTTTTGCCGTTGATGATGTCGTCACCTCCCTGACCATTAATCACATCAGCAGAGTTGTCAAAACCTGTGATGTTATTGTTGAGGTCATTGAGGAAAGTCACCGTGTTCTTGTTGAATAGCGAAGTTTGAGTGGAGTTAGCATCGAAGACATCAAAGCTGTCGAAGGGGCTAGTTTGCCCATCAAACTCTATATTGCTAAGTGCAGGTCGTGAACCGCTTGCTGGGAGGTTATCCAGGTTTTCTAGTTTAAAGTTTTGCAAAGTGACTTTGGTAAAAGCCACTTTTTCAAAAGTCACTTCTAAATTGTTACCATTTTGAGTTAGTTGCAGATTTTGGGCAGTTAAACCCGAACCTTTAAATTGTAAGGTGTCAACATTGGCAATCACCGCCGATGTTGGGGTTGTGCCTTTACCAATGCCACCAAAATCGGCGATAGTATCATCGCCATCGCCAAGGCGAAACAAAAATTTATCTTGACCGCCATTGCCTTTTATAGTGTCGTCACCAGTCAACCCATTAATGATGTTATTGCTAGGTGTGCCAAATAAGTTATCTGCATCGGCAGTTCCAGTCAGGTTGGGAGAGGTGTTGCTAGTCGCAATATTTGTCCCCCCAAACACCACATAGCTTTGCCCAGCATCAAATTTGCCGTTGGCGTCGGCACCAGTTGCCCCAATAATCAGGTCGTCAATGCCATCGTTGTTGATGTCCCCCGCATTGCTGACTGACTTGCCTGACAAGTCATTTGCTGCAATGCCGTTAATTATAAAGCCATTAGTGCCATTCAAGAAAGCGAGGTTGAAGATGCCGCCACTGCCCAGATTCCTTCCCCCAAACACCACATAGCTTTGCCCAGCATTACGGATGCCGTTGGGTTTGGCACCCGGTGCGCCAATAATCAGGTCGTCAATGCCATCGTTGTTGATGTCCCCTGCATTCCTGATTGAGATGCCCTCCGAGTCGTCAAATCTAGCAATGCCGTTAATCAAAAAGCCATTAGTGCCATCCAGAGAAGAGAGGTTGAGGGTGCCGCCACTGCCCAGATTCTTTTCCCCAAACACCACATAGCTTTGCCAAGGATAATTTCTGTCGTAGGGGTAGGGATTAAATGCCCCAACGATCAGGTCGTCAATGCCATCGTTGTTGATGTCCCCCGCATTGCTGACTGAGCTGCCTGAAGAGTCATTTGCTGCTATGCCGTTAATCAAAAAGCCATTAGTGCCATCTAGGGAAGAGAGGTTGAGGGTGCCGCCACTGCCCAGATTCCTTCCCCCAAACACCACATAGCTTTGCCCAGCACGATACATGCCGTTGAGCTTGGCACCTGGTGCGCCAATAATCAGGTCGTCAATGCCATCGTTGTTGATGTCCCCCGCATTGCTGACTGAGCTGCCTGAAGAGTCATTTGCTGCTATGCCGTTAATCAAAAAGCC
>NZ_JBALDC010000092.1:0-28086 GCF_036917575.1 Nostoc sp. | reverse complement strand
CTGCTGGGCGAATCACATCCAGATGTCGCCACTAGCCTCAACAACCTAGCGAGTCTCTACGATTCCCAAGGCAGATACAGCGAAGCCGAACCCCTGTTTCAACAAGCTTTAGCACTTAGGCGTCAACTGGTGGGCGAATCACATCCAGATGTCGCCACTAACCTCAACAACCTAGCATTACTCTACGATTCCCAAGGCAGATACAGCGAAGCTGAACCCTTATACCTACAAGCTTTAGCACTCAGGCGCCAACTGCTGGGCGAATCACATCCAGATGTCGCCACTAGCCTCAACAACCTAGCGAGTCTCTACGATTCCCAAGGCAGATACAGCGAAGCCGAACCCCTACACCTACAAGCTTTAGCACTCAGGCGCCAACTGCTGGGCGAATCACATCCATCTGTCGCCACTAGCCTCAACAACCTAGCATTACTCTACAATACCCAAGGCAGATACAGCGAAGCCGAACCCCTGTTCCAACAAGCTTTAGCACTTTTGCGCCAACTGCTGGGCGAATCACATCCATCTGTCGCCTCTAGCCTCAACAACCTAGCATTACTCTACAAATCCCAAGGCAGATACAGCGAAGCCGAACCCCTGTTCCAACAAGCTTTAGCACTTTTGCGCAAACTGGTGGGCGAATCACATCCAAATGTCGCTGCTAGCCTCAACAACCTAGCGCATCTCTACGATTCCCAAGGCAGATACAGCGAAGCCGAACCCCTGTACCTACAAGCTTTAGCACTCAAGCGCCAACTGCTGGGCGAATCACATCCATCTGTCGCACTTAGCCTCAACAATCTAGCAAAACTCTACTACTTACAAGGACGTTATACCGAAGCTGAACCGTTGTATCTGCAAGCATTAGAGATATTTAAGCAGCAATTAGGGGTGAACCATCCTCGGACTATGGAGTGTAGTCAGAATTTAGCAGATTTGCGCGATCGCATCCCCCCAAATCAAGAATAGACTACATGGGGATACAAATTTACAAGTTTTGTGCAAAGCATACCGTAATAAAACTGAAAAGCGCGTTAGCGTTCGTGTACCGTTCCAAAGGAAAGGTATCGCCTAGACTAAAATTCATCTTAAATTAAGTAAAAATGCCTGATTACTTATTCAAAAGCAGCTTTTAATCTCGCATTTTAGTGTTTTCCACAAACAAAAGCTGCTTTTACTTCTTCAAAAGCAGGTTTTAATCTCGCATTTTAGTGTTTTCCACAAGCAAAAGCAGCTTTTACTTCTTCAAAAGCAGGTTTTAATCTCGCATTTTAGTATTTTCCACAAACAAAAGCTGCTTTTGCTTTCTCATTTTGATGTTTTCCGCAAGCAAAAGCAGCTCTTGCTTTCTCAAACCCCAGTTTGCTTACTCATTAGAGTAATTCACGCATTCATTTTGGTATATCATTGAGCCGAAAGAAAAGCGTAGGCGTAGCCCGTCGTAAACATCGCTCTAGAACATAGGATACAGTTCAAATTCTCCACTTTCCGGTCATGATTCCTCAAATAAGCGATCGCCTTGATGTAAACGTTCCGCAATTTGATAAGTTTGTCCTTGAGATCGCATTGTCGGAGAATGAGCGGCTAAATATCGAGATGCAGCCACTAGTATATGAATTCCAGCCGAACTTTCACCGAGGAAAGAATACTGACGAAAAGCGGCTTCCATTTCTTGAACAACATGAAAATCACGGTTTTCTCGCAGCATCAATTTCCCCAGTTTTGCCATCAATTTTTCAGCACTACCACCACTGTATAAATAATTAGCAACTAATTGCCCTGTCTGGTTTACTTGCTGCTGACGGTTTAATAAATCTGGTAGCTGCTGGAGTAATTGTTCGGGATTTTCTACGATGTCTTTGGGTTCTGGCAGCCTTGCTGGTGGGACATTCAAAAAACGATTTAAATATACACTCATCGCTGCATCAAACACACCTCTTAGTAGTTCGACTGTTGGTACTCTTCGTAATGCTTGATGTACGGCATTTGCATACGTAAATGGATGGTGGGCTGAATTCCAATCTCCAAAGTCATTATTCGTGTGGAAACGAGCTATTCGTAATGCTGCTGTATAAGTAACTACACTAACTAATTGTTCTTCAGTACAACCTGCTTTCAGTGCATTCAATAGCGAGTCTGCGATCGCTTGTGGGTCTTCACCCAATAAAATTGGTACTAGTTCATCTGTTTGTGACCAATTTCCTTGTCGAGATTTTCCTACACTTAATACAGTCGGTAATTGCTCAAAAGCTGACTCTAATATTGCTACCAAATCTACAGGGTAGCGCCAGGAATTGGATTCTTCCATCCGCGAAGCATTGGCTAAACTCGAAACTAGGCTAGCCAGAATTGATTCTGCTGCTTGCCAAGCTACAGTATCAAGTGCTTCTAATGCTTTATTGATAAAATCAAGCGTATGCCCAACATCAAGATAGCGACGATCTGTGGCAGCACAGAATAGCATATCTGCTATTTGCTTTGAATTAGCTCCAGAACGAACAGCAGATACTAAACATCTTTGTGCTGCTTCCGCATCCCGTACCTGAATAAATTGGCGAAACCAGTTTTTGAGAGTTGCAAAATCTACTTTAGCGTTGGGTAATGGGTGAACGACAAACTCTGGTGGCGCACCTGCACTATCATTAGCTACTGCCGACAGTCCGTGAAATAAAGCACGAGGTTTGTCTTCTACATCAAGATAAGGTAGTAGATTCATCATACAGGTGTGGATAGTCAAACCTGAACTCCAACCCGCTTTGTTATAACGAGTGCCAAATTCTAACCCCATGAGAAATGGTTCTGTTGGGTTCACTCCCATATCTAAAAGTGCCAACGTTGATTTTGCAATCACTAAAGAAATATTCTGCTCTAAACCGTCTAGCAGACGTTGGCGGTGGTGAGCATAAGGGTTAACTGGTGGTGCTAAATTTATCCAAACTTCACCATCACGGATTTCTACTGGGAAACAAGGAACATCATCTGCCCACGAGTCAAACGTTCCACCACTAGCAAGATCAAAGCGGGCATAATGCCAAGGACAGGTAACAATACCATCTTTGCAAGTGCTTCCTTGTAAGGGAAAGCCCATGTGAGGACAACGGTTATCAATTGCGTAAACTGTATTATTTGAGTAAAACAAAGCAATCGTATGCTTTTCCTTGTGGACTAACAAACTGCCTGCTGCCTGAACTTCTGCAAGTTTAGCAACCCGGATATAAGCGTCTGTTTTCGTTGCATCTTCAAATATTTGAGTCATTTAACTACACATAGGTAAATGTTAAAACCCTTATTTCTACTCTGACAAAGTTTTTCAAATTTGTGCATTCTAATTTTTGTTAACTAATACCAATTCAAAAAATATTTACAATAGACCTTTTGCAAAAATCTTTGAATCACCCCTCCCCAACCCTCCCCTTGTTAAGGGGAGGGGGCAAGATTTTAAGTTTCCCCCCTTTATAAGGGGGGATTAAGGGGGGTCTATTCGACTTATGCAAGAAGTCTAATAAGTGCCAGTTTATCTCGGCTTCATCTAAAAATTGCACCCTATATTAATAGTCATTAGTCATTTATTTCACAAAAGACTAATGACAAATTAATAAGTTTTTGTTGGCAGTTGTTGCTCTAATTTCAGCAATGCTGCAACTCGCATTTCTGTCGCCGGATGACTGGAGAATAAGTTACCCAGAAACTGTCCAGAGATGGAATTGATAATTAATAACGGCTCATAAGCTGGATTGGCATTTAAAGGCATCTGCTTTGCTGAGGCTTCTAAGCGTTGCAATGCCCTAGCTAAGGCGCGGGGATTACCAGTTAATCTAGCAGAACCTGCATCAGCAGAAAATTCTCGTGTGCGCGAAATTGCTAGCTGAATGATTGTCGCCGCCACTGGCGCAAGCATGACTGTTAATAAAACTCCTATTGGATTTCCACCTTTGTTGTCATCTCGTGAACCACCACCAAACCATAGGCTGTAACTAACCATTTGGGCTAGGAATGAAATCGCACCAGCCACAGTAGCAGCAACAGCTTGAGTGAGAGTGTCACGATTAATAATATGGGTTAGCTCGTGGGCAATAACACCTTCGAGTTCATCATCTGGCAATATATTTAAAATACCTTCAGTGACAGCCACCGCAGCGTGTTCTGGATCGCGCCCTGTAGCGAAAGCGTTAGCACCTAGGCTTGGAACGATGTAAACTTTAGGCATAGGAATGTTAGCGCGATCGCTCAATCTCTGCACCATCCGATAAAGTCCTGGTGCTTCCCTTTCACTCACAGGCTGGGCTTGATATACTGCCAGCGCAATCTTATCTGATTGATACCAAGAAAATAAGTTTGTTACTACTGCTAAACCTATCCCTATTATCAAGCCACTAGTACCGCCAATTATCCAATAACTAATTGCGATCAAAAGACCACTTAATGCAGCTAGCAAAGCAGCCGTTTTCAATTGATTTGTCATCTTTTCGCTCTCCTGCTAATGCTGTATAAATTTTCTAGAAAACAGCATTAATATAAGCCACGCTTTGATTGTATCCAGCTAAACTTAGATATATGGTACAGAAAACCTATCAGATAAGTACGGTTTTCCTACTGAGTTTTTATCAATGATAATTTAGTTGTTTTTTATACTTTGCTTCTTTAAAACTATGTTTGTATTTAATAAATAATAAATACATCTATCTCTAGCAGGAAATTTATAAAAAGAATTGTTGATTGGGTGGAACTTACACTTTTAAGAGCGTCATTTTTCAAGATAGGTGAGGAATAAATAGTAAAACTTTTAAAGCAATACAAAAGCAAAAATGGTATTGTTGAATTAATTAAATAGTATTTATGGCGATGGAGCTCGCCAAAACCGCCTTTCCAGTACAGGTTAAATTGATAATTGGAAGGCTGATGGCTCCTACTTTCCTGACTTACTGCGGGAGAGTAGGGCTTGGCTAAATGCATTACCTGACTCTCCTGTAGAAAGTGTAAGACTACAAATCGCACTTCAAGGAGTCACGGTATGAAACACTTTCGTCAGTCTGAACTGTCTATAGCCTTACCCCACCTGATTAAGTGGTTGCCTATTTCCTTTATAGTTGGCATTCTTGCTGGAACGGCTTCTGCTGCTCTTTTAGCATCATTAGAATGGGCAACCGATTGGCGAGAATCGCATCGATGGATTATCGCCTTGCTGCCGCTTGGTGGCTTCTTGAGCGGTTGGATTTATCATCAATTTGGTCGGACTGTAGAAGCTGGGAATAATCTTTTACTCGAAGAAATCCATAAACCCAAAAATATTATTCCTTTTCGTATGGCTCCTCTTGTTCTACTAGGAACAGACCTTACTCATTTTTTTGGTGGTTCAGCCGGTCGTGAAGGTACAGCATTACAAATGGGTGCTTCTTTAGCAGACCAGTTAACTAAAATATTACATTTTCAAGGAGCTAATCGGCGGATTTTGTTAATGGCAGGTATCAGTGGGGGATTCGCTTCAGTTTTCGGTACTCCCTTAGCTGGAACTGTATTTGGTTTGGAAGTTTTAGCGATTGGTAAAATTCATTATGATGCTCTTTTTCCCTCTTTAATTGCTGCGATCGTCGGAAATCAAGTAACTTTACTATTGGGTTTGCATCATACAGCATACCGACACGCTCCCTTGATACCAACGCTGACTATTTGGGGACTGATTTCTGCCATTATTGCAGGTGCAATTTTTGGAATTGTCGCGAGATTCTTTGCTCAAGTAACTCATAAAATTAGTCACTTCTTTAAAGCCAAGATATCTTATCCTCCAATGCGTCCTTTGCTTGGTGGTGCGCTGATAGCAGCAATTGTTGGGTTGAGTGGAACAACGAAGTACATTGGGCTTGGTATCCCAACCATCGTTGATTCTTTCTATACTCAGCTACCTCCTTGGGATTTTGCTGCCAAATTGGGTATGACTGCTTTAACTTTAGGTGCTGGATTTAAAGGAGGAGAAGTGACACCTTTGTTTTTTATTGGTGCAACTTTAGGTAATGCTTTGTCATTGCTTTTAGCATTACCTGCACCACTATTAGCAGGAATGGGATTTGTAGGTGTGTTTGCAGGTGCAGCAAATACACCTTTGGCATCCACCTTAATGGGAGTTGAACTATTTGGTTTGGAATCAGGAGTATTTATTGGTATTGGCTGTATAGTAAGCTATCTATTTTCGGGTCATTCTGGAATTTATACTTCACAACGTATTGGGTTGAGTAAATACTCTGCTGTATATCTAGAAGAAGGAGAAACTTTAGCTAATTATGGACGAAAGAAAGTTGAGCCAAAAATTGATTTACCTGATGATAGGAAAGAATCAGGAAAGAATTGTCAAGAATAATTTTTGAATGCAATTCCTGAATAACGTTTAATGGAATTAAACTTTGAAACCTTTGTAATTTTATAGGTAATCCCAAAACTATGATTCTTCACGAATAGTTGATGACATCAGTGGCGGGCGCAGGCAAAGATAAGCAAGAGAACCGAGTAAGGGAACAAACACCACTGCTAAAAATACCTCAGCATTAGGGAAACGGCGACGAGCCATATCATCACCAACAACAGTAGGAAATAAAAGATAAAATAGGCAAAATGCCAAGCTCATGCCATTGATAAAGCGATCGCTTTGGAACTGCTGCACATAATCTTCCCAATCACCCAAGGCAAAACCATACACAAGCAAGACAACTGTGCTTAAAGTTAAGACAATACCATAAATGCGAGAATCCAGCAGATTCAAAAAAGCATCCTTTTATCCAGAAAACGGCAGTGGGGAGCGTTTTCTGGAACAGAGCTAGAGCAGCAACTACGGCGTCGCGGTGTCCGCACCATTGTGCTGGGCGGCATCGCCACAAATTTTGGGGTGGAATCAACCGCACGAGCAGCCTTCGACAGAGGCTATGAACTTGTCTTCGCCGAAGACGCTATGTCTAGCATCAGTGCAGAGGCGCACACCTTTGTCGTGAACAACATCTTTCCGATTATGGGTCGCATCCGCAGTACTGAACAAATCTTGATAGCGTGCAATACAGTGACAAATTAAATGGCGTTGAGACAAAGAAGGTGTTATCAAATTAAGTTTTTGTGCTGCTAAGTGATTAAGGATTAGGAACTGCTGGGAACTCAATTGTTTTCTCAATCCCCAATCTCCATGCTCAATGTTTACCATAAGAAAAAAAGGTTAGCGGGAATCTCTCATGAATTTATTGACTTACGTGATGCATTTAGTAGGTTCTGGTGCTTTTGCCTATTACACTGCTGCTCAGATTCGTGACTCTAAAACTCGCCCTAATATCCTTGCTGGGTTTCAGTTAGCGGAATCTGGTTCTGTGCCTTTTTTGACAGGACTAAGCGATCGCGCCGCCACAGAGGGCGATACATGGTTAGCCGAAAAGCTTAAACAACACGCATCAGATGAAACTAGGCACGGTCAAATTTTCGCTCACGGTTTAAAACAACTCAATAAACAAGTTATAGATTTTAAAAGTCAACCCCAAACTACATCCACAGATAAATCACAACAGCAGCGTAGTCCATTTTTTGCAGCCTTCTTTGAAGGTTACACCTCAGAACAACTAAAACCTGCTTTTATGGACTGGAATGTTTTCATGGGTAGCACTTACATTCTGGAGTTAGATGCTAGCAAAGACTTTGCAAGGATGGCGAATGCATTACCCGATGATGAAACTGTTGTTCGCAATTTAAAACTGGGAATTTTGAGTGTCGCCAAAGATGAAACTAGTCATGCTGCTTATCTTTATGAAGCAATGACACGGCGAATGTCTGTTATCCAAGTACAAAAGCTTATAGATGAGTGGCGTACTCGCAAAGTCAACGCGACTTTTGCTTTTGCTAGTAATCTGTTACAAGGCAAAGCACTAAATCGTTCTTTAGTACAAGATAGTATGCCTTCACAAAAAGATTCTGAACTGATTTTAACGTGAGTTCGACGGTTTATTTGGTGTCCATTTAGCTAGACATGAAAAAAATCTCTCCCTGGTTTTGCGTAGTAAAACCAGGGAGAGGTTTATCGAATTCACATTAATTGAGTCGGTCAATGACCATCTGAAAAATATATGTCAATTCTCTGCAATCACAGCATAATCATATTCTGGTGTGAGATTTGCTCTTAGAGGATGTCTGAAAACTTTTTAGTGTTGTATTCGAGACTTGTAGATCCCCCTAAATCCCCCTTAAAAAGGGGGACTTTTAGAAGTTTTCCCCCCTTTTCAAGGGGGGCTAGGGGGGATCGGACGAAATATTTAATACTTCTCAGACATCCTCTTACACTTGACTGATTTATTAGCTTTACTTATGTTATAGAAGGAGGCAGGAGGCAGGAGGTAAAACTATTACTATTCCTAGCTTTCGCTCTTTTAAAATGTCCTAACCTATGTGACTACAGCTATACTAAAGCCACTGTTCTTTAAAACTAGTACTTAAAATCACCAATTTTAAACAAAATTCTATTTAGGCAGGTATTGATCACACACTCTACGAGACGCTCCGCGTAGCTTGCTTTTCCGTAGGAGTACGGTGAGATATGCTAACGCAAAAGTGTTTTTTTTGGTCTACTTATTAGTGGGTGACATCAGATTCACACAGAGGATTTTAGGCAAAGAAGCTGCTATCTGCTTCCACGTCAAGCCAGCATCATTCGAGAGGAAGATTTGACCATCACAAGTTCCGAAAGCAGCTATATTCCCGAAAGTGGCAAGGGTTCCTGTGTTGATATTGTCTTTTAACCATTCCGGTAGCCCTGCCTCACATTTCTCAAATGTGCCTGACTCATCAAGTGGACGGCGATAAATGGCTGACTTGTTACCTGATGGGCCCATAGAAACGGTCATCAAAATTGTCTCATCACACACTGCCAAAGCTCGTGAGTAATTAGCATGTAGATTTGTGCGATCAAAGCTCCAAGAGTTACCTCTATCTTGACTAATCGCTAGCCCCTCAGCCGTAGCTGTCAACACGAGATCCCGACGAGCCGGAATGGTTCGTACCTCATGAACATCTGTATGCAAGTCAATGGTGGGTTGCCATGACTGTCCCTGGTCGTCAGAGCGTAGAATGCCTCCGACATGCACATTTACATAAAGTTCGCCGGATTGACCTACTGCTATTGAGCGAACATCTGGAGGCCCTCCCCACGGTGTATACCATTGGGAGCGTCCCTCAGCCGCCTCAAAGCAATTGATCCGATTCGTGTTTCCATCATCAGTAATGCGGAGGAGATGAGCTTGTGAAGTTCCTACCAAAACCGCACCCTCGATCGGCAGGATGCAGTTCAATCGCAAATCATCTATCGCAGTGACTTGATGCCACTTGCCGTTAGTATCACGATGCCATATTGAATTGCCATCGGCGATCGCCCACAGTCCATCTTGGCTCAAGGCAAGAGCAGTAATGGAATAACCTTCAAGTTCTACATACTGTTTGGAGTCAATAAACAGCAAGCCATCAGATGTTCCTGCTATTACTAAAGGTTTAGGCATTGCCTGATCGGCATTGGCAAAGTCTGTATCTGTTTGCTTTTGTTCAATCGGCTTCAAGATTTGCTGCTCTGTCTTAGTCATAATTTGAATTTCCTTAAGTACTATTATTATTGGTTAACATCAGTCCTACAGCACTCGTTCTAATGTCAGCGATCGCTGTCTGATTAGTGAGTTTCTTTATTGATACAAAGCTTTATATTTGCATAGTCCGTCTAGTTAGAGATACCTGAGTTTCATGTTATTAAAGGCTTTAGATGTGTTCATCTTTCTTGAGAAGTAACCCATATAGAGCTTTTGTAGGATTTAAAGCAAAAATCTCTATATTCTTGGGTTTATTACCGAATGTCACTAAGAAAACTGAAGCCTCGCTAGGGTAGAGTGTTAGGGGTAGGGTACATCAGTGAAATTTTAAAAGAAAGTGCATTTTGTCAATCAGTTAAAATACTCAAAATAGTTATATTGAAAATGATAATTGTGCAAAGTTGAGAGGAATGAGACGAGGAACGTTCGTTTTATTCCTCTCTATTTTATTATCATGATTGCTAAAGTTTTTGTTCTTATTAAATGTAAAGAGAAAATAACTCGATTAAAAGTGAATTTTATTCTTAGCTCGACTTGATCCAAAATTAAGAACTTGGTTTTATTTATCTGACAAAAACCCTAGCTTTTTGGCAAATGCTTTTTCCACGTTAGAGATTATCGATGAAGTTAAAAAAGTAAAACTACTGTCCCATAAAGGTTTCAGTTTAAGCTTTCGTGCAACGACTCCGCAGGAGTATCGCGTTGCGAAAAAAATTTATAAAGTCGAGCTTAGGTAAATTTAGTAATCAAATAAGATAATGAACATCCAAGTTAACTATCATGTCTAAAGCTGCAAAACGAAACTCTGACCACACACAACGGTATAATACTTTTACTATAAATAATAAAGCAATATTCAAAATTCAAAATCTATTAGGTTGCGGTGGATAATACAGCCCACCGTAACCTTTAGACTAATAGATTGAGTTTAACAAAAGCGATCGCTCTACACTTTAAACTTCTCAGTAATCCGCTTCATCGCCTCTTCGACATTTTCCCGGCTGTTAAACGCCGAAATGCGGAAGTAACCTTCACCCGCAGCACCAAAGCCAGAACCAGGTGTTCCCACGACGTTGACAGTTTGTAGCAACTTATCAAAAAATTCCCAACTGGATAAATTATTAGGAGTTTTCACCCAAACATAAGGTGCATTCACGCCGCCATACACCGCCAATCCGGCGGCTGTGAGTTTATCGCGGATAATTTTGGCGTTTTCTAGATAGAAACTTACCAATCCTTTAATTTGTGTTTGTCCTTCTTCAGAATAAACGGCTTCGGCTCCCCGTTGGACGATGTAAGAAACGCCATTAAATTTGGTGGACTGGCGACGATTCCACAGTTTCCACAGTTCGACATCGGAACCATCGGCGGCTTTTGCTGTGAGTGTCTTCGGTACTACAGTTAACGCGCAACGGGTTCCTGTAAAACCTGCGTTTTTGGAGAAAGAACGAAATTCGATCGCAACTTCTCTTGCACCTTCAATTTCATAAATTGAGTGCGGAATTGACGGATCGGTAATATAAGCTTCGTATGCTGCATCAAAGAAAATAATCGAGTTATTAGCTTTGGCATAGTCTACCCATGTCTTGAGATATTCCTTAGTAGCAGTTGCGCCAGTGGGGTTATTGGGAAAGCAGAGATAAATTAAATCAACTTTCTCGGAGGGAATCTCGGCGGTGAAGTTGTTATCAGCTGTAATTGGTAGATAAACTAAACCCTCAAATTCGCCTTTATCGTTGGCATCCCCAGTATTTCCCACCATAACGTTAGTGTCTACATACACAGGGTAAACTGGGTCAGTAACGGCAATTAGATTGTCATGACCAAATATTTCTAGAATGTTGCCTGTGTCGCACTTGGAACCGTCGGAGATAAAGATTTCTGAGGCATCTATCTCGGCTCCCCGTGCTTGGAAATCTTGAGTAGCAATTTTTTCCCGCAACCAAGCGTAGCCTTGCTCTGGGCCATAGCCTTTGAAGGTATTGCGATCGCCCATTTCTTCCACAGCTTTAATCATCGCTGTGCGGCAAGCCTCCGGTAGAGGTTCAGTAACATCGCCAATGCCCAGCCGGATGATTTTAGCATCACTGTTCGCTTCTGCAAAGACATTCACCCGCCGAGCAATTTCTGGAAACAGATAACCCGCTTTCAGCTTTAGGTAGTTGTCGTTAATAGTTGCCATTATGTTGATTATGAAAAAACGCCCTCAAACAGCTTACTGCTAATTTATGAGGGCGATAACTTTATTGTAGGGAGTAGGAAAGCAGGGAGCAGAGGAGAAGTTGCAGTAAGTTTTTCCCCTCTGCCCCTCTGCCTCTTGTACCCAATGCCTTATTTGCAATTAAATATTTGCTGGCTGTTTATTAGTTTCTGATGCGTAATAAATGTTGCGATCGCTAATTCCGAATTGCGTGATTGATTCTTGTCCTGTAATCAATCTTGCTCCCCGATTACGGGTAAAATAGTTCCATGCCCACTGAATCATTACTACTAATTTGTTGTTAAATTCAATTAAGAAGTAAATGTGAATCAATAGCCAAAACAGCCAAGCAACGAAACCTTTTAGCTTGATAAAGCCAAAATCGACTACAGCAGAATTGTGCCCAATCATTGCCAAACTACCATGATCGGTATAAGCAAAGGGTGGCAAATTGTTACCTACAAGCCGCTTTTGGACTAGTTGTGCTACATATTCACCTTCTTGCTTCGCTACAGGTGCAACTCCAGGTAGCGGTTTACCATTTTGATGAGAAAAATTTGCTAAATCGCCAATTACAAAAATATTCGGATGTCCCTTAATACTCAAGTCAGGTTCAACGATAATCCGTCCAGCGCGATCGCATTCTACACCTGTGCGTTCTGCTAGGACTTTTCCCATTGCGGAAGCTTTCACACCTGCTGCCCATAATACCGTTTTTGAAGCAATTTCTTTAACTTCATCGCCTTGTTTGAGAGTAACAATATGATTTTCAATATTTGTTACCAATGTTTTTGTCTGCACAACCACACCTAAGCGCCTTAAAGATGCTTCCGCTTCTTGTGATAACTCTGGTGCAAAGGGTGGCAAAATCCGATCCAAACCTTCTAATAGCAAAATCTTGGCTTCTGAAGTGTCGATATTGCGGAAATCTTCTTTAAGAGTTTGATTTGCCAATTCTGCGATCGCACCCGCTAACTCTACACCAGTTGGCCCACCACCGACAATTACAAAAGTTAACCAAGCGCGGCGTTTTTCTGGATCGGTTTCTTTTTCTGCGGCTTCAAACGCCGAAAAAATCCGGCTACGCATTTCTATAGCATCTTCTACTGTTTTCAAGCCGGGAGCAAATTCTTCCCAGTTGTCTTTGCCAAAGTAGGAATGCTTCGCACCTGTGGCGACAATCAATGTATCGTAAGGTATTGCTTCGTCGCCCACAATCACTTTTTGCGCTTCTGAATCGATATTGTTCACCTCTCCCAGCAGCACTTTCGTATTCTTGCTTCTGCTAAGGACAGAACGCAATGGTGAAGAAATATCAGCAGGGGATAACGCACCTGTAGCAACTTGATATAAAAGGGGTTGAAATAGATGAAAGTTACGTTTATCAATCAGAGTAACCTTTACTGCCGCTTTGGCAAGTGTTTTTGCTGCATAAAGTCCACCAAAACCACCGCCTACAATAACTACATTATGAGGTGGATTATTGTCAAGTGAATTTACCATAAGAAATATTATCGTGTACGCCGACTATTGTAACTATTCTTAACAGATTTGTATCAAAATTGTCATCAGATATTTTGTATTGCTGTTTACATTTAATAAAGTATTAAAGTAATCAAGACTACAGGATAAAGAAAGTTTTTAGGCGAAAGCTACAGACAATAAGAGTTTGGAATATTTAAATCCCTGTTTATTTATGTAGATTTATACAAGTTTAGTCAGAACTAGTTGACTCTGGTGTTTGTGTCAAACGTGGTGAAAGAGTTCGCCGCCAACGCCTAAAGCTGTAGATAAGAGCAGCAAAAATTAACAAATAGGGACTGTAAACAATTAGCCAAATACTCAGCTTGAGTAAGCCAACGGAAAATCCCCTCAAAGAATGAGTAGAGTTGTTCCAAGTTTCTTGAACTTGCAAACCCAAAACAGGTTGGGGACTGGTGCTAGAAACTGCTGCTTCTAGGTTAAGCGTAATAGTGGAATATGCAACTTGATTTTGTAAGCTTTTGAGTTGGGCATCAATTTGTTCTATTGTTTGTCGGACATTACTCAGTTCTTGGGCAACACTAAGCACATCTCTCACAGAACCCGCCCGATCCATAATTTTTTGCAAATTGGCTTCAGTTTTTTGCAAATTTGTTAATCTAGCTTGGAAATCCACCAAGCGATCGCCCACATCTTCGGCAGTGATATTACGACTCTCAAGAGTGCCCAATTTCGCTAACTGTTCTAAAGTAGGTTCTAGCCGATTCTCTGGTATCCGCAATTGGATTGTTGCTGTGTAACGCGGGTTGTCGTTTTTGGGTTGTTGTTGTTTCAACCCGATTAAATCTCCTTGCTGTTGATTGATAATTTGCGAAACGGCATCAATAGTCCGATCTACAGAGTTGACAGTCAAAGAGATTGCTGCCTTTTTAATCAGTTGAGGACGAGAACGCCCTATTGGTGCAGCTTCCGCCTTTTGGGAATTATTTTCACGAGCAGCTAATTGATTTACCGCGCCATCACCTGCAATTTGAGGTGCAGATTGAGGTGCAGACTTATTTGCCATCTGTTCAGAAGAGGCGCAACTGGTGAAAATTACCCCTCCCAATAATGCACTTATAAATAAAGCAGATGTGCGTGGTAATTTCATCGAAGTGTACATAATCTACCCCCAGATAGATGAAGTTAATTCCAGTATTACCGAAGAAAAACTCAAAGCCTGGATTGTTGCGATTTATGTAACACGGTTTGTTATTTGTCCCCAGCCTCCATTACCCCTTATCCCCAGAGTTGAAAGAGATAAATTGAATGATTGATAGTTTATCTGTGTTACTCAATTTGGGGTACAATCGTAAGCCTGCCAAGAAATGATGATGCTTGCTGACAGGAGATGCTTCTATGGCCCGGATGTATTATGACGAAGATGCCAATTTAGACCTTTTGGCTGGAAAAACTATTGCTATTATCGGCTATGGTTCCCAAGGTCATGCCCACGCTCTCAATCTCAAAGATAGTGGTTTGAATGTGATTGTGGGGCTATATCCGGGTAGTAAATCAGTCGCAAAAGCTGAAGCAGCTGGGTTAACTGTGAAAAATGTTGCAGATGCTGCCAATGCTGCTGATTTCATCATGATTTTGTTACCTGATGAAGTTCAAAAAACGATTTACAAAAATGAGATTGAACCGAATCTAGAAGAAGGGAATGTCTTAGCTTTTGCCCACGGGTTTAATATTCACTTTGGGCAAGTTGTACCACCGGATAATGTAGATGTGGTGATGGTAGCACCAAAAGGCCCAGGGCATTTGGTACGGCGGACTTATGAAAGTGGTGAAGGCGTACCAGCGCTGTTTGCAGTTTATCAAGATGCCAGTGGTCAGGCACGCGATCGCGCCATGTCTTATGCTAAAGGTATTGGTGGTACTCGCGCTGGTGTTTTGGAAACGACTTTCCGCGAAGAAACCGAAACAGATTTATTTGGCGAACAAGCGGTATTGTGCGGTGGTTTGAGTGCTTTAATCAAAGCCGGATTTGAAACTTTAGTAGAAGCTGGTTATCAACCAGAATTGGCTTATTTTGAATGTCTGCATGAAGTCAAGTTGATTGTTGACTTAGTTGTGGAAGGTGGTTTAGCCAAAATGCGAGATAGCATTTCTAACACGGCAGAATATGGCGATTATACCCGTGGCCCGCGCATTGTCACCGAACAAACCAAAGCTGAAATGCAGAAGGTTCTCAGCGAAATTCAATCTGGGCAATTTGCGCGGGAATTTGTTTTGGAAAACCAATCTGGTAAACCAGGATTTACCGCCATGCGTCGCAAAGAAGCTGAACACAAAATTGAAGAAGTTGGTAAAGATTTACGCGCTATGTTTAGCTGGTTGAAAAAGGCTTAAGCATTGAAGTTGTGCCTTCTACAAGTCTAAATACACACTGGCTTAGACTTATTGTAAAAGTCGGGAAAAGGTTAAGGGGGAAAAGTGAAAAGAATAAAATTTTCCCTTTTCTTTAATTACAAATTACTTTAACCGTTTTCCTAACTCTTGCAAAAGTAATTTTTGCAAGAGACTCTATGCATTAGCAAGCATCATTTGCTTTATGTTTTGAGATAATGATAAAGACCTACTATGTTTAAATTTCTTGCGGCTTTCAAGTTTTAAACTTGGCTTAGTTAAGTTTCACTTTCGAGATAAAAGCTCTTTAACCGCTCTATACATCAACTTTTGCCGGCTCAATCTTTTGATAACTTTGACTTAGAAGCAGAGCAACTAAAACAAGAATAGCACCAATTAGACCGCGTATACCCAGATGTTCTCCAAGTAGCCAAGACGAGAAAATTGTCGTGAACAATGGCTCAAGTGTAAAAATTAAAGCAACTTCGTCAGATGAAATTCATTGCTGTGCCAATGTTTGAAGCCAGATAACAGCAGCCGTCGCTAACAACCCTAAATAAAGAATCACTCCCCAGTACTGCTGAATTAACTCAAATTGGTTAAAAATTTGTGTGTTACTCCAAAGTATCCCTACCGTTGCAATGAACAAAAGTTGAACACTAGTGAGTGTAAAAATGGGATGACGGGAGGTGACTCGCTCTAGGAAAAGTATGTAGACTGCATAGACAAAAGCATCCATAACGGTAATAGCTTTCCAAACATCCTCTAAGTGCGATCGCTATGATCGAATAAACTTCCGTACTAGCTAGAATGTTAAATAACTAGGAGCTGAGAAATGCCTAATACGCTATACGACAGCGATTTACAATTATGGATTGAGCAAATTATTCAACATTTACACAATCATGAATTTGAAGCGTTGGATCAATATCTTTGCCAAAATAAGAGGTTACAAAAATTTTGGCAAAAAAGGCAAAATGACCCATATATAAGCGTTGAGCTTACAAGTTAGGTTGGACGCTCAAACCCTTTATAGTGCGGCAATACACTAAAAAAAGCGTTGCGAGAATCCTGGATGGAATTTTTAGGACTTATTGTTTTTGCCAAACCCTACAGAAAAGAACGTTTATACATCAACATTACTCTCGTAAATTGGCAAAGGTATTGTTAGATATTGAGCATTTGATTGAAGAGCTAGTTGATTTGGGTAAGGCAGAGAAAAATGCCCTCAAAAGCAATTTGACAATTTTATTAGCGTATTTACTCAAGTTGCGAGTTCAGCATGATGTCCCTGATAGCGTGAAAGGAAGCTGGTATAGCTCAATACTGGAACATCGTCAGCGAGTTCTAAATAATTTGGCAGATACTCCTTCTCTAAAAAGTTTTCTGGTTGAGGCTGTGGAAAAAGCCTACCCAGATGCCCGCAAGCTAGCCATTAAGGAAGCTAAACTGGCTAAGTTTGGAATTCGGATACCCCAAGAAAGTGAATATCCTACCGTTTGTCCTTTTTCGATTGAGCAGATTTTAGATGAGGATTTTTACGGGCTGTAGACGATCGCTCGTTGTCAGATTGCTTTACTTTACATCTAGATAGATAGACAGCTTGACCGAAAGGTTCTACAATTTGACTGATTGTGGTGAATTTACCTATTGCCCAATCCATATAAGCATAGTAAAGATTTTCTAGTGATTCCGTTTGATTGCGGAAGCACTAAATTAATATAGGAAAGTCTTTGAGTAAAGGGCAGCAAACAAATGGATGTGAAGTTGATTCTAGCTGGATTAACAGTTATATTTACGCTTTCGTGCTTATTTTTTGGCACAAAGAATGGATTCTATGATTCAGATAACTATCATGGCAATGGCTCCGCACATTGAGATAAATCTGTAGACGCTCGATCGACTTCTCGGAGAGTGAGTTGGCTAAGAGCGCTTAAAACTTGTAAAGAAAAAAGAAATCAGAGGCAAACTCCTTGAATTACTAGTTTGATAGCTTCTTGTTAGCCCACCTTTCCGAACAGTGCGGGTTCGGTGCAGGCGTCCTCCCCAATCAAAAATCCGTATTCTCAGGGTGTAGGGGCGCACGATAATACTTACCCCTAAGTCACAAAAGCAAAATTTGTGTAACTTTTGGCTTTTGAGATATGTCCATGATGATGAGGTTTGATGAGGGGAGGAGAGCATGAGGGATAATCTATCGGCATCCTCTCGCGCAGATGCTGCGGAAACGGGTAGTGAATTAGAATGTTTGCCCTATAGTGTCCAGCATGACAATGAGGGCGTGTGTTTATTGGTGAAAATGGGGCCACACCGCATTCTGTTGGACTGTGGTTTAGAAGATATTTCATCGCTGGCTAAGGGGCTTAATAAGTCGGTACATGGAAGTAGTTCGCCCCTACCAGCAGATTTAGTTTTGATTACTCACGCCCACCCAGATCACGCTAAAGGCTTACTGGCGCTGCATAAAACTTATCCAAAGTTACCTATTTATGGTAGTGAGGTAACTAGCAAGTTACTACCACTGAATTGGGTAGACGAAGACCCGAAGGAAATTTCCCAATTTTGTCACGCCTTGCCATTGCGATCGCCTGTAGAATTCCAAGATGGTTTGGTAGTAGAATTATTTCCCGCAGGGCATTTACCAGGAGCAGTAGCAATTCTCCTGACTTACACCACCCAGCAGCGTATTTACAAGCTACTGTATACAGGGGACTTTTTCTTATCAAACTCCCGACTAGTAGAAGGTTTGCGTTTAGAGGAACTGCGGGGTTTAGACTTGGATGTGCTAATCATTGAAGGTAGTTATGGCACATCCCGTTATCCGCACCGCCGCAACCAAGAAAATCAACTAGCCGAGCGAATTAATCGAGCGATCGCTGACAATTGTTCTGTAATCCTTCCTACCCCGGCTTTAGGATTAGGTCAAGAATTATTAATGCTCTTGCGATCGCATCACCACTTCACCGGACGAGATTTAGATATTTGGGTAGATGGTGCTGTCGCCACTGGATGTGATGCATATCTTGAACTGCTACCCCATCTCCCCCCATCAGTGCAGAACTTTGCCCGCCATCAACCCTTGTTTTGGGATGAACGGGTACGTCCCCGCGTGCGTCGTCTACAACCAGAACATCGTCCCAGTGTAGGTAAGTCACCTTGTATTGTCCTCACCGACTCGACATCTGATTTAGGCGAACACTGCCAATTAGACACCGGGCCTTGGCTGATTCTCCTACCAGAAAAAATTGATATAAAAGTTAACAAAGAATATTTAGCGCCAACTACTCTGGAAACTTATCTTTTAGCTCAACATAGCGATGGCCCTGGTACTACGCAGCTAATTCATAATTTGCGACCCCAGCACGTGATTTTTGTCCACGGTTCCCCTGCCTACTTGGCAGACTTGACTAGCTTAGAGGAGTTGCAAAACCGCTACCACGTACATTCTCCGGCGGCTGATACCTTAGTAGAACTGCCCATCGGCGACACATTTTTACAACCAGCAGCACCAGAGACTAACTATGAAGGCGAACTGACAGAGTTAGGAACAGTAATCACAATTACCCTACAGAATGTGATTACTGCCGATCAGCGTTGGCGGCAATTTGCTGATACTGGTTTAATCGAAGCTCGTTGGCAAGGGGAAGAATTAGTCTTAAGGGGCTTGTCTCAACGAGAACTGCTCAATCAAAATAGCGATCGCTATACATGGGCAGATGTAGACTGTTGTGGTACTTGCCTACATCAAAGGGGGCAGCGGTGTTGGAATCCCGCTTCCCCGTTGTATAACTTTAAGGTAACTCTCGAAGGTTACTGTCCTGCCTTTGAAGGTTTATCTAGTCCTGAGTCCTGAGTCCTGAGTTCTGAGTTAGGATTTATTACTCAGCACCCGATACTCAGCACTCAGCACTGATTATTTATTCTGGGTTCGAGTCATTATAACGATTGTGAATGCGCTCTGCTTCGGGACAATCTTCAGTCATTAGAGGTTCTACATTACCACGTGGTACTGAAGCCAATTTTTGCGTTACAGCACCAATGCTCTCAAGGCGAACCATTTCCTCCCAAGAGCAAACTTCGTCCTCTTCTTCTGTTTCATAGCGTAGGGTCACTAAATCTCCCTCTATGTCTATGATGCGGGCGCGTTCAATCCAGCGTTGCTGGTCCCGCAAGAAAACACATACCTCGCGCCCATCGCAACACAGTTGATAAATCTTGCGGTGTAGCATGTATTGTTTCTGCCTTTTTAAACAACGTAGTTAAACCTGTCAAATTCTGGGTTCTACCCCATTACATTACACCTTTAAGAGGTTAATTTCACTGTTTTGAACAAGTACGCTTCATCACCCAATCCTAATATTTGCTGCTAATTGTCAAAATATCAGGATAACATTGGGTCATAAACCAGATGCTCTAGCAATGAACTCAATCTCACTCCGGTTTATTCTAAGGAATGTCTGCTTCGATAAAAGTCAAACAATTCGGTACCTGTCCTAACCAGGTTTATATTTGTTGGTGAGCCATTCTTACCATTATGTAATAAAGAATACTCGAAAACAATCGTTGATTGCGGTTGTTTAATTTGCCTACTTTTAATCATTGGCATTACTGGGAAGTCCGGGGACTTGGCTTTACTTTTACCCACTTGTATCTGATCTTAACTCATTCTCTTGCTGACCTTGATACTTTTCAACAACAACACCCAAATAGTTTTGAGTTTTTCAGGCAAAAACCTGAAAAAAGGCAACAGAGTTAGGGAAGAGGTGGAGGCAAAAGACCATGAGAAAATTCTACTCCATAAGTCTCAGGAGGATTTATGTGGTAAAGGAAATTCTATAAGTAGGTTCGATGAGGATGCTTCTCGTTTAATTTTTCCGGCGCGAACTGCATCGTATAGGGCTGCAAGGTCTGGCAAATCCTCTGACTGATAGCACTTAGTAGCTAGCACTTGCTGGAGTAAACCCTCAGATTCAACACTAAGATATCCAGTTTGGAAAGCAGATGCAATAATTGTGCGAATCATCTTGATTAGGGCAGAGTGAGCAAATTCTTAATTCTAGTGTGGAACATTTTCCTCTGTTGCTAATTGATATGAAACATTAACACTGTGTGATTAGTATTACGCTCAACCAGTGATTTATATCACAAGATGAGTTTTCGATACTCTAATATACACAGATAAAAGGGCAGAGGAATTTTCGGCATCAACAAAATTAAAATACAACAATTTTTTTTAAAGCATCGACAAAATTTAATGAAGCATCAACAATCAAGCAAAAAACTGGCGAAAATCTTCATCTTTTTGACTTAATTGCACCCAGTCTAAGTTTAAAGATTGGAATTTTTGCACCAAGCGATCGCAAGCCGGACGTTCGGTAGCGTAATGTCCAGCATCGATTAAAATGAGATTGCAATCGCGGCTTTCTTGAAACTGATGGAATTTACAATCAGAAGTCAGATAAGCTTGAGCACCTGTTTTAAGGACGGCTGAAATGTAACTAGCCCCCGAACCACCTAAAACAGCAACTCGTGAAATTGTTTGCTGTAAATCAGCAGTTGGAGAAAAAATCAAATTAGGAGGAGAAAGTTGGGTTTGAATGGTTGTAAGCAATTCCTGTAATGTTAGAAATGGCTCTAGCAACCCAACACGACCATATCCTAATCCGGCTTGTGTAAGTTCTATAGGAGTAACTTCTTTGAGTTCTAAAATTTGAGCTAACACGTCAGCAGTCCCATCTTGCACTTGGTCAAAATTCGTGTGAGCAGTGTAAATACCAATATTGTGGGTAAAGGCTAACCGTACCATTTCGGCGATCGCTTCACCAGTGCGTAAAGATTTGAGAGGATGAAAAATCAATGGGTGATGGGCAAATATCAGATTAGCATTTAGAGCGATCGCTTCCTGCATTACCGCCAAAGTCGGTGTTAAACACACCAAAACCCGTGTTTTTTCTTGCAAAATACCTGGCTCAATTTGCCAGCCACAATTATCCCAGCTTTCACACCAAGCGGGATTCGCCCATGCTTCAAACCAAGTAATTAAATCAGCAATTTTCATAATTATTTTCTTCAGCAATTTTTAATTACTAATCAGCGTTTCTGTGGTTGAATATTTAATTTTAATGCTAATTGCTGGCGCATTTCCTGAAAAGGTTTGTTCCATACAGGGCTAGCATTCCAGTCCCATACTGCTACTGGAATCAGTTGTTCTTCAGCAAGAGAAGTTAAGAGACGGTATTCATCTTCTGGTTCGCGAGAAAAGGTGAAGGGGTTGCGGTAGCCCGTATCACACAGTTTATAAGATACGACCTGACCATGATTAATACGTTGTAAAATTTCTTTACCTTTGATAAGCAAATAATCCAAAAACAACAAACTAAAAGGCTCTATATGTGCGCGTTTTTGTGGTTCTTTTTGTACCCATCTTGCCCACTCAAATCCATACATAAAATCATGAACATAACGAAAGCGTATTTCTGTTTTATTTCCAAACATTTCTGTTAGACAAACCATCTTCTCACCAAAAATTTTTAAGAACGCAATAGCACCTTCATCAGCATTTAAAGCTTGTCTAAGCATACTATTTACCAGAAAATCAAAATCCCAGAAGATGTTTTCTGGAAAATTTTGCAACTGAGTACGAACTATATTTTCTAGAGTTGCTTGAATAGTTGTGATAATTTGAATATCAGTGTTTTGTTCTGCAATCAAATTTTCTAATTCTGCAAAGCTGGTAATAAATGTTTTTTTAGGACTAAGTGATAATAAATTAACAGACTGTTGGGCAAGTATTTCATCAATAAGTTTAAATGTATGAGTTGGCGTTAGTTTTTGCTTCATAGTAATTGAAATAGCCCATACAGCTTACACTAAATACTAGTGTATATTCCTCAAAATAAATTATTTAATAATTACAAATAAACTTAACTTTTAAATTTACAAATTTACATGAACTTTTGAATATGTATCTAGTTAGTTTTTCGCTCAATATTTTGAGGAGAAAATTACCACAACAAAATTTATTTAATCTATCTCAATCAGTGCAAGTTTCAGAGATTATACCCAAAATAACCATATTTAAACCTTACAAAACTGCACCTCAAATAAAACTTGAGAATCTGCTATCCAGATATGTGAACAACCAATTCTCTGGAATGATTGCGTTGGCGGTGTTCCCAAATATAAATTCCCTGCCAAGTTCCCAGTACCAAGTGACCGCGATTAATAGGTATATGCTCAGAAGTATGAGTGAGTACAGTACGGATGTGTGCTGGCATATCATCAGCGCCTTCTGCATCGTGAATGTATCTACCTGCTTCTGGGACAAGTTTTGCCATAAAATTAGCTAGATCCACAAGAACATCAGGATCGGCATTTTCTTGGATCACTAAACTGGCTGAAGTGTGCCGCAAAAATAAAGTACAAAGACCAGTTTCAACCCTTGATTCGGCAACTGCGGCTGCAATTTGTGTAGTGATGTTGTAAAAAGATTTGCCAGTGGTGGAAATTTTTAGTAACTTTTGGTAGTGAGTCATTTAAAACAGTAATTATTGATGATAGTATTTGTACTTTGGGAATGAAATAAACTGTTACTTGATGTAACAAGGCAACAAAGCTGATTCTGGCAATTACAAAAGTAGTATATCTCAAGGATTGAGATGTATCGTCTACTTACTTCTGATTTTTATTATAAGTCTCTCCCAAGTTAACTAACATCTATGACTATTATTAGAGATTATATTATTAGTTTATATTCATTTAAATAACTTTATTTGGTGTGTAAATAATTGAGAACAGCTTTAGTGATCGCTTCATTACCATCCTTAGCAATTGGTTGAGATTGCTTTGGTAGTTGGGGTAACTCATAAAGAAAATTCCAAGTACCTTGAAAAAATTCAGATGGGGTAATAATTTGATGCTGATTATAATCAGTTATACCTTTTAGGATAATAGTTGCTTCGGCAAAGTCTTCACGCGGTATGGTGACAATTGGTACTCCTAGTATCGTGGCTTCAGAAAAAGTACTATAACCAGGTTTAGAGACGACTCGCCCACAAATAGGCATAAAATCTACAGGACGATATTTATGGTCATTAATTTTCACTAAATTAGGTAAATCAGGGGCAGATTGATCGAATACGATAAATTGCCAATCTGGAAATCGCTGTAGGTTATCATAAGGAATTTGCTGTAAACCCAACCCGCCAAAGGTCAACAAAATAGTTTTTTCGACTGGTGCAGTTATTCCCCAAAGAGAACGTAAATCATCAGCAGAGTAACGGGGGGAACCGCCTGTTAAGCCGACATCTGTGATATTGTTAAAAGCTGGCATTGCTTCGTGGAAAGGGAGACGAAATAGGCGATCGCACTTTGAATACCAATCACTAATCCAATCTGCAACTGCGATAAATTCACCTCCCCAATCTCGGTAGATAAAGTCCCAGCCGAAGTTACTCATCATCCAGCAGGGAATATTTGCAGCTTTGGCAAACCCAGAAGCGAGGAAGGGAATATCTGCCAAAATAAGATTAACGCGATTTTGGCGGATAAAATTCACTTCTGAGGCAATCAGCGAATTTTGATGCTTCTTAATATCCAGCAACTTTTCTAAAGTCGCTACTTTATCCATTGTTAAACTATCCGTTTGCACCACACCTAAATCAAATGCACGAGGACGATAGATAAAATCGCCTTCTATATAGCACTCTAGCAACCAGCGTGGGGCAGTACTCACCACAATTAGCAGAACTTCTGGACATAATTTTTGAATGGTTGCGGCTACAGAAGCCGTGCGGGTAGCGTGACCAAAGCCGTGGTTAGTTATCGCTAAATATAAAATTGGGCGTTCTATTTTCAAGTTAGGAGTCATTCAATTTCGGATTTTAGATTGACGGAAAAATCTTAAATTGATAGATTTGTGAGTGAAAATTATAATTTTCACTCACATTTATAACTTACAATTCCTAACTTTTAATTAATCTTGCAAAAATTTTGAATCGTCTCAACCAATAAATCGATTTCTGATTCTGAAGTAAAGTAATGAACGCTAACGCGTATACAGCTAGGATCGGCAATTGTCCGAGTTAATATCCTTTGTGAGTCTAAAAATTGTACCAACTTCAAATGAGCTTGAGGCTGATTATTTGCAAGTTGGAAGGAAATTATACCGCTTTCGGGTGGGGAAGTTCGCAAACATTTAATATCGGATAACGCTATCAATTGTCGCCAGAGGTACTCACTGTTATGGCAAATTTGCTCGTAACGTTCCTGTGACGTTCCCCATTGCTGATGAGTTGCGATCGCTTCCTTTAACCCAAGATACAACGGATAAGCTAATGTAGACACTTCGTATCGTCGCCCATCTGGGAGCCAATCCACAGGCTGAGATTGACTATCCACAACAATACCATTCAAGCCAATAAACGTAGGTTTCAGGCTTTCTCGTGCTTCTGGGCGCACATACAAACCACCAGCACCCGCAGGGCCACATAACCATTTGTGACCAGTGAAAGCATAAAAATCTACTCCCAATTCAGTTAAGTTTAAAGGCAATAAACCAACAGATTGGGCAGCATCTATTAATAGTGCAGAATGATTATCTCTGCATACTTCGGCAATTTTAGCAAGAGGTAAAACTTGACCAGTATTCCAGAAAACATGACTCAATATTACTAGGCGGGTATTGGAGCGCAAATGCTGGGCAATGATGCTTACAGGGTCGCCCTCATTTAAAGTCGCTTTTAGGGGACAAGTGGTAACTTCTACAGCAAATCTCCGCGAGATTTCCCCAGCTGTAGCAATCACGCCTGGATGTTCGCAGTCTGAGAGCAGTAGATGGTCGCCAGCACGCCACTCGATACCCCACATGGCAATATTACAGCCAACAGTAACATTTTGGGTGAGAGTAATTGTTTGGCTTGGTGCATTTAACTCCGAAGCGATCGCTTCTCTTGCGGCTTGAGTCTGGGGTGCTATCCAGCCATACGCCTCATTACCAAAGGGGCCTATTTGCTGAACATAAGCTTGAGTTTCGGCGATCGCATCCATTGCCTTTTGCGGCATTGGCCCTTGTCCCCCATAGTTAAAATAAGCCTTATTCCCCAAAGCCGGAAATTGCTCTCGATGGCTATGCAACCTGGTTTGTGCGATAGAAGTATTGGTCATAACGATTTTAGATTAGTCATTAGTCATTGCTATTGGGCATGGTGCAGGAGGAATAGAGTGAAGTTTTAAACTTAGTTGATGAGTATCAGAGATTCATTAATAGAGTTCAAAGACTCATCGACGAAGCTTTGAGGTTCATCGACGAAGCTTTGAGGTTCATCGACGAAGCTCTGAGGTTCATCGACGAAGCTCTGAGGTTCATCGACGAGTATTAAAGCCTCATTAACGAAGTTCATAGCTCGATTAACGAGTCCCATTTATACCAATTCGCTAAATTATAGGTACTGACCTCTGCTCCCCCATCCCCCTAATCTCTTTGATTCTCCCACTTCATTATTACCCGCATTTCTCACAAGCTTGAAATGCAGAGGTGCAGAAAGGCAGAGGGGAAAGAACTTGTACAATAACTCTCCTCTGCTCCCCTGCACAATGTTTTGAGAGATGAAGTGAAAAATCTGGGATTAGTTGTAGTTGTCTGAATTACTCCCACAGTGCCGTAATTATTGTTAACTTAAAAGGATGCTAATCAATGCTGAACTCCTACTGCAATATCAACGCTGTAAACGCCGACCTTTTCTAGATATCCACGGTGACAAAAGTCAGCGCGATGCTCCTAATGAGTTGCTACGAAAATTGCAACAGGATAAAATCGCTCATCAGTTGAGTGCTATAGCACAGATAACTTATCATCAACCAGATTATCCTTATGGAAACTGGGAAAAGGGAGAGAAAGCAACTTTAGAATTGATGCAGCGTGGGGTTGAGTACATCTACAAAGGAGTACTGTTAGCAAATTATTCGGAAGCAGACACTCTGCTAAGTCGTCCAGATTTACTCGTCAAACAACCGGGACAATCCCATTTTGGAGATTGGATCTACGTCCCCGCTAGTATTGAACTGGGTAAGCGCCCGAAGCAAGAATATCAGGTTGTCGCTGCATTTCATGTCCAAGTGTTGACAACAGTGCAGGGAGTTGCACCTGAAACAGCTTTGCTGATATTGCGAACCAAAAATACAAATTATGCAGTGGATTTGTGCAAATGGATACCACGAATGCAGCAGATTTTGGATGAGTTTATTCAAGTTTTAGAGTTACCGAATCCGCCAGAGGTATTTATCTCTCGCCAAAAGTGCAATTTTTGCCATTGGTATAGTGAATGTTATGCGATCGCTCAATCTGAAAAACATCTCTCACTGCTACCAGGTGTAACACCCCTTCGCTACACTCAACTCCAAGCCTTAGACATTAACACACTGGAATCTCTTGCTAACATCAGTCCTAGCAGCTTAGAAAACCTACTTGGTTTTGACAGCCAAGTAGCGCCAAAATTGGTAGTGCAAGCTCAATCTGCACTAGAAAAACGACCGTTGATTTTACCCTACCCGCTACCAAAAAAAGATATTACATTCACAGCGCCCATAGAGATTTATTTTGATATTGAAGCCCAGCCAGACTTAGATTTAGATTATCTTTTAGGAGTTTTGGTTGTTAATAGACAAAATAATACAGAACAATTTTATTCCTTTTTAGCAGACAAACCAGAAGACGAAGAATTAGTTTGGCAGCAATTTTTGGATTTGGTTTGGCAATATCCCGAAGCGCCAATTTATCATTTTTGTGTCTACGAGTTTGATACAGTCAAACGGTTGGCAAAACTTTACGGCACTCCACATTCTTTAGTGCGTCCTGTACTGAATCGATTTGTGGATGTATATGAGCAATTAACCGAAAGTGTAGCATTGCCCGTAGAAAGCTATGCCTTGAAAGCGATCGCTCGTTGGATCGGGTTTGAGTGGCGTGACAAAGAAGCCAGTGGTGCTAAGTGTATTTACTGGTACGATCAATGGTTAGAAACAGGCGATCGCACCTTATTAGAAATTATCCAACGCTACAACGAAGATGACTGCCGCGCCACTCATAAAGTCAAAGATTGGCTTGTCAACTTTTTCCAAGATGAATATGGTTTGCGACTTGCTTAATGAGTGCTGAGTACTTGTACTATTTCTTTGTGAGACTGCGCCAAACTTTTTAACTTCATTTGTTTGTGTCCTTCTCTACAAGACACTACGCCTAGCTTGCTTATCCGTATGAGTATGTGATTCGTTTCTATTTTTCGTACTTAAATTTAATATGGTTTAGCACATCTCAGAACTATAGGAATCATATTTGATTTTTGAACAAGACGAAGAGAGAATACGGAGTGGGGTACAAGTCTAACAGGAAACAATGATAAGTCAGCATTTCCAAGCTGCCACACT
>NZ_JBALDC010000091.1:0-17226 GCF_036917575.1 Nostoc sp. | reverse complement strand
GGTTCAATTGCTTGAGTTATTCGTTCATTGGTTGCTACTATTGTTCCTAACCCAATTTCAACTTGCCCCAGTTCCCACAACATTTCTTGCTGTTTTTCATAGGGCATGTGTGCATAATTATTCGTCCACCCTAAAAACGCCTGTAATCTAACTCCTAAATCTTGCCCTGGAACGATATCTGGCGACCATGAGGCTGTTTGTACATTTCCACAACACTTACACACGCAGGTATAGCGTTGATATTCCACTATTTCAATTGGACGTTCTACTAATTGTGCTACAGACTGTTTCTCTATTTTTACTGCCACGGTCGCAAATGCTTTTTGACCACAGTAAACACAATCAGTAGGACGTAAAATTTCACAACGATCTACTCGACCAAAACCCTTACGGGTTCTTCCTTGATGTCCTGGTTGCCCGCCTGGTTTTCTCTTGGGATGATTTGATTCCTCTTCCTGGGGTGTTTTTTTGTTTTCACTCTTTTTCAGGATGTCTCCAGACGGTGGTTTCGATGAAGTAGAACTGTCTAAATCTCTACTGACTTTTAAAAGTTCTATTTCTTGCTGTAGTTCTAAAATTATTTTCTGTAAGTCACGTATTACCTTGCTCTGCTCAATGATGATATCCACCAGTTCCTCTTTCGGTAACTGGTTCAAGCTTTCTGGCTCTAATTCTTGAGGCAGGTTTTGGTTCATATTTGCGATATTCCCCCTCAAGTGTCCCCTTTGTCAATACTCTGCCACCTGAATCCTTACGGATTTACGATAGTAAAGAGCTGAGGATTTATTTACTCAGAGATGGACATTACATCGAATCTGATAACAGTCCTAACTTTCCAAATATACCTTTAACTCAAATTATTGCCGCTACAGTTGAACGAGCTTGGCAAGTAGGAACCGTACAAGCTTTGAAAGAGTTTGAAGGGGCATTAGATAAAAATAGTTTTTGATTTTATTCGGTTATTTTAAGGCTGGAAGCATTTAATCTATATTCCAAAACTATTTTGTATGCATTTAAAAAGTGTGGTTCAAGAGGTCTATCAGATTTTTTATGCTCGTCGATTATTGATTGCAAGTCACTATCACTCAAATAGTTGATAAATATCAACCAAGCTAGTAAATGAGGTGTGGTCTGTACCATTTTACTATTCATGCTCTGAGCAGCTAGTTTTCTAGCTCCTGGATCGTCTGTTAGAAAAGCTTGACGGGTTTTCTTTGCAAAAGCAATAGATGCAAGCTCCCCTTTATCTTTTTTCTTTCTTGCCTGAAGAACTTCTACATCTTGAAGGTCTTCAATAGTTAAATGATAATATTGGAATTTTCCATTTTTGTATTCCTGACGAAAACGATCTTGCAATTCTATTTCTGCCTGTTTCGGATTTGTACGTGGCTTGTTTAGGCACTCATAATAAACAAAATATGTACAACAGAATAAGCATCCAGCATTATTAGCTGTTGTATACAGAAGTTTTGAAGAAAGAATATTCCAAATAGCACAAGTATCTATAACGTTATATTTATGAAAATTTGATGGATCAATCCCCATACCTAATAGTTCTCCCATAGATACTTGCTATTTCTGTTAATTGATATTTGCTAACTAGAAGCATTTCTGCTACTCGACCTGCTGAAATAAAACCCTGTTCATACACGTCAAAGCAAAGCTCAACATAGAAATTTGATAAACCTCTTTTTAGTAGCTCCTCCCGACGTTGGCGAGAACCGAATGAGAGGCTTTCAGGTAGTTCTGGATCAACTTTCAAATGTTTTGGTACTTTCACAGCTTTTATTTGTCTTTCGACATCTTCAGATATAAAATTGGCGCTTTTTAAGGCATTAGCTAATGCTTCTGTACTAACCTTAAGTTGACTTGCCCATTCAATAGCTTTTTCAGGAGTCCAAGTTCGATAATCTGGAATTATCTGTAGAAATTCTGGTGGCATTAAATAATCGGATGCAAAATTGTTAGCTCTTACTTCAACTAAATTCTTTTTGTCTGTTTTCAAAGAAATGACAAATTCTTGATCATCATCCAAAATTCCATGAGCCGATTCATGAGCAGCAGTAAATCTCTGCCGATAAACATCTTCACTATAGTTAACTAATATACACTTGCCTGCTATAGGATGTTTGATGAATAAACCAGAGATGTTTGAGTTACCTAACTGGCGACGAAAAATATGAAACCCCAAAGAGCGAAAATCTTCATAAACATCCATGCGAACTGCATTAGAGGCATATCCTAAATGTTTTCTGAGTGCCTTTGCCGCCTCTTTTCCATGTCCTATATAATAGTTACCTCTCTTAAGAAAGCTAAAAGGCTTATAAATATGTGTTGGAATCAGTTTCAACAAAAACTCTTCACACTCACATAAGAATAAGAATTCTTGTACTGCCCATCGGTCTTCTTTTGAAAATTCTTCTCCATATCTTCGGAACAAAGTTTCTGTTTGATCAAACGAAGCTACTCGCTCGTTAGAAATAAAAAACTGGTAATCACATAGGTAATAGTCAGCAAATATCAAAACTTCATCACCTGTTGGTTGCCTTTCGCCATTTTCTAAAGCAGCCAGAATGTTTTCAGGGATGCCTGTGGCTGTTGTGACTTCTAAAAGAGACTTTTCAAATTGCTCCCGACATCTTCTGAGTTTGGAGCTAAACAGGGCAAGGTCAAAAGACATAGCACAGACAGCCTTGAAACTCTAATTTGTAGCATTCCTTGCTGGATTTGTGCATGGAATAGTACCGTAAAGCATAGCATGAGTATCGTAAAATATACAAAGTAGAAGGTCAATTATACGCACTATTAGCAATAAAATACCCCTCCTCGCTGATGAGAAGGGGTGGTTTTGGCAGAAGCCAAAATGGGAGTGAGATTCAACTAAACTGTTCAATTATTCCGCCACCTAACACTTTCTCGCCGTCGTACCACACGGCCGCTTGTCCGGGGGTGATGCTGATTTGGGGTTCATCAAACACCAAACGCACGCGGGAGTTTTCTAACGGAATCACCGTCACGGGTGTAGCCGTTGAACGATAGCGAATTTGCACTTCGGCATGAATTGGGGTGGATGGTTCGGCAATGGAAACCCAATTTACCCGATTTACAGTGCATTCTGGCTGAGTTACCTTAGTGCGATCGCCTACTACTACTTTATTATTTTCCGCATCTAATTCAATCACATACAACGGTTCGGCAGCAGCAATCCCTAAGCCTTTGCGCTGGCCAATGGTGTAGTGATGGACACCATCATGTTGTCCCAAAACTTTGCCTGTAACATCGACAATATCGCCTGTTTTGGGAGCTAAATATTTATCCAAAAATGCCCGCATGGAACCGTTACTTTCCACTAAGCATAAGTCTTGACTTTCTGGTTTATCAGCAGTTTTCAGTTTGTATTCAGTTGCAATCCGGCGGGTGTCAGTCTTTTCTAGTTCGCCCAAAGGAAATATGGTTGCAGCAAGTAAATCTTGAGACAAATCATAGAGAAAGTATGACTGGTCTTTGTTACGGTCAACAGCCCTTAATAATTGGTAACGTCCAGTTGCTTGGTCATGGCTAATTCGGGCATAATGACCGGTGGCAATGCGATCGCATCCCAATTCTTCACGAGCATACTGCACCATTGGCCCAAACTTCACCGTTTTATTGCACTGGGAGCAAGGCAAAGGTGTAATTCCAGCACTGTAACCAGTCACCAGATAATCGACAATATGCGTCTGAAAGACATCTCGAATATCGACAATTTGATGGGGAACGCCCAATTGTTCACAGATATCAGCCGCGTCGATCATACCTTCAGAGCAACATTGACCTTTGCCTTTCATTAGCCAAAGAGTCAAACCAATTACTTCATAGCCCTGATGGTGCAGGATAGCGGCGGCGGTGGAACTGTCAACGCCACCAGAAAGACCAACGACGACTTTTTTCATACAAAGCACGACACGATAGCTGCGTGGTTGTCCAATTGTAGCACATACTCTTCAAAGCCTTGCTAGCAAAGCACTTCAGTTTTAGAGGCAGGAGCCAGGAGGCAGGGGGCAGGGGGCAGGAGGAAGGCAGAGAAGAGGATTTAACTTGTTTCTTCCATCGATAACAGCAGCAAGCGTGTCCGTAAACAGCTTTCATCTAAGATTAATTACAGATGTATTTTTGCCACGCAGATGAGCTAATTTTACGTTAACGCTATATAGTTGCTACAACGGTGAACTCATAAGTTCCTGATAGAAATTACTTAAAAATACTGTGACTATTTTCTAACTATTATGTCGAGAGGAATATCAAGTCAATTTATCTCATTTCAGATGTTGCGCCGAAGTTCTCAGGGTTGGAAGCCTACCATAGCAGTTCTGTTTTTGTTAATGGGAGGATGGTTAGTACTGATTCCTGACTCTACCCCAGCACAAGCACAAATTTCCAACAGCAACCTCTTAGTGGCTCAAGAAGGTGAGATTTTACCGCCACCGCCAACTCCCTTTGGTCAACAGCCATCACCGCAGTTACAACCGGCTCAATCACAGGACTTCAATCAACCAGAAGTTAACTTTCAGCCTTCCCAACCAGTACAGTACAATCAACCGGAAGTGAACTTTCAGCCTTCTCAACCATCACAGAACAATCAACTTGAGCAGAATTTTCAGCCCTCTCAACCTGTACAGTTTAGTCAATATAATCAAAATGATCGCTATTTAGTTTACGTTGATGGTAGTGATTACCAGACACTACAAGCAATACGTCAGATTGAACCCAGTGCTTACATTCGCCAGTTCCAAGGCCGAAATGTAATTCAGTCAGGAGTTTTTAATAGAGTAGCCAACGCCCAACAACGGGTGAATGAGCTACAGTCGCGAGGCATATATAACGCCCGAATTATCAGCTTTGGTAACGGACAGGAAATAAATGCAGGCAATGGAAGCTTTGTAGGCGATCGCAATAATATAAATGCTAATAGACGAGTATCTAGATATTATGTCGCCATTCCCACTACTTCCGAACAGTTAAGAGCGATCGCAGCACAAATTAGGCAGAATTTAGGTCAATTTACGCAAGATTTAGGACGCTCTGGCGGAGTTCTTGAGAGGACGCAACCACGAGGCCCGCACGTAGCAGTAGGGCCTTTCCAAAATCGATTCCAAGCTGAAGAATGGAACAAGTATATCCGAAATATCGGATACCGTAATGCCAGAGTTTACTATGGAAAGTGAATAAATGGGGAGTTGGGAGTAAGATTAATAGCCATTGTACAGAGAGGCATCGGACTCGATTTAGCAGTTACACGCCAGGATTACACCAACGGCAAGCCATGCAATGTAAGCATTATAGAATTTTAGGCAAATCAGTTGTCAATCATGCCACCGCTATAGAACGAGTGCTGTTAGCCTTTCTTGCTAGCGTCGAAGTTGGGGAGGCTCGACCTCGCACCTTTCTTGCGTAATTGAGGCTCAAAATTTCTCGGTCAAGCCTACTGTGTAATGCTAACAAGAATTATTAATCCTCAATCAAATTCTGCGAAAATTTCTTAACAAGAGTTGTTTTTGCTTTGGCCATATCAATAATGACACTGTTCCTTTGCGAACCAGAATCTTTGGTAAAATCCTCTTGCAATCATTTGTACTTGAACAGCTTACCTAATTTTGGGAAATTAGATAGCTCTCTTCATGATCCGCATAAGCATAGTCAGGGAAAGCGACAGATAATCTTGCTTTGCTCTGGAATTTATCTGGTGATTGATCAATACATCCTGCAAGAAAACTTAGTTGTAGAAACTGCTCCTGGAAAACCTGGATTTAATTTGGAGTTCAGTTTTATGATTTTGGGTGATAATCATACTGAGCAGACACTTGCAGGACAAAATTTTCTGTGTCTTGGATTTGAACCCGGAATCAGTGGGTTAGTTGACTGGCAAGCAGGACAACAAATTCTGAAATTTGATATTCATATTACAGTTGAGACATTTGTGAATGCGATCGCCCATTGTTTAGAGCTAGTCGATCCGAAGCTGAGGCAGTTTCTTGAACATTCAGATCAAATAGATTGTTTCCAAATGGGTGTTAACACACCTGCAATGTGTACAATCATTTACCAAATCCTGAATTGTCCCTATGAAGGGCTAACACGGCAGTTGTATCTAGAAGGTAAGGTGCTGGAGGTGATGGCGCTACGTTTGGATCAGTACATCCAGAACGAACCACAGCCAAGGCAAAAATCATCAAAATCACAAGAGCGCGATCGCCTGCACTACGCTAAGGAAATCCTCATCCACAACTTAGAACATCCGCCATCTCTATTAGAACTTTCTCAACAAGTGGGACTCAATACTCGCAAACTCAAAGAGGGCTTTCGACGAGAGTTTGATACAACGGTGTTTGGCTATTTGCATAGTCATCGGATGGAACAAGCCAGGAAATTTATCAAAGAAGGACAAATGACTGTAGCAGAAGTTGCCTACGCGGTGGGCTATGCAAATCGTAGCCATTTTGCCGCAGCGTTTCGCAAACGGTTTGGCATAAATCCGAGTGAGTTTTTCAAGGAAACACAAAAACGGGAGATTTAAATTGTTCCTCTGAGAGTCATCGCGGTTCCGCTAAGAGCCACATCAATTTGTCAAATCCTCTATTCTCAGGTAATAAGAATTGTTCCTGATAATTTTTTGTGGGAATTGTGCAACCGCGTGTGAGGTGAAAGCGTGAATACGAAGCAACTGTGGCAACTGCTAGTGGTTATGCTCATAGGATGGATGGGATTGGCAATTCCAGCATCCGCTAAAGAAGTACCCCAACCAATAAAACGATTGCAAAGAAGCGATCGCGCAATTATGCTAGTGCAGTCGCCAGCATCAGAAGTAGCGTCTTTAACAGAAGTTGTACAAGTTACGGGAGTCAAGACAAATCCCACTGATAAAGGTGTAGAGGTGATTTTACAAACCTCGAAAGGTCAACAGTTGCAAGTAGTAAACCGCAGTGTTGACAACAGCTTTATCGTTGATATTCCCAATGCCCAATTGCGATTAACCAAAAAAGATGCCTTTACATTCCGCTCGGAAAAACCGCTTGCAGGAATTACTGAGATTATAGTTACTAACTTTAATGCCAATACTATCCGGGTGACAGTGGCAGGTAAAGAGGGTCTACCAACAGTGGAGTTGTTTGACAGTCCAGACGAGGGTATTATTTTTAGCGTTGCTAGTGCTGCATCGTCAACACAGCCGCAACAACCCCAAACGCAACCAAAGCCGCCAACCACCGCGCCACAGCAACCATCGGCTGAGAGTGATGAACCAATTGAACTAGTGGTGACAGGTGAGCGAGACACAGGATATAGCGTACCGGATGCATCAACAGCAACTAAAACTGATACCCCATTACGCGACATTCCCCAATCTATCCAAGTGATTCCTCGCCGAGTGATTGAGGATCAAAAAATCACTCGCCTTTCTGATGCTCTCCGCAACGTACCAGGCGTAGTGACTAGCGGTAATCGTCGGAGTTTAGAACCTGATTACGTCATTCGAGGATTTACTACACAAAACACCCTGAGAAATGGGTTTACTTTTCCTGGTTCATCCACAACTCCAGCAAACGCATCAGTGGTGTCCAATAATGTAGAACGAGTTGAGGTCTTGAAAGGCCCTGCTTCAGTGCTGTATGGCAACCTAGAACCAGGAGGAGTAGTGAACTATGTAACAAAACAACCGCTAGAAACACCTTACTACGCGGGCGAATTTATTGTTGGCAGCGACAGCTTCTACAACCCCACACTCGATTTTTCTGGGCCGCTGACAACGGATAAACGATTGTTGTATCGCCTCAATATTGGTTATGAAAATTCTGGTAGCTTTGTTGATTTTGTGAATCGGGAAAACTTTTCAATCGCGCCAACCCTAAGCTACAAGATTGGGGACTTTACCACATTGAATTTTGGCTATGAGTACATCAGACAGGATGGAACGCCTTATAATGGTTTTCCAGCAAATCCGCTGGTTTTTCAATTACCGCGTAACCGTTTTTTGGGAGAACCAGGCGATCGCGAGCAGAGTGACACCCATAATATTAATTTTGCAATTTCCCATCGCTTTAATGACAATTTAGAAATTCGCAGTGGCTTTTTTACTCAATTCACCAACTCCAAACGCTCGTCATTTCGGCTAGATTTTGGAGATTTAGACGGTTCGTTAGCAGCAAGATTCTACGAAACAGGCACAGATGACAATCAACTATACTCCCTGCAAAATGATCTGATCTGGAAGTTTAATACAGGCTCTGTGAAGCATCAACTACTGTTTGGGCTTGAATGGACTCAATCTATTGGTCACTTTAATTATGATGATAACTCTGCTGATTATTCCATTGATATCTTTGAGCCAGTTTATGGCGCGACTATTCCTAGAGAGTTGAACTTTTTATCATCACAAAAGAAAGAACGGAATACTATTGCTCTTTATCTCCAAGATCAAGTCACGTTACTCCCAAATTTAAAGTTATTAGTTGGGGGTAGATATGATTTCAATAAACAGAGAGACATTATTCAAGAGTTTAATAATATCAATTTTGAAGAGCCGAGTGTCTTCAATGCCAATGATCAAGTTGATAATAATGCCTTCTCCCCACGCATTGGCATTGTTTACCAACCCATTGAACCAGTATCACTCTACGCCAGTTTTAGCAGGTCTTTTGTTCCTAATGACTCTCGTACCAGAACTGGAGAAATTATTGAACCCACTCGCGGCACTCAATATGAAGCTGGTATCAAAACCGAACTTTTGGACAACAAATTATCAGCTACTTTAGCTGCTTATGAAATTACAAAGATAAACATTCCGACAACAGATCCACAAGATCGTAACTATTCGATTGGTGTAGGTGAAGTGAAGAGTCGAGGGGTTGAATTGAGTTTAGCTGGAGAACCGTTACAAAACCTGAATATTATTGCTTCTTGGTTTGTTAACGATACATTTGTCAGCGAAGACAATGACTTACCAGTGGGTGACAAACTCATAAATGCGCCTAGTCAAGGAGCGAGTTTATGGATGAGTTACGAAATTCCCAAGGGAGATTTCAAAGGGTTAGGCTTTGGTGCAGGAGTATTTTATGTGGGAGATAGAGAAGTTACTTTACCTAACACATTCACAGTTCCATCTTACGTTCGTGCTGATGCGGCAATTTTCTACAAACAAGATAACTGGCAGCTTGGGCTGAACTTTAAGAACCTGTTTAACAAACGATATTACGAGACGGATGGTTCTATCCAACCTGGTGAACCATTGACTGTGCTGGGATCGATTTCAGTGCGGTTTTAACTAGTTAGGACGCTATTGTTTGCTGCTTTTCAATGTTTTTAACTGTGATTCACTTGAGTTCCTTAAGTATATTTTTACAGTCAATTTTAAGCCCTTGAGTAATCCGTTATGACATCTACTAAACTTTCCCAAAACAACACTATCACCCCTAAAAGGCTCCGTAACTTTGTATTTTATCTGCACCGTTATCTCGGTCTAGTTTTGGGACTAATTATCGTGGTAATTGGTGTGACTGGCACATTGTGGATGTTTGATGCAGAAGTTTATCGTCTTATCCTCGGTAAAAGATTGACGCAGGTAACACCACAGGGTCAACCGCTACCATTAAATGTGCTAGTAGAAAAAGTCCAAGCTGCATATAGTAGTCAGCCAGACTTGAAAGTTAGCACGATTAGCCCTGATTACTTTCAAACAGGCACTTCACCTGCATCCGTAGGCATAATTGACAAAAACGGCATCTCCTTAGATGTACTTCTCAATCCTTATACAGGTGAAATTCTTGGCACTCATCAAACAACAGGTGACTGGCTCGATATTGCTGGTCAATTACATATTGGCTCAGTCGCGGGCCATACAGGTGAAATAGTTTATGGCATTATTGGTTTGCTGATGTTTATTTTGTGCATCACAGGAATCTTTCTCTGGCCTGGTTGGCGCAAGTTAGTAACTGGCTTCAAAATCAAGCTCAACACCCATCCCAAGCGAACAAACTTTGATATTCATAAAGTAGTAGGTATCTTCGCAGCTGTATTTCTAGCAATTCTAGGCTTTACAGGCTTCTGTATGAATTGGGGAAGCATGGTTTATCCAGTTATCTATGCTATTACTTTTTCTCCTTCTCCACCAGAACCAACCCTGGTTTCTGTGCCGATTCCTGGTAAGAAACCAATTTCACTTCAACAAGCAATTCAAATATCAAATACACCACTTCCCGGTGCTACAACTCCAATTATTTGGCCTCCCACTACACCTGAAGGGACTTATACCTTTCGCAAGCATTTCCCTGAAGATTTAAATTCATCAGGTTCAAGTGAGGTCTATGTAGACCAATACAGTGGAAAAGTGCTATGGGTCAGGAGCATCCGTCAAATATCTAGAGGCGATAAAGTGATTGCGTGGATTGGAAACCTGCACTTTGGTCACTATGGCGGACGCACAACAGAAATTATTTACGGTGTGGTTGGTATTACTCCCATCATTTTGTTGATTACAGGTTTTGTGATGTGGTGGTATCGCTATCAAAAGAAAAATAAAAAACAACCAGTTGAGTTTTATAATAAATAATTTTGGATCTAATGAATACCAAGGAGATAAGCGATCGCTACCACTGATTAACGGTAGTCAGGATTCTCCTGCATCTGTAGAATTTGTTCGAGCAATTGCTGCGCTGACTTCCGATCCTGTCGAGCTTATTCGGCAAGATGCCGATAATTCTCCTGTAACAGGCTAATTTCTTCAGCAGCCTGTCGATAATTCTCATCTAAGTGCCTGTTTGATGATGCTCAAAAGGTTGGCAAAGAAATAGATCCCAAATAGGTTCTATAAGTCAAAATTTTTATAGAGACTCACACAAGTACAGTCAAAATGGATATAAAGAATGGCTTCCTTGGCGCTGTTGGGAATACGCCTTTAATTCGCTTAAACAGTTTTAGCGAAGAAACAGGGTGTGAAATCCTTGCGAAAGCAGAATTTCTCAATCCTGGGGGTTCTGTCAAAGACCGCGCCGCACTTTACATCATCGAAGATGCGGAAAAGCAAGGTCTACTCAAACCTGGTGGGACTGTTGTAGAAGGAACCGCAGGTAATACTGGCATTGGACTAGCGCATATTTGCAACGCCAAAGGCTACAAATGCCTAATTATTATTCCCGATACCCAGTCACAAGAAAAGATAGACGCACTGACAGCACTAGGAGCAGAAGTTCGTCCTGTCCCCGCCGTACCCTACAAAGACCCGAACAACTACGTCAAGCTATCTGGTAGAGTCGCTGCTGAGTTGGAAAATGCCATTTGGGCAAATCAGTTTGATAATTTAGCTAACCGCCTCGCCCACTATGAAACTACAGGGCCAGAAATTTGGACGCAGACAGATGGTAAAATAGATGCATGGACAGCTGCAACTGGTACTGGTGGTACTTATGCTGGTGTAACATTGTACTTAAAAGAACAAAATCCAGCAGTTAAATGTGTTGTAGCCGATCCTCTGGGTAGTGGACTTTATAGCTATGTCAAAACTGGCGAAATCAAAATAGAAGGAAATTCCATCACTGAAGGCATCGGTAACGGTCGTGTCACAGCCAATATGGAAGGCGCACCTGCTGATGATGCCATCCAAATCGATGATCAAGAAGCTTTGCGAGTAGTTTACCAACTGCTGAGGAAAGATGGGTTGTTAATGGGCGGCTCAACGGGTATTAATGTTGGGGCAGCTGTTGCCATAGCGAAGCAGTTGGGGCCAGGACATACCATTGTCACTATCTTGTGTGATAGTGGTTCCCGGTATCAATCGCGGATATTCAACCCAGAATGGCTAGCCTCAAAAGGACTTTCAATAGATTAGTCATTAGTCATTGGTCAGTAGAGACGCGATTAATCGCGTCTCTATAATGCTCAGTAGTTATTTGTACTGAGCGTAGTCCTTGGCGCAGCCTCTCCAGGAGTTGTATTGGTTATTAGCTTCCGACTTTTGACTAATGACAAAGCACAAAGGACAAAGGACAAATGAACAACCTAACTCAACCATCAGACTTGCCGATAATAGATCGAGATTCTCCTAAATGTGTGCGGGTTTGTCAAAATCGTACTTGCAAAAAGCAAGGTGCAGCCAAGGTTTTAGCAGCTTTTACAGCTTTGCCCATCCCTGGTGTAACTGTAACGGCTAGCAGCTGTTTAGGACAATGTGGCAATGGCCCAATGGTGCTGGTATTACCTGATATGGTTTGGTATAGCGGCGTTCAACCTGATGAAGTATCTCTACTGATAGAAAATCATTTGCTAGGTGGTCAAAAAGTCGAACAGATGCTTTATTATCGGTTTCATCCCCAGAAAGAAAGCTAAATTTTCAATATTAAGCTCTGCAATCTTTTTGACTGAAGTGAGGCATCCAATGAATATCCAGCAGCTGCGTCAATCCTTAAAACAAAAGTGGCTTATTTACTACAAGCAAAATATTTCCTGGCTAGTCAAAATGCGAATTTGGGCCACTTATGATGGTTTACGCCGTCCTTTGTCCGGTTTTATTTTGGCAACACTGTCTGTTTTGGAACCCCAGTTTGATGAAATACTTTCTTTTATGTTGGAGCTGAATAACGATCCAGATCAAATAGTCGCTGTTTTAGGTCTTAACTTCAATCCCGATCGAGAGTTACGTTTAATAAAATCAGACCACTCTATAGCCACCTCTCAAGTTGAAAACGAGTCGCCAGATGAGAAGTCTTCTGAAGATAAACATCTGTCATCGGTTGTAACTGCTGCCGAGATTGTGCCTCATTCTATTGCCAAAACTCCAGACCCCTACTTGTCACATACTGATAAAATTGTGCCATCATTTACAGCTACCACTGAGGTAATTCCTACACATAAACCTGAGTTGGTAGTTGCATTTGCTACTAAAAATATTCCAGATACTCCAGCAAAAACGCCAGCCTCTGGTTTTGTCAGCGAATATCAACCACTACAATCGCCCCTTGAACGCCTTTCTTCAGGAAACTCACTGACAATGACTGCTGAGGTTAACACCAAAGCCAAAACTATGCCATCTGCGGTGTTAGCTACTGAGGTTAAAAGCAACCCGCCATCTGACCAAATCCCTATAGGCGCATTCCTGGCAATTACCACTGAGATTGACAGTAATGGTAAACCAGTGCGATCGCTAGCAATTACTAATGATGTTAAAAGCAACGACAAACACCCGAATATTCAACCACAAGAGGTTAAAAGCAAAGTGAATTTACCAGCTACAAATTCTCGTAGTATAGCTTCTTGGGTAGATGAATTTTGTTACGGTGCTAGGGGAAAAGAGAAAGATATTTTGATTTGAGTTACTTACGGGTACTCGTGAGAAACAAAGGGAATTTCTACTATTTCACCCTCAGTTTCTCCTACTTGGACTTTTAAGCCTACACCACCAGCTTTGCTGCGAATGTAACCTAGTCCAAAGTAACCATCAGCTGTTTGGGTGTAACTAGTAAGTTTGCCGACCTTTTCATCTCCAACTGCGATCGCACTTCCAACTTCCACAGGGGCACTGAGGCGAACTCCAAGCAGGTGTTGTTTTACACCTTTATATGTATTTAATCGAGCAATAGTTTCTTGCCCAATATAACAACCTTTAGTAAAAGAAATTGTTTGCCACAAGCCAACTTCCAGAGGATTGTAATCATCTGTAAGTTCCGCATCTGGCGCGGGGCGACCTTGTAAGATTCGCAAGGCATCCCAAGCGCGATCGCTCATCTCTACCGCCCCAGCTTCTAACAGTTTGTTCCATACTGTTTCTTTGTCAGTATAGGGGAAAGTGAAGGTGTATCCGGGCGCAGCTAACCCGCTACCCACAGCAATCCGCACTCCCTCAGCCGGAGCGATCGTGTATACTTGGTGACTACCATAAGGTTGGCCGATGAGTTCGCCAATACCTAACTTTTCTAAAACAGCGTCGCTTCCTGGGCCAATCAGGCTAAAGGTGTTGGTGTATTGAGTAATATCAGATACTTCCACCTTATCTGCATAGAAAATATATTTATCCAGCCATTCCATCAAAAACTGGCGACGGTTAGGTGAAACCAGCAAAATTACCGCATCTTCTCTGACGTAGGCGGTTACTAAATCAATTGTTCTGGCTGTGGAAGTAACAAAAACCGTATCACAACCTTGTCCTGGCTTGAGTATTTGGAAATTGTTAGTACTTTGGTTGTGTAAGAAATTGAGGCGATCGTCGCCAGCTACTTTGATTCGTCCCCAGGCGGTGCGATCGCAAATTGCAACCCCAACTCTGGCGGCTTGGATAGCTGCTGCGTCTTTATCGTCAAGTGTAGATGTTGGCATAGCGATCAGAAATTGCCCTGTTTGAATGTTGTCGCACTGGAAATCTTAGCAAATAAGCGTTTGCGGCTTCAATGCACCTCTTGTTTTTTTCTAACGTATAATCAAATCAACAGAAAGTGCCGAACAATAAAAACTTATGAAACGAACTTTTACTGCAAGTGTATGGCAGGAAGGTAACTGGTTTGTGGCACAGTGCTTGGAGATTGATATTGCGAGCCAGGGTCAGACTGAAACTGAGACATTGGCTAATCTTGAGGAAGCTTTGTCACTGCATTTTGAACCACCAGTAGCTACTATTATTCCTCAAATTAAAACACTTCAGGTGGAAATAGGTGCCGCTTAAACCATTACCTTATCGTGAGGTTAAACGTAGATTAGAGGCAGCAGGCTTTGAGGAAGTTAGCCAAAAGGGTAGTCACGTAAAGTTTGTCAAATCTACCGAAGAAGGAACCCGTACTGCGATCGCGCCTCGTCATCGAGAAATTACTATCGGTACGCTGGGCAGTATTTTACGACAAGCTGGGATAAGTGTAGAAGAGTTTGAGGTTTTGTAAGGGCGCGTAGGGGTGAAAAGGGCGAAGCGATGCCTACGCTCTTTTTCAAGATTAGATTACTTAATGATGAAATTAGCGATCGCTATAATGGTATCGCGCTTGAATAAACTCGATTCGGTTATCACTTACTACGTAAACAATCCGGTCAGTTTGAGTGATTCGGCGTAGTTTGTTTTATTAGACATTTTTTGTTCCTTAATTTATCTATTACTCTTTGCTGGCAGGTAGCTAACGAGTTGCTTCAGCTTGATTTCTTGAATGATGGTTAAAATTTCCTCTTTCGATTCTATGTGCCTTGCTAGAATTTGAGCGGTTTATTCCAGTACTTACTCAGATCGTAACTTGGCTAAATCTTGCCGCAAACTCTGCCCAATATAAAATTTGAGTAATGCATCAAGTGTCATATCTCAATGATCTGCAACTTTTTTGAGCGATTCTAATGCATCTGTTGGTATTTTTACTGATACTGTTTCTGTCGCACAAGGTCTTAAATGTAGTTCTAGTTCTTCTTCAGGCTTGTTCATATAGCTTTCTTTTAATGCGAGTACCTGGATGATTTGTTGATTGGGATGGAGTGCGATCGCCTTTATTATAACAGTGTAATCACTGAGGTAAGTCTTTTCATTAGTGATTTAAGCTATACGTGCTTTAACTAATCTTTTTCTCACATAATTATGTCATCTGAACAGTTTCAAGCAGCACACGACAGCATATGCAACACTGGCACACGTCTTTTACAGTACCTTCAAGAAATTCGCCAAGGCCGCCTCAGCGAAGGAGACAATACCAAAGGTTTGCAGAGTGTCGAGGATGAGATCAACGACGCCATAGACGCATTGAAAGAGCAAAAGTATCAGGTAGCTGTGATTGCAGCCATGAAAGCTGGTAAAAGTACCTTTTTGAATGCAGTGATTGGTGCTGATGTTCTGGCAAGTGAGACAGCAGCATGTACAATCTGCCGTACAGATGTTCGACATATTCCATCAGGGCAAATCCCCAGACTTTTAGAATACCGAGAAGGACAAAGACGACCTATTGTTCTTGCTAAAGGTGATGCTGGAGATATTCAGCAAAAATTTCTGGTTCGTACCCGTGAGATTCGGGAGAAAGATAATCCTGACGATACCATACGTTTTGAGATCGAGTATCCTATCGAAGCCATTAGCGAACTCTCTTCCCTTGCTGGTTTTACTTTAGTTGACACTCCTGGGCCCAATGAGTGGGAGTCTAACAATTCTAATGTAAAACTCAAGCAAACTACACTGGAAGCGCTGCGAAACTGCAATGCAATTTTGTTTGTTTTAAATTACGCTTCTTACAAAGATAATGCTATTTCAGATTTATTTAAAGATGTTATAGAAAATCGTAAGGAAATTTTATCTGAGAATACAGGTAAGATTTATTTCATCCTTAACAAAGTCGATCAGAAGACAGAAAAAGATAGAGAAATTATTGATGTCATAGAGGACTTGAAACGAGAGTTAACTAACTTTGGCTTTCCAAATCCAATTATTTATCCTGCAAGTTCTAGACAAGGACTTTTAGCAAAACTGATTGAACAAAACAAAGCGACTGAAAGCCAGATAAAGGACTTCAAAAAGTTTTTTAGTGCCAGATATGCTATAGAAGATGAAGAAGGCAACCAAATTATACCTGCGCCACACAAAATTGCACCAAAAGCTTTAGAGGATAGTGGCTTACCTACTATTCAAAAAATAGTTATTGAAACCATCACTCAAAATGCTGGTTGGAATCTTCTAAGTGATGCATTGGCAAAATTTGATAAAGCAGCAAAAGCAATTGAAAATTCTTTGAATACACAGTTTAGTGGTTGGGATATAACAATTGAATCCCTCAAAATAAAAGTAGAGGATTACCGGAGACATTCTGAATTTGCTAAAACTAAGGTTGCAACTGTAAAAAAGTCTGTAGAACAGCAAAAAGAGATACTAATAAAGGGTTTTAGTCAAGGAGTTGGTATATTTGCTAACGAAGCAAAAAATAAAATCCAAAAAGAAATTGAGCATTTTGCTCAGTCTAGGGTAAGTAAATCCACGAAACACAATATTAAACAGTCTGATAATTTACAAAGCCCCTTACATCAAGATGTTGACTGGTCTGCTATTGCTGGAGAAATAGGTGCAACAGTGCTCCCGTTTATTCCTGTTATAGGCGAAGTTTTAGGAAAAGGACTTAAAACAGTACTGAAAACAGGTAACTCTTTGCTAGACAGTATAAAGCAGTCGGGAGCATCCCACTTTGGCGGATATACCTTTTCTGGGAGAATGTATGAGAATACACAAGCCGTCCGTCTAAAGCATGAACCCGGAAAAACAAG
>NZ_JBALDC010000090.1:0-140149 GCF_036917575.1 Nostoc sp. | reverse complement strand
GTTTAGGGGTTGCCCTACGCAAAAATAGCTCGATGCCAGGTTCTATCTTACAATAATAAAATGCCCCTAGTTGTGAAGTCAGCTACGGGCTTTTTATTTTCTTTATTAGACTTGTTGGGTAATGTAATAATCCCTCTTCTCTCACTTTCCGGGATAAGCAAGTAGTAAATAAGCTAAATCATCCAGAAGTATAATAGGGTTTAAATTGATTCATTGCAGCAATTAAATGATTGAATCCTAGTAATAAATGTGAATTAGGGAAAATATCTAATCAGGGGTAAATCAACCAAAATAGTAAAGGTATATCTAAAATAAACATTAAGTTTTGTTCTATCTGCAATGCCATAATAGTATTATCGAAAGCAATTTAATTAATTTAATTATGATCGGACGTTGCACATAACAAAAAAATTTGTGATACCCTACACTTTTATATATTCATATCGAAATTAATTTGTTATATATAAACTATCTATATAGCAGTCATAAATCATTTCTAAAATATTTTTGGAGTTGGCTGTCATTAATCATTTATATTTTATAATCAAAAATAACAATTGTATCTAGCGGAAAGTGCCGCGAAATACAAAGCATCTTTGCTACAATCCCATAAATAAAAACATCGGTTCTTCTGATTTATAGCTCTTGAAGATCCACTATTAATAAAAATTTTGCCTATTCATAATTTTTAACCGTTTTGATTAATCAACACTCCGAAAACTTATTAAACAGTCAACAGGAAAATGCACCAGATGAAGGCTATATATTTAACTGGTTTGATTGGTTTTGTCTTTGGTATCCTCCAGGGTGGCTAATTTTATTCAATCGCCATTGGCAGCACTATCACACAGATCAAGATGGTTGGAGTTGGCTAGAATATGGATTATTTTTAATTCCTGGTGGATTTTATTTAGCGTTGCTGAGTCGCTGGTTGCGTCTGGGTTTTCGTTCACCTCAAAAAAAAGTTGGTGAATTTGATCCCAAATATCAACAAGCTTTTCGCAAAGAACTTCTGGGCCCTATAGTTAAATACTATTTTCGGGGAGAGTTGCAACAAGTTGAAAACTTGCCACCAACAGGACCATTGATTGTGGCAATGAATCATGCTGGAATGTGTTTTCCTTGGGACTTTTTAACCTTGGGTTATTTATTAAGTGAAGCCAAAGGATGGATAGTACAACCCATAGCAAATCCAGTATTATTTGAGCATCCTTGGGTAATTTGGTGGCTACCACCTCAATGGTCGCAGGTTTTAGGTGGTGTGCGAGCCAAATTAGATGATTTTGAGGGGGCGCTTGCTCAAGGTAAAATTCTTTTATATGCACCCGAAGGTATTCGTGGGCCTTTTAAAGGTTGGAGAAGACGCTATCAATTAGAAAAGTTTGATGTGAGTTTTGTTCAGTTGAGCGATCGCTATCATATTCCTATTCTCCCAGTTGTTTGTATCGGCAGTGAATTTCTACATCCTTGGGCTATTAATTTCACTAAATTGCAACGACTAGTCAAACTACCATTCTTACCTTTATCGCCTTTGATATTTGCTTTACTTCTGTTTCCTTCAATGGGAATTTGGACAATGAAAACTCGTCTGCGTTACTTTATTAGCCCTTTGCAACCAGCAGGATTAGATACCCATTTAAAGAAAGGGCGTACAGCAGCTTATCAGCAGGCGCAAAAATTGCGAGAAAAACTGCAACTTCAAATTAATCAGTTTATAGGTAAATCTTAATACTGTAAGCTGAAGTTGGTTGATTATAATCGATTTACGATGTGGTTCAATTAAATAAAAGCTATAGAACCTGGGATACTGATGGTTGTTGTGAGTGCGATCGCCATTATACTGTTGACTAAGGTAATAAGAGAAAAGCTTTGAAAACATTGGTAATACTGTATGGACGTGTTGTTAGGAATGAGGCTATTGTTCCTACCGCAGCTTGTCCGTTTGTTACCAATGTTTATCCGTTATTAAGACAACTAATGCGTTTGTTACTAACACCACCTGTTTCGTTACTAATGCTTAAGCAAAACTAGGACTTACGCAAAATCATGAAAAAACGAACTGCATTCGTGCAGCGTCGTCTTTAAAGAAGGACGCAAAGGACACAAAGGAACAATAGTTATAGAGATGTTTTTGCGTAAGTCCTAAAAACTTATCAATCAACCGCAAAATTCCTGAACAATTAGCCAAATCTTTGTGAGTCTAAATAGCCGCTAAACTGACTCCACTGAAGAAGCACCGAAACGATAGCCTTTGCCGTAGACTGTGTGAATCAGTGTAGTTTCTCTACCCACCTCAATCTTACGCCGCAACAAACGAATTAATGCCGCAATTACATTACTACTGGGTTGTTCTGACTCTTGCCACAAATTTTGCATAATCTGGGCATGAGTCAAAAGTTGTCCAGTGTGTTCCATAAAGTATTGCAACAACTGGCTTTCTTTTTGCGATAACCCAATTATCCGTCCTTGGCGATAGGCTACTTGATTTTCACTATCGAGTTCTAAATCAGCAACGGTTAAACGTCCGGTAGTAGTTTCATAGGTTTGGGAACCGGAACGACGCAATAAAGCACGGACTCTTGCTAATAACTCCCGCAATTCAAAAGGTTTAACCAAATAGTCATCAGCACCAGCATCTAAACCTTGTACGCGATCATCAAGAGTATCTTTTGCTGTAAGAAATAATACGGGAGTGGTTTTGCTTTGGCGTCGTAATTCCTGACAAATCTCTAAACCCGTTTTTCCTGGCAGCATCCAATCTAAAATAAGTAGGTCATAACTGCCTGCTTGTGCAAGTTCGCTGCCAGATGTCCCATCATAAACGGCATCTACAGCGTAACCCTCACGAGTTAACAAGCGGCTCAAGGGTTGAGTTAGTTCAACTTCATCATCAACTAATAAAATTCTCATGCTGCTTGTGGTAAGCATATAGAGATATTCTCAATATTATTCAACTGCCAAGACGCTAAGGATACCAATAAAAAAAATGCTGACTGTTGCATTGCCAAAAGGGGAACTACTTAAAAATAGCATCCGCTTGCTACAAGCTGTCGGATTAGATTTTAGTGCTTTTTTAGATTCAGGAACTCGCCAACTTCAAATTCCTGATACTAAGGGAGTTGCGAAAGCTTTACTGGTAAGGGCGCAAGATGTGCCTGTTTATGTAGAATATGGTCAAGCACAACTGGGGGTTGTTGGTTACGATGTGTTACGGGAGAAGCAACCGCAAGTTGCCCACTTGGTAGATTTGCAGTTTGGTCATTGTCGAATGTCAGTAGCGGTAAAAGCATCTAGTTCTTACCGATCGCCTTTAGATTTACCACCGCATGGTAGAGTTGCTTCAAAATATGTAAATTGCGCTCGTGAATATTTCCATAGTCTGGATTTACCTGTGGAAATAGTGCCGTTATATGGTTCAGTGGAATTAGGCCCAATTACTGGAATGTCAGAAGCGATCGTAGATTTGGTTTCTACAGGGCGAACTTTGCACGAAAATGGTTTGATTGAAATTGCTAGCTTGTATCAAAGCACGGCGCGGTTGATTGCCCATCCTCTGAGTTACCGCCTAAATACGGGTAATCTGAGTGATGTGATTGGCAAGCTGCGGGAGGCCGTTTTGGTAGGGGTTTAATATTATGTAATTCGTAATAACGCTTCTTTAGATGCTCGTTCCTAGCTAACGCTGTACTATTCGTTCCTACAGCAACACTCGTTGGGTAAAGACGCGATAAATCGCGTCTCTACAAATAGACTATTTGTCGCATTATTTTTTAAAATTGATATAATTTCTGGCTAAAAACTAGGTTTTAAAAGTCTTTACCTTTTGTTGTATAAAAATTGTATAGACTCACTGCATACAAAGATTAAAATTTTTATTTAACCCTTCAGCAAATTGAATCAAAATTATATTTATATTATTTTCGCAGACAAAGTAATATTTTTTTGCTCGTTAAAATTTGATGCGATCGCTAAAAAATTAAGTAGTATTATTTTTGACAAAACTATTGATAATAATAAGTAGTTTTTAATTATTCTTAATATGTAATTTTATTATATTCAGTTAAAAGAAGTAGGTGAAAATATGTTTCAGGCTACTCGCCGCCGTCTTGCAATTTGGTACACTGCCGTCACTGCTGTATTACTGCTACTGTTTGCCAGTGGCGTTTATTTATACGTTCGTACTACACTGATTGAGCGGATTGATGACACCCTTAACCATGTAGTGGAAATAGTGGAGCGTTGCCTCATAAATAGTGGTTGTGCATCTACGCTTATATTTGAGCCAATTAATACTGATACAGATAAAATTCGCATTAATATAGAAGCCAGTTTTGGTGATAATACCGACACTGTAGAAGATGACCACATCGACCTAGAATGGTTTAGTCCAACTGGTAAATTACTTTGGTCAACGCTATCTGAACCCTTAAATATTCCCATTCATATCAATCGCACTGGTGAAACTGTGCGCGTAGTCAAGGCAGAGAGTGAAAATTCAAAATTTAAAATTCCTAATTCCCCACTCTTATTACGACAAGTCACCCAACGCGTAGAAATGAAACGACAAGTATTAGGATATCTGCGTGTTAGTCATCCCTGGTTTGAAGTTACTAAACCTAGTCGCCAATTAATTTTTGATTTGGCATTAGGTATTGGATTAATGGTGATTTCCGTAGGTGCAAGTGGTTGGTTTCTTTCGGGTAAAGCGATGGAACCAGTGGGTGAATCTTATCAACGTCTTAAACAATTCACTGCTGATGCTTCCCACGAACTTAGAAGTCCTATCACTTTGATTCAAACTAATGTGCAAGTTACGCTTGCTGACTTGGATTTAGCAGAAACAGAAACAACTACTTCTTTGCAATATCGACAACAGTTAAAGGTGGTGGAACGGTTAACACAGCGCTTGGGTAAGTTAGTCGATGACTTACTCTTCTTAGCACGACAGGATAGTGGTATTAGCAAAGATACTTTTTCACCTTGTCCGTTGGATGCTTTGCTAATAGAGGTGGTTGAAGAACAACAATTGTTAGTCCCTGAGAAAGAAATCGCCCTTTCTCTAGACTTAGTTGATCCTCCTATTTCTGAAACTAGCCCGGAATTACTGGAAAATTGGTTTACTCTTATAGGTAATTGGGATCAATTGATGCGGCTGTTCACAAATTTAATTGCTAACGCTTTGCATTACACTCCAGCACGTGGACGAGTGAAAGTGGAATTGGCACGGATAGAAGGAATAAATCGTGTTTCTGGACTACGTAATACCAGTGCCCAGTTGCAAGTTAAGGTGAGTGATACTGGAATCGGAATTCCAGCAGAAGCATTACCACGCTTGTTTGATCGCTTTTATCGAGTAGATCCGGCACGTACTCATAGGACGGGGAATACAGCTACAGCCAGCGCTACTGGTTCAGGATTGGGATTAGCGATCGCTCAGGCTATTGTCGAACATCATCACGGTCATATTCAAGTTGAAAGTACCCAAGGCATTGGTACTACTTTTACTATCACTTTACCAATAACTCTTGAGTCTTAATTCGCTAATAAATTTTTATTTCCTGTGATAGATGTAAGATTTTAGCCCATGCAAATTGACTTTAGTTATTAACGAGAAAATTAATTTTTTAGCAGTATATTAAATATTACTACTACACAAATGTGCTTAATGACAATGATTAAGACTTTAAATCCTGAGAATGAAATATTTTCATTTTTTTAGATAATTTCCGTATCCTTAGCTAGATACAATAAATTGAGTCATTTGTTAAATATTTAGATATATTCAACGACCGATAAAACCTAATTTAATTTCCGGTTGGAGAAATTTTTGTAATAAAAAAATTTGAAGTTTTGTTAGGAGTTAAGAACAAATATGAAGTTTCCAAATTTCCGCAAGTCTAGCAAGTTATTTGGCGTTCTTTGTGGGGGATTGCTGATTAGTCTGCCAGCAATTCCTCAAGCTTTCGCACAAGAATCTACTCCCAATGTTAAAGAGCCAGGAGCCGCTTCTTCAACACTAAACCCAAGGCCCAGCATTTTTAGCGAACCACCCTACAACCGCTCTCAAGCTCCCGGATCGCCAGGATCAGGTGTCACACCATCACAACCAGTTCCTAGCGATCAAACTCAACAGTCTTCACCACCTGCGGTTTCTACTGACCAACAACCACAGGTAGAACCACGGCAAACCCCCACTGCGACGATCGCAATTACTAATGGCACGGTTAATATCAAGTTAGTTAATGATACTGCGGCTAATATAACTTTCCAAGTGATTGGCGATACGGCACCGCGATCGCTACAAGGGAAGTCAGATGTAACGCTGCAAGCTTTAAAAGTACCAATAACAGTAACATTTGAACGAGTAGATGGCGGACAATTGATAGTGACTCCACAACAAACTGCTTCAGAGCCAGGAAATTTGGAAGTTACATTTAAGGAAGCCACCAATGCAACACAGGGTAGAAGTACAATGAGAATTGAACGAAACGGTTCAGTTTTCTTAAATTAATTTAGAACTAGGGCGAAGGTTCTTTACGGCTACATACAATAAGAGCTACACCGACCTGGGCTAGAGGAAATTAAGCTTTTATAACTCACGTAGGTCGGTTTAAACTGTGTAGACGCGGTTTCCAACCGCCCTTTTAACTACTTTTGCTGAAGCATTTTAGTTAACTGATCCAGCAATTGCACTTCTTGCTTGCTATCTTGCAATGTCCGCGCCAGTATTATTGCCCTTTCGTAAAAATTGCGGGCAGTTAAATAATTACCTTGTTGCTTATATAACTGGGCATAAGATGCAAAAGATTTTAATTCTTCGCCTAAATTTTGTGATTCTTTAGCGAGTGCTAAACGTTGCTCTAGTAAATCAAAGGCGCGTTCGTAACGTCCGACAGCAGTATGCGCCGTAACTAAACCGTCAATTGCCCGTAATTGATTAGTGTGATCGCGGTTGGTTTTAGCTCTCTGCATTGCTTCACCATAAGTAGCAATAGTGTCTTGATAATTTCCAGATGCTAAATAAGCATCTCCTAAATTATTCAAGGTATTTGCTTCACCGATGACATCGCCAGTCTGACGGCGGAATATTAAAGCATTTTCGTAGAGTTTAATCGCCTTGTTATAATCTCCCAACCTGGCACTTACCAAACCCAAATTACTCAAAGACAGTCCTTCACCTTCAATATTTTTGACACCGCGAGCAATGGAGAGTGCATCTTCAACTATTTTACCAGCAGCAGTGGATTCGCCTTGTTGCAGCAGATATGTACCGATATTATTCAGCACAAAAATCTGAGATTGCAAGTCTTTAGTATCACGAGCGATCGCTAATCCTCTTCTGAAAGCATCTTCCGCCTCTTTTGAACTACCAAGCTGCACATAAGCCTTAGCAAGCAAATTGTACGTCATACCTTGTGCTTTCAGGTCGTCAATGGAATGATATAGTTCTAATGCCTGTAAACAAGACGCAATTGTTTTGTCGCCATGTCCTGAAGCGTATTCTTGTTCAGCAATACGCAGCAAACCGTCTGCTTCATCTCTTGATTGTCGCCCAACGGAATTATTTAAAGGGCGGTGGAGTTGTTCGGTAATATCAACCGCACCCGCTACAGGACTCAGCAAAAAAGCTAACAGTAAAAAGCTCTGTAAAAGTACCTGGGGACAAGAAATCGCACCCACACAAATTAAACCTACCTTTTGCCAGGGAGATACAAGCCGTTGTTTCATAAAAATTACCCGTAAAGTTGCGGGTTTAAGTAGAAGGTTTAAGAAAAAGTTTTAATGTTTTAAATTGAAGACAATTAATACACGCATTTATACTTAAGTTTTTGATTGAGATAAATCTTCTCCAAAGTATATAGCGCGGATATCTGTGGGCAATTTGTCCTCTAGCATACGATAGCCTTCATGGAGAAAATTGGCTACTTCATTGGGAGCGATCACTTCTCCTTCAGCTTGTAGATAAGCAGCGATTCTAGTTTCGCTCCAGTGGAAAGTTTGAGCCATCAACACAATTAATCGTAGAACTGGTGGAAGTTGATCTAACGCCTGTTCTACATAGCACCATAGCGGTGGCGAAGTCGCTTGCAGAGAATAATGAATTGCTTCTGTAGGTGGTAGTTTAATCTCATTTATACAAAAAGCTGTCATATTAATTAACCAATTCTGCATGGTCAAAGCTTCCTCACCTGATTCAGAGTCAGTTAACTTTAGTCCACCGAGTTCGTAATAAATATGTCGCCAGGTAAGGGCAAACAGATAATCTGCTTGCACAGGCGATCGCGCCGAATGCCGAATTAAGGTGTAGACTATGGGGCTATAGCGACAAAAAATCACCGTAAAGTACTTTCCGGCATCTGGATAGCGCTGAAACAGAGTCAGTAATTCATGGTCACTGTGATGGAACAGCGACTTGACTAGCGGGTGATTAGCTTCGGGAAAATGAGGAATTTGCACAAGTCTTGGAGTTGATAGTTGTTAAAATAGTTTTAGGAATTGCACTCCCCTAATTAATCGCATAATATCTTGGTGTTGCTCAGTTTGTAGATAAGACTCAGACTACTTGAGTATTGATAAACTAAAAACAAGGACTTAATTTTAGTCTTAATCGACAATCATAAAATCAACTCTCTTAAAGAATCCTTATTTGTTCATGGTTATAGCAGTTAGTGTGGTATCGTTCCTGCTCAGTCCCCTTACTTTAGGCTCCTTTCTGCCTTCTCTACCCTTAGATAGCCTATTCTCCACCCAAGGCATTATGGTAATGCTGCTAGCAGCTTACGCTGGTGCTATGTGGATGTTTCTCACCAGTGCCCCAAAAGTACATACTGTAATGGTGTCAGATTTGGAGGTTGCCCGACAATTGTATGAAGGGCTGCTAGATTTGCCAGCAGCTGAGGTGCCATTGCATTACTACTACAACTACGAACAAACTATAGGCGCAACTGGCATCGACCCGTTATATATGTCTACCGGGCCGAGCTTGTCTAGCAAAATTATGAATAATGCTAACGATGGGTTGTGGTATCAATTAAAGAAAAACACCCAGCTACACGTCATTACTGGTGCAAGTTTAGGTAGCAAAAATCAGCAACGCCACGTTTGTTTTGACCATGACTGTCTAGAAATGATTTTAATGCGAGTCGAAACGCGCGGTTTGAAATTGAAGATTCGTAACCAAAAACCCCTGAACTTTTTGGTCAAGGACTATGAAGGGCGAGTCATTGAGGTGGCTGAGGTAGCGAATTAGTAGTTAATGATTAAATTATTTTAGGTTGGGTGGGGCGTAGCTTGCCGTCGTAGGCATCGCTCCACCCAATATTTTTGGAATTTAGATTGACTTCCGACTCTGCTGCTAATTAATGTCCCATTTCCACCCAAGCTAAAATAGGTAAATCCCCTAACCGAGATGATTTATGAACCAGCCGATATCTGAGAGAGTGCGCTGGACTACCGCCGACTTAGAGTTGTTTCCAGATAACGGAAATCGCTATGAAATTATTGACGGAGAATTATTTGTGACAAGAGCGCCTCACTGGAATCATCAAAAAACTTGTGTCAGAATTATTACTCCATTGCACATTTGGTCACAAGCTACTTCTTTGGGACAGGTCGTACCTGCTCCAGGAATAATTTTTGGTGATAATGATAATGTTATTCCTGATGTTGTCTGGGCTAGCAACGAGAGATTGCCTTTACTTCTAGACGAGGCGGGGCATTTGACAGGTGCGCCAGAATTGGTTGTAGAGGTGCTATCTGCTGGTAGTGAAAATGAAAAGCGGGACAGAGAACTAAAACTTAAGCTCTACTCATCACGAGGTGTCAGAGAATATTGGATTGTAGATTGGCGTAAGCAACAGGTGGAAATATATAGACGCGAACAAGCGAGTTTAAAGTTAGTTGGGACGTTATTCAATGGTGATGAATTGAGTTCACCCATATTGCCTGATTTTACTTGTGCGATCGCACAATTATTTAATTAATAAAATTACGAATTACGAATTAGTTAATTGTGCTGTAAAAACTCAATTTTGGGCAATAACGGGTCAGTCACAATACCCACACCGCTAAAACCCCAGCGTTTGAGCAAATTTCCCAGCTGTGTACGCGCAATAGATTCCACAGCAAAGCGATTTGCCACTTCTGCTGCGTGAGTATTTAGATAGCTAAGGGCATCAAAATTTTCTTTAAATAGCAATAAATAACCCGATGTTTCAGCATCAGGACGAGCTATAAGATAATTTCCGTCAGTTTTTGAACGTACCAAATAATAGACTTCAGACAGCATGGATATGAGATTTGTTGGGGAGGAAAAAACCCTTCAAATAAAAACATAGAGGAATATCGCATAGCTTTAATTTCCGAATATCCCTCATTGCTTCAATATCAACAACAATGTAAAAAATTTATTTATCCAAATTTGCCACTGACGTAATCTCTAGTATCTTCCTGCTGAGGATTGTTGAAAATTACTTCTGTTGCATCATACTCTACCATATAGCCATTACGGCTTCCTGTTTCAGAAGTCCGAACATTAAAAAAGGCTGTTTTATCAGAAACACGCGCTGCTTGCTGCATGTTATGGGTGACAATGACAATTGTATATTGCTCTTTAAGTTCGTGAATCAGTTCTTCAACACGCAAGGTGGAAATAGGGTCAAGAGCAGAGCAAGGTTCATCCATAAGTATAATTTCAGGTTGTACTGCGATCGCACGAGCAATACATAACCGTTGTTGTTGTCCACCGGATAAAGACGAGCCACTTTGCTGTAGTTTATCTTTTACTTCATCCCACAAAGCTGCTTTTCTGAGACTGCTTTCTACCAATTCATCCAAATTACCTTTATAGCCGTTGATTTTGGCTCCAAAAGTAATATTGTCATAAATTGATTTGGGAAATGGGTTTGGTCTTTGAAACACCATTCCAATTCTCCGACGCACTTCTACAGGGTCGATGTCGGATGCATACAAATTTTTATCGTAAAAAAGTATTTTACCTTCTGCCCGAAATGACTCAATCAGGTCATTGAGACGGTTATAGCATCGCAATAACGTACTTTTACCACAACCAGAAGGGCCGATAAAAGCAGTCACCTGATTTTTCGGTATATCTAGCCAAATATTCTGTAAGGCTAAAAACTTGCCGTAGTAAATGTTGAGATTTTCAGCCCGTAAAACGGTTTCAGTATCATTCACTGTCTTAGTGTTGGTAGCCATAAATTAAATCTAGTGTTATTTGAAGCGATGAGGATCTGCACTGTATATGGTTGTTTACTAAGCTTTTTGACGAGTTGCCCAGCGAGCGATGATACTTGTGATTAGAACCATCAACACCAAAATTAAAGATGCTGCCCAAGCTAGAGATTGCCAATTTTTAAACGGAGAAATGGCATATTTGTAAACTAAAACAGCCAGGGAAGCTGTTGGTTGGAATAAACCATCTGGCCAAAAGTTAGAAAATAGAGCAGTAAATAGCAAAGGTGCGGTTTCTCCAGATGCTCTGGCGATCGCTAGCGTTGCCCCAGTTACAATAGCTGGTAAAGCTGCTGGTAAGACTACTTGACTCACCGTTTGAAAATTAGTCGCTCCCAACCCTACAGATGCTTGTCGCAAATCTTGCGATACTAACTGCAAGGCTTCATCAGTAGTTCGCAGAATAATTGGCAACATTAAAATTGCCAGTGCAAACCCTCCAGCTAGAGCTGAATACGAGCCTAAGTTCAACTTTACCATTGTTAAAACTACAATCCCATAGGCAAATACCCCAGCAATAATTGAGGGGACTCCACTAAGGACGTTAGCCGCAAAACGCACCCATCTAGCTACTTTCGCCGAACTAAATTCTGTGATGTAGATCGCCCCTAAAACTCCAAATGGGATACTAATCAAGGCAGCAATTCCTACCATCAGCAGCGTACCTAAAATTGCATTACCAAAGCCTCCTTCCTTTTGGAGAGCTTTAGGTGGCAATTCCACAAACACGGCTAGATTTAGACTGCTAAAGCCTTTAATAATCACGTAAGAAAGCACTGCCAGTAAAGGTAAAAGTGCCAATACTCCGCAGAGAAATGCGACTACAGTCATCACTGTATTAAACAGTGTCCTTTGAGACGTGGGGGAGCGAGTTAAACTGCGCTCTGGAAAATTAGAAGTCATAATTTAACCCAAAACTAAGCTATATTCGCTTGACTCTCAGAACGATCAACTCTGCCAGAATATTGACTACCAGTGTCAAAAAAAATAGAATTAAAGCCGCGTACATTAAAGCCGCAACTTGCAAACCACTCGCTTCTGAAAATTGATTTGCCAATAGAGAAGAAATCGTATTAGCTGGTGCTAAAAGAGAAAGACTGATGTTGTTGGAGTTGCCGATTAACATCGTTACAGCCATTGTTTCTCCCATTGCCCGGCCAAGTCCCAGCATCACAGCACTAACTATGCCCGAAAAAGCTGCTGGAATGAGAACTTGCAAAATTGTTTCCCAACGTGTTGCTCCTAATCCTATAGAAGCTTGGCGCAAACTTGGGGGTACAGAAATCAAGGCATCGCGGGATAAGGCTGTGATGATGGGCAAAGTCATAATCGCTAAGATGACTCCCGCCGGTAACATCCCTGGGCCTGTAGGAGAAGTGCTAAAAAATGGTAGCCAGCCAAAGTAACCATTAAGCCATTTTCCCAAGTTGGTTAAAATTGGCACTAAAACGAAAATACCCCAAACTCCGTAGACAACGCTGGGAATAGCTGCGAGCAGTTCTACTGCAAAAACCAGTACCAGCTTCACTTTAGCGGGCAAAAAATCCTCGCTCAGTACAATAGCAGTACCAACCCCAATTGGCACTGCTATCAGCAAACCAATAAAAGAACTTAAGAGAGTTCCATAGATTTGAGGTAGAACTCCGTAGCTATCATTAACCGGGTTCCAAGTGGTATTGACTAAAAAGCCAGCACCAAACTTTTGGATGGCAGGCCAAGAGGCAATTGCAACCTGCGACCCAATCCATAATAAAGTTCCAGCAACCCCAAAAGCGAAAATTTTAGTCAGCCAAATAAAACCTAAGTCTAAGGATTTTTCGGCATCAGAGCGATTTTTCATCGCTGATGAAAGATTTTGAGAATTTGTAGTCATGAATACCGACTTTCAGAAGTAAATCAGAGAAAAATATGGGAGGCAACCAGATTAGTAAAATTGTCGCCTCATCATCTATTTAAACTGATACAAACAATAGTAACTCCATGTTCAAAGTTACTACTTAACAAGCGTGTTTTATTGCTTACTTGCTAGCGCTATTACCACTGGCTACAGAAATTTTATATTCTGGGCTGATTTGGTCAGCAGCAGCAGCCACTTTCGTAATCACATTGGGCGGTAGAGGAACATATCCTAATGCACTAGCCTGCTTCTGTCCATCAGTTAAAGCGTATTCGATCGCAGCTTCAATCGCCTTGGCTTTTGCCGCATTGGGATATTTCTTGTAAGCCAAAATCCAGGTGTAAGTGACGATGGGATAGGAATCAGCCCCGTCGGGATCGGAAATGAAGGAGCGGAGATTTGCGGGTAGAGGTACTGATCCGAGAGTTTTAGAAGCCGACTCCTCACTAGCTACAACAAACTTACCGCCTTTATTTTCCAAAGCAGCAAACTTGAGACTATTTTGTTTGGCATAGCCATACTCGACATAACCAATGGAACCTTGAGTTTGTTGGATTTGGGCAGTAACACCCTCGTTACCTTTAGCACCTACTCCCTTGGGCCAGTTGACAGTTTTACCTTCACCAACTTTACTTTTCCACTCAGGGCTAATAGCGCTGAGGTGTTTTGTGAACACACCCGTAGTTCCGCTACCATCGGAACGATAAACAACTGTGATTGACTCTTTTGGAAGCTTTGCACCTGGGTTAGCCTTGGCAATTTGGGCATCATCCCAAGACGTAATTTTGCCTAGTAGAATATCGGCGTAAACGGCTCGTGGGAGCTTAAGTTCTGGAACATCAGGCAAGTTGTAAGCCAACACGATGCTACCAGCAGTCACAGGCAGTAAAATAACACCTCTATCTGCTGGTACTTTCTGGATTTCTTCATCCTTCATTGCGACATCGCTAGCACCAAAGTCTACAGTGCCTTTGATAAATTGTTCAACTCCAGAACCGCTACCAACTGATGCATAGTCAACTTGCAAATTGGGATATTTTTTGTTTAAATCTGTGAACCAGGTATCGTACAGTGGTGCCGGAAAAGACGCACCAGCCCCGCTTAATTTTACGGTTCCGCCAAGGTCTAATTTAGCTGGGCTAGAGGCAGTAGTATCTGTAGCAGTGCCAGAAGGCGTATCCTTGGTGGCTGTACTATCTGGTGCTTGCTGTCCGCCACAAGCAGTTAGGCTGATTGTCAGTGCTAACACTGAAATTGAACCTGTGAGGCGATGAGTTTTTGTTGCACTAAGACGTGAGAGCATCGCTATCAATTTTTTAGTAACTTTTCAGGTGAGCGTTTCCAAGATACTCCCAAAGAACAACAGTAGAGATTAACGGAAGGTTAACAAAGCAAAAAGATACTTGTTTTTTTGATGAAGAGCAAACCCCTATTTCTAAATTTGATTGATACATTTTATACTCTTGCTTTCAATTTAAGATAAAAATATAACTACAGTAAGTTTGTTGTACTCATTTACAAAACCTTAAGATATAAACACAAATTTTATTTCAATATTAATGAATATACTGGTTGCTGTTGGTTTTCCCTTTTGCTTTTCCTTGGTTGCCTAATAAATGTTTGCTGCTTCCAATCAATTACTATGGTCTATGATTGGCTTACTCCTGACAATGGGTGGTACGTTCTTAGATGTTTATGGCATCACCTTACCTTGGACTTGGAGTCAGCACGGAATTCAGACTTTTCCTTTAGGTGTTACTTTTCAAATTGGCGCAGTATTATTGGTGGGTTGTTTAGGGGGCAAAAATGCGGGTGCGCTTTCGCAAATTGCCTATTTAGTTATGGGGTTAACCTTATTACCAGTATTTGCCGATGGTGGCGGTATTGGTTATGTCAAGCTATCTTGGTTTGGTTATCTACTAGGCTTTGTCCCTGGAGCTTGGATTTGTGGCTTAGTTGCCTTTAAAGCCAGACCTCGATTAGAAACTCTTGCCTTTAGTTGCGTCTGTGGCTTGTTAACTCTCCACATCTGCGGTATTACTTATTTAATTATTAGCTATCTTTTTCAGTGGAAAGGCACAGAAAATCTATCCTTGATGGATGCAATCCTTAGATATTCCTGGTTTGCACTACCAGGTCAACTCACTGTGGTCTGTGCAGTTACTGTAATAGCATATATATTGCGTCACTTAATGTTTTATTAGTTCATTGTTATTTGTCCTTTGTCCTCTCTTACAAAGTTCTGAGAGCTGGAAGTCGGTGCTCAACGCCAGTGACGCTCCTGCGTCGCTACCGCTGACGCTCGATGACTCGCTAACGCTTCGCTATCGCTAACGCTCAAGTCGGGAAACCCTACCAAGAGCGACTGGCTCGACTTTGCACTTTGTCAAAAGCTCATGACCAATGACCAATGACCAATGACCAATGACCAATGACCAATGACTAATTTGCCATGCGTTTAAAAAATCGTCTTTTCTGGATCGCTGCCTTCATCGCTTTTTTCTTAGACCAAATAACAAAGTATTGGGTAGTACAAAGCTTTAGCTTGGGGCAGACACTACCACTCTTACCTGGGATATTTCACTTCACCTATGTCACCAATACTGGTGCGGCTTTTAGTCTGTTAAGTGGAAAAGTAGAGTGGTTGCGCTGGCTATCTTTAGGAGTGAGTTTAATCTTGATAGTGTTGGCATTAATTGGGCCAACATTAAATTTGTGGGATCAATTAGGCTATGGCTTAATTTTAGGTGGAGCTATGGGCAACGGTATTGATCGTTTTGTTTTAGGCTACGTCGTTGATTTTCTTGATTTTCGCCTAATTAACTTTGCTGTATTTAACGTGGCAGATTCATTTATTAGTATCGGTATTGTTTGCCTGTTAATTGCTTCCTTGCAAAAAACACCAACTTCAACTGGCAGATCGCATTAAACTATTATAGCCTGGGATGATTAATCCCAGGCTATTGACTTGGTGAAACCCTTGCTTAGTCTTATATGCGAAGACTTTACGTATAAGGTTTTATCAATTTTTATTTTTCATCTGACACCAGTTAGCATAGCTGGTGCAAGAGTTCAAGAAAGATGCACTGGCGATCGCTGATGGCAAACCATTATTTAGATTATGCCCCAGCTTTTAATTTAATTACCTGTGGTAGGAGTTTTCGGCGAAATAGAGCCGGGAGTACTGGGAGAGCTACCGGGTTCGATACTGCTGCCAGGAGTGCCAGGAGTGCCAGGTTGTTCTGGTGGGGTTGCGCTTCCTGGGTCGGTAGTGCTACCAGGAGTGCCAGGTTGTTCTGGTGGGGTTGCGCTTCCTGGTGCTGGAGTTAAGTTGCTAGGTGCGCCTCCAGGAGTGATTGAGCTTCCTGGTGCTGGAGTTAAGTTGCTAGGTGCGCCTTCAGGAGTGATTGAGCTTCCTGGTGCTGGAGTTAAGTTGCTAGGTGTGTCAGGTGTAGGTGGGATTGTGCTTCCTGGTGCTGGAGTTGTTTCGGGAGTGCCAGACTCAGGAGGAGTGGTTGTGCTTCCTGGTGTAGTTGTACTATCAGGAGTGGTGGTGCTATTAGGCGTTGTAGTATTTTCTGGTACTGTAGTGCTACCAGGAGTGCTAGGCGCGGGAGCGCCAGGAGTGGCTGCTGTGCCGCCGGGACAGCGTGAGTTGAGCGGAAAATGATCGCACAGAATCTTTTTACCTTCTGGCGACAATTTGATTTCCGTTGGTGCGCTAGTGGAGTCGCTAGTAGATTGGGCTATGGGGGATTTACTGGATTCGGCTACAGCAATATTAGTGGTAAGTGCCAAAGATAAAGCTGTACCAATCAGGGTCAGAGATTTTCCCATCATTACTGTAATTAACCTCAACGGAATACTCGCCCCATTAAAGCAGATAATCAAAATTTAGAAAATCTTCCTAAATGAAGATATTTATGTTTGTTTCAAAATCTTTGAATATCTAAAATTGGTAAAATTTAAATCAGTTATTTATTAACAACTAGTATTTAAAAAGACAAACGTAAAAATTGCACTTGTAGTTATTGAACGATTAGTACTGCTGAAGTAAGCTTTTGTAAATATAGAAAAAATCTTTCCTTATAAAAGTAAGTTATTAAAATCACAATTTAATTCTAGCTAGAATATGAATTTAAGTATAAATTAAGTCAAAAAGTCCCGTAAAAGCTAATTTATGCTTTAGCTTATGAGTAAAATGATGAAAGACTAACATCTAAAATTGATTGTAATTCGCCCGATTCTTCATTAAAAACTGTGATGTGAATAGCCGATGAGTTCTCCCCAACCGCCTCACAAGCCACAAACGTTACTAGGTCAACTGACTCAAGCAGTACATACGATTCAAGCTAGGGTCGATTTTTCTAAATTGGCGCTCAAGCCTAATGCCAAAGTACCAGAACTTTGGGTGCAGGATGCGGGGGCGGATAAAGCAGAGGTATATCCACTGTTGGGCGATCGCTATATTCTCGGTCGTAGCTCCAAATCCAGTGATATCGTCATCCGTAACCCTGTTGTCAGCCAAATTCACCTGTCATTATCGCGGAATTCTACTCAGCGCACACCAGTTTTCACGATCAAAGATGAAAACTCCACCAATGGCATTTATCGTGGTAAGCGTCGTGTTAGCTCTCTAGAACTGCGTCACGGCGATATTCTGACTCTGGGGCCCCCAGAACTCGCCGCTTCTGTGCGGTTGCAATATGTCGATCCACCAGCATGGTATGTCAAAGCTGCAAGTTGGACAGCTTATGGTGTTGGTGGTGTTAGTGCCCTGTTAACATTAGTGATTGGCGTCGAATGGCTGAAATTTTCAGTCAAACCTCTACCGACAGCGACACGCGCCCCAGTAGTTGTTTACGCCCGCGATGGAGCCACTCCTTTGAGAGAACCTCGGACAATCTCTCATGTTGACATGAAGCGATTAGAGGAATTTGGCCCCTATTTGCCTGCTGCGGTAGTGGCTTCAGAAGATAGTCGTTATTACTGGCATTTTGGGGTTGATCCTCTAGGGATTTTACGAGCTGTGTTGATTAATAGCCGCACCGGAGATGTGCAACAAGGAGCCAGCACTGTAACCCAGCAAGTTGCCCGCAGTTTGTTTCGCGAGTATGTAGGTAGACAAGATACCCTTGGTCGCAAATTGCGGGAGGCAGTTGTCGCCCTAAAGCTCGAAACATTTTACAGCAAAGATGATATTTTGCTGATGTACTTAAATCGGGTTTTTTTGGGAGGGGATACCTCTGGCTTTGAAGATGCAGCCAGGTATTACTTTGAGAAGCCGGCTAAAGAATTAACTTTGGCAGAAGCAGCAACATTAGTTGGAATTTTGCCAGCTCCCAACGCTTTTGATTTTTGTGGAGATGGGCCAAATAAGCTAGAAGCGGCTGAATACCGAAATCGCGTAATTAAGCGACTGCTAGAGATGGGCAAAATTAAACCAGAGGATGCCAACCGAGCTAGACGCTCCACTGTCCAAATTAGTCCTAAAGTCTGCGAACAGCAAGCTAAAACGATCGCACCTTATTTTTACAGTTACGTCTTCTCTGAACTCGAATCAATTTTGGGGGAGGGAGCTGCAAGAGAGGGAAACTATATCATTGAAACCAAGCTCGATCTAGGCATACAGAAACAAGCAGAAGCAGCGTTAAGTAATTCGGTCAACAACTCTGGTAGAACTTTTAATTTCTCTCAAGGGGCATTAGTCACTCTTGACTCTAGTACAGGCAGTATCCTCGCAATGGTAGGTGGGACTGATTACAAAAAAAGTCAGTTCAATCGTGCTGTTCAAGCCAAAAGACAACCAGGTTCCACCTTCAAAATCTTTGCTTACACTGCCGCCATTCAACAAGGAATTTCGCCATCAAAGAGTTATTCCTGCGCCCCTTTAACTTGGCAAGGTTTCACTTATAAACCCTGTCGTGCTGGTGCTGATACTAGCTTCGATATTGCCACTGGGCTGGCACTTTCAGAAAATCCTATCGCCTTGCGAGTTGCTAGAGAAATCGGGCTAGATAAAGTAGTAGCAATGGCGCAGCGTTTAGGGATAAAATCAAACCTCGATCCGGTTCCTGGCTTAGTACTGGGTCAAAGCGTAGTCAATGTTTTGGAAATGACTGGTGCTTTTGGCGCTATTGGCAATCGCGGTGTGTCGAATCCTCCCCATGCCATTAACCGAATTTTAGATAGTGGTGATTGTCGCGATCGCAATGACATCAAAACCTGTCGTGTAATCTACTCCTTCGACCAAGATCCAGGTGCAAACAAACGAGTGTTGACAAATGATGTAGCTGATGAAATGACTGGTTTGATGCGCGGTGTAATCGCAAGAGGTACTGGTCGTAGTGCTGCCATTGGATTAGGGGAAGCTGGAAAAACAGGTACGACTGATAAAAATGTTGACTTGTGGTTTATTGGTTTTATCCCCAGTCAGCGACTTGTAACTGGTGTTTGGCTGGGAAACGACAATAATTCTCCGACATCTGGCAGCAGTGCTCAAGCAGCTCAATTATGGGGAAATTATATGCGGAGAATTACACGGTAATTGGGCATTGGGCACTGGGCATTGAGAATTGGGAACTATTGATCAATAAATGATCGATGGACTTTTGTGAGAAGACCTGATTTTGAGGACTTAGAAGTTTATCAACTTGCCCAAAAGCTAGCTAATGAAATTTGGCGTATTGCTAAAAGATGGGACAATTTCACTAAGGATACACTGGGCAAACAAATTGTTCGATCTGCTGATAGTATTTGTGCGAACCTTGCAGAAGGTAGAGGTAGGTACAACGATCAAGATAATCGGCGTTTTGTCAAGATTGCGAGAGGGTCTTTGTATGAAACTATCAGCTGGTTGAGATTAGCCGATGCCAGACAGTTATTGACAAATGAACAGGTAAGCAGATTGAAACCAATTCTAGATGAACTATTACCCAAGCTCAATGCTCACCTAAAAGCCATAGAAAATAGGGAATAGCAACTTAATTCTCTTGCCCAATCCCCAATCCCCAATCCCCAATCCCCAATCCCCAATCCCCAATCCCCAATCCCCAATCCCCAATCCCCAATCCCCAATCCCCAATCCCCAATCCCCCATACCCAATTACTGATATCCCTGCCAAGGAGTAACTTCGAGCTTACCGTTAGGCTTGAATATCACTTGGAAGTGGGCTAGAGGTTCTTTGTCATTGGGAGGAGCTACATTAGAACCATAGATAGCATTAAACATCTTAGGAAGAGGTGTTTCTTGGAAATAATCAAAGGCGACTTGATTGAGTGGTTCATAGTCAGCAATTACACCATCTTTGTTGACTGCTACCCGATATTTCAAATCTCGTGTAAAGGTAGGAGTACCATTCCAGGTTTGGCGAACTGTATTGTAAAGCTTTTGATTTAAATCTTTAGTAATGTTAGAGTCAGTAATTTTTGCACCGATTACCTCTGGTGTCTTAGCATATCCTCGCCAAGGGCTAACTTGCAGCACACCATTTGTAGTAAACACTATTCGGAATTGGGCAATTGGTTCATTGGAAATGGGAGCGCGTTTAGCAGGATTGTAAAGTAGGTTAGGCAGAGGAGTTTGCCCGACTCCTTGATTGGCCTCTTTATTCACCGCTTTATAACCAACAATTGCGCCATCCGCAGCTACACCCAAACGATAGATCAAATCTTGTTGCAATCCTGAGCGTTTAGTCCAAGCTGGATGGATTTGGTTATACACTTGACGATTCAATGCACGCAGTTGAGATGGATCGGTAATTTCTGGAACTGTATTTAAAAGTGCTTCTAAATCTTTAACTGCTGGCTTTTCATTAGCTGTGGATGGTATTGGTGTTGAAGCTGCAATAGGTGTTGCAGGTGTTGCAGCCGCTGATGCTGGAGGATTAAGGCTCTTTGTTGTAGAGCTAGTTTGCTCATTTGGCTTCGGCTGCGGTACACGTATTTGGGGAGGTGGAATCAAGTTAAATGCGATCGCTGCTACTGCTAAACTCGATACTCCCACGGCAGCAGGAACAGCCTGCCTGATTACAGCCTGATTAGCACCGCCATAGCGTCTAGTAACTGGTTGTAGTTCTAGGGATAATTCTGGTAAAGTCTGGGTATCAGCAAAAAACTGATCCACTGCTTCTACTAAATCAAACAACTGCACCGTATTCAAATCTATTTCAATCGGCGGACGCTTAGAATTATTAGAGCGATCAAACCCCTCTGAAGCACTTTCTGAATGTATGATTAACCTGTGGAGGTTGCCGTCAATTTTTTGAAACTCTACTAGCTCCGATTCTTGGTTATGTGCTTGCGGATTGGATACGCTACTCAGAAATTCTTGGGCGTAACCACTAACAGCCCTCACCAAACTTTCAAAAAATTCCCGCCCTCCCGTTAGAGGTTGATTGTAACCAGATAAATAACATTCTGCATTTACCAATATTGATAATTCTGGGCGCATTTCCTGGAACTGTGCAGCCCTAGTGACATCACTTAACCCTTCTAAAAGAAGAGTACAATTAGGTAGACTGTACTTACGTTGAATATTCATTCCACTTCACCGTCAAAAAGACTAATCCAGAACCGCTGCATTCCAGCAGTACCAGTACAAAAGAGTAATTGTCCTAACAAATTTATTGCTAGCGCATCTAATTTTGCATCAGAAGTTAATGCTAGTACACCAGAACGTCGAGCATTCATTCGGCTTTTAAAATGCGCTCTAAACCGCTCTAGGTAATTAGATAGTCGCAAATTCTGTTCTAATGGAATCTGTTTTTCTTCCATTTGTTGACATATCATTAATAACTGACGGATGACAACAGTTAAACGCCGTGCTATGTAGCAAGCAATGACCACCAGAGCTTTTGCTTCCATAATAGTTAAGGGACGGCGTATATGCGCTCTTCGTAGCGGGTTAGAGCTACGCATCCGCCATAAATTTACCCTATCTTTAACAATTCCTTTAAGATCCAACTCTTGAGCAAAAGCCAGGATTGCTTCCGAACCACCAAGCTCTAAAGCTTCAATTGCCAGTAAAATCAGGTCAATTTGCAGCCTGGTTCTGCGAGGACAGGTTTTGGAGGCGATCGCAGGATCTGGTAAAGTGTCTAGAATCATCGGCAGTGAGTCTTGGGTTCGACTGTTGAACGGCGTTAAACTTGCTGAAACATTCATTCTATAAATACCTTGTGCGGTTCCAACAGACTAGATAAAACAAATTTAAGATTGGTAGCCAAGACTTGAGCCTTAGACTTGTGGCAGTAGCATGACTACTTGATATATACATTACTTAACTCTTTCTACTCAAAGTTTTCCCTATATTGAAATCAAAATTTTAAAACATAACTAAATTCACCTCATTTATTACTGCAATACCTTTTATAGCTTGATTTAGATTCTAATTATCGTCAATGAAAGGCGAAGTTTCAGCCTCGACCCCAGCGTATGACATTATAGTGTACGATTTTTCAGGTATCTGAAATTGGGCATTGGGCATTGCTGATTAATTTATCTACTTCATTCCCGATGCCCCATTTTCTACTCTCCATTCCCCATTTTATGGATTTAAAGTCTCTCATTCGTGACATCCCAGATTTCCCGAAACCGGGAATTTTATTTCGAGATATTACTACCTTACTGCGTGACCCAGAAGGACTGCGCTACACTATTGACTTTTTAACACAAAAATGCAATGAAGCTGGAATAACAGTTGATTATGTCATTGGTATAGAGTCGAGAGGATTCATTTTTGGTTCACCTTTAGCTTATAAATTAGGAGCTGGTTTTATTCCCATCCGCAAAAAAGGCAAGTTACCAGCAGCCGTTCATTCAATTGAATATCAACTAGAGTATGGTACAGATTGCCTAGAAGTGCATCAAGACGCTTTACATCAAGGTAGCCGAGTTTTGATTGTGGACGATTTGATTGCCACGGGTGGAACAGCGAGTGCCACAGCCAAATTGGTGCAGAAAATTGGCTGCGAATTAGTAGGGTTTGGGTTTATTATCGAGCTACGGGATTTACAAGGGCGTACGCATTTACCAGACGTACCGATTATCTCTTTAGTTGAATATTAGTCATTTGTCTTTTGTCATTAATCATTGGTCAATAGCAAAACAACTGGCAAATGACGAAGGACAAAGGACAAATGACAAAGGACAAAATAGAAATGACATCTACGAAAATTTCCTTAGAGACAGGTCGGGATTGGCTAATCGAGCTAGTCACGAGTGAAACTTTTGTTTATGTGGCAAAGCGAGTATTGCAGGCACTGTTAACTTTATTGTTAGCGTCAGCGGTGTCGTTTTTCATCATTCAACTCGCTCCTGGTGATTATGTAGATACGCTGCGGCAAAATCCGAAGATATCTCCTGAAAGAATTGAGGAAATCAAACGGCAGTTTGGTCTGGATAAGTCTTGGCCAGAACAATTTTGGCTGTGGCTATGGCGAATCTTAACCAAAGGAGATTTTGGCACGAGTTTTATTTATCAACGTTCAGTTGCATCGCTGTTGTGGGAACGAGTACCAGCGACTTTGCTATTAGCGATCGCATCTTTAATTGTCACATGGGCGATCGCCATCCCTCTAGGGATCTTTGCGGCTGTTAAACAAAATAAGCCAGCAGACCGGATTTTACAGGTGATTAGTTATGCCGGACAAGGCTTTCCCAGTTTCATCACTGCCTTAGCGCTGCTGGTTTTAGCCCAAATCACCTCGCCGTTTTTCCCAGTGGGTAGCATGACTAGCATCAATCACTCAGAACTATCGTGGTTTGGCAGAATCTTAGATATCGGCTGGCACATGATTTTACCCACAATCGCACTTTCAATTACTAGTTTTGCAGGTTTGCAACGCATCACTCGCGGCGAATTATTGGATGTTCTGCGTCAAGATTACATCCAAACCGCTCGTGCCAAAGGTTTGCCAGAAAACCGCGTTATCTACGTTCATGCACTCCGCAACGCCATAAATCCCTTAATCACCTTATTAGGTTTTGAATTAGCTGGTTTATTAAATGGTGCCTTCATCGCCGAATTTTTCTTCAACTGGCCCGGTTTAGGGAGGTTGACTCTACAGGCTTTACAAGCTCAAGATTTATATTTATTAATGGCAAGCTTAGTAATGGGCGCAGTACTGCTGATTGTTGGCAATTTAATCGCCGATTTGATGCTCAAAGCAGCCGATCCACGCATTCGCCTAGAAAATCTCAATTAACAGCAATTCTAAAGTCCAAAAAATTAAAACGTCTTGGCAGTTTCCAGAATACTATCAAACAACAAACAGGTAGCCAAAATGCAAATGTTGTTGAAGAAAGTTTTGCTGATTTCTCATCTTGTCTTGAATTAGGCTACTCTTAGTTTCAAGCTACTTCTGTGTACTGCAAAATTGCGAATTGCTTTTTAACTAATTGTTTGAACAATATTCAGACTTAGTTTTTAGACTCGTATATTTAAGAGTTTTTCTAAGCGGGTGGCGGGAATCGAACCCGCATTAATAGCTTGGAAGGCTATAGTTTTACCACTAAACTACACCCGCAAATTTCCAACCCTATAAACGTAACACAGGTTTTGCCAAAATTCAAGTATTTAGTTGGAATTAGCGGGTTGAATTTTGATCCTGGCATATAGATTGCTCAATTCTGGTTTTGTGCCATCGTTATTGTGGGCAGCAATAAAGTTTTCTGTTTTGAAAACTTCATTGAGGACTTGCTCGTATGTGCTTTTTTCACTTTGCAGTGTTGCTGGTTCTATTTCTAGAACTACGGCTTGTTTAAAATTACCATTATTATCGATTATTAAGCTAGCCAAGAGTTGTGCTGCTTCAAGTCCAGAATTGTGGACAAGAAAACTTGGGTCTAATTGTTTTGTATTGCTTCCTCTGTATAAAGCGATAACGTCGGGTAAAGCATCTTGTCGGAATCCTCTTGATTGTATCAAGCTAATAACTTCATCTTTAGATAAGGGAGCTACTACTGCTACCGATGCTCCCCCAGTTGAAGTTGCTGGAGTTTCCCTTGTTGGAGTTGCTGAAGTTTCCCTAGTCGGAGTTGCTGGAGTTTCCCCAGTCGAAGTTGCTGGAGTTTCTCTAGTCGAAGTTCCTGGAGTTTCCCTAGTTGGAGTTGCTGGAGTTTCCCGAGTCGAAGTTCCTGGAGTTTCCCTATTTTCTGGTTCTGAAACTGGTTGATTTGATGAAATACCTGTTGGTAGTTGCGTTCCCTTTCCCAGTTTAATTTCTTGACGACGTTTCCAAGGTAAATTACCGATTGGGACTGTAGGTGTCGGTGTGACTTTAGGTGTAGGTGTCGGTGTGAGTTTAGCTATAGGTTTCGGTGTGGCTTTAGGTGTAGGTTTCGGTGTTGGCGTAGGAACTATCTGTTGTCTAGAGGGTTGACTATTAGGTTGAGAAGCAGAAATTCGGCTCTTTTTCTGGAGATTCTTAAGGGAATTTATCGCGTCAAAATCTTCATTTTTAGGTGTAGTTCGTGCTGTTTGTGATGAACGTGTTGGTACAAATTTTTGAGTTAAGGATAATGGCTTTGACGAAACTACTTTGACTGTTGGTTTTGATTTGATTATTGATTTTGTTTTAGGAGTAATGTCTATCAATTCAATAGGAACAGCAGACTGATTTTGCTGAGGAAACCACAGACTAAATGCATTAGATGAGCGCATCAGCCAGAACACCAGCAAGTGCAGAGAGACTGAACTGATAACAACAAAAATCCACAAACCTGGTGGATCGGTGTGTCGTCTCCAGACGTTGGCTGGAATTGGTGTTTTGTCTGCAACCGATGGTGTCATATTATATAAACTGGATATGATTATGCACTTTTACTCATTGGTAATGCTTTAAAATACCAGTCTAAATTTTAGCGATTAACCATTACCTCTGGTGAAACAGCGAAAGTCAAAACTGTTTCATCTACTCCTTTAAGTTCTAGCGGCCTACCTTTAGTAATTTCTCCTTCCTGTAAATAATCTGCTACGGCAGCAGAAACCAGGATTGTACCGGGAACAGCAGCAGCTTGCAACCTTGCAGCAATATTCACACTTGGGCCAATAGCAGTATAATCGGCACGTTCAGCGCCACCAAACATCCCCACAACAGCAGTACCTTGGTGAATACCGCACCGAAACTGTACGCTAGTAAGTTTGCCACTATCGAATACACCTTGCTCTCGCCAGCGCTGGTTCAAGTCAGCCAGTGAGCGGTGCATTGCTCTTGCTGTATTAATCGCACGACGTACTTGTTCGTTAGGAGTTAGTTCTTCCGGCGCTCCATATAAAGCTAAGATAGCATCTCCCATAAATTTATCTACAGTGCCGCCATTGCTAAAGACAACTTTAGTCATGGCTTCTAAATATTCATTTAGCAACTCTGCAACTCGTCGGGATCTGAGAGTATTGGCTAGCTGTGTAAAACCCACAATATCGCTAAACAAAACTGTAATTAAGCGTGGTTCTGGACGCAAATCTAACGTTAAATCTCCGGTTGCGGCTTTTTGCACCAATACAGCAGGCAAAAAGCGCTTTAGCACCGATTCTGTTAGATAAGTATTTAACTCCACGATTCGCCGTTCATTTTCTTTCAATGCTAAAAGATTCCGAACTTCCGCCAAAAGTTCCCGATCGTTAAATGGTTTTGCTAAATAAGCGTCCGCACCATGTTCTGTACCTTCGATGCGGGTTTCTTCATCTACTTTCGCTGTTAGCAGAATGATTGGTGTTCCTTTCAATATCTCCTCATTACGGATCATCTGAATCATCTCAAGTCCGCTCACTAAGGGCATCATTAGGTCAGTCACAATCAAGCTGGGTATAATTTCCTTAGCTTTACTGTGCCCTTCATGACCGTTACGAGCTGTCTGTACATGATAGCCATTACGGCGGAAAATTTCAGATACATAGGTTCGCAAATCAGGGTTGTCATCTACAACTAAAATTGAGTGCTGAGTCTTAAGTGCTGAGTCTTTAATATCAACACTGGGGGAGAGGTTTATTGTAATATCTTCAATATTTTCTGTTGTTGACTCTACTAGTTCTAAATCAGCCAATTCTACGCTAGCGCGGCTCGTATTTAGTTCAGTAGGCGTCTCTAGTATTTGCTGTGCAGGTAAATGAGCATTTCCAGTCACCAGCCATAAACTAAAGGTTGTACCTTCACCATAAACTGATTCCACAGTGACTTGACCACCATGTAATTCTACTAATTCTTTAACTAAAGCTAAACCTAGACCACTGCCTTCATAGGAGCGATTTGCTGAACCTTCAGCTTGGCGAAAGCGCTCAAATAGGTGAGGAATTTGTTCTTTAACAATACCAATTCCAGTATCTTGTACTTGCAAGATGCAACGATCGCGCTCAGATTTTAGTCGAACACTAATCGTGCCACCTTCAGGAGTAAACTTCATGGCATTTGACAAAAGGTTATAAACCACCTTGTCAAATTTTTCCATGTCTAAGTACACCGTCGAACATTCATCTAGCTGAGTAACGAGATGCAGTCTCTTTTTCTCGCAGTAGGGACGAAAAGATTCCACTATTTGGCTGACAAATTCCACTAAATCGCAAGGATGGAAGCTAGGCTGCATTCTCCCGGCATTCAGGCGTTGTAAATCCAGAAGTTGATTTACCAGTCGCAGCAGACGGCGGGAGTTACGCAGGGCGATCGCACTTTGAGAGTAAGATAATCCCTCACCAGCCGCCACTGCCGACTCTAAAGGCCCTTGAATCAAGGTAATCGGTGTGCGAAACTCATGGGAAATATTTTGGAAAAATTCGGTTTTTTGTTTGTCTAATTCTAGTAAGCGTTCGGCTTGTTGACGAGTTTTTTGATATAAGTGTGACTGCTGGACAGCGATCGCGGCTTGCGCTGCGACTGCTTTGGCCAAATCAATATCAGATGGCAACCACTGGCGTATTTTTTTACCTTCATGCAAAGTAATACTACCAATACATTTCCCATCGGCTAATAATGGCACAAACATTAGCGATCGCGCTGGCATTTTTAAAGGCAAATCAAAACCCCGCACATCAGAGTGAGAATGACTTACATTACCAATTACCACAGGTTGATGTGTCTGTAGCATTTGTTGGAGGATGGGATTCTCCTGTATAGATGCTTGAGAATAGGGTAATCTCAGAATTGGAAGGTGATTATTGCTACTTAAATTATGGACTGCGGCTGGTAATCGTAAATTTTCTATATGTTGAAAACTGTCATACAAGCCCACACACTCAACAAACTCATCTTCCTCTGTCCACAAAGACAAGACGCAGCCATCAACTTGTAAAGCTTGTCCCAATTGCTGGGTAATTGCCGCAAAAATATCTTGAGGATCTAAGCTAGAGCGAATCGCGCTAGTAATCGTATTAATCAAGCTCTCTCGCTTGGCAAGGGCACGTACTTGTTCGTAAGCATAAGCTTGAGACAAAGCTAAGGCTGCCTGATCTGCTACCATCATTACTAACTGCACCTCATCATCACTCCAGAAGCGAGGCAGAGAAGACTGGTGCAATGCTAGGACTGCCATCAGTTCTTGTTGACAGATCAATGGCACAACTAAACTAGAACAAATGTTAGCAGCAGCAAAAGCTTCCGCACGCTCGCGCAGTTCGGGAGTGTTACCGTGAATGCGCTCATCATCAATCGCATCATGAATTACCTGGACTTCGCGGGTTTCCCACACCGTCTGAGCCAAAAGAGATAGAGAGGGAGCAGAGGATATGGCAGGCAGAGGGGAAAGACTTAGTGCCACTTCTTTTTTGCTCTTTTGCACTGCCTCTTCAGAAAGAGGCTTCTGATAAATAAACCCTTTATCCGCCAACTGCTCATCTTGGAAGGGACGTAGTAGACAAACATCCACCTCCAACATGTGACCTACTGTATCTACAATTGCTTGCAAAATTTGTCTATAGTCTAAAGCACTGCGAATCGTATTGGTAACGGTATTCAGCAGCGATTCTTGACGGAGCGTGCGGGTAAGTTCGCGGGTTCTAGCTTTGAGGACATTGTGAGTATCCAAAGCTTGGCGTACCACTGCTTTGAGTTCTTCTGCTTCCCACGGTTTAGTGACATATTTAAAGACCTTACCAGCGTTGATTGCTTCCACCAAGTCTTCGACATCGGTGTAGCCAGTTAAAATAATCCGGATAATATCTGGATATTGAGTTGCTGTCAGGCTCAAAAATTCTGTACCGCTCATCATTGGCATCCGCTGATCGGAGATGATCACCGCTATCTCTCCCTCTTGAGCCAGCAGATCGAGGGCCGCAGGGCCAGAGGTTGCCCTTAGCACCTTATAATCACGATAGAAAGTGCGGTAAAGCAAGTCAAGGTTGTCTGGTTCATCATCGACAACCAAAATTTTAGGCTTACTGTTTGCTTGGGATTTCATGCACCGCTTTCCTGCTGCAACGGCAGTCGGATAAAGAATAATCTGATCAGGTAAGGATTTTTCTGAGTCAGGTAAGAGCAGAGCATTTCGACCAATAAGACTGTTTGGCTACATGACTGCTGATTGTAGGAGCGTTTACTCCCAGTAATTCGTCTCAATTGCTTGTACCGATTACCGTTTGCGTTGGTGCAGCGTAATTACTTTCATTGTCAGTTTTAGTGTTATGGAGTCGACGCTTGCTTGCCAAATCTTTTTTCACCTTCTGTGAGCAATGTCTGATAATACATACAGCGCTCATAGCCAGCTGAAAAATCCATATAAGCTGCATATTAAGTTTTCCCTTTGCAGCTGTTGTAATAACACTTGCAGGTAAATTTTATTTATGGTAGTCATGGTAGAGTCAGCCAAATTAGAATAATTAAGATTTAAAGCCAAAGTATACTATTAGACAAATACCTTTTTCTAATTTAGCAATCAGAACTATCATTAAGACAAGTGGTAGTCGTTGAAGGCTTGGATATTAGGGATTAGAGAACCTTGCAGATTCTTGTCCCAGTACTTATACAGCCTATTTAAATGACTTGGTAGCAAAGTAGTGTCAGTGTAGCAGCAACTGCAAAAACAAGTTCAGTACTACAAGCAAGGGTGGTTTAAAACCAGAGTTTGCCAATAGTGTACTTACTTAACAATTTCAAAGATGCTGCTTACAGACAAGTTATGCTATTCCTCTGCCCACTCATACAAAGCTCTATCACTTTACAGATGCTTTTGTGGCAATCAGTTTGATATTCTGGCTACCTAAAACGAGGGATGCAATGAATCTACTGAATTTAAGGTTATAGATTTATGAAGTTATAACTCCTAATACTTTTTTATAAATGCAGGTTATAAAACTCCAAACTAAACTGTAAAAATTTGTTTAATCGACAAGCAAAAGTGAATTAGCAACATTGGTATCAGTTAAATCTCCTGGACAACTCTAAAGTTTTGATTTAGTTTAAATCTTGTTTTAGGATATTTGAGAAAATTTTTGTTGAATAAAATCAATACTAAACTAGCCTTGAAATATCGGTTTTTTCATCCATACCACCAACAGCCAATCGATCCAGCTTCCTACCAATTCCAAATTCGTACAGCTACATCGGCTGATTTGATTGATGTTTCCGAAATTATTACTGAAAGCTTTCACTCCCACAACGGTATATGGGGATGGGCTTTCCCGTTGCTACGTCTAGGTATTTACGAAGACTTAAGGCATCGGATGGCATCACCCACGCCCCGTCATATTTGCTTAGTTGCCCTTGAATCTACTACTGGTGAGGCTAATAACTTAGTGGGAAGTGTGGAACTGGGTGTACGTTATAGTAGTGATTCATGGAGCCAGGTTGGTGTAGGTTTTCCTTACTTATCTAATTTAGCGGTTCACCCAAAGTACCGTAGACATGGTGTGGCTTCAGGATTGCTTACTAACTGTGAAAAAGTTTCTCGCGAGTGGGGATTTAAAGACTTATATCTCCATGTTTTAGAAAATAACTATCAAGCACGACAGCTTTATTTCAAGCTGGGATATCGAGTGTATAAAGTCGAATCTAATTGGAATACATTTATTCTAAGACGCTCAAGCCAGATGTTATTACACAAGCACCTGAGTACTGATTCCATTATCTAAATTGTGTTTTGACAATTGTCAAGTTTTATTTTCCATTCCAATTAAATTTGATAAAGTTTGTAACTTATAGCGGTAATCAAACACAAACTAGCCTAAACCACGTCTACCTTGAAAATCATAGTTATTTAGACTTAAAAAAAGCTTAGAACCCAAGCTACAACGTTATAATATAGTCCTTTTAAGAACTTCCGGTTTTAAAATGGACGAGGTTTTATTACAAATCCAGTCAATATTAGCTAAATATCTATAGAAATTCGCTTGAATTTGGAGAACTTACTTGGTTTAGCAAGCAAGAAGCAGCGATAAAGAATGCTTTTGGAATTGGACTGAGTTTTTTCACCCAATCAAATAGGAGTCCTATAGATAAAAACTAAAATATGTAAATTTCCGAAGCGAGTAAATAACTTTTAATAATTCTTCTAAAAAAGAATATCTTATTTTAAATTTTTACAAAAATCCTTCTCCTCCTTACAAAAATAGTTATCTTAATTAGCAAATATTTTTAATATTAAAAAATGTTAAACTTAATCTTATGGTATTTGTGGTTAACAAATTTTTTAAAGCATTCGATATAGATAAAAATGCACTATAATGGCAAGATAGGGAAAATTACGTTTCCAAAAATAATTATCTCCTCATAACAACTTTGTAATTAAGATATTCATCTTTATAAAAACTTTAAGAAAACATTAGTAGAGTTTACAGACAAATCTTGTTATATCTTTTAAAATATAATCACTAAATTACTGAAACAATGCCTATCTAATTGCTGCTATTTTTAGTTGGATTGACCAGAAAAGTTTTGATAAGAAAAGAATTCAAAAACTTGATTTGACATAACAGTTAATTCCGTTTTGAAGTGCATACTACAACAACATTCATTAAAAGTTTAAAAAACATGGATAGCGAACAGCATCGACGCTATCAGACCTCTATGGTATCAACTTATTACCCTGAAACAACTTTCCTTGACTCTGTTGTCATGTCAGACGGAACTGAGCAATCGCAAGGCTCGGATATCCTTACACGTTTGCACAGTGGAGAAGTTTTCATTGTCAATAGTCGTAGGCGAAATGGATTGATACTCTTTAAACGCTACCATGCAGAATTTGCTGGGCCTGGTGCTGCTGTGGGTGGGGATTACGATTGTGATTGCCAAAAGGCACTGCCTATAGGTAATCTTTCTTTATTAACTCCTGAATCTAATGAAGAACGCCAGAAGGCTTACTTGATTAGGCGACAGTGGATTCGATTAATCAAACAAATTACAGAAAACCCACTTCCTGAGCAGCGAGTCCAGAAAATTCTCGATCAATTTGAACAATACTTTCCACCAGAAATAGTGGCTCTTTTGCCGGATGTTGCTTTTGCTCTTTTAGTGGGTGTGCTACCACAAACAGTAGGAGTAGTTCGCCGTTTGGGCAGTGAGGCGAATAGCAGATTTAACTACTAAGTAAATTGCTAAGATGACAAATTGGCCAAAGCAGCTTCTACTCGATTAACGGTGCGGGCGTTTTCTTCTATTGTTCCGACAGTAATTCGCAATCCCCCACTAATGTGCCGCACAATAGTGCCCAGTGTTCTAAGTTTCTGGTGGAAAGTTTTTAAAGCAACTTCTTGTGAATCAAAGCCATTTGGTTTAAGACGCAGGTAAATAAAGTTGGCAGCACTTGGGGTAATTTGTAGTTCTGGTTGCTGGGATAAAATTTTGATGAGTTTGGCTCGTTCACTCAGGGTTTGGGGAATTGATTCCAGCAAGAGTGTACGATTTTGTAAACCAACTAATGCTGCTGCTATGGAAAAACTGGGGAGATTATAGGGTAAGCGAACTTTTTCTAAAATGGCGATCGCTTCGGGATGAGCAACGCAATAACCAATACGGAGAGATGCCAACCGGAAAGCTTTAGAGAAAGTACGTAATATTACCCAATTAGGACGCTGTGCTAATTCACCTACTAAGGTAGTTTGACTGAATTCAAAGTAAGCTTCATCAATTACTACCAGAATATGCTCTGGCAAACTTCTTAACCATACCAACTCTGCCTCAGTTAAACTGTTGGCAGTCGGCGAATTCGGATGTACTACGAAAACTACGCGAATCGGAGGATTTTGAGTTTGTTTGATCGCAGACTGTGCAGCGCTGATGTCAATTTCAAAATTTGTTTCATTTCTCCCTACTGCCACTACAGGAATCCCTAAAGTTTGCGCCAAAATCCCGTACATAGAGAAAGTGGGATTGGCAACTAAAATTGACCCTTCTCCTCCTAGACAGGTGGCGATTAATAAAGAGCGGATTAGTTCATCTGAACCATTACCAACAGAAATATTGGCAGCAGTAAACAACAATGATGAGAAGGCGGCTGACTGATTAACGTACTCTGCGATCGCATCCTTAAGTGTTTCATGTCCGCCATCAGGATAACGATTTGTTTCAATTACTTGCTGATACGTCCACGCCAACTTCTCTTTTAACTCAGGTGGTAAATCGTAGGGGCTTTCATTCGTATCTAACCGATCGAACTGTGTGGCGACAGAATCGGCTGTATCGCTGCTAGGATGAGGTTTGTAGGCGGTGAATTGGGCTAAATCTGACCGAATGAAGGGAAGCATAATTTTAGTCATTGGTCATTAGTCATTGGTCATTAGTAACTAACAAAGGACAAATGACTAAGAACATTAGTTATGTGTAAGTCTAATATTTTACAACTTCAAGGTAATTGGCAAAAGAGGCGAATTGCTTGCCAAATTTCTTCCATAACATTACCCAAGGCGTGGTCACTGTCGAGTTCGATTAATTCCACCCAAGGACGCGATTGAGCAAAGTCACGACTAGCTTCAATCGGAATAACTTCATCCTTTTTGCCATGCAAAATCAGTGTGGAGACAGGGCGTTGCAAAAGCTTTTCTTGATATTGGGCAGCATCTGTAACGAAATTGTAACTTAAGGAAAGCGATCGCTGCTCTCCATAGTGGTAGACCATGATATATTTTTCTTGCTGCCAACGCTGTACTTCTTCATCCCCTAGTTTGGGCAACCAATGGGATAAAAACTCAAAAGCTGGTGCTAGCAAAACTAAGCGTTGCACTTGTAAATTTTGTTGTCCCAAGTGGGCAGCAGTCAAACCACCCAAACTTGAGCCAATGAGCGTTACTGGTATAGAATCATTGCTAAATTCTGCGGCAACTTGAGCGAGCTGACGAGTAATTGTCAATTGGGAAAAATCGCCAGCATTGAGATCGGGAATTTTCAGCTTTGTCTGAATTTGGGTAAAGCGATCGCCTATATCTCGCGCTTTAGCAGATTTAGGACCAGAAGCAAAGCCGTGAAGATATATGTAATCCAAGATTGTTAATGGTTAAGAGTTGTAAGTTTTAAGTTATGAATTTCTTTATTCAACTCATAACCCATAACTCTTATTACCGCAATGTGACAAATTCCTCTGCTGATGAGGGATGAATACCCACAGTGGCATCAAAGTCTTTTTTAGTTGCGCCCATCTTGAGTGCGATCGCTACACCTTGGATAATTTCAGCTGCACTTTCACCTACCATGTGAGCGCCTAGAACTTTGTCGGTGTTGCTATCAACCACCAACTTCATCATTGTCTTCTCTTGCTTACCAGTCAAACTGTGATACATGGCGCGGAAGCGAGTATGAAAAATTTTGACGGCATCACCGAGTTTTTCTCGTGCTTCGGCTTCTGTCCAGCCGACTGTTGCGGCTTCTGGGTTAGAAAATATGGCTGTGGGCACAGTTTGGTGACTGAATTCGCGGCGATTATCCCCAAATTCACTATCGGCAAAGGCGCGACCTTCACCAATGGCTACGGGAGTTAAATTGATTCGGTCGGTGACATCGCCAACAGCAAAGATATTTGGTTGACTAGTTTGACTATATTCATTAACTGCGATCGCACTTGTGGTTGGGTATCCAGGCCCTTCGATAGAACTGGCGACAACATCAACCCCAGCGTTTTCTAAACCTAATCCATCTACATTGGGGGTTCGACCGGTCGCTACTAAAAATACATCAGCAATTAGTGGTTTTTGGTCGTTTCCTGATAAAGTCAGTTTCAACCCTTCTGGGACACGTTCAATTGCTTTCACCACATTATTCTTAATCAAGCGAATTCCGTGGTTTGTCATACCCTCTTCAATTTCTATGCGGACATCTTCATCAAACCCATTCAAAATCTTTTCACCTCTGGTAATTTGTGTCACCTCAGAACCCAAACCGCGCATAATACAAGCAAATTCCGTGCCGATATAGCCAGCGCCAATAATAACAATGTGTTTCGGTTGTTCTTTTAAATGAAAGATTTCATCGGAGGTAATGCCATGTTCCATCCCAGGTAAATCTGGCTTGACGGGACGCCCACCAACAGCAATTAAAATTTTGTCTGCTGTAACTTTACGTCCATCAACTTCTATAGTGTGGGGGTCTATTAATGTGGCGCGACCGGAAAATAGTTTTACTCCAGCTTTTTCTAAGAAGTTGATGTGTAGTTGTGATAGTCGTCGAACTTCCTTATCGATAGATGTAATGAAATATTCCCAGTCAAGCTCCGCATTACCCACTTTCCAGCCATAGCCGGAAGCGTCACTGAATAGTGCAGGAAAGTGAGAGCCATAGACCATGAGTTTTTTGGGAACGCAACCGCGAATCACACAAGTGCCACCAACTAAATCATATTCAGCGATCGCCACTTTTGCGCCGTAGCTAGCCGCTCGTTTGGAAGCCGCCAAACCTCCAGAACCCGCACCAATAACAAACAGGTCGTAATCAAAAGTCATAACTTTATGTTCTCTTTAGCAACAAGTTAGTTCCTGGGAACTTACACACAGAAACTGATTGAACTATATAAGGATATCCTGTGAATCCTGTGTAAGTCCTGTCCTTGATTTAATCTAGCGTTAGCAGATGCCATCTGGTCGTAGGGAATATCACTTTTTGCTTTGGCGGCTATAAAGAAGGCAGTAGTTAAAAGTTGTTATAGTTCTGCCCGTGGTCAAGCATAAGTCTGTGCTACTGCATTGGAGAAGCTAAGTTTCACAAAACTTACGCAACATTATGACAAAACTTACTGCCTTCGGCATTTGCAGAGCATTTTTTTACCCCATTAGCAATCTTTATGTACTTGGAGAGTCCGTTGGAGTTACGGGTGTTACGGGTGTTGGTGTTACGGGTATTACAGGTCTTACAGGTGTTGGAGTTACGGGTGTTACGGGTGTTGGTGTTACGGGTGTTGGTGTTACGGGTGTTGGTGTTACGGGTGTTGGTGTTACGGGTGTTGGTGTTACGGGTGTTGGTGTTACAGGTGTTGGAGTTACAGGTGTTGGAGTTACGGGTGTTGGAGTTACGGGTGTTGGAGTTACAGGTGTTGGAGTTACAGGTGTTACGGGTGTTGGAGTGACAGGTGTTGGAGTTATAGGTGTTACGGGTGTTACAGGTGTTGGTGTTACGGGTGTTACGGGCGTTGGATCTGTTGGAGTTACGGGTGTTGGTTCTGTCGAGGTTACAGGTGTTGGTGTTACCGGCGTTGAGTCTGTTGGGGTTACGGGTGTTGGCTCTGTCGAGGTTACAGGTGTTGGTGTTACCGGCGTTGAGTCTGTTGGGGTTACAGGTGTTGGCTCTGTCGAGGTTACAGGTGTTGGTGTTACCGGCGTTGAGTCTGTTGGGGTTACGGGTGTTGGCTCTGTCGAGGTTACGGGTGTTGGGGTTACGGGTGTTACGGGTGTTGGGGTTACGGGTGTTGGTTCTGTTGAGGTTACAGGTGTTGGGGTTACAGATGTTGGTTCTGTTGGGGTTACGGGTGTTGGTTCTGTTGGGCTGATTGGTAATGTGTTATTTTGCGGATTTTTATTTGTCGGGTTTTCTGTTGACGAGTTTTGAGTTGGTGTTAGGGTTGAATTAGAATCAGCATTAACGCTACTATCCTCAGTGCTTACTTTGCTGTTACTACTTGGTACACTCTGCTGGTTAGTATTTGTCGAGGCTTGTCCTGTTTTCTCTGAAGAGTTTGCAGAAGTATTGTCTTTACTACTAGACGGATTTGAAGGACTAGGAGTTAGCTGCACAAAAGAGGGGTTTTCAATTACTCCCTCGCCTTTTATAGGTGGCTGTGCTTCCAAAGCAGCAGCAGTTTCGGCTTGAACACTTTTGATTGCAGGATCAGGTGTAGGCACAGGACTCTCCCTGTTCAAATCAAGTTCCCGAACCATCTGGCTCGTTTCATAAAAACTTCTTAGATCAAAATCATATAACCTCTGAAATTCGCCTTTAACTATAATCACCATTTGCCCTGCTTTCAACACCTGAGTTTCAGACTTCTTGTTAGAAACTTCAATGCCGCTATCTGTCAGCGCACCTACAATTGTGGTGTCTGTTTGTTGGTCGTAGCGTACAAATAATGCTGAACCACGAATTGCTGCTGCTGCATTTGGTGTTTGTATACGTGTTTGCCCCCTTCCTGGTGGGATGAGCAACAACACAGTCCCGTTTGTCAGTCTAAAGTCACGAGTCTTTGGCAAAAATTGAAATAACGCTTGTTCTCCAACTCGTGCCAAAGAGCCATCGTTAAAACGCAAATCTGCTAGGGAAGCTCGACCCGTTGACAACCCGTCCCCAGGGATCATTGCATCTAATTTGCGTGCAGGACGTTTCTTCAATTTATCTTTGGGTATCAGTTGTACGATGTTGCGGAGGTTCTGAATCTCTGCTCGCGTTAGAGGAGTTGTAGCGCTTACCCGATTTGGCAGAGGCAGTACTATAACTCCCCACAAACCAATCACTAATAATGGAAACGATTTATAAAACATGGTTTAAAAAGTTTTAACTTTCAACTAATATCATAAAAATTAAAGTTTAAGCTAATGCTAATTTTTTTAAGAGGTTTTTATTTAAGTAAATTAGTTTAAATTTTAATTTAGATTTAATACATAAAATAAATAACTCATATTTTTTCTTAAAAAATTCAGCACATACATATTTTATTATCTTTTTTCATATCCACCTGTTTCTTCTCTACGTAAGCAAGTTCATGAGTCAAATTGGATTACTATATGTGTTTAGTTGATTTAAGTTTTACTTCGGAAACTTAAATTGTATGCAATCAAGTTTGTAGTAAATTAAAAGCTAGTATTTGATATAAATAATTAAATCAGAAATACCTTACATATAATTCTTTATAATCAGTTCCGTTAGAGGATCATTAATTATATAAGACAATAACTTGCTAATGATTTATTGTGAAATTATCCACTAGCTGTATTTACTAAAATTTAAGCAGCAATTTTATCGGCCATCTCAGTTCTACAAAAAAATCTGGGAAAATCCGAAAAGCAGCAATTTTAGTTTGTAGTTTCAGTATATACCTACAAAGCTAAAATAGATGCAATTAACTGTATCATTGTAGTCGGAACTTCCGATACAGCTTGTGGGTCTACATTTGCCAAACGCAATCAATGCGATCTAACCAGATGCGACTCAAGAACTGGAAAAATTTGTTTTTTTGTATTTTGTTAACGTCCAGTGGTGGAGGCTGGTGTTGCATTAGAGTAAATGCGGCAGAATCTGCAATTACAGATGTTTGGCATCCTAATCATTTAGCAACTATACAGCTAACTCATGAGCAGTTATGTCATAAGTTGGAGCAAAAGGCAATTAGCTCTTTGTGCAAGCTGTCAAGTGAGTCACATACTTTAGACTCTCCAATGCCGTTAAATCTGGCACAGCAAACACCAGAAACAACTCAAATTGCAGATCAAACCGAAGAACCTACAGATACTCAAAAGCAAAATGACCCGCCACAGCTAGAATCGCAGCCAAATAATGTGCCCATATCTCCTTCAGACTCAAAAGAGCAACTATTAAATTTACCTGAGATAGAGTATTCTCAAAGGCGAGAGAGGTTGATAGAACTGCTACGATCGCCAAAACAACCGTTTGAATCTGATAGCGATCGCGAATTGGGGTTACGGGTACGGTTACGACCTCTAGAACAACAGCTACCACCACCGACAGAACAACCCGTACCCCAATTTAAACCTATCGGCTATCTACAAGGACGTGTCGGTTACTTTCAAACGAGTAACATTTTTTCCTCAAATGATAGACCCATAGAAGATGGTTTAATTATTTCTGGACTGACATTAGCCTCTACATATTTTCCTTTGGGATCTAAGACTTTTGTAAATGGCTCAATTGATGGCAATCTAATTCGTTATATAAATCAGTCAGAATATCATTATAACCAAGTGAGATTCAATCTCAGTATTTACCAGCAGCTATCCCAACGAATGTATGGAGAAATCAGTTGGAGCAATCAACAGTTATTTTATGCCAACAGCAGCGATCGCTTCGATAGCTTCAAAGCAGGCGATCGTTTTTTAAATGAAAATTCCCTACAACTGTCTTTGGGACGCCGAGATACCTTAACTTCAAGATTAACCCTAGATAGCTTCTACCAACTGAGTGTAAATTTTGCTGACCCCCAAAGTCGTAATCGGATAATCAATTCCTTTTGGGTGTCTCTGAACTACTATTTGCAAAAGCCTCTCCAGGTTGGTATTGACTACCAAATGAATTTATCAGACTTTACACAGCGCGATCGAGAAGACGAATTTTATCGGCTATTTGGACACTTAAATTACCAAATATCCGACACCATTAATATGAATATGGAGGCTGGAGTAAGTTTAGGTAGTTCAACCGCCGAAAACATTGATTTTGATGGCTGGTTCTTCACTATTAATTACAGTTTCCAATTAGGTAGGTTTTGAAATTTGTCATTTGTCATTTGTCAAAAATCAATGCCCAATGCCCAATTACTATAAATAAGAAATCCAATCACTCCAGCTACCAGCATAAAGTTTACCCTTGCTAATACCAGCTAATTCTAAAGAAAGTAAATTCACACAAGCAGTAACGCCAGAACCGCAATATACCAATATTTCTTCAGCTGTTTCTAGCCTTTCCCACCGACGGCGTTGTTCTTCTTGAGGAAGTAGGTAGCCGGAAGAGTTTGTAACTTCTTGCCAGGGATAGTTGACTGCGCCGGGAATATGTCCGGCAATTCGATCGATAGACTCTCCTTCGCCTCGATAGCGATCGCTGTCTCTTGAATCTACCAATACTACTTCACCGTTATCTTTCCAGCTTTTCACCTCTGTAATATCTACCACCTTTTCTGTTTGTACCTGAGCGACAAACGTGCCCATTCGGGGAGGAGGAATAACATCTGTAATAGAATACCCAGCTTTTTGCCATCCAGCAAACCCGCCATCTAATACTACTACTTGCTCATGTCCTAAATAGCGTAACAGCCACCATAGACGAGCCGCAAAGGCAAAGCGCGAATCATCATAAGCTACAACTAAACTTTTTTGGTAATTTACCCCAATCGCTGCCAATTTGTTAGCTATATCATTAGGGTTAGGTAAAGGATGTCTCCCGCCATGCTTTCCCACTGGACTGGAAAGATCCTGATTCAAATCTAGATAATATGACCCCTGTATATGACTTGTTTGGTACTGTTGTTGTCCTAGTTGTGGATCGGCTAAAGAAAAGCGACAATCCACAATAACGACTTGCGGATCTTTGAGATGTTCAAACAGCCAAGCTGGTGAAACAATAAATTGGGGATTGGGCATTAGTCATTATTTAGTTTTTTTGTTAAGATGTCAGACTTAGAAAATTTTACACCTAAGTTAACAGCAGATGGTTCTTTCACCTTTGTCTCTCAAGAGTTTGGTGAATCGTTTCACAGCCATTATGGAGCGCAGCAGGAAAGTTTTTGCAAGTTTGTGGAACCTACTCAACTGGCTATAGTAGCGCAAAAACCTGTCTTGCGACTATTAGATGTTTGTTATGGTCTAGGATATAACACGGCTGCTGCTTTGCAAACAATTTGGGCAGTGAATCCTAGTTGTTGTGTTGAAGTAATCGGTTTAGAACTGAATCCAGCAGTACCACAAGCGGCGATCGCTCGTCAGTTATTTGACAATTGGAACTGTAACTATATTGAAATTTTGAAAAAGCTAGCTTTTGAGCATCAAGTACAAACACCTTGCCTGAAAGCGAAGTTATTAATTGGTGATGCTAGAACTACGATAACGCTGATACCTCAGTTGGGTTTCTGGGCAGATGCAATTTTCCTCGATCCCTTTTCACCACCACAGTGTCCTCAATTATGGACTGTTGAATTTATTAAACAGCTGTCATTGTGCTTACATCCAGATGGTTTATTAGCCACCTATTCTTGTGCTGCTGCTGTACGCACAGCACTTTTGTCTGCTGGCTTGGTGATATCTTCTACCCCACCCGTAGGAAGGCGATCGCCTGGTACCGTAGCAACACATTCTAGAAATGCTGAGTCTAAATACCACTTTCCACTCACTACCCTCTCAGAAGTTGAAAAAGAACATTTGCTAACTCGTGCTGCTATTCCCTATCGCGATCCTCAATTGAGCGATCCAACCGAAGTTATAGTCAGGCGGCGACAACAAGAGCAACAAACCTCTTGTCTGGAACCTGCCTCCCATTGGCGAAAAAGGTGGCTGTTGGGAACACAAGGCAGGGATTTTATGGGAGTTAATTTGTAGTTAGATTACAATATCATACAATATGCTACACTTAGGGACTGGAAGCCTAATTTAACGAGTTTTTACGAGCCGAATGGCTTATCTATATGTTAGTGTCCAAGATTGCATAATTTTTAACATTACTCAGTATTGCGTTAACTGAGTAAGTAAAAACATTTATATTTCATGATACAATGATTACTATAAAAACTTGAAACTTAAAATCTGATATTTCGATATAAAGCATTTAATTATAAAGCTTTCTGAAGCCCCAAGGCTAAAAAATCTCCGTAAAAAACCTGATTGAACATTTGTGATAATTTATAATACTGAAATTAAAAGCAAAAAATTTGACAACAAGATTCATCTTGTTCGTAACATAAAACATATATGCTGCAAAAAATTCCGAGCGGCGGCTTGACATTATGCATAATCCATATCGAAACTCTGACTCAGATACAGTTGAATCTTAAATTTGTTTTTAAAATCTGACACCGTTAACTAACTTGTGCAAAAACTTGGAGTGCCTTTGTGATTCAATGCAAATCCAACCATACAGGCTTTACAGAAAAAATTGTTAATCGGTCAAACCCCATTAGCACAGTGAAGAGTATCGGTTCAAATTATGCCGTAGAATCGCAAAATGCGGAGGATTCTTCTTTAGGCTCATCTCAAGGAGATTTTATGCTTGAAGATAGGCAAGCAATGTCTTCTTGGATAAAATCTGATGTTAATTGTGGTGATGATTCATTGGTCTCTAAAACACTACAAGCAAAAGGTTCTAAAGTGAATGGGTTTGATTTAGTAGATCCGCCGAAGGTTTTAGTAGTTGACGATCATGCCGTCAGTCGGATGACTGCTGTTGCCCTCTTGGGGATGGAAGGATACGATGTGATTGAGGCTGACAGTGGTTCTATTGTTGTCGGATTGGTAACTCAAAAACAACCAGATTTGATTTTGCTGGATGTAATGATGCCAGGAATGGATGGATTTGAAGTGTGCCAATTGCTTAAACAGGATGAGCAGACTAGGTTAATCCCAGTAATTTTTATTACAGCATTAAATGACAGGCGATCGCGCATTCGGGGAATTGAAGTTGGGGCAGATGATTTTCTCACCAAACCCTTTGATCGGGTGGAACTAGCGGCGCGTGTAAAGTCCTTGGTGCGGCAGAAGCGTCTGAACGAAGATTTAGACCATGCCGAACAAGCACTGTTTTCTATTGCCATGTCCATTGAAAGTCGCGATCCCAATACAGGGGACCATTGCGAACGTTTAGTAAAACTAGGACAAGTTTTTGGTGAATACCTCAACCTCTCACGCTATCAAATTCGAGATTTGATGTGGGGTGGTTATCTCCACGATATTGGTAAGGTGGGTATTCCCGATGCTGTGCTGCTAAAAAAAGGTAAACTCACCGTCGAAGAATGGCAAATTATGCAGCAGCACGTTTTGATTGGAGAAAAAATCTGCCAACCACTACGGAGTATGCGCGGTGTAATTCCGATTATTCGTCATCACCACGAACGTTGGGATGGCTCAGGCTACCCCGATAGACTCAAGGGGGATGATATTCCCTACCTAGCGCAAGTATTTCAGTTAATTGATATTTACGATGCCCTAACTAGTGAACGACCTTACAAAAGAGCTTTTACTTCAGCAGAAGCCCTTTTAGTGATGCAAGAAGAAACTGATTCCGGTTGGCGTAATCCGAAACTAATGCAGCAATTTACAGAGTTTATTCACTCTTGTCAACAAAAAGGGAAGAGTGGGGAATAGAAAGTAATGATTTGTAGCTGCTGTAATGAACGCTAATTGGTATTATGATAATCTTTGCTTTTGAAGAGTGAAATTATACCGACTTTTGAATTTTGACTCCTTTGATATTTTCAGTCTTCTATAATTAGCTGGTATGATTTGAGCCGAGATTTTAAAGTACCAACAGCATTAATCACAATTTCACTGATAGCTGATAGCTAATTATGGTAGTCGTAGCAATTCTAGCGGCAGGACGCGGCACACGGATGAAATCACGCTTACCCAAGGTTTTACATTCTTTGGGTGGGCGATCGCTAATAGAGAGAGTTCTCGAAAGTGTAGAACCACTTTCGCCTTCACGACGAATCGTGATTGTGGGATATCAATCCGAGGAAGTGCAAGCCGCCATACATTCAATTCCCAGTTTGGAGTTTGTCGAACAGAGTGTGCAATTAGGGACAGGTCATGCTATCCAGCAATTACTTCCTCACTTGGAAAATTACACTGGAGATTTGCTGGTACTTAACGGCGATTTACCGTTAATACGCAGCGAAACTCTTAAGCAGATGTTACAAACTCACATCCGAAATCAAAACTCTGCCACTATTCTCACCTCGCACCTACCTGACCCTACAGGCTACGGGCGCGTTTTTTGTAACGATGAAAATATTGTGCAGAAAATGGTCGAACACAAGGATTGTACGGCTGCTCAAAGACAAAATCAGCGGATTAACGCTGGAGTTTACTGCTTTCGCTGGCCAGATTTGGCAAAGGTGCTTCCCCACCTCCAGACAAACAATGCCCAAAAAGAATACTATCTTACTGATGCCGTGACTCAGGTGGGCCAAGTAATGGCAGTGGATGTGGAAGATTACCAAGAAATTCTTGGCATCAACGATCGCCTGCAACTAGCAACAGCATCCGAAATTTTGCAAAAACGAGTTAAGGAAAAATGGATGCTGGCGGGTGTCACCCTCATCGACCCCACAAGCATCACCATTGATGAAACAGTGGAATTACAGCCGGATGTAATTATTGAACCGCAAACTCACCTGCGGGGAAATACGGTAATTAAAACAGGAAGTCACATCGGGCCAGGGAGTTTAATTGAAAATAGTCAGTTAAGTGAAAATGTGACAGTGCAATATTCAGTAGTCATAAATAGCACCGTAGAAACCGGAAGCCAAATTGGGCCTTATACTCATTTGCGCGGTCAGGTAAAAGTAGGTGCAGGTTGCCGTGTGGGGAATTTTGTGGAATTGAAAAATACGCAATTAGGCGATCGCACCAATGCAGCACACTTGTCATATATAGGCGATACTGTTGTCGGCAATCAGGTAAATATTGGTGCTGGTACAATTACTGCCAACTATGACGGCGTGAAGAAACATCCCACCAAAATAGGCGATCGGACAAAAACTGGAGCCAATAGCGTTTTAGTGGCTCCACTCACTTTAGGAGATGATGTCTATATCGCAGCTGGTTCTACTGTGACAGAAGATGTACCTGATGATTCTTTGGTAATTGCCCGTAGTCGTCAGGTGGTGAAACCTGCTTGGCGCAAGAAAAGCCAATAAAGCGATCATTAAATCATCAGATTAGCTGATTAAACTAAAGGTAAAAGATGAGAAAAACAAAACAAATTCTCGGCGATTATTGAGCATCAGGAAAAGGGCTATGTATCGCTTTGTGCAGAATTAGATATTGCTAGCCAAGGTGACACTATTAAAGAAGCACGCAATAATTTGGTTGAGGCATTGGGATTATTTTTTGAGACAGCTGACTCCTCTGAAATCCAAGAGCGACTAATTACAGAAGATGGAAGAACTGCTAGAACTTAGGCAACTTCTAAAACAAGGCAAAATTCATGAGGCGCTGCTGTTGGTGGATGAGTTAGAAGAAATCAGCCTTGGTGACAAAATCAATAAAATTGATAGTTATAGTGTAATTCTGCTCATCCATTTAATTAAACAAAAAGCCGAAAAACGTTCTACTCGCTCTTGGGATGTTTTGAGAGAAAATACAGTACGTGAAATCAACAAAATAAATAAGCGCCGCAAATCCGGTGGTTTTTACTTGAATCAGGCAGAATTAATCGATATTCTGGAACAAGGATATCAAGTAGCACTGAAACGAGCGGCGCTAGAAGCTTTTGAGGGGCGTTATGAAGCCCAAGAATTAGCTGCAATGGTTGAGCAGCAGGAAACTTTGGCCGAAGCGCTAAAACTGATTCAACAATAGCCGATCAGTTCGTTGCCAGTCCATTCCAAGGTGTCACCAATTTTTTCACCGTCGTGGTAGGCGGCGAGTAAGATTTCGCTAGTTTTTCCCCAAGCGATCGCTCCACTAGCATCTAAGGCGATCGCTCCCAAATCGCGTTTGTTCTTGTGGGCTTCCCCAAAGGATCGCTGCATGGCTTCCTTAAGTGACATCCCATCAGTGACACGCACTACAATCCGTGCGGCTAAACACTCATCGATAATATCTTCGCCAATGCCAGTACAGCTAACACCAGCATTACTAGTAGCATAATTACCTGCTGGCATTGCCGAATCACTTACCCTGCCAATCCGCTCAAATCCCTTACCACCAGTAGAAGTGCCAGCAGCTAGCTTACCAAATGCATCTAAAGCTACTACACCGATAGTACCGCGTCCGGCATTGCTGGTTTCTAGCAGTTCGGGTTCTGCTACCACGCCAGCCATTGTGCTTTTAAAATTATCCTGGCGCTCTTGTATCCACTCTTTTAACCGCAAATCAGTTAAAGCGTTATAGCTGGGAATTTGCATTTCCCGCGCCAACTCAGCCGATCCGAAATCTGATAGCACTCGGTCTGGCGAGCTTTGTAAAAATTGCGCTAAATCAATCGGATTTTTCACCCGCGAGATATTAATCACACCACTAAACCGCCCTGATGCACCATCCATCAAGGAAGCACTCATGCGAATTTGTCCATCAGATTGTAGTACTGAACCAGTACCAGCATTAAAGCGGGGGTTGTCTTCGAGCATTAGGCAACCCTGCACCACCGCTTCAGAGGCAGTTGCTCCTGACAATAGTAGAGAATAAACTTCTTCTATTACTGTATACAGCGATCGGCGCACCGCCTCTAATCCGCCTTTACCGTGAAGAGAACTACCAGCCCCTCCATGAATAATTAATTTAGGTTGCACCTGTAACTCCATTAATCTTTTGCGCTATTTGCGTCTGTATTGCGGTTGGTTTCATTTTGAGCTTCAGAACGGCGACGACGACAACGTTCTGAGCAATATTTCACATCGTCCCAGCAATCTTGCCACTTTTTACGCCATGTGAAAGGACGTTGACATACCGGACAGATTTTTGTAGGTAGGTCAGATTTAGAACGAACACGTCCCATATAAATACTGTGTAAATGAGAATTTCATTTCCAAAGGAGATGGAAAATAATTATAACCAGTTTGCTATGAAGACAGGATACATCCAACGAACAAATATATTGTCAATCTATCTTTAGAAGTATTTTTAACATCTCCCTAAAAGAAAAGAGGCTTTGAATCTTACTATCTTTCTCTTTCAGGGACTTGCAAAAAATAAATTATCCCAAATTATTTCTAGATTTGTAGAGGTGCAAAAACTTGCATTGATGTCAACTTCAGGTTAAAGCCAGTCTAGAAAAAGCTTTTAGCAGATTATCTCGCTCTCTGTCGAAGATTGGGAATGCCTAATGGGAGGCAGCATTTCTAGCCTCTGGCTGGAAACGAGATTTTAAAAGAGTTTTAGTTATAGCCGTAGTCACACAGGTTAGGACATAAGCATGGGGTGAATAGTAGAGTTAGCAATAGTTTTACCTCCTGCCTCCAGCCCTCTGCCTCCTGCCTTCTGCTATAGCTTGCTTTAAGTTGACTGATATCAATGAATGTCATGAAACACCCTGACGGGTTAGGGCAAGGCTGTATCATTGCCTAAAAGGTTCTGATTTACAAGCGTTTCAAACAAAAAATCAGGTGAATAAAAAATTTAATTGTACAAAAAAATGGTGATACTTCCAGCAAGGTTTCGCCAATGCACTGAAATTGACTTTTGGAAATAGTAATTTTTTGATTACTAACTTCCCCAAATTTATTGCCTATATTGTTGACAATATCCTTAATAGATTGAGTCAAACAGCCTTAGAGGTTAGAAAAATTAAAAGTGCCTAAACCCATATCTAAACACTTTTCAAATAACCCCTAAATACTAGAATGTTGGAAGTAACTTGATAATACATAGCAATGTGACTTTTAAAGAATCGGTAAATACTAAATAATGTAAATAACTTGATAACGTAAAGTTTTTTCTTTTTTTACAAAAAATTTATGTAAAACTACTATTCATCGAATTGTAATAGTGCTATTGTTTGTATGCTACTAAAAAACAAGTTGTAGTGGCACGACAACAAACAAGTTGACCTTACTAATTCTTAGGAAACTAAAATCATGATTATCAACGATCTTTCTCATGTAGAAACAGTTCTTGAAAATGAAAATGTTCAAGGTGGAATAGCTTTTGCAGATGCTGTTTCAACAGCATACGCTTTTGGTAAAAACATCGCTATCACCAGCATTTCCAATAGCACCGTTGCTGTCTCCAAGAAATACAGCGTATCTGCTAGTTACGGTGCATCTAGTTCTGCTGCCGGCTAAATATGCCTTAGTTCTATAGTGTACTACAGTGCATTTTAGATAGAAAAATTGCTGAAAGTTCTCAAAAACTTTCAGCAATACATTTGTTTTTCAAAGAGAGCTTTTTTATGGAACGATTAAGAATTTCCGATCTCAGTTTTTGTGAAGATGAAGTTTCCGATTGTAGTCAAGTACAAGGGGGAGTTGCATCTGCTTACGCACGTAGTTATTCTACTGCTAACAAGAGCGGTTATAAAATAGGCAAATACAGTATTGAAGGTACTGTTGAAGGTGCTCTTGCTGGTGCTCTTGCTGGCGCTATTACTGATGGTGATAAGGCTATTGTATCTGCCAATACATCGGCAACAGTTTCCTAAAGCTGGCATAACCAAATTGTAGGAAGCTTTTATGGGCAATATTCATAAAAGCTTGTTAGGAATATTTCTATACCTCTATTTTATACCAGATATAACAGTATAAGATAGTAGGTAAAAGCAACACTTCGGTGTTACTCAATGACTATGCTTGTTTTTTAGTTCAAAGCTTCTGAAAAGTCAGCCTATATAACAGCAGTAGATAATGCAATTTTGACTGTAAAATTCATTTGAAATAGCTGTATTTTGCTATGGATGAATATTCAAAATACAGCTAAACAATGATTGGCATCAATATTGAATTGATTCTACTGTATTTGCAGCTAACTTTTCTTTTGCTAATGAACTTAACTCAATGGCAAGACTTACCAGTGGAGAACAAGCATGGTCTTTTATCTCTCAGTTTTATAACAACTCTAAAAAGAGTACTCTAGGTTTAAAACGATATCCATAGTATCTCGGTATCAGTTCCGTACTTGAGTTGAGTATTTTGGGAAAGTTTTTTAAGTCATGGTTGCGTTAAACCTCCTCAGTGCAAACATACTAAACAGACTTTAAATTCTTATTAACCAACAACACAGCCGAAGAAGCTTTTTTACGCTTGCGTATCGAGACAGCAGCAAACATAGTGCAACTGAACAGCGAACCTAGAAGTGTTGAGGGTTCTGGGACAGTATAGACGCTCACTTGATTACTTTTAGATTCTATTAAAGTTAAATGAGTTAACTTATCGAAAGTACGGGAATATTTACCTTTAAAGCTAGTCGAAGCATATTCCTGTGTTCCGCCAAAAGATTTATCAATAGTAGGCTGATTTGAATCAAAAGTTATGCTACTACTCGGTTCAAATACAAAAGCATCATTGTTACCTATAGTTGATAAATTTCCAGAAATCTTGAAAAAGTCCAAAAGATTACCAGTATCGCTGTCGTATAACTTATATAAGAACTCTCCACTAGCATTTGCACGTTCAGTCAATGCATCATCAATGGATGTTTTAAGGCTGAATAAGCCACTGAAATCAAAAGAAAACTCTTTGTCTACTATAAAATCATAACCGATAATCGCAGCCAAGCTTTCCGCCGATCCTGTATAGCCATCGCCCTGACCTTGAGCTTGGCTGAAGGACAAATTAGAGGCAGAGTTGTTTGCATCGATATTAAACTTAGCCTCAGCGTTAGCATCAGCAGTGACTTGACCACCTGTGCTAATTGTTTTAGTCACGTTATCAGTTAAAGTCCCAACATCTAAAGGGCTGCTACTAAAGTTGTTAATGTTGAATTTTGACTCAGAATATGCAATGGTAGCAGCTTGGCTCGGTAAGGTAGCCAATATCGAAGTAGCGATCGCTGGGGTAGCCAGTGTCAAAAAACGCTTTACAAACTTGGTGTATTCTTTCATACAATTACTCTTTTTTTACTTTTATTATCTAGGATTGTAAAATTGTCATGCTTACTGACTCCTTGCTAATGAGCAGGATTAAAATATAAGCAAGCATGATGGACAACTTGAACAATTTTCAAGCCGTTTTTGTCTTATGTAGAAAAAATTTTCTATTCTAAGAACGAATTTTTATTTACCGTTTATGCCAGATTAGTTCAGTAATAACCGCATCAGTAATTTAGTCATGAATTCTGGGCAGCAGGAAATTAGTTACATACTTATACTAGCTAGGATCGATTTGTTTCTTGTAAAGTTTGGGTGAAACGGAGAGTTTTTTTATTGGTATTTACGTAAGGATTCAATTAGGCAGGAGTTTACATAAGTGATGTTATTGCTGAAGCATCTTTAATGAGCAAGGAAATCAGTGTAAAATCAAGCAACGATCGCCTATACCAATTGTTGAAGTGAAAATTGGTAGCAATACGGTTCGGTTAAGGTGCATAGTCTAAAGATCGGCCTTAGTGCCTCTTAAAAAGCTACGGTGTACACATAAGTCCTAAAAACCTAGCCTGATAAGACTTTTCTCGTTCCCAGTCCCAACTGCGAATGCATTTATTGAGTCATAGACTCAATATCTGACTGGAAGCACAAGGTCTTGGCCCCAACGTTCGCGGAGCGTCCCACAGAGATGGGATATTCATTTTTTGGAAGTCCTTTAGGGGTTGGGTTAGGTCTATATTAAATTTCCAGAGAAGTAAAAAAGGTGATTTAATGCCTAATTCAGAGGGTTATAGTCTGAGAGTAGATGATCTAAAAGCTTGCGTTCGTAAGGATTTAAATATGAGGCTGATGTTCCGAATTCCTGTAGTTTATGGTAGATAAAATCACGTTCAAATGTTTCAATACGTTCTTCTAAGTCTCCATAGAGTTCCTGAAGGGTAAACTCAGTTGCTAAAGCTAAGGCAATTTGTTCTCGGTCTTTACCAAGTGACCGACCTTTGAATTGATAATCGCCTTGAGAATGCTGGGATAGTAGCCCAAGAGCGATCGCTAACAGCAGGGTTTGATAAGCTAGTTTTAATTCCCTACCAGAACCAATTTCCTCTGGGATTAAATCGGGAATGTTTTCGTCTTCATCGATTTGTTCGCTCTGAGTCCGTTCATAGCAGTCTCGATAATACTCAATTTGACTGAGAAAATAAGCCGGAAAGCCCAACGAACGAGTCAAAATACACAACCGCTGCTCATCTTCAGCTACCAAGGCGGTTAAACTACGACTAAAGCGACTGTAAAATCCAAAAACTTGTTCTTTATCTTTTGCTCCCACCCAGAGGGTAATCTCCCGTTGAGAAGTTGGGTTTAAGTTGGTGTCGATATCTTGAATTCGCAGCAACAAATTAGCGCTATCATAAAGCTGATTCAAACGCAGAGTAGCTGTATTGGTGGCAATTAAATCTGATTGCTTTAAAACTTCACCAATAGACAAATTACTCAATTGCTCGAACTGCTGGCGAGCAAAGGGCATAAGTTGATTCTGAAATTCTTCAGCAGAAATTTTCCACGACTGAGAACGGCTAACCTGTTCCTGAGTAAACTTCTCTGTTGGTAATGTGGAAAGAAAACTTTGGTAATAAGCATCAATATCTGCATCAGTCAGAACTGTGAGCCGAATTTCGGAGAACTTCGTGGTAGCTCGATCGCGTTGAGCAACCAAATTATTGTATATCTCAGAGAAATCAACTAAAGTTTGACGTAAGGTTTCAGTTCTTTGTTTAGCTGTTTTAATCAAATAATTTAACGCCTCGACACGGAGATTTTGGGCGTATAAATCGTACTCTAACTTTAATTGTTCATTGTAATTGCGGCGTAATTCTACGGCGGTTGCTTTAACAGTGCTTTCTAGGCGTTTAATTTGTTTCTGAACTTTCTGAATGCGATCGCGAATATTAGTGCTGTACTTGAGCCAAACTATACCTAAGTAAGTCAAAATTGTTACCGCAGTCCAAAGCAGATAACTAACTAAATTAGCCCAAAACTTTTGCAATAACAGCCATAGCGTTGATTGACTGAAAATTCCGGTCACAATCAGCAAGGCTAATAAAGCACTAATAACCAAGGTAGGATAAACAATTAGATACTGTGAGCGAAAACGGTTTTCTTCTGTTAGTAGTTCATCTAAGTTATCTGTGGCTTTTTCGAGTTGATTTTCAATGGCCGTTAAGTGGTTCTGAGCTACAGCGATCGCAGCTTCGGCTTGTTCACGAGCGCGAGCGATCGCCATAAAGCGGATTTGTCGAGCTTGTTCGATTTCGGCATTTAACGCTTGGCGATACTCACCAATTGCCGTTTCTAGCTGTTTCTGAGTTGTTTGTAGCTCTTGCAGTTGTTCTTCAGACTTTCTTTCAGCTAAAATATCTTGTAATTGTTGCTGCCGCAATTTTAAGGACACAACTTGGTTGAGTAGCTTTTGAGTGGCTTCTTTATCAATTGTTATCTGCAATCTTGAGTCGAGAAATGCTTCAGCCGCACGTAGTTCTGTAACAAGATTCTGGGATTGATCACCAATGGCATCCGTTTGCAGTTCTAAATACGAAAAGGTCAATATATTTAATAGCCTAGCTGCTTCATGCAAGCCTCTAGGTGTAGCATCAGCATAGCGATTAATGGTGCGGTCTAAGAAGGCGGTTAGTGTTGCCTGTAATTGTTTGCAACAATTTTCCAGCGTGCGCTTATAGGAAAGTAGCTCTTTATTTTCAAATTGCCGATAAGCACGCTGCAATTCCATCCCATATTCCTGAGCCTGGCCAGCACGCATCTCAAGGCGTGGATTAAAATCTTGCCAAACTGGTTTGCCGTTGTCTCGTTCTAATCCGAGAAAAGCATTACTGAAATCTTCGCTGAGTATAAATCCTTTGGCATCTAACAGGCATTTGCGAATTGCCTCTGGAGTAAATTCTGCCTTCGGTAAAAACTGCTCCATAATAATATCGGCAGCTAAGGCAGCACTCAAACGATTAATAGTTGTTTCTCCTGCAAAAAACAATTCTCCATAACCAAATGAACTATAAGCGGGTATTTTTCCCCGTACTTTTTGTGCGCCAATCAATAAGCCACTGGTTTCCGGTTCTACGGTGAGAAAACCTGCCAAAGCATCAGCATAGCTAGGCAAATTATCCCTCAGTCCGCCAATTCGCTCGTCCATTAGCCAGCAATTGTCAAAAGGTGGTACTTTTTGAGTACCTGTAATTACAACGCCATTGGTCATTTTGTAATCTAACTCTTTTAGGAGCGTGTAAGCAGCGCCGTAATCAGCAGTTGTGGCTTGGGTAAATAACCCTGGCAGTAGCAATAAAGCTTCTAAGCTGTAAGGAATATCTGTAAAGTACTTAGAAAATAGCCAACGAATCAAGCGTACTATGTCAAAAACTACTCCCCTAGCAAATTGATTGCTAGCTGATAGCATGAGATATACTCGATGGCTGCTGCTGATTTCCACTCCTTGGCGTTTCGCTGCGATCGCTTCTTTTGATTGACTAGCCGTTTTCAATAATTCAATCAGTGCAGTTTGCAGATCGCCAGTCGCTTCGCTCAACTGGGTACGAATTTTGGAGATATAAGCTTGTTTACTATGAGTTTGAGCGAGATCAAAACTCGTATCAGCAAACTGATCTAACTCGCCACTAAAGCCAAAAGCTTGACCATCCCAAGTTAAGGTATAAGTTTGAATCAAACAGCTTTCGGCGGCGGGAAATTCTTGCAGTTGCCGTTTCATGGCTGCACAAAAAGCGGCACTGTGAGGATCGAGTGCAAGTAAAATAGTTGGTTTTGGCATGGGAACACTCTCAGAGTGCAAATTATGGGGCTAAATAATCACATCTAAATCTTCCAGGTAAGCTTCAATTTCCTGGATTTCCATTTCTACCTGTTCTTGAATTTGGGCATCAACCTTACCTCCCTTTAAAACCTGATTGAGGTGATTGATGTAGTTTTGCAAAGTAAATTTGGCTTTTTCTTGGTCTTCGTGGGTAATACGCTCAACTTTATTCGCAATTTCTTTGACTAAAGGTAAATTACTCTTGAAAGCTTTGAATGCTGACTTGCGATCGCCTCCCAAAGGCAAAACTCCGCCCTCTAATCTTTTCGCTTGTTCTGTAGAAACAAAATATTTTTTACTCTGATTGACAATCAATTTATATAGATCGGGTGCTAAGGCTAAAGCAAACCAACGCAACGCCCCACCATCGTCTTCTGGAGGAATTAAATTAGTTAAGTTTGTCCAATTGCGATGTAAGTGCTTGAAAACTTTATTCGGATCTAGGTAAGCTAACTCCATATCCCTCATGCCGTTGAAGGCAAATAAGGGGACGCCGACTTCTACTCGAAACAGCATCACCTTATGTGGTTCGCCTGTTGGTACGAAAGAAGGATTATTATTTCCTCTAGGCAAGCGACTAGAAAGCGGCGGATTGCTAAAAACTGTGTTGTTACTTTCTACTCCGTAGTAATAAAATTCTGTGATTAAGTGCTGCTGTTGAATGGGAATTTCTGATACTTCATACTGCCAGAGAGGAACTGCAAGTTTGCCAAGTTGTTGCAAATCTTGCCCTGCATCTTCGGGATTACTATCTGTTAAAACCTCCTCAACAGTCATACTGGTGAGAGGATAGTAAGCTTCATCGACAAATCTGAGAATTTCGCTCTCGACATCTTCAGCTTTTTTCTCAGACCAATTTGTTAAAGTTTGAGACTGTTCTCGATGCCAACGGATAAAATCTTCACCAGTAACTTTGGGGCGTTTTGATTGCAGATTGATGCGCCCAATGGTGTGAATAAAAGGATTATCGTTGCTTCCTTGACGGTTGACCTCGTGATAACTTTGTTCTAAATCTCGATAAACTTTATCTAAGTTGCTATGTAAACGTTGGCATTTTTCTTTGATTTCTTCTACCTTAGTCCGCAATCCACCATAGAGTTCAGCCGCTTTATCACACCGTTTCCAATGTAAATAAGTCTTCCATTTTTGGTCAGCCCGTTCTTTGTATCTTTGGCAAGCAGCTTGAATAGTGTTTTTATTTGGGAACCAAGTTTCTGCGGCTTCTTTAATTTTTTCTTCTTGTGGTTCTAATTTCAAAGCATTGAAACTGGATTGCGCTTCTTGTGACTTGTGCTGGACGTTTTGCTGTAATTCGTTTAATTGTAAAGAAAGTTTGCTCAAAAAGTCCAAAACGTAAGCTAGTCCATTGGGACGGTTAAGACCGCGTTCCCAGAAAGTTGCGATCGCAGCAGTTGCAGTCTGTTGTAAGCGATGAAAATTCAATCCTAATTCTTGAGCCGTCCGTTGTTCAAATTGATCTAACTGCCGTTTGTAAAGTTCTTTGATTGTCGCCAAAGCTGTGCGATCGTGACGGATTTCGCCTATTCGGAATTCGGGTTTCATCTGTCCGCCGCGATCGCTTTCAGTTAACGCATTCAGGACAGTAGTCGCTTCTGCTAACTTGCAATCTTCTAAAAACCGGGCGATGTCGCTTTCTAAATCGATTGCTGGGGTAGATGCCATCAACTCATTCTTCAGTAAGCTTTGAGCATCCTCTAATTTCATCCGCTCATATTGCTGTACTGGCAGAGTCAGGGTAGCAAAGCCAAAACTACAGTAATTTATATTGCGTCCTCTAACTTTTTCACCAGTTGCCAGATAAGCGCGAATGTTATCAGCAACGTTAGCAGCGTCTAAACCAATTTGAGAACCAATTTGGATGTACAAGCCATCTGCAACTAAATTTTGTAAATCGTCTGGACGACCGACTACAGTTCCATTTTTGTTAACCCCATCAATTAAAAATACAGCATCAAAGGGAGGGCGATCGGCTTTAACTTTTGTGATTCCATAATCAATCTCAATGCTATTAGATGGTGACAATCCCCAAAAGTGTTCGATTTCTTTGAGAGCGCCATAGGCATTAGACTTTACCAAGTGAGTTTGGGGAATATTGGCAAACACTCTTGGTAAAACAAATACTCCCGTAATATTAGAAAAATTATTCAGATGTCCTCGTGTTAAAAAAGCCGTATCTAAGAATGTGCCACTGCCCGTCCCACCCGCCAAACTACCAACAATAAAAACTTCGACACCATCCCGATTGGAAACTTGAAAGTTATCTGAAAATGCTTGTTTACTGGTGCGAATTTCACGAACAGTATTGATTGCTTGAGCAATTAAAGCGTCAATATCGCCTACTTTCGCAAACAAGGCGAGCCGTCCCCGGGCCCGAATCTGTCCAGCGCCACTGATCAGGCTGGCTGCAGAAATGTCTCTAGGCCACCATTCAGCGATGTGGTCGTTACGTGTTAGAGGTAGGGGATTGGCGACAGAAATTGCATAAAGTTCATTCGGTTCTAAGAAAACTTTAGTACCATCAGGTGATTTTTCTCGTTCTTGGATATTTTCAGTAGTATCAATGGAAATAAAACGAATAACTTCTGGTACTGAGCCGTAAACATCTATGAATCGCTTTTTAAGTTTGAGTATGACTTCATAACCCGTTCCTCCTAGCCCGATAACAACAGTAGGACGAAAAACAACCGTGGGACGCACAACCGTGGGACTTAACATTCACTTTCCTGTGATATTATTCAAAAATTTGTCTGCCCACTGCTTGGCTCAGAGGGTCTTCGGTGTTCAATCCAGTTAAATAGCAATTTAACGTTGCCAATCTCGATGATGTCCTCGTCGTAGAGTTCATCTGTATTTATTTTTTTAGTATTGACAAAAATTACACCTTTCAAACAGCGTATATCTATATTTTTTTTCCCTAACCGCCAAACTGTGACTAACTCGGCATCAGAATTGGTCGTTGCAATAGCTGGTATCAAATCACTCAGGCATACTCTACCCTTCTGTAGGTGAGTGAGACTAATCTCTTCGTCTTGCGATGATTGTGGCAATGGTTCTAGTACTACCAACGCTCCTTCTAAGCGATCGCGGTTGCGGAAATCTTCGGCTAATTCTAAGGGGGTTTTGCGTTGAATTAAACAAACTACTATCAGTGAAATTAACAACACCAACAGCACTAAGAGCAACCAAATAACTATTTTCCGCCATAAAGGCATCAAAATATACAGATGAGCTTCCGCACTTACAGGACTAGCAATTGAGTTATCTGGAGTCAGGACTAAGGTGAAAGTGCGATCGCCTGCAAAACTGCTATCAGTAATCTGCAACTGCACAGGAATTTTTGTTTCTCCTGGTTGTAATGATATGGCTGCTGAAGGTTCTGCTATGGAAACATCTTTGGAATTGCCTTGCAGTTGTAAGCTAGCTGTTCCAGATATATTGGTGGGAACTGTAAAAATTTGGGTTTCAGTGGTTTTACCTGCTTCTATTGAGCCAAAATCTATCTTTTTAGGTTCTATTTGCAGTTGTGACTGAATGGTTACGGGTAGGTCAATTTTAATTGGTGCGACCGCTTGATCTGCGCCGATTAACACCAAGCGCAAGTTATTCACGCCCCCCTTTGCGTTCGCTGGTATCTGCAAACGCACGGGAATGGCTGTTGCTTGATTAGCAACTAAATCGATGGTGCGATCGGGTGAAATTAAGCGAATACCGCTTTGGTTTGGGTCTTCCAGTTGCAAATTTACCTTAGTATTGACATTACTGATGCTATTAATTTTGAGCGGTTCAGTAGTTGCTCCTGGCAATACTGGCGGTAAATTGACAGTGGGTAGATTAACATCAAGCTTGGGCTTAATTAGCGCTGGTCGGATATTTTGAGCCAGTTGGTTCAGCTGAACTCCTCCAGGATCTCGCAATACTTGTCCCTTACCGCAAAGTGCTGGATTGCTAGCAAAATCATTCAGTTGCTTTTCATGTTCTTTTAATCCTAAAGATACAAAAAATATGTATGGCTTGCATTGTTGCTCACGTAGAAACTGGGTATTCCCAGGAATAGAAACGGGATTAGGAATACCACGCACATCTTCTAATCCGTCCGTCAGAAATACGATACTGACAGTACGACCAAGAGCGTCAGGACGTTTATTTAATAGGGCAGAATGTTGCAAAGCCTTTTGCACAGCTTTACCTGTATGAGTACGCAAACCCTCAGCTTGAAGTGAGCTAATTATTTGCTTGAGTTTACCTCTATCTGGATTACTGTTAATAGTGATATCATTGGCGTTTAGCGTGACATCTTTATCGAAGCTATAAATAGTAACTGTATCGCCTAATCTAGCAGTGTTAACAAATTCAGTAATAGACTTTTTTACTGGCTCAAAAATATTTTTTGTTCTACCTACACCACGCATAGAAGCAGAAGTATCTACTACTAAAATCCAGTCAATTCCTCCTTTATTAGTGGTCTGAGCCGATGCACTACACAAGTTAGAAATTGATATTACAGTTAAAAAAATAATGCTTCGGACTAAACCAAATTTTAACCAATGCTTGAGGTATCTAAAACTCATTGATAGATTCCTCCAGGCAGATAAATTTTATATTGGTCTTCCTCAAAGTAGTAGCTTAAGAGTTTAGATTTAATTCTATTGATGCTGATAAATATTTGATAGCATCGATAAACTTTTCTTTGCTGTAAACTTATAATCCATAAACTGGCAGTTAGAATGTGATGTATTAATTTCATCTTATTAACTAAAAAATGTATGCTCATATAATTCGTATTAAAAGAAAATACAAACTTAGATTAAATATATAACTTGAAATTGATTTTAATTCAGTTGATCAAAGCGTTAAAAATTATTCTGATATTTTGCATAATAAAATATTTAACAATGAATGAATTAATAACAACTTGCAATTTAATAAAAATTGCAACGTGAAGCATTAATAGAAAACTTTGTTGAGCAAAAGTTATTCAGTTAATTATTTTTTTCGGAAATAAAACTAAGAATATTGCTTGTCAGCATTTAATCAAGTTATATGCTAACCACTATTTTCAAAAATGTCACGTTTTTTCGGAGATATTAAAGTACCAAAAGCTACCTGTTAAACTCTGGAGAGACTCAGTAAATATATATAAAATAGTTGAGATAATTGCCAATATAATTTCAGATTTACGTTTAATTAGCCTTGACGTGACAAAGATAAATTGTTAAAGCTTGTAGTTATAGCAGTTCTCGTACAAGTAAGGTAATTAATTATAGTGCGTTTGTACTACTATTTTCTGTGGGAATGGGAAGCGTATTTACGTTTAAATTTCAACCCTTAATTCACCGCGATTTCACGCAAAGCTGTACTAAGAATCATGAACAGCTAACGGCAATAACAAACGGCTAACTACCCGATTATCTGGTAGCTGATAGAAATTCAACTCTCCTCCTAGTTCCTGCATGAGGTTTTGGCAGATTGCTAGATGTAAAGCTGGTGGTTGGTCGAGGTTGGAGGGAGCAAGCACATCTTTGGGTATATTATGTAGTTCTGTGAGTAACTGTGGTTCGATCGCACCGTTATATGTGATTGATAATTCTAGCGATGTCTGATGTTCAACTTCTCCATTTGTAGAAGAATGCTTTATATCTGAGGGTTTTGACGCATCTAGACGGCGACACCAAATATCAATTCTGCTGCCGATTTGAGAACGGTTACAGGCAGTAACCAATAATTCATGGATAACTAATTCAATTTTGACAATATCACCAGCGATCGCCATTGGGGATTGAATGCTGGAGGTAGGAACGGCTCTGACTAATGAAGAATTCTTGGGTGATTCTTGCTCGTCAATTGATTGTCCCAAACCATGTACCCCAATCCACAGCTTTTGTTGTTTGAGTAAATTTTCAATCCGTTCGAGCGATCGCTTTAGTAAACTGGCTATGGACATAGTTTCCCAACTAATATGTAGCTGCCAGTTCTCAAGTTTTAGCATTCCACTCATAGAGGTGGCTGTATGATCTAACTGCCGTAGCAATAGTTGGTAGCGCATCTGAGTTAATTCATTAGCAGGAATGCCCAAATCGTGTATCTGTTTCAGAGAATGGGCTGTTATTCTTTGAATTTCCTCTAAACGACGATGTTTGTACCAGTTGAGTTGTCGTAATTCTTCGGTTGTGGATTCTAAAAGTCGGGTAATTTGCTTTTCACGACGCCACCAGGCTAATTGAGAAATCAAAGTTGCTGTTGCACTGAGGCTTTGTTCTGACCAACGACGCTGTTGATAGTCTACTAGCAACACTACACCAGTAGTTTCATAAACGGCAGTTGTACGTAATGCCATTACCAAAATTTGACTTTTTTCTGGAATATTCAACCATTTCCGAGTTTCTGGAGGTAAATTATCCACCTTCAAAGTTAGGTAAGTCTCTGTAGCGAGTGCCCACTGAATTAAGGCTTCAGCCTGGATTGAAATAGATGCATCAGAAAAAATCCCAAATTGGCTGTTGTCAATCACTCCAGGAATAATTTCTGCCCAACTTTCGCCAGGTGCCCAGGATAGCATTAGCGCTAAGGGACAACCCAAAATTGATGCTATTTGTTCGAGAGATGCACCTTCTAAATCCTTTTTTTCGACCTCAATGCTGTTCTGGGATTGTGTCAGGATGCGTAAGCATTGCTCAAATACCTGGGAAGTTTTTTGCTGCTGGGTGGTGCGGTTATGTAATTGCCACTGACGAACAATTACACCAATTTGCTGACTGACAGCCCACAGCAATTCCTTTTCTAAAGTTGTCCAAGAACGATGGCTTTCATGAGTAATCACCAAAAGTGCTGCTGGTATATGCTCATGAGTGCATTTACAAACAAGTAGCGATCGCACATTATTCTCTAACAACGAGGGTCGCCAGTTAAAAAAGCGTAAATCTTCATCTAAGTTCTCAATTTCCACCGCTTGAGTTGAATTTTGCAAAAGCTGCCCATCTAATTCTTTGAGAGTATCCAGGGTAAATGTCAACGGTCGGCGATTATAGGGCTGACTTTGGTAAGTAAATTGATAATTCTTCTGCTCAGGGTCATACTGCAACAGTAAAAAGCGGGTAGCACCTAATCGAGCTAAAACTCTTTTAGCACAACTGTGTAAAGTTACCTGAAGGTCATGTTCGCTATAGATACCTTGGGCAACTTGGCTAGTCAGTTGAGCATCCTCTTGAATCTGTTTGATCGTACTTTCCATGCCTTCGGTAGGTACAACCAGAGAAATTAAACCTGCAACACCTTGGACGAAATTTTTATCTGTGTCTGTCCAGATGCGAGGTTCATTGCTTTCCACCGCCAGAAAACCGACTAAGTTCTTTTGCCAGATAATCGGAGCTGCCAAGAGCGATCGCACCTTCAAACGTTCCAGCAATTTTGCCGTAAAATGGCTTTTTAAAGAACTGCGGGCATCACCAATCGAGACTATTTGGTTAACTGCTAAAGCATAATAAAAATCGCTCAAGTCCTGTACAGTCACTCCTGCTGCTTGCTGACTGCTATAATTGCGATCCATTTTGACTAGCTGATTGCTCATTCGACACCAAAAGTAGCGCCCTTCCCGCTCAAACCAGTAAACATTTGTCCGGTTGGGGGAGACAAATTTATGAGTTGCTTGCACCGCCACTTCAAGTCTTTGATTCAGGTTACTGAGGTTGCGTAAATTTTCTAGCAATTCTAATAATGGCTCGTCGGTTCGCCTGGTTTGCTTTTGCTGCTTATACATCTCATTTTGATAAAGCACTGCCCCTAGTTCACCTAAAACCATCATCAAACGTGCTTTTGTTTCTCCTGTCAGTAGGTAGCCCCAGCGTTCTGAACCCAATAACAGCAAGCCCAAGCAACGGTCTTTATAGCGAATTGGTAAAATAACCGTTCCTTGGATGTGGGATTTTTCGGCAATTTTTCGCCATTCGGCGGCGCGGATTTCAGTTTGCAAATCAGCAATGCCTAAAGGATGTTGTTCAATTACTACTTGCTCTAATAAATCCCCAGGACTTAGAACAACCCTTTGGCGTAAAAAGCTCGTGTCACGATCGGGTGTGATGCCTCCTTTGCCGAATAATATGTGATTCAAGCGATCGTAAAGAGCAATCCAAATCAGTTTGTAGTCAAACTCTTCTTTTAGATAAGAAATAGTAGTTTCAATCAGAACGTCAACATCATCTTCTTCTCTGAGGCTCTGGAGGACGCGCCCCAAAGAGAGGATCTGCTGTTCGGCGGCTATAGGTTTTTGCGGCTGCCCCATCTGATTTATTGATTAACATAACTTGTAATATATAAGATGCCCAGAAAAGCACCCTGAGTAATATTGCCACAGGTGTTTGCTAAAAGTTGAAAGTTAAATTAGGGAGCGCTAGGGAAATGGGCGAAATTACGTCTGATGCTCAAGAGGAGCAAAGACAAGTCTCTGAGGAAAAGCGAGAGTCTGCTGAAGATAGCAGGCTCTCGCAAGAAAAAGAGCGAAAGTCTGCTGAAGATAGTAGGCTCTCACAAGAGGAGCAGCGACAGTTTGCTGAAGAAATCAGGAATTCTGCCGAAGAAACCCGACAGCTTGCTGAAGAAATGAGAAATTCTGCCGAAGAAACCCGACAGTTTGCTGAACAAGTGCGGGTAGTCAAAGAAGAACTCCGACAAGCTAAAGAGGAAGCACGGCAATCTAAAGACGAACTCCGTCAAGCTAAAGAAGAACTCCGACAAGCTAAAGAGGAAGCGCGGCAGTCTATCGAATTCGCGTAGTATTAAGGATTGAAATGGATATTTATCAAGTTGCTATTCGTCCGCTTTTGTTCAATGTAGTAAAAACTGATTCAGAGTGGTTACATCAGCAGACGATTCGCAGTTTTAATTGGCTATCGCAAACTCCTGCTAGTTGGGTAAACCAACGCTTAAAGCAGTCCTTATGTCTGTACGATTCCCGCCTAGAACAAAATTTGTTTGGGCTAAACTTTCCAAATCCTGTAGGGTTAGCAGCTGGCTTCGATAAGGATGGAGTAGCTGCTGGTATTTGGTCTAACCTGGGTTTTGGCTTTGCAGAAGTAGGAACTGTAACTTTTCATGCACAGCCAGGAAATCCCCGTCCCCGTTTGTTTCGCCTACCGTTGGATAAAGCTGCTCTCAATCGGATGGGTTTTAATAACAAAGGTGCAGCAGCAATGGCGGCACGTTTGGCACAAGAAAAGCATGAGCTTACCCGATCGATACCCATAGGAATAAATTTGGGTAAATCTAAAGTAACTCCCCTAGAAGCAGCCGCAAAAGATTATCTTGATAGTTTTCGTTTACTCAAAGATTTGGGAGACTATTTTGTTGTTAATGTCTCTTCTCCAAATACACCAGGGTTGCGATCGCTCCAAGATGCTTCTATGCTCAGTGCCATCTTAGATTTATTACAACTAGAAAATAATACACAAAAACCACTTTTTGTCAAGATAGCACCAGATTTATCATGGGATGCGATCGCTGACATTATAACTCTTGCCAAAACTTACCAACTGGCGGGAATTATCGCTACTAACACCACCATCAGCCGTGATGGACTGAAAACCCAAGTGATTGACCAAATCGGCAAATCACCACAGGATGAAGCTGGCGGAATTAGTGGTGAACCATTACGCGATCGCTCCACTGAGGTAATTCGTTTTATTTGGCAGCAAACTCAAGGACAAATCCCGATTATTGGTGTGGGTGGCATTTTTTCTAGTGAAGATGCTTGGGAAAAAATTACTGCTGGTGCTAGCCTAATCCAAGTTTATACAGGCTGGATTTACGAAGGGCCGCTGATGGTACGCCGGATTCTAGCTGGTTTACTTTCCAAGCTAGAACAAAGCGGATTAAATTCCATCAATGATGCTATAGGTTTAGAATTCAAAAATCAACGAAGACAGGAAGCACGAGGTAGGAAGCAGGAGTAAGACTGTCCGTACTCTTAGCTGCTGTGCTTTTAATTTGCACTTTGAAGCAGCAGAGGGACAGAAAAGAGGGTTTGCAGGTTTTACCTAAAAGATGATAATGCAACTTGTAGGCGCGACAGCTTATAACTATTGTTACCAGAGAGAGCAAGGGTTTAAAACAACAGCACTGACCGAGAGTTCAGGTTGCCAAATCATTCTCATTTGAATAAAAGGATAATTTTCTCCTCCTGCCTCCTGCCTCCTGCCTCCTACCTCCTGCCTCCTTCAACCTTCTTTCTCCACTGGGAAAAACTCCTTAGTTTTTTCAGAGTATGACCAGGCAATACCATCAGGGTCTTTGCTGCGACTCCAGTCAGGAAACTCTGGATCGTTTCGCCGTTTATAAACCGTGCTGGAATAGACATTTAGCCGTTTCGCAAGTTCAGATTGAATCAGAGAGCCAAAAACTAATTGTTTTTCCAGCGATAGTTTAGCTTCCTCATGTGTTTGCTGTGGGAGTGATTCGGTTTCTGGTTCTTCCTCCTGTGGGGTTGGTGGTGGTGCTAGGAGCGATCGCGCTGTTTTAGTAACTGGTTGAGCCGGAAGTTCTTTAACAGGCTCACTACTATCAAGAATATTGCCGAGAATGCTGGCAGTTATAAAGTAATAAGACTGCCCTGCCTCTTCAGAGTTGACTATACTCGCACCAAATTCCGAGGCTTTACCATCCAAGTAGCGTTTTGCCGTTGTTCCAGGAAAATTGCCCTTGATTGCCAAGTCCATCGGCGTAAGTCTCCCCTGATTTTCGCGAACCAACTGATGAAAAATTGGGTTAACTCGCACAGTCCACTGTTGCCATTGATATTCCTGCCAAAGCTTGAAGCCAATTACCAGCACAATTCCCGCCAGTAAGATTCTCCAAGTAGCAACTAGGAAAATAATCAAAAACGAGATGGGCAAAAGTAGAACGAGAAAAGCCTTGCCGTCACCTTCTATGGGTTTCTCACTCATGCCGATTTTTGCCAAGTGAATTTTGGGAAATAATATTATTATATTGGCAAAAATTGAGACACTTTTTTGTATCTTTTGGCAAAGTTACGGCAAATTTGTCGGCAAAATCTTACTCAGTAAGTGTTATAGGTTTATCAACCTTCTGTTTATTTAATATGGGTCTGCGATCGCACAAAAGTTTTTTGCCAGAGAAAACAAGGGGGTTGTGATCAGAGCGATCGCCATACATCTTGGATAATCTCCTCCCGAAATTCTGAGCGATCGCTTGCTTGTACTCCTGAGACTTTTCTTTCCAAAGCAATAATTATAAATTGGTTTACCAGACCCTTGACAACTAATATTACATATACTACATTAATAATACAAGTCAACTTTCACTAAAAAGTTAGCTTTCAGCAATAGCGAATAGCTCGGCAGAGCGTCCACCTTACCCGAAAGGGCCGACGTATTGAGGGTTATCGCATATAACTAAAAAATCCTTGATTAAACTTCTGGAGGTGTAGGTAAAAATCCTACTTCGTTAGAGCAAATTTATATGTGGTGGGTAGCTCAGTGGATAGAGCGCCTAAATGTCCTTATTCACACCTTGCCTGAAAAGGCCGACGAATTGAGGGTTATCGCCTGTTAAGCGGGAGGTCGCGGGTTCAATTCCCGCTCCACTACACCAAATCTAGTTCTGAAATTTGAAATTTTAATTTTCATGTGGCGGGTAGCTCAGTGGTAGAGCGCTAAACATCCTTGTTCAACCCTTGCCTGCAAAGGCCGACGAATTAGGGTTATCGAATCGGGTTCGAGAGGTCGCAGGTTCGAGTCCTGCTCCGCCACCTTTCATTTTTGCCCGCAAGGGCCGGGAGATGAAACGATGAATTACAATTTTTTCACTAAAAACAAAACAACTACACCCCAAAATCAACCTATCCCCGGACGAGAAGCAGAAATGGTTCAGGGACGTTCCGGCGGTTGGATGTTTGATGCTGGTATTTGGAAAATGCTGCGCCGTTGTTTATTGGTTGGCACAGCAAAAAGCACTTACTACGCTGGTAAACAGGAATTAACTGAGGATTTTGTGACAGTTGTAAGACTTGCTGTTGCCGAAAATCCTGGCCGTGTCGCAGAAGAAATTTTGTATGCTAGCGATGGACGCGCCATCAATAACAGTGCGCCTATCTTGGCTTTAGTGTTGCTTTCGATGGGTGAAGCACCAGAAGCAAAACAAGCGTTTGGTGAAATTTTCCCGCAAGTTGTCCGCACTGGTAGCCACTTCTACGAATGGCTGAACTATACTAAATCTCTGCGGGGATTTGGCAAAGTTGTACGGGAAGCTGGTAAAACTTGGCTCTCAAGGGAGGATGTCAAAGGTTTAGCTTATCAACTGTTGAAATATCAACAGCGTCAAGGCTTCTCCCACCGAGATGCGTTGCGGTTGTTCCATGTCAAACCGCCTACAGAAAATCACCGTCAACTATTTGAGTGGGTAGTTAGAGGCTGGGAAGAATTGCCAGCAGATATCCCCTCAGAGGCATTGGCGCAGATTTGGTGGTATGAGTGGCTGAAGCGGAATCCAACCCAAACCCATGAAGCTATTTCCCAAGGACGTTTAACTCACGAAATGGCTGCACCTGTGGGCAAAATGGATAAGCTTGCTTGGCAGCTGCTATTTCAGGAAATGCCAATAGGTGCAATGTTGCGTAACTTGGGTTCTTTAACTGAACTAGGTGTGTTGCGAGCTGATGAAAGCGCCAACTTGCTGCAAGTAGAAGCAGTTCTTAATCGCAGAGAACATCTGCGTAAAGGTCGCATCCATCCGATTGATGTTTTGAAAGCACTCAAAACTTATCAATCTGGTGGCAGATTAGGACGCAGTAAGAAAACTTGGAATCCAGTTCCTCGGATTGTAGACATTTTAGAAAAGGCGGTTGAACTGTCTTTTGATATTGTGCAACCCACAGGTAAAGTTTTCATGCACGCCGTAGACGTTTCTGGTTCTATGGGTAGTATGGTTGCAGATATGGGACTAACTTGCTGTGAAATTGCCACGACAATGGCATTGGTGACAGCAAAAGCAGAGAAAAACTACATGATTCGTGGTTTTGCTACTGAATTCCGGGAATTAAGTATCACTGCCAAAGATAGTTTTAGTTCTGCGGTTCGCAAAGCTAGCAATCAAAACTTCGGTGGAACGGATGCGTCTGTAGCTTATGACTGGATGATTAAGAATAAGTTCAAAGCTGATGTAGTCTGCTTTTGGACTGACTCGGAAAGCTGGGCTGGATATAAGCATCCAAGTCAAGCATTGAAAGAGTACCGCAAAAAGGTAAATCCCAACGTCAAGGCGGTGTATGTCACCTTGACACCTTACCAAATTACTTTGGTAGATCCTGAAGATTCGCTGTCTTGGGATTTGGCAGGGTTCGACCCAGGTACGCCTCGGATCATCCAGATGCTAGCTACGGGTGAATTGTAGATATTGCTGAAGGGTAAAAGATGAAAAACTTTATCCTTCATACTTCATGGCGGGTTATCCTTGTTCGCAACTTGCCTTTCGGGGCCGAAGAATTTAGGATTATCGGTTACGTCTCCACCATTGTGGGGATTAGCGGGTTCAATCCCCGCACCCGCCTTTGTTTTTGATTTTTACCTCACGCAAAGAAGAAGCGATTTGATTTTTGAATGGTTGTTTTTCTATTTCAGCGATGGGTAAGAGTAGGGTGTCTTCGATGTGCGATCGCATTTGTCAAACTTCCTAGTTAAAATTATGCTAGCGATCGCCTCTTTAACTGTAAAATTAACCATGCTCTCATTGTCGTAGCTTTACCAGGTGAAGAAGCAGAGATTTTTGATCTGACCGTGCAAGGCTAATTCATGTCTGGCATCAATGGCTTAATCGGCTGAATTTTTTCTTCAGTACAGTTGCTGCATAAAAGTACGATCGCCTACCTCGGTTGGAAGCGATCGCACTTTTTTAAAAGTACAACGCAAAAATTTGATTGCCGATCAATTATGCAACTAGCGAATGATTAATTAAACAATTTCCCGAAAGAATTGATAATTGGTTTCCAAAAGATACCAGTTAACACGTATGGAGCATATTGCAAGATGGATAAGCTAGGCTTAAGTGAAGGCTTCAGTGGAAAATTTTCTAACAAAAAAGGTACTACACAGGTGAGTCCATAGGCAGTTGCTAAAGCAGTAGTTAATTTAGGAGTCTGACCTGGTATAGGGCTATAAAAAATACCCAATAGAATGCAACAAATCATCAAAAATTGCTCCCATAAAAACCATGATTGCGGCGACAAAAAATAAATTAACCTCGGAAAGCTTTTATCAATTTTTTGTCGCATTCCCAGCAATACTGCCCAAGTCGCTGCCCCAACAATGCCATCATTTTTCAATCCATAAATTCTTTGGAGGCGTTTTACTGCTCTTTCTGTCGCACTGTCAAAATAGCTAGTAGGTTCTTTTTTCAAAAATCCTTCATCATAAAGGATAGTTTGCAGTTCCTTAACCGTATTCCTTAATTCTGGGGACTTAATTTTTTGACTCCGAGAAAGTTTTGGGTACAAAAGACAAGCCCATGTCAGTGGGCCAACCACTCCATCTGCTAGAAGATTATTTCTTTTTTGAAATTCTTTTACTGCCTCGTCTGTCTCTAAGTCAAATTTACCAGTAATCTCTGCAAGTAAACCTTGAGTTTTTAATCGCTCTTGCAATTCGTTGATTGATTCTTGTACAGACTTTGGTGTAAACTCACGGTAAAGTGTCGGAAGTTTATTAAAGACACAGACTTGTTTTTCTTCAGGAAAATAAAGTCGAGATTGTTTTAGACCAACCAAGATACTTATAGTTTGAATTAGTTTATTCATTCAGTACTCCTTTGTCGTCAAAATTGAAAAGGATAATTCAGCCAGAGTTTTTGGTTGGTTGTTAGGATAGATGTTGCATTTGCGCGCAGCCTGTTACCAACAATTATGAACTTAGTAATTAGCCTACTAAATTGACCATAAATAGCGTAATTAACAATGTTAAAAATTTGTTAGTTAAAACTTATTAATACAACATGGTAAAAGTTTTGTTAGTTAAAATGTTGCTAACCAACATTTAACAACAGAATTAATAGGGTGATATTTATGTCAGATCAGTCAGAGCGTGGGAATCTGTCTAAAGCTTGGTATCAAAAGGTTTTACAGGATTGGGATATAGATCGTTTACTGACTGACTTGGAGTCTAGAATTCAAGAGCGATATAGGCAAAATACTAAGAAAGACCTGTTACTTGGGTTGCTATGTGGGTATAGCTTGACAAAGATAAGTAAGGACTTGTGCAGGGAAAACGCTAGTGTAAGAGTTGGATTGAGCAATATCTATCGAGATATCGAAACTTTGACAGGAGAACTAGACAACAGCGTTAAGTCAAGTAACCTTATTTACATTCTAGAGAGACATGGATATCGCAGAGGTGTTGCTGCATCTAGTACTGAAAGCGCCTCTATCCCCCACAATCTGCCATCACCAACCTACACAGAATTTATTGGGCGCGAGGCAGATATGAAAAAGCTACTGGAAAGGCTTTTGCCGATGCATGGCGCTCACATGATTACAGTACATGGCATTGGTGGCGTAGGGAAAACGGCGCTGGTGTTAGCAGCTGCTTACGTGTGCTTAGAAGCTAGTAACGAAAACAGTTCTGATGCACCTAAATTTGATGCGATTATTTTCACTTCAGCCAAACAACAAGAACTGATTCCCGATATGATTTTGCAACGGCAGCAAGGACAGCATAACCTGCGCGAGATTTTTCGGGTGATTGCCAATGCTTTAAGCGACTCTACTATTATTCAATCTCCTCCCAATGACCAATTTGACCGTGTACGCCAATGTCTTTCTAAACAGCGAACGCTTCTGATTGTGGATAATATGGAGACTATAGAGGACAGGGATAGGGATGAGGTTATAGAATTCCTATACAATTTGCCCATTTGCGTCAAAGTAGTAATTACTACCCGCGAACGAATTGCCCTGCTGCCAATCAGTCTGCGAAACTTGCCCTTGAATGATGGTTTGCAGTTGATTCAGCAACAAGCAGAAGAGAAAGGTATAACTATCCAAGATGAAGACTCTAGCTTGCTCTATGATCGCACTGGAGGAATCCCCCTCGCTATTGTCTACGCACTCGGTCAAGTCTCCAGTGGCTACTCTTTGAACTTCGTATTGGAGCAGTTAGCCTCCGCTACAGGCGATGTGGCTCGTTTTTGCTTTGAGAAATCAGTGCAAGATACGAAGGGACAGCCACCCCACAAGTTACTAATGTCATTGGCGATTTTTCCTGACTCTCCTATCCAAGCTGCTGTGGCTGAAGTTGCTGGACTGACATCTGCTCCTGATTCCGTCAGTAAGGGCTTGGTACGTTTGCAGCAACTCTCGTTAGTGAATCTGAACCAAGAGACTAAGCGATACGAAATGCTCTCTCTGACTCGTGAGTATGCTTTAGCACAATTAGCTGCTTACCCAGATTTTGAGAAAGAAGCACGGAAACGGTGGGTGAAATGGTATCTAAATTTTGCTTACAGATACGGCGGAGAAGATTGGGAGGACTGGATACATTACAACAGGTTAAAGGAAGAGGAAGGAAATCTCCGCGAAGTACTCTATTGGTGTAAAAACCAAGACCATTATGTAGAAGTTAGGGATTTATGGTTGCTCTTGAACCACTACGCCAATCTCTATGCTTATTGGGACGATCGCCTCGATTGGTTGCAATGGCTGATAGAACAATCAGAACGACGTGGTGAATGGTCATCTTTGGTAAAATTCATGATCCGCAAAACCTGGCTACTAATTCGGGAGTGTTCGCCCCAAAGTCTTACGCAAGCAGACGAAATATTGCAGCGGGCATGGGTTTTACGCGACCATGCAGATTCATGCGTTCAAGCTGACTTAGCCGAAAGTATGGCTAGACTGCGAATCAGACAGAATAATTATATAGATGCACGCCACTGGCTAACGGTAGAAGAAAAATTGGTGATTGAGGCGAATCTAGACGAGCGACAGCACATCCGCTACTTTATTCCCGTTCTTTATCATCGGGCTGAAATCTTTTATTCAGAAGGGGAATATTCATTAACGAAGAAGCTATTTCAAGATGTGATGAAAAGTGCAGAAAAAATTAATTGGTATCGGGTGATTAATTCTGCTCAAAATTGGCTTGCTGATATTGCCATCGAACAAGGCGATCGCGATGAAGCTCAAAAGCTATTAATTAAAGGCTTAACTGTTGCCGAAAGTAGCAATAATAAACGGCGTCTGGCTCGTTATCAACGTTCTCTAGCCCGCTGGGAGAAAAAGTGGGGAAGTGTCCACAAAGCCCGCCAATTGTCAACTCAGGCTATTAATGGTTTTGAGCAATTGGGAATGACAAGGGATGCACAGGAGATGCAAACTTTACTTGATTGCCGATAATTAACTGTAAACAACGTATTTCCAGTTATTTTCTAGTATGGCTGCTGCCCAAATTAGGCAATGGGTTACACCTTGTCGCCAGCGATCGCACTTCTAAGTACTGCTTAGACAAGATGCGTTATTTGTCAAAAAAATGTAATATAAGTTAGTAATAATTGGGCGATCGCTGTTCCTTTTTGATTTAATACTATTAATGCGGCAATATCCTACATATCAGCCTGGTTTCATCCCAAATTGTCCACCCAAAGACAGTAGATGAAGTTTTGTCTGACTAACTATAAGGGATGAAATAGCTCTGCTTTCCAAACAGTAAAAAAGGAACAGATTTTTATGACATTTGATTACGATTTGTTTGTCATTGGTGCTGGGCCTGGAGGATTGGCAGCAGCTAAAAAAGCAGCTAGTTATGGTGTACGTGTTGCTGTTGCCGAAGAAGAAGCCATTGGTGGAACCTGTGTAAATCGCGGCTGCGTTCCCAAAAAGCTGATTGTCTACGCTGCTGACTTCGCCCTGCAAAATCAAATAGCGCAGAGTTATGGGTGGAGTGACTGTCAAACATACTTTGACTGGACATTATTTATTAAATCAGTACATCAGCATATTGACAATGTTAACCAATCCTATTTTCAGCAATTGCAAAAAGCTGGAATTGAGTTAATATCTCAACGTGCCACTTTCATCGATTCCCATACTATCAATGTTGATGGACGCAAAGTTACAGCTGACAAAATTTTAATTGCTGTGGGAGGGCAACCCCTTAAGCCCAAAATCCCAAGTATAGAATACGCCATCACATCCCGCGAGATGTTTCAGCTACCCTATCTACCAAAACGTTTAGCAATTATTGGCGGCGGCTACATTGGCGTAGAATTTTCCAGCATGATGCACGCTTTTGGTTGTAAGGTAACGGTAATTGAAAAAGATGAGATGATTTTATCAGGGTTTGATGATGAAATTCGCTCTGCTGTACAACAAGGGTTGATTAAACGTGGAATTAAGTTTTTCACCAACAGCACTGTTCAAGAAATCAAATACTCAGATGAGACTTTGTTGCTAACTATCACTGGTAAGAAGCGAGAAATAATTACAGCAGATACTATCTTAGTTGCCACAGGTTACGCTCCAAATACCAAGAATCTTGGTTTGGAAAATGCCCATGTTGAACTAGGCGAAGATGGTGCAATCAAAGTAGATGAATACAGCCGCAGCAGCCAAAACAATATTTTTGCTGTGGGTGACTGCACCAGCCGCGTGCAATTGACTCCAGTGGCTAAGGCAGAAGGTATTGCCTTTGCTGATACAGTTTTTGGGAACAAGCCGCAAAAACTAAATTATGATTATGTGCCCACTGCTGTTTTTTGTCGTCCAGAAGCGGCTAGTGTGGGGATGACGGAGGCGAAAGCACGCGAAACATTTGGTGAATCTGTAGAATGCTACCGTACCCAATTCCAACCACTGTTGTATCAGATGATCGAACAAAATGAGCCAACTACTATGAAGTTAGTGCTTAATGCTGATTCTGGACAAGTTTTGGGTGCTCATATGGTGGGTGAACACGCAGCAGATATCATTCAAAGCCTTGGTGTGGCAATTCGTAAGGGCATTACTAAGGAAGATTTTGATCAAACCATAGCCATTCATCCCACAATAGGAGAAGAATTTCTGTCGTTAAATTAAAATCATGTGCAGGGCTGAGTGAAAAGCCACAAACAGAGAAGGGGGAAATCCTTCTTCTCACTCCTCTATTTCTATGCTCAATTATATAGCAGGAGGCAGGAGGTAAAACATTACTATTCCTAGCATCCACGCTTTCAAGATGTCCTAACCTTTAATTCGCTTGCTATACTTTGGCAACTCCAAAAATTAAATTATCCAAATTATTGTATTCAGGTTTAAATCCCCAACTCAAAATCTCTTGAATTTTGAATTGTTAATTGGAAGTCTCTTGTCCTTCTGAGTAAGATTTTGTGGGAATGCCTAAATCGTCTAAAGTATTCATTAATAAGTCTTCTTGTGGGAGATGGTGTGTGTGTTGGAAATTTACTAAATCGTCAAGAGCTTTAAGAGCTTCAAGATCCTTAAGAGCCTCTGATGCAGACTGATATCGCTCTTTGAAGTCAGCCAGCACCATTTTACTGAGAATCTGAGCTAGGGAGTGACTCACCTGAGTGCACTCGCTCCATTTGATCTCCCCGTTAGCATCTCTATCTAGCTCACGGGGTGCTATACCAGTTAAGGCTTTAATCCCAACCATGCCAACTGCATAGATATCACTACTGTAGTGTGGACGCCCAAAACATTGTTCGCTTGGTGCGTAACCCTGAGTGCCAATTCCAATGGTGAAAGGGGTTGACTCTTGACGATCAAGTTGTTTGATGCCGACTTCCTTGACGGCTCCAAAGTCAATCAATACCAGTTTTCCGTCTGAGTGTCGCCGGATGATATTACTGGGTTTAATATCTCGATGAATCACGTGGTTTTCATGGACAAATATTAATGTTTGCAATAAGTCCCTGATAATTTTGATCACTGCAATTTCTTCAATTGCTCTACCTGCTAAAAGTTCTTGATTTAAAGGATGACCAATTATCTGTTCTTGGACTAAATAAAATTCTTCATCTTCTTCAAAATAAGCTAAAAGTTGAGGAATTTGAGCGTGCCTTCCCAATTTTTCCAGTGTTTGTGCCTCTGAATTAAAGAAACGTCTGGCAAGTTGTAATCCTTCTGGTTTAGTATTAGCTGGTTTTAGTTGTTTGACAACACATCGCGGATTTCCAGGACGTTGGGTATCTTCGGCAATGTAGGTTTCACTAAATCCACCGAAACCGAGAACTTTGACAATTTTGTATCGTCTAGCCAAAACTTTACCTGATAAGGCTAAATCTCGTTGCTGAATTAGGTGTTGGAAGTCGTCTTGTTGGCTGATAATTTCTTGGACAATGGGTGAAGTTTTATACTTCTGAAAAATATCTACTAATTGGCGTTTTCTGATGCTTTCCCTGATGGCTGAGGTTGCCAAATAGCAAATTCCGGTCATGGCGATCGCCATCATTGGTACAGCAGTGGGAAAAGTTAACTGACCATAAACAAATAACCCATAGCTAATTCCTCCCCAAGTGCCAGACAAGGCCAGACCATAGAAAAATCTATGGATGCTACGCTTGCGTCTGCTAATCATCAAGGCTGAACTGCCCACTAGCATTAGCACAAATAAACCCTGCAATGGTGGACTAGAAATTGCTGGGGCGATCGCTTTGCCTGTCATCAATGTTGCGATCGCATTAGCGTGAATTTCTACGCCCGACATCGGTTCAGTGCTATTACTACCAGCGACTGGATAATAATCATTATCTAACTTATCTGTTGCACCAATCAGCACAATCTTGTCTTTGAACACCTTTCCTTGGTGCAAATAGCTGTTCCAGTTTTGCGGGTCGAATACATGCAAAAAAGGTTTTTGCTCAAATGTACCCGCAGGTCCCCAAAAATTAATGCGATCGCCTTTTGGTTGAGGATAATTTACTTGTGCTGCCCTCAGCGCTGCTTCATCAAAAGAGAGTCGCTTTTTGTTAAATAAATTATCTTCACCTAATGATTTGGGAAACTCACTCGCTAATCGATGAATTTTTCCATCTACTTCTAAAGGAAAATTAACTGAGCCAATGGATACTGACCCGGTACGAAACATTTGTTGTGGGTCTGTCAGTTGCGTAAAAGATCCTTGGTGCGTCAGGGAACTTTCGTAGACGGCTGCTAAGGTAACTTTTTTGCCATATTTTTGCAATACTGCCTGAAATTGGCGATCGTCCGTAGCTCCATGACTGCTTGCTGTGTCAAAAACTACATCTAAAGCTACAGAGCGGGCACCTGCTTCGATTAATTTTGTAATTACCTGAGAGTATGCAGCACGTTTATAAGGATAAGATTTCAGTGTTTCTAAATAGGCATACTGTTTGGGGTCTGTTTTATAGTATTCTTTGGGAACCGATATTGACTGATCGTCTATTGCTAAAATTACAATGTCTTCTGGAGGCGCGATCGGCCCGCGCAGTTGAAAAAACCCAGAAAGCATCTGATTTTCCATCAATTGAACCAATTCCCCACCAGAAGCACTCAATAGTGCGCCTCCAATTACCCAAGTGCCAGCCAGTAGATGACCTAAGCGAACCATCCACCTGGAGTGCCGAGCAGATGCTGTTGAAGTCACTTTTGTTGGTTTACTTGAGGGTCTATTGGCAGTAGAGACATAATTTTTAGTTAAGGTAGATGTAGGTTCTTCTGCCATATCGTGTTACTGATTGATTTTAATCCAACACTTTTATTTATTCAGACCACGTTTTAGTGTAAGCACATTGAAACAAGACTTAAGTGACAACCTTATATATTTGTAAAGTATCTTCTATTTATAAACAAACTTTTATTGGTAGAACTAGCCCCCAGAAAATTTTACTCAACCACTACTTAATTTATTCTTTTTTTGTTGAATATGTTACAAGTAGTCATTGTCTCACAGATGAAAGCCGGATATACTCTACCTGTGTATTTGGTTATGGCAAAATTTTACCCTAACCTAACCAACAAGTACATTACTAACTAGGTGCTATACCAGAAGCAGTTCCAAGGCTGTCTTCTGTTTCTGGTGCAATCTTGATAATATCCAGAAAGCGTGTCCTAATACTGACAGCTTTATGAAAGATAGGCATTAATTTATATCTTACCTTAAGCCTATATTATACCTCTTTAGGAGTAAACTTTAGTGTTATGCAGCGATGAATGCTGTTACTGGATCAATTTTATGGGTAGATTTTGATCGCCGAGTGGCTCTTGCAGTGCTGGGTGAATCAGGTTAACACCTGGAGATCAACTCCAATATTGCAAGCGTTTTTATGTCTTGAAAGAGGTAGGATGAAAGCTATAGATAAAAAACTACGTTATAGATATTAGCAAACAAGGCATTTGAAAATTGCTATAATCTATTGTTCCATCTAAATTCATATATATTATTAGGTGTAAATTTGTATGGGTTCTCCAATGAATCGTCTGTCTATTTTTGTAGATGGAAACAATATGTTCTATGCTCAACAAAAAAATGGCTGGTTTTTTGACCCGCGACGAGTCTTAGAATACTTCAAACATGAGCAATCAGAAACAACATTAATTAATGCCTTCTGGTACACTGGCTTAAAAGATCCACAAGACCAGCGAGGTTTCAGAGATGCTCTAATTAGTCTAGGATATACAGTACGAACTAAAATTCTTAAAGAATATTATGATGATACCTCAGGTCGTTACTCGCAAAAAGCGAATTTAGATATTGAAATTGTTGTAGATATGTTTAATACAGTAGACCAGTATGACCGAGTAGTATTATTCAGTGGTGATGGAGATTTTGAAAGAGCAATCGAACTATTACGCTCAAAAAATACACATATTACAGTAGTATCAACAGAAGGAATGATTGCAAGGGAACTACGCAATGCTACTGATAGATATATAGATTTAAATGATATCAGAGATCGAATAGAGAAAACTGAAGGTTAGTAACTTTAACAATTATTTACAAAAATCAAAACTAGAGTTGAAGATATATTAAGCCATAAGTAAACACTAAACACTAAAAAACAAACGACAAATGACAAACAAAACAGATCGAATCATTATTTTTGATACAACATTGCGAGATGGAGAGCAGTGTCCGGGAGCAACTTTGAATATAGACGAAAAGCTAGTTATTGCCAAGCAATTAGCGCGTCTAGGTGTAGATGTAATTGAAGCAGGCTTTGCCTTTGCCAGTCCCGGAGATTTTGAAGCAGTCAAGAAGATTGCTCAAATTGTCGGGACAGAAAATGGCCCGGTAGTTTGTAGTTTGGCAAGAGCGATTAAAGCAGATATTCAAGCGGCTGCTGAAGCATTAAAACCAGCAGTTAATGCTAGAATTCATACATTCATTTCGACTTCTGATATTCATTTAGAGTATCAATTGCGAAAGTCACGGGCTGAAGTGTTAGCGATCGCTGAAGAAATGGTAGCTTATGCCAAATCTTTCATGACAGATGTGGAATTTTCGCCAATGGATGCGGCTCGTTCCGATCCAGAATTTTTATACCAAGTATTAGAGCGAACGATCGCAGCTGGTGCAACAACAGTTAACATTCCCGATACTGTAGGTTACACAACTCCTAGCGAATTTGGAGCCATAATTAAAGGGATTATTGAGAATGTCCCCAACATCGACCAAGCGATTATTTCAGTTCACGGTCACAATGATTTAGGCTTGGCAGTTGCTAACTTTTTAGAAGCCGTAAAAAATGGCGCACGGCAACTAGAATGTACGATCAATGGCATTGGCGAACGCGCCGGAAATGCATCATTAGAAGAATTGGTAATGGCGTTACACGTGCGGCGGCAATATTTTAACCCCTATCTCGGAAGACCAGAAGAATCTCAAGAATCCCTGACAAATATCGACACCCGACAAATTTATAAAACCTCACGCTTAGTTTCCAATTTGACGGGAATGTTGGTACAACCAAATAAAGCGATCGTTGGGGCAAATGCCTTTGCCCATGAGTCTGGAATTCACCAAGATGGTGTGTTAAAAAACAGGCTTACCTACGAAATTATGGATGCCCAATTGATTGGCTTAACAGACAATCAAATAGTTTTGGGCAAGCATTCAGGTAGAAATGCTTTCCGCACTCGATTGAAAGAATTGGGCTTTGAACTATCAGATACTGAATTAAATAAAGCCTTCGTCAGATTCAAAGAAGTAGCAGATAAAAAGAAAGAAATATCTGATTGGGATTTAGAAGCGATCGTTAATGATGAAATCCAACAAGCACCCGATTTGTTCCGCGTAGAGTTGGTGCAAGTTTCCTGTGGTAGCAACGCTTGTCCTACTGCTACAGTTACTCTGCGTACCCCAGAAGGTGAAGAATTAACTGATGCTGCGATCGGTACTGGGCCAGTGGATGCAGTTTACAAAGCCATCAACCGTGTGGTGAATGTACCTAATCAGTTGATTGAGTTTTCTGTGCAATCAGTAACAGCCGGTATTGATGCCATTGGCGAAGTAACGATTCGTTTACGTTATGAATCTAAAGTCTTTTCTGGTCATGCAGCAAACACAGATATCATTGTGGCATCCGCGCAAGCTTATATAAATGCATTGAATAGGTTGTATGCATCTTTGCGAACTCAAGAAAAACTAGAGGAAGTAACTGCACAGAAAGTCTGAGATCGGATCTGTCAAACTATCTGTTTTTAGCTGATGCTAACAAACTCCTCTCCAACTTTGGGGAGGAGTTATTCGTGAGTTCCAAAAACTTGTTGGGAATTATGCTGACAGAAAAACATATAACTATCAGAGAGGCCACTACCAAAGAAGATTCACTGATTGCAAAACACTCTTACCAAATGTGGCTAGATATTGGTGTTGATGAGAGTAATATTCTTCTGGAGTGGCAAAATATTACCCTACAATTTATAGAAGAAGCGCGTCGAGATTTGTTTTATAAGGCTTTTATTGCAGAGATTGATAATACAGTTGTGGGTTCTGTAAATTGTCAACTGTTTGCAGGTTTATACCCGAATGTTTTCAAAGATGAATACCGCAAATTTGGATATATTTGGGGCGTTTACGTTGAACAATCTTACCGCAGACAAGGCATTGCTAAATCTCTAACTAATAGAGCAATTGAATATTTAAAAGCGATCGGTTGCACGCGAGTGGTTCTTAACGCTTCGCCATTGGGTAAACCAGTTTACTCCAGCCTCGGTTTCTCTGAAGGTAATGCAATGCAATTAGATTTGATTTAACAAAATATAATTCAGAAATGAATTCTGTGTAATTAGCGGATAAATAAACCTAAATCTGATAGGATAAGTTTCTAACTCAATAAACATCTGTGTTTGGTTATACTCGGATTTATACAACCCATATTCTGCACCCTAAACTGTCACAGAATGAATTTTGGATGTTTTAAGATTTGGGATTAGCGATCGCTATTGGACATTTATTCACTTTCGTATAAAAAGTAGCTTTAATTGTATATTAAAATCCGAAAAAACCGATTGTGACAGTAAAAGTGCGGAATCTCGGATATGATAAGCTAAATTTATTGAGTTAATTATGAATATTTTTTACTTTTTTAGATTTTTCGATTTACTTGTATGCATAAAACTTTATTCTGAGAAACGATGTTTATAGTCAGTTAGCTTGTATGAGTAGCGAGAAAACAACAGAATTGCCACTCTGGGTACAAGATAGAGATATAGTCATGGCTCATGATGAAGAAGTACAGTGGCGAGAAGGAAAACGCCCCGATTATTCATACACCAATGAATTTCTTCATCAAGAGAGTAAATTTCAGCATCCAGAAGGTTCTTTAGAAGCGATCGCTCAAAACTTAGTCCGCACTTTTGAGATGGAAGCTTCTAATAAATCTAATCCTCAACAGTGGCTTTCGATTGTTACTGATAAGTTTAAGATGAGTACCAATGGCGGACAACAATTCACTGCTGAGGATGTTGCAGTTGAGGGTACATATAACCTGTTTTTGGGTAAAACTGAGCAATATAACTCTGAAACAGAAACCTTTGAATCTTCATTTCAAGTTTTTCATAAAGCCTTTCCTAATGGCTTCCTCTGGGAATTAACAGAAGTACTTTCGGGGCCGCCTAATGTTACCTTTAAGTGGCGACATTGGGGAACATTTAATGGTTCCTATAAAGACTATACACCTACAGGTGAAACAATAGAAATCATCGGAGTTAGTATTGCTCGCGTCACTGATGATTTAAAGATTGAGTCTTTAGAGCATTATTTTGATAATAATGTCTTTCTTCAGAAATTAACCGCAGGTGGTTGTCCTTTCCATTCCCAAAATCAGAATAATCACTAATTTTGATTTAGTATAGTCTATCGGTACGCTAGATCGGTGCTCTTACCAAACAGCAGTGAGCGCCGATCTAGTGATTACAATCATCCTAAATCTGCAATTGCAGACTTATTATTAATGCTGATGAGGAGATGCGGAGAAACTTTAATGAATTGAAAAATGCCGTTCATGGTATTCGTGTTTGCACAGTAGTAACTGGTGTTTTGACTGAAGGTGTAAACCCAGATATAGCACTTCTTGTTTGAATGCAGTACACCCCAATAAACGGTAGGGGCACAGCATTGCTGTGCCCCTACGAACGCTTGTATTTGACGCAAGCGAGAACGTTCATTGATATAACCCGCACTAAGTAATACTTGTCTGGTATGCTTTGTCATTGAATCGGATTGAATCACCCGATGAACAACTCCAGTCAGAGAAACTATACCTAGATTGTAATCTAACTATCAATACAGGTTAGCGATGTCTACGACGGGCTATTCGGCGTCGCACTTGTTTACCCCCGCTTTGCTCAAGCTTGATTAGCATTGACATTTAAACGCATCATAATTTTTTCCGGTTCTGTCAAATTTTTAAATCCATAACGGCGATAAAGTCCATGAGCATCTTTTGTACCTAACAGCCATCTTTGAACGTCTTGCAATTCTGGATATTCTAAAATATATTCTATAAACCATTTTCCTAAACCCTGTCCTCGATAAGGCTCCAGAATAAAAACATCTTTTAACAACGCAGAAGTTGCATAATCAGTGATGACTCTGGCAAAGCCAACTTGTTGATTATCTTCATAAAGTCCAAAACATAAAGAATTGTTTATTGACTTTTCTACAGTGGCTAATGGGATGTTTTCAGCCCAATAAGAAGTTTGTAAAAAATCATGAACTATTTGAATATCTAATTTAGATTTATCGGTATTGATGTAAAATCGATGTTTTAATTCTTCATTCATCTCACTACATCTTTTATTTAATAGGTTGAAAAATTATAGTTCATTCTTGGGGTCAATGGTTTGTTATCTCAAATGATGAAATTACTGAACCATTAGTTGGATAACAAAGGCTATATTCAGCATTCAATGATATGGGTGTATCTACCATTGATTATGAATCAGCCTACAACAAAATCTTGGCAAGAAGTCCGCGCTGCTTTCAAACAAATCTGGGGTTATGAAGATTTCCGTCCACCGCAAGGAGAAATTGTCAGCAGTTTATTGGCACAAAAAGATGCGCTGATTATTATGCCCACAGGTGGCGGGAAGTCGATTTGTTTTCAACTTCCCGCGCTACTACAAACAGGATTAACTTTGGTAGTTTCGCCTTTGGTGGCACTAATGGAAAATCAAGTTCAGGAATTACTACAAAGCCACCAAAAAGTAGCACTTTTGCATAGTGAATTATCTTCATCTCAACGTCGTGCAACTCTGCAAGCTTTGGAACGTCAACAGCTAAGATTACTTTATTTATCACCCGAAACTTTGCTGAGTGCGCCAGTTTGGGAAAAATTATCTCAGCCGCAATTGCAAATTAATGGTTTGATTTTAGATGAAGCCCATTGTTTAGTGCAGTGGGGTGATACTTTTCGCCCAGCTTACCGCAGATTAGGGGCAGTGCGTCCGGCATTGCTCAAATCAAAACCACCAGGAACAAAAATTAGTATCGCCGCTTTTACTGCTACTGCTGACCCCTCAGCCCAAAAAATTATTCAGACAGTTTTACAATTACAGCAACCAGAGATTTTCCGCTTGAATCCCTACCGTCCGAACTTGCATCCCAGCATTCGCATCGCTTGGACACCACGAGGTAGAAAACAACAATTATTAAAGTTTATTCAAAATAGACCGCAACAATCGGGATTAGTTTATGTTCGCACTCGCAGAGATAGTGAAGATTTAGCCCAATGGTTAGCAGAGATGGATTTTGCGACAGCTAGCTATCATGCGGGATTAGGTGCAAGTGAACGCCGTGAAGTAGAAGCAAGCTGGTTAAGTGGTAAAATACCTTTTGTGGTTTGTACCTGTGCGTTTGGCATGGGGATAAATAAATCAGATGTTCGCTGGGTTGCCCATTTTCATGCACCACATTTATTATCTGAATATGTGCAAGAAATTGGCCGGGCTGGAAGGGATGGGAAACCGGCAGAGGCGTTAACATTGGTGAGTGAACCTACGGGGTGGTTAGATTCAGGGGATAAGCAAAGACAGGAATTTTTTCAACAACAAATGCGATCGCAACAACAAATAGCGCAGCAACTTGTGAAAAAATTACCAAAACAGGGAGAAGTGAATGCTGTAACCCGACAATTTCCTGAAGGTGCGATCGCTTTAGCTTTACTCCATAGCAGTGGTCAGCTAAACTGGCTTGACCCTTTCCATTACAGCATTGGGCAAAAAGCGGGAAACCAGCCACCGACGCAATTACACGCTGCTAAACAAATGCAGCAATATTTGACTACAAAGCAGTGTCGTTGGCAGTTTTTATTAAATGCCTTTGGTTTTGATAAAGAAGCAGCTAACTTGCGTTGCGGACATTGTGACAATTGCCGTAAATGAGTATCAAAGACTCATTTATGAAGATTACTCTCTTGCTGCTTGTTCGCCGTCAGGTGTTCTTGCTACAATACCTAAAATATTTTCATAATTGCGATCGCCCACCGTCTGGTTAGAGAAAGACGTAAAAGAAAAAATAAATAATCTTATAGCCAGACAGGGAGTAAGTTAAAACTTTTTTCTTTTCCCTGCTTTGCTAAATATTCTCCAGCTAGGTTCATCCAATAGGATGAATTATCATTTTCACCACTAAGTGACAATATGGGTAGTCAAGATAATTCGTAATTGATAATTCGTAGTTACAATCAGTGCTAGCTCTGAACCCACCACTGAATTGTTGCACCACCAAATCAAAGATTTGGTGGGGGTTTGTACCCTCTTTAATTACGAATTACGAATTACGAATTACGAAATAGTAATTATTTGGTCAAGTAGAGGATAAAAATATGTCATCTGCTCAAGCGCCCTCCCTACCACCGTTGATTCCGCGCGAAATCCTGTTTGGGAATCCCGAAAAAACTAGCCCACAACTCTCCCCTGATGGCAAGTACTTGGCATATATCGCCCCTGACGAGAAAAATGTCTTGCAGGTATGGTTGCGAACTATAGGACAAGAAGATGACAAGATATTAACTGCTGACAAAAAGCGTGGTATCCGCATTTTCTTCTGGACTTATAACGCTGACCAGTTGATTTATATGCAAGACTCGGATGGCGACGAGAACTTTCACCTCCACTTAGTTAATATTCACTCCCAGATTGTGCGTGACTTAACGCCATTCCAGGGTGTGAAAGCCGAACTTGTGGAACTAGAACCCAAATTTCCAGATGAAGTGCTGGTAGCGTTAAACTTGAACAATCCTCAAAAGTTTGACGTTTACCGCATCAACCTCAAAAATGGTGCAGTTGAGTTCGACACTGATAACCCCGGTAACATTATCAGTTGGACATCTAACGCCCAGTTACAAATACGTGCAGCAACAGCTAGTACACCCGATGGTGGTTACGATTTATTGTTGCAGAAACCCGATAAACAGTGGGAAATTCTTCGCCACTGGGGGCCAGAAGAGGAAGGAAATTCTGTAAGTTTCTCAGATGATGGCAAAACCCTTTATATTCAAGCGAATCATGATGCTAACGCTAAACGTCTCTTAGCTGTTGACCTAGAAACTCGTCAAGAAACTGTGATTGCTGAAGATGAACAATATGATGTCGTGGGGATAATTATTCATCCACTGACGCGAGTTATTCAAGCAGTTTCTTTCTACAAAGATAAACAAGAATGGCAGGTAATCGATCGCAGTATCGCCGCAGATTTTGAGGAAATCGCCAAGGTGCGTCCTGGAGAATTCTCTATAATTAGCCGCGACTTGGAAGATAAAACTTGGGCTTTAGCTTATAGAACTGACAATGGGCCAGTTTATTACTATGCCTACAATCGAGAGTCCAAAACTAGCACTTTCCTTTTTAGCAACCAGCCCAAACTTGAAGCGTTGCAGTTAGCTTCAATGCAACCGATTTCCTACGAAGCACGCGATGGCTTAACTATCCATAGTTACCTGACAACTCCCGTGGGAATACCGACGCAGAATCTCCCAACAGTCCTGCTGGTTCATGGCGGCCCTTGGGCGCGGGATACTTGGGGTTTCTCTCCCACAACGCAATGGCTAGCTAACCGAGGTTATGCCGTGTTGCAAGTCAACTTTCGCGGTTCCACTGGCTATGGTAAAGCATTTTTGAATGCTGGAAATCGCGAATGGGGTGGCACAATGCACGATGACTTGATTGACAGCGTGAACTGGCTGGTAGAAAAAGGCATTTCCGATCCGCAAAAGATTGCGATTATGGGTGGTTCTTATGGAGGTTACGCCACCCTAGCGGGGTTGACTTTTACACCCGAAATCTTTGCTGCTGGCGTGGATATTGTCGGGCCGAGTAACCTGATTACCCTGATAGAAACTATACCGCCCTATTGGGAACCGATCAAAGCAATGATTTATCATCGCATTGGCAACTTGGAGACAGAAGAGGAGTTTCTCAAATCGCGATCGCCTTTATTTTTCGCTGACCGAATTCAAAAACCTTTACTCATCGGTCAAGGTGCAAACGATCCACGGGTGAAACAATCAGAAAGTGATCAAATTGTCAACGCAATGCAACAAGCTGGTTTGCCAGTGCAATATGCACTTTACACAGATGAAGGACATGGTTTTGCCAGACCAGAAAATCGCTTGCACTTTTTTGCGATCGCCGAAGAATTTCTCGCCAAATACATAGGCGGTAGATTTGAACCTTTGGCAGATATTCCTGGTCATTCAGGAATAGTTAAATAAATTCTCACGCGTGGTGGTTAGTGTCATTCACCGACCACCTTAATATTTTTAATTTGAAACGATTTATGCATACAACAACTGATTCCTAATTTCATCAGCCGTTAGTGTGGTTACCAAAATACCAATCCGTTGTGCGACTTCATAAGCGTTTTTCTGAGGCACAATAATAATCCCAAAATGTTCTTTATTCTCATCTATATACTGGAGATGCAACCGCTCAAAATCGACACGGTTATGTGTCAAGATACATCTGCCCGCAGAAGTTGCAAGTTCAAGTTGCTCACGGTCAGTTTTGCCGAGGGTTGCCTGTTCAGAAACAGTTGTGATATCCAGACCGCGCGAACGTAACAGTGTAGCAACCAACGCTGACATATCCTCATCGCTGTAAAGTGCAGCAAAAACTGTCACGATTTGCCTAACATAGGTTTTACAGATGGATGTATTAATTCATCGGGTACTTGGTTTTGCTCGATGTATTCATTAATCTCTGCTTGATAATCGAGATAAAAACTCAAGGCATCGAACACTTGTGCCAGCGTCAGATGTGGCAAATGGTTCAGGATTTCTTCTGGCATAATCCCCAACCGCCACAAACCGACAATGGCACGAACAGATGTCCGAGTACCTATAATAATAGGCTCTCCACTCAAAATTTCAGGGTTACGGGTAACGTAGCGCGAGGAGGTTTCAGCGAACATAGAATAAATGAAGGAAGCAGAACTGGCGTTGCCTCCAGTTTACCAATAGTTTTGGTCAGCACCAGGCTGGTTTGCCAGACTAGAAAATGGCTTGATCGAAAGATGCGATCGCAGTATTTCCTACAAATCTGGTTTCTTCATAAAACCCGTGTTTGCCCAAATTTGATTGCCGCTTATTTTCATCCCAAGTGAACTGCATCATCTGATACGGTGCTAAATTTTGAATTTTGAATTATTCAATCCAAAATTCAAAGTTTAAAATCCAAAAATGTTTGACTTTTGCAAGAGATATAGTAAACGCCTGATTATCTACAGCGATCGCTTTCCTAAAATTGCTGCAAAAACCGCAAATCACTAGCATATAATCGGCGAATATCATCAATTTGATGTAACACCATTGCAAAGCGTTCTACACCAAAACCAGCTGCAAACCCTGTATAAACTTCTGGGTCGTAACCCACGGACTTAAGTACATTTGGATCGACCATACCGCAGCCCATCACCTCTAACCAGCGCCCATTCCACTGCAAATCTACCTCAGCCGAAGGTTCAGTAAACGGGAAATAACTGGCGCGGAAACGAATTGGTAAATCGCCAAATATTGCTTGTAAAAATACTTTAATTGTGCCTTTGAGGTCTGTAAAAGTTAGTCCCTCATCAATGGCTAAAAGTTCTATTTGATGGAAAACTGCTGAGTGAGTTGCGTCTACATTATCTCGCCGATAAACTCGCCCTGGAGCCACAACCCGAATTGGTGGTTCTTCTCTTTCCATGTAACGAATTTGCACTGACGAGGTATGAGTCCGTAAAAGATTACCATCTGGTAGATAGAAGGTATCCTGCATATCACGGGCGGGATGGTCAGGTGGGGTATTGAGAGCCTCGAAATTATAATAATCTGTTTCCATCTCTGGCCCTTGAGCCACGGTGTAGCCCATACCAACAAAGATATCCAGCGCCCGGTCAATAATGCCGTTGAGGGGATGAATGCGACCTTGGGGGCTGTAAATTCCTGGCATAGTTACATCCAGGGTTTCCGCCTCTAACAAAGCTTGAATTTGCGCGGCTTCTAAAGCAGCACGTTGCTGGTCTAGACTAGTTTGCAGGGATTCTTTGACTGTATTGGCGATCGCTCCAATTTTTGGTCGTTCCTCTGCACTCATTTGCCCCATACTTCGCAACAGCGCCCCCAGTTCCCCTTTTTTACCCAGATAGTTAACTCTGAGTTCCTCCAGACGTTCTAAGGTGTCGGCATCTGCGATCGCTTTTTCTCCTGACTGCCGCAGTGCTAAAAGTTGAGCTTCTAAATTGCTAGTCATTAGTTATTAGTCATTGGTCATTAGTCATTAGTCTATAGTCAAAAGCTGTGAACTGCTCGATAAATAAACTTATAGCTATGCCATTAACATCAGCTAAAGGTAAAGGTCAAAACCAAACCTTTAGACTTGTAAATCCATAACATCTTACTTAACCAGACTTGAAAATTGAGCAACTTGTCTTAAAGGTTGGTAAAGTTCCACCACAGTATCTAGTGAGTATAAATGTTTTTTGCTGCTTGTGACCTCAGACATTGACAAATGGCTAATAACAAATAACTAATAACTAATGACCAATGACTAATGACTATGAAATTACTAATTAGCAACGATGATGGCATTTCTGCCTTGGGGATTCGTACCCTAGCCAATTACTTGGCAGAGGCTGGTCATGATGTGAGTGTAGTTTGCCCAGATCGAGAGCGATCGGCAACCGGACACGGGTTAACTTTACACCAACCGATTCGCGCCGAAATTGTTGAAGAGATTTTTCATCCTGCTGTCAAAGCTTGGGCTTGTGATGGTACGCCTTCAGATTGCGTCAAATTGGCGCTGTGGGCATTGCTAGAAACTCCCCCGGATTTGGTTCTCTCTGGTATTAATCAAGGTGCGAATTTGGGAACTGAAATTTTATATTCTGGTACTGTTTCTGCGGCAATGGAAGGTTTAATTGAAGGCATTCCCAGCGTAGCGCTGAGTCTGATGAGTCACACATCTAAAGACTTTCAAGCTGCTGCTAAATTTGCCACAGTTCTCGTAGACCAGTTAGCCCAAAAACCGCTGCCAGATTTAATGTTGCTCAACGTCAACATTCCTGCGGTCAAATGGGAAGAAATTGCTGGAGTTACTCTCACCCGTCAAGGAATACGGCGTTACATTGATGTCTTTAATAAACGAGTCGATCCTCGTGGAAAAACGTACTACTGGTTAACCGGAGAGGTAATTGAGGATGTGGAACCCCCAAGCGGATTAAATCTGCTTCAAAATGTACCTACAGATGTGGAAGTTGTACGTAAAAACTACATCAGTATTACTCCGTTACAATACAATCTCACTTACGCAACTGGATTAGAGAAATTATCAAAGTGGGAATTCAATTTTCCTGGAATCATTTGATTTATCAGGACAAAAATGTGGTTATTCAAATGACATCACGGAAAAATGTAGGCTATAACGTAGGGGCACTCTTGAAATAACTGATACACATTCACCCCAAAATCTGAGAAATTCTAACTGACTATTTGATTCACATTTACACAATCAGCCAGAAACAGGATATGCTGTTCTACCAAGAAATCTTCCCTCTAGCAAAATCAGTAAGACAGCATAAACTTCGACAAAATAAGTAACAATTCTTTCATTTATCGCCCGCTCAGTCCAGCAAGCAACACCCATGTCTAGGATAGAGAATCAATTTACCGTACAATTTTGGGGCGTTCGTGGCAGCATCCCCAGCCCAGGGCCACACACTGTTCGTTACGGCGGTAATACCCCTTGCATATCAATGCAAGCGGGCGATAAACGCTTAGTTTTCGATGCTGGCACAGGACTACATGTTTTGGGGCAATCTCTGTTGCGCCAAATGCCGTTAGAAGCTCACATATTTTTTACCCACTCTCACTGGGATCACATGCAAGGTTTTCCCTTCTTTACTCCAGGGTTTGTAAAGGGGAATGACTTTCATATTTACGGCGCGATCGCACCTGATGGTTCTACCATAGAACAGCGCCTCAACGACCAGATGTTGCACCCGAACTTTCCTGTACCCTTGCAAATTATGCAAGCCAATTTAAATTTCTACGACATTCGGCCAGGGCAACCAATCCACATTGATGAAGTTACTGTAGAAACAGCACCTTTAAATCATCCAGGTGAAGCGGTAGGATACCGCGTCAACTGGCGTGGTGGTGCTGCTACTTACATTACTGATACCGAACATTTTCCCGATCGACTTGATGACAATGTGCTGTGGCTAGCTCGTAATGCCGACATTTTAGTTTACGATTCTACCTACACAGACGAGGAATACTACTCGTCAAAATCCCCAAAAATTGGCTGGGGACATTCTACCTGGCAAGAAGCAGTAAAAGTGGCACAAGCTGCTAACGTCAAAACTCTGGTGATTTACCACCACGATCCAGCACACGATGACGATTTTTTGGATTGTGTAGGCAAAAAAGCCGCTGAAAAATTTCCTGGTGCTATTATGGCACGGGAAGGATTGGTACTTCAGGTTCCGACCTCAGTTGTCTTATCAGAATCTTTTCCTGTTAGCAAGTTTTCTACCTAAAGATTGCGATCGGAGGAATTGGAGATTTTAGATTAGATTGGTGATCAGAGGCTTTCAGCGCGAGAGCGTCCCTGTTAGCTGTACGGTGAGACAGCCCTGCCCAGAGTTGTCTAAGCACCGATTAGAGGATTGGGGCGACAACAAGAGGACAAACTTTATAGATTCACCAACACAGCCCACACACCCAGTGACACCCTAAGATTGCTACTGGCGATCTAAAACCTCATTGAAGTCTCAACATGGGACTAGAGCCTTTTTAGCTCTGGTATTTGGGGTTATCTGGACTTAGCAGTTAGCTCTCAAGCTGATGGCACAAGAAACCATCTTGGGCGACTTTCCTTGGGTTAGGCTTTTGGCTGATAGCACAAGACCTCATAGGCAGTTGGTGAAGTCCTCCTGAAGGCGGTTTACCATAGGGTAGCTTCCTGCTGATAGCTAAAATAAACCTAAAATCTCAGAATCCACGTGCTAAATTTGTCTAAAAATGGGTGTTCTGTGCGGGTTGCTTTTTCGAGCGAAGAGCTACTAACGCCGACTGCTGTTGCCCTTGGCAAGTTTGATGGTGTTCATCTTGGGCATCAAAGGGTAATTCAACCAGTCTTGCACGCTGGTGGTCATTTGTCAGTAGCTAGTAGTCCGCAGTCAAAGGAAAATCAACTGACAAATCAAGAATATACCTACTCAACAGTTGTCACCTTTGACCCCCATCCACAGGAGTTCTTTACAGGGCAACCGCGGACTTTGTTAACGCCACTGGATGAAAAAGTCCAACAATTGCGATCGCTTGGGGTAGAACAACTGGTACTACTACCTTTTGATAAAGAATTGTCTGCGTTGACCCCCGAAGAATTTGTCGAAAAAATTCTCGTGCAACAACTGCGATGCCAGCGAATTAGCATCGGGCAGGATTTTTGTTTTGGCGAAAAACGCAGTGGTACTGCTCAAGATTTGCAATTACTCGCCGCCAAGTACAATATTCCCGTTACCATCGTTCCCTTACAAACTTATACAGGTGATTCATCCACCCAAACCAGTTGCGTCAGTACTACTTCAACTCAAGATGCCCGGATTAGCACTTCATTGATCCGCCAAACCCTTGAGCAAGGAGACATCGAAAACGCAAATCTATTATTAGGACGCCCCTACACCCTCCTTGGTGATGTCGTTCAAGGTCAACAATTAGGCAGAACAATTGGCTTTCCCACTGCTAACCTCCAACTACCAAAAGAAAAGTTTGTACCCCGCCAAGGAGTTTACGCTGTCCGCGTTTTCACTCTTGATGAAACATCAGATACCGCTCCTAGTGAGAACTTAGGCGTTATGAATATCGGTAATCGTCCAACTGTAAACGGTACTTATTCATCTGCGGAAGTACATTTATTTGATTGGTCAGGTGATTTGTATGGCAAAAAACTGGTTGTGCAGCTAGTTAAATTTTTGCGCCCCGAACAAAAATTTCCTTCTCTCGAAGCCCTGAAAACACAAATTCAACTTGACTGCGTTGTTGCTAGAGAAGTTTTGAGTGCTTAGTGGGAATAATAGATAGGGCATTGGGGATTGGGGATTGGGGATTGGGGATTGGGTATTGGGTGAAAACTCTTCGCTGATCCTCTTCATCCCCCTTATCTCCCTATTCCCCATTCCCCCTTATCCCCAGAGGGGGCCCCACCTTCCCCATTCCCCACTTTCTACAACGCATGAGAGAAAAAATCGACGCTTTAACACAAAATCTGGCTCTTACCATCGTTGGCAAAGCTGAGGCAATACGCTTAGTGCTAGTCGCCTTGTTAGGTGGTGGTCATGCTCTTTTAGAAGATGTCCCTGGTGTTGGTAAAACCCTGCTCGCTAAATCCTTAGCTCGTTCGCTGGATGGCAAGTTTCAACGGCTACAATGCACTCCCGATTTACTACCAACTGACATTACTGGCACCAACATCTGGAACCCAAAAAGCGGCGAATTTACTTTTCTGCCTGGGCCAGTCTTTACCAATGTGTTATTAGCTGATGAAATTAACCGCGCCACACCCCGCACTCAGTCAGCTTTATTGGAAGTTATGGAAGAACACCAGGTAACAGTTGATGGTGTCTCTCGTGCAGTTCCCCAGCCCTTTTTTGTGATTGCCACTCAAAACCCTATTGAGTATCAAGGTACTTTTCCTCTGCCAGAAGCGCAAATGGATCGGTTTATGTTGTCGCTGAGTTTGGGCTATCCTTCTGAGACAGAAGAACTCCTGATGCTGCAAAATCTCCAAAATGGTGTAAAAGTTGCTAATTTGCAGCCTTGTATTACCTTGGCAGAAGTACAGGAATTGCGTTACCTCTGCTCTCAAGTAAAAGTGGCAACTTCTTTGCAACAGTACATTCTCGAATTAGTACGGGCAACACGTCAAGATGAGGAAATCGCCCTTGGTGTCAGTCCGCGCGGCACATTAGCATTACAACGGGCAGCGCAAGCGTTAGCTTTTCTATTAGGGCGTGATTATGCCATTCCCGATGATGTGAAATTTCTTGTCCCTCATGTTCTTTGCCATCGCCTTATTCCTAGAGGAGGACGCAATTCAAGGACTGTTATTGAGCGATTATTGCGATCGGTTTCTATTCCTTAGTAAGTTGTTCCACATTTAACTTGTATATATTGCTGATCTCAAATGTGTGAGGGAATTGATGCTGAATGAATAGCCATCGGTATTCATCGATTTAACTTCTGAATATAAATAAAACTTGCGTGACCTTTCAAAAAAATTTCGCAATATTCGCTTTGATGTTCAACCGATTATTGAGCAATTACAACAAGGAAATTTTGTCGGCGATCGCACGCGGACATTGGTGAGGAATATATTGTTTCTCCTGGGATAGTTCGTAACAGTAGTATCCAAAAAGGTAATAGTGCTGGATACCGATTGATTTATCAAGTTGAGTCACTACAAGTATTTTGCTACTAACGATTTATTTCAAATCTGACCGAGAAGATATTGGTGCAAATGAAATCCGAGATATTGTGGCAGATTTCTCTAGTGAGTCAGGTTAAAACTACTAGAACATTTTTCCTTGCATAGTCACTGGTGCGCTGAATAGATATTTATATTACTGTTGTCTATATGAAAAATGTGTTGCTTGCCAAAACTACTTAGACAAGACTTGAAACACTGCGAATACTGCGTAAGTCTTATGATTAGCACAAGCGCCACTTTTAAATATTTGGGAATGTGAGGAATGTCAATTTTTGTTAAGCGCAAAATCCGCGATGCCTACGGCGGGCTACGCCAACGCCGACCATTACAGCAAAGCGCCGAACGCGAGTTAAAACGCCAGTTTTTCGGTTTACTTCTGGTAATTATAACCTGGAGTTTAGCTATGGGCTGGATTCTAGCCTTGGCAACTAATGGCCACAGTGCTACTCCCCCCGCCGAAATTGGCACAGTTGACGTAGTTCCTGCACAATACCAACTCAGCCAAGAACTGTATTTAGAAAACTGCTCCAGATGTCACATTGCCATACCACCAGCCGTTTTACCCACCCAAACTTGGAAAAATCTCCTGCAAGACTCGCAGCACTACGGGACACAACTCCAGCCTTTAGTTGATCCGCCACGCATCCTGGTGTGGAAATATCTTTCGACTTTCTCCCGTGTGCAGCTAGACGACGAAGAAACACCATATCGCGTCAACGACTCGCGTTATTTCAAAGCTTTGCATCCAGGAGTTAAGTTACCACGTCCTGTCCAGATTGGCAGTTGTGTCAGCTGTCATCCCAGTGCTAATGATTACAATTTCCGCCGCCTGACACCAGAGTGGAAGTGAAGAGTGGGAGCAATGCGATTTTGTGAGGTGAGGCAGAAGGCAGGGGGCAGGAGGAGGCAGGGACTCTTCCTTTAATCGACGCTGTGTTTGAGGGCATTAATGTCAATTAAGACGACTACAGCTCCATCAATTTTGTTGTCTATCGTCCGGTAGGGTCGGATTCGCATATCATACCAATAACCCTGCTGGTTTTGAACTTCTTGAGCTTTATGATTTAGGGTCTTAATCACCTCTAATATCTGCCCTTCTAAGTCGGAAAGATTTAGGTTATGGTTGATATCACTGAGCGGTCGCCCGACATCTGTAGCAATCAAGTTAAAAATTTCCCCAGCTACCGGAGTAAAGCGCCGAATCCGCAAATCCCCGCCCAGCATTAAAATCGGAATGTTAATACTGCTCAGGAGATTTTGCAAATCGTCGCCAACCTGAGTTGATTCGACATTCCGCCGCTGTAATTCGTCGTTAATCATATTCAGTTCTTCATTGATTGCCTGAATTTCTTCTTTAGCGGTTTCTAATTCCTCATTAGTACTCTGCAATTCTTCGTTGCTGGAGAGAATTTCTTCGTTAGCAGCTCTTAAGTCTTGATTGGTGGCTTGCTGCTCCTCGATAATCGATTGAAGATATTCTTTAGTAGTGGCTAATTCTTGTTTGAGTTGGGTATTCTCTTGCTCTTGTGCTGTTAATCGCTGCTTGGAAGCGCTTTTAACAGATTTGGCGACCTCTGTTACAGCAGTCTCTACCTCTAGTACATTTTTAAAAATAACCAAAAAGTAGCATTCTCCCACTAAAGAGGGTTGTAACGGAATCACATCAATTCTAATTTGCCTGAGTTGATCATTTTCTTTAATCTTTATACTTTCGTTTGTCACCGCCTCATTCCGTTTTTTTGCTTGGTGGATGGCGGTACGTAGCTCTAGTCGCAATCCTTCTTTTGCCATTTTCAGCAAGTTAAGGCTGGCTTTGCCAGGTGCGGGTTCGAGAAAAGAACTAGTCTGTCCCCTGAATTGAATAATCTCTAGCTCGTTGTTGATAATTACACCGACTGGAGCGTAGCTATTTAAGATAATTCGGTCAGCTTCTTTGTGTATTTCTAGGTCGTTCCACTCTTCTTCGTTTAATGTTGGCTGAGAGTTGGCGGGTTTTTTGGGATAACTGCTGCTGATTAAATCAATCCCTAGTCCAGCAGATGCAATTTTCATAGCATAAATCTTGTACTTTCTGTCTATTAGCGAAAACAAGTTGGAAAACTCGCCAACTGTCTCTGAAGTGCCTAACATCAAAAAGCCTGTTGGCTTGAGACCATAGTGGAAGACTGGCAAGAGTTTTTTCTGTACAGCTGCGCTCAAATAAATCAGCACATTTCGACAGGTAATCAGATCCAGTTGAGAAAATGGTGGGTCCTTAATCAGGTTTTGTCTGGCGAAGACACACAGTTCGCGCACTGGCTTGCTGATTTGGTAGCCATCCTCTACTTGGACAAAGAAGCGCTGTAGACGTTCTTTAGAAACTTGTGCTATTTGGCTGGGTTTGTAAATACCGAGTCTAGCTTTATCAATCCCCACTTCGTTAATATCTGTGGCAAAAATTTGGATAGATGGATTAATTCCCTGTTCTGACAAATACTCTAGTAAGCAAATGCCAATTGAGTAAGCTTCTTCTCCTGTAGAACATCCTGTTACCCAAATGCGGATTGGGGAATCTGGTCTTCGACCTTTGACAATCACTGGAAAAACTTTGGTCTTTAAGGCTTCAAAGGCTTCAGCATCGCGGAAAAAACTGGTAACGGTGATCAGTAAATCTTGATATAAAGCATTTACTTCCCCAGAGTTTTCTTGGAGATAGTGGACGTAATCTTCCAGTTTTTCAAGTTTATACAAAATCATCCGCCGCAAAATTCGCCGCTTTAAGGTAGTTTGCTTGTAATGGCTAAAGTCTACTGCTGTGGCGGTATTAAGCAAACGAAAGATTATCGAGAGAGCATTCTCACCTTCGGGTATTATTTCAGATGGTTTTTCTATAGATAGGTCTTTGACATAGGGATGAGAGCTGAGTTTTGCTAGTTCTTGTGCAATCGCTTGCGGTGTTAAGATAAAATCTACATTACCCGAAGCGACGGCGGTGTTAGGCATACTACTGACTCTGGCGCTGTCTTCACACTGAGCAAAGGTAATACCGCCAGCTGCCTTAATTTCTTCCAATCCCTGTACGCCATCTCCATCGCCTCCTGATAGCACAACTCCAATCGCTTTACTTCCCCGCTCCTCTGCTAACGAAGTAAAGAAAGCATCGACTGTCTTCGATAGCCCTCGTACTTTTTCCCGTGGTATCAGTTGTAGCACCCCTTGAGAAATAGTCATCGTTTTGTTGGGCGGAATCACGTATACATTGTTCGGTTCTACACTCATCCCCTGTTCTACTTCTTTTACAGGCATTTGGGTTGTCCTGGCAAGAATTTCGCTCAATAAGCTTTTTTGATCAGGACTTAAGTGCTGAACTAGCACAAATCCCATACCAGTATCAGTTGGTAAATTACGCAGTAATTCTATGAATGCTTCCAATCCGCCTGCTGAAGCTCCCATCGCAACAATGGGAAATAATTTATTATCGTTGTTCTGCTGCTCCATTTCAGACCCATTAGCAGCAGTGGAATCAGATTGAAATTTATTAGAAGGCTGCTTAGATGTCATAGTATGCAAAAAAAAAGCAGGGGACAGAGTTTATGCTTGATTTTGAGAACTAGGTTGTGTTCTTTAGAGGATGTTTTAAAAGTCTCAAAAGGTATAATCTTGCAGTTCTGCACTAGGTTAAGCGCAACGCATAATCAAGGTTACGCCATGTACTGAGATGCTTTGCTGTACTATTTATGAGAAAAAGACCCTTTTAAAACATTCTCTTAGATGCAAATCGCTGTAATTTATACATTTATCGTTGTACCTTAATAAATTTAGTGCTTTGTAAATTGCTAGGAGTAATTAATCACTTTCTTTTTCAAATCAGCTATTTCTATTGACTATTGTTGTTTTACCTTATATAAATAAATGTACATTTGACCAATAATAAGAAGGCTTAACGTTTACTTTTGTAAATAATTTATCGATGAATTATTTCCTAAAAAGATATCAATTACTTAATATTTTTAATTCAATAGACCTCTTGCATAAATCAATAAGCTTTCACCCTAAATCCCTATCCCAAATATAAAAGAGGGACTTTGAAATTGCCTCCCCTTCTCCCAATTTTGGGAGAAGGGGTTGGGGGTTGAGGGTAGTTTTGCAATCGTGTAAGAGGTCTAATGATTCCTATTCATAAAGAACATTGTAGATAGGTTGCATACAGTCTTTCTACAATATCATATACATCTTTACAATAGTATATCTATGACATTTTTACTTATAATCAAATAATAAATCACAAAAGAATACTTGATGTGTTTTTTTTTACACAGTAGGCTTACTGTAAAATTCATCAGTAATTATCACTCTCAGTCAGAATTTATTGACTCTGTGCGTTTAGAAATTATCATGTCACTACCGAGAACACAGTTACGAGCTAGTCTGTTTTTAGAGCGTTGTAAGATGTCGGCTGCTAGTTTGTCTTGTTGAGATTATTTGAGACTGTACCAATTATCACTAATTTTGACAATAAGATTACTGTACGGAAGTTGGCTAGAATTGATTTTATCAGACCAGCGGCAATGCGATCGCTAATTTGGGCCATTTGATTTTCAATTGTTGCAATCAAGGTTTGTTTTGGAGTTAACACTAAGAGGTTGTTTGAAAAGCGGTTGGCTGTGATTTTAATCGAATTTTTACCCCCCTTAGTCCCCCCTTATAAAGGGGGGAAACTGGAAAATCTAGTTCCCTCCCCTTTATAAGGGGAGGGTTAGGGTGGGGTAAAAAAACGTTGGTACATCAATCATGACTTTTCAAACATCCTCTAAGACCTGATTTCTACAGAGATGGTTTTTCGCAGTTTACAGCAGATTGCAGGAGGCAGATCGCTTTTAGCGTCTCCCCTTGGGAGAAGGCAGCAGGTAAAACTATTACTAACATCACGCAAACGAGAAGCGCAATTCGCCTAACCGATTTTTGCAAAAGGTCTATTGCTTTGCTGTGCTACTTTGCATTGGCTTGGCAACATTTTATTAGAGGTTGTTTAGTTAAACTCTCTAAATCTACGGATTTAAGCAAATTCATCCATTCCACCGCTAGAGTTGGATCTTCAGGTTTGCTAAGACGTAATTCAGCCAAAGTAGTCAAAGCATCGTACCAAATACCATTTTGGGCATAAAGGTTTATCCGTTGCTGAGGAGTTGCTTGCTTCAAGCTATCTACTAATTTAGGATTTAGATTTGCCCGTTGCACCCATCCTTCTACATACTCCTGTTCTACGGGTTGTTGTGGATTGCAAATGACTTTTATCTTCAAAAACCAGTGATACATCTTATCTACTTGCAATGGGGGAGTATTTGCGCTTAAGGGAATGCTAATAATTCCTGGTACTTCTGGTATTGTTACTACTGTTCGGTAAAGAGTTTGACTTGGTTTAATTGACTCATCTTTGAGAACAAACTCGATGGAATCAATTGTAGATTTTTTATAGGGGACAAAAAACCAAAAGGTTGGATATTCCTGATTCGTCAAACCCCAAACTTTAGTAACAGAAACAGCTTCTGTTTGTCCTTGTTTGAGTTTCTCTTCGTATATAGGTACAAGTGCAATAATAGACTGATTACTAACACCACAACCACGACTTGCAGCTCCGCCGCGATCGCCTGCTGCACCTCTGTGTGGAGGAGGCGGAGGAGGCGAAAATTTTTTAGGAATGGCCGCAGCCGGTGCGCTCAAAATCATTGGTAAGTAGCTGATAATTCCCAACAAAGTTATTCCGAGTACCGTGATTAATTGATTTTTTTGCCAATAGCTTTTCATAAAAACTCCTATCTTTTACTTTATAAACGAGAATTTTTATACTTCAGATTAACGTTATTTTTAATTTTTAAACTTTTTATTTAAGTAAGTTTTAGATATTAAACTATTAACTACTAAAGCCAACATAGCAGGAATGAGAGGAACCCAACAACTATATACAATTAAAAATATAAAACAGCTAACGTATAAACTGATAATCGCTATTCCTCCTGCCAAGCTTAAATAAATGAATCGGTGCAGATAAGCAGTAAATAAACCGCCTAAAAAAGACCAACCCCAAACCCAAATTACTTCACCCCAAAGCGGCCAAGTCCACAACAGAGGTTTTCCGTCCAAAGCAGCACTGAGCAGTTGACTGACCATCTGAGCTTGTAAAAATACTCCTGGTATTGCCTGTAATTTTCCTTGAGGAGTGGTGTAGGGAGTTAACCAGTAATCACCAAAAGTTTCTGCTGTTGTGCCAATAATTACTATTTTGTCTTTGACTTCATTGGCATTTAGCTTACTCGTTAGCACTTGTTGTAAGGTGATACTTGGTGCGTTGGCGAAGCCTGCCGAAGATATAGCTTCTGGTTCAACAGAAGAACGATAATTTAATAAAATTTGGTGTCCCAAAGCATCAACTCCTTGATAACCTCCGGTATGAGCTTCTATTGGTTTAAATGTCAGCTTCCCTAATTGCCACGCGTCATCAGGGGTAAACTGCAACTCAATTCCCTTTGTATACAGGTAATGCAGAGCCAGCTGAACGCTCAGGGCATAGGGCGCAGTGCAAGGCGATGAGGGCGAATGAGTTAACGATAACAGATGGCGACGCACGACATTATCTGAATCTACGACAATATCGCTAAAACCGAGATTCTGTGAAGAAAGTTCTGGGGGTGGTTTCACACCTGGTTTTCCTGCTTGGAAATCGCTGAGTTGACACACCCCGACAATGCGATCGCTTTTTCGCATCCTTTCTGCCAATGCTGGATAATTCTTATCCACTGGATAATCTCGGTATATATCCAAACCAATAACTTGTGGTTGATATGCCTCTAATTTTTCTAACAGTTGAGCAAGTGATTTGTCTGACAACGAACCTTGAGGTTTTTCCGGTTTTTGCGCCTGTACATCTTCTTCAGTCACAGTCACAATTAGTAGGCGTGAGTCTGGTTTTTCAGGAGGACGCAAGCGTAAGAGTTGGTCAAATGCACTTAGCTCTAATGGTTGCAGCACTCCCAAATACCGTATCCCGATTAATATTCCAGTTACTACCATGCTCGCCAGTAAGATTAATGAGAAGCCAAGCCGATTTGTGGTTCTTTTAACAGGTGTAGTTTGAGACAAAGATGCAGGAAAATTGTGTGTATTTCTAAACAATTTTCCCCAATTCAACGGCATCTCAGCTGGATTTTGAAAGATAACAGGCAACCATGTAGCGCAAGGAAATTGGTTTTCTAGTCCCTGTAACCTTTCTCGTGCTTCCCTTACGGCTAAATACAACGAACCTCCCTGCGCGAAGGCTGACAAAAAATACTTTAAAAACTGTTGCGCCACGCGATCGGGTACAGGCTCTCGCATGACGATAATTTGAGGAATATGTAAATCTGCAAACTCCCATGCTAATCCCAAGCCATCGCAGGAATTAAAAATTGCTAGTTGTAGACCTCGTTCTACTGCCTTTTTCAAGGCATACTTTAACTGGCTAATTGTTAGACTTTCTGTTTGATTAATGTAGATTTTTCCTGTTTGATTCGTTTCTTGAGTGCAACTATGTCCGGCGAAAAATAGAATCTGCCAATTCTGCTCCCATAGCTGGTCAGTCAGGTCAAGGCATTGTGGTTCAACTAAAAAAGTGATATCTGTATTGGGTAACAAATTAAGTAACGCTTGGTCTGCTTTGGTATCAATACCTTGACTGTTACCCAAAATTGCTAAGATTTTTACTTTGTCGGATGTAGTTGCTATGCAGTTAAGGTTAACTTGTTCGTAGACAGGAGCGCTCAGGGCTATTTCTGCTTGGGGATAGCGTTCTATCAAATCCCAAAGATGCCAAGGGAATTTCTGTAATCGCAGGTCTTTGGTCTGTAAAAGCATACGGATATTATCCGCAAGCATGAGTTTTTCTAACAATTTCTCGCGGATGGAACGAAAGGAATCGCAAGCAAGCCAAGTATTAAAACTTATTTTAAATTCCTCACTCACTTGCTGGCAGTATTCTAAGCTGGGGACTTGGTTAAGTTCTTTAGGTAAACCAATCGGACGAGACGGCAGCCTTAAATTACGATAAATAGATTGCCAACGGTGATAATCGCGGAGAATTTCTGGGTTGGGAGGAAGTTCGCCTGTGATTTCCACAGTCGGGCGGACATTTTCATTACCAATCTGGAGAGTCACGGTAAACCCTTGTTCAAAGTTTCCCTCCCCTAACTTTAAGATGATTAACTTGTCCACAGCTACTTCTCCCTAGATGTTGAGTACACCCGTAGGGGCACGGCACTATCCATTGGTATCAACTTCTAAAACGCTTGTCCCACATACGCTTTACCCCACCCTAACCCTCCCCTTGTAAAGGGGAGGGAACTTGATTTCCGGCTTCTCCTTTTACCCCACCCTAACCCTCCCCTTATAAAAGGGAGGGAACTTAATTTCCGGCTTCCCCCCTTTACAAGGGGGGATTGAGGGGGGTAATTTGTGTGTACAGCGTAGTCCCAAGGCATCGGGGAGGGGCGTTAAATTCAGTGTAAGAGTTAATAATAGAGGCTAAACGTGAATATTTTTTAAGGTATAGCCGTAGTCACACAGGTTAGGACATTTGGAAAAAGTGAAAGAAGAGAGTTAGCAATAGTTTTACCTCCAGCAAGAACTGCCCTCTGCCTCCTTATAATACTTAAAACCGCAAAATTTCTCGGTCATAGTCTTCAGGCGTGGGTTCTATTTCCCAAACCAATCCTTCTCCTTGTTCCAAAATTACTTCTAAATACAACATATCTACAGGAGTTGTTGCCGTATCTTGATTGTTTTCAAAAGGTTGTAAGTCTTCCGTTAGTAGTCGGAGTTTAAACCCAGCCGGAATTTGACCATCAACAATTGTACTTCGCAATTCAAAACGCCAAACATAGTCCTCAGAAGCGCTTTTTGGGAAAATACGTAACTCGTATGTTTGCTCTGCAACTATTATTTGCCGAGACAAGCCGAGAACTGGTTCTGCACTCCGCATTCTGGCAGGTGCTAGAACGAATTCTCTTTTTTCCCATCCCCACTGTTGAGCTAAATTGGCTACTTTTGTCTGTAACCATTGCGGAATTGAGCGCTGTATGAGTAAACCCTGACGCAGTTCATACAACTTTTTTTGCCAACCGCTATGTGCTAAGAGCGCACCCCAGAGTGAAAATGGAACTGCTAAACGCGGAAATTTCACATCGCGATCGCTCAATCTTTCTAAAAGGTTTTCTGCCTGGATTTTGGTAATAGAATCTAAAGGTGGAATCTCGGCACGTAAAACTTCTGACTGTTCGAGTTGGCGTGTAACCCACAGCACATTAATATCCGAAATTAAATCTTCACTTTCTAAGCTGTAAGTGCGATCGCCAGCATCAAAAACCCCTTTCGTTTTCAGAATTTGATGGGTTGTATAGCCAAAAATCTTTATCCAGCCATCATCGGGATTAACTTGTACTGCTATGTAATAGTCAGCAACCCATTCTGGTATATCTACCCATTCTTGCGGTACGCGCAACTCATCGCCATCCATCGCCAAGGTGGGAATTAAGACAAGGCGATCGCGATCGAAAGTAATAGCTGTGCCATTGACTACTTCCCAAAAACTCGGCAATGCCGCACTATTAGGATAAACCCTAGCGGTGGCAGCAATTTCCTCCTTGAACCAAGGTAAAAATGCTTGCAAGCATTTTTGATTTATCCACCCACGTTGACAAGCACCAGCTGTTGAGTATGGTTGTTCTTGCGCCTCTGGAAATTGCGTAATTTCTAAGTATAAATGCTGTGAGTCAATGGTGAATGGGGGAGGTAGGTTCAACATAAATAATTTGAGAATGGCTGCATATAAAGACCATATTAGGGAGAGGAGACAAAATTATTTCTTGTCTGCTTGTTGAATCTGGGTATGGCTATATTGGACTTTCAGCCATTCCTCTAAACTTGCGTTTATGGCATCTACTACGTCGGATTTAAGGGAAATATGCAAGGTGTTTTGACTCCATTGCGTCAGAGTCAAAAGTAATGACTTTTTAATGCTGCTAAGGCGACGGGAAACAGTATATTGCTTAATTTCTAACTGTGCAGCAATTTCTTGTTGAGTCAGTTGTTGAACGTAGTAAGATTGTAGTACTTTTTGAGACTCAGCATCGAGTGCAGCGATCGCTTGGGACAAAACTTGGTTTAATTGAGTTTGCTGCGATCGCATATTCGCAGCTTCTTCCTGTTCAATAATTTCTGTTAGTAAAGATGTTTGCAAATCTACAGGCAATATATCTAATAAATTACCCTCATCTTCTTTGAGGGGAGCGTCTGCGGAAACAAACTTAGGATAAAGGAAAGTACGGGCAGCTTTAGCAGCAGATAATACCCAGGTTTCTGTAGTTTGCTGATTGACTGCGGCAGTGGGCGAACTCAATTGGCTTAAACGTTCTGCATTATAAAGATGACTAATAGCCTCCCAGGTTCGAGCATCTGGTTTGGCAAGCTGACGAATTTTTGTATTGTCACCTGTGTAGAGTTCCTTAAAGCATTCCCAGGCTAAAACATAACTCTCGATGCTTTCAGCGTTAAATCCGGCATTTTGTAATGACTGCACTAGTCGTTTGCGGCTAAGTTTATGCAATAATGCCCAGTCTGAGCAAATGTCTGCTTCCCTGTGTAAGCGCAGTGCATCTTTGATAATCGATTCAAAAGCTAATTCTGCATAGGCTTTTAAATGCGAACTGTATTGAGGGTTAAAAGTTTTGAGTATTTTGTTAATATGAGCGATCGCCATCTGAAAATAATCTGCTACAGACGACTGCATGGGAAAGTTGAGGGCAAATTTTCTAGCAGTCCAATAGCACACCTCTTGTAAATAAGCAGAAATATGTGCAAGTGCCACAGCACTAGATTGAGTTTGCCAAACTCTATACCAGTAAAGTGCCCAAAAGGTATCTGATTCCTCAGTTGATGTTCCCTCCAGGCAAACTTTCATACTACGTCGTAGTTTGGCATCTGTTGCCCAACCACTAAATTGATCTACATCAAATTGCACAAAGGTAGAAAAGATTTCAACAATGCCCTGTCGGGGTTGCATGGAATACTTGCCGTTATTTGAACCATAGCTGGTTTCAATTATAATACAGCCATGCAGCCAAAATTTAATTGCTTGCTGCGTCAGAACTTTACAGATTTTCCAAATTTTTCTGTTCCAAGTGCATAAAAACTAAAAGTCATCGTAGACAGTGATATGCAGAGAAGTTCATTTAAAAAGATGCTTTCTTTGGGGAATAGCGGAATCATTGAATAAGTTCGTCAAATACAGAACCAAATTTCGATAGTTACAGCTGTAAATTTATCCCACAAATATGCAACTTCTTAAAAGTTACTTAATTATCTTTGCATGACCTAATCAACAAAGAGAGAAAAACCATGTTAACTAATCAAAACTGTCTAGAATCTTTTGGTTTAATTGAAGAACTTGACGAACAAGCTGCTGAAACAATTAGTGGTGGTTACGAAGTTTTTGAAGTTAAAAACAAAACGGGATACAATATCCCTTACACTGTCGATGGTAAAACAACAGGTGATCCAGCACCTGGCTCCGATCGTATATGGACTGCGTACAGTGGAGGAATCATTGAATTTGACGCTGATGGTCGAGATGGCTACGAGCTATACAAAAAATATGATTTGGCCGATGGAGGAGTGTATGAGTTTCAAGACGACACAACAACTATTGGCAATCCCTATGATATCAACCTCTATAAGGTATCCTAATTTGCAATTCTCAAGTGGACTTACTGATTTGAATTTCCTTTCTTTAGATTGTCCTGTCTTAATTGAGATCGAATCACTACTCAAAAATATCAGCTAACAAGCCAAACCCTCAATCTAGTCGGGTCAGTTGACTCGACTGGATTTTCTCACTAATAATTGCGCTTAAAAATAAAATACCAGATTGTCCTAGTGATCTGTCGGATTAATTTTGAGAATTAAGACAACGAACCGCATAGACGCTCCATCGGGTGAGCGCATGGTAGAAAGCAAGCTACGCGCAGCGTCTTGCAGAGAAGTATAAGAGGTAAATAGGATTGCCGCGCCTCGCTCACAATGACAGAAATATTAAGTCGTACATGACTTTATTTTCTCCCAAATAATTGTACTTGAAAATGAAATACCAAATAGTCCTCCAACACAGTGAAGAAGACTGCGGTGCTGCAAGTCTTGCAACCATTGCCAAACACCACGGACGCACATTTACCCTCAACCGCGTCCGAGAAGCCGTAGGTACTGGTTCTAGGGGAACATCCTTGCTGGGATTGAAGCGGGGTGCAGAAGTACTAGGATTCAACGCCCGCCAAGTTAAAGCCAGTCCCCAAGTAATCGACCAATTAGATCAAGCTCCCTTACCAGCCGTTATCCACTGGAAAGGCTACCACTGGGTCGTATTATACGGACAAAAAGGCAAAAAATATGTCATCGCCGACCCTGGTGTTGGTATTCGTCATCTTAGCCGTCAAGAATTAATGGCGGGTTGGAATAATGGCGTCATGTTACTGCTGACTCCAGACGACAGTCGTTTTTATCAACAAGAGTCAGATAAAATTGGCGGTTTGGGAAGATATCTGCAACGGGTTTGGCCTTATCGCTCTATTCTCGCTCAAGCGATCGCTATTAACATCGCCATTGGACTGCTTTCTTTGGCATCTCCCTTTATGATGCAACTCCTCACCGATGATGTTTTAGTACGAGGTGATACCCAACTACTAACCACCGTTGCCATTGGCGTTATCGCCATGAACTTAATTAGAAGCGCCATTAGTTTAGTCCAATCTCACCTTATCGGTCACTTCGGTCAAAGATTGCAATTAGGACTAATTCTAGAATACGGACGCAAACTTTTACATTTACCCCTTTCCTACTTTGAAGGACGACGCAGTGGGGAAGTTGTCAGCCGCATTGCCGATGTCAAAGCCATCAATAATTTAGTTTCCCAAATTGTCCTCGGATTACCGAGTCAATTCTTTATTGCGGTAATTTCCTTGGGTTTTATGCTCTTTTACAGTTGGGAACTAACTCTAGCTTCCATAGTTGCATTTATGATTGTCACGGGTGTTAACCTGCTTTTCTTACCCGCAATGCGCCAGAAAACCCGAAATTTAATTGTTTCAGGTACAGAAAATCAAGGCTTTTTGGTAGAAACATTTCGCGGCATCCAAGTATTAAAAACTACTCAAGCCACTCCCCAAGCTTGGTCAGAATACCAAGGGAATTATGGTCGCCTCGCCAACTTGGGCTGGAGTATGATGAAACTGGGACTGTATAGCAGTACAGTTACTGGTATTCTTTCTACTTTCATTAGTATTGGCATCCTTTGGATAGGTAGCTATTTAGTCATTAATCACAGCTTAACAATCGGTCAATTAATGGCATATAACGGCATGAGTGGCAACTTTCTTGGCTTCTTAGGTGCTGCCATCGGCTTAGTAGATGAGTTTATCACAGCCCAGATAGTCCTTCAACGCATGACGGAAGTTATTGACGCTACCCCAGAATCCGAAAATGATTTTAAAAAGCCTTGGGCACAAATTCCTGGTCATGCAGATATTACTTGCACTGAACTTAACTTTCATCATGCAGGTAGAGTTGATCTCTTACAAGATTTTTCCCTAACTATTCCTGGCGGTAAAGTCATTGCTTTAATTGGCAAATCTGGCTGTGGTAAAAGTACCTTGGCAAAATTGCTGACTGGCTTATATAAAGTCGAGTCTGGCAATATTCGTTATGGTTTTTATAATCAGCAAGACCTATCTTTAGAATGTTTGCGGCAACAAGTGGTATTAGTTCCCCAAGAACCCCACTTTTGGAGTCGTTCGATTATTGATAACTTCCAGTTTAGCTATCCCCATATCAGTTTTGAAGAAATTGTCAAAGCTTGTCAAATTGCAGGTGCAGATGAATTTATTAGCAAACTACCTGATAAATATCAAACTGTTTTAGGAGAATTTGGGGCAAATCTTTCTGGTGGACAACGCCAAAGATTAGCTATAGCCAGAGCCATAGTTACTCAGCCACCAACCTTAATTTTAGATGAATCCACAGGCGCGCTCGATCCAGTAAGTGAAAGACAAGTACTAGATAGACTTTTAGCCTATCGTCACAATCAAACAACTATTTTAATTAGTCACCGTCCCAAGGTGATACAGAGGGCAGATTTAATTGTATTTTTAGAGCAAGGGCGCTTAAAAATACAAGGTACACCAGAAGAATTGCGCTCTTTACCTGGCGAACATTTAGATTTTTTAGATGATATTTTTACCTCTCATAATGGATTGGCGCTAATATCTTCCCAGGCTCATCATAACGGCAAGACTGCCACCATTAATTAAGATAATTCGTAATTCGTAAGACATCATGGTTAGCAACACAAATTTTCTTCCTCCAATTCAAACAAACGAGTTTCTCCCACCAATTACTCGTTGGACAACATGGGGCGGAATGTTTATTCTCTGCGTTCTCGGATTAGCTGTGCCACTTGCTGCAATTTGTAAGTATAAGGTTACAGTCCAAGCACAGGCGGTTGTGCGTCCGGCGGGTGAATTGCGAATTGTGCAAGCGGCGACTGAAGGTCAGGTGATGCACATTTATGTCAAAGAAAATCAACTTATCAAAAAAGGAGATGCGATCGCAACTATCGATGACTCCCGTTTGCAAACCAAAAAAAGCCAATTGCAAACTAGTATTCAACAATCTAAGTTACAACTAGTGCAAATTAATGCCCAGATTAGTTCCCTTAATAGTCAGATTCGAGCCGAAACTGACCGGATCAACCGGATTATTACTGGCGCACAAGCCGAATTGAGCGGTCGTCGTCGGGAATATCAAGATAAAAATCTGACCACTGTTTCCGAACTCCAAGAAGCTGATGCCAACGTCAAAATAGCCGAGAAAGAATTGCTAGCTGGGAAAGCACAGTTAAAAACAACACAAGCAAATCTCCATGCTACTGAATCTGCTTTGGGTGTAGCCCAGTCAAAACAAAAGCGATATGAGAGTGTAGCTAACCAAGGGGCGCTATCTCAGGATCAATTTGAAGAAGCACAATTAGCTACCAAACAGCAAGAGCAAGCGGTAAAGGCGCAAGCAGCAGCAGTGGAAGCACAAAAACAGACAATTGAACGGTTACAACAAGCAGTATCTGCTGTGATTGCGAGAAGACAACGCGCCCAAGTTGCCGTAAATCCAACTAACGCAGAGGTAACTGTTGCTACTGAAAGGATAGCTCAAGAAAAAGCTGGAGGGGAAAGTAACAAAGCAACAATAGAAAAGGAACGCCAAGCCTTAGTTAACCAGCGGATTGAAATTGAAAAGCAGTTAGAACGCGATACTAGCGAACTCAAACAAGCTGAAATAGATTTAGCTCAAACCGCGATCGCAGCTACCGCCGATGGTATCATTTCTCAACTCAATCTGCGAAACCCAGGTCAAACTGTGCGAGTTGGCGAGGAAGTATTACAAATTGTCCCCACTGATGCACCTCAGATTTTGAAAGCTGCGGTGGCATCTGATGAGCAAAGTAAGTTAAAAATTGGTCAAAAAGTCCAAATGCGGGTGAGCGCTTGCCCCTATCCAGATTATGGTACTCTGAATGGTCAAGTGCAGACGATTTCTCCAGATGCGATCGCTCCTCAAAATAATGGCACAAATGCATCGATGAATGGCACTACTAGTCCAAAAGCTACTGCACCTGGTGCTTTCTATGAAGTGACTATTGAACCGGAAACTTTGGTTTTAGGTAAAGGGAAAAATCAGTGTCATATTCAATTGGGTATGGAGGGTAGGGTTGATATTATTTCCCGTGAAGAAACTGTGCTGCAATTTTTCCTCCGTAAGGCGAGGTTGATTAGTGATTTGTAACTTTTTATTTTGGGAAGCATTGCCTAACCTTAAGTTTTAAAAACTTCACTCTCATCTAGTTAAAATATCTGCTGAAATTAATTGTAGATAAATTTATGGGCGTTGCTGATTAGAAGCGATCGCCAAAGCGATGACACAGCCTAAAATACCCATCACCACAATCACTATACAAACTAAGCTTGATTCAACAATTGCTGTTTCTGTGGGGATGGGAATTGCGATCACTTTTTGGGCAAATTGTGCTTTTGCTCAAATTACCCCCGATAACACTCTACCCAATAATTCTCGTGTCACATTGCAGGACAACATTAGAATAATTCAAGGTGGTACCAAAGCAGGAAGTAACTTATTCCATAGTTTTGAAGAGTTTTCTGTACCAATTGAGAGTATAGCTTACTTCAACAACGCTTCAGATATTCAAAATATCATTAGCCGGGTAACGGGTAAGTCAGTATCAAATATTGATGGATTAATCCGCGCTAATGGCACAGCTAAGTTGTTTTTGATTAATCCCAATGGGATAATTTTTGGGCCAAATGCCAGCCTAAATATTGGAGGTTCATTTGTAGCAACGACTGCAAATGCTCTTGGGTTTGGCAATCAAGGTTTTTTTAGCGCTTCAAATCCGAATACTCCTCCACTGCTAACAGTCAATCCTTCAGCTTTGCTATTCAACCAAATTGCAGCTGCACCGATTCAAAACAACTCAGTAGCTCCAGCAGGATTAAATCAGTCCGGCTCTGATGCCTTTGGTCTACGTGTAGCAGATGGTCAAAGTTTGCTGCTAGTGGGTGGCAACATCAGCATGGATGGAGGAGAATTGAATGCCTTTGGTGGCCGAGTTGAGTTAGGAGGGTTAGCGTCACCTGGAAATATCAATCTTGTTTTAAATGGCGATAATCTCAGCTTGAAATTTCCTGAAAATGTGACTCATGCAGATGTATCACTTAACAATCAAGCGGGTATATTTGTGACTGGGGCTGGTAGCGGTAATATTGCAGTCAATGCCCGAAATGTAGAGATATTAGGAGGAAGTTTACTTTCTGCTGGTATCGGGGTAGGTTTGGGTACACCTGAAAGTGTTGCCGGGGATATTACCCTCAAAGCTACGGGGGAAATCAAAATTGCAGGTTCTGAGAGCATAATTCGCAATTTTGTGCGCTTGGGAGCAAAAGGCAATGGGGGTAACATAATTATCGATTCTGGTTCATTCTCATTACAAGACGGCGATCAACTTGTTACCTCAACTTATGGACAGGGGAATGCGGGGAATGTGACAGTGACTGCAAAAGATGCTGTTTCCCTTGCAGGTAATGCTGCCATCATCAGTGCAGTGGAAGCCGGAGGTGTAGGTAAGGGAGGCAACATCGACATCAATGCTGCAACACTATCACTAATTGATGGCACTCAACTGTTAACTATTGCTAGGGAAGCATTTGATACCCAACCAGCAGCAAAAGGGGATGCAGGTAATGTCAATATCAAAGTTACTGGGGAAGTTGAGATTACTGGGGAGAAAAACGGTTTTTTCAGTGCAATTTACAGCTCTCTAGAAACAGGAACAGTTGGTAATGGGGGTAACATTACCATCGATTCCGGTTCCTTCTCATTACGAGACGGTGCTAAACTTGAAGCCTCAACTTATGGAGAGGGGAATGGGGGGAATGTGACAGTGACTGCAAAAGATGCCGTTTCCCTTGCAGGTGCTGAGATATCTAGTGCAGTAGGACCAGGGGGTGTGGGTAAGGGTGGCAATATCGACATCAAAGCTGCAACACTGACACTACGAGATAGCGCTCAACTAGTAACTGCGACTAGTGGTGCATCTGCAACCCAACCCGCAGGTAGGGGGGATGCGGGGAATGTGAATGTGAAAGTTACCAAAGAAGTGGATATTGCAGATATTGTTTATATTGGTAACATTTCCACTCCTACTGGGATTTACAGCAATGTGGAAATAGGTACAGTAGGCAATGGAGGTAATATTACCATTGATGCTGCTTCCTTAAAGTTAGGAGATGGCGCTGAACTTTCTGCCGTAACTCGTGGACAAGGGAATGCAGGGAATGTGACAGTGACTGCAAAAGATGCTGTTTCCCTTGCAGGTGCTGCCATCTTCACCCAAGTGGATGCAGGGGGTGTGGGTAAGGGTGGCAATCTTGACATCAATGCTGCAACACTGACACTACAAGATGGCGCTCAACTGATAACTGTTACTAGTCCTGCATCTGATACTCAACCAGCAGGAAAAGGGGATGCGGGGAATGTGAAAGTGAAAGTTACTGGGGAAGTTGATATTGCTGGTGTGAAAAATAGTTTTTCCAGTGCGATTTTCAGCTATGTGGATACAGGTACAGAAGGGAATGGGGGAAATATTATCATTGATGCTGGTTCCTTGAAGTTACGAGATGGTGCTCTATTAAATGCACGCACTTACAATGATAGTAAGGGTGGTGATATTAGGGTGAATGCAAATGTCTTTGAAGCAACGGGTGGCGGGCAACTCACTACTACGACCTCAAGCAATGGACGTGCAGGTAAAATTACAGTCAATACTAATGACAAAGTAATTATTAGCGGTAGTGACCCTAATTACAATGACAGGGTTACTAAATTTCCTGATAACGTATTAAATATCGGTGCTAACAGTGGCTTATTTGTCAGTGCCACTGGTTCAGGAATCACAGGCGACATCGAAATTAACTCACCCAAAATTACCTTAGATAACCAAGGTCAACTCAACGCAGAATCTGCATCCGGTAACGGTGGTAATATCAACCTCAATAGCGACTTACTCTTACTCCGTCACAACAGTCAAATCTCCACTAACGCAGGTACAGAAAAATTAGGTGGCAATGGCGGTGACATCAATATCAACTCCAAATTTATCGTTGCAGTTCCCAATGAAAATAGCGATATCAGCGCTAATGCCTTTACAGGGATTGGTGGTAGAGTTGACATTACAACAAACGGTATTTTCGGTATTCTTCCGCAAAAAAGCCCAACCGAAAACAGCGACATTACAGCGAGTTCAGAATTGGGAGTGAGTGGGGAAGTAACTATCAACAGTCCAGATACTGACCCTAGTCGCGGCTTAATTCAACTACCCTCTAACCTCGTGGATGTATCCCAACAAATTACCCAAGGTTGCACTCATAGAAGAGGACAAAATGCCAGTAGCTTTATTGCTACAGGACGCGGTGGATTACCCCAAAGTCCTAATGAACCGTTGCGCGGACGAGCAGTGATTACTGGTTGGGTAGATTTGCCCGCACAAGCGACACAGAGAGTAACAGATAAATCATCTACTGCAACTATAACCAAATCTAGCGATCGCATTGTGGAGGCTCAAGGATGGATCATTGATGGTAACGGTGATATTATGCTTGTGGCTCAATCTGGGCAAAGTTCTTCTATTCCCTCTGCCATGTCTTGTAGTCAATAATTCGTTACTTCAAGATTCAAAGGAGGAATTTCGATGAAGTTCAAGAGTCATAAAAACAATCAATGGCAACGGATATGTAACGGATGTAATATATGGTTGATTCATCCCTTTAAAATCCATAAGTTGCCTGTTTTCATGCTCTTGGTTCTGGTAACAGCTTTTTTGTCCATTACTGCTTTTCCTGTTGCTGCAACTGTAGACACACAACATATCGCAACTTTTGGGCTGTCAATCCAAAATTCTACTGCACAAACACAAGACTTGCTGCAACAGGGTAAAGTGCTGTATGAGGCAGGACAATTTGCAGAAGCGGTTAAAGTTTTGCAACAAGCAGTTAAAAGTTATGGCAACCAAGGCAATGAATTGCCGCAAGCTGTAGCATTAAGTAATTTGGCATTGGCATATCAAAAAATGGGTAATTTGCCATTAGCGCAACAGGCAATTACAGATAGCTTGGAGTTACTCGAAAAATCCTCTAATTCTCAAAATCTTCAGGTTTTGGCTCCAATTCTAGATATTCAAGGTAGTATTCAGCTAGACTTGGGACAAGCTGAAAAGGCACTTAACACCTGGCAACGTGCAGAAGCCAGCTATAATCAATTAGGCGATCGCAATGGCATTACCCGCGATCGCATCAATCAAGCACAAGCATGGCAAGTTTTGGGATTTTACCGTCGGGCTTTGACAATCTTGACTCAATTACAGCAGGAGTTACAATCAAAACCTAACTCTATTACCAAAGCAGTAGAATTACGGTCGTTCGGGAATGCTCTGCAATTAGCAGGAGATTTGAATCAATCCCGTCAGGTATTACAGCAAAGTTTGTCAATTGCCCAAAAATTGGATTCTCCCCAAGATGTGAGCGCGGCTTTATTCAGTTTAGGCAACACGGCACAAGTACAGCAAGATTTTAAGGGTGCAATACAGTTTTATCAGCAAGCTGCTGCGATCGCTCCTAACCCGATTAGCAAAGTTCAGGCTCAAATAAATCAGTTGAACTTACTAGTGAACGCAAGACAAACAGCCGCCGTGCAGACACTATTGCCGCAAATCCAAACTCAACTGGCACAACTACCTGCTTCTGTAACAACTATTTATGCCCAGATTAATCTAGCTCAAAGCTTGATGAAATTTGGGACTACGCCCCAAGCGATCGCTCAAATCTGCGCCAGAGCATTGCAACAAGCTCAAGATTTGGCAGATAAACGAGCCGAGAGCTTTGCCATTGGGACTTTGGGTAGTGTATACGAACAAACTAAACAATGGTCAATTGCTCAGAACCTCACGCAACAGGCACTGAACATAGCCCAAACTATCAATGCCCCAGATATCGCTTATCGTTGGCATTGGCAGTTAGGGCGTTTATTAAAACAGCAGGGAGAAATCGAGGGCGCTATTGCCACCTATGATACTGCGATCAGTGAGTTGCAGACTCTCCGTAGTGACTTAGTAGTTGTGAATCGAGATGTCCAGTTTTCCTTTAAAGAAAGTGTAGAACCTGTATATCGAGAGTCTGTAGAATTATTGTTGCAGTTTCAGCAAACTCATCCGAGCGAATCAATCCTAGATAAAGCTAGACAGAGGATTGAAGCACTGCAACTAGCGGAATTAGACGACTTTTTTCGGGAAGCTTGCATTAATGCCAAAACTGTTTTGCTTGACACAGTGGTAGATAAAGATAATCCTACAGCCGCGATCATTTATCCAATTATTTTGCCCGATGAACTCCAGGTGATTGTCAAAATTCCTAAACAACCACTGCGTAATTATACAGTAAATAAGTCCCAAAATGAGGTAGAAGGCATTATAAGAGAACTCAAAGAGTATTTATTAGAACCCGATCGGACTGAGGAAGTGCAGGCGCTATCACAGGAAGTCTATGGGTGGTTAATCAAAGAAATTGAGTCAGATTTAAAAGATAGTGGAGTCAAAACCCTTGTATTTGTACTGGATGGAATATTGCGAAATGTACCAATGGCTATATTGTATGACGGTCAGCAATATCTGGTAGAAAAATACGCTGTAGCACTCAGCTTGGGACTTCAGTTACTCGCACTCAAACCCTTGACACAAACAAAACTCAATGTATTAGCTGCCGGGTTAGTGCAACCACCACAAGGCTTTCAACAGCAGTTTCCACCGCTACCAGAAATTAAATCAGAATTCGACTCTATTTCCCAAGCGATCGCGTCTACTACCCAGTTACTAGACCGAGACTTCAACAGCAAAAACCTAGAGAATAAGGTAAATACTGTACCATTTAACGTCTTACATCTGGCAACTCACGGTCAATTTAGCTCCAGTGTTGAGAATACTTTTATACTTGCTGATGATGGTCCGATCAACGTCACGCAATTTGATAGTCTACTGCGCCGTCGGGATCAAACTCGCTCAGAAGCTTTGGAAATGCTGGTGTTAAGTGCTTGCCAAACTGCTACTGGTGACAATCGCGCCACGCTAGGGCTAGCAGGAGCATCTGTGAAAGCTGGCGCCCGTAGTACGTTGGCTTCACTATGGCATATCAGCGATAAATCTACTGCTATCTTAATTGGTGAATTTTATCGTGAGTTAGTTAAAACTGAGGTGACAAAGGCTGAAGCCTTACGTCGTGCCCAAGTAAAGTTGTTAAAAGATTATCCTAATTACAGTCGTCCTGGTTACTGGGCACCTTATGTTTTAGTTGGTAACTGGCTTTGACAAACTTTATCCACTTATGGGTATGGTGATATAGCAAAGTGCTGAGTGCTGAGTAGAAATCCAGTTGCTTGGTGGCTTTGAGGAATTAACACTGTCCCAACTTATGTGACTACGGCTATACTTGCTCGAAAATTTGCGCAAATAATTCTATTGGCAGTGTTCTCAATCATTTTGAAACTGCTTGGGCACTCACTTCAATTCCACCTGCCCACAACAATCCTTCTGACCATAAGACTCTTTGCACTTCTCTTAATCCAGGAATCTGACGATACACTAAACTCACAACGATCGCCATCATTACGGGTAAGGTTAGTATTCTGTCGCGGAATGGTTTGTTTGCTTCCTTTTCGTACAATTTCAAGGGTTTAAAGTTGAGCGGAGATAGTAATGAGTAGATTTTTTACTCAACTTCCTCTATTGGCGGCATTGGTACTTGTTTTTGTTGCCGCAAGTCTGGGTTGACTATTCGCGCTGGACGTTTTCTTGCCATGATGTATCTCTAAGAACATCATTATTAATGCTCTTAGATTACATCTTTTACTTACTTTTTGCTTAAGTTGACACTAATGGGCATTGCCGTGCCCTTTCTTACCCACTTACTTTACTCCAAACATATTTTTGGCAGGTTTCGCAGGCGGCTTTTGCTTCCTCTGTTTGCGGATTGGTGAAGATGGGATGGTAACGTAACCTGTCACAACAGACTTGCAACCATGCACGCCAGTCACCGCGCCACAACCGCACAGTACCATCTTCACCGCCGCTAACAATCGTCTGCCCATCGGCGCTAATGGCAACGGAATAAACCCAACCCTCATGTCCAGGTAAAGGTTCAGCCAAGGGAAGACCTTGCAGGTTCCACAACCGTACTGTACCATCATCACCGCCGCTAACAATCGTCTGCCCATCGGTGCTAATGGCAACAGAATAGACCCAACCTTTATGACCACGCAAAGGTTCAGCTAAAGCAAAACCTTGACGATTCCATAAACGCACAGTGCCATCAGTACCGCCACTAACAATCGTCTGCCCATCAGCGCTAATGGCAACGGAATTGACGAAACCCTGATGACCAGGCAAAGGTTCAGCTAAGGCAAGACCTTGACGATTCCACAACCGCACAGTGCCGTCATCACCGCCACTAACAATCGTCTGCCCATCGGTACTGATAGCAACAGAATTGACATAACCCTGATGACCAGGCAAAGGTTCGGCTAAAGGTAGACCTTCACGGTTCCACAACCGCACCGTGCCGTCACTACCACCACTAACAATCGTCTGCCCATCGACGCTGATAGCGACAGAATAGACCCAACCCTGATGACCCCACAAAGGTTCAGCTAAGGGAAGACCTTGCAGATTCCACAACCGTACTGTGCCGTCAGTACCGCCACTAACAATCGTCTGTCCATCGGTACTGATAGCGACAGAATAGACCCAACCCTTATGACCATGCAAAGATTCCGCTAAGGGAAGACCTTGACGATTCCACAACTGCACCGTGCCGTCAGTACTACCACTAACAATCGTCTGTCCATTAGTGCTGATGGCGACAGACCTAACATTACCCTGATGACCACGTAAAGGTTCAGCTAAGGCAAGACCTTGGCGATTCCATAATCGCACCATACCATCGGCACTACCACTGACAATCGTCTGGCCATCGGTACTAATGGCGATAGAAGAGACATTACCCTCATGCACACGCAAAGGTTCAGCTAAGGAAAGACCTTGGCGATTCCACAACCGCACCGTACCATCAGCACCGCCACTAACAATCGTCTGCCCATTGGCGCTGATGGCAACAGAAGAGACATTACCCTCATGACCATACAAAGGTTCAGCCAAGAGAAGACCTTGCAGATTCCACAACCGCACCATACCGTCAGTACCGCCACTGACAATCGTCTGCCCATCGGCACTGATGGCAACAGAAGAGACATAATTTTTATGTCCACGCAATGGTTTAGCTAAGGGAAGACCTTGGCGATTCCACAACCGCACCGTACCATCAGCACCGCCACTGACAATTGTCTGCCCATCAGCGCTGATAGCTACAGAATAGACATTATTCTGATGACTGTGCAAAGGTTCAGCTAAGGAAAGACCTTGGTGGTTCCATAACCGCACTCTACCATCAGCACCGCCACTGACAATCGTCTGCCCATCGGCGCTGATAGCTACAGAAGAGACATTACCCTGATGACTGCGTAAAGGTTCAGCTAAGGAAAGACCTTGGCGGTTCCACAACTGCACCGTACCGTCAGCACCGCCACTGACAATTGTTTGCCCATCAGCGCTGATGGCGACAGAAGAGACATTACCCTGATGACCGCACAAAGGTTCAGCTAAGGAAAGACCTTGGTGATTCCACAACCGCACTGTACCATCAGCACCGCCACTGATAATCGTCTGCCCATCGGCACTGATGGCGACAGAAGAGACATTACCCTGATGACCACAGAAGGGAATCGAGACTCTTGCTTTATTCACCACCTGATTTAAACTGTTCTGAACTGATGCAAGAATCTGCTGGGGTAGTTTTTCTTGATTCTCTCCTATAGCTTGAATTGCCAAAACTAGACTATCTAGCGGTTGTAAGGGCAATAAATCGTCTACTCTAGCCGCTTTCTCTCGCAACTGGGATTCAGTAAGCGCCCTTTCCATCTCGGCAATCTGGTCTTTTTCATCAGTATTTTTGTACTGGTAAAAATCCTCATCTTGTTGGGGTGATTGCAATTGTTGCCAGCTATCCCTGACTTTTGCCAGTAATTCTTTTTGGATTAAATATTTGTTATCCGGCCTTTCGTTCAACCATTCTCGTCGGGTATTTTCTAATGTATCGCTCAATGGTCGCAAGTCTCGGTCTTGTTGTCGCCACTGGGCAAACTGCTGCCAACTTTTAATTAAAGCTTCATGGGCTAAATCAATCCAGACTTCTCCTTTTTCATCTTTTTCAGTAACTAATAAGCGTCCTTTAACCAATCCTGCTTCACCATCTAGCAACTCACTAAGTTGTTGCTGTTGATTGGCTTCATCACCTGCAATATTTAATAATGTGGCTTTTGGTTGGCGCTGTCGGGTATCATTTTCTCCCTCTCCCGTTCGCACTAACCGCAGAAAAATCTGCTTAATCCATTCTTTTTCTTGCTGAGTGCGTTCTTGAGTTGGATATTTTTTCTCATAATCTTGGTAGTGATAAACATTTTCTGCATGGAGATTTAACACCGCAGTTAATCCTCCCAACTTCTCATACTCTTGTTGGGTTAGTTGATGTTTCTTTTGCTCGCGTTTCTCCCAGAGTTTAGTTAAGGCAAACTCTAACAATGGCAAACTCCCTAATTCTTGTTGAAGATTTGGAAGTATTTTTAATACTCCTGCTTCTTCAACACTATGAACCTGAAGCTTGGTAGGCTTGGCGATTGTTTCCTTTAAATCAACTCCAGTTGAAGGCAGCATAACTGCTGCCTGAGTTTGAATCAGGTGAGTTAGAGAAGGATTATCTAAACAAGATTCAAGAAAATTGCCTCGTATAGTAATTACAACTGCTAACCGCGAATCATGAATTTCTACTACCCCAGTAAGTAGTTCAATAAATCTCTGCTGTTCTTCCTTATCTATACAAACTGTAAATACTTTCTCAAACTCATCTACCACCAGCAAAAATTTTTCTGTGTTAGCCACAGCCTCTGCATCATTGATGGGTTTAGTCAGGCTGGCGAAACTGTTGTCATTCTGAGCAATTTCAACCACAAGGGCATATTGTGTCATCTCTTTTATTAAAACAATTGATCAATTACCTCTGTGCTTTAAAATACCCAAATTTAATAGTGATTTACTCATTAGAGTTAAAAACTCTAAATTTAAAATTCAGTAGCGGTTGAGCAATACACGGTAGAAGGACAATATTAAATTTTTAATCACTGAGATAAGCTCTATACCTAATGATTTGCTAGTAATTACGGTAGCGATGTCTCAGGGTGGGCTACGACCAGTTAGAAAATTTCAGCTTAAGTTGACACTAATGGCCATTACTGTGCTACTACCTTGAGAAAAATCTCACATCGCGTTAGTCTTCATTGACGTAACTGCACGCTGTAACATTAAGCGATGACAAATCAACTCTCTCCAGTAATTCCCTCTTGCACTTGGAGCCGTCCTATCGGCTTAGGCTGGGATAAACCTTATACCGTTCGCTACGCAAGTAATATCGATGATGGTCCTTGGCATGGTATGCCTTTAGGCGGCTTTGGTGCAGGTTGCATCGGTCGTTCTTCACGGGGAGACTTTAACTTGTGGCACATCGACGGTGGTGAGCATACCTTCAAAAATATTCCCGCTTGTCAATTTAGTGTGTTTGAATCCAATGGTGCATCTTTTCAAGCCTATGCTTTATCTACCCAAGCGCCTGATGATAGTACTCTCAAAGCTTGGCAATGGTATCCGACAACTCCCACCACAGAAAAGACGGGTAATTATCACGCGCTATATCCACGTAGCTGGTTTGTGTATGAAAATGTATTTCAAGCACAGTTGACTTGTGAGCAATTTTCTCCAGTCTGGGCAGGCAATTACCAAGAAACTAGCTACCCTCTGGCAATATTCCTCTGGAATGCTTATAACCCGACAGATGCACCGATTACTCTCAGTATTATGCTCACTTGGCAAAATATGGTGGGCTGGTTTACAAACGCTTTCAAATCTCCGGAAGTGCGGGTGCGCGATGATGGTAGTCCGGTTTACGAATACCAACCGCGCTGGGGCGAAAGTCAAGGAAACTACAATCAGATAGTTGAAAATACACAACAATTTGGCTGTCTTTTAGGTCGGGTTAGTAGCGATGAACCTTTGCAAGAAGGCGACGGAACTTGGTGTATTGCGACCTTGAAGCATCCGCAAGTAGAAGTATTCCACCACAGCAGATGGAATCCTGAAGGAACGGGTAAGGAAATATGGGAAAGCTTTGCTAAAGATGGCTCTTTGCCCAATTATGTTGATACAACTCCAGCAACAGAGAATACACAAATCGGGGCTGCGATCGCAATCCGTTTCACTCTCCAACCAGGCGAAACTCTTGAAATTCCCTTTGTCCTCGCTTGGGATTTGCCGATCACAGAATTTACTGCTGGAGTCAACTATTATCGCAGATATACAGACTTTTTTGATAAAAGTGGAAATAATGCTTGGGCGATCGCCTCGACTGCGTTACAAGAATACCAAACCTGGCGATCGCAAATTCAAAGTTGGCAAAAACCCATTCTCGACCGGGAAGATTTACCCAATTGGTTTAAAATGGCTCTATTTAATGAGCTTTATGACCTCACCAGTGGCGGTACTCTCTGGAGTGCAGCATCAGAACTTGACCCCATCGGTCAGTTTGCGGTGCTAGAGTGCTTAGATTACCGTTGGTATGAAAGTCTAGATGTGCGGTTGTATGGCTCTTTTGCCCTGCTGATGCTATTTCCAGAATTAGAAAAATCGGTAATTCGGGCATTTGCACGGGCGATTCCTGAAGGTGATAATACTCCCCGAATCATTGGCTATTACATGACAATTAAGGCAGAAAGCCCGATTGCAGTTCGCAAAGTTGCAGGTGCAACACCCCACGATTTAGGCGCACCCAATGAACACGTCTGGGAGAAAACTAATTACACCAGTTATCAAGACTGTAATTTATGGAAAGATTTAGGTAGTGATTTTGTCTTACAAGTATACCGTGATTTTTTACTCACAGGTGCTGACGATGTAGAATTTTTGGCAGATTGCTGGAATGCGATCGTTCAAACCCTCGACTACCTGAAAACTTTTGACCTCGATGGCGATGGGATTCCGGAAAATTCTGGCGCACCCGATCAGACCTTTGATGATTGGCGATTACAGGGTGTCAGCGCCTATTGTGGAGGGTTGTGGTTGGCGGCGTTAGAAGCTGCGATCGCCATTAGCGATATTTTATTAACTTACCAGATAGGTAACACAACAAAGTTGGCGGCGCAAAAATCCACTTATGAAACTTGGTTACAACAATCCCGCCCCATTTACGATCAAAAACTCTGGAATGGGGAATATTACCGACTGGATAGTAAAAGTGGTTCCGATGTAGTAATGGCAGATCAATTGTGCGGACAATTTTACGCTCGTCTGCTGGATTTACCCGATATTGTACCGAGCGATCGCGCTCTTTCTGCTCTGAAAACTGTTTATGATGCTTGCTTTTTGAAATTCTCTAATGGTGAATTTGGTGCTGCTAATGGTGTTCGTCGTGATGGTTCACCAGAAAATCCCAAAGCTACTCATCCCTTAGAAGTTTGGACAGGGATAAATTTTGGACTGGCGGCCTTTCTCGTGCAGATGGAAATGAAGGATGAAGCGTTGAGGTTGACGCAAGCTGTAGTGCAGCAAATTTATGAAAATGGTCTGCAATTTCGCACGCCAGAAGCTATCACCGCAACTGGTACTTTTCGCGCTAGCACTTACCTGCGACCAATGGCGATTTGGGGAATTTACTTAGTTATTAATTGATTGACTATCAAAGCGATTGTAATTAACACATATAGCCGTAGTCACACAGGTTAGGAGATTTGGAAAGAGTGAAAGAAGAGAGTTAGCAATAGTTTTAACTCCTGCCTCCTGCCCTCTGCCTCCTACCTCCTGCCTCCTGTTATATATGTCATTGGTGTCAACTTCAGATGAAATCTTCTGACTGTACGAGTTTTGCCCTCTCTCCAAAATTGGCAGAGGGGAGCAAATTCTCTAGTTACCCCCATATTGGGAGAAGAAGTTAGGGTATGAGGGGAAGCAACCCTAGAACCCTTACCTTACCTAACTTCTACCTTACTGTCTTACAGCAGTTTTCATGTGGTTGAACCACATCTATCGTATGGACGCAAGACCTTGCGCCCCTATCGCGTGGTCTACCTACCTGAAAATAGCTGTAAGTTGACACCAATGACAGATATACGTCCGTACCAAATTTAACCGATCTTCATCTGAGAAAGCTGACTTTAGATTTTCGATTTTATTTTTCGAGTGTTTCCGGAAGTGAGGGAAAATTTCAGTAATGGTAAGAGTTGAAGTATTGATAATTCAACAATACTGTTTCAAAAAATGCAAATATTACTGGCTTTAGCTATAAATATTGCTAATATTTTCCAGACTACGTTCACAATCAAAAACTGGATTATCACGTGCCTATTTCTTTACTTAACTGCAAAGTTCATCAGATTGTAGCGCTGCGTGTTTGGCAATGATTAGCCAATACTACGACATACGCTTAAATCTCTACGATCTGCGTAACTTAGTGTTAGCAAACCCTACATCTACATTTTTTCAGCCTTTAGCAGAAATAGCCCAACTTTGCAGGATATGAAGTGCTATCAGTGAGGGCGAGTCTTAGTAAGGTGGACTCATACTATAACCCGTGAATAGCTTATTGTCAATAAATTAATTGTGTAGTTGTCTGGAGAGATAAAGGCGATCGCATATTTATTTTTGCTCTTGTACCACCATTTAGCCCAATTACTACTACATTTTTAATCTCAATTTAATAAATTTGTTAGATATTAATACATATATAAATCGCTACATAATCAAATTAATAATATTTTGTATTAGTTAACTTTATATCTATTCTTAAATTCTCTAATATTGTACAAACTTAGCTTGCTACATTGTTTTGAGTAGAGTTATCCACTTGTGGATATTTTTCTTAACTTAGCTAAGGATCATTATTACTATCTATCTATATTCTTACTAACCAGGAATTTTTTTTCTAGTCTAATTTCTAATTACTGACTGAATTATTATAAAATATTTATGAGTAGTTTACAGCAATTATATAGATACGTTAAAGCTGTAGTTTTTGTAAACCAATTAAGACAACTCTAATAAGTATCATTGTTTAATTGAACTTATCGATAAATAGGTTCAATCCTATGGCTGTGAAAGGTTTTGCTTCCCACCACCTTATATTTTTATTAGTTGTTTTACATTCTATTTAATGGTATTGTTTTCTAGTTACCCAACAATAATAAAGGTTTATAAATAATATCGGGTGAGGGGTCTTACCCCTCATAAATTAGCCAAATAGGACAAAACTAAAAGCTGCACAATATATAAGTAAGTATCGGAATCTATTCAGTAAATTTGACCTATAACTATACTAGATTAGGAGATGAGGTTAACGACAAAGAATAGTATAAATACAAATGGTGTTACTAACTCTCAAAGATAAATATGTTTTCTATTGTAGTCTCAAAAAATATGCAAACTTCCCGGAAATTGCCTAATTCAACAGTAGTAATAAATATAAGCGTGTGAACCAATAAATACCACTAGCAATTCAAGATTTGTAAAAAGGCTAGTGCAATCTGTACACTTCAATTGAAACATCAACAATTGCAGAGAAGAAAATAGTTTCCTTCACATAAAACAACTAAAAGCTATGATGAATCAAGACATTGCTGGTATTAGTAGCAACTTAGAAAAGACAGTAAAAGCTCAACAATTTGACAAAGTAGTTGAAGCAATTCTTGCTGGAAAGTATTCTTGGGCATGTGTTTTAATGCTGCGATTTGGTGGTTACAATCCTCTCCATTACATTCCATATCGCACCTACAATCGGTTGCTCAAAGAGCACTCTCAGGCAGATAGGACAAAACAACAGCAAAGTGAAAATCTAAAAATGCTGAAACATACTCATGATTCCCGGTCTGAGAATAATGTGTCATCAAGCTGCTTAAGCAAAATTAAAGACGTAGCTTATCTAGAAGTAGTTAGAAAGCAAAAAGCATGAATTAATTCAAAATTCAACATGAAATACAGCCATGCACTTTCTTGTGGGGTTTCCACCTACTGAGTGAGACAAGGATTTTTTCGCCCACGAAGGCGAGGCTTTTAACCTAACTTTTTTTATAAATCCTTGGTGAGAGTTTAGACCAAAGATTGACACAGCAAATTAACAAATATCAATCAAGCAAATCGCCATTAAAACTAGAAAGTGTTCAAGACGCTTCTTTTAAATTCTAGGGATTAAATCAGGATTTACACAATAACTCTCTAAAACTCTTGTTTCTCTGCGTCCTTTGCGTCCTTCTCTAACGAAACGCTACGCGTTGGCGGAGCCTCTTGCAGAGAAGGCGGTTCGTTTTTTCATTATTTTGTGTAAGTCCTATAAATTAAAAAGTATTTAGAATCAATAGATTCTGCTCTAAAGTTGATTATCTGAAACCCGGCGATGCTAATTGAAAATTTATAGCATGGCGGGTTTTCCATAGTAGTCATGAATTTGATAGTTTTTTGTAAAAATCTGCCAAAATGGCAAATATATACTAATGATATTGGTAAACTAATAATAACTACAACTTAAACCAAAATAGAGGTGGTTTGCCAAGCAAGTTAATTTTAAAAATAAAATCAATGATTAGTTCTGACTATGAAATAAATCAAACTAATTACAAAAGTAGTCAGCATTTCATAGACTAAATAACTCCTAGACCAAGACCAATAATCCAACCGTTGCTACTGGTGGTTCTTTTTTTGAGGAAGTCTGAGCAAAAAGAATTTGGGGAGGTGGATTCCCCCAAGCCAAATTTTACACAGCTTTCACTGACTGCAGACGGTGTGAGTAATGCTGATAAAACTTTCTATCCTGTGGTTGATGTTGCTTTAGTTAATAAAGCAAACGCTTAACATCAATTCCAGGAACAGAAATAGAAAAGTTACGGTGAAATTAATTGTTGTCTTTGGCTGGTAGAACTAGTAGCTTATACGCTTCTCTTTCGACTATTGTAATCCTAGTCCTCCTAACCTGGATTATCTTTAGTTTCTAGATTTTCAATTTATATAGCAAGACTGGAAGTTCAAAACTTGAATATCTTCCAGTTTTTTATCTGTATTGAAAAATAAATAAGGCGGGCAAATTGCCCGCCTTATTTTTGTGGAGAATAAACATTTGGTGAAATCAATCTAGAAGTCTCCTAGAGACGTAGCACTACTAGATTTCTTGTTTAATGGTTAATTCAAAAATGAATTAAACCTTAGCTAATTCTGGAGTAGGACTCTTGCTGTTGCGAATTGCTGTAATAGCCTCAGCATAATCTTTAGCGTTAAACACAGCTGAGCCGGCGACGATCGCATTGGCTCCCGCTTCTAAAACTTGCCAGGTATTATTTGCCTTCAGTCCCCCATCTACTTCAATCCAAGGGTCAAGACCACGTTCATCACACATTTGGCGTAGCTTGCGGATTTTGGGTAACACACCTGGGATAAAGCTTTGACCACCAAAACCAGGGTTGACGCTCATAATTAGTATTAAATCGCACAAATCTAAAACGTGTTCAATTAGTTCTAGAGGGCTACCAGGATTAAGTACAACTCCAGCTGTCTTACCAAGCTCTTTAATTTGCCCCAAGGTACGGTGCAGGTGTGGAGAAGCATTATGCTCGCAATGCACAGTGATATGATCGGCACCCGCCTTAGCAAAATCCTCTACATACTTTTCTGGCTCCACAATCATCAAGTGGACGTCAAGTGGCTTGGTCGTAATCGGACGAATCGCCTCCACAATCAGAGGGCCTATCGTAATATTAGGTACAAAACGGCCGTCCATTACATCAACATGAATCCAATCTGCTCCAGCTGCATCTATGGCGCGAATTTCGTCACCCAGACGACTAAAATCGGCTGATAGGATAGATGGAGCAATTACAATGGGCTTTTGAGATAGGTGGTTTTGGGTCATGGCTTGTGGATTTTTAAGCGTCCTCATCTGTACGCATTGTAACAAAACATTGAGCAAGACTCATAATTTTGATCCCGGTTTTTTGGGGACTAGGGATTGGGGAAGGTGGGGCCCCCTCTGGGGATAAGGGGTAATGGGGATTAGAGACTGGGGATTAGGGACAAGGAGAATAACTTATGCCCAATGCCCAATAACCGATGACTAATGACTAATGACTAATGACTAATAACTAATAACTAATGACTAAAAAACTAATCTGGATATTTTGGGGATTAACTGCTTCTTGTATAAGTGCGCCGGTAATTGCTTCAGCTTTAGAATCTGGACTAGGAACTAACGGCATTGATGCTCTAAAGCTACATAAACCTCCTTATAATTTAATCGGTCGTAAGATTGCTATTGGGCAAGTGGAAATTGGTCGGCCAGGAATGTTTGGGTGGGATAAGGCGGTGTCTAAAAATCGTGCTATATCTGTAGCTGCGGTTTTCTTACGCAATGGCCCAGCTAAGTCTAATACAGGTGTTGACCCCCACGCCTACAATGTTGCTGGTGTGATGGTGAGTCAAGACAAAGCTTTGCCAGGAGTTGCTCCCGGAGCGCGATTGTATTCATCAGCAGTGGGTTCTACTAAAAACATGGGTCAGCCAGAAGAGTGCTTATCGGCACAGCACATAGCGCTCCAAAATGGTGGTGATGTCCGTGCGATTAACTTTAGCTTCGGAGAACCTTTGAGCCGTGATCCTCGACCGGAAGCTGCTTTAGATGGTAATGCTTTACTAACTTTATGTGTTGACTGGTCTAGTCGCTTTCATGATGTTTTGTATGCGATCGCTGGCAACCAGGGGAAAGGCGGTATTCCTATTCCTACAGATAATTTTAACGGAATTAATGTGGCTTTTTCATCCCGCCGAGGGGGAGTTTTTAATAAAGTAGATGTGGCGAATCTAGCGGGTGTTAACCAAGGGGTGAGTGGAAGACTTGCTGGAAAGGAATTTGACCTTGATGGGCGTCGCGCTATCAGTTTAGTTGCTCCTGGCAATAATATTTCTTTGCTCAATCCTGATGGCAAATTGAACAAGGTTACAGGTACAAGTTTTGCAGCACCTCAAGTTACAGCTACTGTTGCTCTGTTACAAGAACTTGCTGATCGACAGTTGCGGACAAAACAACTTCACTGGAGCATTGATGCTCGGCGTCATCAAGTGATGAAAGCTGTATTGCTGAATTCAGCAGACAAAATTTTAGATAGCGGCGATGGCTTAAAGCTGGGAATGACTCGGACGCTAATTGATAAGCAAAATCAAAACTGGCTAGATTCTGATGCTTACAAAGATCCAAAGATTCCCTTAGATGCTCAAATGGGAGCGGGTCATTTGAATGCATTTCGCGCTTATCAGCAGTTTAATGCTGGTCAATGGCAGGCATCAGCTGCGGTGCCAGCTATTGGTTGGGATTATCGCACAGTTGATGTTGGAGCATCTGTTGACTATATATTAGCAAAACCGTTAAAGCAGGGAAGTTTTGTTGCTATCACTTTGAGTTGGGATCGATTGGTAGAACTCAACGATAAAAATAAAAACCAGCAATATGATGTAGGCGAAAGTTTTCGCGATCGCGGTTTGAATAATCTTGACCTTTACTTAGTAAAAGCTGATGCTCAAAATTCAGATGCTGGTGCTGTTTGCTCCTCAATCAGCCAAATTGATAGTGTAGAACATATTTTCTGTCCTGTTAGTGCTACTGGCAATTACAAAATCCGTGTCCAGTTTCGTCAAAAGCTGAATGAAGCGACTCAACCCTATAGTTTAGCTTGGTGGAGTGTACCGATTAATTGAAATAGGGTAGCACAAATATCTGTGTAAAATTACAGCGTTTTTCTCGTTTCCTTACTCCCTATGGAAACGAGATTTCTTGCCTCTGAAAAACGTTATTCGATCTATCAAAATTTAACTGAAGTGATTAATTTATGATTACGTAGCTTAGAATACGTTTATACGTAAAGATAAAATTTATTCAAATCAAAAATTTTTATAACTCATCTGTATAGCTTTATCAATAAGGAATTAGCAACTCTACAAGTTGTATTTAATTCCTCTAAGCTATTAATTTGCTGTTACGAAAACTGTAACAGTCCTATTTTCCATTGAAGTAAATGCAATAGTTAGTCATTGACACAGTATCTGCGTCAACTCTGAGCACAAATCGGGAATCTTTGGCAAGTGAGGTAGCAGAATGAATCGGCAGAAGTTGAGTAATGCAAAAGAAAATTTCCTGCAAAGACGTTACGGTGTTAGTCTAGGCAGACGTTATGCTCTAGCTGCTGCAAGTGTTGTTTTATTCAGTGTATTAGGGTATTCTCCAGTAGATAGTAATAAAAGTGCCCTTGCGCAATCTAGTTTACCTCAGCCAGAAACTCCATTGCAAAAAAAAACAGCCAAAACTGAGACAAAAATCGTTGAGTCTAGCAATAAGTTTGGCTTTAAACTATTTTCAGAAGTTCTGAAAAACGATGGCGGTGATCAGAATGTTTTTATCTCACCTTCAAGTGTTGCGATCGCTCTTGCTATGACTTATAACGGCGCTAGCGGCTCGACTCAACAAGCAATGGCAAAAACCCTGGAATTACAGGGGATGAATCTACCAGAAATTAACTCTTCTTACGCGGCGGTATTAAAACAGCTTTTAGACAACTCGGATACGAAAGTGCAATTGAAAATTGCTAACTCACTTTGGGCAAATCAAGATGTTAGCTTTGCGCCAGACTTTCTCAATAGAACCCAGGACTTCTATCAAGCCCAAGTCAGCAATTTAAACTTTCAAGATGCCGCCGCATCTAATATTATCAATAACTGGGTCAAAGAAAATACTAACAGCAAAATCACTAAAATAGTTGAAAAAATTGAACCAAATCAGGTGTTATTTCTGATTAATGCCATATATTTTAAAGGTAATTGGAGTAATGAGTTTGACAAAAAGCAAACTGCTCCATATCCTTTTTACATCACATCTGACAGGCAAAAACAACAACCAATGATGTCACAGGATGGTGATTATAGATACTATGAAAGCGAAAAATTTCAGGCAGTTAGTTTACCTTATGGTAAAGATAGTAAAATAAGTTTTTATATATTCTTACCCAAAAAGAATTCTAACCTCAAAGCGTTTTATCAAAACTTGAATGTTGAGAACTGGGAAAAATGGATGACTCAGTTCAATAACCAAAAAGGATTTATTCGCCTACCTCGCTTCAAAACAGATTACGAGATTACACTCAATGATGCGTTAAAAACTTTAGGCATGGGGGAAGCTTTCAGCAACAAAGCCAATTTTTCTGGCATGGGTAAAAATTTTGCCATTAGCCAAGTTAAGCATAAAACTTTTGTTGAAGTAAATGAAGAAGGCACTGAAGCGGCTGCGGCTACTTCAGTGGGAATAGTAGCAACATCTTTAAGACAGGAACCAGAACCATTCCGAATGATTGTCGATCGTCCCTTCTTCTGTGCCATCAGGGATAATCAGACGGGAAACATTTTGTTTATGGGTTCAATTATCGAGCCACAATGAGGATATTAGGAGAAATTGAAGACTCAATCTTTTTAATCGAGAACTTCTAAAAAATTAAATCCTCAGTAAATGTAAATGATTAATTTGCATTCATTGTATGTGCGGATAGTAATTTTTATAAATCATTATTCGTAAAAGTAACTATGGATGGTGAAAATCCTTTTAGTGATGGGTAAAATTCTAATCTCGCCGCATAATCATCTGTTTGTGATAGTTCCAGTTCAATTGTTTGCTGCTCTTTTTCATCGAAAAGCAACTGAATTTGATAAATTGTCCAGAATTGTTCACCTAATTCATCTTCTAAATCAAAAGGCTGTTCTTCATCACCCCATATATTCGACCAAAGGACTATTTGATTAGCCCGAAAATGGTTTTGACATTTTGTATCTCCAACTACAAAATGTACTTCGACATTTAAATTAAATCCCAAATCATCGACTTCTGCCTCTGCTATCTGACAGCTAACGACAATTAAACTATCTATGTTAATATCTACTACCTGCTGTTGGCGTTGTAATAATTCTTGGAAAACAAAATTAGGTAATACTTTTGAACTTTCATCAAGTATGTTTTCTTGAGTTTCTGGAGAGTAACGATTTTTTAATTCTTGTGTGATTACATTTAAAATATATTCACTGGCTAAATTGACAACTATCTGTTTATTTTCAGGATTAAGGAAACATCCTTGATTAAGATTAATATGTTTTTTAATTGGCATAATTCTGTAAAATCCTTATGCAAACGGATAATTCACAAATCAAACTAAAACAAAGGTAAGGAATAAATATTACTTTAGCTTCTATTCTATTCCTATTGCTGCTAAAACATTTGAAATAGCACTACACGAATTTTACACGCGATAGTTTGCTTTCTTTTTTAACAGAAGTCCATAAATCCATTTCCCGCCTGATGAATCGTAATTGCGATCGCACCACCGTCGCGGGTTGTATCCAAAGTGTCTGCAAGTTAATATAGATATAAGTGCAACGTTCACAGTGAAATGCGTCCCTCAAGCCCTACACAAGCGTATTTTACAAGTTCAGCTTTGGTTTGCGAATGCGATCGCGTTTATTGACCAGCATTTATGCTTTTGAATCATTCTTGGGTGTAAATGGTAAGCCATGAAGCGAATCGAGCGCAACGCTTACGGCAGCAAGCTACGCAAAGACGGACAAACGGCAATCCGACATTTAGCTGAAGCTGCTAGGTGGTAAGCACATCCAAGGCAAGCTTATGAGTAAAGTCACGCCGTGTGCAATTTAATTTTGTTAAAGATTCCATTGTGGGGTAGGCATCTTGCTATACCACAAGGGACGGACAAGATGTCCATCCCACAAGAATAAAAAAGTCGCACATCGCTTTAAAGTCGTAAACCTACTGTTGCAGGAATTGTGTAAAATAATTCCTCTGACCTGATCTTATTAACCCTTCATTTGGATAAAGGGTTTTGAAATGTCTCTAACTTTCAGTTACCCTGAACTGTAAGTGTGAATATTACAGACTCATGTAAGTTGAGACAGCCAATAATGCGCCTAGATATTACTGTTTAATTATCAGGAGCAAAGCACGATTCTTTTGTGGAGAGGCTGCGCGATCGCGTGCAGAATATTACAGTATTGCCTAAAATTATGGATAATTCCCCAGTGGTCGCTCAAGCAGATGCATCTTTACCAAATTACACTCAGGAAAATACACAAATAGTAGAGTCAGTAGCTGGCTCGAATTCACCACCGAAGCAAAAAGTAGGAAGTGACTTTGACTCTCGCATGATGCTGCGGTGTTTGGAACTGGCTCGCCGTGCTTTAGGACGGACTTCGCCAAATCCATTAGTGGGAGCGGTGATTGTCAAGGATGGTGAGATTGTCGGCGAAGGATTTCATCCTCGCGCAGGTGAGCCTCATGCAGAAGTGTTTGCTTTAAAAGCAGCAGGCGATCGCTCTCGTGGTGCAACAATCTATGTCAGCCTCGAACCTTGCAATCACTACGGGCGCACTCCCCCTTGTTCGGAAGGATTGATTCAAGCTGGGGTGGCAAAAGTAGTAGTGGGTATGGTTGATCCCAATCCACTGGTGGCTGGAGGTGGTATCGCCCGTTTACGGGCGGCGGGGATCGAAGTGTTGGTAGGAGTAGAAGAAGAAGCTTGCCGTCAGCTAAATGAAGCTTTTGTACATCGCATTCTCCATAAGCGACCTTTGGGAATTTTAAAATATGCCATGACTTTAGATGGTAAAATTGCTACTACCTCTGGTCATAGCGCTTGGGTAACAAGTCAAGAAGCCCGCAATGAAGTACATCTAGTACGGGCGGCTTGTGATGCCATAATTGTCGGTGGAAATACAGTCCGACAAGATAATCCTTACTTAACCAGCCATCATTTGGAGGCGCATAATCCTCTGCGGGTAGTAATGAGTCGCCATCTCAATTTACCGCCAAGCGCACATCTGTGGCAAACTGCGGATGCTCCAACTTTGGTGTTGACACAGAAGGGTGCTAATCCCGATTTTCAAGAACTGTTGCTCAAACAAGGTGTAGAGGTGGTGGAATTAGCATCACTTGTACCGGATAAAGCAATGGCGTACTTATATGAACGAGGTTTTTGTAGCGTGCTGTGGGAGTGTGGTGGTACTTTAGCTGCTAGTGCGATCGCTCAAGGAGCAGTGCAAAAAGTTTTGGCATTTATTGCTCCAAAAATCATTGGTGGTAATATTGCTCCCACACCAGTGGGCGATTTAGGTTTTACTACCATGACTGAGGCGTTGTCTTTAGAACGCGTTCGTTGGCGTGTAGTCGGCTCTGACTGCTTAGTGGAAGGTTATTTTTCCCCAAAAGCTAATAGTCAACAGTAATAACACTTGAGGATCAATTTATTATCTTGATTTGGTGTTGGCGTAGCCCGCCTTAAGCATCGCGATCACTGGCGTTCATGGACAATATCACGTATAAGGGCTAGCCGAGATTGAATGTAATGGCATAGAAAGTCAGTTTCGTTAGAATCTAACAACACTTGCGTTTCGGTTTGTTTTACTAACCACTGCACTAAGCTAGCATCATCCAGTTGTAAGAGGAGCTTGGCTTGCGCGGTTTCAACCACTGACCAAAGCTGACGCATGATTGTAGGAGTCATCAGACCTCAATTGAATAATTTAGCTTTGCTGTCTTCAGATTACACAACTTTGATCGCAAATTACTACATGAATGTAGAAATTGAGACAAGTATTATTAAAAACTTAATAATGGTATTTATAACTTTATGAATATTAAGAATTTTAAACTTTCTTTGTGAGGCGGTGCTAAATTTTCTTTCTTCCTTTGTGTGCTTTCTACCCTTTGCGGTTCATTCCTGATATAGTTTGGTACATTTCTATACAGAAAGGGTATTTTCTTTCATAGCGATCGCCACATAGAATCTCAGTACATGGCTGATACCTTGATTTGTCTTTGCATCTGAGCAAAATTAAAAGAGTCAAATTATATAGCCGTAGTCACATAGGTTAAGACATTTTAAAAGAGTGAAAGCTAGGAATAGTAATAGTTTTACCTCCAGCATAGCTGCCTCCTGCCTCCTGCCTCCTGCTATACCTTTCAATACTTTGAAAATTATACTAATTTGAAAAAAGAATGCGACAGATACACATCTCCAAAACTTTGTCCTGTCTAGATTCTTAATGCGTGAATTTTGAATTGATATTATCTCTTGTGTAGGCAATACATTAGAGCTTACTATCTATTTTTCTTGGAAAATTAAGTGCATTTCACGAACTATTTTCAAAACCTCATTTCTTGCCTTCAAGGAAATGTTAAAAATATATCATTAAGAGATTAACACTTTTTGCCTGTAGATGGACTTACAAAATCATGTAAGTCTACATCCCAAATACTGATATAAATAAAATCACATTCTTGGCGGATAATTTGGCCTTTGACTGAGCCATTTTTAAAACTAAAATTATCAGATTGGCGCTGTTGTACCTGTTTGAGTCCCTGCTTAATTTCTTCAGTAACTTGCCCTGCTAACATTCCATTCAAGGTAGTCTTCATTACCTGTGGGTCTACCGATTGGGCAAAAGATACCTCAGTTTGACGCAACGTTTTAGAATTACGATCGAATAAGTAGCCAAGGTCAATTTTGTTTGGCACTAGTTTGTAAACGATCGCACGAGTATTGCCCCATGCACCTCTTAAATCTTGATTTGGTTTGCCGAGGGTAGCTTCTACGGCGCTTCTTGGTGTACCTGTAGGAAATGCGGGAACGTTTTGGTTAGTGGTAGCTAATTTACTAGGCAGTCGCTTGCTGTTTTGTGGTATAGGAGCTGCGCTCGTCTCATCCTTTGGTTCTGGCTGTGGTGTAGATACTGCTATCGGTACTGGAGTATCTAAAGTGACAGGCTCTTTTTTTGGCTGTGCTATGGGTACAACTGGAGGATTAAGAGTTGGTCGCTGTCGTGGTGGTGAACTAGGGATAACTGGGACTGGAGAAGTTTGGGAGGAAACGGGTGGTTCGGTAGATGCAGAAGTTGGAAAAGATTCTGGCGATGGCGTGGGATTTGTGCCAATGGTTGTTTCTGGTTGTTGCTGACGAATCATGCTAGGAATTGCTACTGCACCAATCAAGCCACCGATGAGCAAACTACCAACAATCACAGCAGATTTTTGCCAGTTACCAGAAGAAGTGGAAGATACTGGAATCGCCGAATTTTTTTGCGGATAATATAATGGCTGGGTTTGTTGAGTCGATGTAGCAGTGGCAGAAAAACTGACTGTGGAAGTATTTGCAGCTGACTGCAAGGCATATAGCATTTTACTAGCAGTGCTGTAGCGATCGCCAGCATGAGGCTTAATTGCCTGATTGAGTACCGTCGCCAATTGAGAAGATACGTTAGGGACGTGTTGCTGCCAAAGTATTTCCCCAGTTTTCAGATCGGTTAGCAATTCTTGCGGGTGTTTACCAGTCAGCAGATAAATCGCCGTTAAACCCAAGCTGTAGATATCAGTGGCGTAAACTGGGCGGCCAACGGCTTGTTCGCTAGACATATACCCAGGCGTACCAATGACAAGCGATCGCGTGGGGTATCCTGGAGAATTCACCACTGAACGAATTGTTTCTTTGACTGCACCAAAATCAATCAAAACTGGCTCACCATCAACAGAACGGAGAATAATATTCTCAGGCTTGATATCTCGGTGAATAATGCCTTTACTGTGGATGTAATCTAAGACTGAAAGCAGACTCAAGAGAATTTGCCGAACAGCAGTTTCACTCTCAAATCCTTTCGCTTCGACAATTTGTGTCAAGGTTTGCCCATGAATCCATTCTTGGACGAGGTAAAATTGTCCATTCTCAGAAAAGTAGGCGTAGAGTTTGGGAATTTGGTGACTACTTTCACCTAAAAACTCTAAGGTTGTTGCTTCCCGTTCAAACCGTTGTTGGATAAGTTGGTAGGTTTGCGGGTCATTATTGGTTATCGGTTTTAGTTGCTTGATTACACAGCGACGGCGAGAAGGCATGTGGACATCTTCTGCTAGAAAGGTTTCACCAAACCCACCAGCGCCGATTACCTGGATAACTTGATAGCGATTGTTTAGCAGGGTTAAAGTCATGAAAAATTACAAGCGTAGACACCGGAGACATTTCGTCTCTGGGCTTGTCGTCAGACATCGCCCTTTCCAAATGTACATCAGTTGATTCTCTTAGGTCTTACTGAAATTCTATAGACAGAGAAAAATTCTGAAGAATCCAAAGTCTAACTCTCGCTACGTTCGTCAAACAACGTCTACTCAGTAAGCCTAAGTCGATGCCTAGTAGTCTGCCAACCCAAAGATGCTGGGTGAGGGCTGGGGAAAGGGGAAAGGGAAAAGGGTAAGGGATTATAAAACCTTTCCCCCTGCCCCTTATCCCCAGAGGGGGCCCCACCTTCCCCCTTCCCCTTTACCCCGCCAAGTCACGAAAGCAAACTACTAGATTGCTGGCTACTTTTCAGAAAATATTCGCACTTGCGTTCAAATCTGCATTTACAATTGAGCAATGGCGCGGTGTGCACCAAACAACTAGGTGATAAACATGGCAATATCCCCACGTTTTATTTGCTGAACTAAATAATTCGGCAATAATCCATGTTTTATTTGATAAATTGTTTGACTACTTTTATAAGCTTAACAATGCGATCGCGCTGTGCCAGTTGCGTAAGTCCTGCTTAGTAAATCTCATTACCGTCAGCAAAATTTATCTAATACAACCTATATTTATTTTCTCATAAATATTTTAATAGTGCTTCCAAGACAGCGACTTTAGAAAGCTAAGATAAAGCGATTTATTAATACTGATGTACTAAAAAATAGCGATCGCACTGTGCCAGTTGCGTAAGTCCTGGATTGTTTACTTGAACAATAAAATATTCTAATGCCTGACTTGCCTTTTGATCAAATGTAGCAATAAAATCAGATGCGATTAATCGCGTCTCTGCCCATTCCCCACTCACCAGGAAGCGTAAGCACTGATAAGATGCGAACAATTGCCGAAATTAACGAGAAAATTAAGCGCCAACGTGCAGTGGTGTTGACAACTGAAGAATTAAAAGCACGAGTTGTAGAAATCGGTGTTACTAAAGCTACTAAAGAAGTTGACGTAATTACCACTGGTACTTTTGAGCCGATGGAATCAAGTGGTGCAATTATCAATCTGGGACATACTGACCCCCCGATAAAAATTCGCCGTTGTTGGTTAGATGGCGTGCCAGCATACTCTGGTTTTGGGGCAGTAGATTTGTATTTGGGTGCAAGTTGTGCTGTGGAGACGACAGATGGGGAAGAAGTGCGAGAACGTGGTGGTGGTCATGTAATCGAAGATTTAATCGCTGGTAAACCTATACACGTAAAAGCGCAAGGACAAGTAACAGATTGTTACCCCAGAGCAAATTTTGAAACTACAATTACCAGTGACACAATTAATCAGTTTTATTTATTCAATCCGCGCAATCTTTATCAAAATTTTATTGTTGGTGTAAATGGTGGCGATCGCCCTCTCTTCACCTATCTCGGGCCTTTACAGCCGCGTCTGGGGAATGCTGTTTATTCTAACCCCGGTGCTATTTCCCCTTTACTCAACGACCCCGATTTACAACTTGTTGGTATAGGTACTCGAATTTTTTTAGGTGGTGGTGTTGGATATGTGGCCTGGGAAGGCACTCAGCACTTCCCCTTACAAAAGCGTTTAGCTAATCGTACACCGATTGGGCCTTCTGCCACTTTAGCTTTAATTGGTGATGCCAAGCAAATGGATGCTTATTGGGTGCGGGGGTGTTACTTCAAAAGTTACGGACCCTCATTAATGTTAGGGGTTGGTGTACCGCTACCTGTATTAAATGAACAAGTAATTGAACACTGTGCCGTCCAAGATCAAGACTTAGTAGCCCCAATAGTAGATTTTTCCATTCCCCGGCGCGTCCGTCCTACCTTTGGTTTAGTGAGTTACGCTCAACTCAAATCCGGGAGGGTCATTATAGAGGGCAAAGCAGTACGCTCTGCCCCCTTAGCGAGTTTGTTTTTTTCTAGGCAAGTCGCACTAGAGTTGAAAAAGTGGATCGAAGCAGGTACGTTTACCCTTACAGAACCAGTTTCTCCAATTCCGATGGAGCGATCTTTTCTACCCCAAGATCGTCGGACGGATTTTTGATCGTGGCGACTGGGGAGTAGGGACTGGGGAATGGAGAATGGAAAAAATTAGTTGAACCCTAATATTGAATCTAAACTCCCAATCCCTAATCCCCAGTCCCCAGTACCTAATCCCCAATTCCCTAATCTTGAGTTGGTTTAGGTCGCTTAATGGGTTTAGGAGCGGGTGTTCTTGGTATAGGTTTTGACACCACTGAGGGGTCGCCGCCTGTACTTGTTTTCTTGATGGGGCGAGGAGTTTCGCCAGTGCGTCTGGGGGGGAATGGTTTTCTACCACCAGCACCACCACTGCCAGCACGAAGTCCGCCTTTAAATGGTGGTTTGCGTTTTTTGGGCAAATCAGCGATCGCCTCGGCTTTTTCTACTATCAAAACGTCAGCTTCTCGCTTGGCTTGGAAGTCCCAGAATTTGCCCACTGCTTTGGTAGTTAGCACACCCCTCAATTTCAACTTAAAATACTTCGGTTTGTCAGTTGATTTGCGTGGAGCCTGCCTAATTTTGACTACCAAGCTTTTAGCATCAAAAGATTGGTATACTACTTCACCACGAACAGAAAAACCGCCATCTGCAACTTCTGATGAAGGTTTGGGGGCAGTTGTACTTAGTTCAGAGTTCTCGGATAAGCCATCATCGAGTGTCTGTAACTCTTGCAACTCAAAATCCGATTCGTCCTCATCTGTTAAGTTTTTAGCCAGATTTTCTGGCTCCCAAACTCCAACGATTTGGATGTGCAAGGTATCATTTTCTTGTCTAGTACGTGGATATACTACCCACAAATGTTCTTTTTCTAAGTCTAGATGATTCTTGACTAAGCTCATAATCCGACCTAGGAGGACGGCATTGAGTTCTACACCATCTGCGGTCAGCAGCGTACCTTGAGTAAATTGTTCGCTGCTAGCATGATAGCGACCCCGGACTAACCCGATGGCTCGATACTGCATCGGTTCACTAGGAGGTGGAATCGGTTGCTGGCGATTAATCAAGTTCCCATTTGAGTCAGTCTCACTAAGGTTGACAGGCAAATTTTCAACTTTTTTAGAGGACTGGGCTGCTATATGAACATTAGCGGCTGCTTCTACGTTAGTTGGGCCCTGGTTAGAGGCAGAAGAATTGGAAGATTCAGGCAACGGCATCAGGTCGGAATTCATAAAAACTCCTTGCGGCACAGACACATCCCATTGTGGGATTTTACAAAGGCAGCTGGAAAGAGCATTTGTGCGACTGATGAAAGTATATTGGCTTTTCACAAAATCACACTAGGGTACTCTATACAATCCTAAAGGCGCTAAATTTAATGTATAAACACTAAATGTCTAATTTAAGGCCTTTACACTAGTTTCGGAAGCATATCATAGCTACAATTCTGACGGCTCCTCCTAAAGTCATCACTTACTTTAGCAGTGTGGATAGTTAATTGTTATAAAATTCACAGGCAATTGGCGGTATTCCGCAAAGTTTTGGAAATTTTTAACTTTACGATTTGTGTAAATAATAATGTCATTAGAGTTCAGGAGAAAGACAAAACTGTGTCTCAACCGCGCAATCGTTGGATAGTTCAAGTCGTCTTAGCAGTGGCAATTCTTGCTTTTGTGGGTGTTTCGGTGATTCCCATAATTGGAGCATTTAATAATACGCCACCCTCAAGTCAAAATACCGCTAATACCAGAGGTAGTTTGCCCTCTGCTGACCAAAAATCAAAACTGGAAGACGAAGTACGGGGTTATGAACAGGTTTTGCAAAGGGAACCAGAAAATCAGACTGCGCTTAAGGGTCTGTTACAAGCACGGCTGCAATTACTGAGTCAAAAAGATAAAAGCGAGGTTAAACCAGCCGATATCCAAGTTGTCATTGAACCCCTAGAAAAGCTAGCAAAGCTGAATCCCGAACAGTCAGAATATTCAGTGTTACTAGCTCAAGCCAAACAGCAAATTGGCGATCGCGAAGGAGCCGCTCAAGCTTATCGCTCGATTTTGTCTACGAAACCAGGGGATTTGAAGGCTTTGCAAGGAATGGTAGCTCTATTGATTAGTCAACAACGCCCCGAAGCAGCCATTGGTTTGTTGCAAGAAACTCTCTCCAATGCAGCCCAAGCAAATACAATTCAGCCTGGAAGTGTAGATATAGTAGCCGTGCAGGTGCTGTTAGGTTCTGTTCACGCTTCCCAGAAACGCTACGTTCAAGCTAGCTCTGTATATGACCAGGCAATTAAGAAAGATCCCAAAGATTTTCGCCCTGTTGTGGCAAAAGCGATGCTCCTAAAACAACAGGGCAAAGACGCAGATGCAAAACCTTTGTTTGATAGTGCCGTAGCTTTAGCACCTGCTCAGTACAAAGACGGAATCAAAAAGGCAGCAACGGCTTCCCCCACGCCTAATCCTGTTGCATCTCCCGCGCCTTCACCGGAAAGTACGCCTAAGTAATGGGCATTGGACAAACAGGGCATGGAGAACAGACAAGGTAGACAAGGAAGATGGGGAAGACAAGGGAGAGACTTGTTCAATAATTCCTCCTTGTCTCGCCTGCTCCCCTGCTTCTTCCCCCTCACGCTCCTTCAATGGCAGCAACGACACCAAAGACTAAAAACAGGCATCCGCCAATCAGGGTGAGTTGACGCTCGGAAATGCGTCCGGCAATCATTTTGCCACCGATAACTGCGATCGCAGCACAAATCGAATGTCCTAAAATTGCACCTATTGTGACTCCAATGGGGTTATTGCCTGCTGCTAAGGCAATAGTGGCAATCTGGGTGCGATCGCCCCACTCTGCCATAAATGTCAACACAAAAGCTTCTATGACAATTCCTAAGGAAGTTTTTTGCTTTGGTAACTGCAAATCTGCCTTTTTCACCGCAGCTTGGGCCTCTTCTACGACTTCTGCATCACAAGAAGCAGCTGACATCTTACTCGCGTCATATAGCAGCTTGATACCGAAGACAATAAATAAAGCTATTTCGGCGTAATGAATATAAACTTTTGGCAATAAAGATACTGCTTGTCCAAATAGCACCGAAAGGATTGTCATCGCGGCTAAAGCAGCTGTTACACCTACAAACACCAACCGCCGCGGGTGGTGCATTGCCAAAATTACAGCAATAAAAAATGTTTTATCGCCTAGTTCGGAAACTGTAATTAGTAATAAACCTGCGGTAAAAGCTGTTAACACTCTCTCAAGCTCCTGAAGAATCGTTTACCGATGTGAAGCTTGATGAGAGCCAAAAGACCTCACCAAGTTTACACTTTTCGGTGTGAACTTAGTGAAGGTCTCGCTTTCAAATATTGATTACTTGCCACCTGAACCAGGCTCATCGCCAGTATGTTGATTCAGATGTACTGGCTTTTATGCTTTTTGCCAGCAGCTACTCCCCTTCTATGCGATTACAATTATACATATTTCCCATGTATAAGTCAAGGCGGTAGGGAATAAAGAGGTATAACTTGAGAGTGAAACAGTACATACAGAACAATTCAGTGCTTACTGAGGTAAAAACCCATCATCTGTAACTTCTGCTAGTTGGTATGGACAGTTCAGAGGAAAGGATTCCATTGACAAGCCAGTTTCAGCTTTTGCTTGCTTAACCGCTTGTGCATAACACTCAGCAAAAACTATCTCAAGATAGGATTTGAGACTAGGTGAATCATCTAGAGCTTCTTTAACACGTCTACGATGTTCAATTATGCTTCCTTCCCAGCTACCGCTTCTTTTGTCGGGCTGATATTGCCATTTGAGCAAATGCATCAGAATTACAATCAAATTACTCTTGAGACTCCGGCGCTCACTCCTTCCCATATCAGCAATTGGTTGAGTCGATGGGGGATATTATTCCCTGCACCTCTCAGTTAGATCCGTGCGTACCCGTTTCCGTGTACACGGCTCCCGATGTTCTTAGCT
>NZ_JBALDC010000089.1:0-86352 GCF_036917575.1 Nostoc sp. | reverse complement strand
AAATTGAGAACGTTAATTCGGTACTTTCTGTCCGTTGTGCTTACCTTAATGGAACACTCACTATTTGATGTTTTCGCCAAAGTGGGATGCTCCCTTTGCGATCGCACTCAGCATCTCCATTATCATTGGTGCGATCGCTGGACTTATTAAAACTCTAAAATCTGACTAATCCCCACATTCTGCCCAGAAGTTAATTTCTGGGCTAATAGATCTATAGGCAAATTATAAAGATACCAATACCCTCGGTTCAAAAATGTTAGTTCAAGACTTAGGAAATGGTATCACTCTGGAAATAGTGCATATACCAGGGGGAACTTTTATGATGGGTTCACCCGGAAAAGAAGCAGACAGATATTAAATGCGATCGCACTCAGCATCTCTATCGTCATTGGTGCGATTGCTCGCCTGTTAAAGCTTAATACTGAATCAACTTTTCTATAGAGTTATTTTGGCATTTATTTACAATACTTAATTAATCTCTAATTGACAAAATTAAATATAGATTAACAATAATAATTAACATCATAATTTATTAAGTTTATCAGACTAATTTGAGAGTATACTTAATAGTTGAAGTCTAGTTAAAAGTTTAAGTAACTAAGTGCAAATAAACTTAAATATTTGTTTAGTTTTTTATCCTTTGCTATTTATTTGAGTGTTAAATACTAAAAAACAAAGTTTATTTGTACCGACTTACTAACTAGGTTATCAAGTAAGGTGCTGAAAATCCGACCAGAGCCAAGTACCAACAGCGAAAACAAAAGTAAACTTCACAAAAATTACGTAATGATGATCAGAAGAATTTTGCTGGCTGTATCGGGATTGGGACACGCAGAGGAAATGCTCAAAACCCTGAAAGAAATCCCTTCAATTCAATCTGCGAAAGTTACAATTTTGCATGTTGTTCCTGCACAAAGGACTGCTACTACCATGACAGCTAAATGGGAAAATGGTGGTAAAATTCTGGCGAATGCCATTCAAACCTTGAACTTAGATCCTAGCCAAGTTTCTTCAATTTTGCGTGAAGGCGAACCTAAAGATGTGGTTTGCCAAGTCGCTGATGAAATCGACGCTGATTTGATTATTATGGGTTCACGCGGACTGAAGCGGCTACAATCGATTTTATCGAACTCAGTCAGTCAGTATGTTTTCCAACTATCTTCTCGCCCCATGTTGCTGGTAAAAGATGATATTTATGTTAAAAGAATTAAGCGCATTATGGTGGCAATAGACAATTCTGATTCAGCAAAAAATTGCTTGAAATTAGCATTGTTTTTACTCCGAGATATTTCAGGTGGCGAGTTAATTTTGGCAAATATTAGTACAGATTTTGGCGGTAAAAAATCGGAAATAACCCAGGTTAATTCAGACAAAAATCCAGTTTTAGCAGCCGCGGTTGCAGAAGCTGAAAAACAAGGTATCCAATCTCGTTCTTATATCAGCAGTGGCAAGCCTGGTGAAGAAATTTGTCGATTGGCAGAAGAGTTGAATATAGACTTATTATTGCTCGGTTCTCCAGATCGCCGTCCATCGATCGCTAAGAGTTTTGTTGATATAGATCGGCTCATCGGATCTTCCTTGTCTGACTATGTTCGAGTCAATGCCACTTGTCCAGTTTTGTTGGCGCGGACAATCGCTTAAAGTAAATAGTGCTGAGTATAATAATTGTTGTCACAAAATAGTCAAGAAATAAGATTTGTCTTGTCTTTACTATTTAGCACCCAGCACAGGCTACGCTAACAGCACTAAATCGATAGTTGATAAATAAAAACCCCTGCACCAAGAGTGTAGGGGTTATTTATTTTATACACAAATTCTTAACTATCTTTTCCACCTTGGCGGCTAGCAGTTTGAATGTACAGAATTAGTAAAAACACAGCGGGGACTAGTACAAACAAAATGCTCGCTACGAACCCCAGGTCATTAACTTGCATGGCAAGAAAGCCTCTCTTAAATTTCCAGTCAATAACATTAGGATAGCATCAACTATGACAGAGTTATACCAATTCAAAATTCAAAATTCAAAATATCCCTGTAGCGTCTCGTAGAGAGTAAACTCAATTTTAGTAAGTATTTTGACTACTGACTGGATACATGACAGATTTGAGAACTCAAGGCTTCGTGACTACGCTGACTGAGCCATTCACTAAAGTTTGACAGGCAAGGCGGTAATTTTCCGGCTTTTTCTTGAATTTTCGGTTTTCTACATCTGTACGAGGAGAAAGATTTTCTAATCCTTCGACTATTTCCACAATACAAGTACCACACTGACCACTACCACCACAATTGGTCATCTTACCAATCAATTTATATATGTCAATGCCATTTTGTATCGCCTTGAGGCGGAGATTAGCACCATCTGCCGCCACTACTTCTTTATTTTCTTTAATAAATTTGATATTACCCACAACTAATTCCTCCTTGACTATAAGCTTGGCTTTCGAGGCTTCATATTGACATAGCTTGATTAACATCTTATTTATTATAATAATTCATTGCAAAATATTAATAAATATTAACTTTATCAAACACGACGCTGCAAAAAAAATAGGACAGGTACTCTACCTGTCCTATAAATTGAACAATAGATTAACTTATCTAAATCCCACAGCTGCTTGCCAAACGAAAGCAAGCAATAAGAAGAATACGGGGATAACTGGGAGAACGTCTACCAAAGGATCAAAGATTTGGTAAGCTTCTGGCAGTTTTGCTAATAAAAGTGCTGCTTCCATGTTTGTTTAAATCCACCTATCCAACACAGCTTTCATAATTGAGAAGTATCTTAACATGATTTGGTTATTAGTCATTGGTCATCAATCCCCTGTTTTTCCACTCCCCACTCTTCATTTCGACTTTCTTCGTTGAGCCAGTGGCCAAATTCTGTGGTGAAGCGATCGCTCAATATTGCTTCTCGAATTTTTTGTGTAAAGCGAATTAGTTCGGTAATGTTGTGAATGCTCAACAAGGTATAAGCCAAAATTTCCTGCGATCGCACTAAATGAGATATGTAAGCACGGCTAAAATTTTGACAAGTGTAGCACGAACAAGTTTCATCTAATGGCGTAAAATCTTCCCGAAACTTCGCATTTTTTAAATTCCAGCGTCCGCCTTGGACTATCGCTGTACCATGTCTTGCCCAGCGGGTGGGAATGACACAATCAAATAAGTCTATACCAGATGCGATCGCGATCGCCATTTCCCGATAAGTACCCACACCCATCAAGTAACGCGGCTTTTCGGGGGGTAGAAGCGGTGCTGTCACTTTGACAATCTCAGCCATCAATTCTGGCGGTTCTCCCACACTCACGCCACCAATGGCATATCCGGGCAAATCCAACTTAGCCAAAGCTTCCGCCGCACGGCAACGCAAATCCAAATACACGCCTCCTTGCACAATCCCAAACAACGCCTGATCGCTGCGTTGATGAGCTGTTATACAACGTTCTAACCAGCGGTAAGTGCGCTCAGTTGCAGTTTCTACCTCTTGGCGAGTCGCTGGGTAGGGCGGACACTCATCAAAGGCCATAATCACATCGGCCCCCAAAGTATTTTGGATTTCAATAGAGCGCTCTGGTGTTAAATTAATAATTTGTCCATCATGGGGCGAGCGAAAAGTTACGCCTTCTTCAGTAATTTTTCGCATCTCGCTTAAGCTGAAGACCTGAAACCCACCCGAATCTGTGAGCATTGGGCCGTTCCAACCCATAAATTTATGTAATCCACCACCTCCAGCCACGATCGCTTCCCCTGGTTGTAAATGAAGATGATAAGTATTGGATAAGATCATTTGTGCCCCAGTATCTCGTAGCTGAGATGGAGTAATAGTTTTGACATTTGCCAGCGTTCCTACTGGCATAAATCTGGGGGTTTCTACAAGACCGTGAGGGGTGAAAAGCACTCCTGCTCTAGCTTTTGTCTGACTACAGCAAGCAAGACATTGAAAAGAAAAATTCGCACTCATGCCATTTTGAATTTTAGATTTTGTGAAAAGTTTGAGCAAAGGAAACCTCCGCTCAAACTTTTCAAGACAGATTTTGGATTGTGAAACACTAATCTGGTCAAGAGTTTCAGAAATCCATAACTAGTACAACGCCGCAGAAATAAACCTACCATTTCTTTACAGCCAGAAAGCCCAAAATGAAAGCTTTTTAACTTTTGATTTTTGAATGCGTGACTTTTGCCTTGCGGTACTAGCAGCCATAAAACCAAATGGCATTATGGCAAATTTAATATTATTTGGCTAAATTATGGACAAATATCAATAATTGGTAATTGAGTTTTAGTGAACACTTAAGGATTCATTACTAACCTAGTTACCAACTTTACGAGTATATACTCTAAATAATTGTTATTTAGAAAGAATCAGAACAGTCATCGTCAATTTCTGCATCCCATTTGGCTGAGAGTACTTGTTCCATCATCGCTTCTATAGCGCTGACATTAAAGCTTCGCTCTCGTCGCTCTTGTAAAGGTGTCGAGCGGGGAATTAACCGCAGACACACTCCTTCTTGCATCAAATCGAAGTAGGTTTCTTGTTGCGACGATTGTTTTAGTTCCAAGTAATCAAAACTACAAACATTCAGATATAGCGCGCGGTTAGCCACTAAGGTAGACCTTTGCGGATTAGCAAAAACTTCCATCACATCCCCTTCACCCTCGCTCAGTACCTTATCTTCTTGGGTGTAGATGTAGTGGACTCGACCTAAATCCGCCAGCAATCGCCGGATGTCGAGTTTATTCACAATGATGCCCGTGTTAATAATGCACGGAGCTGGTATCCTGGTGTCGGGTAGATGATAACTCATAGGAAAATAGCGATTGAGCTAAGGAGAGCGACAACATAGCTAAACTGTCATAATTGAATAGCTTGTTTACTCCCTACATTTAAAAAAATATCAATTTTCTGGGGCAATCGTCTAATAATTTAGAGTAAGTTTTTAGTTAACAAATACAAAACACAAATTTTGCTCCCTGATAAAATTTTAACTTTTTAAATCGCTTAATTTTTGTATAAGAAACTACTCTAAAATACTGGATTGCCACTTAGAACAGCATAACAAAATTTTCCAAGAGAATGTCTGATAGAAGTAAATCTTATTTAAAGTTTTAAAGTCTGGTTATGTTGTACCGAAATCAAGACTATTATCCAGCAGTTTACCAAATATTAATGTAATTCAGATGACGAAACAGCAACAGTGGTGGAGAATGCTGCTGTTAAAGCTTGCAGCTAGTATTATATTTTACACTACTATTCCATTACCATATTTGAACGGATTGGACTTTCGAGGAGTGGCACATCTTGCTTCGCTTGTTGGGTTGATAATTGGGGGAATTTTAGGATTACTGGATACGGGAATGGATTATATTGGTATGCCCGTGCTAACTCGTAGTGCTTTGGTAGTGAGTGTTTGGATTGCCATAACTGGAGGATTGCATTTAGACGGGGCAATGGATACTGCCGATGGTTTAGCAGTAGGCGACCCAGATCGGCGACTGGAAGTGATGGCAGATAGTGCTACAGGTGCTTTTGGAGCAATGGCTGCGATCGCCTTGGTGATACTAAAAATAACAGCTTTAGCGGATATACCAGAAAACCGTTGGTTATTGCTGATGGCTGCTTGTGGCTGGGGACGTTGGGGGCAGCAACTAGCGATCGCGCGATACCCTTATCTGAAAGCGACTGGTAAAGGCGCATTTCACAAACAAGCCATTCGTTCTTACAAAGATTTGTTACCGGGATTAGTGTTGTTATTTAGTTTAAGTGGTTTACTTTGGCTGATAGATAAACAGCAGCTATTTCTCGCACTAACAATCATAGTTGTTGGCAGTGCGATCGCCATTTTGACTGGCGCATGGTTCAACCACAAACTAGGCGGACACACTGGAGATACTTACGGCGCAGTCGTTGAGTGGACTGAAGCCTTATTTCTCTGTGTATTGACCGTTTTTTAAGAAATAGGGAGCAGGGGAGAAATCAATTCAAAATTCAAAATTCAAAATTGAAGATTCAATGCCCCATTCCCAATGACCAATGACTACTTCATTTAATCGGTTGCAACTTTGTCACTTTGAGTTTAAAAGCTCCAACCCCAGTTTCCCCAAAAGACCGAACACGAACAACATAATTCCCTGTCTCTACGATGCGAGTAAATAGTAAGGAATTGCTACTACCATCAGGGCCATCATCATTTTCTGCCAGAGTCGAACCATCAGGTGCTAGCAGTGTGATGATACTGTCAAAGTTTTCTGATGACAGGTCAACTGCTAAATTATCGCCCTTCTGCAACTTCACAGTGTAATCACGGGCAAACCCACCTTGACCTGTGGGAATATCTTTGTCTGAGAGGCTATCGTTAATTTCACTACTGTTAGATAAAGGTATTGGACTATACAATTTATTTTGAGCAAAAGCTGTACTTGTACTAATGCCTATTGCCAGCGATGTGGCAGGAATGATGATCAGGTGTTTTAAACCTGCCGCAAAAACTTTATTCATACATTTCAAGCAATTTTTCTACAAAATAGGTTAATTTGATCAATGTATCAACTTATTACTCCAAAGCTTGCGCGTTAATTCTTGATTTATCCATCTTTGACAGCAGTGGCTACAGCTACTAATCCTAAGACCACAATTCCATACTGACGAAGTGTTTGCACAGCAGACCTGGCAGTAGCACCAGTAGTATAAATGTCATCCACTAACAGCACAGGGACATTTGGAGGACGATGGCGAAATTCTTGCCCAATAGCAAAAGCTTTGTCCAAGTTTTTTTCTCGTTTAGATGACGACAAACCAAACTGCGCTTCAGTTTCTCGCACTCTTGCTAAACCGTTTAGTTTCAATTTTAATCCGGTTATTTCGCAAAAGCTTTGTGCTATCAGTGCAGCTTGATTATATTCACGTTGTTTTTGTTTGCTAGCGTGGAGTGGGATGGGAACTACTACAGGCTGGCTATCTCGCCTTGGTGAATTTAACAACCATGCTTCTCCTAACCATTGACCCAAAGGACGAGCTATTTGGGGTTGATTTTCGTATTTCATCGCTGCGATCGCCCGTTTCACCGGGCCACCATATTCCGCCCAGCCAAACACTGGTATAGGCTCTTGCCATAAAGAAATTGGGTCTTTACGTTGACATTTTTGCAGTTGCCTAGTACAGTTTTGACAAAATTCTTGCGAAGTTGCGCGTTGACATAAAGAACAATGGGATTGGAGAAAAAGATTGAGTAAGCCTGGGAGATTTTTAATCCAAGTGTGCATTTAAGGCTGGTTGAGGAATTTAACATACACGCGATCGCACCTTGTTGTTTCTACTCCTGTTGCTGGAGTGTAGCCATTGCTTTCATACAGCTTGACTGCTTCCACCAAAACACTGGCGGTTTCAATCCAAATTTGTTGAAAACCACGCTTTGCGATCGCTGCTTCTAGCTGTTGTAACAAATATTTTCCTAATCCCAAACCTCTGATGCTGGGTAAAAGATACATTTTGCGGATTTCTACAGCTTTTTCGCCTCGGTGTATGGGGTAGTATGCTCCAGTACCTACTAACTGGCTTTGGTGTTCAATTACCCAAAACTCTCCCCCAGTAGCTAAATAACATTCTTCTACTTGCAGCACATCTTGGTCAGCACCCTTTGGTTCCCAACCCAGACCGTATTCTGATAATACATAACTGATGACTTCGGCGGCTCTTGTGCGATCGCTTTTCACCCAATCACGAATTAAAAAATCTTGATAATAGTTTTTCATTACCATTTGCTGGTCAAGTTTACACAGAAAATTTTTCCGCATCTATATCCCAATTTAGCCAGCAAATAGCAATTCTTGCAGAGTCAATTTCAGGCTGTACTCTCAAGGCGTGAATTATGCCAGTACTGAGTATTTTTTGTTAAGGCGATCGCACGTTTCGTCAACGCTTCAGCAGTCAATCCATTAAACGTCATCACCTCGCCAGCACTGCCTCGTACAAGTACGTCCTATTGGTAGAAAAAATTGCGCGATCGCGCGTGATAAATTACAGTACGATGTATACTTCCTAAATTTATCCTCTTAAGTGCCTAATGATTGAAGTGGTGGCTAAAACCAAATTATTCCCATATTATGCCACAGTAAAAAGCTGCGTTATTATACTGCCTAGCAATAAATACTTTGAGGAACGTAAAAAAGATATTAGTATCAAATAAATAGTTCACAAATTATAATTGCATAAGCGTAGCCAGCCGTAAGCATCGCTTATAATCCGACTACTTCGGGTGGGGTGATATAATTTCAGATAATGGTGGGTTATGCTGTTTCTAGTTAGCTCAAAATAAAAGATTTTCAAAAGGATAACTTTGCTTCCAACGATAAGTATTGAAGTCACGTTGATCTACTGAAAAAATGCGTCCATGCCCTAAATGTTCAGCTAAAATCACTAGGGAAGCATCAGCCAAATCCATTGGAAGATCAGCATATTTTTTCATTAATTCAATAATTCGAGGAGTATGGTGAAGTTCTAAATTAAAAATTGTAAATAATTCTTGTTGCAGACTATTTATAAAAGTAATTTCAGCGTCAATTCCCTTGCGAGTTAGTAAAAGATAACAGGTTTCTGTGACAACACACCATGTTGTAATTAAAGGTTCATTATACTGTTTTAAAACCTGTTTTGCTCTTTCGTGCTAGGTATCTTTTTTATCAATAATAGCTAACCAAAATTCTGTATCAACGATGATCATATTTAGTTTTCAATGTCTTAGATAAAACTTCTTTATAGGTTGTTGATAAATTTTCGTCAACAGAACAACAACCAATTAATCCAATTTCATCAAACTTTTCATAGAGACTTTTTTCTTGACTATGATTTTCTGATTCTGCTTGAGGATAACGCTTTTTGAGTAACTGAATGAAATCAAGTAGTAAGATTTGAGCTTCTTCTGGTAAATTATCAATATCTCTAGATATTTCTTCAAATTTTATCAGCATAATTAACTTCTAAATTGAGAAAAGTTTTCGGTATGACCCTATTATAAACTACTTTTGAGCCTGAGTGAGGTGACGCGATCGTGCCTGATAACTTAATGCAGTAATTGCAATATATTTACTCTATAACAGTGGGTCAATCGCTTTTAGCAACACTTCATACCATTTTACTTTAAAGTTGATACAAAAAGTTAAAAGTTGAATATGAAAGAAGCTCGTCATATAACTACTGGAAGAATCGTGCAAGCATCTGAAGTAGATTATGCAGATTATTATGGAATTTTTCAGTGTCCAGATTGTAAAGTAGTAGTGCATCTAAGAAAAGAATATACTCGTTCAGATGGAACAACAATAACTGCTGCTTTTATTCATCCCCGAGGTGAAACAGAATTGGAGAAAAAATGTCCGTATCGAATAAATATGAATTTTGGTCATACAAAGTCACAAATAAATTTCCCTCAGTCTCGTGAACAATGTTTTAATATTTTGAAAAAGATTTTTTTGAAATGTTTAAGTAATTATAGTAAAATTAGCATTACACAACATTACTCAACAAATGAATCAGCATTAGAATCTATACGAATTTTTATAAATTTAACCAATAAGAGAATTGCAACAGATCGAAACGATCGATATATTTTAGAATTAAGAGACTCACAAAGAATTAAAAAACTTTTCCAAGACAAAATATATGAGAAAATTAATTCTTTTGAGCCATCAATACATAGAAAGATACTAGCTGATTCTCTAATGAATTCAGCAACACAAAAATCCAATAGCTTGATTTGGGGATTAGAGTTTTTAAGTCGTGAAGCTAGTGATGATTTTATAGAAAAAACATTAGATTATATCTTTGGTAAGTATATTGGAAATCAAGAAATAAAGGGTATAGAATATAAAGAAAAAAATGTATGTTTTTATAGTAAAATTGAAAAAGTATTAGGTTTTGAACTAAGTATCGTAAAGCAAGCAGATAAAATTTTATCAAATGATAAATTAATAGATAATTTTTTCATACAAATGTACAAAAAAGAATTCTCAGACGAAAATGCAGATATTTTTAATGAAACCAAAAAAATTCATAATGCTGTATTTAAGTATATTATAAATTATCTAGTTGATTTTCCTTGGGAATGTCTGTTATCTTAACTACCCATTAATAGCTCTTATTATCAACAAATTACAGCCAATATCACTACATTTAACTTGTTTGCTAATCCCAACACCCCAAAAGTTCTCTGAAATAAAAAATGCAAATATACGCATTAAACGCAATTTTTCAGCATTCCCATACGTATATTTGCGATAAAGTAAAAGACGATGCCTACGGCTGGCTACGCCTACGCAGCTTTAATGCACTAACGCGATCGCACGTTTTGTCAACGCTTCAGCAGTCAATCCATTAAACGCCATCAACTCGCCAGCACTGGCTGTAGTTTCGCCACGCTTCCAAGCAAAAGTGTCGCGTTTTACTGTACTGCGTAACAAAATTGGTTCGAGTACCGCCGCCGCACCACCTGTAACCGCAATTAAGGCATCGCCATCAAATAATTCGGCAAATTTCGCATCATCTAAGAAACCGCCTTCAGGTTCAGAACAGGTATCCCACGCGGTATCATCGCTACGGTACAATTGCCGAGGATTTATTACAGAAACTATCTTCGCACCAATACCTTCAGTTTCTAAGAAAGCAGCAGCTTCAAATACTGGCATTAATGTCATATCACCAATTACAGCAAATACAACTTGTTTATCGCCAGCAACTTCATGTAATATTACTGCACCATCGCGCAACCCTTGACGAGTTTGTTCTAAAGTTGTGCGAATTTGCAACGGCGTTTTACTTGCAGTAATTACAATTCCCTTATTCTTACTTTTCAATGCCCAGTCATAACAAACTTGGATACTGTTAGCATCAGGGGGAAATAATGGAAAAACATTTCCATTTCGCATCAGCGAAGCAAAGTAAGCTTCAATTTCTGGACGTTGGTGAGTCCAACCGTTGCGTCCTTGCTCTAATGCGCCAGCTGTGAATAAAGTAATAGTCGAGGGTGTGGGACGGCGTAATTCTGCCATTGCTTGAATCACAGTTTGCCAAATTGGTACTCCGTTAATGGCAAAAGATTCGTAGGAACACCACAAAGTTCTCGCACCCATTAACGCCAAACCCGCAGCTAAACCGGCACAAGCATCTTCACTCAATGGTTCATAAACTTGTCCGTTTGGCGCTTGATAATATAAATCATCGGTTGTGGGGTGGATAATCTTTAATGCTTGGTTGATGTTAGCAATTCCAGATGCTTCATTACCATCGGCGTTGGTGACAAGGAAATTCTCATCTTTATTTCCAACTATTCCTACCAATCGTCCCATCGCAGTTGTGGAAACTTTGGGTTCGCCACCGACTGCATATTCTTCTAAAGGTAATTCGCCTAATTCTGGTAATGGGAATTCAAATTCTGTCACCACAGTTTTTGCTGCTGGGCCACCACCGGCGCGTTCTGCATTTGTTCTGACTAATTGCCAAGCTTCCTCAGACAAAGCACGGGTTTGCAATGCATCAACAATATGCGGCGCATCCAGCGTATCTTTAGGATAGAGGTTGTGAGATTTTGCACCCCGCGCGTGGACTCCTGCACCTTTGAGTTGTTTAATGATGAAGACAGTAAGTTTACCACTTAGAGCCGATCGCGCTGCTTTATCCATACCAGAAAGTACTGCTTGAGTGAATTCTAGTCGCTTCTCAAAGGAAAAAGCAGTACTATCAACGTAATCCCCTGGCTGGTCTTGATCGTCAAAGTCTTTGGCATTAACTAATATAACTTCCTCAAAACCGTTACCTTGCCAATATGCTTGCATCTCTGGGTTGGTTTTTAAGGAAACCATGCTGTGATGTTCTTGGCTGTAACCGTTCCACACTAATATCGGTAAGAAGTTGGTGACAGTAGGATAAGCAGTATGAAAATGAGCGATCGCACTTACAATATAAGGCTCACCCAATCCCCCATCCCCAACTGTAAAGGGAAATAACTTATCTTTGTGTAACAGTGCAGCCGCCATTGCAAAGTGTTGCCCTTGTCCCAAAGGCCCCGCAGGTGCAAGAATACCGGGAATGAAACCAGAAAGATGTCCTAATAATCCGTGCTTTTCTCGGAAGCGATCGCGCAATTGTTGGACTGTAAAAATTCCCATGTCCTCTAACGAACGATCCAAGAACATGGCACAGTAAAATCCAGGGGCGTGGTGTCCGACTTCGGTGAGAATGTTCTTGTATCCCAGCATGACAAGAGATGCGTAAGCTTCTGCTTGGCTGGCGAATCCGCCGGGATGGCCAGAAGCTTTAGTAGCAGTAACTTGTAAAGTCAGGTAGCGGAGGGCATCGGCAGCCAATAAAGTTTGATATACAGCTGCTTTGTCTGTGGGTGATGCGATCGCGATTTTGCCCGACTCAATAGCAGGAGTTGCACCATAAGTTTCAAAATCTGGTAAGGCTTTACCAAAATATTGAATCCCTTCAGAAAAATTGGGAAGCGCTGAAGATGGCTTTGAGGAGATTGCAGTCATGCTAAGTACCTTTTGACGATGAGGTGAAACTGTAGATGCTCGTTGAATTTAACAAAAATTTTACATCTTTGAGGTTGTAAGAGTTTATTGCTTTTTTACAAGGTTAGAATAAGTACTTTAAATAGTTACGCAACCAAAATTTCAGTTAATTGAAGTAGTAAAAAAATATTAAGCAGCAAAAAATTTCTGAAATTTCCAAATGGGCCGCAAACTCCAGCAGTTTTACAGATGCTACGCTGGATTGCTAGTCCGATGTTATTTATGGAAGCTTGTGCCAAAAGCTATAGTGAAATTTTTACTCTCAGATTAGATAAAAATCTTCCTCCTTTGGTGATTGTCAGCAATCCCCAAGCATTACAGCAAATTTTGACAATTGATACCAAGGAATTAAAAGCCCCTGGTGACATGAATCAAATCTTTGAATCTTTGCTGGGTAAACGTTCTGTAATTACTATCTGTGGCGCAGAACACCAGCGCCAACGCCAGTTTTGAGATGGTTGTCATGGGTCAACGTCAGGTGAAGTCTCCCATTTTACAGACAACCACTGTTTGATGATGCTGGAGGGTTTGATAGTTGGGTTCAGCAAACTCTACATAAGAATCGCACTAAGAAATGATATTTGTTGGAGTGAGTCAGGAGTTTAAAAGCCTTGTTATATAAGCAATTCATCGCTATGCAACTTTCCTGCCCTCCTGCCTTTAGCATAGCTGCTTTTTCTTAGTCACATTCTTCTATCTAATATATTAGATAGATTTTCAATGCTTTTAAATAATCCCCCATAGTCCTCTTTTAAGAAGGTTTATCAAGGATTTTAATATACTACAAGTGTAAAATATAGATTTCAAAGTTAATTACACACCAATACAATAAATTCTCATATCACTAAAAGACGTAATTATCTGAAGTGTATTTCAATACATTTAACTAAGTTTTTTCTATAAATACTTCTATAAATAAGAAAAAATATTATATATTAATCCTATCTATATTTTGAAAAATTATGCTATATTCCCGATTTATAAAATAAGTCAAAAATTTAACTTTTTACGAATGATTTAGGACTGCTATACTTGTAAACTTAATAGTATTGATTTGCCAAAATGGTTAATTTAGTGGTAAATTAAATCTCAAATATTCAGCCAAACTATTAAAAAACCTTGCGATAATTCACTCTTGAAAAGGGAAGTTAAAGAGAATAAAGTTTGACCTCAAGCGCATCAGCTTATTTGCAGCTTATTAAATTATAAAGGTATGGAATAAACAATGAAAACACTTAATAGTCTAAACACACCAGCGTTGCTGCAAACTCTGCAATTGATTGCTCAACCTACAAAAACTTTAGAAAATTATGGTGCCAAGTATGGTGGCATTTTCACAATGCGGGTAATGGGTTTAAAGTCGCCACCAATAGTATTTTTTAGCCATCCCCAAGCAATTAGCGATTGTTTTGCCATCTCTGCACACAAGTTAGATTTTAAGAAAGCAACCCATGTATTTAAACCCTTGTTCGGAGAGAATTCTATTGTATTTCAGGAAGGGCGATCGCACCAACAACAACGGCAGCTATTACTCCCAGCATTTCATGGCGATAATTTAAAGTCTTATGGACAAACAATTTGCCAAATTACTGAAGAGCTTACACAAACTTGGACATCAGGTACAGATATTTATATACACAAATTAATGTCAAATATCACTTTAGAAATTATCTTACAAGTGGTATTTGGGATTACTCATGGTGTGCGTTACCAACAATTAAAAGAACAATTAAGTTCTTTATTAGAAGACGTAACTAAACCTTGGTATTCTAGCTTGTTTTTCTTTCCTTTGTTGCAAAAAGATTTAGGCGCATGGAGTCCTTGGGGAATTTTCTTAAAAAGACGAGAGCAAATTGACAAACTTATCTATGCAGAAATTTCTGAAAGACGTAGCCAAAAAAATGCTGTACGTACAGATATTCTCACTCTGCTGATGTCAACGCATGACATAAATGGGCAACCGATGACAGATGAAGAATTACGCGATCAATTAGTTTCATTATTGCTATTAGGTTACGAAACTACATCTGGTGTATTAGCCTGGATATTTTATTTAATTCATTCTCATCCAGAGGTTAAACATCAGCTAATGCAAGAACTAAATACCTTGGACAATCTCACAAATCCTGAAAAAATTACACAACTACCTTACCTCACCGCCGTTTGTCAAGAAACACTGCGAATTCATCCTATTGCTTTAATTTGCACACCGCGAATGGTAAAAGATAAAGTGGAAATTATGGGGCATAAATTTACATCAGAAACAGTTTTAGTTCCCTGTATTTATTTAGCACATCGCCGAACGGACACTTACCCAGAACCAGAAAAGTTTCGTCCAGAAAGATTCCTCAACCAAAAATTTTCACCTTACGAATATTTACCTTTCGGTGGAGGTTATCGCGGTTGTATTGGTGGAGCTTTTTCTATGTATGAACTAAAATTAGTAACAGCCATAATATTATCGAATTTTGAATTAAGCCTTGCCGATAAACGCCCTGTGCATCCAGTCCGTCGTGGAATTACAATTGTCCCTAGCGGCGGTGTAAAAATGGTTGTTACTAAAAAAGCAAAACTCAAAAGACAAACAATACTTTCTACTTAATTACTTGCTCTGCCAATTTGCATATATCGTAATATAGATCCGCTTGTTAGTATCTAGCCTTTACAGTAAATAGTAAGAGTACATTTATGAGAATTAGTAATTCATGCCTAATGAGCATCGGTTAGAAGAACAATTTCTATCTCAAGAAGCTGAGAAACAAGTATCCAATCAGCTAGATGAAGTAGAACAAATAGAAATAGATGTAAAAACTGATCTGTTAAAAATAGTTCAGGGACAGGCGGATGGAGTTTCGATAAAAGGTCAAGGATTAGTCATTAAAGAAGACATTCGCATACAGGAAATAAAACTGCAAACAGATAGTATTGACATCAATCCCTTCAGTGCCCTTTTTGGTCAAATAGAACTCAATGAGGCTGTAAATGCCATTGCTCGGATTGTACTCACAGAAGTGGATATGAACCGCACTTTGGTATCAGACTTTGTTAACAGCAAGATGCAAAACTTTGATTTGGATGTAGATGGCGAGATTGTCAGTTTTGAGCCGCAAAAAATTCAAGTATTTTTACCTGGTGAAGGCAAAATTGAATGTAGAGGAAGATTGCTGTTGAAGGAAATGGGAAATACTCGTCCTTTAGCTTACACTGCGGTGCTTAGTCCACGGACTCAATCACAACCCGCGATGCTAGAGAGTTTTAACTGCACCGAGGGAGGCGGGATTTCAGTGGAAATAGTTACAGCATTAATGCAGAAAGCCAAAGAATTGATGAATATGCCATCTTTTAAATGGGAAGAGATGGCGTTCAAAATTAAAGATATAAAAGTAGAAAAGGGTAGTTTAATACTTTTGGTAGAAACTCAAGTGAAGCAAATACCATCATCAATTACTGAACTATCTCTTTAGTAGTATTGACAATAGTTAAGGATAATTTATGTGACTGGGGAGTGATGTAAATTTTTGAAAAGTTTTATATGCTTTTGAAAGCTACTTAATTTCAAAATGACAACTATGCAAGAGTATGATGTTGTGCTAATTGGTGCTGGGCACAATGGGCTAGTTTGTGCAGCTTATTTGCTAAAAGCTGGTTATAGCGTTCTGTTACTAGAAAAGCGTTCTGTACCAGGTGGTGCAGCAACAACTGAAGAATGCTTACCGCAAGAAGCTCCTGGATTTAAATTCAATTTGTGCGCGATTGACCATGAATTTATTCACTTAGGGCCAGTTGTTGAAGAATTAGAACTAGAAAAATACGGCTTGCATTATTTGGAGTGCGATCCGGTTGTTTTCTGTCCTCATTCTGATGGTAAATATTTCTTAGGGCATAAGTCAGTGGAAAAGACTTGTGCAGAAATCGCTCGTTACAATGAACGTGATGCCAAAAAATACGCAGAATTTATAAACTTTTGGCAGCGATCGCTAGGTGCAATGATTCCCATGTTTAATGCACCGCCAAAATCAGTTATAGACATCCTTGGTAACTACGACATCACCAAAATAAAAGATTTAGTTTCAGTTATTGGTTCTCCTAACAAAACGCTGGACTTCATTCGCACGATGTTAACCAGCGCTGAAGATTTGCTTAACGAGTGGTTTGATGAAGAATTTCTCAAAGCACCACTAGCTAGACTAGCAGCAGAACTTGGTGCGCCGCCATCACAAAAAACCCTTGCCATAGGTGCAATTATGATGGCAATGCGTCATAATCCAGGGATGGCCAGACCCCGCGGCGGAACAGGCGCACTTGTGCAAGCTTTGGTGAATTTAGTCACAAGTAAAGGTGGCGTTATTCTCACAGACCAGCACGTTGAAAAAGTTTTAGTTGATGATGGCAAAGCTGTAGGTGTAAGGGTGGCTGGTGGTAAAGAATATCGTGCTAAACACGGGGTTATTTCTAATATTGATGCCAAGCGGTTGTTCTTACAAATGACAGAAAAAAGCGATGTTAATGCAGCTGACCCAGAGTTATGGGAAAGATTAGAACGCCGCATCGTCAACAACAATGAAACCATCCTCAAAATAGATTTGGCTTTAGACGAACCACTACACTTTCCACACCACGCTCACAAAGACGAATATCTCGTCGGTTCTATTTTGATTGCTGATTCTGTAGCTCATGTAGAACAGGCTCACAGTAAATGTACTTTGGGAGAAATTCCTGATGCTGACCCATCAATGTATTTGGTGATGCCTAGTTATTTAGATCCCACATTAGCACCACCAGGTAAGCACACTTTATGGATTGAGTTTTTTGCCCCTTATCAAATTGCTGGTGCAGAAGGTACTGGTTTAAAAGGTACTGGTTGGACGGATGAATTGAAAAACAAAGTTGCAGATAAGGTGATTGATAAATTGGCAGACTATGCACCCAATGTCAAAGATGCAACTATCGCCCGTCGCGTAGAAAGTCCAGCCGAACTAGGAGAAAGATTAGGTGCGTACAAAGGGAATTATTATCATGTTGACATGACCTTAGATCAAATGATATTTTTCCGTCCATTGCCAGAAATAGCTAATTACAAAACGCCAATTGATAATCTATTTTTAACTGGTGCAGGGACTCATCCAGGTGGTTCAATTTCAGGAATGCCGGGACGCAATTGTGCGCGGGCATTTTTGCAGGCGAAACATCCTATTAGCCAAACTTTGAAAGATGCACGGGATTCGATTAAATCAACTGTTGAATCAGTGTTTGGCATTAGTTAAGCGTTGCACAGATAAATTTAGGACTTACGCATAAGTATCATCCCAACCCCTTAAAAGGCATGTTTGTATGGGTTACAGAGAATCTATTTTCAGGTTTTCAATGCGTGATACCAATTCTGTATAAAGATACATGGAAAGAACCTCTGGCAACTTTCCCGAACTTACGGGGAGGTTGCCAGAGGTTAAAATAATCTGCAACTTTATAGAGAACTGGTATAAGTTTTAGATTATTTAGGCAATCACGAAAATATTTGTATTAGTCATGGCTAGACCTGTTGCTAGTTGAGCAACTTGGATTTGATCAGATGAGCCTGTACCATCAGCATCAAAGAAGAAACCCCCTGTATTATTGTTGTAGATAAAGCGATCGCAGCTATTTTGTGCTACTGAACCGATAAAAAATTGCGTGGCTTGAAGTATACCCTCACTAAGTCCACCTCCAAACCCTACTTTAGAAACATAGATCGTGTCATCTAAGGGCGAAAAATCTGTAATGTTATCAATACCCTCAGAAGGGGAGTTAATAGTAAAAATATCAGATCCAGTTTTTTTTATTAGGGTATCGTTACCTAAATCTCCAACTAAAGTATCGTTACCACTTCCTCCTATAAGGATGTCATTGCTATTTCCACCATTTAGCTCCTGATTACCACTATTATCAGTAATAACATTATTAAAAGAGTTACCAGTTTCATTAATATTATCTGTAGCTGTTAAAGTGGAATTTTCTTCATTGGCTGATAAAGGAGAGCTAACGGTTGATGAAACGTTCGGAGGTGCCGAACTAGGCGTACTATCGGTAACAGTCAGTAAAGTTTTAAATACCTTTTGGTTACTGGTCAAACTCTCATCAAACTCTTGGATTGAATTAGTTGGGTCTAGAAATGAAATAACGTAGTAATTTCCAATTGGGATATTAGGAAACGCACCACTCCAAGTCGCTGTTCCCGAATTGAATGGATTAATCGAAGAAACAGTTGTATTACCAATTAAGTAATGAGAACCAATATTATTAGTGACATTGGCATCAGTAGAAGCGTAAAAATAAACCGAGAAAGTGCCTGTTGCAGCTGTACCATTGTTGCGAGGATAAACTGTAATACTGAAATTTTCCCCATATTGGATGGTATTATTACTAAAACTTTCAAGAGTGGTGTTAAACCACACGTCAGAATCTACTAAATCAGCTTTGTCAATGGGTTTGTGAGCAGTAGTGTCTTCATCTATCCAGTTTTGAATCTCGTTATATCGAGTGCTTGTAATTCGGGCAAACTCGTTGTAAAGCGGAGTGTTGTTGCTGGTTGTCTCATTTGAAGCTACTCCATAAATAGTCGGTTTATTTGTATTGGAATTATTAAGCCAGAGCGGCCCTCCACTATTTCCAGGAATAATATCTAGCTCATTACTACGCAAGCTTAAGTCAGTTGTACTTGTGATTTTTCCACTCTGAGTCCACATATCATAGTTGTCCGATTTTCCATCATTATTGGAATCAAACTTATCAGCAGGGTATCCAGTGGCATTCATTAAAGTTCCACTGCTGAGATTATCGTCATATCCATAGTTAAACCAGCCAGTGAAGTTTCCAATATTGCGGTCAAGAGTAACCAATCCTATATCGTATTGAAAAGTTTCACTTTTAGTTTGATCTCCTTGAGTCCATTCTTCAAGAGAACGTGTATAAGCAGATTTGGCTTCACTATAGTATTCATAGTCAGCCCGGTTTGTACCAGCAATAATATTTCCTTTGGAACCAAGCATCACCTCAATTTTATCTGCCCAACCCCCATATCTCGTGTCATATACACAGTGTCCTGCTGTTAAAAAATGGTAGGGGTCAATCATAGCACCTGAACCGTTGACGATAATATCATCAGCAGTATCAATAACCCCATCTGGCCCTTTCCAATGTATTCTCATCTTTCCTATAGCACCAAACGGAAAAGTTGTCGTGTTGCTAACTTTTGTCCGACCATCAGGGGAGAAAATAGACATACTTTTAGATCCTTAATGGAAAATAATGAATACAAAATATGCAAATTTAATGCCAAGAATTATCTCATAGCATTAGTAAACCACTAGCAATTAATATGAAAATATTCCCTATTACTAAATTTTTCGGTAATAGCAAATATAGAAATTACTATATATTTAATATAAATTATTTAGACGATTTATCATGAATGTAGAATTGAATTTTAATTTTATTTTGAAGCAAAAAATAAAGTTAATTAATAGAGATAAAGGTTAGAAAAACTAACGATTTTAATATTACTTCTATCTTTATTCCTGTGATCCTGGCTGATTCATACCGTCGGTATTGACAGATTGATGAAGCTTTTCATTAGGGCAAATTACTACATGACTGCAATGTTGACGATGGTCACTGAGCTTGCCATACCACTTCATGGAAGCAAGCTACGCGCTGCGTCTCGTAGAGAAGTGCGGGTAACAGCTAGGGAAATAATTGTTTTTTGAGTAAAGCAAGTTTTAAGCAATTGCTTTAAGTGCATTTACTATGATATATCATACACGCTTGCTTTTAATAAAGTTTTATGCATTGTCAACAAAACTCTTTATGCAAAAAATATAAATAAATTAATGGGTAAAAACTAGTGTATTTTGATAATACTCAAAAAACTAACAGATTTTAACACCATCTAATAATTTTTGTAGGTACAGCATGGTTTTTAGGCACTGCTTCCTTGCATCTGGCTTAATAGCTTTCTTGGCATTTGGCTGTAGTGATGGGGCAAACTCATCGGCGGAAAATACTACACAGGTTGTCCAAGAAAGCAATGTAACCCAACTTTTCATAGAAGCGAAGGCTACACAAAAAGCAGAAGATTTTTTTCATCAAGGTAATAATTTATTAGATAGACAAAATTATGAAGATGCCATAAAAGCTTACGATCAAGCGATCGCTATCAAAGTTGAGAATCCTGAAGCTTGGATTAACCGGGGCATAGCCCTCACATCGTTGCAACGCTACCAAGACGCTCTTGGATCATATAATAGAGCGATCGCGATCAAACCTGACAAATATGAAGCTTGGTATAATCGTGGCATCGCCCTCACATCCTTGCAACGCTACCAAGATGCTCTTGTATCTTATAATAAAGCGATCGCCATCAAACCCGACAAATATGAAGCTTTAATTAACCGAGGCATTGCTCTGACAAAGCTGCACCGCTATCAAGATGCTCTTGTATCTTATAATAAAGCGATCGCCATCAAGCAAGATTTGCACCAAGCATATTACAACAAAGCTTGCTCTTATGCTTTACAAAGCAATCTGGAATTAGCAATTGAGAACCTAAACAAAGCAATCAAGCTTGTTCCTGATAAATACAAGAAATTAGCAAAAACTGACCCCGACTTTAGCAAAATACGTAGTGAAAAGCAGTTTCAAAAATTACTGCAATAGTTTTTTATTACCACTACTCAGTGTAAAATATAAGCCTGCTATAGCAAGGATTTTTTCTTGAACGGTTTTTGATTAAACATGAAAAAATTGTTAATCACCGGAGCAAGTGGCTTTTTAGGATGGCATCTTTGCCAGCTTGCCAAACAAGAATGGGATATTTATGGCACTTATTTATCCTATCCTTTAGAGATTCCTGGGATGAAAATTTTAAAAGCGAACTTAACAAACTTTCAGGAATTGAAACGTATCTTTAACGATGTCAAACCAGCAGCAGTTATTCATACTGCTGCACATTCGCAACCAAATTTTTGTCAAACCCACCCCGAAGAATCGCACGCAATTAATGTTATGGCATCCTGCAATATTGCCGGACTTTGCGCGGATAATTCAATTCCTTGTGCTTTTACCTCAACTGACTTGGTTTTTGATGGTTTAAATGCTCCATATCGAGAAACAGATGCCGTATGTCCTGTCAATCTTTACGGTGAGCAAAAAGCGATCGCAGAAGCAGATATGCTAAAAAGGTATCCCATGACCGCAGTGTGTCGAATGCCGTTGATGTTTGGTGCAGCAACACCCACAGCTAAAAGCTTTATTCAACCATTTATTCAAACTTTACAAGCCGACAAAGAACTAAGTTTATTTATAGATGAATTTCGGACACCAGTAAGTGGAACATCTGCCGCCAAAGGACTTTTATTAGCATTAGAAAAAGTTAATGGCATCATTCACTTAGGTGGGAAAGAGCGGATTTCACGTTATGATTTTGGACAGATATTAGTGGAAGTGTTTCAACTTCCCGCCACTCAGCTTAAATCCTGCCGACAACAAGATGTGAAAATGGCAGCACCTAGACCAACAGATGTTTCTTTGGATAGTTCCCAAGCTTTTGCATTGGGGTATCAGCCTTTATCTGTAAGGGAAGAATTAGAAGCAATACAATTAAGTTAAGGCTGAGTGTGAGAACTAAAAACGGAAATAGGCTATTTGGGGATGCGATTACCTCCGGTACGCTACGCGGTCGCAATGAAAAAACCTGGTTTTATTGAGAATTTGGTGATGTATAGCAGGAGGCAGGAGGCAGAAGGCAGAGGGCAGGAGGCAAAACTATTGCTAACTCTAGTATTCACCCCATCCTTATGTCCTAACCTGTGTGACTACGGCTATAACCCTCTTCTGTCACTCTCCGAAAACATTTACCATTTCTGAATTCTAGAGCTTTTGTATAGCAAGCGATGTCTACGACGGGCTACGCCTACGCACGATTATTTTCTAATAACAAATACAAGACCAATTTTTTCTAATAGTATAGCTTGTATTGATTGCCTCATAAGGCTTATAGCGATTGCCCTCCCGGAGAGTGACAGAAGAGGAATAAGTAATAATTTAACTCCAATTTTACAAAATTATGTTGCTCCCTTCTTTAATAAGCAAGAGACGGTTTCTTTTTCCTTTCTCTCCTCTTAATGATAATTATTCCTATAAAAGCGAAAATTTAATTTCCTGAAAGTCATATCTGATTGCATTATTGCTGTATTCCACTATTATTTAGATACCTTTGCCCTGTGCTTATCGACTAAATTTTTCATTGTCAAAGTTAAATTAAATTTTATTTTTACCTTTAATTAAAGTTTGCTTAAACTCATAATTTTAAAATGAGATGCTTACAAACAATTGGACAGTTGTTTCTTTTTATTTAGTTTTTTAAAAAACTAAATAAAAAAATCATTTTTTTTTAACTGTAATTACCAGTTATAAATGTCCATTTGGCAAATAATTAAGTAAGATAAAAGCTATTTTTTAGCTTTTAATTACATTGCTTATAGAAGTTGTATGGTGAGGACAATAGAAATGAAATTGGTTCCAAAACTATTGATTACTGCTGCTACTCTTACTTTAGGTTTTGCTACAGTAGATGCAAAACCTGCATCTGCTGCAATTCTTAATTACACTTTCACAGTTGATAGCCCAGTAACTAAGGGAAATGGCTTTTTTAGCTTTGATGACTCTACCTTCAGTAGTGACTATAATCCCGAAGCTGCCATTAAGTCACTTTCTTTTAAATTCGATGGTGACTCTAACGTTTATACGCAAAAAGATGATGCTAACTACCCAGATTTTCCTCTTATTTTTTCAAGCACGTCTTTAACAGGAAAAAAATATTTTGCCTTAGATTATCAGTTCAATGATAAAGCTAATCCTTCCAGTTCTATAAGTTATGAAATTATTGGTGAGGATTTTACAAGTTTCTCTAAAAATTCTCCAAATGCTGAACTTAGATCAGGTACAGTTTCTTATAGACAAGTACCTGAATCTACACCCTTAGTTGGCGCTCTTTTTGCTTGTAGCTTTGGTTGGATGATGAAGAGAAAGGTGACCTCAAGAAAAAAGATTAAAATCTAACTTGATTAAGTTGATATTAACGCATTCTTTGCCAAGCATTAATCTTTTGTTAGTAGGCTTTTATGTGGCAAAAGAATATCTAACACAAAGATACTAAGTAAGAGAAAAATTGAGAATTCAAACTTGATTTTGGAAAGAGAATTAGTTTCGAGTTTGTTTAGTATTACTCTGCCTTCTTCGTGTTAGCTATTGCTGTACTTTAACTTACTTGTTAGCCAGGAGTAGAGAATGGGAAATTACCGGAATTTTGAGCAGTTACTGCACAGTCGAATCAAACGACGCAACTTAATTATCGGGGCAGGAGCATTGTCTGGTTTAGCGATCGCTAATCAATTTTCTCCTCAAAGAGCGATCGCTACAAGTAGATTTTCCAATTATCCTTTCTCTTTGGGTGTAGCATCGGGCGATCCCTATCCTACCAGCGTAGTGATTTGGACTCGTCTGGCTCCTGAACCCTTAAACGGAGGTGGAATGCCACCTGTTAATGTACCGATTCGCTGGGAAGTAGCAACCGATCCCGATATGAGGCGTATTGTCTCCAGAGGTACGGTACTGGCAACTCCAGAACTAGCTCACTCTGTTCGAGTTGTAGTAGAAGGACTACAATCTGATACTTGGTACTGGTATCGGTTTCTTGTCGGCCAAGACGCTAGCCCGATTGGTCGCACTCGTACAGCTCCTCTAGCAGGTGGCTACTTAAATAAATTAAACTTTGCCCTTGTCTCCTGTCAGCACTATGAGCAGGGATACTATACTGCCTACAAATATATTGCCCAAGATGATCTCAACTTAGTAGTCCATGTGGGAGACTACATTTATGAAGGAGGAATATCAAATAATCGCCCCAGAAAGCACAACAGTGCCGAAATTCTCACCTTGGAAGATTACCGCAACCGTCACGCCCTCTATAAAACTGATACCAATCTGCAAGCAGCTCATGCAGCCTTTCCTTGGATTGTCACCTGGGATGACCATGAGGTAGAAAACAACTACGCTAACGACATTTCGGAAGTCGATACTGAACCAGATCAAAACCCGGCAATCTTCCTGCAACGACGGGCTGCTGCCTATCAAGCTTACTACGAACACATGCCACTGCGCCCCTTCTCGCGTCCCGTTGGCCCCGATATGCAACTTTTCCGTCGGCTCTCCTTTGGTAACTTAGCGACCTTCCATGTCCTAGATACCCGCCAATATCGCACCGATCAGCCATGTGGTGATGGCAATAAAGAACGTTGCCCAGAAAATTTAGATCCGAATGCAACGATTACCGGCAAGCGTCAGGAAAATTGGCTATATGATGGTTTAAATAGTTCACAGGCTAAGTGGAACGTTTTAGCCCAGCAAGTTGTAGTTGCTCAGATAGATACAAAACCAGGAGAAGGCGGAACCTACAGCATGGATAAGTGGGATGGTTATGTGGCTTCGCGCGATCGCCTTATGCGTTTTTTAGAACAGCGCAAACCATCTAATCCAATAGTCTTATCAGGCGATATCCATTCCAATTGGGCAATGAATTTAAAGGCTGACTTTAATAACCCAAAATCTGCTGCGGTCGGAAGTGAATTCGTCTGTACCTCAATAACTTCCGGTGGAGATGGGGCAGATACCAGCCCAAATGTTGAAGCTTACTTACCCGATAACCCACACATTAAATTCTTTAACGGTCAACGGGGGTATGTTCGTTGTGCGCTGACTCCCACAAGCTGCAAGACAGATTATCTAGTTTTATCAAACGTCACAACCCCGAATGGCACGCTTAGTAAGCGGGCTTCTTTTGTGGTAGAAGATGGTCGTCCAGAAATACAACAAGCCTAATCGTTTAATTCCCAGGTATTACAACCAGACAATCATATATAGAAACAGGTAAATCATCAGTGTTTATCGAAGGCAGGAGTTAGGAGTTTTAATTCCTAACTCCTAACTCTTCACTTCAGTTTAATAAGCATCCATTGGCAGACAAGAACAAACAAAATTCCTATCCCCAAAAGCTGAGTCAATACGACCAACAGCAGGCCAGAATTTATACTCACGAGTCCAAGGTGCAGGGTAGGCAGCTTGTTCGCGAGAATAAGGATGTTGCCATTCTCCAGCGATGAGACTTTCGGCAGTATGGGGTGCGTTCTTCAAAACATTATCTTGGGCATCCACCTTACCTGATTCTATTTCGGCTATTTCTTGGCGAATAGAAATCAACGCATCACAGAAACGATCCAACTCTTGTTTAGATTCACTTTCTGTAGGTTCCACCATGATTGTACCCCCTACAGGCCAGGAGACAGTCGGCGCATGGAAACCATAATCAATCAGACGCTTGGCTACATCATCGATTTCGATCGCAGCTGATTTTTTGAGCGATCGCAAATCTAAAATACACTCATGGGCAACTAAACCATTTTTCCCTTGATACAAAACCGGATAGTACGATTCCAGTTTTTTGGCAATGTAGTTAGCGTTGAGAATTGCCACCTTAGTAGCTTGGGTTAAACCATCTACCCCCATCATGGCAATGTACATCCAAGAAATCACCAGAATACTCGCACTACCCCAAGGCGCAGCCGCCACAGCCCCAATACGTTGGGTACTGGGGATTGGGGATTGGGTATTGGGAATTTCCTCTTTCCTAGTCCCCAGTCCCAAGTCCCCAGTCCCTACCACAGCATGTCCCGGCAAAAATGGCACGAGATGAGAGGCTACCCCAATAGGGCCCATACCAGGGCCACCGCCACCATGAGGAATACAGAAGGTTTTATGCAAATTCAAGTGACAAACATCCGCGCCAATATCTCCAGGACGGCAAATTCCTACTTGGGCGTTCATATTTGCCCCATCCATGTAAACTTGTCCGCCGTGACTATGAACAACAGCGCAGATTTCCTGAATCGCTTCTTCAAAGACACCGTGAGTTGAAGGATATGTCACCATCAAGGCGGCGAGTTCATTGCTATGTTTTTCTGCCTTAGCCTTCAGGTCATCAACGTCAATATTACCTTGTGAATCACAAGTAACCGCCACTACCTTCATCCCGCACATCACTGCACTTGCTGGATTTGTCCCATGTGCGGAGGTAGGAATCAAACAAACATTCCGGTGTCCTTCACCCCGATTTTTGTGATAATGGCGAATCACTAAAAGTCCTGTATACTCACCCTGAGAACCAGCATTTGGTTGCAGAGAAATTGCGGCAAACCCAGTAATTTCAGCTAACCATGTCTCAAGTTGCTTAAACAGGATTTGATAACCTTGAGTTTGCGATGCTGGGGCAAATGGATGAATTTTGCCAAATTCTTCCCAACTTACCGGAATCATCTCAGCTGTCGCATTCAACTTCATTGTGCAAGAACCCAAAGGAATCATCGATGTAGTTAGCGACAAGTCCTTGCTTTCTAGCCTGTGCAGATAGCGCAATAACTCAGTTTCTGAGTGATAGCGGTTAAAGACGGGATGGGTGAGATATGTACTGGTACGGGAGAGAGGAAGATGAAACGATGAAGAAGAAGCTAAGTCTTCTAAAGTAAAGGGTAAATCATCTGTACCAGCGAAAATCTGCCAGAGGTCGATTAAATCTTCTGGCGTAGTTGTTTCATCCAGCGAAATACCAACAGCAGTGGCATCAAAAACCCGTAGGTTAATTTTAAGTTGTTCGCTAACTGTCAGAATATCTTTTAAATTGCGTCTTCCCAGTTCTACTCGTAGCGTATCAAAGAAATCTTTGGAACTGATACTGTAACCCAAACGCTTCAGTCCTTCAGCCAGTAATACCGTCAAAGAATGGATATTTTCGGCAATTTGCTTCAGTCCAGTAGGGCCATGATAGACAGCGTACATACTTGCCATCACCGCCAACAATACCTGTGCAGTACAGATATTACTAGTAGCTTTTTCGCGGCGGATGTGCTGTTCGCGGGTTTGCAAGGCAAGACGTAATGCAGGCTTACCTTGGGCATCTTTTGATACACCCACAATTCGCCCTGGAACCAGCCGTTTATACTCTTCCTTGGTCGCAAAGTATGCCGCATGAGGTCCCCCAAACCCCAAAGGAATACCGAATCGCTGAGTGCTTCCTACAGCAATATCAGCGCCAAATTCTCCAGGAGGAGTCAGTAAAGTTAAACTTAAAGGATCTGCTGCTACCGTCACCAATGCACCCTTAGCATGAGCTTTTTCTATAAAAGCGCGGTAGTCGTAAATAGTGCCATCACTTGCCGGGTATTGCAGAACAGCCCCAAAAATTGGTTGCTCGAAATCAAATGTTTGATGATCGCCGACAATAATCTTAATCCCTAATGGTTGAGCGCGTGTTTGCAACACGTCGATAGTTTGGGGATGGCAGTCATTAGAGACAAAATAAGCATCTGCGTGATTTTTAGAAACACCATAGCTTAAGCTCATCGCTTCAGCGGCGGCTGTGGCTTCATCAAGTAACGAAGCATTGGCAATTTCTAAACCTGTGAGGTCAATAATCAGGGTTTGAAAATTTAGCAGCGCTTCAAGTCGCCCTTGGGCAATTTCTGGTTGATAAGGAGTATAGGCTGTATACCAACCGGGGTTTTCTAGGATGTTACGCCCAATCACAGGTGGGGTAATACTGTCGTAATAGCCCATACCAATGTATGAACGGAAAATCTGATTTTTGGCAGCAACTTTTTTTAATGATGCCAGTGCTGCATACTCACTTTCTGCTTCTGGTAACTTTAGCGGTTGCTTTAACCGAATTGCCTGTGGAACTGTTTGGTCAATTAGGGCATCCAGGCTGGAAAACTCCAAAACCTTAAGCATTTGCTGAATATCATCAAAGTTAGGGCCAATGTGTCTTGGCACAAAACTACTTAACTTTTGACTTTTTTCGTCCAGCACTTGCTGCTCATTAGACTTGAGAATAGGGGCGTTTAATACCACAAATTACTCTCCAGATGGTACTATTTAATATTTTGCAATAAATACTCATAAGAAGTAAGTGTAACTTTTCAATTTCTCTAAATTTCATGACTTATTTTCGGTCGGAGTCAGGGATAGGGGAAACAAGGGAGAAAATTTTAGCTTGTCCTCCTTGTCCCCTCATCCCCCACTCCCTACTCGTTACTCTCCTTCTACTTGGGCGCGATACTCATCTGCTGTCAAGGCATCCTCAACTTCGCCAGGGTCATTGACACGCACTTTCAAAAACCACCCTTCCCCGTATGGGTCTTCTGACACTTCTTCAGGAGAATTAATTAAAGCTTCGTTGCGTTCTATAACAGTGCCTGTTACTGGCGAATTCAGTTCTTCAACGGCTTTCACTGATTCAATTGTGCCAAAGTTTTCTCCCCTGGTAAGAGCGTCGCCAATTTCTGGCAGTTCCAAAAAGACGATATCACCCAATTCATGTACGGCAAACTCAGTAATGCCAATGGTGGCAATTTCACCATCGATTCGCACATATTCATGAGAATCCAGGTATCTGAAATCTTGAGGATATTCAAAAGACATATCACTTCCTCTCCCTTCTCAAAAAAATTATTTCCTTAACAGTCATCCAAGTTATATCTGGTCATGAACCTTAGTGTAGTTGAATAACTCACAACACATTATTCCTCAAAAACCTTGGCGCTTATCAGTTGATAACACGATTTTTTGACCGATAAAAGGGACGTTTAACTATAACTGCTGGATAAGCTTTGCCGCGAATTTCGACTTCTAGCTGCTGATTGACAGTTGCTAGCTGGGTGGAAATGTAAGCTAAGGCAATGGGATAACCTAGTGTAAGTGACAGAGTGCCACTAGTAACTTCTCCCACAACTTTACCTGCGGATAACACTTGATAACCATGACGGGCTATGTTGCGTCCTTGGGTTTGCAAACCTACCAATCGGCGCTGCACTCCAGCGGCTTTTTGTTGTGCTAAAACTTCCCGACCAATAAAATTGCCTTTAGTATCTAAATGAACTAGCCACCCCAAACCTGCTTCTAAGGGTGTGGTGATTTCATCGATATCTTGTCCGTAAAGTGCCATCGCTGCTTCTAGCCGCAGAGTGTCTCTCGCACCGAGTCCACAGGGGATAACACCACTTTTATGTAGCGTTTGCCACAATTCTACTCCCACATTCGGGTCTACCATCACCTCAAAGCCATCTTCTCCGGTGTAACCTGTGCGGGCCAAAAAGGCAGGTTTACCTAGTAGGGTCGCTTCTAAATGTCCGAAGGCTTTAATTGGTTGTAAGTCTTCTTGCACTAATGGCTGGAGGTATTTAATCGCTTTTGGCCCTTGCACGGCAATTAAGACTTTATCTGGTGAAAGGTCTTGGAATTGTAATTTATCCAAGTCAAGGTGTTGCAATAGCCATGCTTTATCTTTACCAGAAGTTGCTGCATTGACTATGATGAATGCCTTTTGTATACCAGTGGTGTCTTCACCTTGATAATAAACAATGATGTCGTCAATAATTCCGGCTTGGGGATTTAACAATACGGTATATTGTGCTTGGCCGGGTTGCAAACGACTCAAGTCGGAAGGCACTAGTGGCTGGAGTTGGGAAATCAGGTTTTTACCTTGGAGAGTAAATTTGCCCATGTGGGAAATATCGAACATTCCGGCTGTATTTCTTACAGCCTCGTGTTCGCGGCTAATTCCACTAAATTGCACGGGCATTTCCCAGCCGCCAAAGCTGGTAAGGCGTGCTTTGAGTTCTAAACCCAGTTGATATAAGGGGGTTCGCGCCAGAGATTGGGCGTTGTCTTCTTGATTAGCCACAGGTAATTTATTGCGATCGCACCTCAACATCTATCATCCTACGAGAGATTAGGGAAGAGGGGATAAGGGAGAGGTGACAGGGGACAGGGGACAAGGGGACAGGGGATAGGAAATAATCTGTACCCTGTAACCTACACCCTATTCCCTTCTGTAAGGTTTAATAGTTAATGGTGAAAGTGTTGAGATTTATTAAGAAGAGATTATGAAATATTGGCGACTGTTAGCTAGCTTTGTCTTAGCTATGGTTCTTTTTTTGTTCCCCCTATCGGCACAAGCTGCAAGTTCTTCCAGTATTACCCGTTCTGTGGGTAATGATGAGCTTAAGGGCAAGGATTACTCTGGTCAAAGCTTAATTGGTAATGAGTTTACCAATCTCAAATTAGAAAATGCTAATTTTAGCAATACTGACTTACGTGGTGGCGTATTTAACAGTAGTGTATTAGAGGGAGTAAATCTGCATGGTGCTGATTTTAGTGAAGGCATAGCCTATTTAACGAAGTTTAAGGATGCTGATTTAAGTGATGCTGTGTTGACTGATGCAATGATGTTACGTTCTACTTTTGATGGCGTAGATATAACAGGTACTGATTTTACAAATGCAATTTTAGATGGAATACAAGTGAAAAAGCTTTGTATTAAGGCAAGTGGTGTGAATTCTAAAACTGGTGTGGAGACTCGCAAATCTTTAGGATGTAAGTAAATTTTAACCCCTCTTCTTCGCTAGTGGAGAGGGGAAAATTTTTTGACGAATTACGAATTACGAATTACGCGCAGCGATCGCGTAGCGTGCCGGAGGCGATCGCTAGTGATATGCTTCTCTTAAAAAGCTGGCATGATTTGCCCGAACCGTCATAGTTGTCGGATGGCTCATACCTAAAGTCCGTTCGCAAATTTTCAAAGCTTTCTCAAATAAGGGTTTGGCTTTCCTGTAGCGTTTTGTATAACGGTAAAGTGCTGCTAGATTGTTCAGGCTAATGGCGACATCAGGATGGTTATTTCCCAGCAGCTGTTTACTGAGTTCTAAAGCTTGCTGATACAAAGGTTCGGCTTGCTTGTAACTTCCTGTAGATTCGTAAAGTTGTGCTAAGTTGTTCAGACTGGTGGCAACATCAGGATGGTTATCTCCTAGCAAGCGTTTTCTCAGTTTTAATGCTTGTTTGAGTAGGGGTTCAGCTTCACTGTAGCGTCTTGTATAACAGTACAATGCTCCTAAATTGTTCAGACTCGTGGCAACATGGGGATGTTCTTCTCCTACTAGGCGTTTCCACAGTTCTAAAGCTTGCTCATACAAAGGTTCGGCTTCGCTATAGCGTCCTGTAGATTCGTAGATTAATGCTAAATAGCTGAGGCTAGTGGCGACATCGCTATGTTCTTCTCCTAGCAGGCGCTTTCTCAGTGCTAAAGCTTGCTCAAGCAAGGGTTCGGCTTCGCTGTAGCGTCCTGTAGATTCGTAGAGTAATCCTAAATTGTTCAGACTAGTGGCGACATCGATATGTTCTAAACCAAGACGATTTTGAGTTATTTCTACACACCGTTGCAACCAAGGTTCTGCATGCTGATAAAGTCCTTGAGCTTGATAAAACCAGGCTAATTTGGTAAACAGAGTAATTAGATTTTCATCGCCCAGATATTCAGATAGGTAAGTTGCAACTTCTGTAATGTGCGGGATATGTGGAGTGATGTTGAGAATGTCTTCAGGGTTAACCTGTTGCGGAATTAGCTTTGCTACCTCTAACATCATGGCTGCAAATTTAGTTTTTGCTTCATCCGCTTCACCTGACTTATCCAACTTCATTTGGAAAAGTTGCCGAATCTGTGGATTTAGACGATAAATTCCTTTACTTTTCTGTTGTAGCAAATGTAATTCTAGTAAATCGGCTATGGCTTTCTCGTTGAGTTGTTGTTTTTTGTCATCTTCTACTGTCTCAACAGATAGAGGTATGTCAGCTAAAGCACACAAACTTAGCAAACAGCCAAAGCTTTGGGCATTTTCATCCAACTGTTCCCAACTCAATTCAAAGGCTTCAACTACACCGTATTCATCAGGGATCAATGAGTTAGTATTGACTACTAGTTTATGTTCCACTCGTTTCTTCTCTAGCCGCTTCAGCAGTGTTTCCAGAGACAAGTTTGGCATTTTATCTAGATATCGTCCCACTAACTCTAACGCTAAAGGCAAATATCCCAAAAATTTACAAATTCTTCTGGCAACCCAAGCTTCTTGTTGCAGTCGTTCCCGAACCACTAGCGATTTTAATAATTTCATCGCTGCTAATGGTTTGAGGACATCCAATTCGCTATTATATTTTACGCTTAGATAAGCTTGTAACTTTTCTAGTTTGTTTCGATTGTTGAAAGTAGCAAACTCAGGATTATTCTGGGCAAACTTGTCATATATCTCACTTACCCACTTTGTGAAAGCAGCAATATCAAAATTTAATTCACTGGCAAGTTTGACTTTAGTTTTACCTAAATTTTCTGTCTGAAAATATTTTGCAAAAGCTGCTGTTTGCTCTTGAGATAAGCCATTCTTAGCAGCTTCTTTTGCTATAAAATTAGCCCATTGCATAAATAGCTTGTAAAGTTTATTTTTATTCTAGTTTTATCTCTATTTGGAAGTCTCTTCTCTTTAGAGGATGTTTGAAAAGTCTAAGAGCGTGTGTTTCACTACCCTGGCTACCGAGAAACTGCCACGAGAGAATCGGAGTTTTGGGATTTGAGATTGCGCCCCTGAGTTGCACTTGAGGCTCAAGCCGACCCTTTTCAAACAACCTCTTAGGGTAAAAATACCATTGGCATAGTCAAGGCAATAGGGTTCGATTAGTTCTGGTTAAGCCCAAAAATGAAAATTTGTAGGTTGGATTGAGAAAAGAAACTCCACAACATATTGGATTTGTTGGATTTAACTTCGTTCAACCCAACCTACAAATATTCTTACTAAAACCGGATTGCGAGTTTAGGGATAATTGATAATTTGTTTTCCAAAAGAATTCATTTCAGAAATTAGACTGTATCTAGCTGTATCTTGCGGTTCCGGTAAGTACTATAGTTTGATATGACTGTAATTGTCCAAACAAGGGAGTACGAATAGTTCCTGATGTTCTTTCAGTAGTTAAAATGGCTTCGGTTTGAACAGAAGTTTCTCGAGTTCCAATCGGTAGGTTGATACTTGGTAAGAGTAAACTCAGTTTAACTACATTTCCTCCAAAATTAGGATTTGGTGGTTTGCTAATAATTATCGTCAGTAGTGTACCGATATCAGTAGGTAATGTCTGAATTTGGTCGCCACTGAAATGTTCAGAAATATTTTTAGTTTTGTAATCAAGTTCTGGAACTCCATTGAGGATTGAATACTTGATGTTAATACCTTTACCTTCAAGTTCAAATTCATTTGGTCGTTGTACAACAATTGCTTGTGCTGGCTTTATAGATTTAGTAATCAAAAAAGATAACAGTGATGTCGTGGTTAAGCCAGTCACAAAAGTGAGAGTAGTTTTGAGAATTTGACGACGGGGAAAATTTGGGGAGATGTTTTTAAGGTTCATAATCGTTGATCTAAATCGGTTATAAAGATATATTTCTCTTTTTAGAAAGAGATTAGGTTTGCGCTATCTGATAACAGAACGCGACGATTAGAAATACCGCTGCTACTGCTATAAGTATCCTAATCTAATTCTATATTATTTAGTTAGCAAGGTAGCTAAACTATAGACTTACACTATAAGTACTACTCGATTCGATTCTCGCTAGCATACATATTGTTGAGCGACGCATTGAACAGGATTTTCAATGAACTGGGTAATGTGAATAGTTGTATATGGAAATGTCGATCGTAATCGAGTGCGATGCCTGCGGTTTCTGCTAGGCTACGCGTGAATACTGATACTCATTCTCTATTGCATTCGTTAGAGGTTAAGGTAATTGCACATTTGTCAAAAGGATACAGGAAATGGAGATAAATCCAGCCTGGTGACTGGCTTTTGCATGGCTTTGACTACTCCTAAACTTTGATTTTATTTAAAGTTGATATGACAAAGTACTAAGGTGAGAAGTTCCCATGAAAAATCAGGTTAATTCTCACAACTTAGACCTATGATTAAGCAATTGTCTAAAAAATCTTGCCAGTAATCTTCTGTGTACTGTTCTATTGCTTGCTTTGGAATTTCTATAGAATGCCATGAAAACTTCTCAAACCTGGCTTCTGTCACAGCCCATTCATAAATAGATTGACTCCACCCAAAGTATTTAATCATAAATGGTGGATTTGTGTGAAATTTAGCTTCCGAATAAAAGCCTTCTGACAAAGGTTCCTGTTTGAGTACGGTAAGTCCATACTTTGTCGAATTTGATTTCTTCCGAGAAAAATTATGATTAATCGTCATGGCAACAAAACGCCCGTTTGACGCTAGATTTTTGCGGATATTACAAAGCATCTGTAGTAGACGCTCTTTGTTTTCTGCATAATTAAGAAGATAAACGGCAGTAACTAAATCAAAAGTGCCAAGCTTGTGGAGTTTGGCAATGTCTAACACTTGATATTCATTTCCAAGTGGATTTTTTATCTCTTGCTGGCGTGCAACGTTTACCATTTCCTGTGAGATGTCTACACCAACAACTTTTACAGATCCTTGTTCTTTCAACAATCTGCTATAAAAGCCAGTACCACACGCTAAGTCTAGAATGGTTTTTTCTTGAAAATTACCAAGAATCTTAAATAGTGTAAGTTTTTCGGCGATCGGTAATGTAGCTACAGTTTTAAACTGCTCGTAAACACCGCCAATAGTATCATATAGCTCAGTCATTAGAGCCTCAACCAATGGTAAGTTAAAGTAATTATCTCACTCTCCCTATTCGATGTTGTAGTGCTATGTATTATTCACATCTTTCTTAACAAAAAAGTGAAATGCTAGAAATTAAAATACCAGTTGTTCATTTTTAATTCTCCAGCTACATAAAAATAAATTTCTGATGACAATATTAAGTGATGTTGCAATTCATAAGCGATCGCACTTGAGCATCTGAACCTCGACGTTGCGCCTTTTATCCTCGAAGTTGGGATTTACTATTCAAAATAGCCAGATAAATACTCTATCCCCCCTGCCCTCTGCCCCCTGCCCCCTGCCTCCTAATACTAAGGCGACTGATTTAACACCCACTTCAACCACTGCCTAAAAGAACTTACAACATTCAACCTTTGAACTCCAGGCGCACGAGCGGCGGCGAGTCCATCAACGGCGACTAATGCGGCGTATTGCAAGCCTAAGAAACTATCAACTGCGGCATAAGGGCCACCTAAAGTAATCGCCCCAGCCGCATACATTTGACCTTGAGCGCTACGCATTTCTACTAGTTCAAAATTGTTCGCTACAGTCAATCGCCCCAAGTGGTTTACTGGAAGGTTGTAATGTTTCACCAAATCTGCTAACAGGGGATTGGCATCTACCTTGGCATCCAGTCCGGTAGCATCAACAATAAAATCAGCTAGCAATTTCATTTCCCCAAAGCTTTGTTCTCGGATACGGGTAATAGTCCGGTTTTGGGCATCTCGTTCTACATCCAGAACCTCACCGAAGGTAATTTGATACCAGCCTTCGCTTAACCCTTGAGCAGTAATTTGCTGCCAGTCGTGGCGGTCGGCGGTGGTAGTTCCACCCCAGTCTGCTAGTAAACGTTTGCGTTCATCGGGGGTGGCTTTTTCTAACATTGCCCGGAGTTCGCCGCCCCAACAGGCTTTCGGCCAGTTAAAGGGTTGAAATTCGTAGTGATTTTTGACTATGCGCGTGGCTCGTTGAAATTTATTACCTTGGGGTTTTGGCGATCGCATTAAATGCAAAACTGCAATATTCCGATTTCGCTTTCTGGCTTCATAAATCCGTTGCACAATCCGCGAAGCTACAATTCCCCGCCCCCGAATTAATACCGTACCACCATGTTGCTCTAGTTGCTCATAAATGCGATCGTGGGCTTCGTAAGCATTGACGACAGATGTAAAGTCTTGATATTTTTCCCTATAAGCTTGCAAATCTGGGAGAAACTGAATTGCTGGATACCCAGTAGCTAAATGTAAATAACGACTAACTAAAAAAGCATAATCTCCTGGTCCGCGAGAATAAGCTACGCAATATCTACCGTCATCAGTTTTGCGAATTACCCTAACTCGTCCATAACGATAAATTTGATTCCAGCCAATGCGCTTCGCCTCCCTATCTATGGAATCAAAGACATTACCCGCACGAGGAGTATAAGTTTCTGCAAATGTTGGTTCGGCAAACACTTGCCATAAATACTTGAATGCTGACTTTATCTCTCCCTTGGCTAAGTCTCCCCAAGCTTCACGCAAGGCATAACTAGGCCAACCCCAAATATTATCGGGACAAGAGTCAGAATTAGAACGCAGTCTTTCATATAAAGGAATTTGCGAATTTAAACAGAGGCGCTTGTAACGAGCATAAGGTTCCGCCTCTAATCCCAAAGCCACAATCTTCTCGGCACGCACACCACTAATTCTCAGCAAATCAGCCCATAAAAAGCTACCCAATCCCGCCCCGATCGCTAGATAATCAGATTCATCTACTGGTAATCCCGTAGCATGAAGTGCTTGCACAGAGACCTCTTGAGCCTGAAACGCCAATGGCGGGAAATTACTTGCCACGGGCATTGGCGGCTGAACAACAGGCAAGCTGGGGTCTGGGCGATTAGTCTTTGCGTTGAAGTGAATCGTTGAAGGGGGGGTGGTATCTGGTGCAGACGCGCCAGCACCAAATGTCACTGCGATCAAATATGGGCCAATTTGCAATGTATCGCCATTAACTAAAACACTGCGCGTTTGTGGTTGACCATTGACATAGACACCGTTAACGCTGCCTTGGTCAATCACTACTAAATGGTCTTGTTCCCAATCAATCAGGGCATGATAGCGAGAGACTTCATTACTGTTAAGTAGCATCCGAGAAACGCGCATTCCTCTATGTTCAGCAGGTAAGCGAGCAAATTCTCGACCAAAAGCGATCGGCATACTTAACAGTGGTTCTCGCCGTTCACCCGTCGCAGGTTCTTCCCAACTCAATTGGATTTGTAAGTCATTTGTCATTTGTCATTTGTCATTTGTTATTCTCCCCCTGCCCCCTGCTCCCCTGCCTCCTGCCCCCTGCCTCCTTCTCAACTACCCGGTGCTACCAACACACTCACAGCCGCAGCTAAAGATGTCCCACACCAATGACAGCCAATTTGTAGATTCTCTCCTGGGGAAACTTTATGACATTTGGGGCATTCTAAACCATAAATCCCTGGCGGTGGTGCGGAGGGTGTTGGTGGGTGATGGTGATGTTCGAGGTTTACTACTGGATTGGGTGGTAGCAAAATTGTTGCTGGAATGCTACCTGTGGAAACGCTTGTAACATTGAGTTTTATTTGTCCCAAAGAGATGCTAGTACCTTTAGTTAAAGGCATTTCACCTTGCACTAATTGCCGTCCATCGACAACCGGGGGATTTTGCGATCGCAAATTCCTGATATAAAAGCTCTGTTGCTGGTGATGAAAAAATATTTCAACGTGGAGTCCAGATACAGTAGGATGACTTAGAAGAATATCGCACCGGAGGGGATCGCGACCGATGCGGACAGTGCCAGGATTTTGACTTGGCTGTTGTTCGTAAATGTTCTGAGTTTTATCTTGACCTGCATCGTGCCACTGTAAAGTTAGTGCGTTCATGGTTCTAACTTCGTAAATCGTATTTAGCTACTTCAACTTCTTTCTGTGCGATTCCTAACACGATTGAGTCGGTGCAAGCAAGTATTTAGAAAAAACTTCAACAAGCTTTATTTTGCTGACGCTAGTTTATCAGCGATGCGTGTAGTTTCTGGCAGCCGATATTTGGGCGTACAGCGTAATACATAGTCAATCGCTGTCGGTAAACTAATTCGATGACCACTGGAGATATACAGAGGTTTTACTCCTGTGCGCGATCGCAAAACTGCTCCAATAATTTCACCGTTATATATTAGTGGTTGGGTGCTACCTTTAGTTTCTGCTAATTCTTCATGCTTACCTATCAACCTCGACTTAGCTACACCAATTGTCGGCATATCTATAAGTAACCCTAAATGGCTAGCTATACCTAATTTGCGGGGATGAGCAATTCCCTGACCATCACACAAGATAATATTTGGTGTTGTTTTAATCTTTTCTAGGGCATCAAGGACAGCCGGAATTTCCCGAAATGAAAGGAACCCAGGAACATAAGGAAAGGTTGTAGGACGATGTGCTAGGCTTGTCTCGATTACTTGCAAATCAGGAAAACTCAAGACTGCGACTGCTGCACGGCTAATAGTTCCATCAGCTTCAAAACCCATATCCACTCCAGCAACATACTCAATAGGTTCTTGCAGTCGGTCTTCAGTAATTACTTGATTTTGCAGCGTTTCTTGGATAACTATGGCTTCTTCTAGCGTTGAAGGCCAAGCATGATCTCCATAAAAGTTCATATTTAAAATTGAAATTAACTGATTAATTTTAATTCTGTTAATTTGGTAAGCACAAAAACAATATTTTGTAATGTTGATGCCAGAAAAATATTTTTTTGTAAAAGTCTGTGAATGACTATCTTTATACTAAATATTTTAGCCTAAGTTAGCCGATATCTTTCATCATCATGTTATTTAAGGCTGTTAAGAGGGAATCCTGAGAATATAAGTTTATTTTTCTAGATTTTCTCTTTTACTGGTTATGACACAGCCAAATATTCTAAAACTTGCAAAACAGGGAGATGCAGAAGCGATCGCATTTCTGATGAACCGCCACCTATACCCCAAAGGAATCGCTGCAAAGGTTATTTTCCAAGATGCTTGCTTGGAGGTAATGCTAGAATCTGCCGAAGTACCAAATCAGCAAATTTTAGTTGCATTTATCCGTAAAGGGTTAACGGCTTTAGGGGCTACATCTGTTGAAAGAGTCAAAGTTTTTGGACAACAAACAGATAAGAATTTTCCAGATTGGAGTCAAGAGTTTGATTTGGGCATAGCAGAAGCTCAACTAGAAGCAGTAGATAATGAATTTGCCAGTAATCCTCAACTTTTAACTATTTGTATTAATTTAAGTGGCGATACTGCACAAGGATTAACAAATCAAGATTTTGAGTTTATTGCTAATCAAATCAGTACTGATATTTTATCATCTTGTAGTGACGTATTTATTCAAAAAGTAAGCATTACTAATGGTTCTTCTGTGATTACAAAGGAACGTTAGTATTTCATTTTTTTTATGCAATCATATAAAAACAGTCTCATTTCTAGATTTTTACGTAGCGATATAACAAACTGACAATATTGCTTATAAATGTAGATACTCAACCATAAGATAGACAACAATTTATCAGTTTTTTGCACTTATTGTTATGAAACAGGTGAATAATCAAGACGTTACTAAGCAAGAACTACAAAAGTTTTACTGGCCATTATGGTTTCCTTATCCTAGTTCTTGGTTAAAAGCATTGATTTTGACTCTATTTTTAAGAGTTATTATATTTGTAGTCAAAAATGCTGGAAATATAGGCTATGATATCGTATCTTTTGTACACAGCCCGGAATTATTTTTTTTATTTACAATATTATTAATCTTATCTCCAATTCCGATAATTTCTTTTACTCATCATTACTTATACTTACTTATTAGTCGGTTTGTATCAGAAATTCAAACACCCGAAATAGGTCGAACACAAGGATTATTACCAGGAATAATGAGTTGGTGGGAAGGATTGTACGCTTGGCTTGTAATTGCAATCTCTACACTGATAGCAGCTTTCTTTTCTACAATACTTCTACCATTATTTTATCCTAGTTATGATAAACAAATTGAATACTATACACAAATAGAAAATATCAATAATAAGACAATATTAATATTTGAATTTTTATATGTTTTTGTCGCTGCATTAATTTATCAAATTAAATATTTGGTAAGACAGCAAATAATATCTGCTTATTCTGTTAACAAAGAAAAAAATACAACTGAATCAAATATTAATTTAAGTATAGATAAGGAATTTAATATATTACGTGGGCAAATGGGTTTACACACAATAAGATCAAAGAATTTATCGAATAATAAAAAAGTTAAAGTTATCGAGAATCGACGTAAGGATCGTAATTTAAATAAAAAGTTATTGTTCGTTTTTATAATATTTTTAATTTCTCTAGGAATATACTTTTCTTCAAGATTTGTAGAAATATTCCCCCTAACTTCTAAAAGTTCAACACAAATACCATTAAAGCCTGTATTAGTTATACCCTCACCAGTAACTTCAGAACCGCCCACTGTGTTACTTAAAGCTGATACATTCCGAGAGGCAGTAAATAAAGCAATTAATGCAGCTAACCTGACTCAATCAGCAAAATCTCCAGATGAGTGGAAAACAGTTGTGAGTCAGTGGCAAGCTGCGATCGCACTTATGAAAGCCGTGCCATCTTCTAGCCAAAATTATATAGTAGCTCAACAAAAAATCAGTGAATATCAAAGAAATTTAAACTACGCTGAGAAAAATTCCCTTGGTAATTAAGTAATGCGAGCGCACCTGAAAGATAAACTATAAAAAGCAGTGCATAGCTTACCGCCGTAGGCATCGCTCGACTGTCTGGATCAAAATAAAACCCTATAAAGACCAAAACATTAACAGCCATTCTTTACGAAGAAGAAGGTTTGGATATTGCTGAATGTCCTGAAATCGGCACAGTTGAGCATTTCAGCTCAATCGAGTTAAAAAAAGATATTATCCAATATCTCGTTGTTTTGCTTGAATCAGATACGATATCCTCTAAGTTAGAAGACAGTAAATAGACTGTTGAGGCTGTTATCTATCACGCAAAAGCACAATAACATGGCTTTTTCTTATGAATTTCAACGCTATCGGAGCGTGGGCCCCCTCGATATCCTCCCAGGTCTAATTGGTTCCATCCTTCTACACTCTATTTTACTGATGGGGAGCAAATATTGGTTCACAGCTTTTGTGCCTGAGCCGAAGCAAGAGATTCCAATTGAGGTAGTTGAAGTTTATCCCGATGAAACACATATACCCCAAAAAACCCTATTCCGGGCTACCAAAAATTCAATTGCAGGTGGTAAAGCTTTACCGAAAAAACCTGTTTCTGCGGTGAAGTCAGTTAATTCAGATGCAGATAAAGCCTCTAGCAAGAGTCCTTTTGACTCAACAACCTCATCTTCAGCAGAGGTATTCCGGCCAGAACCAAAGCAGCAAAAACCGGAATCACCAAATCTATCTCTTCAACAACCCAAAGTTGAGCCAACAGCGATCGCAAAAGCAACTATCCCACCAGTACCCAAAGTTGAGCCAACAGCGATCGCAAAACCAACTATCTCACCAGCACCCAAAGTTGAGCCAACAGCGAACGCAAAACCAACTATACCATTGGCAGCTAAACCACAGCCAACAGCGATCGCAAAACCAACAATACCACTAGCAGCTAAACCACAGCCAACTGCGGTCGCAAAAGCAACTATCCCACCAGCACCCAAAGTTGAGCCAACTGCGATCGCAAAACCAGCAATACCATTGGCAGCTAAAGTTGAGCCAACTGCGATCGCCAGACCAACAATACCATTAGCAGTTAAACCACAGCCAACTGCGATCGCCAGACCAACAATACCATTAGCAGCTAAACCACAATCAACAGCGATCGCAAAACCAACTATCCCACCAACACCCAAAGTTGAGCCAACTGCGATCGCAAAACCAACAATACCATTAGCAGTTAAACCACAGCCAACTGCGATCGCCAGACCAACAATACCATTAGCAGCTAAACCACAACCAACAGCGATCGCAAAAGCAACTATCCCACCAGCACCCAAAGTTGAGCCAACTGCGATCGTAAGACCAACAATACCATTAGCAGTTAAACTACAGCCAACTGCGATCACCAGACCAACAATACCATTAGCAGCTAAACCTAAAAAAATAGTAGTAGCGCCTAATACTACACCATCGTCAGCCCTACCCCGAAAAACAGCGCTTGCACCTGCTATTAAATCACCAGTATCCAATCCTAAGAAATTAAGCCAGTCGGGAAGACTTTTAAGTAGGCGAACTCCTATAGCTCAGTCATCTCGGAAAACAGGTGCAGCAAGCTTGCTGAGTGGTACTCAAAGTGTATCTAGTCGGAATTTTAGCGGTAATTATCTAGCAGCCTTACCTAATTCCAACCGAGATAACCAAGCTGCTTCTGGTATTGATGCCAGCAGTCAAGATATAGATATGACCTCTTACTTAAACCAATTAAAGCAACAAGTCGAGCAGCAGTGGCTACCAGAAGTAAGCCAGTCTTCCCGGCGAACAGTACTTAACTTCACTATTAAACGTTCCGGGCAACTAAGCAATCTCCAGCTTGCACAAACCTCTGGATTCAGCGTCACCGATCAAGCGGCGCTCAACGCTATACAGCGATCTGCACCCTTTGCACCTTTGCCCACAGGATATATTAGTAACCACATCAATATTCAATTTACATTTGATATCAATGTCTATGGGCAGCTAGATTTATCGGGGAACGGTGGCTAAGAACAGGTAAATAATAGTCAGGAGTGCGAAACATCGCTTTTCTACTTTTGAGCGTTTTTGCTTAAGGTTTTTATAAATATTGCTTCTTTGAGTAATTTACTTGTAGATTTTCTGCGATACCACCACATCACAAAGCCAGTGATAAATAAAATTAATGGTGCAAGTCCAACAAAGATATAGAGGATGCGCGTAGGTAATCTGCCAAAAGTGCCGTAGTGGAGTGGTTCAAAAGAGTTGAGAACCCGATCGCCTAACGGTATCTTCAATATGTTATCTACTCGCAACACTTTACCACTGTACTGGTCGAGATAAACATAGCTTTGCCCATTCTCATCATCATCCTGGGGTAGCTTAAAGCGAATACTCAAAGCATCTTCTGGTTTACGAGGAAAGTAAATTGTCCCCAACATTGCATTTGGGAATGTAGCACGAGCAGTTTTTAGTTGGTCTGTCAGCTTCAGTGGAGTTTTGCCAGGAACACCTATAGAGACAGGTTCCGATGCTGGCTTGTGGGTAAATGTCACTGCATAAATGATCGGTTTAGTGAAATCAGAAAAATTCCAGCAGAAACCAGTGAAGCCAGTGAGGGCAAGAAATATAGCTGTAACAATACCTGCCACTTTGTGAATATCAAAGTTAATCCGTTTGGGATGAGCATTAAGTTTGATTTTGAAGCCATTAAGTAGTTTTCTCCAACCAGGCCAAAGGAGGAAGCCTGTAATACTGAGGATACACATCAATAAGGCAGCAATCCCAGCGATCGCATATCCAGTTTTGCCTAATAACAAAGCGTAGTGCAGTTCGTAGACAGCATTGAAAAATTTTTCCGAAAAAATTTCTTGACTGTTTCCAATCACCACCCCAGTGTAAGGATTGACATAAAGTTCAGCCAAATCGCTTTCCTGTTTCCTGGGAATAATGATCGCGGGAGCATTTGGCTTTGCAGATATATAAATCCGATCGATTGTTACGCCTAGTTGACTTACATAGGATGTTTTCACCTGATTGAGGATAACTTCTACAGGTAAGCGCTCACCTTGTGGAGTAATAGTTCCAATTTGGCGATGCAATAAAAATTCACTAATTTCATCGTGAAAAACTAACAAACTACCCGTTAGACCGATGATAATTGCAATCAAACCTACAGCTAACCCGATATAACGGTGTAGCCTGAATACAAAGTCTCGGAGTTTTTTTGAGTGCATGAAAGAATACTCCTTTGTATTCTAATTGGGTTAAAACTGCCACGAAATTGTTCCCTGCACCGTTAGCGGTTCGCCAGGAAAGACTCTGAGAATGTCAGAAGATGATTCGTAGTAATCAACGTTGAAGAGATTTTTGATGCTGATGGCAGTTCGCAAGCGATCGCGTTTGTAGAAAATGGAAGCATCTGTGCGAAAATAGCTCGGTAGGGTAAAATTATTATTCAAATCCCCTTCTCGTTCTCCAACATAGAATAAACCCAAGCCTAACCCCCATCCTTCTAAACTGCCGGATTGAAATTTGTAGGATGTGAACAAACCAAAGGAATTTTCTGGCGCATTAACTAAGCGGTTGCCTACAGGATAATCGTTGTCCTCACTGATGCGAGCATCAATGTAGGCATAACCAGCTGCAATGCTCCATCCTGGCAGAATTTCACCACTAATGTCCAACTCGATGCCGCGACTGCGTTGTTTCCCAGTTTGGATAGAAAAATTAGAATTATTGGGATTGGGATCGGTCGTCAGCACGTTAGAGCGAGTCAAGTCAAATAATGCTAAAGTTGCAGACAGTTTGTTACTCAAATCTCCCTTAATACCCACTTCATACTGAGTTCCAGTTTCTGGCTTAAATAAATTGCCATTGGCATCTGTACCACTGCTGGGATTGAATGATTGGCTGTAGCTAGCATAGAGAGAAATCGGCTGAATGGGTTGATAGACAATCCCAAATCGGGGGCTAAATGCTTCATCGGATTGGCTTGTATTAGTGTCTGCGATCAAATCCTTCGACTCCTGATTAGCCCAGTCATACCGTCCGCCTAGCACTAGTTTCAAGTTATCTGCTAAAGCAATCTGATCTTGGAGATAAACCCCAACAAACCCCCCTGATTGAGTACTATTACCTCTATCTTCAACAGCACCTCTGGGAGAGCCATACACAGGGTTAAACAGGTCAAGCGGTGCAACTTCGCCAATGATATACTCAAAATTAGTGCGTTTAGTGTTATATACCTCGGTTCCAAACAGAAGTGTGTGCTTAATCGACCCAGTTTGGAATTTACCAGTCAAGTCAGTCGCTACAATAAAGCCGTTTGTGGTATCATCTGTTTTTGGGTTTGGATCATCAAAGTAAGAGCGGCTGAGAGTTCGACCATCAGGGTCAAGGCTACTACCACCAGTAAATCCACCCCCTCCTCTTTTTGAAATTTCGTACCTAAAGACATTTCTTACTGACCAATTTTTGCTGAACTGATGCTGCAAATCATACCCAATTCTGGCATAGGAGAAAGTCTCGAAGTCATTTGGTTCACCTATAAAGCGATTGATGGGAATTTTACCATTAGGATTGGACAGCACCGTACCCATAGCAGGTAAGCCGGCAGAAGTTTGACTGACTGTTTTCGACACATCTCCTTCAATGGTAAGTTTGGTATTCGGGCTAATTTGCCAGCTAACAACCGGATTAACTAACCAACGATTATTACGACTAAAGTCAATGAAGGTATTTGAGTCTTGGTAAAAAGCATTTAAACGATATAGCACAGTTCGGCTATCGTTGAGTGGGCCAGAAAAATCCACTGCACCCCGGTAGAGGTCGTAACTTCCAGCGAGAAACTCAAGGTTATAGAAAGGGTCGCGTAATGGCTGTTTGGTGACAATGTTCACTGCACCACCTAAAGATCCCTGACCATATAGCACAGAAGCCGGACCTTTCAAGATTTCAATACGCTCTATGTTTGTGAGATCGTTTCTAGAGACTGAGCCGGAATCGACTTCTCTGACACCATTTCTGAGAATATTCGAGCTATAATCAAAGCCCCGAATAGAAAAGGCACTTAACCCTGCTTCATAGGAGGGATTGGAGGGAATCACACCGCTCACCGTTCTGACGGTATCATCCGGGTTGGTAACTACCCGGTCTTCAATCACCTGTCGGGGAACTACCTGAATTGATTGGGGAATATCGCGAATGGGTGTGTCAGTTATAGTTGCAGATGAAGCATCAGTTGCACCATATCCATCTTGTTCACCCGTTACCACCAATTCAATTGGGTCATCATTTTGTGCTGATGGTTGACTTGGCGGTGTCTGATTCTCCGGGTGAGGTTGCGTTTGAGGTTTTTGTGCCGATGATGCAGCAGTTGTCACAGAGAATATCACACCCTCATCAGGACTATCATACAACTCAACAGTAGGCATCGCTTCACCTATCACCGTCACCCGGATTGTATTGGTATCAAAGTTTGTGACTGTGATTTCTGTAACCCCTTGAATTGGTTTTTCAGAACGGAATGTGTATGCTTCACCATTAAGTAAACGCAGTTGAGCATTGGGAATATCAGCAATAAAATTATTGCCAGCACTGCGGTTTGTGATTTGCAACTCTTGCCCTTTGCTAGTCTGTAAAATCACCTCCACACCCTTGGAGGTAGGGTTTGCTTTAACTCCTGTCACTTGCACTAATTCAGAAGTTGGCACTGTTTGTGATGTTGGCGACTGCACTAGTAACATTTGGGCATTGCTGATAAAACGCTTTATCTGCTTAAGTTGCTGAATCTTTTTAATCGGTTCAACAACCTGTCCTTTGGTAGTCAGTTGAGTAGATTCTCCACTAGCCTCAGTGGATGCTGTAATAGAAGCAGTTCTTGTATTTTGCGCCCAAACAGGTTGAGCAATAAGTGACATCAAGACACTCGTGATGCATCCAGATAAACTGACAATAAAACATAATAAATTAGGCGATCGCTGAACCTTCATAGCTCCTCACACACAAAAAAAGCCAATACACTCCTTAGCAAGTCATCTAGGAAAACTTCCTATCTGACTTACTAATTTGTTGAAATTAATTGGCAATTAATTAAGTTATACGGAGCATACAGGATTTCAATGACTATTTCCGCTCACAGAAGACTGCTTACAACTCAAAGAAGACCAAATGTTTGATAAATTTCAAATAGCAGGTTTTTCTCCTAAACGACAGGCGCTAGGACTAATGCTATACTTGCGTTTGAAAGCCACAGCAAAATGCCCAGTATTGGCGTAGCCCACTATATTTGCCACTGTCGCTACGCTCAACTTACCTTCATAAAGCAACTGCCGCGCTTTTTCCATACGATAATCGTGCAGGTAGCCAAATACAGTTGTGCCAAAAATTTCACGAAACCCTCGCTTGAGCTTGTTGTGATTTATTCCAGCTTGCTTTGCCAAGTCTAGTAAAGATGGTGGATTATCCAGATGTAACAATAAAATTTCTTTAGCATTATAAATGCGGTCAATATCAATAGACTTGAGGGTTGTAACTAAATTTAAACCTTGTTCGCGCTTAACGGTTTGCTCTAGGTACAAAACCAATAATTCTAAGGCTTTGCTTTCCAGATATCGCTGTTTAATCCATCCTCGATAAGGGCAAGTTAAAATTTGCCTAATTGCTAGCTGCATCGCTGGGGTGGTTGTTCCTAGCAGATTAAAATCATCTTGCTTGTTTCCCTCAATCAAATTTTTTAACTGCAATGGTAGAGAGTCAAGCTGATTGCTGCCGTATGATTTGAGGAAAGAAGGCTCCATGCAAATCTGGACTCTGAAAATTCGTTGATTAGCAGGCCATTCTTCTGTCTCCATCGCAGAGCCAAATCCGAAACAATTCTGTCCGCTAATTTCGTGAAAGTAGTCGTTTGTATTGTGAATTACCACTCCAGCATCGCCGGAAATAAAAAATGTTAAGACTGATGCCGTCCATCCTTCTTCATAATCATCACAACGAATAAATTCTCGGCATTCAAATTCCCGAACGCGAAGCCAGAACCCATCCTGAAGCCAAATTAATCGCCTGTATCCTGTTCCTAACTGTTTAGGGTAATCAAAGATATCATCGAAGTCGTCTGATTGGTATAAACGATGGGTATTTTGCAAGCTCTGCTCCCATAGTTCATCATAGTCTGAGGCTGAAAGGGTAATTGTCATTGTTGCAGTTATTATCAAGTTTATTTTCAAGCTTATTGAAAAATAATCTTATTTTTTTCTAACTAGTTGATAATGGAACTCAGGTACAACACGAGCGGTGAGAGGTTGAAGTCGGATAGCATTTGTCAATACGCAATAGTACTTAAAACATAGTTAAAAATTGGCTCGAAAACACAATTTTTGAGCAGGCGATCGCATTTAGTTTGATATAAACAGTAGAGTCAATAGACAAAGCGACTTGGCAGTTCAAACTCGTGTGTCAGCATTTACGGTCTTAGAATAAAAGTAATTTTGCACCCAAAGCCAATCATGACAGAAGCAAAGACGCGGCGTAATTTTCTAATTACCAGCATTGCTGTAACAGGAGGTATTGTGGCAACTAATACCTTACAGCAAAATACTATCAACACTGCAACACCGCCAGCAACTATACCAGAACGCCTGCTGGGACGCACGGAAGCAAAACTGCCTATTTTTGGGTTAGGAGGAGCAGGACAAACGCCGCTATCCTGGGAAGGAAAAGAGAGTGATGCTACGGCAATTATTCAAAGAGCGCTGGAACTTGGGATTCGTTATTTTGATACAGCACCTAGTTATGGGCCAAGTGAAGATTATTTAGGTAAAGTGCTACCACCCCATCGCTCAAAGCTGTTTCTAGCAAGTAAGACAGATCAAAGAGATCGGGATGGTGCATGGCGAGAATTGGAGCGATCGCTTAAACGTCTGAATACAGATTATCTCGATTTGTGGCAGTTGCATCACGTTTCTTTTTCTGAAGAACTCGACACTATCTTTAGTCCATCGGGTGCAATTAAAGCTTTAGAAGAAGCTATACAACAAAAATTGGTGCGCTTTGCTGGTATTACCGGACATCACGACCCTCAAGTAATTGCTGAAGGTTTGCGTCGCTATCCTTTCCACACTACACTGATTCCTGTGAATGCCGCCGACAAACACCACCCACGTCCATTTATTCCGGTAGTTTTACCAGTGGCTAGAGAAAAAAATATCGGTGTGATTGCGATGAAAGTCCCAGCTTATGGTCGCCTGTTTAAATCAGGTGGGTTGACAGGTATGGAAGAAGCTTTAGGTTACACACTGTCTCAACCTGGAGTTCATTGTTGCGTGATTGCAGCAGAGAATGTGGCACAATTAGAGAATAATGTCAAGATAGCGCGGGCTTTTGTACCCCTGAAGGAGCAAGAATTGACAGCGATCGCTCAACGGACTGCTAATATCTGGGAGGATAGTACATTCTTCCGTGCTTGGACTTAGCCCAACCTTGCACATATTACAAAGTATATTTTGATTAATCACACTGATAATATTGTGCCGCTTGCGACATATTCAATTGTAGTAACTTCTCCTCTGATAACTTATATTGGAAACTCGGCTTAAAAGGCGAAATATTCAAACTACGAATAATTTCTGACGCCACAGCCTTTGCTAGTAAAGGAGGTACAGAGTTACCAACTTGCCGAAATCCATGCCATTTGGTTACATGAAATCTAAACCAATCTGGGTAAGAATGCAATCTCGCCGCTTCTCTGACTGTGATACAACGGGGCGTAAATGGATGAATTGGTCTTGGAGATGTGAAAGAACCCCTATACTTATCTGTTCCGGCTCTTAAAGTATTACAGACACCACCAGGATGTAGCTTAAAAAAACGACTAATTTTTTCTCTTTCGCCTTGTTGAGTTTCCTGAAAACGTTTAACAGTTTCCGCAGAATGTTTTGTGCTTAAACTTGAAGAAAGTATTCGCAAATCATATTCTCGTTTGTAAGAATAATCATCGTCTAGGCATTCGATACCGCGAAGTATAAGAGCATAGTTACTAGGCTTTTCGTATTCTGCTACAACCCAATCTCTTGTTAGTAACTCAGGATAATTTTCTATTTTAGGTAAATCTCCAATAGCATCCCATACTGTAGGACTCAATGGAATATCAGATATTTTTTTAGAAATTAAATTATTTAATAACGCTTTTTTAGTAATTGGCTGAGGATATTTCGGTAACTCTACATCCTCCCTTGCACCTATGAGAAATAATCTCTCACGGGACTGAGGTACTCCGTAATTTGCAGCATTGAGAATTTGGTAATTTTCTTCTACTTGATAGCCAGATATTTTAAATTCGCTAATTAAAATTTGCAGGATTTGTTTATGTTCGCCAACTGTGATTCCCCGAACATTTTCCATCACAAAGAATTTTGGTTTTAGCTCAAAAACCAGCCGATGAAAGTGAAACACCAAAGAGTTGCGTGGGTCATCAACAGCCCGTTTACCAATTAGGGAAAATCCTTGACATGGTGAGCCACAAATGACCACATCAATTTCACGATCGCCAATCTCAGACCGATTCCTAATTTCTTCCCCGGTTATATCCACAACACTTTTACATAACACTGAGCAATAAGGGAAGTTAAACTCATGTGTTGCACAGTGGATCGGGTCGATTTCCACAGATGCCAGTACGTCAAAACCAGCTTGTTCAAAGCCAAGAGTCATACCACCCGCGCCAGCAAATAAGTCAACTGCGATCGCTCTTTGTTTTTTCATCTCATAAGCCATGATGCCTCAAAAGGGATTAGGGATTGGGTATTGGGGATTAGGGATTGGGGATTGGGTATTGGGGATTAGAGATTGGGAATTGGGTATTAAGTACCGCGTATTAAATATACAAAATTTTCCCAGTCCCTAGTCCCTAGTCCCCAATCCCCAGTCCCCAGTCCCCAGTCCCCAGTCCCCAGTCCCCAGTCCCCAGTCCCCAGTCCCCAGTCCCCAGTCCCCAGTCCCCAATCCCCAGTTCCTACTCTCCAGTCCCCGATCGCATTTGCAAAATTTCTTGAGCAGCGCGATCGCAAACCCCAACTTCTCCTAAACTTTGTCGCATTTCTTCATAATCTAGTAAAGTTTGCTGTCTGCGACTGGGATTGAGTAGCAATTCCATCGCTGCTTGGATAATATTCTCTGGTGTGGCTTGCTCTTGTAAAAATTCTGGCACAATCGGCTTCATCACTACTAAATTAGGTGGCGATGCAAAGGTTACTGAACCTTTAAGGATTTTCCGAGCTATCCACGCAGTCAGACGACTGAGGCGATAAACTACAACCTGTGGCACATTCAACAGAGCGAGTTCTAAATTGACAGTACCAGATTTGCTAATAGCTAAATCAGCTGCGGCAAAAACTTCTTTGTGTTGATCTGATAGAACTGTAGCCCGTAAACCATAACGCTTAATAGCCTCCTCAATTGGCTGTCTATAGACTTCCAGCGATAGGGGAATCCAGAAACGAACCTCAGGTAATTTAGCTTGAATAGTTTGGGCAGCTTGAAAAATAATTGGTAAAAGATATTTTAGTTCTTGGCGGCGAGAGGCGGGGAGGAGTGCGATCGCAATTTCTTCTGGTGCAATCCCCAGTGTTGCACGAGCGGCTTCCCTACTCGGAGCATCTTGCATTCGGTCAACCAAAGGATGTCCCACCCAACTAACATTTGCGCCTTTCTCGCGAAAGTAACGGGCTTCTTGTGGAAAGATTGCCAACAGCTTATCTGTAAAACCAACAATCCGCTTAGTTCTACGCAAACTTATTGACCAAGCCCACTCTTGCGGAGCGATGTAATACACCACTGGCACATCTGGTAATTGCTGTTTCATATAAGTCCCAATTTCCAGATTGGGAGTCATATAATCGATCAGCACTACTAAATCCGGTGGATTTTGTTTTAGGGAAGCGATCGCCCGTCGTTGCACCTGGAGAGTCGGTAAAACATAAGGCAGCCCTTCTTGAATACCCACTGAGCCAATACTACTGGTATTTCCCAACAGAGTTGCTCCAGCCTCTACCATTTTTTCGCCACCCAGTGCCACAATCTCTAACTCTAACCCAATCGCCACAGCTTGACGCTTCAGCGCTGAAATTAGCAGTGACCCTTGTAAATCGCCAGAGACTTCACCAGTGCTGATAAATATCCGCATTTGATAATTGGTAATTAGTAAAAATTAAGAGTTAGGAGTTAAAAATTCAATTCATCAACTCATAACTCATAGATTATGATGTCTGGAAAACTAACCACAATTTCTGGTAATCCCACCCCATTAGCTACGCTTTTGTTTCCCTCCTCGCTTGCGAGGACGGGTTGAGGTGGGGTGCTTTGATTATGGGTAATTCGACAGACATGATATATCTTACATCTCACGATTCATCACTTGCGCCTTTTTTGCCTTTACTAGGAATCAAGCCACGTCTTCCAGGCATCTGAGAAAGTAGAAGGAAGCGTCGCAGATGCTGCAATTCTTCGCTATCTCCTAACAATTCCAACTGTTCCAAAGCATCCTTAAAAGACAGATTAGAACGATAGAGAATGCGGAAGGCTTTTTTCAGCATAAGCAAATCTGCTGAGTCCATACCAGACCGTTTGAGTCCTACAAGATTGAGGGTTCGCACCCGCGATGGATTTCCCTCCACCAACATATATGGGGCTACATCCCGGTCAATACGTGCCATACCTCCCACCATTGCTTGTCTACCAATATGCACAAATTGATGGACACCTAAAACTCCACTTAACCTAGCGCGTGATTCTATATGGACATGACCAGCTAACGCCACAGAGTTAGCAATCACTACTTGGTCTTCAATGACGCAATTATGAGCTACATGGACATAAGCCATCAATAGGTTCCCATCACCAATTACCGTCGCTTCACCAGCACCGGTAGCGCGGTTAATGGTAACGTACTCACGAATCAAGTTGTTATCACCAATTTTGACCCAAGTTGGTTCTCCCACAAACTTCAGATCCTGGGGTTCCATGCCGATGGCTGCACCTGTAAAAATTTGATTTTGCGCCCCAATTTCACAAGGTCCCTCTAGCACTGCATGAGCGCCGATTATTGTTTCAGGGCCCACTTTGACATGCGCTCCAATCACAGCATAGGCACCGACTTGCACTGTATGGTGGAGTTCCGATTTCGGATGAATTACAGCAGTTGGATGAATTAGCGTTTTCAAGTGTGAATCTCCAGAACTGTCTTAATAATCCAGCGCCAGGCGGGGTTTTTGAGGCAGCGCGTTACTCTGGTTTAGAGAGTTGTACCGACTACCGCCCCATTGAGGCGACTGGCGTTGTTGAGCGTGAAATATTTCAGTGAACGAAAGTGTCGGGCAAAGCAAGTTAAGTGTGTTTGTGAGTGCTTCTCGTAGAGAGGGCGGCGAAAATCAAGAAATTATCAGATGCTGTTGTGGATATCTTTTAACTGTTATCCTTTTTCAGGATTCAGCAAGGGCACTTCACGGCTATACCCAATACCACGAAAGCAAACTTTTAGCTAACTAAAGAAAACATTAATTCCCCTTCACAAGCAAGTTGACCATCAACTTCGGCACGACCTTGCATCTTACCGAAACGACGTTGTTTTACCCATAACAGTTCCACCGTCATTACTAGTTGATCCCCCGGCACGACCTGGCGGCGAAAGCGGACTTTATCGATACCAGCGAAGACAAACAGCCCGCCTTCTACCGAAGACATTTGAGTTAGGACAATGCCCCCAACTTGTGCCATTGCTTCAACAATTAGTACCCCTGGCATCAGTGGACGTTCGGGGAAATGCCCTTGAAAATGGGGTTCATTGATAGTGACATTTTTAACCCCAACAGCTTTTTTACTTGGAACGTAGTCAATTATTTTGTCTACAAGTAAAAATGGGTAGCGGTGGGGTAGCAATTTCTGAATTTCTTCAGATGTAAAAGTTGTTTTAATCTCAGAAGTGATTGTAATCTCATTTATCGCCTGTGGTTCGATAGATGTTGGTGTAGTCGTATCGATGGTATTCACTTGGGTAAGGATTGACATTGGCCGTGTAATTGATTTTTTATCTGAAAGTTGAGTAGGTAGGCGTATATCCAAAGCTTAATAAGCTTAGATTTTAGGTTTTAGTTCTAATTCAAAATCTAAAATCCCAAATCTAAAATTTTTTGAGCCAGTTGAATGTGTAAATTATGACTGGCTTTATACGCTAAAAAATGAGCACGAGGAAAAGTCCCTAGTAAACTCAAATCTCCTACTAAATCCAAGATTTTATGACGGACTGGCTCATTTGCAAATCTCAACGGTGGATTTAGCCAGCCTTCTGGGCCACAAACGAGGGCATTATCTAAATTACCACCTTTAATTAACCCTGTTTTTTGTAAATGTTCAATTTGATGCAGTAACCCAAAAGTACGAGCAGGAGCAATTTCCGCAGCAAAGCTAGCAGAAGCTTTTCCTAGTTCAGGAGTTAGTGACCAGCTATACCATTGATTCCCAATTGCGGGTAGGTCAAAATCAATACCATAACTGAAGCGGGTTTCTGGTGCTGGGAGGGCACATACAAAGGCATCCCCTTGATAAACCCATATTGGTTCTGTAACAGCCTGAACTTGGTTGTCAACGGGTTGTGAGACTAAGCCAACTTGGGTAATATTGGTTGTCCACACACTTGCTGAACCATCTAAAAGTGGGACTTCTGGGCCATCAATTTCAATTCGGGCATTATCCACGCCCATACTCGAAAGTGCTGCCAACAAATGCTCTACCGTGCGAACATATATCTCACCCTTACCCAACTGAGTTGAGAGAACAGTGTGACTAACTGCCGCAACTTGGGCTGGAATTATCGGCAAATCCGGTAAATCCACCCGCACAAAGTAGCGTCCACTTCCCACCTCAGCTGGTAGTATCCGTACTTGGGTATTCACACCGCTATGCAATCCCACCCCTATTTGGGTGATTTGGGCTGCTAGAGTGTGCTGTCGCATAGCCGAAAAGTTAATATATTTCCTTTAGTATTGTTCATCGTCTGTTTTGGTAAAATCCCTGATATTCCCTGAAAAATCTCATTAATCCCTTTATCGGAACAGTATTGAGGTAAATGTAACAATTAGCAAGCTCATTAGGAAAGAGAATTGTCATTAGTCCTTTGTTATTCACTAATCACCAATGACTAATTAGAATCTTTCGCCAATACCGAAATTAATCCGGCTATCACCATCATCGTTGATACCGTAATCAATCCGAATTGGCCCCAGTGGAGACTGGACGCGAACGCCAAGACCGTAACCGTAGCCACTGCCATTTTTGTTCAACACTTCAGCGGCTCTAGTACTAGTTCCCAGGTCACTGCCGAGATCAAAAAATAGTGCGCCACTGACTACTGAAAAAACTGGAAACCGATACTCAAGTGATGCTTGCACATAAGAGCGTCCACTACCTAATGCTCCTTCTTCATAACCCCGGACGGAGTTGCTACCTCCAAGGGTAAAAGCTTCGTAGGGAGGCAAGTCACCAAGGATGGTTCCTGCTTGCAGGTTAAATGCTAAGGTTTGTGCCCCTTTGGTGAGGCGAATTAGCTTAATGGGTAAATATTGGCTGTAGCTACCCCGCAATCTAGTTAGGAAGATGTTGCCTAACCCTACAGGGACTGACTGATCGACTCCAAAGCGGAGATAAGAACCGCTAGTGGGTTGCAGGGGGTTATTACGGAGATCGCGCTGTGCTCCTACTTGAAACAGTAGTAAATCGTCTTGACCGCCGCTAGAGAGGGTCAATGGAATTTCATCACTGATGCGGTTTCCAGTATCATCATCAAATACCGCTCCTGTTTTTCTAAGATTGCCATCAGCATCACGGGCAGAAACTCGTTGATACTGTAAACCTGCTGAGGCAGTCCAGACAGAAGTTTTATAAGGATTGGGAGAGAGAGGACGGGTAAAGGTGACACCACCGCCTACACGGAGAATGCGGGGGCGATCCTGAGAACTTGTATCAGTGGGATTATCTGGAGTAAACGTCCTAATGTCTTCATCTTGACCATCGAAAATCAACGAAATAGAACTGCGGCGGAAAATATTGGTTGTGTAGGAAGTCCGGTAAGGATCTCCTGCGATCCAGGGGTCAGTATACCGGATGTCAAACAGCAGTTCCCGTTCTCCTACCTGTATTTCTGTCCCCAGTTTTTGGTTCCTACCGTTCAGGTTTTGCTGTTGATAACTTACTGTTCCAAAAAGTCCGCTAGCAGAACTAATCCCTGCCCCAGCCGCAATCGAACCACTGCTACGTTCAGCAACATTCACGACTACATCCACTTTGCTGGGGTCAGTACCAGGGTCAAGGGACACATTCACATCTTCAAACAGCCCTACCCCATACACGCGCTGTAGGTCTTTTTGGACTGTGTTGCGATTGAACACTTGTCCTGGCTTCAACTCCAATTCTCGTGTAATGATATAATCCTGTGTCCGTCCCCGAATCGGTTGTCCCTTCTCGTCTGTCTCTTGACCATCTTTATTGCGGAACCGAACTCTAATATTTTCTACTACACCTTCTGCTACTTGTAAGGTAACAACTCCATTTTCAGAGACTTGTGGCGCTCCAATCACGTTGGCTAGTACGTAACCTTGGTCTTGATACCGCTTGTTTAACTGCTTGATGCCTTCTTGCAACTCACGCAAGTTGAGGATTTTGCCATACTGCTCTCGAAATACTTCATCCACAGTATTTGCTGGTAGCACAGAAGCAACACCAGTTCCAGGATTGGCTTGCACTTCTACTTTATTGAGGATGGGGTTAGGTTGCACAACAAAGCTTACCCGCACTCCCAAGGGGGTATCTTCTGGCGCTGCTTGGACGTTAGAGAAGAAGCCAGTACCAAAAATGGCATTAATATCTTCTTGCAGTTGGCTGCGGGTAGTCGTCTGTCCTGGTTGGGTACGAATTACTCTGTAAACTTGGCTTTCCAGTTCTGGTGATAGTTGCCCAGCCTGGGTTCTAACTACTACTTCCGATACCAGTACGCGGGGGTCATTGGCTTCTGGGGCTGTGTTGGGTTGAGTATTGCCCGGAGTTGTCGGTGGATTAACATTCTGCGGACTGGGTGTAGCGCCTGGCAATGGAGTATTGCCCGGAGTTGTCGGTGGGTTAACATTCTGCGGACTAGGAGTAGCGCCTGGGAATGGAGTATTGCCCGGAGTTGTCGATGGATTAACATTCTGCGGACTGGGAGTAGCGCCTGGGAATGGAGTATTGCCCGGAGTTGTCGATGGATTAACATTCTGCGGACTGGGAGTAGCGCCTGGGAATAACGTAGGTGTTCTTTGTTGACTAGCTGGGGGGGGAATATCTGGAGTATTTGATGGTTCTGGAGTTGTGGGTAATAAAGGTTCTGTTGTCGGTGGATTTACATTTTCTGGAGCTGGAGTGGCCTGAGGAGTTGGGGAAGACGTTGGTTGTTGAATTTCTGGCGGTGGAATGTCTGGAGCCGGAGACGGCTGTTGAGTAGGACTGGGATTAGTTTCAGGGGTTTGTGCAGTTTTTGGCGTTGTGGAGGTTGGCACAATTACCTTTGGAGTCGCGCTTGCTGCTGGGTTGGCAGGGTAAATTGCGACGACGCGGGATTGGGGACGCTCTGCCTCTATAGTTTGTGTAGATTTAGGTTGAGATTCTAGACTTTTACTAGAGTTAACCTGACCAGTGTTCTTTTCTGAATGCTGATTTTTTTCTAGTGTGAAAACTTCTGTTGTTTGTTTGGGATTGTTGGCGGTTTCTGCATTCGCACTCAATGAGCCACCCAAAGGGGCTGCAATTGCTAATGCTGCCAGCAATACGGGAGATAAACGCATTTTACTTATATTCCTCTTCACGACCACACACACACCATCACAAGGCAATAATGCCCTCATGCCTAAAGTAAAACTCAAAAAATAATTTTTTTCTTTTGCTTTTTTACTTTACAAGGCAAAAGGCAAAAAGCAAAAGTTAAATATAATTCCTTCTGACCCTTTAGTTTTTACCTGGTTAATTTGTAGTTTCTACTGCTTTTAGCACTCTTTGTAAAACCTCCTGGTAGGCATCCTCTACATTTCCTAAGTCTCGGCGAAAGCGATCTTTGTCCATTACCCGTCGATTTGTGTCCTTTTCTGCCGTATCCCACAAACGGCAGGTATCGGGGCTAATTTCATCTGCTAAGAGCAACTGCTGTTGTAAGTCCAAACCAAACTCTAGTTTGAAGTCTACTAGGGTAATGCCACACCGCTGCCAAAAGTTATTGAGAAATTCATTGATTTGCAATGCTAGATGTGTAATTGCGTCTACTTGTTCCGCAGTCGCTAGTTCTAGTAGGTACAAGCGATCGCGTGTCAACAAAGGATCTCCTAATTGATCGTTTTTGTAATAAAATTCAACCAAAGGCTGTTTCAGAATTGTACCCACTGGTAATCCTGTTTGCTGAGACAGACTGCCAGCAGCAATGTTTCTGATCACTACTTCTAATGGTAAAATCTTTACAGCCCTCACCCGCATTTGATTCGGAGCAGGACTGTCAATAAAGTGAGTCTTTATACCATAAGTCTCCAACTGTTTAAAAAGTTGGCTGGAAATGCTACAATTAATTTTTCCTTTACCTTCGATGTTGCCACGCTTTTGGGCGTTAAACGCTGTGGCATCGTCTTTAAAATCAGCCAACAAGACTTCTGGATCGTCCGTTGTATAAAGAATTTTCGCTTTGCCTTCGTATAACTTAGAATTAACAGACATAGTGACAGGTAAAGTTTTAGGCGATGGACAAAAGTTGTCCTTTGAGGCTTCACCATTTTATCTTTAGTTATTAACTATTAGCCATTGATGACTATTTAAGAGGAAGCAAAGGCAGGATAAAATAATTAATAACCAATTTCCAGCCTAATTTCCTCCTCCCCATCGCTGCTTAATAACCAGTTACCAAAAATTTAAAGCTAAATCTCTAACTTTTAACAGAGGACAATTAGCTTTGATATATAATATTTTAATCTAAGTAGTTTTACTATCAAAAATTTAATTATTTTTAAAGGAAAAGTTACAAAGATATACTGCTATGTTTTAATAATTTGTACCTTAAGCTTTGGACTGAAGCTAATTACAATTTGAACTTCATAAATTAAGATGAGATAAATTAATAACCGGGAGGAAAGTCAAATAGTTTCTCTATTTACGAAAGTTGAAACTTGTTTGTAATATTTACAACATAAATAATTCAAGCTTTGTCCTCTAGTCGCAAAATCTAAATCAATCAAATCCTGCATCACCAATTGCAAAAGGAGTTGGATGATTTGATTTCCTCTAATTTGAGGAAAAAAAGATTAGGTTAGTTAGTGAGCTTCAGAAATCCAAATATAAGGTGAATTGAATAAATGGAGAAAAAAATAGTGAACAAGGATGATTTTCTCTACCCTCGCGGTCGCTACTACGGTCAGGTTAAGCCAGAAAACTTGGTTTTTAACGCAAATCTCCAGGAATTTGCTCAACGCGTAAGTTACATTTGCAACTTAGAAACAGCTGGAAAAGTTCCTCCGGGTGCAGCTTACGAACAAATAAAGGACATGTGGAAACAATTGAAACGCTCTAAAAAAGAGCTAGGAATTGGCGAAGATCCCTTTCAAAATGACCAGGGAGAGGCTGAAAGTTAAATAGGCAATGGGGAATGAGGTATTAGAAACTGACCAATGACAAGTGACAAATGACTACTTAGTAAGCATTGTCCAGACACCATCCCAAGACTCTGGTGGTGGAGTTTGTTGATAATTACGCGCCCGCTCTAGGTGGATATCAACAGCTTGGTATTGGGATTGGATGGATTTGGCGGACTCGAAACAAGCGATCGCTTGTGAAAAGTTGCGCGATAAATAAGCAGTGCGTCCAGTATGATAGTGAAATAAAAACTCTTGAGTGTTGGCATCTAAGGGAGTATTGCGATCGCCAATTAACTCGTAAATATTAACTGCCTGGTGTTTCCCTTTGACTCAGATTTTATCTAACTGGCGCACCCAAATGCGATCGCTGCACGATTGGTAAGTAAATTCACTTAAAAGAATATCACAACCGTAATCCTTAGTTACCGCTTCTAAGCGCGAACTTAAATTTACACCATCTCCAATGACGGTGTAATCTATCCGTTTACGAGAACCAATATTACCCGAAACCACATCTCCAGAACTAATCCCAATGCCAATACGAATTTGTGGCTGTGCGTGGATAATTTGTCGCTTTAAGGATTGGGGATTGGGAACTGAGGATTGGGGACTGGGGATTGGGTATTAAGAAAAGTTTTCTCCAGTTCCTAATCTCTAATCCCCAGTCCCCAATCCCTTATTTTGCCAACTGTTCAGAAAATATCACTTTTTGATAGTAATCTTGTAACTGCTTGGTGGCAGCTGCCCAACCCCAACTTTCTGCTTCTTGACGAGCATTTTGGCGAATGATATCTCGTTGTTGTTTTTGTTCTAAGAGGCGAACAGTGGCAGCTAACGCCCCTTGAACATCTGCTGTTGGCTCAAAAAGATATCCATTTACTCCATCTGTCACAATATCAGGAATTCCCCCAGAACGGGCTGCTACTACGGGACAGCCAGCAGCCATCGCTTCTAGTAGTACTAAACCTAGTGTTTCTGTACGGGAAGGAAACAAAAAGGCATCAGCACTGGCAAAGGCAGAACCTAACTCTTGCCCCCTGAGATACCCAACAAAATAAGTGTTTGTGCCAGCAAAGTGTTTTTGCAAAGCTTGACGGTGCGGCCCATCTCCAACCAATGCCAACCGCGCTTGGGGAATTGCTTCTAAAATTGGTTTGATACGCTCAATTTCTTTTTCAGCCGAAAGTCGCCCAACGTAAAGTAGCAATGGACTTTCTGGATGATTTTGTGATAGACGCGATCGCATCTCTACACTAGCTAAATCGGGGTGAAAGAATTCTGTATCCACCCCACGCTGCCATAAATCTACACGTTCAATACCGTGTGCTGTCAATTCCTCTATCATTGCTGTGGAGGTACACAGATTTAAAGCTGCTTGATTATGAGCGCCTTTTAGCAGTTCCCAGAGAAAACCTTCCAACATCCCCAAACCGTAATGCTGGAGATATTGGGGTAAATGGGTATGGTAAGACGCTACTAAAGGAATTTTGAGGATTTTGCTATAAAATATGCCAGACAAACCCAAAACGGCTGGATTCACGACATGAATAATATCAGGCTTAAACTCTTCTAAAACATAACCAATGGCTGGGCGGGGTAAAGCCATTTTCAATTCTGGATACAATGGCAGAGGAAAGCCAGTAACGCCATAAACTTTAGCGCCTTTGTGTTCAGTGATGCCTCCATCAGGGGCGATGACCAACACTTGATTACCAATGCGCTGGAGATGATCGACAGTATGGCGCAGGCGCGTTACAATGCCGTCAACCTTGGGTAAAAAGGTTTCGGTAAATAGGGCAATTCTCATAAAAAACTATTCAGTCCAGGCAGATAATCTCAGCTTTGCTTGCATTTCGGTATCAAACACACAATAGACTCTCTCGCGTGGTGTAATCAACTCTGCACAGTCAGACTTAATGTTTTGCCGCTGTTTTTGTACAAAGTCTGAGATATCCTCAATGTTTAAAATCCAATCTTTGGCGTAAGTAGCTAGCACTTGACCACGTAACCCTAATTGAATAGCGCGTCGTTCTAATTTTTTGCCAGTTGGGTGATGGTCTGGGTCCCATTGTAGGCAGACTTGTGATTGCTTCAATGCTCTTTGCCATGCACTTTTCTCGGCATAAAGTTCTGGAACGTAGCTGGAATGAACAGCCGCCGCTAAAATTTGATCGAAAGCCGAACGCTTAATCCAAATAGCTAACACTACCTCTTGCCCAGTTTTTGTACCCCATCCAGAACGGTACATCATCCAGAGGAAATTAGGTTTGATCCAACTCATACGGTCAAAACTAAACTCACCACCAAAATAACCGTAGGTAGCGGCGAAGTCACCAATAGCAGCACGATACGCCTGATAAACAATAATTGAATGGTCGTCATATTGTGCTAAAATATGACGACCATTATTTGGCCAATTACTGACTTGAGTTAAATAAGGTTCTGTTATCAGCCGCACGCAGAGTCTACCCTAATTTCTGTGCCAAGATACTTTGGGCATAATTTGTTTGTGATCGACTCGCTTTTGATACTTAATGGCAAAGTTTAACAGAGAATCGAGTAAAGAATCAGAGAGTAAGTGAGGCTGTAAACCTAAATCAAGCAATTTAGTGTTTTTAGCGTTGAAGTAATGTTCTTCTTTTTCGACTCTGGGATTATCTAGGTGATTGATTTCTACATTCAATCCCATAGCATTACCAGCTTTTTTCACCATCAATGCCAAGTCACCGACGCTGAATTGTTCGGTAAATTGGTTAAATACGCGGAATTCGCCTGACTGTGCAGGATTAGCGATCGCTAATTCCACACATCTTACTGTATCCCGAATATCCAAAAACCCCCGAGTTTGTCCACCTTTACCATAAACAGTTAAGGGGTGTCCAATTGCTGCTTGAATACAAAAGCGGTTCAATGCTGTACCAAACACACCATCATAATCGAGTCGATTAATCAATAGTTCGTCCATCCCCGTTTCTTCGGTTAAGACGCCATAAACTATACCCTGATTTAAATCTGTTGCCCGCAATCCCCAAATCCGGCAGGCAAAGTGGATGTTATGACTATCATGGACTTTGCTTAAGTGGTACATCGAACCGGGTTGTTTGGGATAAGGTAGGGTATCCTTGCGTCCATTGTGTTCAATGGTAAGATACCCTTCTTCGATGTCGATGTTGGGTGTACCATATTCACCCATCGTTCCCAGCTTCACCAAATGACAGTCGGGGAAATCTTCCCGCATGGCGTACAGCAAGTTCAACGTCCCAACTACATTATTGACTTGGGTAACAACTGCGTGTTCGCGGTCAATCATGGAAAATGGAGCCGAACGCTGTTCGCCAAAATGCACTAAGGCATTTGGCTGAAATTGATGTAATGTTTTTTGGAGAAATTCGTAATTCGTAATATCGCCGATGAACAAGTCGATAGATTTACCTGTCAAATCTTGCCAGCGCTGGAGACGTTGTTGAATTAGTGCGATCGGAGTGAGAGTTTCGACACCAAGTTCATTATCCCAGTGCCGCCGCACCAAACTATCTAAAATTCCAACTTCATAACCTCGATTGGAAAGGTAAAGAGCAGTTGCCCAACCGCAATATCCATCACCACCAATAACCAGGACTTTCATCTTCACCAGTTTTTACTCGCTGATAGCTAAATCTATCAGGTTTCTGTACCTTCTTAATCATTATTCTGGGGGAGATGTAGATTTTGGGGGATAAAGAAAATAACCATACCTATGCCCTATGCTTCATATTTCAAGACATTGAAATCCGATACTGCTGGGCTATGTAATAAAACAAACGATAGTAATCTGGAAATTCTTGGCTCTTGCTTCGTCCCTGCAAATAGTATTTCACTTGACTATGAGTTAGTGTCAGTGTCATCGAACCTACTTGTTGATCGACTTTTACAACCATTACCCCTGGTACTCCTTGGGCGGTTTTAAAATTGGGTTTTATCTTTTTATCGGATTCGTCTGTAACAATTGAATTTGGTAACTGCTGGCTTGCCCAGCCCCGAATTTCCACTGAGTTCTTTTGTGGTGAAATAAACGCAATTCCATCACCATTTTCTGAGGCTGCTAAAGAAATCCAGTTACTCGGATATGGAAATTCAAAGCCATAACGGGAGTTGCTATAAGTTTTCCAGGCGATCGCTTGGGCGTTAAAATCACTTGCAGTACAACTCCACAAAATTACTAATAGGGCAATGACTCCGCTAACGCTGGCGGCAAACCGATAAATTCTTCGCCCCAAACTACAGATTTTATTAGCAGTAGCCATTTACATCACACATTTTGCCAAAGTTACTGATTTTATAGAAATATCAGAAACTCCGATATTGCACCATTCTCAATCAGCCAACTAATAGTCTGCCACATCAATCTTAAGAGGTTCAGAGTGAGGGATTTATCTCTCAAATACATGGGTTAGAGCCACTAATGATGAACTATAACCCATCAAATATTATGACAAGCAAACCCAAAATATAAATAAATGTAACGAAACTAGCGTTAAAACGTTTTACTGTCTTGACAACCAATAAAAGAACCGATAACTTGATATACATACCCGGGTAAGACCGTTAAAGAGTTATATGCAAACGCAAACTAAGCAAAAGGTCACTTTGTATTTATCGTCAGAGTTGCACAGGAAACTAAAAATTCGTTCAGCAGTTGATTCCGAGCCAATGTCAGAACTTGCCGAACGTGCCCTTGGTTTTTACCTATCCAATCAAGAATTGGTTGATGAGTTAGAAGATTCTTCTTATGGGCGGACTCATAGAGTTTATTCATGCCCAACTTGTGATAGTTCGCTAGTCTTACGCGATGGGGAACTGGTTGCTTTAGGCAATCAACCAGGAGTAGTTGGTCAAGAGCGTCTTTCTCTTGGTGAGATGGATGAAGATGAAACCAATCCCAAGGGTGAGGAAGAATTAGTTCCTTGCTAAATAAATATTCATGATTCGGTTGTCTTTACCAGAAGCAATGTCTCTACTGTCTCTATAAGGTCTCAAGTAGGTCGAAGTATGAACGAAGAGCTCAAGATCCTAATTCAAGCTCAATACCCTTTAATCTACCTTGTTACCTCCGAGGAAGAGCGGGCCGAGCAAGCAATTACCACAATCGCCCAGTCGTTAAAGCCCCAGCGCCGAGTGTTTATTTGGACAGTAACACACGGAATTGTTGAGTATGGTCAACCCCGGAATGTTACTCAACATAATACCGTGTCTCCAGAAGCAGCGATTGAGTGGATCATCCGGCAGAAAGAACCAAGTATATTTATTCTTAAAGATTTACATCCCTTTATAGATGCGCCTGCAACTAACAGATCGTTACGTGATGCGATCGCTAGTTTCAAAGGTATGCAAAAGAACATCGTTCTGATGTCTCCGATGCAGCAAGTACCTATAGAACTGGAAAAGGAAGTTGTTGTTCTCGACTTTACATTGCCAGATATGGCTGAGTTGAATAAAGTCTTAACTCACCATATAGAGCAAAATCGTGGTCGGCGACTGACAACAGAAGCCAGAGAAAAACTTCTAAGAGCTGCTTTAGGTCTAACTAAAGATGAAGCTGAGAAAGTCTACCGTAAGGCACAGGTAACTAAAGAGCGTTTAACAGAAGATGAAGTAGACATAGTTTTATCTGAGAAAAAGCAACTAATTAGGCGCAATGGCATCTTAGAATACATTGAAGAAGATGAAACCATTGATGCTGTAGGTGGCTTAGAAGAGTTAAAAAGATGGCTCAAGCAACGCTCTAACGCTTTCACAGAAAGAGCCAGAGAGTATGGTTTGCCTCAGCCAAAGGGGATGTTAATTCTAGGAGTTCCCGGTTGTGGTAAGTCATTAATTGCTAAAACTACTTCTCGCCTCTGGGGTTTACCATTGTTGCGGTTGGATATGGGGCGAGTCTACGACGGCTCGATGGTGGGACGAAGCGAAGCAAATCTGCGGAACGCCCTGAAAACAGCAGAATCTATTTCCCCAGCGATTTTGTTTATCGATGAATTAGATAAATCCTTTGCTGGTAGTGGAGGTTCCTCTGATTCTGATGGGGGGACTTCAAGTAGAATCTTCGGCTCTTTCCTCACCTGGATGCAAGATAAGAAATCACCAGTGTTTGTGATGGCAACAGCCAATAGAGTAGAACGCTTACCTGGCGAGTTTCTGAGGAAAGGACGCTTTGATGAAATTTTCTTTGTCGATCTGCCAACACCGGAAGAACGGCAACACATTTTCAATATTCATCTGACCAAGCGCCGTGAAGACATCTCTCGATTTGATCTTGAGCAACTAGCTAAGATGTCTGATGGCTTTTCTGGAGCAGAAGTTGAACAAGCGATCGTTGCGGCAATGTATGAAGCTTTTGCCCAAGATCGGGAGTTCACCCAACTAGATATTATTGCTGCACTGAAGGCAACATTGCCGCTGTCTCGAACGATGCAAGAACAAGTAACGGCCTTAAGAGATTGGGCCAGACAGCGCGCACGCCCCGCAGCATCCTCCGTAGCTGAATATCAGCGAATGGAGTTTTAAAAGCTTTCCTCTGCCATCCCAGGGGGAAAGGCTAGCAGAAAATGCTAGCAGTTATAACAAAAGCCGCATCCTGTTAAGCGCGGCTTCGCCCAAAACAAACCGTTGTCGTTTTTCTCAATCTTCTCATTGGAGGAAACCCAAATGTCTCACTTTAGCACCCTGCGTACCAAAATCACCGATGCCGAAATCCTCAAGGCTTCCTTGCGCGACCTCGGTATCAGCGTAAAGACTGAAGCTGATGTCCGTGGTTATAACGGTCAGCGTGTCCGTTCTGACATCGTTGCTGTGTTAGAAGGCGAATATGACCTCGGCTGGTCTCGCAATGGCGATGGTTCTTTTGACCTAATCGCTGACCTGTGGGGCGTTGCTAAGAAGCACAACCAAACCGAGTTGATCAACTCAATCAACCAAAAGTATGCCGTTAACAAAACTTTGGCTGAAGTGAAACAACGCGGTCTGCAAAACGCCAATGTGAAGTTGGTATTGCAATAACAATTTCTCTGCGCGTTCCCAAAGCTGCACGGGTTAACCATATAAATAGCGGTTAACCCGCTTTTTTATCGGGACTGAGATGTATTTCTCAGTCCCGATTTTGTTTATGATTCATTTTGTCTAAAACGGAGAATCACTCCCTTCTTACCTTGAAGATAAATTGATTTTAGTACGGGTGTGTAATTGAGAGGTGGCTTGTAGTAACTTATAGACTGCTTTTCCAACCTCATTAGAACCTCTCTCAAATTTGAGATTTTAGTTGATACATCCTCTGCTAAAACACGATAATATATGACAGCATTTTGAATTTTGTCAAACTGTACTTGGCGATGATGGGTTAAGTGCCGCTTTTTCAAGTTATGTGCAAGACCGATATACATAACTGGGCAATCATGATTACCCACATAATAAATTCCAGGTGCTGATGGCAGTTCTCTCCGATGAATGTAGGATAAAACTGGCATATCCCTATAATTTAGATTTAACTTCATAATTTTTATTTCTGTCTAGTGATCAAAAGTTACTCACTAAGTTATTTTTCCCAAACAGTAGGACTAAAACCTTGAAAATTTTGAATTTATTTCTCATTAAACTTGACTTACAGCTATTTTCAGGTAAATAGCTGTAAATCCAAAAAAACTAGAAAGCGACGGTTTTCTGCTCAATGTCCTAAATTACATTCTTCAGTTTTTGTTATCCTGAAACACATAATTACTAATTGCAAGTGATAATAGAGAGGAGTATTTACAAAAGCTATGAGTACTCAAATTATCATTACCCTCCCAGACGATATTTACCAACGCGCAGAACGCTTTGCACGGTTGGCGAATCGTGATGTTGCCAGCATTTTAGTAGATACCATTCAACTTTCAATTCCGCCCGTCAGTGGGGACATTAGCGATATCGAGCCTGTCTCTGTGCTTTCTGATGAACAAGTTCTGGTGCTGACCGAACTACAAATGCAACCAGAACAGGATGCCCGGTTAAGCGAACTGCTTGATCGCCAACAATCAGGTACTCTTACTGAAGGCGATCGCTCAGAGTTACAAACTTTGATGCAGGTTTATCAAGAAAGACTTTTAAGAAAAGCCACTGCGTTAAGCGAAGCTGTCAAACGTGGATTGGTTGACCCCTTAAGCTAGTGAGCCAGATTCCTGAACAAGTCCGGGCGCAGATACGGATACAGGCGAATGATCAGTGTGGTTATTGCCTCAGTCTCCAAAAGTATGTTCTAGGAATTTTAGAAATTGAGCATATCATTCCCAAAGCAGCAGGCGGTACTGATGATGAGGAGAATCTATGGCTTGCCTGTAGGTTATGCAATCTCTACAAAGGTATTCAGACCCATGCCAGAGATCCAGTAACAAACCGTAAAATTAAACTATTCAATCCTCGTCAACAAAAATGGTCACGTCATTTCACTTGGGTAAACAACGGTATCCAGATTACAGGTTTGACTGTCTGTGGTCGTGCAACTGTATTAGCTTTGCAACTGAATAATCCTTATGCTGTAACTGTCAGGCAAGCTTGGGTGTCTGCTGGCTGGCATCCACCAACTGAAGTTTGAGCAAAATTAGAGGCAAAGTAAACGTTATCCTACTTTTTTATGACTTCAAACTTTCACGCCACGTAAAAATAATTTGCTCCTCAGCTTGCCTAAATTCAATATTAAATTTATCAAATACAACTTCTCGCCCTAAAAGCAATTGTTCTCCGCCTGTATTGGTTTGTAACCATGCTACAGGAGTAATCAAATTGTGTTCATCAATTGTCATTTCGACATTGCGTAAAACGTACTCAACTCTGCCACCTATCGTTTCTGCCAACAAAGTTGATTCTGAATCAGCTAAAGTATAGCCTAAATCTTGACCAACTTTTAATGAAATTAAACTTAATTCAGCACCATAATCTACTAACATTGTTGTACGAGATTCTATATCTCCGTGCTTTAAAATAACACTATAATTTGGTTGCCAATCATGTCGAGCCACGGTGCGGAAGCGAATTCGTAAAATTTATTTCTATAGAAGCAGTCTGACGAGGAACTAGGTAAATTAAAAAAGGCTGTTTTGCAGCATTAGCTAATGCTAAAACTTCGCGTAAGTTTTCGCTGTGAGCAATTATTCCATTTGCATTGTAAGCGATATATTGATTTTTATATAAATCTAATAACATCTGGCGGTTACGATTTAACCACTTGAACATTTCATCTGTTTCTCTTTTAGAGGGAGTTGTATTCATATATTTAATTTTGTCTGTGGATGTAGAATATCTCTGGCACTATTTTAATTGTCTGGTGCAAGAGGTGAGCTACCAAACCTGACTTAAATTTAAATCTAAAATAAACACGCTACTAAAACCAAAGCCTACATCTGTAACATTTTGCTTATTTCTGGTAATGTGTAATGTGCGATCGCATCGCAGGAGATCGACTTTTGCACCTATAGCTTAGACTTAAAAAAAAGCTTAGTATCGATGAACCAAAGTCTAAGTGGTACTCCCAGCCTGGAAAAACACACTCATGAAAATCTTGTTGTTACCAAACAACAGCCATTTAAAAAGCAACTAATTGTCCTTACCTTGGAAATGCTTCTGGCATTACCTCTGGGTTTACTCCTCGCAAAGTTCCAAATTGGTAGGATTGCCTGGATATTTGGCGGGATTGCGGCTGGTACAGTGGTTCTCCAAGGGTGTCGAATTTTTTATCAATATTCTCCCCAACCTAACCGTACTGCTAGAAAAGTAGGAATGGCACTTGTCGGCTTAACTGTCGGCGCTTCCAATGCCCACGTTAATCTAGCTAGTATTGCTTCTTGTATTCCCATATTTATTTTTCTTACCTTATTTCTGTTGATTAGTGGAGGCTGTATCGGTTACATTTACTCCCGCGTCAGCAAAACCAACCTATTTACAGCTATGCTGGCTACAGTTCCTGGTGGTGTAGGAATTATGGCTGCGATCGCTGCCGATTACAATAAAAATGTTAGTTTGGTTGCCCTAGTTCAGGCGATTCGCGTCACCTGTGTAGTTGTTCTAATTCCTTTCATCGCTAGGACATCAACTGGTAATTACTATCCGCAAACACTCCCAATCAACACTGCTTGGCTCAATCTCGATCCATCTCAATTAGAATTACTCTTGTTAGTACTGCTAATTACTGGATTAGTAGTTTATTCAGCTATATTATTTAAAATTCCTGCTGGCGATTTCTTTGGTGCATTATTGATTGGTATTGGGTTTAATCCTTTGCTACATTGGCTGCCTTTTGTGGGTGATATTAGCTTTAGCCCGCCGCCTTTAATTAACTTAGTGGGTCAAATGCTCCTGGGAATTACTATTGGTGAATGTTGGGGAGATAAACCTAACTTTAAAAAGCGGACTGTTGCTTATGCCTTAATGTCTGTAGGGATGACTCTTGTAGCCGGAGCGATCGCTGCTATACTTGCGATGCAATTAACCTCTTGGGACTGGTTAACCTGTCTGTTAGTCACAGCACCAGGAGGATCGGCAGAAATGATCTTAGTTTCCCTAGCATTGAATCATAATGTTGAAATTGTCACAACTGGTCATTTGGTGCGACTAATTGCGATTAATAGTTCTCTACCTCTTTGGCTGTTTTTGTTTCGCCGTCTGGATGAGCAACTTTCTGAACCAGTTTAATTCTTCTTAAAATAAAGGTCAAATTAACCAATTTTGCTCGATTGGAACCTTCCTTGCTCAAATCTAGGACTATCTAATCTATTTAAGAAAAACGAGTTTCTTCAATAAAGGAGATGCCATCAAAAATGCCATCTTTAAAAGCTTGCGTACTACGAACTCGGTGATTTTCATCGAGTAAAGTCATTGTTTCTATAAATGTAATCAGCACATTATCTTGAGTTTTCGTCATCCGAAAGCAAATCGTGTCCTGACCCGCATCCCAAGCGATTGAGGAAAAATCAGAATAACTGCTAGAAAACAATTTCAGAATCCTATCTTCAAAGTATCCTTCAAAATTAAGCTGGAGATGAGAGCCATCTGAGTATTCATAATTGTTAACTTGTCGGTACTGACTCCCTTCAATAAAAATGGTAAAACTACCGAAAAAGCTGCGAGAGAAATTTCCGCGTTTATCAGTTTTAATATACTCACCTTTCCAAGTGCCAATATGACGTGTAAAAATTTCTGGAACTTTCTCCAAATCAGGAGATATCGCCGGGGTGATGATATTTTCGCTAATTATAGGATTGTTACTCATTTATTTTAGATAAAAACTAATTTTACTTTAAGTTTCGCGTTGACTAACGACGACCAATTTTCTGGCTCATTTCACGACTCGTGCGTTGATATTCGTGGACAATGGGTAATCTTTCTGTCTGATAATTTTCTAGAGCTTCGGCAATACTAGCACTAGACGTGAGATATTGCGTTAAAGACAAACCATCTTCCCAACCTGAAGTCATGCCTCTAGCGCGAGTCGAACTTTTCGCGTGAGCTGCATCACCAATTAAAATAACACGACCATCATAGAGTTTCGGCAGGGGATCGATGTCATAGGAATAACGACAGATAATATTTTCTATAGGGGTTGACTCAATCACATTTCGTGCATCCTCTGGGAGTTTGGCTAATTCTTCGGGAGGAGTAGATATATTAGCCGGTTGTAGTGCGCCTATTTCAGAATCCATCTGCTTTTTTTCTACAAAGAAACCCCAATGAGTCAGATTTCCACCAATATGAAAGAAATTTGCATAAATTCCCCGACCGCGTACATAAACAAAAAAGTTTCCTTCTGGACAAAAGCTATTATCTGTCACAATCCCACGCCAAACAAGATCGCCTAGATAGCATAGTTCTACATTCGGAACTACAAACTGCCGAACCTTAGAAAGAATGCCATCAGCACCCACTATCAGATCCCCTTCCCAGTAACTTCCATCTTTAAAGTGTGCGATCGCGCTATTATCAGTCTGCTTTATCGAAGCTAATTGAGCGTTAAAATGAATATTGTTAAGGGGTAAAGTATCGAGAATTGCTTCTAAAATCACCTTTCGGTGTACAAGCATTCCTGGTAGTTCATTTTCTGCATAAGTGACAGCTTCTGAATTGATCAATCCACCTTTAAGGTTGCGAAACTCGAATAATTTAACACGATCGCCTGAGTTAATAATTTTTTGGCTGATTTGAGGGTTTCCTTGATCAAGTGCTTCCATACCTGATTGGACAATAAGAATGCCACATCCATCGGTACGCACTACGGGAGCTTTTTCAAACAAGTCAACTTGAAACCCTTCTTGAATAAGTAAACTTGCAAGATAAGCCCCTGATGTCCCTGCACCGATAATACCTATCTTGCTGTTGGAAGAAACCATCTGTGACTCTCTTGATTTAATCTTGTTTAAATGATGCTTGATTGAGATATTATCTTAAATAGTAAGCCAAAAAGTTGTTTATAAAGGGTGATGCCTGCGGCGGGCTAAACCTACGCTAATAGGTAAATCGAGCTTTTTGGACTTGTGTATACTATTATAGACCAGCCAAGAGAAGCAAGAATCAGGCTCCTCCACCTTTCAATCAAATTTCGCCTCTTCACCTGAACAATCAAATAGATGTAAACCTAATCGTTGGGAAAGTTCTTCACACACCTTCACCCCCCGCACACTATTACCACGCGCATCCAACAAGGGTGAAAAAACTCCAATGCCCATCTTATTGGGTACAACGGCGATAATCCCACCACAAATGCCGCTTTTCGCCGGAATTCCAATTTTATAAGCCCACTCACCTGCAAAGTTGTACATTCCGCAGGTATACATAACACTCAAAATATCTTTAATGTAGCGCTTATCTACCGCCTGTTCTTTGGTGATGGGGTTAATACCTCTGTTTGCAAGAGTAGCCGCCATCACGGCTAAGTCTTGGCAATTCACCATCACAGCACACTGCTGAAAATAAAGATCCAGCGACTCTTCAATATTCCGGTCAATCATGCCAAAGTTCAGCATCAAATGCGCCATTGCGCGGTTACGATGCCCTGTACTGCGTTCTGAGGTAAAAACTGAAATGTCAACGAATACGTCGCGGCCAATATATCGACGAAACATATCCAGCATTCGGTTGAGGCGTTCGGTAGGGCCAGAACCTTTGATTAAGCTTGTAGTTGCGATCGCTCCTGCATTTACCATTGGATTTAATGGTCGATTCGATTGCTCATCCAAAATAATTGCGTTGAATGCATCCCCCGTCGGTTCCACGCCAACTCTAGTTAAAACATAATCTAGTCCATGATCTTCTAAGGCAAGTCCATACGCAAACACCTTGGAAATTGACTGAATAGTAAAAAGTTGCTCGTAGTCCCCAACTTTGTAAATCTGACCATCCACTGTCACAATGCAAATGCTGAACAAGTCCGGGTTTGTCTTTGCCAATTCCGGAATGTATTTCGCGACTGCACCCTCCCGCAGAGACTTGTACTGGGAATGCAACTCGTTGAGAATAGCTAATAATGGCGATGGATCTATTTCTATATCTCCTTGATGTGTCATTAGGCTGATAGCATTTCCCAAAATACTTACTATATATAGTAGAGGTGCAGCTGTACATCCCTACAGTCGCAAAATTTTTGAAAAGACGACTTGCTTTAAAACATCATACTAGAGCAACTACCTAGATATAAAAATAACTAATGCATCTTTTAATACAAGCAAGGGTAAATTTAGAAGCGATCGCAAAGTTTTCTTAATTTTTAAGTCATTAATCCGGAAGAATATTAACTTGAGTATTACCCTTTTTTTATACTCAGTAATACTGTATCGTAGAGTTATATTTATCACAAACATTAGTCTAGTTGTGGAAAATAAAAGTAATATTGATGTAACTAGAAAAAACTTTGAAAAAAGATATTAGACTCAAACTAATTTGCATAACTATTTAAGATGTAACTCCGATCACAACTTATTCTTAGTCAAATCTGAATATTTCCTTAAATAAATAATTTAAAGTATTTATGCGGATGACATTTAATTAAAGTTATATTAGCTACTGAAAGCAGATAGCAAAAATGTATGTAATCTAAAATACACGAGTATTTGTGAGCCTTTACAACTTATGTGAATAGGGTATCGTCACTTTGACCTGAAATAGATATAAAGTTTTTTGAAGAAATTTTTGACTTACACAAAAAAGCGTTACATAGTCAAAGTCCGCTTTTGAGAAAGGTTTCGCCCTTCAAATTGGAATTGGAATTTGAGAAAGCGGGCAATAGTTACGCTAAAACCCTGATCCCCAAGCCAAAAGGTTCATGTTAGTCTGTTGCAGTTATAAAAAACCAAAGTGAAAACGGAACGAGTTCGAGTTTTTCAAATAGGGAAATCATTTTCATCAATGAAAAATCCCGCAAGTTATAAAACTTAACTTCTACAGTCGCTTTCAAAAACGGACGCATGAATCAAAGACATTTGTGGACTATTGTTACCCTGTTTATGGCTGTTTTGGGATTACCCTCAGTCGGTTGCACTCAAACCATCAAGGGAAATGCGCTAGCATCCCAAAAATCACCCGCCCCTGATGTCGTTAAGGTGGGAGAGTACCAATCAACAGCAGGGAAACAAACCTTGGATGCTGTGATTACAGAAATTCATCCTCACAACATTAAAGGACGTAAGGCGGCAACCCTTTTTATCAGAAATATACCTGTTCTCACTTTTTTAAGTTCTGTATCAAATACGAATTTTGAAACTAAGAAAGTTGGTGCAATTGGCAATACTGAGGGCGTACAAGGGTACGCCCTTATTAGTAGCAATTCATTAAATGCATTAAATACTGGGAACGTAACAGATGGGAGTAACCAGATTAGCTCCGTTGACGATGACCCGGTTGAGATAGCTAGTGTAATAGCAGCTAAGATTAACCAGTTGAATCGGGAAAACGTGGACGCGAGTAAGATTACCGTCAGTTGGAAAGCAGGGGAAAAATCTACTGCCAATCAAGCGCAAAACAAAAGCCTCCCTGTCCAAGAAGATGGCGATCGCTATGTAATCAAAATTAATGACGAAGAGTTGGTAGAAATCAACCAAGGTACGCGATTAGCAGGTACCACCAACGATCTAGCGCAAGATGCGTTGCAAGCAACCAATCGCCTGCGGAGGCTACTAGGCAATGCATCTCCCTTAAAAGAAATTGCTAATTTACCAGTACGTCTACCAGTATCGATACCAAAGCTACCTCAACAGATTGCCGTCGGTGTAATACGAGCCACCTTAATCGGCATGGCTTCTTATTACGGTTATGACGGTTCTGGAAATCGTACTGCTAGCGGACAGAGATTCAATCCAGAAGAAATGACTGCCGCCCATCGTAGCTTACCTTTTGGTACGCAAGTGCGTGTAACTAACACCCGCAACGGTCGTTCTGTAGTGTTGCGGATTAATGACCGCGGCCCATACATTCGTGGTCGAATCATTGACGTGTCTGCCGGGGCGGCTCGGATTTTGGGAATGATGGGCAGTGGTGTTGCACCAGTAAATATTGAAGTTTTGGGGAAATAATCTAGGGACTGGGGACTGGGGATTAGAGACTAGGGACTAGGAAAAAGTATTTTCAATACCCAATCCCCAATCCCCAATCCCCAATCCCCAATCCCCAATCCCCAATCCCCAATCCCCAATCCCCAATCCCCAATCCCCAATCCCCAATCCCCATAACAATACCCCTAGTTCAATCAACTCTTCCCTCTATTTCAGATATAAACTAACGGGGGAGGGATCGATAAGAACTAGGGGTATTTTTGTGCGCCTGCTGACAACAGTCGCAGCTTTACGCTGCTATTTAACTAAACACTGCTCAGAAAACAAGCTGATTGCAGTTACTGAGGATCTGAGATTAGATGAGATGACTGCTTGGTATCAGACGGCAGTCGGTCTGGTGCCAACGATGGGAAATTTGCATCAAGGTCATTTAAGCTTGATTCAACGGGCGCGGCAAGAAAATTCGACGGTGATTGTGAGTATTTTCGTCAATCCCTTGCAATTTGCTCCTAACGAGGATTATCAACGCTATCCTCGCACTTTAGAGCAAGACCAAAAACTTTGCGAACAAGCTGGGGTTGATGCCATTTTTGCACCGACTCCGGAAGAGATGGCAGTTTCTCAGAAGAGTATACAAGAATCAAAGGTTACACAAGTTATCCCGCCATCTGCTATGATAACAGGCTTGTGTGGTCGTTCTCGGCAAGGTCACTTTCAGGGTGTCGCTACGATTGTTACCAAACTTTTCAACTTGGTACAGCCTGACCGTGCCTACTTTGGTGAAAAGGATGGTCAGCAACTAGCAATTATTAAACGCTTAGTAGCTGACTTAAATTTGCCAGTAGAAATTGTTGCTTGTTCAACAGTACGGGAAGCGTCGGGTCTTGCTTTGAGTTCTCGCAATCAATATTTGACGGCAACGGTAAAAGAGCAAGCAGCGGTGTTATATCGAGGCTTGCGACGAGCCCAAGCTGCATTCATTGCAGGCGATCGCAATAGTAACAAGTTGATAGCAGTGGTACAGCAAGAAGTGGCAATGGTCAGCACGGACTGTGTGGAATATATTGAATTGGTTGAACCGACTACGTTGATGTCTTTAGAAAAACTTGAGGAGGAAGGAATGTTGGCGATCGCAGCTCGTTTTGGTGCTACACGTTTGATTGACAACATCATATTGCGCGATCGTCAACCTATTATCGCTATTGATGGCCCAGCTGGTGCTGGAAAATCCACAGTGGCGCGGCAAGTGGCAGCAAACCTGAGTTTAGTGTATTTAGATACAGGAGCGATGTACCGTGCTGTCACTTGGTTAGTATTGCAAAAGAAGATTGCTATTGAGGATGAGTGTGCGATCGCCGAATTAACTAATCAGTGTAAAATTGAACTTACTCCCACCCAGGATTTACAATTGTCCGTGCGGGTTTGGATTGACGGCACTGATGTTACCCAGGCAATTCGTACAATTGAGGTAACATCTCAAGTATCGGCGATCGCGGCACAAAGCGCAGTCCGTCAAGCACTGGTTAAACAACAGCAAAAATGGGGCAAAAAAGGTGGTTTAGTTGCTGAAGGTCGGGATATTGGTACTCACGTATTCCCCGATGCCGAAGTGAAAATCTTCTTAACCGCTTCTGTGAGTGAACGCGCCCGTCGCCGTCAGCAAGACTTTAACACCCAAGGTCAACCTGAAGTGAGTTTAGAGCAGCTGGAACACGATATTGCTGAACGTGACTGGAAAGATAGTACACGCAAAGTTTCACCTTTGCAAAAAGCAGCAGATGCGATCGAAGTGCAAACTGATGGTTTGGACGTGTCTGAAGTCACGGCAAAAATTGTTAACTACTACCAGCAACGTCTATCTGAGTAGTAGTCATCAAAGAGAGCAAGGAGACAAGAAAACAACCATTTAATCAATCTCTGCTGCTGTCACCTTGTCTCCCACTTTTAGTTGTACTCTTCTGGTCACTAATAAAAAAAATACCTGTAATCGGGATTATTGCCCAATACAGTTTAGTTAAGCATTTCTTTATTCTCTTTGCGTCCTACCCTGCGAGAAGCCACTTCGTGTCTACGCGTTCTTAGCAGTTTGTTAAAAAAATTGATTTTAGCAAAGAATTTTAGCCTTAACCCAAGCGTATTGGATTATTACCGATTTTGGCTTCTAATTAAGAGTTGTTCTATACTTGTCAGAATGACCAATGGCGCGACAGATACTCTGGCGATCGCCTCTATTGCCCAGTTGTGATTCACCAAGTCAGGTATCGCTATAAAAAGCGTCAATCCAATGATCAGTAAAAATAAAATTATGTAAAAATTCCGATCCCAAGCAGGTTTATCGCGCAGTCTCTCTTGCCTGCTTATCAAGCCTTGTCGCCAAAATCGAAAGGTACTAAGGACGGCGACAAGGTATAACAGTCCAGCATTAATTAGCAGGGTTATTTTATGGTTTGGAGTGATGTCAGGATGCCCAAGTGCGATCGCCGTTAAGCAAACTCCCGCTACTAGATACAGAAAAGTAAACAGGGTAAAGTGTTTCATTAGTTTCTTTTTGTGCTTTGTAAAGAGGGCAGACTCTAAAACAAACGCATCCAAATTATACTTCTTTCTCATAACCAAGGTTAAGAATCAACGAAAAAAACAGTATTTACTGTTTTATTTAATTTTCTAAGCCTCAAGACAATCTCCAAAATCTTTGTCAAGAAGCAGAGATTAATCAGATGGTTTTGGAGTTTATTGATAATGAAATAACTTTATTGATATGATGCGACTGCTCTGCCCTGCCTTCCTAACTCTAGATTTCCTGCACCCAGAGACAGTGCCAAAATTTAGCCAATTATTTTAATTAGTAACTTCTTTTCAAATTAATTCATCCAGCCTTAGACTGATTATCTAAATAACAATTAATCTTACTACAGGTAGAAGTTTCAAAGCTTTAATTGCTGCTTTTAATTACTTAATACCAATTGTCATCGCACTCCTGAATTATTTCTGAACTAAGAAGTCTGCTAATTATAAGAGAATTCCAAAACATAAGCTTTGCGATTGATGTGTTTCAAATCAGATTGTAATATATGTCTTTAGATATGAAATATTAGCCATTTTTATTTGTAGTGATTGCATACGAGCGATTTAACTTATTAGAGAAAGACTTTGTTTTTCGTTTCACTTTGGTAGTAGAATGACGATGTTAAGTTTTATGTTCCACGATCAAAGACATAAAACTCTTGAAAATAAAGCTATTAATTTCCAAGCTTCTGCAATAGCTTAAAAATGGAAACCGATAAAGAGAGGATGACACAATGGCATTTGTACAGCCCCCACTGCCCTTTGAAAAGGATGCTCTAGAGCCTTACGGCATGAAAGCTGAAACTTTCGAGTATCACTATGGTAAGCATCATAAAGCTTATGTAGACAATCTTAACAAGCTGACTGAAGGTACAGAACTTGCTGATAAGTCTCTGGAAGAGGTGATCAAAATTTCCTTTAAAGACTCCTCGAAAACGGGAATCTTCAACAACGCTGCCCAAGTTTGGAACCACACTTTTTTCTGGAATTCCTTGAAACCACAAGGTGGTGGCACACCCACTGGTGAACTCGCAGCCAAAATCGATAAAGATTTTGGTAGCCTTGACAAATTCAAAGAAGAGTTCTCTAACGCGGCTGCAACTCAATTCGGTAGCGGGTGGTCTTGGCTGATCGATGATGGTGGTACGCTGAAAGTGATCAAAACACCGAATGCAGAAAATCCCTTAGCTCATGGTCAGAAAGCACTCCTAACCTTGGATGTTTGGGAACACGCCTACTACATTGATTTTAAAAACGCCCGTCCAGCGTTCATTAAGAACTTCCTAGACAACTTAGCAAACTGGGACTTTGCTGCTGAAAACTTGGCTAAAGCTTAATTAATTTCGGTTTTGAACTGAGTGCGATGCCTCTTAGTAAACTGCTTCTTACCTTTTGAGAATGGCAAAGCTAAATACGTCTACTCCGCTTGTGCCAGACTATGTAAAGTAGAAGTAATAAGTTAATTTACAAAATTTGAAGCAGAAAGCCCAATAGTAAAGGGAGAAGTTCTTTTTAATTTCTCCCTTTTCTGTTTTCCAGTAGTCGGACAGACATCGCCTAAATAAGAGTGGTGACATGAAAATCAAAATATAAAATATATGGATAGCAAAGAACTAGCGCAATATATCGAAGCAACAAATAGCATCTCTAAACCTTGGGTATTGATACAACTACGCCTCAAGAAATTGCAAGAGCGTCGAGCTACCCTGACAAATGATGTCTACATCAAAGAATTAGAAGATATTTATCAAGACTTGATGAATTTGGGGGAATGGTGGCGCGGTATTGAAGATGAGGTATTTTGAGGTATTTTAAAGTTATGAGTTATGAGTTTTCTTAACTTTTAACTGCTAACTCTTAACTTCTAACTTAAAACGTAACCTGATGGCTCAAGCTCTCGATCAAGTCGATTATGATACTCTCGATGCTGCAAAACGACGCTTTATCGATGCCGCAAAACGCACACTTGGCTTTGCAAGCGCTTACGGCATCGTGCCCGCGTCAGGTCTGGGAGCAAGCGCTAACGCTTTTAGCTTCAACCTCGCTCCGTTTTTGGAGGTGGGGGCTAGAGAACTTTCGATGACGCTTGTCCCGGAAGGACTGGGCACAGCAGACGATACCCGCCCTGACGACCTTTCTGAAGAAGAACTTCGACGATTCTGGTGGAATATTGGTGTCAAGATCATTTCGTGTCTGACTAACGATGCTGCAACTTCAGGTATGCAGACTATACTTCTCGGTCTTTATCTGCCGTCGAGTACTCCTGAAACAATTTTTACCCCTGCTTTTCTTGATGGGTTTCTGGATGGAGTCGTTGAAGGATGCAAACGAGTAGGATGTGTCTATCTTTCAGGCGAAACTCCTCAACTAAAAACTAAGATGATTCCAGGGCGGCTCGACATCGCCGGCTCGGTTTTTGGGGTTATGCCGGCTGGTGTCGCTCCCATTGATAGTTCGCGTCTGGATGTCGGCAATACTATTGTTCTCGTCGAAAGTTCTGGCCCCCATGAGAACGGCTTTACCCCGTTGCGAAAGCTTGCTGAGTCGCTCCCTGATGGTTATAGAACAAAACTCCCAAGTGGGCAGGAGTTCTGGGAAGCAATGAATGCTGCGTCGTATCTTTATACACCGTTTGTACAGGGCGTGCTTAGTGAGGGAATTCGTCCCACGGCGATGGAAAATATCACTGGTCATGGCTGGCAAAAACTGATGAGGTCGGTGAAGCCGCTTCGGTATGTCATTGAAACGATACTGCCAGTACCAGAGATATTTACATTTGTTGAGAGTCATCTTGAAGGTGGGGCTGAGACGATGCTTTCAGTGTTCAATTACGGTGCAGGATTCGCATTCTATACAGAGTCTAAACAGGATGCAGAGAGAATTGTTCTACTTGCAAGAGAACATCAACTTTCGGCTGTGATTGCCGGCAGAGTTGAAGCGTCTGTTTCCCGCGAGGTAGTGGTAGAACCCCTTGGAGTCACTTTGAAGGGAGACTCTTTTGGAATTGCGCGAGGGGTATAATGGACGCCGCACTGTACTAGTTTTCTCAAAGTGTAGACTCACTTAGCCGATACCTGCGGTAAATGCTCGCCTACGCTAAAGTCATTATGGGTGAGAAAAAACACGTAATTATTGATATAAATAGCATTTTCTATACCCAAAACTATTTAGTATTTCAGACTTATTAGAGATAATTACTCTATAAAAGCATTATTTTATAAGTCATTTACACAAATACTAGAAGCATATTTATTAAAATTTAAATGTAATATTTATCACTACTTAAAATTAAAGTAGTTCAAACTACCCATGACTACTGAGATTAAGATTTGCTAACGTAGTCTTAACATATTGAAAAATTTGCTGAGAAAGCTGAGAAAGTAGCAGCTGATACTAATTTTTAGTGTTGGTTCTTTCTCATCTAAAGATGTGGTGTTTTGGTGTGTTAAGAAAATATATTTTTCTTCAGGGGGGTTATGGTTGTAAATTTGGCCCGTACTACAGCTTCGGCAGAACTTTTGAAGCAAGTATTCCGTAACATTGATGCACATAGTTGTCCAAAGTTATTCAACTTTCACATGCACACTGTCCACTCGGATGGAAGGTTGCAGCCAAATGCATTGATCGAGCAGGCGATGACTATTGGGCTAAAAGGTTTAGCCATTACCGATCATCATGGTATTATCGGCTATCAAGCGGCCCTTGCTTGGTTAGAAGATTGGAAGTGGAATAATCCTAATGTAAGCATTCCTTACCTGTGGAGTGGCGTAGAAATCAATGCCAACCTTTTAAATATAGAAGTTCACATTTTGGCTTATGCTTTTGCAACAGAACACCCTAGTATGAAACCTTATCTGCAAAGAAAGGCAACTACAGGCCAAGAATATCAGGCAAGTAACGTGATTGCGGCTATTCATGAAGCTGGGGGATTAGCAGTTCTGGCTCATCCAGCTCGTTATAAGCGATCGCTTTTTGATTTAATTCCAGCTGCGGCGCAAAATGGGATCGATGGTGTGGAAACTTTCTACGCTTACAATAACCCTAACCCCTGGAAACCCAGCACCTTGGAATCAGAACAAGTGCAAAAGTTAGCTGATGAATACTTTCTTTTCAATACCTGTGGTACTGATAGCCACGGTTTAAGTCTGCTACAACGCTTGTAAAGATGAATCCATTTTTTTCAACTCTCCTGGTTCAATCTGCCAGGAGGTTATTCTAAGCTGTTACGCATTTAATTTGTATATTTAGTCGTGAGAGTTGTCATTGGTCATTGGTCATTAGTCATTTGTATTTCAAAGTCCAGATCACCAATTGACTTAGGACGATCTGAATGCAAAAAGGTACAATTCTTTTCGCGCATTAGCTTATTTACAGTAGTTTGCAAGGAAATGAGGTACAAAATGCAAGACTCAACATCATTTCTACCTCCTGCCTCCTGCCTCAAAACCCGTAACTTTCTACTTCATGCAAAACAAAACTGTTGTAAGATTTTCGATATTCATCAAAAGACTATAGTCGATTCTTGGTAGGAATCACAATCATTGAGAAATAGGGTACTTCATCTGGATTAACTTCATCTAAGGGTACGATGCGTTGCTGTGATGTTGATGCCCGTTCAATATATCTTGCCCGTGATGCTAACCCTAATTTATGCAGGATATCTCGTACTTTAGGAAAGTGACGACCTAATTTCATAATTGCTGCTGCATCGGTCATCAGCAGATGTGTAGTCAATTCTTCTGCTGGTAATGGTGCTGGTAGGACGGTGAGAATATCGGTGTAGTAGGTGAAAGGTACACCCAAAGCTACCGGACAAGCCATCAGCGAAGAAACTCCAGGGACAACTTCTGTTTGGTACTGATCGCATAACCGCGTGAACAGGTACATAAATGAACCATAGAAAAATGGATCGCCCTCACATAGCACCACAACATCTCGACCTGCTGCTAAATGATCGGCGATTGGTTCAATTTCCTGGTCATAAATAGACTTTGCCTTTTCTGGTTCTAAAGCGCGGGGGAGGTGAAATAGCACCTCGATTTGATTGCCAGGAAGATACTGCGCCACGATCGCTCTAGCAATACTTTCTTTATTTGTGGCTGATTGATAAGCTACCACAGGAGCCGCACGTAATAACCGCAGCGCTTTCAGGGTCAATAGTTCGGGATCGCCTGGGCCGACACCAATTCCATAGAGACGACCTTTGGATTGCATATTCATTCTTCCTCCGTTGCCAGGGCGTTAACTGCTGCTGCCGCGATCGCACTTCCACCGCGCCGACCGTGTAAGGTTAAAAATGGTACATTTCTGCTGTCTGCTGCCAGTGCGGCTTTCGATTCTGCTGCACCGACAAACCCCACTGGAAAGCCCAAGATAATCGCAGGTTTGGGCGCTCCTGCATCGAGCATTTCTAACAACCTAAACAGGGCTGTGGGCGCATTGCCAATTGCGATTACTGAGCCTTCGAGGTGCGATCGCCATAATTCTAGAGCTGCTGCCGACCTTGTAGTACCCATACTTTGGGCAAGTTTTGGCACTTCTGGCTCATTTAGGGTACAGATAACTTGATTGTTTGCAGACAACCGCCGTCTGGTGACACCATCGGCAACCATCCGGCAATCGCACAGAATTGGCGCACCTGCGGCTAATGCTGCTCTTGCGGATTGTACTGCTGTTGGTGAATATCCCAAGTCAGTGACAATATCCGTCATTCCACAGGCATGAATTAGACGCACAGCAACTTTTGCTACATCCGGTGGCAATATATCTAAGTTTGCTTCTGACCGGATGATTGCAAAGGAATTACGGTAAATTTCGTTGGCATCTCGGATATAATTGGGCATTAAATTTGGGATTTTAAATTAGGGATTGAGCTATAAAAATCGAAAGGCTTAGACTGCCGACTTCTCTCAAAAGTTAGGAATCTTGTTATTCACGAATGATTGAGGAATAATATTAAACAATTGCTGTAATTGTGTCAGTGGATATCGATTAGCAAATTCCCCAAAGGACTCATCAGAATTTAAGCGTTGAATTTTATATACATATAGCATCTGCTCTATTAATGCAGGTAGTTTGGTAAAAGTTACATATTGATATAGTTCGCGTCCGAATTTATGGTTGCTGTTACCAACATAAATGTGATACCTCTCTACAGTTTCATTGTCTGCATTGATGCTGACACCAAGCAGAGTAATATCACTCTTGCTATGTTGGGCACAAGATTTTTCGCAGCCAGTGAAGTGGATATTAACTGGGTAATCGAGAGTAACGCGAGTTTCAAGATACTTTGCCAATGTCAACGCATGACTTTTGGTATCCGTAGCAGAAGCGGCGCAACCCTTTTTTCCAGAACAGGCAACTAACCCACTCTTGATGTTGGTTGCAGAGGAATTTAATCCTAAGAAAGCAACTTCACTTTGGACATCAGCAACCCATTGCTGAGGAATATCTGTAAGCAGCAAATTTTGCCAAGGCGTTAACCTAAGAGTTCCACTACCATATTTCGCTGCTAAATCTGCTAAACCCCGCATCTGTCTACTTTCCAATCGACCAAGAGGCAAGACAACACCAATGTAAAATAAGCCTTGCTGACGTTGGGGATGGATGCCAATATAATGATATTTCTCTGCCTTGCCTTGCTGGGGGAGTAAGTCTTTTTTTATTTCAATGTATAAAAGAGAAAAAGGTAAACGCTGTTGAACTTCCTGGAGATAATTTTCACAACCCAAAGTATTCAATAACTCTCTCAAACGTAGCCGCCGTTTACTCGAAGTATGACTATAAGCTAGATAGACATTTGCCAAGGCTGCCAAAACGGGCAAACATTCCTCTGGTGGTAACAAAATCCCTGTATCGCTAGGCGGTTGCCCCTTATCGCCGACACTCAGATAGAGGCGAAAGTAAACATTATCCTTAACTAAGACAGCTGCAAAGGCGATATCATTCAAGCGATCGCTCACCTGAATTATCCCACCGCCATCAAAGCAAACGCTAAATTTGGCCGACAGTCCCGAAAGCGCTGGATGTGCTGCAATATAATCATCCCAACCTTGGACAAAAGGGCGAGTGTCGATTAATTCTTGGGGATCGATACCAGCAGTTGGACTGGTCATAATATTGCGGATTTGGTCTACAACACTATTGTCAGAACCCAATCCCATATTTTGTAGGTACTTCAGAACCTCAGCATTTATTCCAGTGCGGATTTCACGAACTTGTAGATTAGCTCGATTAGTCACATCTATATAGCCGCCACCGTGCTGTTCTGCTATATCTGCGATCGCACGGCACTGCTGGCTACTAATAATTCCACCTGGTATTCTTATGCGAGATAATATACCATCTGCGGCGGGTGTGGCATAAAACAAGCCAGGACAAGTGGTAAATCCAGAAAGCAAACTTAGAACTCCTTCCCTGTGCAACGCAGGGAGTAGACGGTGAGTGTGTCTTGAGGAATCCTGAGAGTTGGCATTCTGACTTGGGTAATCCCATCACAGCTGCGGCACAGTCCCGGAATTTCACCGGAGTTTCCCAATTCTCAGCTTTAGTAATTTAGACTTTGTTTTGGTTAGAGATTTCAACCAGACATCATCCAGATAATCATCTTACATTACTAAAGCCAGAAATTTTACCTGAGTTTATCCACTACCGAACTACCAATCGAAAGATATAGCTCTGGAAGCTAGTCTATAAATTAAATTTAGTCATGGCTCAGGCAGGAATGCTTGAGCCTTTTTGCTGCAAAACTTGCTTTAGAAAAAGTTAGGCCGTCTAAGTTGAAGTTTTTTCGGACTGTATATTCACAAATTAAATGTCGTTACTTAACAAATTAATGTCGCTAACTTTAACTTGCAAAAACCTTGCTCTACAAGGTTTTTATTCATTTATATGATTGATCAAAATTGACTAGATATTTTCAAACTTTTCACAAATTGAGGTCGCAAAACCAGAAAATTCACATTTTAATGGTCGTTTATTTTATTCTCTGAAAAAGTCTGCTATTAAAGGACTTCACAAATTAAATGTTGCATTCTTGATAGCGGCAATGTGTTTATTTATGTAAAAGGTAAAACCTGAGTAATAGTGGTATAGACTGCATCAGTGTTGGAAAATTAACTGCGTTAGTCTGTTTCAGTGTATAACTAAAAAATTAGGTATTAATATTACATAATAAGGTTTCAGCTGTGACGTTTGAACCTGACGACATTCTGGAGGGTGGCCATTCAATTCGTCCTTTTCTTCCAGAACTTTTAGGAAATGATGCGGTTCAAGTAGACAAACAATTGGCTGAACTATTAGCACAAGCTAAAGCTGGACAGGAAGTCGATAAGCAGATTTTAGAAATCTTGAAAAGTCAGGCAGACACTCGCAATTGGATAGCGGAGTTTCTTAGTGAGAAGCAGGTATCAAAGGGTTTTGAGCCACTTCCAGGTAAAGGTCAAGCAATATCTTCTCAAAAATATATATGTCCTCAAGGAGACTACGTTTGGTATCGCCGCATTGTCGGAGCGACAATACCAATCTGTCCTACTCATGGTGTCGTGCTTAGGCATCATGTAAAAATAACTTGAACAATTTACCGAATGCTTAGATCATCAGAATGTAACCAACTTAAAGGCTTATATGTCTGATAAGCAC
>NZ_JBALDC010000088.1:0-41006 GCF_036917575.1 Nostoc sp. | reverse complement strand
TTGAGAACGTTAATTCGGTACTTTCTGTCCGTTGTGCTTACCTTAATGGAACACTCACTATTTGATGTTTTCGCCAAAGTGGGATGCTCCCAAATTAAACCTCTTGCGTGAATGTAAAATTTGCCCTTATCAATGTTACTAATTATTCTAAACAGGCTTTCAGTTGTTCTTGTTTATCTTGGTTCATCGTTACTGATTCATACTTGTTTATCTGTGTTATTTTCTTCTAAAACTTGTATATTTTCCAAAAATGGATGCTCCGTATGTTGTCTTGCTACGCGAGATTTTAAATGGAAAAATAGATGCAGAATTATTGCGCGATCGCCATATCAAAGCTAGTGTATTACTCAATCACCTGACATGAAGAGATTGAAGTTGTTTTACTAAAATATAGCGATCGCATGACAACATTACTGATAAAATATCAAAAATGCGAGAACTTTATCCAGCGATCGAGCCTTACTTAGAAGGTAGTTTACAAGTTTCCGATCTTCATACTATCCATTATGAAGAGTCAGGAAACCCGCAAGGTCAACCCATCGTTTTGCTACATGGGGGTCCTGGTGGTGGATGTCCAGGTTTTTATCGGCAATATTTCCACCCAGAAAAATGGCGATTAGTCATGTTTGACCAGCGCGGTTGTGGTCAAAGTACTCCCCATGCCGAATTACGAGAAAACACCACTTGGGATTTAGTCAGTGATATCGAAAAACTGCGCCAACATTTAGGTATAGAAAAGTGGGCGGTTTTCGGTGGTAGTTGGGGTAGCACTTTATCATTAGCCTACAGTCAAACCCATCCCTCTCGATGCACGCGATTAATTCTGCGTGGGATCTTCATGTTGAGACAAAAAGAGTTGCGCTGGTTTTACCAAGAGGGTGCTAGCTATATTTTTCCTGATGCTTGGGAAGGATATCTTAAACCAATTCCTGTAGATGAACGTGACGATCTGATCGCAGCATATTACAAACGTTTGACCAATCCAGATTTGGAAATTCAATTAACAGCAGCGCGTGCTTGGTCAATTTGGGAAGCTAGTACCAGTAGACTTTTTCTAGATCCAGAACTGATGCAAAAGTTTGGCGAGAGTGAATTTGCTTCTGCTTTCGCTCGGATTGAATGTCATTACTTTATGAATAAGGGATTTTTGGAAACAGAAGATCAGTTACTCTTAAATGTAGACCGCATCCGCCATATTCCGGCTGTAATTGTTCAGGGACGCTATGATGTAGTCTGCCCAATGATATCAGCTTGGGAATTACATCGTGCTTGGCCAGAAGCCGAATTTATAGTGGTTCCTGATGCCGGACATTCGATGAGTGAACCAGGAATTTGCAGTGCTTTGATTGAGGCAACAGATAATATTTAATTCGCTTGAATACTTAGCTTGGGGGATGGGAAGTTTGCCAAAGGAGCGAATGTAAAATAGGACTTATCCCTCTTTTAAGAAACAAGGCAGGAGGCAGAAGGCAGAATGCACAAGGGAAGAGGATTTTACTTGTTTCTTCCATCCATAACGGAAGCGATCGCGTCCGTAAACAGCTTCTGTCACTTTCCGGGATAAGCAAGTAGTTCAGGAGCTAAATTATCCAGAAGCATAACAGGGTTTAAATTGCAAATGTTGAACAGCGAACGCTAATGCGATCAACAATGTAAGCAAACTACTAGAGGGTTTGTAGTAAGGACTTTAGTGCTTAGAAAATAAGGACTAAAATTCTTACTACGAGCCTATACTTATTTTTCAGCCAGAATCGTGTAAATTTCCCGTTTAACTTGCTCTAAAAGCTCACGCACCCGATTTATCCGCTCCATATTCCCACTACGAGCAACCTGTACCACTGCGGCAGCTAATTCTGTAGCGGCATTCCGTAACTCAATAAACTCTTGGGGCTTACCTGTAACAAAACTTTTGAACGTATCCCAAGGAGAGTCTGAAGGTTCTTGCTGGGTACGTTCTGCCAATAATTGTCTACCCTCATCCGTAATTGTGTAAATGCGCTTGCCACCTTCTTGTGCGCTTTTGAGATAACCGCCTTCTTCCAGCAATTGGAGTGTTGGATAGACTGAGCCTGGACTGAGGCGACGGAAACCACCATAGCGAGTTTCCATCTCTTTAATCAGGTCGTAACCATGACTAGGATGCTCAGATAACAATTCCAGCAGAATAAACTTGATGTCACCCCGACGAGTCCGATATTCATCTCCCCAACCACGACCAAACATTTCATTGCCAAAGTGTTTGTCATGATGTCTACCCTGATGCTTGCCATGCCCAAACCAAGACCTAACAAGCAATGAATCCTCTTCGCTAATTCCTGCCCATGCAGGTGCGCCAAAACGTGACCGAAAATGTCTAAACATGAGTGAATCTCAAATCAACTTTCTCTAATATACGATATATCGGAATATATCACGATATATCGGAATATAATTTTGATGAAGATTTGTAACGAAAGCAACTTTGACTAGCGGTACTTAAACATTTTTGAGGAATAAATAAGCCTTAAACCCTTGTGGGGTAAGGGAAATAAACCAAGCAAAATCATGTCAAAACCATTTGGGATATACGTTTTAGGTCATTTTATCGGTGTTTTTTGCCTAAGTCCCACTATCTTGTATTTCTAGATAAAATATGTATAAGTACGAGATATTTTAGTTAATATTTTCTTGAGATTGGTGCTAATTACAGATGTGAATATAAGAATTTATTGCTAGTTAAAATTATTAAAACTAATTTTGTAAATTTATAAAATACTTTATTTTTTTGTATAGATTGTGAACTTAACTTGGGAATAGTAAGTGTAAGATAAGTTAAAATTATACAAACAATGATGATTACTTAACTTTTTCTACTAGCATTCACTGCTAAATAATCTAGATTCCTTTTTTGAACTACAGTAGGGAACTAATCGGGTTCAATCGAAGCTGACTAAGTTCTCTCAAAACTTTCATTGAACCCAACAACAGTTTATTTACATTTGCTTAATTCGTATACCAACCATCTAAATCAGTTTGTAACTGCTTATTACAGTAATAAAACTAGTAGATGCCTATATCCCGTTTAGTTAAGACTCACTTTTGATTTAATACTATTCGGATAATATAAACTCACCTGGATTTAAGGGAGTGAAGGAAAAAATAGTCTCCCTTTAGAAGAAAACCAGTGTGTTGCCAACTTTCCTAAATTTATAGAGACGGGTGTTAGCAAAGCTTACCACCAGTTTTCTATTGAAGAAAAACTGATTAAATATTTTTGTTTTGGTTGAGATAACAATGTTAGTAACTGACAGTGGTGAACGTGGAAGTGGCAGATAGAACGAGTGTTGCAGTCAAAAAAGTGAAATATCGCAAGGGACTGGTGACTAGGGACTGGGGACTGGGTGAAAAGTAGCTTTGTATATAAGTTTTATCATCTGTTAATGTCCTAACCACCACGGCTTTTGCTATACCTTCTACTTTAGTCGGGAGATAAACTTAAATCGCGGCAATGACTTTGCTAATGGCATAATTGAATGGTGTGAGTTCGGCTTGACGAGTGCCTTCATGTCCATAAGTCAAACTCACGCTCAAATAACTATCTGGCTTGTAGGGTAATCGTTCTGCCCATTCAACTGCCACAATTCCTGGTATGACTTCAACACCTTCCCAGTAACTTTCTAAATTTAGGGTTGCAACTTCTTGCGGTTCTAAGCGATATAAATCTAGATGGTAAAGGGGAAAGCGCCCTTCCGTATACTCATTAATCAGCGTGAAAGTCGGACTGACAATGGGTTCAGCAATTCCCAGACCTTTACCGATGCCTTGAACTAAAGTGGTTTTACCAGCGCCTAAATCACCTTCTAGTAAAATTACACTGCCAGGTGTCAGGGATTCGCCAAGAGTAATACCTAAGCGCAGGGTTGCTTCTGTATCTGCAAGAAAAATTTTCATAATTTGTCATTAGTCCTTTGTTAATAGAACTTACGCAAAAATCGCCAAAAGCTTAATTTCTCGAACCGCCTTTCCTTCAGAACGCATAGCGTCTCGTAGAAAAGACGCCAAGCACGCCTTTGTTTCTCTACAAGAGGCTGCGCCAACGGAACGCTACGCGAACGTCCAGCGTCTCGTAGAGAAGAATTCGTAGAGTGTTCGTAAGTCCTAGTTTAGATTAATGACTAATTTTCATTTTCCTTAATTTTGAATTTTGAATTTTGAATTCCCCGAAGGGGCTGACTTCTACCGTACCACCGCAATAACACTTGTGCTAGTTTCTGGGGATTGTGACGTACAAAACCTGTTTCATCTTCATACAAAACATTAGCTGGAACAATCCGTCGCCCTAGCTGAGTTACTGCTTCTCTATCGAGGAAAACGGGATGAGAGTTTTGTTGGGCGTAGCGGATGAGTGATTGCTCTGAGGGGGATTTTTTGTGTATCAGTACAGCATCGAATAACCGTCTTTGTCCACAAGCAGCATCAATTGCTCTGATGTGGTCGGCAACAGTGTAGCCTTCAGTTTCTCCTGGTTGAGTCATTATATTGCAGATATAAATACGGGGAGCATCTGATTGAGCGATCGCATCGGCAATTTCTGGTACTAATAAATTAGGAATCAAGCTTGTATAAAGGCTACCTGGGCCAATAATGATGTAATCAGCTTCTTTAATTGCCTTAATAGCTGCTGGTACCGCTGGAGGATTAGCTGGAATGCAGCCAATTTTGACAATTTTACCGCCAGCTTTCGGAATACTAGACTCCCCCTCAATCCGACGACCATCGGCTAATTCTGCCCAGAGGCGAACATCACTGAGAGTTGCTGGTAGTACTTGTCCTCGCACCGCTAGAACTTTAGAACTGGCTGCAACTGCTTGTTCTAAATCTCCAGTAATATCACTCATTGCCGTTAAAAACAAATTGCCAAAACTGTGACCCGTTAATCCATCTCCAGCCCGAAAACGGTATTGAAACAATTCTGTTAGTAACTTTTCTTCATCTGCTAGTGCAGCCAAACAATTGCGAATATCCCCTGGTGGTAGCACTCCAAATTCTTGACGCAAACGCCCAGAAGATCCACCATCATCGGCGACAGTGACAATTGCAGTAATATTAGCGCTGTAGGTTTTCAGTCCCCTTAACAACGTAGAAAGTCCTGTACCACCACCAATTACCACTATTTTTGGACCTCGGTACAATCGACGATGAGCCAGTAAGACATCGATGAGTTCCTCTCCGCCTTCTGCTCTTAGTACTTTAGTAATTGAGCCTACCGTGCGAGTTTGCCCCCAAAGCACTAACAGCAAGCCGCCAAGTATCACCAAAGGTCCACTGATATAGTTAGGTAAGAGGTTGGCGATCACTCCTAAGAAACCTTTAACCAACTCAATCAGCCAAAAAATTGGAGTCAGCTTAATCCAAATGGCTAACCCCAAACTCGCTAGCAGTACACCCCCAACACTAATCAATAACCAACGTTTTACCGATAGTCCAGGGGATAACCATTTGAACCACTGGTTAACCCGATAAGAAGTACGAGAGCGCGACTGCTTTTGCAGGGCGTTGAGGGCTTGTCTGAGAAAACCAATTGACATACCTGATTTGGAGCAGTGCTACAAACAATAATTAACAGAAAATTTACACCGCTTGGTTTAAAACACCAGGCGTGAAACTATTATATTTGTCAATCCTATTAGACTAAGAGCAAGTCGTGAAGATTGCCAGTATTTTTAGTTAAACAATACCCTGGCTTGGTAAAAGTGAATTTAATGGAAAAACGAATTTTAGGATTAGATCCAGGACTGGCAATTTTAGGATTTGGGGCAATTAGCTGGACACAAAATCTCAAAAAGGTGCAAGAGACTACAGTAAATATGCTGGATTTTGGAGTAATTAAAACGTCAGCAGATGTAGAAATGGGGCAGCGCTTATGTACCTTGTTTGATGATTTACACACCCTGATGGAAGAATTTCAACCAGATTTAGTGGCGATCGAGAAACTATTCTTCTATCGGATGTCAAATACAATCTTGGTTGCACAGGCGCGGGGTATAGTCATTTTAGTCTTAGGCCAGCGTCGTCTTTCTTATGTAGAGTTTACTCCGGCTCAAATTAAACAAGCTTTAACAGGTTATGGTAATGCTGATAAATCAGAAGTGCAAGAGGCAGTAGCGCGGGAGCTGGATTTAGATGAAATTCCTAAGCCGGATGATGCTGCTGATGCTTTGGCAGTGGCTTTAACGGCTTCTTATCAGCTGTAGTTATGTACGCAAACAATAAAGTTCTTAAGTGAATACCCAGTTTCCATTAATTCGCCTCCACACAGTTAGTGGAGACGTATGACACGCAATTTTAACCGTTTTCCTTTGATATTATCTTAAAATTTTATGCGGACACTCTACGTCTCCCGACAAGGTTGTTATATCAGTCTATTTTTCATTACTTAATTACTGTTGAGAAGGTCTAAGTCTATCTCGCCAAGATGGTTGTGACGATGAAGAACCTGAAGAACCGGAACTATTTGCGGGAGGTAACTCTCGCCGAGTTCTTCGAGGTGGAGGAGAATCAGATTCTACTCTTCTAGAACGTCGCCGTGGAGTAGATGATTCTGAGGTAGATGATTTTGAGGAGGAGTTACTAGAACTTGATTCGGTGCGATCGCGCCTTCTCCGTCTTGGGGTATAATCGTTTGCTTGCTGTTCTTCTTGAGAATAGCTTGTCCTTCTTCTACGTCTCCTAGATGAACCACTCTCCTCAGAATTAGAATTTCTCGCTCTTTCCCCTTCTGAGTCATTATCATCATCATCAGAGGCAATAGAATGATTCAGCACTTGTTTGGGCTTGATGGACTGGGCTTTGATAGTGCCTTTACGACCTTCTAACTTGGGTCGTTTGGGAAACTTTTCTACGGGCATCCCCTCTACCGCTTTTTCCATAAATTCGTGCCAGGTGTAAGCAGCACTACTACTACTGCCATCAGTAGGGTGGTTGTCATCGTTACCTAACCAGACCCCTGTCACCATCTGAGGAATGTAGCCAATAAACCATAAATCGCGGGCTTCGTCGGAAGTACCGGTTTTGCCTGCAACTGGTCTATTATCTAATTGAGCAGCACCACCAGTTCCCGCTTCGACGACATTGCGTAGCATCCAAGTCATGATGGCGGCACTGTCAGCGTCAAGGGCCCGTTTTGACTTGAAATTAGCCGACCAGATGACTTTGCCTTGGCGGTTGAGGATGCGAGTAATACCATGAGGTTCTGCGTGCAATCCTTGAGTCGCAAAACTACCATAAGCGCTGGTCAACTCTAGCAGATTGACTTCATTTGAGCCAAGTGCTAAAGAGTATGTGGGCTTGAGTTCAGATGTTATCCCCATGTCATGGGCAAGTTTAATCGTTGGAGTAAATCCCACATCGATTAACACCTTCACCGCAATAATATTAACAGAGCGGGTAAGGGCATCTCGGATGTTCATTGAACCGTGGAAGTTTTCACTATAGTTTTTTGGTTCATAGCCGTCTACGACAAAGGGCGCATCTTCGTAGCTATCATAGGGGCTTTTACCGGTTGCGATCGCAGTGGCATATACAAACCCTTTAAATGTCGATCCTGGCTGCCGTTGTGCCTGGGTAACTCGATTAAACTGATTTTTACCAAAGTCTTTTCCCCCAACCATTGCCTTAATTTCACCGTTGCGGGGGTCTATGGCCACCATTGCAGCTTGCTTAAAGTTTTCCCAGCGTCCTTGATTTCGCAACGTTTTCGCAACTGCCTCTTCTGCCACTTTTTGCCAACTTGGGTTGAGCGTGGTTTCTACTACTAGACCCCCACTTTTGAGCACATTAGCAGAAACATATTTGGGCAATTCTTTTTGGATGTAGCTGGTAAAGTAGGGTGATTCTACTTGGACTCGCTTGGGTGAACTGGTTTTGAGGTCTAATGGCTCTTGAACTGCTGCCTGTCTTTGCTCTGGTGTAATTACTTTGTCTTCTTGCATCCGTAGCAATACTAAGTCCCGCCGCCGTTTTGCCGCTTCGGGATTTTTATCTGGCGCGTATAAGCTAGGAGCAGGAGCTAATCCAGCAATCGTTGCCATTTGGGCCAGAGAAAGTTGATCTGGCGATTTACTAAAGTATACCCAGGCGGCATCTGCCACACCATAAGCTCCAGATCCCAAATAAACCAGATTTAGGTAACGCTCTAGAATCTGATCTTTGGTTAATTCTTGCTCCATTTTTTGGGCTAGGCGGACTTCCTTGAGTTTACGCCAGATTGTCTGTTCTTGTTTCAAAAACAGAATCCGCGTTAGCTGTTGGGTGATGGTGCTACCACCTTCTACCACACCTTGCGATCGCAAATTATTCACACTCGCTCTGACAATTCCTTGCGGATCGACTCCGTTGTGTTGCCTAAATCTTCTATCTTCTGAGGCGATGAAAGCTTTTTTTAAATTATCTGGTATTTGTTCTAGCTTTAGCTGTTCTCTGGTCGCTTCACCTTGTTGTAGTAAAATAGTGCCATCAGCAGCTTTAATGGTCAGGGTTTGCTCTCGAAACACAGCATTCAACTCGGACTGATCTGGCAAAGTCCGATCTATTAAACTGATGCCGTAGATGAAGGCAACTATCCCACCACCTACACCCAAACCTGCCCAAAACCAGAAGCGACGATAGAGTGGTTTTTTGCCAGCTGCCCGATTGGCCCTCATCTTAGATGGTAAAATTTTCATTTTGCTCAGTAACTGCCTCTTTTGCGCCAGATGTGCTGGTGGTAAGCTCTCATTCGTTCCTCCTTGTCCAGAGTCACTCAAATTAGTTGGTCTTCGCTTGAACCAGGAGATAAGCTTCCCCACGTCAGTTCCTCGCTCAAAGTAGTAACTGTATAACCACCATCAATCAACTTTGGGGTTATCTAATTACCGTTGTGTCTAGTATAATATCCTATAAATAATTAACTAAATTCACTAGAAAACAATGTTTTTTAAATTTGGTTAATTTAGTTTTGTAAAAAATGCTGCAATTTTGATAACTGCTGCGAATATAAAAGCTATTGACAAGTATCCCCAAATACAGCCCGAAAACGGCTTATTTCAGGAAAGTATAATGTCTACACCGAGCTACGACGAAGCACAGCTAAGACGAAGCGCCGTTGCTCTTGGTAGTAATATCGGCGATTCCCAGACAATTTTATCAGCAGCTATAGAAACTTTAGCCCAAACGCCAGGTATTGTTTTAGAAGCCAGATCCCATTGGTATCAAACCAAAGCTGTCGGGCCACCACAGCCAGATTACCTCAATGCCTGCGTCACATTGCAGGTAGAAATACTCCCGCAGCAGTTATTAGAAATTTTGTTAGGAATTGAACAACAATTTGGGCGTGTGCGTCAGGAACGCTGGGGACCACGAATTCTAGATTTGGATTTGTTATTATATGATGACATTACTTTGGATACATCAAATCTCCAGATTCCCCATCCCCGAATGCGGGATCGGGCCTTTGTGTTAGTTCCACTGGCAGAAATTGCCCCAAATTGGATAGAACCAGTTTCCGGGTGTGTGATTAAAGAGCTGCTCAAAGGGGTAGACTGTTCTGATGTACATTTATGGATGGACAATTAAAATTACCATCCTTAAAAGCAGAAGAACACTGATTTTGCCTCTGTATTCACGAGATAATCAGATTTAACTATGCCATTAGGTAGAGAATTACCACAACTGCTGAGACAACGCCTGTTTCATAAAGGACGCAAGTTCGATTTTGAAGTTAATCGCTTGCGTTTACCGAATAACTCGGAAGGAGAATGGGAATGTATTCGTCACCCTGGCGGTGCTTTAGCTGTACCAGTGACAGCAGAAGGTAAACTTATACTGGTGCGCCAGTACCGTTTTGCAATTCAGGGACGGATATTAGAATTTCCGGCAGGAACAGTGGAAGAAAGTGAAAATCCTTTAGAAACAATACAGCGTGAAATTGCGGAAGAAACTGGCTATAGTGCCCAAAAATGGGATAAATTAGGCGAATTTTTCCTAGCTCCTGGCTATTCTGATGAAATTATCTATGCTTTTCTGGCGCGAGATTTAGAAAAGCTGGAGACACCACTACTACAAGATGAAGACGAGGATATTGAAACTGTGTTTATGACTCCTGAAGAATTAGAAAAAGCTATTCTGGAGGGAGAGGCGGTAGATGCTAAATCAGTTTCTAGCTTTTTTCTGGCGCGTCCGTTTTTAGGTTAACACCGTTATGCTGCTAGAGTTAGCGATTACAGATGCCTACGGCGCAGGCTTTGAATGTGCAGACGAAACGATCGCTAATAATGATTTGAGTCGATATCGTCGAACATCCGCGATTTCGACTCAATCCTAGCAGCTACACCGACGACACCCAGATGAGTATTGCCATTGCAGAAGTGGTTGTCGCTTAAACAGCGTGGACGCGAGAAGGGAAAATTCAAGCTGAAAATATTACTCTCAAGACACAAGAAGGGACTTCCAATAAAAAAAATAATCAATCGTTGTGTAGGCAGGGGGAGAAAGAAAACTATTATCAAATTGGTTAATTTATTCTCTTCAAGTCCCTAACCTTACAGCAGATTTCAAGTAGATGAAGTACACTTCATTCGTCTCAACGCTAGGCATAAAGGCTATTTTACTTCTGAATTCTGACTCCTTAATTCTGAATTCTGCTGTAATAGCAGTTAGTGATTTTAACAGTGATGCGTTAATAAGCTTTAACGCATCTATTTCTTAAACTGTCACTCCCTCCAACTCTTCATCTGTCAATTCATACAATTGCCGCAACTTATCTAACTTATCATCATCAGCTTCCCAGAAACCCCGCCCATAGGCCTCCAACATTCTCCCTAAAATATTACGAAAAGCTTCAGGATTTGCCTTACGTAATTTATCCGCCATTTCTGCATCTAACGCATAAGTATCTGCGGCTTGGTCATAAACCCAATTATCGGTAAAATCGGCAGTACCACCCCAACCAATCAACGCCGTCATCCGTTGGGAAATTTCAAACGCACCACCAGAACCTTGATTCGCCATCGCTTGCGCCCATTTGGGATTTACCAACTTAGTGCGATATTCCATTCTGAGCAAATCATCTAACTTGCGGGGTGTAGTATCCTTCGAGAAACTTTCCACAAAACTGGTTGTAACTTTCTTACCGCCTTGTTTTTCTGCTGCCCTTTTCAAACCGCCAGTATTAGCATAATATTCTTGAATATCAGTTAAACCATATTCTACCGAATCGATTTCTTGAACAATGCGATCGCTAGTTTTTAACAACGTATTCAACACTTCCGGTCTAGCTTGACCTTTATCTTCTCTTCCGTAGCTAAATACATTGCGACTTTGCCAAGTATTGCCTAACTCCTCGCCAGATTCCCAGTTACCATCAACCACGCGATCGTTTACCAAAGAACCAAAATCACCCGCCGGATTAGAAAACAATCTCGCCGATGCATTCTCCACACCTTGAGCTTTTAAAGCTAAAGCGTGTTTCCTAATAAAATTCTGATCGTCCGGTTCATCAGCATCAGCCGCGCGTTGAAATAAATCATCTAATAATTCGATGATATTTACAAAACTATCCCGGAAAATTCCAGACAAATTACCCAATATATCAATGCGGGGATGTCCAACCTCCGCTAACGGCTTCAATTCATAACGAACAACTCTACCAGTTCCTTCCTTAACAGGTTCAGCCCCCACCAATTCCAACAAAATCCCCAAAGATTCACCCTTAGTTTTAATCGCATCCAATCCCCATAACATTACCGCGATCGTTTCTGGATATTTCCCATATTCATCCAAATGCTGAGCGATAATTTTTTGAGCAATTTCTCGTCCCCGTTCATACGCCGCAGGTGAAGGCATCCGATAAGGATCTAAAGCATGAATATTTCTCCCAGTCGGCAAAACACCAGCCCCATCCCGCAACAAATCCCCCCCAGGTGCAGGCGGAATATACTCCCCATTCAATCCCCTTAACAAATTCGTTAACTCATCCGTAGATTGCATCAACAAATCCCTTATTAGTCTTTCCTCTTTTTCTCTTTTTTCATTTATTCTTTCCTCCTCCCCGAAATATGCTTCTAAATAAGAAGCCAATTCTTCTTCATTAGGTGCTTCCCCCAAAGTATGCAACCCCGAAGAAAACAACCGATTTTCTAAAACCTGCAAATATCCATACAACTCTACCAAATAATCATCAAAAGCATGACCGCTAAACATCTGCACATTTTCGGGAGTAAACGCAATCCCCAACCGTTTCGCATCCTCAAACGGACAATCTGCATCCAACCCAGAGTCTACAATTTTTTTACAAATCCCTTCCTTCAAAACATAATTCTTTTGTGGATCTTCACGATACTCCGAAATCAAATCTCGCAACGCCACCAATTCTTTATACAAACCTGCACGACCATAAGGCGGTACATTATGAGAAATCAACACACCATAACCGCGACGTTTCGCCAACATCGATTCAGACGGATTATTCGCTGCATATATATATAGATTAGGCAAATTTCCTAACAAAATATCCGACCAAGAATAACCCGTATTACCCAACGGCGAACCAGGCAACCATTCCACCGTCCCATGCATTCCAAAGTGAACTACAGCATCAGCTTGAAACTCATTTTGTAACCATTTATAATAAGCAGCATATTGCGGATGTGGCGTTAAATCCCGTTCAAACATTAAACGCATCGGGTCGCCTTGTATCCCCAAAGGTGGTTGTACACCTATCCACACATTTCCCAATTGCACACCGCCAATCTGAAAATCGTCGCCATAAGTTTTAATACCAGTTCCTGTGAGAGATTTCCATTGTTTTTCAATGCGGGAGGTTTGCAGATATCCCAGCCATTTTTCTAAGGTACGGGCGTTAACAAACGTAGGGATATTTTTTGTATCATCAAAAGTTTCATCCGCTTCTTTCAAAGAGCGAATCAATTCTTCCCCATCATCAGGTAAATCTCCCACGGTATAACCTTGTTCTTTGAGTGCGTGGAGAAACTTCAGCAGACTACGCGGTACATTTAATAATGCAGCTGTACCGACAGCACCATAACCTGGGGGAAACCCATATAAAATAATAGCAATCTTGCGTTCTGATGCAGGTTTTTGCCGCAAAGCCACCCAAGTTTTTACCCTACCAATTAATCGCTCCACCCGTTCGGGAACCAGATAAATATTTTCACCCACCAAACCACCAAGGGGAACGGTATCAATAGCCCCATCCAATTCTGGTAATGCGTACAACACGACACTTTGCAATCCACCGATACCTTGGCGCGTCCACGAGGAAATATCTTGAATTAATAATGGTGCAGCAACAATATAAGGTACATTCTTGGCAGTGAGGATGCGCTTTGCTACTTCTATTTGACGGCCAGCTTCCATTGAACCAGCCGGGCCACCCACCAAAGGAAAGCCAATTGTAGAAACGATCGCATCCACTTTTACTGCTTCACTTGATAGTGAGGGAGTTTCTATATTACCTGATTGTCGTTGCTGAATTTCATAGTCGGTTGTCATCAAATCCCGTACCGCCACGTGTCCTTCTACGCCGTTGATGAAAATGGGCAAAGGAGTTAACCCAGCTTTTTCAAAACTGCGAATTAGTTGGGGAATGTAGGGTTGTTTGGTGATGACGTGTTTTCTGTAGAGGAGAATTCCGATAACTGGGGAGACGCGATTCATCGCGTCTCTACAATGGGTTTTATACCATTCCAAATATTCGCGGGGCGATTCAAAAAACCCTTGATAATCGGGATGGAGTAATCCGATGTTGGGGGTTTCGACTAGCGGGGGAATGTCACCGACTTTTAAACCTAAGTATTTTTCTGCCAGTGTCCAGAATAATGAAGCGACGTTTTCTGAACCGCCAGCATTCCAGTAACCATAGATAATTAACCAGTTGCGTAAGTCTTGGACTTTTTGCACAGGTATATATTTCAGTAGTTTGGGGCCAACTTTTAAGAAGCTGATGTAACCAGCGAGTTTGTCTTCTTCGCGTCCATTGCTAAATTTGTCGAGGATGAATTTAACTGGTTTAGGCATTCCTTTGGGTTTGTCGCCAATCGCAAAGTCACCCAGCTTGGTTAAACTTATCAATTCCAAGGCTGACTCAAAGACTAGACGGATGGGAATTTGGGAAATGCGATCGCGCAACCACATAACCTGGTCATAATCAAATAGTAGGCTACCGAAAAACACATCAGCGCCATCAAGTGCTGTTTCTACCTCAGTGCGAATGCTAGTAAGATCGCGATCGCTAAATACCCGAATATCCAACTCAGGACAGCGAGAGTTAGCCAAAAAGGCTGCTTTTCTGTACAAGTCAGCGTTGAATGATTCAAACCCAGCAATCAAGACGATGCGTTTCATGCCTGTAAGCGACGAAATATTTCTTTACTTAAATTTTAAACGTGCTTTCAGGCTGATTGTTAAATATCTACCCAATTGCAGTCATTAATTCCTCGAAGGAGTTAGAACTTCACTATCACTTACGCCTTTAGGATATTTTGATAAATCTCGCACAGGTGTCTAGAAGCGATCGCGTATTCATTAATACTGTAAAGCATTATGTGTTAAGCTGCTCAGGGTTAACAAGAAGCCAAGGGTTTACGACCTTATAAACCCAGCTTTACATCAGGGAATGCGTTCGGTTTCGGGATTTGGGTATTCAACTAAGTACATTTTTCATGGCTTTCCACTTTTACAAAGCGTTATTATCTAAAGAATAGACGCAATTACTAGATTTCAATTTATTGCAAAAACTTACTGGTTATTCTCGATATTGATAACTTATAATAGTTATATTTTTAATTACAATAAAACTTGAAATTATTGAGTTTGACTAAATAAAATTTGCTGTTCATGTTCTCACAACAACTTATTTCTTCTAATATTAGTAATGTTGAAAGTAATGCAGCTATTGCTAACAATTATATAAACAAAGCTATTAACCAAACTTTGTTTATATAATTGGTAGAGTTTTGAACTAGTGTAAAAACAAGTAAATTGAGGATAAAATAATGAAATTCGGAATTGATAGCGGGCACAATTGTCCCCCAGACACAGGAGCTAAAGGAATCAAATTTGAGGATAATTTAACTCTAGATGTAGGTAATAGAGTTATAGCCAAGTTAAGAGCTTTAGGAAATGAAGTCGTAGTATGTAGACCAAGTAGTGCTAGTACAGTACGTGAATCACTCTCAAAAAGATGTTCTACAGCTAATGGGAGTAAAGTAGATATTTACGTCTCGATTCATTTTAACTCCTTTAACGGGCAAGCTAATGGCACAGAAGTATTTGCAACTAGCGATACAGGTATAAAAATCGCTAAACCTGTATTAGATGAAATCGTTAAGTTAGGATTTTTTAATCGTGGCGTTAAGAATGGTTCCCACTTATTTGTTCTGAAAAATACGGATATGCCTGCGATTCTTGTAGAAGGTTGCTTTGTAGATTCGCAAAAAGATATGAATCTTTATAATCCTGAAGCAATGGCTAATGCGATTGTTAAAGGCTTAACTGGTAAAGTGGCAAGTGTTCCTGTTAACCCTGTACCAGATGAAGAAGATAATGTAGATACCACAATTCTCAGATTACAAAAAGCCTTAAATCGACTAAAAATAACTGATAAAAATGGTAAAGTGTTAGTGGAAGATGGCTTCACAGGGGCTAACACCAAATCTGCTGTAGAAAAATTTCAGCCTATTGTTGGGGTTCAGTCGACTGGAATTGCTAACGAAGCTACATGGAGTGCCATAAATCAAATTTTGGCAAAACGAATACTTAGACCAAACCATGCTGGTAATGCAGTTGTCAAATACTTGCAATACCGTTTAGGTGTTGATAATGATGGTGTCTACGGCCCACAAACAGAAGTTGTAGTTAAGAACTTTCAAAAGCAAAATGGTTTAAATGCCGATGGAATTATCGGGCCTGCTAGTTGGCAAAAATTAATTGATTAGGCTGATGAAAACTAAAGACTGAGGTAGTAGGAGTGCTGAGTAAAGAAGTTGGGAATCTGACTTCTTTATTCAAAACTGGGAATGGGCTAAACCCTAGCTATCCGCTAACAGAAATGTTTTGCCTAATGAATAAATGTTTCAGTGGCGATCGCATCCAAAGATAAATCTCGAAAAGCTTTGCTATGCAATAATTACGCATAGATAGTGGGTTAATATGTTTTTACGTCTCCGTATATCCTCGTATCTATATCTTTATAGTGATTTGCAGCTTATTTAGTATCAGCATTCTCACAATCCATCTGTACCACACAATTTCTTCCTTGTGCTTTTGCCTGGTAGAGTCCTTGGTCAGCAGCAGCAATTAAGGTTGCAGGAGATAATTGGCTATGAGGATTGATGGTTGCCACACCAAGACTTAGGGTAATGAATTTACTGACCTGAGAATGGGGATGAGGCATTTGTAATGCATTAACATTGATTTCGATATCTTTTGCAACTGCAATCGCCCCTTCAGTATCAGTATTCGGTAAAATGACTGCAAACTCTTCTCCACCATAACGAGCAACCAAATCAGCGGGGTGTTTAACTGTCTGAGAGATTGCCTTAGCAACCTGTCTAAGTGCATCATCTCCTGCCAGATGCCCATGTGTATCGTTGTAAAGCTTAAAGTAATCGACATCACACAAAATCAAAGATAGCGAACCATGCTCTCGTGCCAACCATTGCCACTGTGTATTTAACGTGTCATCAAAGCAGCGTCGATTTGCCACTTGGGTTAGACCATCAGAACAGGCAAGACGCTGTAATTCTTGGTTTGCTTGTTGTAATTGGTGGTAAAGTTTTGATTGCTGAATAGCGATCGCTGCTTGACCTGCTAACTGGTTAAACAAGTTAATCTCTGATTGCTGCCATTGTCTGGGATGACGGCATTGGTGAGCAATCAATAGTCCCCACAAACACCCTTGCTGCAAAATCGGTACGACAAGGTTTGCCTGGATTTGCAGACTTCTGAGGAGATCAACATGGCATGGCGATAATCCCGCAGTTTCAATGTTTTCGATCACTTTGGTGTTACCTTGTTGATAGTAAGCTGCACGCGTGGATTTAAAGCAGCTATCCATAACGTGAAATCCCAAAATCGACATACACCCTTGTGCTAAGGATTCTACAACAACTAACCCACTCCAGTCTGGCTTAAACTGATATATCACCACTCGGTCTACCTCAAACAGTTGTCGCACTTCGTCTACCGTGGTTTGCAAAATCTCGTCTAACTCCAAGGATTGTCGAATGCGCTGCGTCACAGATGCGACAATTCGCTCAGGCTCGCTTTGGTGTTGGACAACACGCTGTTCAACTAGCTGAGAATGTGTCGATGCTACAGTTAACACGATCGGATCAAAATCAGGGGTTGTAGTGACAGGTACTGCACTGGGTTTACCAATCAAATAGCCTTGAGCAAAATTTGCACCTCGTTCTCGCAGCCAATTCAATTCCTCAATGCATTCAATTCCTTCAGCAACAGTCTGGATGTTTAACTTTTGAGTAATCTCTAGAAGTTTCTCGGTAATTGAAGCTTTGTAAAGGTCTTGATGTACATCTCGAATTAACTCCATATCCAGCTTGATAAAGTCTGGACGTAACTGATGCAGCAAGTTTAGGCTGGAATAGCCAGAACCAAGGTCATCAAGGGCGATTAAAAACCCAGCATCCCGATAGTATTTAAGCACTGCCTTGAGGTGGGCTAAATCTTGAGGATTGTCTGACTCCACAACTTCAAAAACAACGCGATCGTGGGAAATTCCAGCAGTATCAATTGCCTTTACCGTACTACGTAGGCAAAAAGCTGGGTCATAAAGTGATGTTGGTGCAAAATTGATGAAAATATGCCCACTCACTTCATATCGGCTGAATTGAGTGATTGTGCTGAGGCGAGCAACTTGGTCAAGTTGTGGTAGAAGTCCGGCTTCGGTTGCTGATTCCACAATTGGTGTCGGTAACATTAAATTGCCTTCTTCATCCAGTCCCCGCAAAAGCGATTCATATCCAAAAATCTGTGATGTATCGTTAATTGAGACAATTGGTTGGAAGTAACTAATGAATCGTTCCGTTGCCAGCATTTCAACCAGCCAGTCGGATTGGTTCAACTTAATGAAGCGTTGTAATGAGGCTATGTCACTAAAATCATGGAGTTGAGGTTGGAAAGTGCCTTGAATGAAAAGGACTTGCGTCTCTTTTAATTCTCTTGGTGCAAGTAGTTTGGCGAGGTTACGGGCAATTTCTAGGGACTGTCCGGGTCTACACTCTAAACTCAACCCTGGTCGCTCCTGCATCAGTTCATACTTAAGGGCAAACTGTTGTAGGTAAGAGGTGACTTTTATCAGGGTATGTGAAACGGGGAACCAGAGAAAGAGCCTACCTGCTTCCTTAGTCCGGCAGCGTGTAACATTGCGACAAGCACAGGTTTTGGAGATAGAACATATTTGGCTCATAGCTAACTAATTTGCTCAATCCGATTTATTCTATTATTCCCATTCTTTTTACTGTAAAAGATAAACTAAACTTCAAATACATGAAGATTTGATGAGTTAAGTAAGCTGAAGAATTTAGTTGGTAAGCGACTCGGCGACATCTACTAAAATTTAGACTAAATTTCCAATTATTTGTTGATAAAATATGTGTAATCAAGCAACAAAATAAGGAGGTTCTTCAACAATTTAAGTTACAAAAAAAAGTAAAATTAGCCAGACAATAAACAACTATTAGTGAGATTAATTTAGAGTAAATATATCTTTTTGAAGAATGAATTTAATTCAAGAAAAAACAAAATATTTGAAAAAGGTGCTTTTCCCCTTAGTCAGCTTCATAAGCAACTTCATCGAATATAACTAGTTTGCGTAAAGCTTGAGTCATAGCTTAATTCCTCTATGGCTTGCATGGTTGAGAATTGAAATGCTGCAATTGTCTGAATTCTAGCAACTATACTTGCATTTAATTTGCCACTATTAATACTTATTAGCTGGTATATTTTATTTCAGAAATAATTGCAAAATTGTAATATTTAGCAACCAATTCTGGGTTATAAGACTAGAATTTGGGTGGTAGCTTCCAGAATTGATCTGTGTAACACTAGGAAGCCTACCGAAGCTATTTTTTAACGGGAGGTCAGGTAATGGCGATCGCCACCATTAATCCCGCCACTGGGGAGACGCTAAAAACCTTTGAGGCGCTCAATGATGCAGAAATTGTCGCTAAACTAGATTTGGCTAATCAGACTTTTGAACACTATCGCCAGACTAGTTTCTCTAAACGATCGCAATGGCTGCAAAAAGCAGCTGATATTTTAGAGCAAGATAAAGCAGAATTTGCTAAGTTGATGACTCTAGAAATGGGTAAACCATTTAAAGCTGCGATCGCAGAAGTCGAAAAATGCGCTGTCGTCTGTCGTTACTATGCCGAACACGCTCCTGATTTTCTCGCTGATGTTAGTATAAAAACTGATGCCAGCCAAAGTTTTGTACGTTATCAACCAATGGGTGCAATTCTCGCGGTGATGCCGTGGAATTTCCCTTTTTGGCAAGTTTTTCGCTTTGCCGCACCAGCCCTGATGGCGGGAAATGTCGGCTTACTCAAACACGCTTCTAACGTGCCGCAGTGCGCCTTGGCAATTGAAGATATTATCCGACGGGCAGGTTTTCCTGAAGGTGCGTTTCAAACTCTATTAATCGGCGCTGCCAAAGTTGCCGATTTAATGGCTGATGACCGCGTAAAAGCTGCTACCTTGACCGGAAGCGAACCAGCCGGCGTATCCCTCGCCATCGCCGCCGGCAAACAAATTAAAAAAACAGTTTTGGAATTAGGAGGAAGTGACCCGTTTGTTGTGTTAGAAAGTGCTGACTTAGAGACAGCAGTTGTCACAGCTACTACAGCGCGGATGTTAAATAACGGGCAATCATGTATTGCAGCAAAACGTTTTATTGTCGCAGAAGCGATCGCAGATAAATTTGAAAAATTGCTTTTAGAAAAATTTGAGGCGCTGAAGGTAGGCGATCCCATGCAACCAGATACCGATTTAGGCCCACTAGCAACACCTGGGATTCTCCAGGATTTAGACCAACAAGTGCAAGGAGCTATTAGCAGCGGTGGTAAAGTGATCACCGGTGGACATCCTTTATCAGATCGTCCTGGAAACTTTTATCCGCCAACGATTATCATAGATATCCCGCCTAACACACCCATTGCCAAAGAAGAATTCTTCGGCCCAGTAGCCTTGTTATTCCGGGTTCCAGATATCGATGCTGCTATTAAACTCGCCAATGACTCACCCTTTGGCTTAGGTGCAAGTGCTTGGACAACCAAAGACCAAGAGAGCGATCGCTTGGTTGAGGAAATCGAAGCAGGTGCGGTGTTTATCAACGGTATGGTCAAATCCGATCCCCGGTTGCCCTTTGGTGGCATCAAGCGTTCTGGATATGGCAGAGAATTGAGTATCCAAGGTATACATGAGTTTGTCAATGTGAAAACTGTTTGGGTGAAGTGATTAGGGACTAGGGACTGGGTACTGGGAATTGGGTATTGGGATTAATAGGTATTAGAAATATCTTCTAGAAAGTCAATCTCTAATCCCCAATTCCTAGTCTCCAATCCCTAGTCCCCAATCCCCAGTCCCCAGTCTTATTTGTCAATAATTAGGAAATAAAATGAATACAGCAGAGTTATTGGTGCAGTGCCTAGAAAATGAAGGAGTGCAATACATTTTTGGACTTCCTGGTGAAGAAAACCTTCACGTTTTGGAAGCGTTAAAAAATTCTTCGATTAAATTTATTACGACTCGTCATGAACAGGGTGCAGCATTCATGGCCGATGTCTATGGACGTTTAACAGGAAAAGCCGGAGTGTGTCTTTCTACTCTTGGGCCTGGGGCAACCAACTTGATGACTGGAGTAGCAGATGCCAACCTCGATGGTGCGCCTTTAGTAGCAATTACTGGTCAGGTGGGAACAGATAGAATGCATATTGAATCCCATCAATATTTAGATTTGGTGGCAATGTTTGCACCTGTTACCAAGTGGAATAAACAGATTGTGCGACCGAGTATTACACCCGAAGTAGTACGGAAAGCATTTAAGCGATCGCAATCTGAAAAACCTGGTGCAGTTCACATCGATTTACCCGAAAACATTGCTGCCATGCCTGTCGAAGGCAAACCTTTGCATAAGGATAATAGCGAAAAAAGCTATGCATCTTTTGCTAGCATTCGGGCAGCCGCCGCCGCAATTTGCCAAGCAGTTAACCCATTAATCTTAGTTGGAAATGGAGCAATTCGCGCTCATGCCAGTGATGCAGTCACGCAATTTGCTACTTTACTGAATATACCTGTTGCCAATACCTTCATGGGTAAAGGCGTGATTCCCTACACACATCAACTAGCTTTGTGGTCAGTGGGATTACAGCAAAGAGACTTCATTACCTGTGCCTTTGATAACACAGATTTAGTAATTGCGATCGGCTATGATTTGATTGAATTTTCCCCCAAGAAATGGAATCGCAATGGTGAAATTCCCATTGTGCATATTGGGGTAAGTTCGGCAGAAATTGATAGTAGTTATATTCCTAACGCCGAAGTTGTGGGAGATATTTCCGATTCCCTCTATGAAATTTTAAAATTAGCAGATAGACAAGGTAAACCCGAACCTTTAGCTATTAGCTTAAAGTCAGAGATTCGGGCTGATTACGAACAGTATGCCCATGATGACGGATTTCCGATTAAGCCGCAAAAGTTAATTTATGACTTACGCCAAGTGATGGGCCCAGATGATATCGTCATTTCTGATGTTGGCGCACATAAGATGTGGATGGCTCGTCATTATCATTGCCATAGTCCCAATACTTGCATAATTTCCAACGGCTTCGCAGCTATGGGTATTGCCATTCCTGGCGCTTTAGCTGCAAAACTAATTCATCCTAAGCGCAAAGTCGTTGCTGTCACAGGCGATGGCGGCTTTATGATGAATTCTCAAGAATTAGAAACAGCTTTGCGTGTTGGTACGCCTTTTGTCACGATAATTTTCAATGATGGTGGCTATGGGTTAATTGAGTGGAAGCAAGAAAATCAATTTGGCAAAGGAAACTCATCCTTTGTGCATTTTAGCAATCCTGATTTTGTCAAATTAGCCGAAAGTATGGGTTTAAAAGGCTACCGAGTTGAATCGGCTTTAGATTTGATTCCCACTTTGAAAGAAGCCCTCGCTCAAGATGTACCCGCCGTGATAGATTGTCCCGTGGACTACCGGGAAAACTGGCGCTTTAGTCAAAGAGCCGGCGAATTGAGTTGTGCGCTGTAAAAATAAGAGAGGCGACGCCAGTCGCTATAACGGGGAGCCACTGCGTTGGACGGGCAATGCCCAGCTTGTTCGCGCAGCGTCTCCCCTTGGGAGAAGCAAGTGGCATGGGAACCCCCCGCAACGCGCTGGCTCATTAACCCTTGTCTGTACAAGAGTTAGGAGTTATAGCAGGAGGCAGAAGGCAGATCGCTTTTAGCGTCTCCCCTTCTCCCAAAGGGAGAGGCTAGCGCCAAGGGAGAAGGCAGGAGGTAAAACTATATAATATGAACACAAATCTCACTCAGAAATTATCCCAACCCATAGTAAATAAAGTTGCGATTGTCGGTGCTGGCCCAGGCGGTTTAGCTGCTGCGATCGCACTGAGAAGCCAAGGGATAGAGGTTCATGTATACGAAAAAGCCCAAGAATTTCGTCCAGCAGGAACTGGACTAGGACTAGCTCCTAATGGCTTGAATTCTCTAGATGCGATCGCACCGGGAATTGTCGAAACCCTCAAAAGTTCAGGATGCGAAGTTCACCACACAGTTTTAAAGAATATTCAGTCTGAGACAATCCGAACTAGCGCAACTAAATATATAGAAAAATACGGACAACCATTGTTAACTATTTGGTGGTATCGTCTACAGCAAGTCTTAGCATCGAGATTGCCGTCTGACATCATTCACCTCAATCATCGCTGCATCGGCTTTGAGCAAGATGCAAACGGTGTAGAAATTCATTTTGATGGTAAAAAATCAGTAGATACAGATTTGCTAATTGGGGCTGATGGCGTTAACTCTGTGATCAGAGAAACTTTATTTGGCGAGGGTAAGCCTAATTATATCCGTAGTATGTGTTGGCGTGCCATCATCAAATATCGCCACGAGCTATTTAATGACTATGAACTAGTTTTTGTCAAAGGCAATCAACAGTTTATGTACCTTCTCAATAGTGGCGAAGGCTATACCAGTTGGATAAGTCGAAAGTTCTCGCCTGAGTACTCCCTTTCCCACAGCGCCAATGAAGTGAAATCTCGCATTCTCAATGAATTAGCTGACTGGGATAAATCCTTTCGGGTGGTGGTAGAAGAGACACCAGCTACGGAAATTTGGGAAGGACCGATTTGCGATCGCCCACCGTTAACTCAATGGAGTCAAGGCAGAGTGACTCTCTTAGGCGATGCTGCTCATCCAATGGCACCTGCAATGGGCCAGGGAGCCAATACCACTTTTGAAGATGCATACCAACTGCGAGAGTGTTTTTCTGATTCAGCTAATCTGCAAGAAGCTCTGATTAGCTACGAACAGTGTCGCATCGAGCGGACAAAACTCATTCAAGCTCATAGTGCTTTGGGTGAAATGCGGTACTATGACATTAACACTGTGGCATCTACTGGACAGACGCAAGAGCGCCAAAGGAGTCTTAATGATGATTTTCACAAATGGGTGTACAACTTTAAGCCATCTGTAAAAAGTTAAATTTTAGCCCGGTATTCAGTAAAGCTACTTTGATCGTAATTAGCAGCAAAAAACCATAGCTAGTGCTAATCTTATCGAGTAATTTGAGAATATCAGAAGTAACTGTTTTTAGTCAAGCCCTCAAACACGACAAATTCGTTGAATAATTGAAAATTATTACCATCAAATCAACATAACTTAATCATGCTGTTAATTTTTATAAAAAGTTATGCCATTACCTTTTTGGGGTTAATTGAAGTATTAAATCTCGTTTTAGAGTTACTAATTTACCCCTATTGTTGGTCGAGATTCAGCATAAGTAATTAACTTAGTATCTATTTAGGTTTAATTTCCTGAAAATTTTCGATTGTGAGAAAGATTTCTTCATCAGCTATTTGACTATTGTAATCGATATTAATTTTAGTTGGATAGCCAAGTTTAGCATTGTATTCTACGTCTAGGTTGGATGCCTTACGGTTGATAGCATCTTCAATCACATTAAAGAGTTCAGGAATTGTGTCGTATTTTTGAAAAAATTGCGGATTAACTGGTTTCCCAGTAGCTACAGAAGTAATTGAAGTTGTTTGACCATTACGTACTTCAATAACTACTGGTCCTCTAGCATCTTGTATACAGAAGCAACTGTTGCTAACTGTAATCCGATAGTTAGCAACAGTTGCTTGTTCCCACAAACGTTTATTAAATTTTAACCGTCTTGAATTTAAATTATTATTCGTTTGCTTCTGACATTGTGCTTTATCTACGGTAGTTTCGGATATTGCTGGTAGGTTAAGACCTATAGATAGTAATAATGCTGCACTGATAATGATAGGTAAACGCATATTAATCCATTTATTGGTTTTTAAAAATTTAACTAGTATTATGATACCACAAAGTGTAACTGAGTTTACGAGAAGTTATTTAAAGAAATTTCATCTTTTATTTATTTTTTTTCGTAGGTAAATGAATCTGCATTTTGTAGAATATCATCCATAATCCAATTTCCCAGACATTAACAAGTTTGGGGGTTTTATTCCCCTGCCTCTATAGGTAGCACGTTTTATGATTGCAAAGCCTTAAAAATATTTATTTAAGTTAAATAATCTTAATTCTTCTAATTAATGTCGATTTTTTTAGGTAATATTATTCTTAAAAAAAGGCGTGCTACTAAAATAAGTAGCAGCCAGATTATGAAGTATTTATTTAGAAAATTTCTTCAAGGTTGCTTGTGGTTTTGATAGCTGACAACAGCTGCCCTGAGATTACTTTGGTGTTCTGAAAGTAGCCGATCGCCTTCGTCTTTTTCCAAACCAGTCCAGTGCATCAATAGCGCCAGCTTAACCCATTTACCACTACGTTCTAGTAAAAAACCAGCAGTTTCCCGACTTAAACCTGTGAGGTCTTGCAAAATTCGCAAAGCGCGATCGCGTAATTTTTGATTTGTTACTGCTACATCCACCATGCGATTGCCATAAACTTTGCCTAGCTTGACCATTACGCCGCTAGAAAGGATATTTAAAGCTAATTTAGTGGCTGTACCAGCTTTCAGGCGAGTTGAACCAGCGATTATTTCTGGCCCTGTCAATAGGCGAATGTCAATATCGACATCAAAGCTAACTTGTTCAGCAGGAACACAAGCGATAAAAATAGTTGTGGCTCCTCGCTGACGAGCAGCATGAAGCGCACCGTGGACATAAGGCGTTGTCCCACCAGCAGTAATGCCAACTACCACATCTAATTGAGTAATGTGTCGCCCAGCGATCGCCGCCTCACCATCTTCAATGCTGTCTTCCAAATCTTCAGAACTGCGTACTAGTGCGCCAGCACCACCAGCAATAATTCCCTGTACCAACTCTGGAGGTGTACAAAAAGTAGGTGGACACTCAGCAGCATCTAACACGCCTAAACGACCACTTGTCCCTGCACCGATATAAAATAGGCGTCCTCCGTGGCGCAAACGCTCTGCGGTGCGCTCAATTGCCTCTGCTAACTGAATTTTTGCCGCTGCAACTGCGGCGACAGCCTTTTGGTCTTCGTCATTAAACAACTCCACTAATTCCAGAGAACTGAGCTGGTCTAAGTTCAGACTGTTAGGATTTACCAGCTCAGTTAAAAGATGTCCGCGTTCTTGCAAATTTGTCATTTGTCCTTTGTCCGTTGTCATTTGTCCTCTCTTACAAAGTTCTGAGCGGAGGTTTCCTCCGCTCACACTTTGCGCTTTGTCATTTGTCAGTTAGCGACCAATGACCAATGACTAATGATCAATGACTAATGACTAATGACTACTTACAACAATCCTTCCAATTTGCGACGAATCTTCTCTAGTTCAGAATCAGACAATTCTGGTTCTTCTAGTGGCTGTTCATTGAGAGGGAAGGTGTCTTCAACAGTATCCTCCTTCTGGGCATTTTCTTGCCAGTCAGTTTTTTCGACGTTAAGTTCTGGGGGAGTTACAACTAAATTGCTGTTTTCTGGGATGATTTCCCATTGATATCCAGCACTTTCGCAAAATTCTTTGATTTCTTCAGCATCGATCGGCTCCGGTGTGGGTGCGGAAAAATCCTGAGCTTCTAACATCAGGGCAAAGCGCGTGGCATCGTCTTCTGACTCGAACATCAGAATTTTATTGCGTTGCTTGCCGCCGTAGGCATCGCCTTCCCGAATCGTGTGAATCCCCTCATTTTCTGTTCGAGCATTAAAAATTAACACAAAAACACGCATTGGTGTAATCATCTGTTCTTTTTAAGGTTTATTCATATTAAAGTTCGAGATTGTGCCTCAAGGAAAGTCACAAGAACAATTTTCACTCTATTCAGATTTTCCTGAAAACACCAATATTATTAAGCATAAATATTGGATCGAGCAAATATCGTAACTCAACCAATGGGTCTTGGATTTAGTTGGCGTATCCTGGAAATGGCATACTGAATCAATGTGCCAGTTAATGCTTGTGTGTGCTAGCGATATCCGGCAATTAATACAGTGAAAGCAAATGACTAAATATCCCGATCGAGATCCTTACTACCTTTCTCCTAATCGCAAGCGTATGTGGTTGCTGGTGTTGAGTCGGGGTAGCATTGCTTTGAGCGGACTTTTACTGTTGGGAGTGATTGTCGGTATTTGGCGGTTGTGGACTTTTGTTCAAACAGAGCTAACACCATTAGCACAAAAAAGTCTCACTACTACACTCAACCGTCCGGTAGACCTGGGAAGAGTTACACAATTTTCGTTGACGGGAGTGCAGTTTGGGGCTTCAGCTATTCCAGCCACACCCACAGATCCAGACCGGGCCACAGTCGAATCTGTAGAGGTGGGTTTTGATCTGTTGCAGCTAGTCTTTAACCACCATTTAAAGCTAGATGTTACCTTAGTCAACCCAGATATTTACATTGAACAAGATGACCAAGGACGCTGGGTTTCCACTACTATAGCCCCGTCAGGTGAAGGGGCCGCCATTAAAACTGATTTGGACAACCTGCGGTTTCGTAATGCCAAGCTGGCTTTGATGCCGCAGAGGAGAGCAGGGGGAGCAGGGGGAGCAGGGGAAGTAGGGGGAGGAGTATCTTCTTCATCTTCCGCGTCTGTTTTATCCCCTGTGGGATTTTCTCAACTCAATGGATCTGCTCAACTTTTAGCAAACAACCAGTTGATACGGTTTGAAGTCGGGGGTCAAGCAGACAGTGGTGGTAATATTTCCATTCAGGGAGAGACACGTTCTAGGGTACTAGCAGGTAACTTCCAGGTACAAGCACAAGATTTTCTGGCTGAAAATATTACTCGCTTGATTAAGTTACCACTGAACTTACAGGCGGGTCGAGCCAATGGCAACTTGTTAGTTCGGTTGACACCAGGACAGCAGACTTTATTGTTTGGCAACGCTACTGTGCAAGGGGTAACGCTGCAAATACCCAAAGTCCCGCAACTGTTGAGCAATAGCCAAGGAAACCTTCACTTCCAAGGAACCGAGTTGCAGTTAAATAATGTTACTAGCAACTACGGCAAAATTCCTTTAGTGGCTACGGGAATCGTCGATACGAAAGCAGGCTTTAAGTTGGCAGCGCGTGTAAATGCGGTGAGTTTGGCGAATGCCCAGGAGACTCTCAAGGTAAAATTACCTGTACCGATCGCTGGACAAGTACAAGCTTCTTTGCAAATTACTGGCTCGACAAAAGAGCCAATTCTTTCCGGCTCAGTTGCCACGATTCAAACTGCCCGAATTGATAAAGTTGATTTTAATAATATCAGTAGTAAGTTTGAGCTTGTTACTAGTTCCTCTTTAATTACCTTAAAAGATATTCAAGGGTTCGCCAAAGTCGGTGGTGAGATTACGGGCGCTGGTACAATTCAACTCGGTAAAAACCCGCAATTGGATTTAAATTTCGCTGCCAAGAGTCTTCCAGGAGATGCGATCGCCAAAGTCTACGACATAACACCCACCTTTCAAGTCGGCAATGTCTCAGGTACAGCTCAACTAACTGGCGCTCCTACCAATGTCCAAACTGTGGTACAATTTCAAGCTCCTAATGGAACTTACCCCGGTACAGGCGAAGTTGCGATCGCTCCAAATCGCACCGTCTCTTTCCGCAATGTAGCTCTGAATATAAGTGGTGGTACAGTTCGGGCAACTGGTAGTTATGCCAATCAGCGTTGGCAAGCTGTGGCTGTTGCCTCTGGGGTAAAATTGGAACCCTTTGTAGACAAAAGTCAACTGCAAAATGTCTCTTTGGCTGGGGCACAATTCAACGGTCGTCTCATCCTCTCAGGCAGCACAGCACCATTTGAAATTGCCACAATTCGCAGTGATGGTGCAGGAGTTCAAATTGGTGGCGGCACAGTAGCAGTTTCTAATATCCAACTGCAAGACCAAAGCTTCTCGGCTCAACTTATAGCTAATGGTGTACGGTTGGGACAAATATTAAAACAGTCTCCTCCAGCTTTAAATAATCCTTTGGCGGGTACGTTCCAAATTGCAGGTGACAGAGATAATTTCAGCCTGAAAACCTTCCGTGGTAGTGGTGAAGGTCGCCTTACTATTGGTGATGGAACGGTTACAGCCTCTAATATTCAAGTGGCTAATGGTGTATATCAGGCAAAAGTTCAGGCTCAGAATGTGCCTGTACAGCAATTGGCAACAGTACCAAAGCAGTTCCAGGGAGCGTTAACTGGTCAATTCAATGTAAGGGGTTCTGTTGATTCTTTTAAACCGCAAACTATTCAAGCCAACGGTCAAGCGCGGGTAAGTGTTGCAGCTGGAACTATTACAGCCTCTAATATTCAAGTAGGTAATGGTGTATACCAGGCGCAAGTTCAGGCTAACAATGTACCTGTGCGCCAGTTGGCAGCAGTACCACCGCAATTTCGAGGGACGTTAACTGCTCAATTCAATGTAGCGGGTTCTGTTGATTCTTTTAAACCGCAAACTATTCAAGCCAACGGTCAGGCGCGGGTAAATGTTGCGGGTGGAACTATTACAGCCTCTAATATCCAAGTGGGTAATGGTGTATATCAGGCGCAAGTTCAGGCAACTAATGTACCTTTACAGCAGTTAGCAGCAGTACCACCGCAGTTACGAGGGACGTTAACTGGTCAAGCAAACGTAGCAGGTTCAGTTGAATCCTTCCAACCACAAACTATCCAAGCCACTGGTCAGGGACGGCTGGATGTTGCAGGTGGAAATATTACAGCCTCTAATATCCAAGTTGCTAATGGGCGCTATCAAGCTGTAGTTGATGCTGCTGGTGTGGAATTAAATCGGTTAAATCAGCAATTACGGGGTCAGTTTGGCGGTCAGTTGCAATTAGCTGGCACGCTCGGATCGTCCAAATTAGCTGATGTGCGTGCTGCTGGACAGGTGCAATTATCACAAGGTATCCCTGGTCTGGAGCGACCTCTGACGGCTGCGATCGCTTGGAGTGGCGAAAGACTAACCATTGAGCGAGCAACTGCTCCCGGTTTAAGTGTCACTGGTAACATATTAGCCAATGCTACAAAGACAGGTATACCGGAAATTACTGCCCTAAATCTTAACGTCCAGGCGCAGAATTACAACTTAAAACAGTTACCGATTAATCTTCCTAATCAAGTTGCTGTGGCGGGGGGAGTAGATTTTAATGGTCAAATCACTGGTAAACTGCCCTTACCAAATGTAGTAGGGCAAATCAACTTACGAAATTTGGTTGTTCAAGATATTGCTTTTGAGCCATTATTAACTGGAAACATCGATTCTGCGCAGGGACGTGGTTTGAGTTTGAACTTGGCGGGTAATAGCGATCGCTTATCCTTCAATTTAGATGCTAATAATCGCCCGAAATCTTTCTTATTCAAATGGCAGCAAGCATCAGCCACAGGTAATGTTCAAGGGAATGATTGGGCAGTGAAAGTTGCCAATTTCCCCTTACAAATATTGAATTTGACTCCGCCACCAATTACTCGCCTGGGTGCTGGTAAGATAGCTGGTTTGTTAACTGGAGATTTGCTGTTTAATCAGCAGACATTGGCAGCAACAGGAAATTTAGCGATCGCTAATCCCCAAATTGGCCGAATTCAAGGCGATCGTTTAGCCGCTCAATTCCGCTACAGTGACGGTAAAGCTACACTCGCAAGTAGCGAATTTGTTAAGGGGAAAAGTCGCTACGCCCTTGTCGGTACTTTTGCTCAAAGTGCTAAAGGCCCTCAACTACAAGGTAAACTGAACATCAACCAGGGTGAAATCCAAGATGTTCTAGCTGTAGCACAGGTATTTGATTTACAAAATTTGCCAGGTGGTTCAGCAGAAATCTACGGCACAGCAGCGGATCTGACTACCAACCCCCAAGGAACACCAAATGAACCCTTATTCATCCAAATCGAACGGTTTTCTGAAATTCAAGCTTTGGTGGCAGAACAGCAAGAACAGCGACTTAATTCCACTCCCATACCGGATTTGGCAGACTTAAAGGGAACTTTCAATGGCGAAGTGGCTGTAAATACAGCTACAGCCAATGGATTATCAGTGGATTTTAATTTGAATGGACAAAACTTTGCTTGGGGTAAAAAGGAAGAAGAAAAACGTTTTTATACTGCCGATAAAGTGATTGCCGAAGGCAACTTTGAAAACGGTGTTTTGAGTTTGCGACCTTTACGAATCCAGTCTCAAAACAGACTGATTGCGTTCACAGGTAACGTTGGCGGTGATGAACAATCTGGCCAGCTGCGGGTGAATAATTTTCCAGTACAACTATTGAATAATGTTGTCAAACTGCCAGTTGGAATCACGGGTAATCTTAACGCTACAGCAGCTTTAGCAGGTAGTATTGCTAATCCCCAAGCTAGAGGGGAATTGCAAATCACAGAAGGAATACTAAATCAGAAGAAAATAGAGTCAGCAATAGCAAGTTTCAGCTATGCTAACGGACGCTTAAACTTTGGTAGTACTGTAGCAGTTGCTGGGCCAAAACCTGTTGATATTACTGGCAGTATCCCTTATAAATTGCCTTTTGCCTCCGTCGCACCAGACAGCGATCAAATCAGTTTAGATGTGAAGTTGGAAAACGAGGGATTGGCACTGTTAAACGCATTAACTAATCAAGTGGTATTTGAGAAAGGTGAAGGAGAAGTAGACCTGAAGGTGCGGGGAACATTACAAAAACCCCAAGTAGATGGAATTGCTACTATTAATAATGCTACTTTTTCAGCCCGGGCTTTGCCACGTAAGCTGAGAGATGTCACAGGTAGAATACTGTTTAATTTTGACAGTATCTTAGTAGAAAATCTTCAAGGTAGATTTAGCCGTGGGACGGTAGAAGCTGCTGGAGAAATTCCCATTTTCAACAATGAGAACGTAACTATCAAAAATCCCTTGACTGTTAATCTCGATCGGCTAGCGTTGAATCTTAAGGGACTTTACCAAGGAGGCGCTAGTGGCAATTTGCTGATTACTGGTTCTGCTCTTAACCCTATAATTGGCGGTAGAGTAAATTTATTTGATGGTAAAGTATTGCTGGCAGAATCTACCAACGCCACGACATCTGAAAATGGTAGTATTGGCGTATCACCCACAAAAGCCAATGAGCAGAGCAAATCTGAAATTGGAGATGAGACAGGAAATACTAACCCCAGATTTAATAATTTAGATTTGGAACTAGGTAAAAACGTCCAAATTACCCGTGACCCTATTCTCAACTTCCGCGCCACTGGTAATCTCATAGTTAATGGCTCAATCAATCAGCCTATACCCAATGGTACTATCCAGTTAGAAAAAGGGGGAGTAAATTTATTTACTACTCAATTTAACCTTGCTCGTGGTTATAAACACACTGCAACTTTTAGCCCTTCTCAACCCCGCGACCCCAACTTAGATATTCGACTATTTGCCAAAGTATTGGATGTAGTTCAAAGTAATGACTTCAGCCGGGTAAATACCACAGGTTTATCAGCGTTAGAGAGTATTCGAGTCGAAGCCACTATCAACGGTTTAGCTAGCAAACTAGATAAAAATCTAGAATTAACAAGTAGTCCGTCACGTAGTCAAACCGAAATAGTTGCTCTTTTAGGAGGTGGATTTGTAGACACTCAAGGACGTGCAGACAGTACTTTAGGTCTGATTAACATCGCGGGTTCGGCTGTATTTAACAATTTTCAGTCAGCTTTTAACCAGATTGGGAGTACCTTTGGCTTAAGTGAACTGCGGATATTTCCTACCATTATTTCTGAGAATCCCGAAGCTGGAAGAAGCAATTCATCTTTAGAATTAGCAGCAGAGGCTGGAGTTGACATTTCTTCTAAAATATCCGTTTCCAGTATCAAAATTTTGACAACAAATGACCCCTTCCAATGGGGTATTAATTATCGGATAAACAATGAATATCGTGTGCGTGCTTCTACTAACTTAACTGATGACAGTCGTGCAGTAGTGGAATATCAAACCCGGTTTTAAAGAAATCTCTTCAATTACGAATTACTTCCTGTTTCCTCTTCTCCTTGCTTCTCAATAGCTTGTTGTATAAAACTCCTATTTGATTTTTGAACAAAACCGCGAGATAATACGGAGAAGAATACAAGTCATTGTGTTCGCTTTGCCCTCAATTGCCCAATACAAAATCCAATTGAAGATATCTGGTTACAAGCAAAAACATGGGTTAGACGTTTTTGTGCTTTGGTTCCAACATTTTCTCATTTCAAGTGGATGTTTGAGTGGTTTATTAGACACACTACCTTTGATTTCGACACTTTACAGATGTCCGGAGCTTATTCAAAAATCAAATAGGATTCCTATAGATCAGGCTATTGTTAGCTCTAGCTGAATAATGCAAATAAAGCTATAAATTAACATTCCGTGGCTCTGCCGGGGAATGAGGAAATGCTAACTCGCGGCTAAATTGCTCCAACCCACATAGGGTAATTTTGCAGCTGTTGCCCGAACTTGGTCAGCGTTGGCTACTAACTGACCGCAAGCGTCCCAAGTTCCAGAAATAAATGTGCTTCTTGTGCCTTCACCGATCGCAACTGAGGCTGTAAAGTCACCAATTTGCACCTGCAAGGTTTCCAAATTCACTGTTACGGCGGCTTGGGGATTAGCAGCGACTAAATCTTGCAGTTGTTTAACACTAACAGCATCGGCTGTCACACAAGGTATGCCCATTGCCACACAGTTACCGAAAAAGATTTCAGCGAAGCTTTCACCGATTAAAGCTTGGATTCCCCATTTTGCGATCGCTTGAGGTGCGTGTTCCCGTGATGAACCGCAGCCAAAATTTCTATTGACTATTAAAATATTTGCCCCTTGGTACTGGGGTTGATCAAAGGGATGTTCGCCTTTAAGTGCTGTCCGATCATCAATAAACGCGCCTTCGCCTAACCCATCAAAGGTAACGGCTTTCAAATATCGTGCGGGAATAATGCGATCGGTATCTATATCATTGCCCACTAAGGGTATACCGCGCCCTGAAACTGTTTTAACTTCACTCACCATAGGATTTTATCTATTATTTCAATGACAGTTTGTTGAAAAAGGGATTGGGGAAGGTGGGGCCCCCTCTGGGGATAAGGGGTAATGGGGACTGGGGAAGATGAGTGAATGGGGAATAGGGAATGGTAATAGGTATTTCAATTACCAATCCCCAGTCTCTAATCCCCAATTCCCAGTCCCCAGTCTCCAAAATTACAACAACTCGCGCACATCAGAGACTTCGCCTTTAATCGCAGCAGTAGCGACCATCGCCGGACTCATTAACAATGTCCGACCGGAAGAGGAACCTTGTCTTCCTTTAAAGTTGCGGTTAGAGGAAGAAGCGCTGATTTGTCTTCCTTGTAGCTTATCGGGGTTCATCGCCAAGCACATAGAACATCCTGGTTCGCGCCACTCAAATCCGGCTTCTTGAAAGATTTTATCCAGTCCTTCAGCTTCTGCCTCTTCCTTCACCCTTTCTGAACCAGGAACAACGAAGGCTTTGATTCCCTCTGCAACGTGGCGACCTTTGGCGATTTTTGCCGCTTCTCGCAAATCACTAATTCTGCCGTTGGTGCAACTACCAATAAAGCAGACATCGATTTTTGTACCCTTGATTGCTTGACCAGGATATAAATCCATGTAGCGGTAAGCTTCTTCGGCAATAAATCGGTCTTCTTCCAGCAGTTCTTCCGGTTGAGGTACTGACTGGTTGACACCGATACCTTGACCGGGAGTAATCCCCCAGGTGACGGTAGGAGGAATTTCCGCAGCGTCGAATACCACTACATCATCGTATTGGGCATCAGTATCACTCTTGATGGATTCCCACCAAGCCACTGCTCGATCCCAATCTGCATCTTTAGGAGCAAAATCTCTGCCTTTGAGGTAATCGTAGGTGACTCGATCGGGATTGACGTAGCCGCATCTAGCACCGCCTTCGATCGCCATATTGCAGACAGTCATCCTCTCTTCCATATTCATTTGCTCAAAGGTCGTACCTGCAAATTCATAGGCGTAACCCACGCCACCTTTAACGCCAAGGGTGCGGATGATGTGCAGAATGACATCTTTGGCGTAAACTCCTGGGTTAAGAGTGCCGTTAACTTCAATTTTGCGGACTTTCAGTTTCGAGAGAGCGAGGGTTTGGGAAGCGAGAACATCCCGAACTTGGCTAGTACCAATCCCAAATGCGATCGCACCAAATGCGCCATGACTGGAAGTGTGACTATCTCCACAAGCGATCGTCATTCCAGGTTGGGTCAGTCCAAGTTCGGGAGCGATGACGTGAACTATACCCTGACTGCCAGAACCAATATTATAAAAATTGATGCCGTTTTCTTGACAGTTATTTTCCAGCGCCTGAATCATTTCTTCTGCCATGTCATCGGCAAAGGGACGCGCCTGATTTTCTGTGGGCACAATATGATCTACTGTGGCAACAGTCCGTTGTGGAAACAGTACTTTTAGACTTCTCTCGCGTAACATAGCAAAGGCTTGAGGACTGGTGACTTCATGAATTAGATGAAGCCCGATAAATAGTTGCGTCAGCCCTGAGGGAAGTGTACCAACGGTGTGTAAGTCCCAAACTTTGTCAAACAGGGTACCTTTGCTCATACGTCAATCAGTATTTAAAGAGTCCGGACTTAAATAGTATCAAAAAAAAGTCTCGGTTTTTACAGATTGCTTCATATTACTTACAGCTTTGCAGCTGAGGGGGAAAATTTAAACGCAGAGGAGGGCAGAGGTAAGCGCAAAGGTACGCAGAGAATTTACGAATCTAATTTACTCGCTTTTTAGGCAGCAAAAGCAGTGAATTATCCGAAATATTGAGATGCAAAGATGTAAATAACTTTATCCTTTTCCACAAGGATATGTTAATACAATACGAGATAATCGCACTACCAGGTTATGTCCATAGATTTACGGGAATTTTATCAGGCTAGCGACCCCAGCAGAACTCTGTTTGTCAGCAATAGCTCTGATGGCAAGTATTATATAGATTTTTCCTCGGTACGAGGTGGTGATATTCTTGGCAAGCTGAAGCAGAAAATTACTTTTTTTAAGCCGAATGAACCCACTTGCACTTTATTTACTGGACATATCGGTTGTGGAAAATCGACAGAACTATTACGGTTACAGGCAGAACTGGAAAAGTTAAATTTTCATGTGGTCTATTTTGAGTCCAGTGATGACTTGGAAATGACTGATGTCGATATTGCTGATGTGCTGCTAGCGATCGCTCGTCGTGTAAGTCAAAGTCTGGATAAAATTACCCTAGAGTCGCCCAACAAGTTTAATGAGTTGCTGCAAGGTGCTTGGAAGGTCTTAAACTCCGAAGTTACGGGGGTAAAAGTTAAGGTTCCGAATGTCGGCGATTTTGGTGTCACCTCTGAAAAAGAAAAGCTTTCTCTGTCTGTGGGCATTGGTGAAATCACCGCGAAGATGAAAAATGACCCAACGCTGCGAGAAAAACTCAATCAGTATTTAGCACCGCAGAAAACTAAGCTGCTGGAAGCAATTAATCAAGAATTATTGGAACCTGCGATCGCTAAACTCAAACAGCAAGGTAAAAATGGTTTGGTGGTAATTGTCGATAATCTTGACCGCATAGATAATCGTGCCAAACCTTGGGGTCGTCCGCAACAGGAATATTTATTTGTCGATCAGGGTGAGTTTTTGACAAGGCTTAATTGTCATCTCCTCTACACCATGCCCTTGGCTTTGAAGTTTTCCAATGATTACGGAATGCTGACTCAGCGTTTCCCAGAAGATCCCAAGGTTTTACCGATGGTACCTGTACAAAGGACTGATGGCAGTGTTCATGTAGAGGGAATGGCACTCATGCAGCAGATGGTACTAGCAAGAGCTTTTCCTGACATGACACCAGAGGAGCGTTTAAGTAAAGTTACTGATATTTTTGATAGTGCTGCTAGCCTAGAACGGTTATGTAAAATGAGCGGTGGTCATGTGCGCGACGTGCTGAGGCTGTTGAATACTTGGATTATGGAAGAGATGAGTCTTCCCCTAACCCGTGAAACCTTAGAGCAAGTGATTCGTTCTCGGCGGAATGAAATCATGTTGCCGATTTCTGAGGATGAGTGGCAATTGTTACGTCACGTCAAGGAAAGGAAAAAGGTGAGTGATGACCACGGATATCAAAAACTGATTCGCAGTCGGTTTGTGTTTGAATATCGGGATGGTGGCGAGTCTTGGTTTGATATTAATCCGGTTTTGGCTGAGGCAAAAGAGTTGAACGTTTCTTAACGGTAGGGTGTGTTATGGCTTCCGTAAAGCACCATCTCCGGTTTTCGGTGCGTTATGCTTCGCGGTACACACCCGACATCTGCTATTCGCCTTGGCTCTTTTAATCCAAAATCCAAAATTCCAAATTGGTATGACAGATTCACAGCAACCTGAAAATGAAAAGGGACTGCAACAATTAGCTTGGGCCATAGAATCCTCTGTGGGACAGTTTAAGCTGATTTTGGCCCGGTGTAATTATGCTAGTTTGCGCGATCGCCTCATCCAGAAATTACGAGAAATTTGTCAAGTCGAAATTCGTGTCTTGGCGGTGCAGCAATCGAACAGGACTCTTTATACTGCGATTCAGGAAGAATTCGGCGAAGAAATAGCAGGCTGTGTAATGGTTGTGGGTTTGGAATCAGTGCAGAATTTGTCTGTGATGTTAACTTCTGCTAATCAGGTGCGGGAAGAGTTTCGCAATAATTTTGCTTTTCCCTTAGTGTTGTGGATTGACGATGAAATCTACAAGCAACTAATACAGTTTGCGCCAGATTTGGAAAGTTGGGCAACTACAAGAAGTTTTGCCATATCAACGCAGGAATTAGTAGATTTTATCATTGAAACCGCTAATCAATGGTTTAGCAATAACTTAAAATTTAGTGTAGATGTATATATTAAACTAGAAAAGGAGTTAGAAGCAGCGCAAAGATATTTAATCAGCAAACCAGATGTTTATAATTTAGAAATCCAAGCTAATTTAGAATCTTTATTAGGTTTTGTCAAACAGATAAATAATCATAAAGATTTGGCAATAGAGCATTATCACAAAGCTTACAAGCTTTGGCAGCATAGTAATAATTTAGAATTACAAGGAATAATTCTCGGTGAGATTGGCTTTTGCTGTTATCTCAAAGCTTTTAAAAATCAAGATATTAATCATCCAAATTGGTATAGAACTTGGCATTATATTCAAGAGTATATTAATTTTATTAACTACTTTTATAGTCCAAATTTAATTGCTAATTCAGTAGCTAAATTTGGTGATATCTTGCGAGACTTGCAAAAATGGGAAACGTTGCAGAGTCTTTCAGAACAAGCTTTGGTAATACACAAAAGTAACAACTAGCTAAGGGAATTAGCCAAGGATTACGGTTTTTTGGCTGAGGTGGCTTTGGCTCAAAAAAACTGGGTAAAAGCAAATCAGCTTGTTAACCAAGCCTTAGAAGTTTTTACCGCGATTCCCAATTTGAAATCAGCAAATATCTCAGGGGTTTTATCTGATATTCCCAAAAGAGATTTTAAATCAAAAGATTTCAGCTTGTATCAGTTTATTTTAGGTCGTTCTCAATACCATTTAGGTCAAACTCAACAGGCAACTCTCAGTTTAGAAACTGCTAGGGATGTGGGTAATCCCCTAGAAGATGTCAGGCTTTACTTGGATATTCTCAAGTTTTGCAGCAGCTTTATTTTGAGCAGAAAGAATATCTCCAAGCGTACAGAACTAAACAGCAACGGCGTTCTATTGAACAGCAATTTGGCTTACGGGCTTTTATTGGTGCGGGTAGATTAGAAGCAACAAAACAAGCATTTGTAGAAACATTGCGCTCAAACTCTCTTCAAGGAAATATTGCCCCAGAAATTGCTGCATCTGGTCGCCTATTGGATGTAGAACGTTTGATTGAACGCATGGGTCGCCCTGATTATAAGTTGATAGTAATTCATGGGCAATCGGGTGTGGGCAAAAGTTCCTTGGTGAATGCAGGACTGATACCAGCTTTAAAGAATAAAGCGATCGGTACTCAAGATTATTTGCCGGTGGTAATGCGCGTTTACACTAACTGGGTGGAAGAGTTAGGGAGGCTTTTGGGAAATAGGGGAGATGAGGGAGATGAGGGGACAAGGGAGATCAGGGAGACAAGGGGACAAGGGGACAAGGGAGATGAGGGAGACAAGGGGACAAGGGGACAAGGGGACAAGGGAGAGTTAAAATTTCAAGTTTCGAGTTCAGAACTCGGAACTTCGACCTCAGAACTTGGAACCTCAACCTCAGAACTCGGAACTTCGACCTCAGAACTCGGAACCTCAACCTCAGAACTCGGAACTTCAACCTCAGAACTTGGAACCTCAACCTTAGAACTCGAAACCTCAACCTCAGAATTTGGAACTTCGACCTCAGAACTCGGAACCTCAACCTCTGAACTCGAAACCTCAACCTCTGAACTTGGAACTTCGACCTCAGAACTTGGAACCTCAACCTCAGAGGCTCATTTATCCCCCTTGTCCCCTTGTCCCCTTGTCCCCTTGTCTCCCTCATCTCCCTTGTCCCCTTGTCCCCTTGTCTCCTTGTCCCCCACTCCCCACTCCCTCCTCTCCCAACTGCGCGAAAATGAACAGCACAATCTCCGCACAGTACTAATTTTTGATCAATTTGAGGAATTTTTCTTTGTTTACACCGAACCTGCACAAAGGAAGCAATTCTTTGAGTTTCTGGGAGAGTGTCTGAATGTTCTATCGGTGAAAGTTATCTTATCGCTGCGGGTAGATTACATTCATTACTTGTGAGAGTGCAATGATTTATCCAGTCTGAAGATTATTGGCAATGACATTCTCAGTAATAATGTGCTTTACAAGTTGGGAAACTTCTCACCTGCTGATGCCAAGTCAATTATTCAGCGTTTAACTGAAAATACTAGTTTTCACTTAGAATCTGCTTTAGTTGAACAACTGGTACAAGATTTAGCTGGAGAATTGGGTGAAGTTCGTCCTATTGAGTTGCAGGTTGTGGGGGCGCAACTGCAAACGGAGAATATTACAACTCTGGCAGAATATCAGCAGCGTGGTACTAAAGACGAATTAGTTAAGCGTTATTTGGATGAAGTTGTTAATGATTGTGGTGAAGAAAATCAGCAAGCAGCAGACATATTACTCTATTTGCTGACCGATGAAAAAGGAACTCGTCCACTCAAGACTCGCGCTGAGTTGGAACGCGATTTGCAGGAGTACTTCTCGGAGATTCCCTCAATCCTCCTTAAAAAACAGGACTTTATTTTTTCCATCCCCTTTTTAAGAGAGTCGCCGCAGGTAAAAAAATCGGAAACTAAGGAGAAACAAGCTTCTGAAATCAGTAAATTAGATTTGATTTTAGAAATTTTTGTCCAATCCGGCTTAGTGGTTTTGCTACCAGATAACCCAGCTGACCGTTATCAACTGGTACATGACTACATCGCCGCTTTTATACGCCAGCAACAGGAACCGAAGTTAAAACAGGTTATGGCGGCACTGGAAAAAGAACGGGAACAAAGAAAACTTAGTGACGCGAAACTGAATAACTTTCTCAAACGCGCCCTTTTTGGTTCCGTGCCCGCAGGTTTAGGATTTGCTGGATTAGCAGTGGTAACATTCCAGTGGACAGTAGAAGCAAATGTTCATCTAATTAACGCCATCAATAATTCTTCTGAAGCCTTTTTTGCCTCTAAACAACATTCAGATGCTTTAATAACAGCCTTAAAGGCAGGTAACAAACTCAAGCAGACAATTTGGGTACAGCAAAAAAGCGATACCCGAATGCAAACTGTGGCAACTTTACGGCAAGCGGTATACTTACAGCCAAACGAGAAAAAAGAAAACCGCCCCATAGAGGTGAGTACTTTAGAAGGTCATAGCGATAGGGTAATTAGCGTCGCCTTCAGTCCCAATGGACGACAGTTAGCTTCTGCTAGTTTTGACAAGACCATCAAAATCTGGGATGTCAGCAATGGTCAACTCCTCAAAACCTTGACTGGTCATAGCGATAGGGTAATTAGCGTCGCCTTCAGTCCCAATGGACAACAGTTAGCTTCTGCCAGTTTTGACAAGACCATCAAAATCTGGGATGTCAGCAATGGTCAACTCCTCAAAACCCTGACTGGTCATAATAGTCCAGTCTATAGCGTCGCCTACAGCCCCAATGGACAACAGTTAGTTTCTGCTAGTCTTGACAAAACCATCAGAATCTGGGATGTCAGCAATGGTCAACTCCTCAAAACCCTGACTGGTCATAATAGTCCAGTCTATAGCGTCGCCTACAGCCCCAATGGACAACAGT
>NZ_JBALDC010000087.1:0-1830 GCF_036917575.1 Nostoc sp. | reverse complement strand
GTTACTAACAAAAAATAGTCCAGTGCGATGATTGATAAATATCCCCAAAATCTGATCGTGCCGTGTTTGCGGCTGAGTATGCTTCTATTACTGGGCAGTACATCTTTAAGTCAACTAAAAGCTGAGGCTGTTGAGACGACAAAATTACCAACTAGTAATTTCATCCTCTCACAACAAATTCCACCACCACAGGATATCCAACCACCCATCACACCTTCACCACTTCCCTCACCCCAAGTGCCACAGCCACTCCCCCCACCAGCAGAATTATTGCCACCCTCTGCCCCAACTCCTACACCACAAGAACCACCCTCTGGCAACTTTCCTGACACTATTATTGTTGAGCGGTTTGAAGTTATTGGTAGCACAGTCTTCAGTCCCCAAGAGTTAGCCCAAGCCACTGCTGAATTTACCAAACGACCAATCTCGCTCACCCAAGTCTATCAAGCACGTTCTAAAATTACTGAGCTATATGTCAAAAATGGTTACATTACTTCTGGTGCTTTGATTCCACCCCAAACAATCCAATCCGGTGTCGTGAAAATTCAGGTAATCGAAGGTAAATTAGAAGATATCCAGGTAACTGGGACTCGGCGGTTGAATCGAAATTATGTCCGCAGCCGATTAGCAATCGCCACATCAGCACCTCTGAATCGCCAGCGTCTATTAGAAGCCCTGCAACTTTTGCAACTCAATCCTTTGATTAAAAACGTCACTGCTGAACTCTCAACAGGTTCGCAAGCGGGTACGAGTCTTTTGGAAGTAAAAATCACTGAGGCAAAAACCTTTAGTGGGCAAATAATTCTTGATAATGGGCGATCGCCCAGTGTTGGCAGTTTTCGCCGCGGATTACGATTGAATGAAGCCAACTTACTGGGATTGGGAGATTTACTGAGTTTAGGCTACACCAATACTGATGGTAGCAACTCCTTTGACGCTGGTTATACATTGCCTGTTAATCCCCGCAATGGAACTCTTAGCTTCAACTATGGCACTACCTCAAGTCATGTGATTGAGCCTCCTTTCGACACTTTAGATATCGATTCGGCTTCTCGCTACTACGAGGTGACATTCCGCCAACCAATAGTCCAAACTCCGACACAAGAGTTCGCCCTGGGGTTGACAGCCTCCCGACGCGAAAGTGATATTTCCTGGATTTATCAAAGAGAATTTGGGGTATCTCCCTCTCTACTTTCGCCTGGTGCTGATGAAGAGGGACGCACTAGGGTCTCTGCGTTGCGATTTTTTCAAGAATGGACGAATCGTAACAGTCGGGAAGTCATCGCTCTACGTTCTCAATTCAGTTTGGGCATAGATGTGTTGAATGCCACGGTTAATCAACAAGCTCCTGATAGCCGTTTTTTTGCTTGGCAAGGGCAAGCGCAGTGGGCACGGCTTTTAGCTCCTGAAACTTTATTATTACTTCGTTTAAATACACAATTTGCATCTAGAGCACTTTTGCCGATAGAGCAATTTGGCTTAGGTGGCCAAGATAGCATTCGCGGCTACCGTCAAGATTATCTGCTGACGGATAATGGTACTTTTGTTTCTGCGGAAATTCAAGTGCCAATTCTACGCTTACCCCAGATAAATAGCACTTTACAAGTTGTGCCGTTTGTGGATTTTGGTGTTGGCTGGAATAGTTCTGGTAGAGAGAATCCCGACCCTAATACTTTAGCTGCTGTTGGTCTGGGGTTGCGTTGGGCACAAGGCGATCGCTTAACCGTTCGTCTTGACTGGGGTATCCCTTTGATATCTATTGACTCAAATAATCAGAGAACATTACAAGAAAACGGTCTGTATTTTAGTTTACTCTATAATCCTTTTTAA
>NZ_JBALDC010000086.1:0-11473 GCF_036917575.1 Nostoc sp. | reverse complement strand
TTAATTGCTGCAATGAATCAATTTAAACCCTCTTATGCTTCTGGATGATTTAGCTCCTAAACTACTTGCTTATTCCGGAAAGTGACAGAAGAGGGGTATAGCCGTAGTCACATAGGTTAGGACATTTTAAAAGAGTGAAAGCTAGGAATAGTAATAGTTTTACCTCCAGCATAGCTGCCTCCTGCCTCCTGCCTCCTGCTATATCTTTATTCGGAAATAGCGGTATTTATCCGTAGTGTAATAATTATATAAAGCTTATATTTGATTGCGTGAAAAAACTTACCCGCTACTAAAGATGTAATAAACATTAGGGGCACACAGCTAGCTATGCACCCCTATGAATCACCTAACATTTCACCTTGCGAAAGTTTCGGGTTATGAAATCCAGATTACTTAGTAATGATTTAGGTTAATGCCAGCTTCTTTTGCCATTGCTTCTAACCCATTAATTTGTAAGGTTTTGATTGCTTTGGTAGACAGCTTTAATTTCACCCAGCGATTTCCGCCTTCCCACCAAACACGTTTGTTTTGCAGATTAGCGTGCTGAAGGCGTTTAGTACGGCGGTGAGAGTGGGAAACAGAAAAAGCGTTATTTGCCTTTTTACCAGTTAGTTCACAGCGACGGGACATAGCAAGTATCTCCAGATTGTTATTTTAATACAACCTTTCCATTTTAGGTCTTAGGCAACAGAAGTGGAGAAAGGAGTGGGGAGTGAGGAGGAGCAGGGGAAAGTGAAGTTGCAGTAAGTTTTTCCCCTCTGCCCCTCCGCACCTCTGCTCCTCTGCTCCTCTGCTTCTTGTTCCCAATTCCCAATGCCTCATGCCCCACTCAACACTATTTACTTGCTTGTTCCGTCAGCTTGGTGAGTACCTCATTTGAACGCTCAACGAAGGATTTCATTCCTTCAGCGTCAAATCCTTTCTGAGACATCAGCGCTAAATCGTAGACGTGTTGGCAAATCAAGTTGACTAACTGATCTGTAGGCGATTGACCGTCACCTTGAATGATACTACCTTGGTTAATATTTGCGAGATTTTGAATCAGTGGGTGAGCAGTATTCACCAGCAAAATGTGATCTTCGGGAAACTCTGCTGACTGTTGCTGCATCATGGCGCTCATTTCCCGCAGGCGGCGGAGAATCTCTGGTAAAAGCACGATCGCAGGTGGTGTCCCTTGAGGATCGTCTGATTTTAAAGCTTCGGTACGGATGTTGAGTTTGGGTTTGTTGAGGGATTTCTCAAATAACTCTTTGATCGTCTCACTGCGGGTTTTGTTCGTCTTCGGATCGACAATTTCCGTAGCTTTGTCTTGTTCTAGCAGGGTATTATCTAAATCTGAGTCTACCCGCGTAAATTTGACATCCTGATATTCCCGCTCTAAGAAGTTGATAAAGTGGGTGTCGATGAAGGAGTCCATAAACAGGACTTCCAAGCCTTGATTTTTGTGCAGTTCTATGTATGTAGATTGGGTTGCTTCATCAGTGCTGTAGAAAACCCGGTTTTCGTTGCGTTCTTTGTTGCGTTCTAGATACTCTTTGAGCGTAGTATAGGGAGCGCTGGGTGCTGAGTTCTCAGAACTGGGTGAAGGAGTGACATCTTGCCAAGCATCCCCGTCTGAAGACTGAACTTCAACCACTGGAGTTTCAGCCGCAACTTTTTCTGTCAGCTTGGCGGTAGTGCGGAAGACGATGATATCTTCGATTTGTTTTTTGAATTTCTCGTCGTTGAGAACGCCAAATTTTACAAAAGTGCCGAGGTCTTTCCAAGCGCTAATGTATTGTTCGCGGTTATCGCGGAAAAGTTCTTTGAGGCGATCGCCTACTTTTTTGGCAACGTAATCACCAATTCGCTTCACGGTGCGATCGCCTTGCAAGGCACTACGCGATACGTTTAGGGGAATATCGGTGCTATCAATCACACCCCGCATCGGCATCAGAAATTGCGGGATAATTTCTTCGCAGTTGTCGCTAACAAAAACTTGATTGCAAAATAGCTTTATCTGCCCTTTGGTAACATCTACATCCGGTCTCATTTTCGGAAAATACAAAATCCCGTTAATGATAAAGGGATAATCAGTATTTAAATGTACCCATAACAAAGGTTCTTCCTGAAAAGGATACAGGTAGCGATAAAACTCTAAATAATCTTCTTGAGTCAGATTACTCGGAGACTCTCGCCACGGTGCTTTTTGCTTATTTATTACTTCGCCATCAAGTTTAATCGGAACTGGCAAAAAGTCGCAGTAGGTCTTGACAAGATTTTTAATTCGTGCTGATTCGAGAAATTCCTCTTCTTCTCCTTGCAGGGTGAGAGTAATAGTAGTGCCGCGAGTTGTTCGAGAAGAGTCTTCTATAGTGAATGCTGGGGAACCATCACAAGACCAGTGAACCGCTTGTGCCCCTTCTTGATAAGATAGGGTATCAATTTCTACCTTTTGCGCCACCATGAAGGAAGAGTAGAAACCAAGACCGAAGTGACCGATGATCGGTTGATCTGATTTGCCTTCATACTTATGAATAAATTCTTCAGCACTAGAGAAGGCAACCTGATTGATATATTTCTTAACTTCATCTGCGCTCATCCCGATACCATTATCGGAGATGGATAGAGTTTTCTGATCTTTGTCAATGGCAAGTTCAATTTCTGGTTCGCCGATGTCTCCAGCATAATCTCCGGCGCGGGATACCATTTTTAGCTTTTGGATGGCGTCTACAGCGTTGGATACCAGTTCCCGCAAAAAGATTTGATGATCTGAGTAAAGCGACTTCTTAATGATCGGGAAAATATTCTCAGTATGAATACTGATAGTGCCTTGTTCTAGCATAATTGGTAATTTTCGATGTTAGTATCTGAAACGATGATAGTAGGTAATACAACCTAGCCATCTGTTTTCCAGGATAAACCCGGAGAACATAAAAGGGTATGATACCAATTAGGATTTTAAAAGCATAACTTAGGCGATGCTCGTTTTTTGAGCATTGTTTGCCGCCATTTTCTGATTCGGATTTCCCTACTTCCGACTCTTCACTTCTCACAGATTGCTGTTTAAGTATTACTATAATTCTTCTCCAAGACTAAAAAATAGTGGTATGGATAACTGGGATCGATAAATTCTTGCTTAACAGTTAACCCCGCTTTGGCAACAGAGTTTAAAATCCGCTTTTTGGGATATCCTTTCAAACCCATTTCCCAATAATGTTCGTCACAGACTGGCGTTATACTCCAGAATTTTGGCACATTGAATAATAAATACCTTGGTCTACCTGAGAAAGAAGTTTTCACCTGAAACGAGAGGTATTGAGTGCAATAGGGAATCGAAATCACCAAAAATTTCTTAGTTGCAATAGCAAGTTTTCTCAATGCTTCTTCTGACTCAGGATAGGGAAAATGTTCCAGCACTTGAAACAGGACAATCGCATCAAATTTATCTTTTGGTAATGAAAAATCTGTAGTCAAATCCAAAATGATTTCTGGTTTGAGGCTGGGGTCAACATCAGCAGTGGAGACGTTGTAGCCATTATTCTTCAGAATGTCTGTTAATAGAGAATTAAAAATCCCAATTTCTAAAACGTTTTTTACCTGATTACCTAGTGAAAAAATTAGACGCAACTGGTGATGGTAACTGATGAGGCGATTTTTTGATAAATATTCTGAATTTCTAATATCTAACGAGCTGATGAGTTGCATAAATAAGCCTACCTAAGCTGAGAGATTAATAAATTTGCTGCGTATACAACTACAGGATTCCCGAAAAAATTATGAAAGTAACAGTACTTTGTTTTACCTGTATAATAATATACTTTACCTTTCTTTTTCTAGGTGCTACGGTGTACGCACAAGTCCTTCTGACCCCCTCTAACTCCCCCTTATAAAGGGGGAGAACCGGATATTTCCCCCCTTTATAAGGGGGGATTAAGGGGGGTAAATCCACGGTTTGGGCTTCATTAGCAAGAAAATATCACTAACACCAAGCGTATCGGGTTAAAGCGTAAGATTCTACGCGCTAAAGTATTTTGCTAGTGGGTGATAGGTAATAATCGCAGTGGTAGACTGTTCTGGATAAAGTTGTTCGCTTTCATCCATGTACAAGTTAATCCTGTCAGTCTGCAATAACTCCAGTTGTTTGTACTGATCCTGAATATTTGGACAAGCTGGATACCCAAAACTATACCGTGAGCCACGATAGCGTTGTGCCAATATATCCCGAATATTATCGGGTTCCTCAGCAGTAAAACCTAACTCTCGGCGAATTCTGGTGTGTGTCCATTCAGCTATAGCCTCCGCCATCTGTACTGCCATACCGTGGAAATACAGATAATCGGTGTATTGATTGGCAGCAAATAGCTTTTGAGCGAACTCTGTGGCAATCTCTCCTACAGTCACCGCCTGCATTGGAAAGACATCAATAATTCCCGACTCCTTCGGTGCAAAGAAATCTGCTATGCACAACCTTCTTAAAGACTTCTGTCTGGGAAACTCGAAAGTTGCAACCTGTTGTGATTGGTTCTCGGAGTTATATATATGTAGAGAATTCCCCTCGGCTTGACAAGGGAAATATCCGTAAATCACCTGGGGATGCAACAAATTCTCCTCAATAATTCGCTGTTTCCAAGTTTCTAAAACTGGGTAAACTTTTTCAGCTAAGAAAGCCTGATATTCTTCCTTAGATTGTTCCTTTGGTTTGCGGAATTGCCACTGTCCAGCAATTAAAGCTTGTAAATCCAAGTGCCAGAATATTTCCTCGATGGGAATATCACTAGGCTGCAATAACTTCGTTCCCCAGAAAGGCGGTGTGGGACGTTCAATATCTATTGCCACAACATCAGAACGTCTTGTATCTACTTGTTTTGGTTCAGCAGACACTGTTTCCTTAGCAGTTGTAGTTACCGATTCTTTGTGACCATTTGTTGAAACTTCAGCCGTTTCGACTTCGTTCAAAAATCCCTGCAAATCTTGCCAGTTACCAGTTGCTTTTGCTGGCATTAATTTATCCATGAAGTGCAAGTCAGAAAAGGCATCTTTGCCATAAACAACTTTACCTTTGTAAGTTTTTTGGCAATCATCATGCACAAATTTGGGAGTCAGCGCCGCACCACCTAAAATTACGGGGACACTAATTCCCTTTTCGTTGAATATCTCCAAATTTTCTTTCATGAAGGCGGTGGATTTTACCAGCAAACCACTCATGGCAATACAATCAGCTTTATGCTGTTCGTAAGCGTTGATGATGTTTTCCACTGGCTGCTTAATTCCCAGGTTAATCACCTTATAGCCGTTGTTGGATAAGATGATATCCACCAAGTTTTTACCAATGTCGTGGACATCACCTTTGACTGTGGCAATGATAAAGGTTCCCTTGGCATTGTTGCCTGATTCTGATTTTTCCATGAACGGTTCTAGAAAGGCCACCGCCGCTTTCATGGTTTCCGCAGATTGCAAGACGAAGGGTAGCTGCATTTGTCCAGAACCGAATAATTCCCCGACAACTTTCATGCCATCTAGCAGGAAGGTGTTGATAATTTCTAAGGGGGGATGTTCTTCTAAGGCTTTTTTCAAATGTTCTTCTAAGCCAATACGTTCGCCGTCGATGATATGGCGTTTGAGACGTTCTGGGATGGGGAGGCTTTCATCTAAGGAGCGATCGCGTTTTGTCGTCACCCCAGCAAACACTGTGGTAAGCTCTCCCAAGGGATCGTATACGCAAACATTACCCTCAAACTTCCGTTCGTCATAAATCAACTGCCGACAAATTTCTTGATGGCGTTCTTCAATCTTGGACAACGGTAAAATTTTGTTAGCACTGACAATGGCTGCATCCATTCCCGCCGTCGTCGCTTCGTGCAAAAATACCGAGTTCAGCACCATCCGCGACGCTGGATTTAAACCAAAGGAAATATTGGAAACACCCAAAATTACATGGCATCCAGGCAATTCTTGACGAATGCGGCGGATGGATTCAATTGTGGCTTTACCGTTTTCTCGGTCTTCTTCAATCCCGGTGGAAATGGGTAACGCGAGGGTATCAAAGAATATTTCTGTAGGTGGTATGCCATATTCTACAGCTTGACGGTAAGCACGCTCTGCGATCGCAAACTTTTTGTCTGCTGTCCGCGCCATCCCATCTTCATCGATAGTACCAATGACTACACCAGCACCGTACTTTTTCGCTAACTCCAGCACCTTCAAAAAGCGCGGTTCCCCATCTTCGTAGTTGGTGGAGTTCAGCAAACACTTACCACCGGCAATCTTTAAACCCGCCTCCATTTTTTCCCATTCGGTGGAGTCAAGCATTAAAGGTAATGTCACATTATTAACAATGCGCGAAACTAATTCGTGCATATCACGCACGCCGTCACGTCCGACATAATCGACGTTAATATCAAGGATGTGTGCGCCTTCTTTTACTTGCGCCCTCGCCATTGACACGAGTCCATCCCAATCTTCGGCATTAAGTAAATCGCGGCACTTCTTGGAACCACTGGCGTTGAGACGTTCGCCAACAATCAAGAAGGAATTATCTTGCTCGTAAGGCTGAGTGGTGTAAATTGATGCTGCTGCTGGTTCTAAACTAGGTTGTCTAACTTTTGGCTTTAATCCTTTAGCGACTTCTGCCAATTGTTGAATGTGTTCTGGACGCGTCCCACAGCAACCCCCAATCACTTGGACACCCAAATCTTCAACAAAATGCATCAGCGACATCCGTAATTCCAACGGTGTTAGGCGGTAGTGCGCTTGACCGCCGACGTTTTCAGGTAAACCCGCGTTGGGAATACAGGAAACGATGAAAGGTGAATGTTCTGCCAGATACTTGATATGTGGTTTCATCAAGTCTGGGCCAGTGGCACAGTTTAAACCGAGAATGTCAATTGGGTAATGTTCCAGAATTGTCAGCACAGCACTGATTTCGGAACCAACCAACATTGTGCCCATGCTTTCCATTGTTACAGACACCATCAATGGTCGGCGATCACCTTTTTTGGCAAACACTTCTTCAATTCCATTCAGTGCGGCTTTAATTTGCAGCACATCTTGGCAAGTTTCCACCAGAAATAAATCGACACCACCATCCCACAGCGCTTCTGCTTGTTCTGCAAAAGTCGCTTTCATGGTATCAAAGTCAATATGTCCCAAGGTTGGGAGTTTAGTTGTCGGGCCGATGGAACCTGCCACAAACCGGGGTTTTTCGGGAGTGGAAAATTCCGCCGCGACACGCTTGGCTAATTCTGCGGCTGTCTTGCTGAGGTAGTAGGCTTGGTCTGCCAAGTCATATTCTGCCAGCACCAGGGACGTACTGCCAAAGGTATCGGTTTCAATCACATCAGCACCAGCAGCGAGAAAGTCGCGGTGAACCTTAGCAACTGCTTCGGGGTTCGTGTGGACTAAGTATTCGTTACAGCCTTCATACTGTGGGCCGCCGAAGTCTTCAGCAGTCAGGTTTTGGGTTTGCAGGTTGGTTCCCATCGCCCCGTCGAAGACGAGGACTGGGCTATCTGGACTACGCAGGCGTTCAAGGAAAGGATGAGTCATATTTTCCTAGAAGAAATGAGCAAATCAAGTGAGTCTTGTGATACTCTACTTACTTTATTATTTTCCAAAATTTTGGGAGTTTCGGCAGTATTTAATAGAAAAATTTTGATGCCATACTGGAATTACTTATGTGTCTATAATATCACTGGATAGTGATCTAGTTCATATAGAGGTTGTTCTATGGAAAGAAGGAAAATTTTGATTGCAACTAAAACATACCCTTCAATTAGTACCAAATATCAAGAAACAGTCTGTACAGCAGGAGTTTTATTAGATAATGACGAGAAACCAGTTCAATGGATTCGCATTTATCCTATTCGTTTTCGTCAATTAGATTTTGATAAGCGTTATCCAAGATGGTCAATTATAAGTGCTAAAATAGAAAGAAATGACAAAGATTATAGAGAAGAAAGTTTTCGTATAGATGATTCTTCGATAGAAGTAATACGAAAAATTGATACTAGCAAAAACTGGGAAGGAAGAAAAGCCTTGGTTGTGCCATTAGAATTCAAATCTATTCGGGAGATTAAAGAGCAAGGGAAGTCTCTCGGTATTATTAAACCACAAACTATAAAAAAATACTTTTGTAACGAGACAGAACGAGAATGGAACCCGAAACAGCAAGGAATCTTGGATCAACTAGACTTGTTTGAGCCTTCAGTGCAGTTAGATAAAATACCTTACAATTTTGGTTATGAGTTTATTTCTCAAGATGGAGATAAACATCGTTGTACAATAAGCGATTGGGAAATTCAACAACTTTATAGAAATTGTAGAGATAGATCAAATGAAATAAGTATGGACAATAAAGAAAAGGAGGCTTTAGAAAAAGTACGCCAGAAACTAGAAGACGAGTTTTTAAACAAAAAAGATTTATACTTTATCATGGGAAACCTAAAAAGTCACAAAAATAGCTTTATGATTATTGGGATATTTTACCCACCATTAATAAAAATGTAATATTTAAACTTGATTGTTCCAGGAATGAAAAATGAAGATTAAAGATATTGCTAAAACAAGATGCATACTTACCTTCGGATATGGCAATCGCAAAGACTACGATGCCTTCTTGGAATACCTGCAAAAGTTTGATGTCGAATGTGTTGTTGATGTGAGGATGGTTCCTCGTGCTTGGAGTCGCAAATGGTACGGCGACAAAATTAAAATATTCTGTGAATTAAATAATATTGAGTATATTTCTAAAACCGCTCTAGGTAATACATCTGGTAAAGAAAATTGGATTCCAGTAAATCAAGAAGAAGCAGATAAAGCTTTACATGAAATTGCACAAGTTGCTCAAACGGGTAATATTTTACTCTTGTGTGCTGAAATGAACCCGAATCGCTGTCATCGGAAAGAAGTTGCTCATTGCTTGGGAAACTTAGTATCAATGCCTGTTAAGCATTTAGAGTAGTAAATTAAAATTTTATCGATACTTAGGGAAGAGTGTTTAGTAATCTCATTTCACAAGAAACGACCGCCTGTAGCGTTGGTGGTGCCGCAGCTACGCCCGCCCTTAGACATCGCTATTATCAGGTGGGCAATATTATAGATTTTTTGTAGGGGTATGGCATTGCCCATTGACAGAGGTGAGGTTTCACTGATTATACACATAGTCAGATGAAATATTTTCATCAAGTTTCTTATCTTGGGATCACAACTGAGAGTTGTTACTTTGTTCAGCTCAAAGATAGAAAAAACACCAGAAGTATAACTTGAGTCTTGCTATGGATTTAATTTCTTTGTTCAACCTAAATACATTTATTGAATTGTTACTGGGGATTAGTTTGAGCGCGGCGGCTGGCTTTCGAGTATTTGTACCACTGCTGGCCTTGAGTGTGGCTTCAGTTTTTGGACATTTTGATTTGCCGACTAACTTTGATTGGCTGGAAACACCTCAAGCTGTAATTGTATTTGCAGTCGCTTGTTCGCTGGAAATTATCGGTTATTACATTCCTTGGTTAGATCATCTGCTGGATATTTTTGCCACACCTGCGGCATTTATCGCTGGGACAATCGTCACAGCTTCTGTTGCTCCAGAGATGAATCCACTTGTGCAATGGACGTTAGCTTTAATTGCAGGTGGTGGAACCGCAGGATTAACTAAGGGATTAATGAATACATTGCGGATAAGTTCTACAGGCGTTTCAGGTGGATTAACCAATCCTATTGTGTCAACCATTGAGTTGATTATGGCAATCGGACTGTCTGTGCTGGCGCTAGCTTTACCAGTGGTAGCAGGAGTGATTGTGATTGGTTTTGTAATAATAGCTATTCAAAGAATCTGGAGTTTCTTCAATAAACTATCTTCTCAAACTAACGAAACCGTCTCTCCATCAAGAGAATTGGGATAAGTATTGGATTTGTGGAATGCTGATTCTGTAGTATAAAAAGTGCTGTAATAATTAAAAATTCGGAAACGCTTATAGGGTAGACTTTACAAGCCGCACTCACGCGAACGCAAGAGAAAACGGTAAGTCCAACGTGTCCACCCTCTCCAAAATGTATACGCAATACGATCTGTGTAAAAGACTGGTAAGCTCCCTCTCAGATTTGGATCATTTTTTATACGTGAAGTTAAGTCGTCGATACCAATGTACTCGCCTCTTGTCGTTTCATTGTCTTTTACCGACGCCCACCCAACTGACTTAGCGAACCGTAAATAGGTTTTATAATCATTTTCTCGCGACTCAACTATCGCGGGGTTTGCTTTTATATCGAGTGGATTTCCCTGTTTAATCCATATTTCCTTTTGCACACTAAAGCCAAAACGGTTATGTGAATTGGCGACCCAAAGTCTGTCTAGTCTTTGCAGGTTTCGACAAGAAAAACTATTAATGTCCTCAGGAGTTAAATATTGTTCTTTTTCTTTTTTAGCAATATTGAGCATCAGTTGGGATGTTTGGGTATTTGCTGCTAACCAATTTTGAGACTTCAAAGAATTCTCAAGCTGAACATATAAATCTTCAGTAAGAGGTTTCTTAACCTGTTTTCTCAATTCTGATTCTGTATTATTTTTCGACAACAGTTGTACAGCTTTAACTTCTGTTCCCATTTCTTCAAACGGGCTTTTAGTTAATACCCCTAGAAATATTGTTCCTATGACTGTTAAAAGTAGAACAACAACTCCAAGCCGAATTCGTTTTTTTTTCATACCTTAGTCTATCGTTAAACTATTGAGTAAAGACAATAGCCGCTTGATTATAGACCATTGTGCCACTTCACTAGGGTGTAAAACCAAGAATCTGCGATCGCAATTATAAAGCGATCGTAGTCTTCGGGTGTGTTAGCGCGAAAGCGTAACGCACCCTTTGAACTTCATTAATGAGTCTTTAATATTAGTGAGCGAGTCTTTTATACTCGTGAATGAGTCTTTTATACTCGCGGATGAGTCTTTGATACTCGTGGATGAGTCTTTGATACTCGTGGACGAGTCTTTGATACTCGCCGACGAGTCTTTGATACTCGTGAATGAGTCTTTGATACTCGTGAGCGAGTCTTTGATACTCGCCGACGAGTCTTTGATACTCGCCGACGAGTCTTTTATACTCGTGAGCGAGTCTTTGATACTCGTGAATGAGTGAATGTTATTGCAACGTTAGCGATGTCTACGACGGGCTACGCCTACGCACCCTGCTAATTTAAACATGACAGCCGTTTTTATGCAGATGAACACACTAATCCAGTCTCTAACGTTTAGTTGCGATATACTACTTTAGTAAATATCGCTACAGAGTTGGTGAGGTTTGCAGGTGACAAACGAAGAATTGTTGCAAATTATTGAACAAGCTGCCAGGGAAAAGGCAACAGAGTTAAACCTTTCTAACAATCAACTCAGCAGCCTGCCGCCAGAAATCAGCCAACTCTCCAACTTGACATGGCTATCCCTCAATAACAATCAACTCAGCAGCCTGCCGCCAGAAATCAGCCAACTCTCCAACTTGAC
>NZ_JBALDC010000085.1:0-172591 GCF_036917575.1 Nostoc sp. | reverse complement strand
AAATTGAGAACGTTAATTCGGTACTTTCTGTCCGTTGTGCTTACCTTAATGGAACACTCACTATTTGATGTTTTCGCCAAAGTGGGATGCTCCCCGCGGCGTTGCGTTCTTTTCTGCTTTTTAAAATATAATAAATGAAATTGCAGCATCTATTGGAAGTAATAATTTGCCCAAATCTGGGAAAATTGGGACGCTTGGTTAAATTGGTTTCCTGTCACTTAATCGAACATTATAGGAAAGTATAAATATTTATTTTTTGAGCGATCGCCTCAAATCTCCTCTCAGCATCTGTTTAGTTATACTCTTGGTAACGATGCTGATCAAAACTGTACCGAAATCGTTCCCACAACACTAAAAGGTGCGCCAGGAATTACACCTAAGCGATCGCTATTTGGTGAGCCAAGATAATATTCTGTGTCGAACAAATTACGGAAGTTCAGTTGCGCCCGCCAGTTGTCCCGTCGGTAGAAAATTGAACTATCAAAGCGAAGATAGCTAGGAATATCGTAGGAGTTGGCAAGGTCGCCAGCGCGATCGCCTACATAATAAACACCTAAACCAAATCCCAAGCCTTTTAAATCTCCTCTTTGGAGTTGATAAGTTGTCCATAAACTGGCAGTATGACGGGGCGCATTATCAAACCGATTTCCTACAGGAGTACTATTGTCGCTACTGACAAAGGCATCATTGTAGCCATAGGCAGCAATCATATTTAATCCTGGTAAAATTTCACCCGATATATCTAATTCAATCCCTCGGCTTTTCACTTCTCCGGTCAAAATGTCGAAGGGTGGGTTATTCAGATCGGCTGTGGGAATATTAGTCTTTGTAATGTCGTAGAAAGCCAAAGTTCCACCAAATTTGCCAAAGTCTAGTTTGGTTCCCACTTCATATTGTGTTGACCGTTGTGGTGGAGCGTTCCCACTTTCTAATGTGGCAAAACTCGGCTCAAAACCTTTTGTAAAGGAGGCATACAACGATACAGGTTGTAAGGGTTGGTAGACAATCCCGACTCTGGGACTGAAAGCAGAGTAATTGGCTTCGCTGGGTGTTGAATTCAATCGGTTAAATCGATTTTGTTGAAAACTGTCGAATCGTCCACCTAGCAATAACTTCAAATTATCAGCAAAAGCAATTTGGTCTTGGAGGTAGAAACCATAAGTTGTATTGTTTTCATCACGATTAGTTGTGATAGGAAGTGTGAAGAGAGAATATCTGTCAGGGGAACGAATAGGATTAAAGATATTAATCGATGGATACGAACCACTTTCACCAACTCCAAACTTCAAGTCTGTATTAATTTCCTTACCATACTCAAACCCAGCTAACAATTTATGCCCTATCGAACCAGTCTTGAAGTTACCCAGAATATCTAAGTTATTAAAGTAACTGCGGTAAAGACCCTCCCCAGCATAGGTACGACGCGTCAACTCTCCTGTTGTTTCATTCAAACCTGTATATAGTGGATAGAGGCGACCGACATCAAACCACTTAGCAAAGAAGGTATTGCGAACTGACCAATTCTGGTTAAACTGATGATCTAATGTGGTAGTCAAGTTATACTTGCGAACGCTATTTTTGCCAAAAGGTTCGTTTATCCCATCGGTTTCACTGAAATAGCGTGAGATTGGAATCGCTGCAATCCCACGCCCAATGGAGGGAATACCCGGATCGGCTGAAGTATCAGCATCGATAAACTCTAACTCCAATGTTAATTTTGTCGCGGGTGAAATGTTCCACTGGACGGTTGGCGTAAAGAAATAACTCTCGCGGTTAACTCCATCGCGGAAACTGAGGGTTTGTTCGTAAGAGCCGATAAAACGATATAAAAGGGTTTTATCTGCGTTCAACGGCCCAGAAATATCTAAGGAAGGTCGATACAAACCGAAACTACCCGCCGAGAATGATAAGTTGTAGTAAGGTTCGTTCAGTGGCTTTTTGGTGACTAGGTTGACGATTCCGCCAGGAGATCCTTGTCCAAATAAAACACCCGCAGGCCCTTTTAATACTTCAATCCGCTCTAAATTATCTGTCGTAACCAGGTCATATTGAAAAGGGTTTGCGCTACCATTTTTAAAATAGCTACCACTATCAAAACCGCGAATATTAATTTGATCGGTAACGCCTTGATAGACAGAAGCATTGACACCACTAACATTTTGCAGTGCTTGATTAACTTGAGTAACAGCGCGGTCTTCAATTATTTGGCGGGGAATAACTTGAATCGAAGCCGGAATATCACGTAGAGGAGTATCTGTCTTAGTTGCAGTTGACGCATCCTGGGCGCGATATCCATCTTGTTCGCCCGTTACCACCAGCTCAATCGGCTGATCTTGCTGTGCTGCTGGTTCTTGCTGCGGTGTAGAAAGTGCCGGCTTTTGTTCGGCTTGGGGTGTTTGAGGTGGCTGGGTAGCTATTGCAGCAGAATTTATACCAAAAACTAGACCTGCATCATCATCAAATAACTCAACCGTGGGTAAAGCTGCAACACCAACTACTGTGACTCGCACAGTAGTTGCATCAAGATTATTTACTGTTATTTCAGTAATTCCCGCAAGCGGTTTCTCAGAACGAAATGTATAAGTATCGCCCGACGGTAAACGCAATTGCCCGCCAGAGACATCGACAATAAAATTATTACCAGCACTGCGATTTGTAACTTGCAGTTTAGTCCCAACAGTTGTCTCTAAAATTATTTCCACACCTTTATCAGTGGGATTTGCTTTAACTCCTGTAATTGGTACTATTTCCGATGCAGGTGTTATTTGTGGTGTAGACGACTGCGCTAGTAAGGGTTGGGTGTCTGATTTAACTTGTGCTGACACAGGCACAATAACCAAAACACTCAAACATCCTGATAGACTCAGTGCCAGCCACAACTGAAAACTGTTAGATAACCACCAACTCTTCATCACAACTCCTCAAACACCAACTTGCTGAACCTGACTTGATTGACAATTAATAATTCTTATCAAAAAGCTTACAGGAATGCTTTAGCGTGTGAGAGTCAAGTATGGTCGTTAGAGGGAATTTTTTGAACGCTAGCGGGAATTGTTTCGGTTAATTAGGTATTCTTTAGGATTAACTCCAAATTTTTTTCTAAAAGCAGACGCAAAATAACTGCGACTAGCAAAACCCACTATTCGCGCTACTTCTACAACATTCATATCTCCTGTATGCAATAGTTGTCGTGCTTTTTCGAGGCGGTAGTGATGTAAGTAGTGAAAAGCAGTTGTACCAAAGGCGAGACGGAAACCCCGCTTAAAAGTACATTCATTCAAACCTACTTGTCGTGACAAATCTACCAAAGAGGGAGGATTGTCAAGATTTTGTAATAAAATTTCTTTGGCGTGGTACAGGCGTTCTAAATCATCTGATTTCAGAGCATGAGTCGAATCTTTACCTTTTCGCGCTTCTATCTCTTGTTCCACCAACAACGCCATTAGATCCAAAACTCTTGCTTCCAAATACATCCGTTTAGTTATGCCGTGGTAAGGACATTGTAAAATTTGCTGTAAGCAGGCTTGCATCTGAGGAGTAATTTTTCCAGAATTTTGATAATAAATGTGATTTTCTGCTGCAAGTAAATGCTGTAATTCTGTTGGTAAATCTCCCGAACGATCGCCAATAAATGAACGAAAAACCTCTGGTTCTATGTGAACATTAATTTGTATCTGGTTTCCTGGTAATGATTGACAATATTCTTGCGGTGCAATTCCACTACCGCATAAACTATATTCTTTGGTATTAACAGATAAAAATGGAGTTGTATAACTTCCACAAAGTTGAAAATTGTATTCTAGAGGATGTTCCCGTTCCTCATGATGAAGAATGATTCCATCGAAGTTGTGGTAGTTGCTAATGTTTAACTCGATTCCTTGCCGTAGCCAAATTAATCGTGAGTAACCTTGACCTAATTGTTGAGGATACTTGTAGATAATGTCTAAGTCATCATTAGGGTCAAATTTACTGATATTATCGGCATTTTCATCCCAGAGTTCCCAGTAAGCTTGGCGTGAAATTGTTACTACCATTACTTGTATACTGCATTTAAATGAGAATTATATTTATTAAGGATACAGATAATGTTGGTAATAGTGAATCAAGTAAGAGCGATCGCAAATAAATTCCCAATTCTTACCCAACTCTTCAACTATTTGGAATTTTTCTGTTTGTAGCGATCGCCCACACAATAATTTTCTATTAAGGGTATGTTTTGCGACTAAAAATATTGATAAAGCTTATCGTTTAAAGGGTCTATCTTTTCCCTAATCGGTAATTTTTATCTCATTGACACATTGACAAAAAAAGCTAAATATGCAGTGTAGGGGTTAAGGCATTCAATATTGATTTTTTGACAATTTTGAAGCGATCGCTGTCCCCACAAAAACTTAACATTAACTTTAGAAGTGCTAACTATTCATAAACAAGCTCATGGGTTACTACATCGCTCCCCGCTTTCTGGACAAATCGGCTAGTGTTGTCTCCAGTCCAAATAAATCTGTAGAAATGTGGAAACGAATTGTATTAATTTTGCTATTGGTGTTGAGCTTCAGCTTGAGTAGTTCTGGTGTAGCGGCTGCGGCTGGACTCAAAAGCTATGTAGACAGTAGTGATGGCTATCAGTTTTCATATCCTAACGGCTGGCTGCCAGTTAAAGTTGCTGACGGGCCAGATGTGGTTTTCCACGATTTGATTGAGGTGTCCGAAAATGTTTCAGTTGTGATTAGCCCAGTTCCAGAAGGCAAAACTTTGTCAGAATTGGGAACCCCAACAGAAGTAGGATATAAATTGGGAAAAGCGGCTCTCGCGCCTCCTGACTCTGGTCGTTCGGCTGAATTAGTCAATGCTGCACAGCGAGAAGTAGACGGTAAAACATACTACCTTTTAGAGTATGAGATTAAACTCCCGAATCAACAGCAACGACACAACATCAGCAGCGTTGCTGTTAGCCGTGGTAAACTTTTTACCTTCAACGCCTCAATTCCTGAAAAACGCTGGCAGAAAGTTAAACGAATGATTGATGAGGTTGTCAATTCTTTTTCTGTTTATTAATTGGGGACTGGGGAATAAATTTAACTAATTACTAATTCCTAATTCGTAATTCGTAATTATTGGTGAAACACCACACCAAAATCCCAGATTTGGTGGTCTTTACCTGTTGGGGTACGAATTACGAATTACTTTAATCACCAATGCCCCATGCCTAATATCCTTTTCCCCAATACCAAATTAATAAGTTTGTCAAAAATCTCATGAAAATTCCACCTTTTGTACTTGCCTCAGCTTCCCCAGCCCGACGCCGCTTGCTGCAAACTGTTGGTATTGAACCGATAGTTAAACCAAGTGAGTTTGATGAGTCGCAAATTGAATTAAGTGAACCAGCAGAATTGGTCAAAACTCTTGCCCAGTACAAAGCGGAAACTGTAGCCCCACAGTTTGAATCAACTTTGATTATGGGTTGTGATTCAGTTTTGTCCATCAATGGTGAAATTTACGGCAAACCAGCAGACTTCTCGGAAGCGATCGCTCGTTGGCAGATAATGCAAGGTAACTTTGGCGACTTATACACAGGTCATGCCTTAATTGATAGCGACCAAAACCGCACTTTAGTCAAGTCTCAAGTTACAAGAGTTTACTTTGCTCAAATGAGCGAGAAGGCAATTAAAGCTTATGTTGCTACAGGTGAACCTCTCAAGTGTGCTGGTGCTTTTGCGATTGAAGGTTTTGGAAGTTTCTTCGTGGAAAAAATTGAAGGCTGTCACAGCAATGTAATTGGACTCAGTTTACCCCTGCTGCGGCAGATGCTACAGGAATTGGGATACGATGTCACCGATTTCTGGCAATAGTGCTTTGTCCTTTGTCCAAAGTTAATAACTTCCTCCACGTTGTTTCGCCTCGACTTGGCCATTTGTCCGATACTGGCGCAGTAGGTTTCACACAAATGACAAGCTGACCTTAAATCTTTGCGCTAACTGGCGTTGAGAGCCTTCTTTTGCAACACACGCCATAATCACACGCTCACGCAAATCCCTTGAGTAAGATATTGGCATTCTATTCAAACAATGCTATCTCTTCAGTGTACCTGAGTCTGTGGTTCAATTACCTGAAAATTGCTGTAAATCATGTTTGAGCAAACGTTTGAATAGCGTATAAATTGTATATTTTGTGCGGAAAAATTTAATTTTCATGATAGCTTAGAAAACATTAATTAAAATTATCTTGGAAGTACTACAATAATATTAAAGCTAAAACTAAAAATGTTTATTATTCAAAACAAATAAAAAAGTTGGATAAAAAATAGTGAATGCATCGACTTTGAGAAATATATTGTTTTAATTTATTTCTTTTTGAAGGGCAAACTGAACGGTCGGATATGTCGGGAGATAGATATTTAAGTCCAGTTAATCATGATGTCAACAAACTTGTCTGATTTTTACAGCAAGCTTGGCGATAAAAAAACAACAATAAATTAAGAGAAAAAAATGCCTAGACTTGTAGGACAGCGCTCTAATACTGGAACAAACATCACCGTTCTAATCATCCTTATCGCCATCTTTGGGGTACTCCTTGAATACTTTGGCGTTATTGACATCGTTCCCGGTTTTGGCAGAGAAGGACGATATTTTCAGCTAAAAATTCAGCCAACCAACGAACAAGTCATTAAATAACCCAATCAATAATAACTGTGAGGAATAGAGAAATGCGTAAAGGTAGTGATGTGATCGATAAAGTAGTCGTCACCTCTGACAAGGGTAAGAAAATTCAGCGAGTTATAGATTTAATTTTTGATCACAAACGCAATCAACTTTTAGGTTTCCTGGTTGAAGAGAAGGGACTGTTTCGGGATGCAAAAGTAATTCCCCTACAAGAGGTGCAAGCGATCGGGTCTGATGCGATCATAGTTAAATCGAAAGAATCTGTTGTTAAGGCACATCGTGTACCTGCAATTAAAGAGATTCTGCACCAGAATATCGTATTAAGAGGAACAAGAATTCTGACCACTGAGGGACTTTACCTTGGTGGACTAGTGGATTTGTTCTTTGATGAGCATAGTGGACTGGTGGAAGGATACGAAGTTTCTGGCGGTGTATTTGCCGATGCTTACTCAGGGCGATCGTTCGTTCCTGCTCCCGAAGCACTGACAATTGGTGACGATGTTGCCTTTGTGCCTCCAGAAACTGCTCAGATGATGGAAGAACAGGTCGGTGGTATCCGGGGAGCCGTCCAAGCAACTGAAGACAGGTTCCAAGAATCGGCTCAAACGGCTAACCGCAGGCTACAGTCAGCCAGCCAAAATGCAAGTGAGCAACTGCAAAGCTCAGTAGAGAACGTGAACCGCAGGCTACAGTCAGCCAGCCAAAATGCAGGTGAGCAACTGCAAAGCTCAGTAGAGAACGTGAACCGCAGGCTACAGTCAGCTAGCCAGAATGCAGGTGAGCAACTGCAAAGCTCAGTAGAGAACGTGAACCGCAGGCTACAGTCAGCTAGCCAGAATGCAGGTGAGCAACTGCAAGCCGCAACTGATGCTACTAGCAGCAGACTGCAAGACCTGAATCGAAATGCAGCTGCCTCCCTGACAAACAATTTGGTTGACCCTGCCGAGCAAAAAGTATATGTGATTGGCAAGCATGTTGAGCGAGATGTGCTAACTCCAGACGGTAGTGTACTACTACTACAAGGGCAGTTAGTCACGCTAGTCGATGCAGAAGCGGCCGAGCGCTTAGGTATCCTCGATGAACTCTATCGAGCTACGGGTGGCAGTCTGACTGCCAATATCAGCCGCAATTTGCAAGCAGCAACAGAATCTACTAGCAATCGAATTGCGAGCGCAACGATGAGCAGTGCTGCTAACCTACGTCACTCCGTTAATGCGCTGACAGCCCAGGCGATCCAGCAGGTAAGAGGGCGCAGAGTCCTGCAAACGGTGCGTGCTGACGATGGCTTAATTATTGCGGCATCTGGGCAGATTGTAACTGAATCCGTCCTTGCTCGTGCCCAGACTTACGGCAAACAAGCAGAATTACTCAACGCTGCTGGTCTGGCTCTGGCAACCGCAGTTCGTTCTACGACAAGTGACACATGGTTAGAAACCAAAGTTCAACTGCGCCAGGGGGCAAACGTCGCTCAAGAGAACCTCAACACTTTCTGGCAAGCCTTGAAACAGAACGCAGAAATGCTACAAAGACTCAGCACACGGGCGATCAGGAAGCAACGAATTGAACTTGCACTGGGTCGTCCAGTTACCCGCGTCATTCTTGATCCAGAAGACAACGTGATTCTAAATGTGGGTGAATTGATTACGCATCGTGCTGTCCGTGAGGCTGAAGAAAGTGGAGTCCTGAATATCTTAGTGAGTTCGGTCTATATTAAGGAGCCAGAAATATCCGATCAAGAACTGCGTGCCCAAGAACATGGGATGGCAGCCCTGGCGCATGACGGTAATGGGCGATCGCAACTTGAAGCCAAATCAATCTCAGTAATTTAATGCTCGACTTTAATACCTTTGGGCTTTTTTTTCGTGTCTTGTGCTTTATCCGGTTCAGTTGCCGCTCCCGTTGTAGCGTTTATTTGCGGTAACAGGCATCATTTACAGTCATAGGATGTCGAACATACGCTGCTAGTGGCTTTTGAGTTGTCGTTTTGGAAGACAATAAAAGTGCTTCGTCAAAACTAAAGGGGTTGGGAAGTTGCCAAAGGTTTACCCAAGTAGAAGCTCTGAACCTCTGTAAGCCTACCAGATTGTGCCTTCTTTCTTGCATAGCAAAATCTGGTCTATGAGAATCTAGTTTCATAGCTTTCTATTAGCCTTGGTCAATGGGCTAATAGAAAATTATTTTCGTAACCTAGACTACAAAATAAATAATTGTTGTGAAAAGTATCTGTATTATAAATTTACGTTGGCTGGGTGTAAGTGTTTGCTTGTATTGCGGACCACAACAGATATGACACGACAAGTTGTAGACTGGCCATTAGATCGCATTCCCAACTAGAATATGTCATTTACTTCTATGCCCTCGCTGCGCGAGCAACAACATCCCCTAATTCGTCAGCTAGCTGATTGTATTGAGGCAGCTTGGCATCAGCACCTGGATTTATCCCCTTACCATTTGCCTAATGAGTTGGGGTATGTGGAAGGTAGACTAGAAGGCGAAAAACTGACGATTGAAAACCGTTGCTATCAAACGCCCCAGTTTCGGAAAATGCACTTGGAACTGGCGAAAATCGGAAGTATGCTGGATATTTTGCACTGCGTCATGTTTCCCCGTCCAGAATACAACCTACCGATGTTTGGTTGTGATTTAGTTGGGGGTAGAGGTCAAATTAGTGCAGCGATCGCAGACCTTTCTCCAATTCAAGTAGAACGCACCTTACCAGAATCTTATACTTCTGCACTGACACAGCTAACAGTGCTTAACTTTTCCCAACCCCGTGAATTACCAGAATGGGGAAATATTTTTTCAGATTTTTGTATCTTTGTGCGCCCCAGTTCCCCAGAAGAAGAAACAATGTTTCTGTCACGGGTGCGAGAATTTTTAGACATTCATTGCATCCAAGCGATCGCCTCACATCCAGTTTCCGTTGAACAAGTCACACAAAATCTTGCCGGACAACACAACTATTGCACCAAACAGCAGCAAAACGATAAAACCCGTCGCGTACTAGAAAAAGCCTTTGGCCCAGTTTGGGCAGAAAATTACATGACTACAGTTTTATTCGATCTGCCAACTTAGTCATCCCCTCTATCTCCCTCATCTCCCCCATCTGTAGGCTCTGTTACGTTTTCAGCTAACGGATAAATGTAGAATTCATTCAACGAGAGTTTAATGGAGTTCCAAAACAGCAACAGGGAGAATAGTAAGGTTTTTGAAGCGAATATTACAAAATAGTTTGTTGTCTTGGTAAGTGCAAATAACTAGAGACAGCTAACTCATTAACCAGAAAGTTAAGGAAACTTTAATGTGAAGAATGTTCAAATTGTATAGACATTTTTTAAGTTAGTTAATCGTTGATTGACATAAGGAAGACTAACTTTTGTAGCAAGATTGTGTCTAACAAAGGCAACAGTCTATTTTTGATGTTTCTTTTCAATTTTGTAACTTATATCCGTAGTGAGTGTAGCAGTAAAGTACCGCATCATACCAATTTGGGATTTTGTATAGAGACGTGATATATCGCGTCTTTATATCTAGATTCATACTGCTTGTGAATTCTGCTAATTTCCATTGCACTCATGTCTCAATAATACTCAGAGTTATTGAATAATCAGCTGCTATAGCGTTTCTTGCTTTCAATACAGACCTAAACCTAGTAAGCTTCAAAGCTTCTCTTCTTTTATGAGAGAGGAATGGAAGTGAGATTAGAGTGTATTGCATAGATAATGAGCGGCTATAAAAAATACCATTTTGTCGAGCCATAGTGTTGAACGTTCATCACACAATGGATTTTAAGCGATACCCAGCTTGAAACCACTGTTGTTTGTCCTAACAGCTGGCTGTTGATTAAAAACCCTTTTATTTTTACTTCCATCAGCACAATTCAGGTAAATGGGCAACATATTATGTTAAGGGTGACTGAAAAGCCAAAGCCAAGTGAGCAGCAACTTAATCATGAACAACCTAAGATTTGGTGGGGTATCGCTGTAGCCGTACCAGTAGTAATCGCTGCTGGAATATTAGGTACGGCCAAAATTGAGCAGTTGAAGAAACTAACTACATCTGCTCCTGTAATGCCATCTACTAATAACATTAGTGCTGTAGGGCGTTTAGAACCGCGAGGCGAAGTTGTTAAATTATCCGCCCCATCATCAGGATTAGCACCATCGTCACGAATTCAGCAACTTCTGGTGAGAGAGGGTGAACGGGTAAAGCAAGGTCAAATCGTGGCAATTTTGGACAACCGCGATAGCCAAGTAGCCGGACTACAAGAGGCAAAAGCAAAAGTTCAAGAAGCCCGTGCAAATTTAGCCCAAGTCAGGGCTGGCTCTCCAAGAGATATTCAAGCTCAAAGAGCAGTTATTGCTCGCCTACAAGCGCAGTTACTTGGGGAAAGGAATGGTCAACAAGCAACCATCGCACGAGTTGCAGCCCAATTAAGTGGAAATAAACTCGTCCAACAAGCAACAGTAAATCGCCTGGAAGCTGAACTCAGTGGGCAAAAAGAAGCCCTGAGAGCATCGCTTACACGTATTCAAGCCCAACAGCGCAATGCTCAAGTTGATGCCGGACGCTATGATTTTTTATACAAAGAAGGTGCGATTTCTCAGCAAGAACGGGATAGTAGACGTTTGAATGCAATAACTGCTAATCAGCAAGTGGTTGAAAGCCAAGCTACTTTGAAGCAGACATTAGCAACTGTACGACAGCAACTTGCTGAGGCTAGAGCGAACCAAATACAAAATTTAGCAACTTTGCAACAGCAGCTAATCGAAGCCAGAGTTAACCGTGATAAAACTTTAGCAACTTTGGAAAGACAAATCGATGAAGAAAAGGCCAAACTGAGCAGAATTTTAGATGTTAGTCCTACCGATGTGCAAGTAGCACAAGCCCAAGTTAGTAATGCGATCGCAAATGTCAGAAAAGCCGAAGCAGAACTTAGGTTAAGCTACGTTCAAGCACCAATTGCTGGAGAGATTTTAAAGGTTTATACCAAATCAGGTGAAGCGATCGGCGCAAATGGCATTGCCGAAATTGGCCAAACCAACCAAATGTTTGCAATTGCTGAAGTCCCTGAAGACAGCATTGGTAAAGTGCGTCTTGGTCAAAATGCTACTATCACCAGTGATAACGGCGCATTTAGTGGTGAATTAAAAGGAACTGTCACTGAAATTGGTAGAAAAATTGGTAAAAAAGATGTGCTCAATACAGATCCAGCAGCAGATGTGGATGCCAGAGTTGTAGAAGTTAAAATTGCTCTGTCTCCAGAAGATAGTCAGAAAGTATCTGGTTTAACTTATGCCAAAGTTCTTGTGGATATTAATAACTAATTAAGTTGTAGGCGAACAGTAATCCTAATCCATGATTGATATTTTGGATTAAAAATATTTTTTAAACATTCTATCAATCCGATACAGGTGTCACCAGAATGGGTGGAAAAGCTCAAATTACTAAATTTGCTGAGATCCCTATAAAATGAATCAAAAAATACCACTGTCATGGCTACAACTGACAAGAGAAAAAACTCGGCTAGCTGTGGCTTTAGCAGGAATTGCTTTTGCTGATATTTTAATGTTTATGCAACTCGGCTTTCGGGATGCTCTATATTATAGTAACGTTCGATTTCATAACAGCTTGCAAGGTGATATTGTTTTAATTAATAGTCAATCTAACGCTATATTGGCGATGAGAAGCTTTTCTCAACGAAGATTATATAAAGCTTTAGAATTACCCGCAGTTCAATCAGTACATCCGATATATTTGGACTATACAATCTGGAAAAATCCTGTTACAGGCAGACCTCGGAGTATTCTAATCTTTGGAATGAATCCAGAAAAGAACCTATTTAACTTACCTGGAGTTCAGGAAAATTTAGAGAAACTTAAATTACCTGATGTAGTTCTATTTGATCGTTCCTCTAGGGTAGAGTATGGCCCGATCGCTGCTAATTATGAGCAAGGAAAGATTGTAACAGCAGAGGTACGAAGGCGGCGAGTTCAAGTAGAAGGGCTATTTACATTAGGCGCATCATTTGGTGCAGATGGTAATTTAATCACGAGTGATATTAACTTTCTGCGAATATTCAGTAATCGTCAAAAAGGATTAATTGATATTGGGCTAATTAGATTAAAACCAGGAGCCGATGCTAATATTGTTGCTCAAGAATTACGTAAATATTTACCTAATGAAGTAAATGTTTTAACTAAACAAGAATTTATTGATTTTGAGCGGAGTTATTGGGCAAATAGTACAGCTATTGGTTTTATTTTCACATTAGGGACTGTCATGGGTTTCATTGTGGGGACTGTGATTGTTTATCAAATTCTTTATACAGAAGTCGCAGACCACTTAGCTGAGTACGCTACTCTTAAAGCAATCGGTTACACACAAAACTATTTATTGACAGTCATTCTTCAAGAAGCTTTATTATTAGCAATTCTAGGCTATTTCCCTGGAATCGTTTTTGCCTTGTTTATGTATAATAGTGCCAGAAGTGCAACACTTCTACCAGTTTTTATGAGTTTTGAGCGAGCAACAATAGTATTAATTTTGACTATGATAATGTGCATGATTTCTGGGGCAATCGCAGTTAGAAAATTACGCTCTGCCGATCCAGCAGATATATTTTAATTAATTCAATATTAATTAAAATAAATTAAAACTAAAATTAAAAATAAGTCAATTTAAATCTTGATATTCATTACAGTTGATTTTGAAAAATGCTAATTTATAACTAAAGCAAAACTATGATGGAAAAAGAACCTGTAATCGCCATTAAAAACCTCAATCACTTCTATGGCAAAGGCGCATTGAGAAAACAGATATTATTTGATATTAACCTAGAAATATATTCAGGTGAGATTGTGATTATGACTGGACCATCAGGTTCAGGGAAAACAACATTACTTAGCTTAATTGGTGGTTTGCGGTCTGTACAACAAGGAAGTTTAAAATTTTTAGGTGAAGAACTTATTGGCGTCAGCCAAAACAAATTAGTGCAAATGCGACGCAACATCGGTTATATTTTCCAAGCCCATAATTTGCTAGGGTTCTTGACAGCCAAGCAAAATGTGCAAATGGCAGTGGAATTGAACGATAATATTTCTCAAACAGAAGCAATGGCTAAATCAAAAGCTATGCTGGGGTCTGTTGGTCTAGAAGAACGAGTTGATTACTACCCAGACAATCTTTCTGGTGGACAAAAACAAAGAATTGCGATCGCGCGCGCTTTAGTGAACCGTCCCCCCTTGGTACTAGCAGACGAACCAACAGCAGCATTAGACAAACAATCAGGACGCGATGTTGTAGAAATAATGCAAAGTCTAGCCAAAAATCAGGGAACTACTATCTTATTAGTGACACACGATAACCGCATTTTAGACATCGCCGATCGCATCGTAGAAATGGAAGATGGTCTTCTAACTCGTAATTCCTCTAATACAGTTATTCAGTAATGATTTTAGTCATTAGTTATTTGTCCTTTGTGAATGACGAATGACTAATGACAGCCATAATTTATCATCTAGTCGAGCCTGATTTTTTAATTCCAGGTGACTTTGGCAAAGTTGGAGTATTTGATTGGCGACTAGTACGGAAAGTCACATTCACGCCTTCGTTCGATTGTTCCAGCACCAGTAGAGGCGTAGGTTTAGCTTTTTGATCCCAATGCATGGTAGCAATCCGACCTTGAATTATTGGCTGCCAACTATCTTCGTCTTCTATGGGGCTTAAGTAAGTTTCTATACAATCAATAATTTGACTAATAGTTGCAGAAGTTGCTTGTGTAGGTAATTTCATTAACTTGATTTGAATCCGAAACAACACCCGTTTAGCAGAATTTCCTGGACTACCAGTCTCATATTCGACATCAAAAATTTCATCTACTTGCCGTCCAGCGCTATTAGCAATTCCGACAGATCCAAGTTGTGCTTGATTTGGACGCAGGGCTTGAGAAATTTTTTCTTTGATCTGAATCTTTATTTGATTAAGAATTGCAAAATGAAACACCTCCTCTGACATCCGCATTCGCAGATAATCCAGGTTAAAGTCCCGTGAATTCACCAAATCAGGATTAGTTTCCATTTTGCGAATTGTTTCCAGCGCCAGCTTAAACTTTTTCTCTAGTTCTCGCGCGCGGAATTGTTCAAACTTAAGTTTTTTCTCCAGCTTATCTATCTGGAGTTTACTATACACAATCAAAGCAATCACTACTAAAGCCAGTCCTCCAGAAGTTACCAAAAATAATGGTGGTATTTCAGGATTACTTGCTGGCACTTCCTGGGATGCCTTTTTAGTAGTCTTTTTCCCAGAGGATTGGGCAAGAAACATTGAAGTGGACATGGTTGGAAACTGAAAAACTTGACTCCTGATGTTTAGGATGCCCAAATCATCAAGGTCATCTTGCTGTATGATTAATATTTTTTACAGCGTTTTACAAATCGTATATGTCCAGACATTTGAGCCTCTCTCCTCTATCTGAGGTTTCATCTACAAGCTTTAGCAAGATTCGTCTGATAGCCACAGATATGGATGGCACTCTCACTAGACGAGGAAAATTTACTCCAGCACTGCTACAAGCTTTAGAAGACTTAGCCGCAGCTGATATTAAGGTGCTAATTGTCACCGGACGTTCTGCTGGGTGGGTAAGTGGATTGAGTAGTTTGATGCCAGTTGCAGGTGCAATGGCAGAAAATGGCGGTTTGTACTTTCCACCTGGAAATCACAAACCAATAGTCTTAACACCCATTCCCGATCTAGTTCAACATCGCCAGCACTTGGCTACGACTTTTGAAAACTTACAAACTAAATTTCCCCAAATCCAAGAATCTGCTGATAATCGCTTTCGCATCACCGACTGGACTTTTGATGTAGCTGGTTTGCGTGAAGACGAACTACAAATCCTAAATAATCTCTGTCAACAAATGGGTTGGGGATTTACCTATAGTAACGTGCAGTGTCACATTAAACCTCAAGGACAAGATAAAGCTATGGGATTGTTGCAGGTATTACGCAAATACTTGCCTGATTATTCACCAGAACAAATTGTCACTGTAGGCGATAGTCCCAATGATGAAAGTTTATTTGATCGCCGTTATTTTCCTGTTTCTGTAGGCGTGGCAAATGTGCTGGAATATGCAGATAAATTGCAACATCAACCCGCTTATATCACCGCAGCTGCCGAAGGCGATGGATTTTGTGAGTTATCCAGTTACATATTGCAAAGCTTCCAAATCCCAAATTGAAGGGAATTATAATTTGCTCTAAAATAATCTTGTAGCACTGATTTTACAACCATGAGCAAAACATAAAAGCATACAAAGCAAGTTAATTTATTTATGGAAATTCTTAATGCGTGAATTTTGAATTTTGAATTCGGAGCAAAGCGACGTGACGGCTACTCTACCGATTAGTGTCGAATCAGAAATCTTTTACCCCAGTGCTGATGGTCAACCAGTGGCAGAAACCTACGACCACCTTTATGCTTTACTAACTACCTTAGAAGTCCTGAAACAGTATTTGGCAAATCGTCAGGCAACAGTATTGGCAAATCAATTTCTTTACTATGCACAGGGCTTTCCAAAATTGCGGGTAGCCCCAGATGTAATGGTGATATTTGATGTTGCACCTGGCGGTCGGGACAACTATAAAGTTTGGGAAGAGGGTCAAGTACCCACAGTTATTTTTGAAATGACATCCTTTGGGACTAAGGGACAAGACGAAATCTTCAAAAAGACCCTCTATGAACAGCTAGGTGTCAAGGAATACTGGCTATTTGACCCTAAAAGCGAGTGGGTAGAACAACAGTTACGTGGCTATCGCCTGCGGGGAGAAATCTACGAACCAATACAAGATGGACGCAGTGAACCGTTACAACTACGCTTGGTGGTTGAGGGAAGGCTAATTGGGTTTTACCGAGAGGATACAGGGGAAAAATTACTGATCCCTGGTGAACTGGTAGAGGCTTTAAAGCAAGAAATTTTAGCAAGACAGCAAGCAGAAGAACTAGTAGAACAGGAACGCCAACGAGCAGAACAGGAACGCCAACGAGCAGAACAAGCAGAGTTGCAGATAGAACAATTAAAAGCAAGGTTGCGATCGCACAATGTAGACCCCGATACTATTGAGTAATACATAGGGTGTAATTATGTATGAATTTTATCGTGCCGACTTACTTGTGGGTTAAGTATTGCTACAAAGAGATTTCTAAAAACCACTCATAACCTGCTTTAAACTGAGGCTTACCATTTTGTTCAATCATGCTGCCATGCGCCATGATTACTCGTTCAAAATCTCAAGTGAGAAGTTGTTGAATTGACCATTTGACTTTGACTTTATCCTGAGTTGCAAATTTCTCCAATAACGATGGACGAAGTTGGTTATAACCACATAGAAGTTTGGCTATTAATCTTGTATTTGGTGAACATTGATCGTCAAAATGGAAAACTGTATCAGTAACAATCAAAGTTCGGCTTTTGACATGAAAAAAGACGCATTCATTGAGCGGTGAACATCTGCTAGTATCCAATGTGTTAAATCTTTGTATTAAGAAATACTCAACCCCATCAATTAGGTGAATGTTGCGATCGCTATCCAAGAGTTTTTTTCTAATGGACAAATCGGTGGTGCATTTTACTTAGAATCAGTTGCAACAGCAGTGTTGGCACAAATCATTTACCGACGTTCAAACCTATCTGGACGCCTCAAACGTCCACCAGAGTTTTTAGACCCAAATTTGTTAAAGTCTGCCTTGGAATACATCAGAGCGCATTTATCCCAAGAACTTACCCTGAAACAGATTGCTGCCACAGTAGGATTCAGTCCCTACCATTTCGCACGAGCATTTAAGGTAACAACTGGACTGTCACCTGATCAATATGTCCTCCAGTGTCGGCTGGAACTTGCCCAACAACTGTTACAAAAACAAAAGCGATCGCTGGCGCAGGTAGCCGTAGATGCAGGATTTGGCAACCATAGTCACATCACATCTGTGTTTGGGCGAATGCTACACACAACTCCTAAGCGTTATCGGCAAGAAATAAGTAGTTTTTTAGACTATGTATGAAACCGATATATGTGTAGTTTTCTGCAAGACGCTTTGAAAAACTTATCCTATCTGGGTTTAAAATTTGCTTTATCTGAGTTTTTAGCCATCATTTACAAGAGAAAATCAAGCCTTTCGAGATCATCTTGCATCTGAATATATTTCTTCGGTCTGATTGTCTATAGACCATCACCTTTGTACACTTTCTCTGCAAGCCCTACTTAACGGGACTTCAACAAAAAATAGAATAAAAACGTTAGCAATTTTTTGGCTATGAATTTAGGAAATACTGTATTTAGTCGCGCCGAAACAAGCCAAATAGAGGAGCGAGAATTACGCCAAAAACAAAACCACCGATATGTGCCCAGTAAGCGACTCCACCAGTTTCTACAGTCATGTTAGCGGCTGTTTGTAGAGTAGTAAGACCGGATATGACATTTTGCACAATGAAAAGTCCAATTATTATTAGTGCTGGAACTCTGATTGTAGTGATGAAAATCCCCAAAAATATTAAAGTCATGACTTGAGCATGGGGAAAGCGGATAATGTACGCACCCAAAACCCCAGAAATTGCACCACTAGCCCCCAATGAAGGAATCTCAGAATTCATCCCAATAAACCATTGGCACAAGGCAGCTAAAGCACCACACGCTAAATAAAAAATCAGATATTTAGCATGACCCAATCGATCTTCAATATTGTTGCCAAAAACCCAGAGAAATACCATATTCGAGATTAAATGCCACCAACCGCCGTGTAAGAATTGTGACGTAAATAATGTTATCCACTCTCCACTCAAATTGGTGGTTAACTGTTGAGGTACTACTGCATACTCACCTAAAAACTGACTCAATTGTGCATGGGACAGGCTCACCTCGTGAATAAAAACTAAAATATTCATGCCAATTAACCCGTAGGTGAAATACGGGGTGATTCGCGTCGGATTTTCATCGTAGAGGGGAAACACAGATGTTTTTCCTAAATTATTGACTAACTGCAATATAGCTTGTAAGGCTAGGAGTTGCGAACGTTAAACAATTTCACCTATGAAATTAATCAGTATAATTAAGAGTAACAAAGATACTATTAAAAATTACTTATACCAAGATTCTTCCTGGGATTTATCGCTAAATAAACCCAACAGTGGGCCGAGAATTGCCCCAAAGATAAACCCGCCTGCATGGGCCCAGTAGGCAATACCGCCACTTTCCATACCAATGTTGGTAGGTGTTTCGAGGCTGGCAAGTCCGTAGAAAGCTTGTTCGAGAAACCAAAATCCTAAAAAGAAATATGCGGGGACACGGAAAGTTGGAAAGAAAAATCCTAGAGGCACTATACCGAGAACTTCAGCGTTGGGAAAGCGGAGAATATATGCACCCAGGATACCTGCGATCGCACCACTTGCACCCAAAGAAGGAATGCTAGAATCTTGAGCGAAGTACCACTGGGTCAAGGATGCCAAAACACCACAAGATAAATAAAACAGCAAATATTTGGCATGACCTAACTTATCTTCAACGTTGTTCCCAAAAATCCAGAGAAACAGCATATTCCCAGCTAAGTGCAAAAAACCACCGTGCAAAAATTGGGAAGTAATCAAAGTTGCCCATTCTGGTACTGGTTGATGTACAGAGATACCTCCAAAGCTTAAAGTCAGTTCTCGTGGAACTACAGCAGCAAGGTGTAAAAATCCATTTAATGCTTGTGGAGGAAGACTTGCTTCATAAAGAAAAGCGAGGACATTAGCAGCAATCAGTCCATAAGTTACATAAGGCGTGATTTTTGTCGGATTATTATCTCTAATGGGAACCACGAGCGTTTTTTCCTGATTTTAAGACACAAACTCTACAATACTGAATTCTATAAGTAGTTTCTTCTACCTCATGGATGGATCTTGCTTTCATTAAGCAAATAATTAGTATTTATATGTATGAGCTAGCGATCATGCAATACGGTTCAGATAAGCATTTTTTACAATCGAGTGTGTTCTGGGAAATGGGTTTGCGGGTAAGGGCGAAAGGATGTATTCAAAACATGAGTCCTTTTCCTCTTTCTCCTTTAACCAAACCGTATTGAGCGATCATGTAATAAACGTACACTTAGAGTAAACTGCTGCTTGACCACACAATTTATTCTGCTCATCTAAGAGATTCCAGAGGATGCCATCTTGAATCTCAAAGCGTTTACTAGTGCTGGTGATCCGCACACCAGAAAAATAGCTAAAGCCTTTAGTTGTTGCTTCTGCTAAGAGGCGATCGCGTTCTTCTTGCACTAACTCTTCAGCTGATCTTCGGGAAGGCATTCTAGTAAATTCCTCCCAAGAAAGCTCCCATAGTTCCAACGCTTTGCGATTACCATAGTTAAAAATTGGGTCTGACTCAGTGCCGTGAGAAACTAAGGCAAATGGTGCTTCAAATAGCGCCTGTGCTGTTTCAAGTGGTGAACCATTAGCATCCAGCAAAGAATTTCCCATCCAATGGTGAAAACTATTTATTAAATATTGACTGTGGAGAATAATGGCCTCTTGCTGCCAAGGAAACTTAATCACGCTAGTCATGGAAAAGTTAAAATATAACGCTAATAATTTAGTATGACAAAACTTGACTCATTATAGGAATTGACAAATTATCCCCAAGCCGGAAAATACTCTATTTAATGCATATTAGCTAGGCAAACTCATGTTTTTTTCAAATTCTCTGGAAAATCAACTTCAGCGCTGGAACGAAATTATCTGCAATCAACCTAAAAATTCTAATGCTTACATTCGTCGAGGCATGGTTAACTTTCAACTGGCCAAGATTGATGAATCTATTCAAGATTTCGACATCGCAGAGCAATTGGATGCCCGTATCAAACCCTACCTTTGGCAACGGGGATTATCGTACTATTATGTAGAAAGATTTGTTGAGGGCGCTGAACAATTTGAAATAGATTTAACAGTGAATGCTCAAGATGTAGAAGAAACAGTATGGCGATATCTCTGCATAGCTCGTTCGTTAGGTGTTGAAGAAGCACGTAATTCTTTACTAACGGTGAAAAATGATCCTCGACGTGTTATGCAGCGCGTATATGATTTCTATGCTGGAGATTGTACACAATATGATGTTTTAACTGTTGGTCAATCAGAAGGGATAAAGGGGAATTTTTATAGTCATCTTTACTTGGGATTATATTACGAAGTTGAGAATAATATTAATTTGGCTCAGGAGTATATAGTGAAAGCTGCTGATAATTATAAAATTGATGATTATATGTGGTATTTGGCGCAGGTACATAAAAAATTGCGAGGATGGGTTTGATTTGCTCAATAGTAAATAAATTAAGCCTTTTGATGTTAAATAATTTGTTGCGTTAATGAAGCGAGTTATAGTCTTAATGCGATCGCAATGAACAAATAGTTAACCACATTACGGGATGAAGATTCGCCTTGCACCTCGATGACTATCAATATCAAGCACAATTTCAATCAGACTTTCAACACACTGAGCTAGATATTCAGAGTCGTTTAGCAGTCGATCGGCATTGCTAATCGTAATTACAGGTAAGATGCTAAGGTATTTTCTTCACGTATGACTTGTTCGAGCGAATCTTTCCCTTTCATGCTGCGATTAGCTATAAGTAAAATCATCTAATTTTCCTGAGCTAATCGCCAAACAACCCTGTCATCACTGTTGATCGATAAATCCATGTCTGCAATTGTGATAAGCTGACTTTTACCCTGAACATCAATTAGGAAAGTTAGGAAAAAACAAAAATGGCAACTATCTACGGCACCACAGGTTCTGAAACAATAAATGGAACTTCGGGAAATGACATATTATATGGATGGGCTAAGGGTGGCAATGCTAATAGCCCGTCTGGTAATGACACCCTGAATGGCAACTTTGGTGACGATATCTTAAATGGTGGTACTGGTAATGACAGCCTTTTGGGTGGCGCTGGCAATGATAGCCTGATTGGCAATGATGGCAACGACGTGCTGACTGGCGGCACCCGTAATGACACCTTAGAAGGTGGGGCGGGTGCTGACAACCTTTTGGGTGGCGCTGGCAATGATAGCCTGATTGGCAATGATGGCAATGACGTGTTACAAGGTAATGCCAGTGATGACGCCCTAGTTGGAGGCTTGGGTAGGGACATACTTACAGGCGGAGACGGTACCGATAGATTTTACTTTAATTCCCCAGATGAAGGAATTGATACCATCACTGACTTCGACTACATATTTGATAAGGATGAGATTTGGATTTCCGCCGAAGGTTTCGGAATAGATATAGACTCTTTCGATGCGGTTACGCTCAACACAAGTACAGGCGCACTGTTCGTTGAAGACACTCAGATTGCGATGGTTTCTGGCTTTATCTCTTTCACGATTTCCAGTCCTGTTATCAACATTTTCTAGAAACCGTGTGTTAAGTCAACCACAACCGAGAAACATCACAGTATGTTGAGGCAAACTTCGTCGGATTGCCCCAACATACTGTGATGTCCGCCTTCTATGTGTAATTACCTGCAATACTAATCACTCAAACCTGCAATCAATACATTTTCAAACCAGGATTATTTTCAGCTATAATTACACTTCAACCAGCGTTAACGTCCCAGCATTTTATCCCGCAGATGCTTAATGCGATCGCTTCACCCAGTCCCGCCCTATAGCAATGCAATAAATTCCTCTACACTTAAATCAGCATCCCGAATTATTGCCCGTAACGTACCCTTAGCTAATTCCTGATGATCTGGGACAACAACTTGAGCAAACGGTTCATCTCGTCGTAGAATAATATGGCTACTTTCCCTACGCTTTTCGTAAAAACCCACCTTTTCGAGCGCTTTGACGCAATCTTTTCCAGAAATACTCGGTAGTTTGCTCACACGAGTACCAGAAACGTTTCAAAGTTATCTTCTGGAACAGGTAAACCATCCTCCTGCAACGCGGCGATGTAACCTGCGATTGCCTCTTTGATATTGGAAAGGGCTTCCTCTTTAGTCTTACCCTGGCTAATACAACCTTTTAGGCTTGGGCACTCTACAACCCAGCAGCCATCTTCATCTCGATACACAATTACCTGTCTCATATTATACTCTATAATAAAAAATGTGTATAACTGTTCTTGCTCTTATCAAGTAAGCCTCCTAAATCTGCTTTCTACTGTTCATTTCAACCTCAAACTGTATATTTCTCTGGGCATCTACGCATCTTCATTGCCCATCTATTCAATTTTCGGTTGCTTCGGTTTCAAACTGCACTATTTTTATTGCTACCTTGACCAAGCACTAACGTCCTAGCATTTTATCCCGCAGATGTTTAATGCGATCGCGCAATTTACCCGCTTCTTCAAATTCCAGTTTCTTCGCTGCCTCTTTCATCTGCGCTTCTAACAGAGTAATCAATTGGGGAATCTGTTCTAATGGCAGTTCATCTAGATGTTCATCTACTACTTTCAAATCAGTTGCATTCAACCGCCGAGATACATCTAAAAAAGCCAAAATCGCATTACTTGATTTTTTCACTATCGGTTGCGGTGTAATCCCATGCAGTTGATTATGTGCAGTTTGAATACCACGCCGCCTGTCTGTTTCATCAATAGCTTTAATCATGCTACCTGTCAGGTTATCGGCATATAAAATCGCTTGTCCCTGAATGTGACGCGCGGCTCTACCAATAGTTTGAATTAAGGAACGCTCGGTTCGCAAGAAACCTTCTTTATCTGCATCCATAATTGCTACTAAGGAAACTTCGGGTAAATCCAAGCCTTCACGCAGCAAGTTTACGCCAACTAATACATCAAATTTCCCCTCGCGCAAGTTCTGCAAAATTTCAATGCGCTCAATAGAAGTAATCTCAGAATGTAAATACCGTACCCGAATACTGTGGTCTTGCAAATACTCGGTTAAATCTTCCGCCATCCGCTTGGTTAATGTGGTAATTAACACTCGTTCATGGCGATCGGCTCTATCTTTAATTTCTCCCAACAAATCATCAATTTGTCCTTCTGTAGGACGCACAGAAATTTCTGGATCAACTACCCCAGTTGGTCGAATTACTTGCTCAACTACATGGTCTTCAGAAACTTCTAATTCCCAATTTCCGGGAGTTGCTGAAACAAAAATACACTGATTTACTTTTTGCCAAAATTCCTCTGCTTTTAAAGGACGGTTATCAGCAGCGCTAGGAAGCCGAAATCCATGTTCAATTAAAACTTTTTTTCTCGCTTGATCGCCGTTATACATCCCCCGAATTTGGGGTACAGTAACGTGAGATTCATCGATAACTAATAACCAATCTTTGGGAAAATAATCAATTAAACATTCTGGCGCTTCTCCAGCTTGCCTTCCTGCTAAGTGACGGGAATAGTTCTCAACGCCGTTGCAGTAACCTACTTCGCGTAACATTTCCAAGTCATAGCGTGTACGCTGATCTATGCGTTGCGCTTCTAATAGTTTTCCTGCTTGTTCTAAGTCTAGTTTTTGCTGTTTTAACTCTGCTGCAATGTCATCACAAGCTGTTTCTAATCGTTCTTCTGGAGTGACAAAGTGACGTGCAGGGTAGACATTCACCGCTTCTAAACTTTTGAGAATTTCTCCTGTTACTGGATCAATGTAGCGAATTGCATCAATTTCATCACCAAAGAATTCGACACGAATAATCCTGTCTTCATAAGCTGGGCCAATTTCTAAAACATCGCCCCGGACGCGAAACTTCCCCCGACCCATTTCTATGTCGTTACGGCTATATTGAACATTTGCCAAATCCCGTAAAATTTGGCGTTGATTTACTTCCATACCTATTTGAAGGGGGATGGCAGCTTTCAGGTATTCTGCTGGCATTCCTAAACCATAGATGCAACTAATGGAAGCAACCACAATAACATCACGGCGTTCAAAAAGCGATCGCGTCGCTGAATGCCGCAACATATCTATTTCATCATTAATCGCCGCTGTTTTTTCAATATAAGTATCGGTAACGGGGATATAGGCTTCTGGCTGATAATAATCGTAGTAGCTGACAAAATACTCAACTGCGTTATTGGGAAAGAAATCTCGCAACTCGTTACAAAGTTGAGCAGCCAAAGTTTTGTTATGCGCTAAAACTAAAGTTGGCTTGCCAATTTTCTCAATAACTGCTGCTACCGAAAACGTCTTACCAGTTCCGGTGGCTCCTAGTAAAGTTTGATAATGATTACCCGATTGGATACTATCAGTTAGTTGGGCGATCGCTTGTGGTTGATCGCCTGTAGGACTAAAGGGAGCTTGAAGACAAAATTCTGTCATACAGTTTTGCTGTAAATACCCTATCTCATGGTGACGATTCCGCCCTGTATCCATTGTAGCTGGCTTTTTAGACCAAATAAATAGTAATAATTATTTACAAAAGTTATTACTTTAAATTTATTTATGTATTAGTTTTAAAAACTCTTATATCTATATGAGGTTTTTTAAGGTTAAACTCTAAGGTATATGGGAAAAAATTTCATCTTTCCTTAATTATTGTAAAATTCAATTAACAAACTAGAGGTGTTCGTTTATGGCTATTAGCAACACTGGCAAAGCAACCAGTTCTCGGCATAAGCCTGCCAAGTCTTCAGGGGAAGCTATAGAGGAAGTTGAAAATCAACAAGGCCATAGCTTGAATGCAGATAAAGTCGAGGAAGTCAATGAACTGCCGGTAGGAGCTTCTGGAACACTCGCCATTTCTGGAATTCGTCCCATAGGCGCTAGCGACTTAGAAATTGCTGAAAAACTCTCTATTGCTGGGGTGCGTCCTGTTAGCACTAGTCATTTGGAAGTAGTTGAAACCTATAATGCAATGGGTATTCGTCCAATTGGTGCTAATAAATTCCAAGTTGTTGAAAGTATAAATCTCTCTGGGATTCGTCCAGTTGGCTCAAGTTTATTGGTAATTGATGAAAGCTATTCAACATTCGGAAACCGTCCGATAGCATCAAATGAGATTGACAATCCTGAAAGCCTGATGGGTTTTCTAGATTAGACAAAAAACATCCCTATAACTTTATTAACCCATTTTCTGTACGAAGTTGGGTTTTTTTATTTAAAAAATAAAGATTACCATCTGTGACTTTTGTTCTATGTCTTTTAGCATAGGTAACTCAACTCTACTTACTTGAATTTATATTCAATCAACAGCTAGGATGCTTACTACAATTACTTTTATTCATTTTAAATTATTTAATATGTCTTGTGGCGGAAGACTTAAGCAAAAACTTTAAGTTACTGTGTAATGGTAATAACAAAGAGTTTCAAAGTTAGTTAATAACTTTGAAATTAATTTTCAATTTAATCAGGAGTATCAAAATGAGCATAGAAGATCGCGCAAAGGCTGCTGCTAAGAACATAGAAGGCAAAGCCCAAGAAGCATTAGGAAACATCACTGGAGATCCAGAAGATAAAGCTAAAGGTAAAGCAAAGCAAGCCGAAAGCGAAGTAAGTCACGGCATTGAAGATGTGAAAGATAGTGTAAAAGAAAAAATTGACTAATAATTCGTAGTTTTTTTGCAGAATCTCTAGGAATATAAATAGAGTATATTCCACTTTTGCAATAAAAAATTATGAAAAGTTAAGTAATTAATGCTATACACCTTTATTCTATTCTTAGCAACTATTGAAAGATAAAGAACTAGCTTAATTGATAAAACTTTTATAGAGACGTAATTAATTACGTCTCTATATTTTTGCTTTCTAATCTGTTCTTTAGTGAAAGATGGATATAAAATCATCTGAAAAATTAATTTAATTTTACTGCTGCATTAATACCTAACTATTGAATGGCAATGTCTACGATAAGCGTAGCTACGGCAACTTTGCTTAATCTGAAAATCATTTCAAATCTCAAAAATTGTAGTAATATACCACAGGCATTAACTATCTTCAGCTACATCTGATTGTTAGCGCTCTTAAATTCACAATCTATGAGAATATACCGTGAACCTAACTCTTTATTTCCTCCGTCACGGACAGACAGAATGCAGCCGTAATAATTCTTTTTGCGGTTCTATAAACTCAGAACTTACTCCAGAAGGCTTGGAAATGGCAAAAGCTTTTGCACAGACATATAGTTCTATGGATTGGACAGCAATATTTTGTAGTCCAATGCAGCGAACTGTATTGACAGCAAAACCTTTGTCTGAAGCAATAAGGATAGAACCACAACTTCGGGATGGTTTAAAGGAAATTAACTATGGCTTGTGGGAAGGAAAAACTCCAGAAGTAATTAGCCGTGAATATCACGATGATTATATTCGCTGGTCAGCAGATCCGGCTTGGTATGCGCCAAATGGTGGAGAAATGGCAGTTACAATTGCTTCTCGCGCCATACAGGTAATTGAAGAAATCAAGCAAAATTATACTACTGGCAATGTTTTAGTGGTTTCACACAAGGCAACTATCAGAATTATTCTGTGTAGTTTACTAGGGATTGATGTGGGACGCTTCCGTTTTCGTTTGGGATGCCCTGTTGCTTCGGTGAGTATTGTAGAATTTACCTCACATGGGCCGTTGTTAAAAGTTTTAGCAGACCGTAGTCATTTGAATGAGCGGTTGCGAAATTTACCGGGGACATGAGGTGTTGATTAACTGATTGTTTGTCGTCTTAACAGATTAATGTCGTTTCTCTAAAATAGCTACAAGTATTATGACATAAAGAATATAGCTTTTGTCAGCTAAATTTAATGCTATATAGGATTTAACTCAACTGAAGCCGAACGTTCTGATAAAGGTGGCTATCCGATTAGTGATGGTTGGTAAGATTTTATCGTCAAAACTTATAAAGAAGGTAACAAGAACGGTAGAAAAATGACACCGGCTGAAGTTACAAATCGTATGGCAATATTATGCTTCCAATTAAAAAAAGCCGCTAAGTGGCGGCTTTTTTAATAATGGGCAGTACCAGACTCGAACTGATGACATCCTGCTTGTAAGGCAGGCGCTCTACCAACTGAGCTAACCGCCCTTTTGATCAATCCTTAACTAATATAACAAAATATTTAACGTTGCGCTAGTAGTTTTAAGAAAATCTTTTTTTCTCTTATACTGACTCAGTATTCAGTTATAGCAGGAGGCAGGAGGCAGAGGGCAGGAGGTAAAACTATTGCTAACTCTCTTCTTTCACCCCATCCTTATGTCCTAAAGAGTGTGACTACGGCTATAACTCAGCACGGGCTAAACGCCCCGCTATCGCTAACAGGATTTAAAATGCCCTCTGGTCGCACGCACGATCGCATTACTATGTATGCTCTGCCGTTCGTGGCGGGTATTACTTTTTGGCAGACTCGCAGTAGCAATGCGACTTTGTTGGTTGCAGGCGGGTTTCTCTTTGGCGGGCTGATGTTTGGCCCAGATTTGGATATTTACTCTGTGCAATTCCAACGCTGGGGTTTCTTGCGCTGGATTTGGCTACCTTATCAAAAAAGTCTCCGACATCGTTCTTTTTTATCCCACGGACCGATTATTGGCACAATTCTACGGATACTTTATCTGGGGTGCTTGCTGGCTATTTTGGCAATTTTCGTGTTGGCGATCGCTGAAAGGTTGTGGAATCTAAGTTTTACTTGGCAGGATTTAAGTGCAACTGTGGGGCGATCGCTCGTGCAATACGATACTGAATATATCGCTTTGTTTTTCGGGTTAGAACTTGGTGCGATGAGTCATTCTCTGAGTGATTGGGGCGGTTCGGCATACAAGCGCTTTCAAAAAAAGGGAGTTCGCGGGTTGCTTCCTAGTGGCAAAATTAAGAAGCGGAAAGTTACAAATCGCGGTAATCGTCGAGCTACAGTTACCAGAAAGAGCAACGGTAGAACGACAAAGGACAAATGACAAATGACAAATGACAAAGTTGAGACTTTGGAAGCGTTGCAAGAATTAATTGAGGTGGTGGCGAAATTGCGATCGCCTGATGGTGGTTGTCCTTGGGATTTGGCTCAAACTGCCGAAACGCTGACTCCATTCGTGATTGAGGAAGCTTATGAGGTGGTGGATGCGATTAAGAATGGGGATAAAACTGCGATCGCCGAGGAGTTAGGCGATTTATTGTTACAAGTAGTATTGCAAGCCCAAATCGCTAGTGAATCTGGGCAATTTTCTCTTAAAGAAATCACTCAGGGGATTTCCCAAAAGTTGATTCGCCGTCATCCTCATGTGTTTGGTGATGTGTCAGTTGCCAGTGTGGATGAGGTGCGGCAAAATTGGGAACAAATCAAAGCTGCGGAAAAAGGCGAAGCATCTCCAGACGCGCAAAAATTTAGTGCTAAACTCGCTCGTTATGGACGCACCCTTCCCCCACTGACGGCGGCAATGAAGATTTCTCAAAAGGCAGCCGCGATCGGGTTTGAATGGGAAAATATTCAGGGTGTCTGGGATAAGTTTCATGAGGAGTTGGGAGAGTTTCAGCAGGCTTTAGCTGAGGAAACACCCGAACGACAACAAGCAGAATTAGGCGATTTACTATTTGCAGTTATTCAGCTAGCGCGTTGGCATAATCTTGACCCCAGCACCGCTTTGCAAGGTACAAATCAGCGCTTTGTGCAGCGATTAGAAAAAATGGAGGCGGTTGTTGACCGTCCCCTTTCTGATTACAGTTTGAATGAGTTAGAAGCTCTCTGGCAACAGGCAAAAGCTCAACTTGCTCAAGAAGGGAGTGGGGAGTAGGGATTGGGGATGGGGGACTGGGGATTGGGGATTGGGGACTGGGGATTGGGGATTGGGGATTGGGGACTGGGGATTGGGGATTGGGGATTGGGGACTGAGGAGACTTATAACTTAAAGCTTCATGATCAAAGATGCAAGTTTCAGGCTCAAAAGCTCAAGCTTCATGATCAAAGATGCAAGCTTCAGGCTCAAAGATGCAAGCTTTAGATTCAAAGATGCAAGCTTTAGATTCAAAGGCTCAAACTTCCTATTCCCCAGTCCCCATTCCCCAGTCCCCAATCCCCATTTTCTTCTTCAAGATTTTTCAGCACTGAACCACTTATCATATAGCGATTGATAAGTGCCATTTTCTTTGAGACTCAGTAGAGCCTTATTAATTGGTTTGCGGTAGGGACTATTATTGGGCAGAATGATGCCGTAGCTTTCTTCACGCAAGATACTGCCAACAATCTCTACTTTCCCTTTGCCTTCATTGGCAGCATAGAAGAGGAGTACAGGCGCATCAAACACCACAGCATCAGCGTTTTTTGTTTGCAGAGCATTGTAAGCTTGCTCAATATTGGGGAGTTCTAGAATTGAAATTTTATGTTCTCGCAGGTATGTGGCGGCTGTGCTACCCGCAGTTGTAGCTACTATCTTGCCGGGTAAATCGTCTATGTTCCTGATATCACCCTGAAGTTGTTGCACTGTTAATGAGGTAGTGACGCTGGCTGTAAAGTAAGCAACAAAAAGGACTCCAATGAACATCCAGACTACAGCTACTAAGCGTGCTAGTACTCCCTTGGGCATTTCATCAGCTTGGGTTGCTAATGTGGCTGCTGCCCACCAACCAGCTTTAAAAATTCCCGGAAAGTATGATTGAGAAATTATCCCATTTTTTTGATGACGCTCAGATAACCAAATAATATGGGCTGCTACAACAATTAATAGCAGGGCAATGCCTATTACCTGCAAAAGACTAGCAGAGAAAAATAATTGCAAAAGATTTGGTAAGGGATTTTTGTTACTCTCTGCGTTTCTCACCATAATTTGCAGCCCCCCAGTAAAAATGGGTAATGAAAAATCAAAATTCTGCTCGCGTTCGGCTGTAATCGAGATAGCTGCAATTCCCAAGTTGGCTTTGCTTTCTTTAATAGCCAAAAGCACTTCCGGTACAGAAGAATATTCAATAAATTTATACTCTATACCTATTTGGTTAGCGATGCTGCGCCAGAGGTCGATACTGAATCCCGATAGCTCACCTTTGCCTGGGATCACAAAGGGCGGTATAACTCGTGTAGCTACTAATAAGGGTTGTTGGGGTTGTGGTTTTTGCGCTACTCCTGGGGACGCGATTAATAACAATGCCAGAATTCCACCTACTAATCCTATGCAGGTATACAGTGCTAAAGAAAGCTTGATTTTGTTTTTTGAATCATATCTGCCAATCGGGCTGTTTCTCCCAGCTAGAAGTTGGCGAAATTTAGTAGCGATCGCATTTATCATCAGAATTTTTTTAGGGTTGTGTGCATAATCTATTTATCATGCCCACGTTGTATCAAATATCATGTTCGTTGTTAATCAGCAACGTGATTGTGCCAATTTTGACTTATTCTCTTGGTAGTGTCGTTGTAACCATCAGATACTCCTTAAGCTATAAAAACATTTGCTTAAATTTACTCATTATGTTTATTGCTGTGCAATACTCTGGGTGGATTTCTTGATCTATTCTTTGCTTTTAAAATTATAGAGAAAAAGCTTGAGATAGCTATATTGTGTCTAATTCACTTTGTAGAACTCACGATGTCAAGGTAAACTTCTATCTTTCTAAAGAATAGTTTTAAGACGGGTTCTTAACATACATTTGGGTTTATACAGCATTTTGTATCTAAATAAAGTGAAGTACGTCCTTTACCCACCTTAATCCCCCCGATGTATTGGGGGGGAACTAGAAATACAGTTCCCTCCCCTTTCTAAGGGGCTACGGTGTATACACAAGTCTGAAATAGCTTACTCGTCTGGTTTTTCGCGTTAGTTTTACCCCACCCTAACCCTCACGCCACTTGCTTCAAGTCGGCAGAGCCGCCCAACGCAGTGGCTCCCCTTATAAAGGGGAGGGAACAAGATTTATTATTTCCCCCCAATACATCGGGGGGATTAAGGGGGGTAATTTGACTTGTGTGTACACAGTAGTTCTAAGGGGAGGGTTAGGGAGAGGTATTTTTCTACTTTATTAACTTACAATCTGCTGTAATTGCCTGATATTTTATTTAACGTGCGCTTCTTAGTCTTTGCAAAGCGAGCAACATGGATGTAGACGATTTTAGTCAAAAAATAGAGACATTGCACTCACGGGTGACACGATTACTGCAAAGTACTGAAAGTCAGCCGCAGAATCAACAAGAGCTGATAGCAGAAGCTTTTGAAGAACTTGAAATAAGTTTGGAAGAACTACAAATCGCCTCCGAGGAACTACAAGCAGCACGAATTGTAGTAGAGAAAGAGCGTCAGCGTTACCAAGAATTATTTGATTTTGCGCCTGATGGTTACTTGGTAACTAATACATTCGGCACTATCCTGGAAGCTAATCGTGCTGCTACCATATACCTCAATGTTTTACAGCGATTTTTGGTTGGCAAACCGCTAGTTACTTTCATCGCCCAGTCAGATCATCAAGTCTTTTTTAATTACCTAATTCAGTTGCAGCAACTCGACCGAGGTGGGGAATGGGAAGTGTGTTTACAACCACGAGAAAAAATCTGTTTTGATGTAGCTTTGACAGTAGTTACCGTCCGTAACGAAGAAGGTGAGCCAGTTGCTCTGCGCTGGCTAATGCGTGATATTAGTGAGCGTAAGCGTTTGGAATTGCAGCGTCAGCAGTTATTTGCCAATGAGCAAGCCGCCCGAATTGCAGCCGAAGCAGCAGAGAGGCGCTCTAATTTTTTGGCTGAAGCAAGTCGTGTATTGGCATCTTCCTTGGATTATCGCACTACCCTAAAAAGCGTCGCGCAATTAGCAGTGCCTACTCTTGCCGATTGGTGTATTGTGGATGTCATCGAAAATAATTTGCCAGTTTTCACTAACCCAGTTATCGCCGCATCAGAACCAGCAAAGGAAGCACTGCTCCGAGAACTCCAAGAACGCTATCCAATTTCTGTTGATGCTGATTATGGGCCGGCGCAAGTTTTAAGAACTGGTAAGCCGGAACTGGTTACAAATATTCTTGAGTCTTCATTACAGAAAAATTCCTCGTCCGAGGAACACTTTAGTGTGCTGCGCCGACTTGAAGTTAAGTCTCAGATGGTAGTGTCACTGTTGGTACGCGATCGCAAGCTAGGGACAATTCTATTTGCGTCTGCACAACCAGAACGCCATTACACAACTGTAGACCTAGAAATGGCTCAAGAACTTGCTCAACGAGCAGCATTCGCCGTTGAAAATGCCCAGCTTTATCAGCAAGCCCAAGAAGCTAACCGCATCAAAGAAGAGTTTTTAGCGGTGGTTTCCCACGAACTTCGTACACCTCTCAATTCTATGCTGGGTTGGGTTCAACTAATACGTACTCGAAAATTGGACGAAGCAAATACTTCTAAGGGATTAGAGACAATCGAGCGCAATGCCAAACTTCAAAGAAAACTGATTGAAGATATCCTAGATATCTCGCGGATTGTCCAAAGTAAAATTCGCCTCAATATCCGTAAAATTGACCTTGTGCCTGTAATTCAGGCGGTAGTTGAAGCTGTACATCCCACATCTGAAATTAAGAATATTCAAGTTGAATCTCATCTTGACTCTTCAGTTGGTCAAGTTATGGGTGATTCAGAACGCCTGCAACAAGTTATTTGGAATTTGCTCTCTAATGCCGTCAAGTTCACACCTAACGAAGGGCGAGTTGAAGTATATCTAGAACAGGTAAACTCAAATGCTCAGATAACTGTCTCTGACACAGGTAAGGGAATTAGTGCTGACTTTCTACCTTATATCTTTGAGCGCTTCCGTCAAGCTGATAGCACAACTACTAGAGCAGACAATGGTTTGGGGTTGGGGCTAGCAATTGTCTATTACTTAGTAGAAATGCACTCAGGCACAGTCTACGCAGTTAGCGAGGGGGAAGGAAGGGGAGCAAAATTTATAGTGTTGTTGCCTCTGGCAGAACTGCAATCAGAGCATTTAATTAAAGAGAGTGAAGTAAAAGTCAATGACCTCTCAGTACTCAACGGCTTGCAAATACTCGTTGTCGATGACAATGCTGATACGCGGGAGTTAATTACCTTCGTTCTTGAAGAGTCTGGAGCGCAGGTGACGGCGGTTGGCTCAGTAAGTGAAGCTTTGGAAGCACTAAGACAATTCAAACCAGATGTTTTAATCAGTGATATCGGAATGCCAGATGAGGATGGTTATTCTCTAATTCGGAAAGTGCGGGCGCAGGAAGCAGAGCAAGAAAAGAAGATTTTAGCTGTGGCACTAACGGCATTTGCTAGAGATGAAGAACACAAGCTCGCTCTGCAAGCTGGGTTTCAAGTTCATGTATCCAAGCCAATCGAGCCAGAAGAGTTGGTGAAAGTGGTAGCGAACCTTACTAAAGGTAGCAAACAAGTTTAATGCACAATTAAGCTTTTGGTAGCAAATGCGTTGGCGTAGCCCGCCGCAGGCATCGCCTATATACAGTAGATTGCAATGAAGTACAAAAATACCCCTCCCTAACCCTCCCCTTGTAAAGGGGAGGGAACAAGATTTCTTATTTCCCCCCTTTCCAAGGGGGGATTAAGGGGGGTAATTTGACTTGTGTATACACCATAGCAATGTATCAGGGGGATTAAGGGGGGTAAGGATGTACTTCATTTAGATGCAAAATGCTGTAACAAATGCGTTGGCGTAGCCCGCCGCAGGCATCGCCGAATTAACAAATGCGATCGCCGAATCAACAAATGCGTTCGCCGAATTAACAAATGCGTACGCCGAATTAACAAATGCGTACGCCGAATTAACAAATGCGTACGCCAAATCAACAAATGCGTACGCCAAATCAACAAATGCGATCGCCGAATCAACAAATGCGATCGCCGAATCAACAAATGCGATCGCTAAATCAACAAATGCGATCGCCGAATTAACAAATGCGTTCGCCAAAGTAACAAATGCGATCGCCGAATCAACAAATGCGAACGCTAAATCAACAAATGCGATCGCCAAATCAACAAATGCGAACGCCGAATCAACAAATGCGTTCGCCAAAGTAACAAATGCGTTCGCCGAATCAACAAATGCGTTGGCGTAGCCCGCCGCAGGCATCGCCAATAAATGTCTTGCCCCCTGCCCCCTGCCCCCAAACTCAGCTAGCTGCGGCTCAAAAACATAGTCAAGACCACTCCCAGGATAATCGAACCACTACCAAGGATGAATGACCAGAAGCGATGATAACTGTTGACAATAGTGCCATTTTCACTTTGGAGTTGAATTAAATCCATCCAAGGCGCAACACCCCGACGGAACCAACCCACAGCCCCAACTTGTTCGCCAATCAAGCTTTTAACTCGCTTCATCCCAAACAGGAAATTGCCGATAGGGCCAAAGCGTGAGGCGTAATGCAGATAAAGCATTCCGCTACGATCTTGAATTTTTAAATCGGAACCAAATTTATAACCAGCGTCGCCACGACCAATTAGTTGACCTTCCAGTTTTGCAGGTTGTCCGCGTAACGGACTGGCATAAGGGTCTGACATCAAGGTGAGAATGTCGGTTTCTGGTGCTTGCTTGTAGTCAGGAAACATCACCAAGGCTTTGATAATAATTCCGATTCCTAAGCCAATTAGTGGCGCACCCAATACTAAACCTGTGTTTGGCGAATTTGACCACAAAATCACACCCATCACCAAGCCAACAAAGAAACCAATTGTTTCAGCGCCGTACAATACAACATCTAAAAAGAAGTTGCCGTAAAGCCTACTTTTATTCAGATTTTTACCTTCTCCAATAACTCGCCCCATATCAAACTCAGTCGGTAAACCCAATTGTTCGGCATAAGTGCTTAATGCACGAACTCGTTTGCCTGTCAATGGGTGAGTGGAATTTAACTCCATCCACCAACCCCAAGGGTTAAACATATCCCAGAGAAAGACGCGACCAACTTTTTGAGTATCGGATGCAATGCGGTAAGCGGTTCCTGTGGAAGCGGCGGCTTTATGGTCATAGATACCCAAGGCGCGAGTTCCTTCAATTAAACGGCTAGGTTCTTGTGTGCGCGAACCTTCTTCTAATATTCCATAAGCAATCTTCACTAAAGCGCGGGATAATCCGTTGGGATTACCCGTACTTTCGGCTGCAAAGTGATCAGCAAAGTATTCTCGTGTGCGAGAGAGGTACAGCAGTAGATAAGTACCGATGACATAAAACACGTAGGCAACTAAGGCAGCAGTTTGCATCGCATCTTTAATTTTGCTATCACCACCGCCGCGCCCAAATCTTCTAGCTGTGCTGTAAATCAAGTAACAAATTTGCACTAAGGTAGAAGCTACTGTCATCACTGCAAAGTCCCAGTGGACGATGTGCCCCAGTTCGTGGGCGTAGACGGTAGCAATTTCATCGTCATCAAGATATGTGAAAAGTCCTTGACTGACGATTAAACGGGCACTATTCGGCAATGAGCCATAAGTAAAAGCTGTGGGGTTTTGGTCGTTAATAATTCCCAAACGAGGAATTTTCAGATTTTTATGCTGACAGACTTGACGAATAACTTTAGCTGTCTCTGGACTGAGGGCTTCAACTTCTGTCAACTCTACCCAGCGAGTTTGGTAAAGCCAGCCTTGAGTTAAGTCCATGATGAATGGAGAGATGAAAAAGGCGGCGATATTAAAAACTAGGGTAATACCAATAGCGATCGCTAGTCCTTGGAGTGGATTATCGCTACCCGAAATAAATACTAAGCTCAAACCTAAAGCCAACACTATGCCAAACAACAAGGTGATGGTGACACCAGAAGCTAACGCCAAACTACCACCCACTCCCCCCATTGCTAATTTCATCCCAGTAGTGGCGGCACGACCAGCTTTTTGGCTAATGTTAGATGGTTGACGCAAGGATTGACTAGCCTTTTCTGCCCAACTGCGAGCCTGTGGGTTTTCACTCACGATTAACTTTTGACACAGGGCCTTGGCTTTTGCGATTTCACCTGTGGCTTGATAGGCTTTGATTAGCCACATCTGTGCTGAAAGATAATCTGAGGAATTGTGTTCAGCGCAATCGCGGCAGAATTGTTCGAGTAATTCCGCCGCTTCTTGATAACGTTTTTGGTTTAAGGCATTTAATGCAGATTGCAATGACATAGGATCTCCCTAGTGGAGGAGTGGTATTTGATCTATCAATACTCAATATATTCAGCGATCGTCACTACAATTTCGCAAAAATTTAATTAACGATAAACTCGCTTTTTCGCGTTGCTCCCTGTGGGATGGACATCTTGTCCGTCCTTTCTGGGCAGGCAAGATACTTACCCGACAATGGAATCAAGGTTTAACAAAATTAAGTTGCATACGGCGCTACTTAAGTAAAAGACTAGAGAAACATACATTACTATGTCTCTCTAGCCTGGGGAACGCATAAATCATATTTAAGATTTTCAAATAAAAACTGTAATCATACTTGCAATATTTTTGACGTTGTAAACTGACTACTTCTTTGCCTGTGTTTAATAATCAAAGAATAAATGTTTTGAACCCAGTCTTGCTTCACCCAATCAGAGTAATTATTGATTACCCAAATGATTCACCCGATTGGAGGAAGACGAATGATCAACATAACGTGAGATTGATAATATGAAAAGAAAGTAAAGCTTTGTACTATGACTATTATTGATATAGCTTCTCCCTTAATTAAGATTGCAGGACAAACCCGCCAAGCTGCAAGTAAGCTAGCGATTCTCTCCACTGAGGCAAAAAATCAGGCACTTGTGGCGATCGCTGAAGCTTTAGAATCAGCTAAAGATGAAATTTTACAAGCAAATGTTGCTGATTGTAAAGCTGCAACTGCTGAAGGAATTCCCCAACCACTTTATAAGCGCTTGCAGTTGGATGAACATAAACTAAGAGATGCGATCGCAGGGGTAGAAGATGTTGGTAAACTAGCCGATCCAATTGGTAAAGTCCAGATTCACCGCGAACTTGACACTGGCTTAGTTCTGAAGCGTATCACCTGTCCATTAGGTGTTTTGGGGATTATTTTTGAAGCTCGTCCAGAAGCGGCGATTCAAATTGTTTCTTTAGCAATCAAATCAGGAAATGGTGTAATCCTCAAATGTGGAAAGGAAGCAGTGCGTTCTTGTGAAGCGATAGTTAAGGCAATTAAACAAGGATTATCTCAAACTGCTGTTAACCCAGATGCAGTACAGTTATTAACAACTAGAGAAGAAACTTTAGAACTTTTGAAATTAGATAAATATGTAGATTTAATTATTCCTAGAGGTTCTAATTCATTTGTGAGATTTGTCCAGGAAAATACGCGCATTCCGGTACTAGGTCACGCCGATGGAATTTGTCATCTTTATATAGATAAAGCCGCCAATATTTCTAAAGCAGTTCCGATTACCGTCGATGCCAAAGCGCAATATCCAGCTGTTTGTAATGCGATTGAAACTTTACTAGTTCACGAATCAATTGCTAAAGAATTTTTACCGAAAGTTGCTGAGGCTTTGCAAGAACGCCATGTGGAATTAAGAGGCGATCAACGCACATTAGAAACTTTGCCTAATATTGTAGCTGCAACAGAAATAGACTGGGAAACTGAATATAGCGATTTGATTTTGTCGATAAAGATTGTAGACTCTCTAGAAGATGCGATCGCTCATATTAACAAATATGGTTCTCGTCATACCGATGCCATTATCTCTGAAGATGCAGCATCCGTGAAAACTTTCTTTGGACTAATAAATTCAGCTAATATATTCCACAATTGTTCTACCCGCTTTGCTGATGGTTTCCGCTATGGTTTCGGTGCAGAAGTCGGAATTAGTACGCAACAAATGCCTCCCCGCGGCCCCGTTGGTTTAGAAGGATTAGTCACATACAAATATCAAATGACTGGTGATGGTCATATTGTAGCTAGTTACACCGGAGCGAATGCGAAAGCTTTTATTCATCGGGATTTAGTGTAAAGTATTTTCACATATAGCAATCCTAAATCAGTCGTGATAAGTTAGATCCCCGACTTCTTTGAGAAGTCGGGGATCTGGACAATACCCATTGAACTCACGTTTATTTACTTGCAGTGATGATGTTGTAAAGACAGTTTTTTCTTTGAGAGGAAGCGATCGCTTTAAAAATCTTGACTCAAACAAGTTAGTTCTAGAGGTAACATTAACCTATCGGACAAGTTACAAAAAAATAGATTTGGCATGAGTAGCAAAACGTCCAAGGTCGGTGTCATTGGTGCAGGAAATGTGGGTGCAAACGTAGCAAATGCTTTAGTGCTACTCGGTAAATGTGTAAAAGTCGTCCTTTTTGACCGAACCTTATCAAAAGCTGAGGGGCAAGCATGGGATATTGAAGACACTATTCCTCTACTTCAAGAGATGGAAATTATAGCAACAAATCGATATGAAGATTTAGCTGATTCTGATGTGATTGTCGTGACTGTTGGGGTGCAGCAAAAAGAAGGACAAAGCCGATTAGATATATTAAGCGATAATGCAGAGATCATGCTTTCAACAATAAAAGAATTGGATCGAGTTGCACCGAATTCAATTGTACTTATTGTTAGCAATCCAGTGGATGTATTAACACGGATTGCGATCGCCAATTCCACAAGAGCAGAAAACCTGATTTTTGGTTCGGGAACCGTTCTTGATACTGCTAGACTGAGATATCAACTTGGTAAGCAACTGAACGTTAATAAACAAGACGTTCGTGTTTATGTGATTGGAGAGCATGGAGACAGTGAATTTGTGGTTTGGTCTAGTGCATTTATTGGGGGAATTCCGTTAGCTGAATTTTATACACCACAAGGAGCAACGCTGGAACAAATTCAGCAAAAGTACGCAGAGTTAACTCGTAAGCGAGGCTACAACATTTCTGAACGTAAAGGAAATACTAGCTATGGTATATCAACAGTAGTTTCTCAGTTAGTTGATACTATCCTGCGAGATGAAAAGGAGATATTTCCAGTATCGGTAAGAGCAAATTCTAACTATGGAGTTGGTAGTGAAGTTGTTCTGGGACTTCCATGTATCATTAGCTCCCAAGGTATTGAGCGCCAACTGGTGTTACCAAGAAATGCTGATGAACAACGCTTATTAGAAGAGTCAGCCACCAAACTGAATGAAGCTTATAATTCTTTGGATAATTAAAATCAACCTTTTTTGAATGTTAAACTAACGCTTTCAGTAATGCCTGAAGTTTCAGCTGCACCTCTGCAAACTCCTTGTCAGGATCGGAGCCAGCGACTATACCAGCACCAGCATACAACCTGGCGCGATCGCCATCAATTAATGCTGAACGAATTCCCACAATAAACTCACAATTCCCTTGAGAATCTATCCAACCTAAAGGTGCAGCATATAAACCCCTTTCAAAGTTTTCATAACGACGAATTTCGGCACAAGCTACATCTTGTGCTGCACCTGCAACGGCTGGCGTAGGATGCAATTGTCCAACAATCTTTAATGGGTGTATGTTAGCGGGAACCGTAGCAGTGATTGGTGTCCATAAATGCTGGATATTCGATAATTGTCGTAGCCGTGGTGCTAATATTTGCGGTAATAAACCTAACTCTGATAGCCGTTGTGTAATAAAATCAAGCACTAGGGAATGTTCGTGCTTTTCTTTTTCACTATTTAGTAAGCGATTGGCATTAACTGCATCTTCAGCAGGGGTTTTACCTCGTGGTGCAGAACCAGCTAAAGCATCAGTGATTAACTGTTGATTATTAATACTAATTAATCTTTCTGGACTTGCACCAATAAAATTTTGTCCTTTACCATTACTTGTAGAAAAAATATAACAATTAGGATGATTTTGTCTAAGATTATTTAATGAGTTCAGTAAGTCAAAGTAGTTGCTTGACATGACATCTAAAATATCTGCTAAAACAATTTTGCTTAAATGACCAGACCGAATTTTTTCTAAAGCAGATGCTACTGAACGTTTGAAATGAGCAGCATTCGTAACTGATTTTTTGTAGAAGTTTGCTGAGAAACAATCAATATTGGCAGAGTAATATTCTAAAGATTGGATAAATTCAATTTTTTTTTGTATATTCTCCAACAATCTTTCAATATTTATATTTGCATTAATAATTAGATTTGTTACTAATATACAACGCTGATTTTTTACAGCTACTTGCCAGCGCGGAAGAAAAATCGTAGCAGATGGAAATGGATAATCTACTTGGGCATTTTTATCAAAAAAGCTGAAATAACAAAAAAAGTGAGGGCCAGAAAAAGGTTGGTTCGCGTTACCAAAATTAATTATATTTTGTAGACAAGATTTGATAAAATATTCTGCTTTCCTAAAACGATTTGAACCATCAATGTGTAATTTTGCTACAGCATCAATTGCTGCGATCGCTTCTCCTTTACCTCTATCCTCAAAGTAAAAATTTATTTCATTTGCTTGTGTAAGTTTATCCAATACAAGTAAAGGGTCAACTAAATCAATTTCTTGGGAGACACTGACAATTTGTCTGCAATTATTTTTGACGCACTTTTCTTGCACTGCTACCAGAAATTGATATAAATCTTTGTCAAGGACAAAGAAGTTGCTACGACATGGTGAAACTGTCATGGATTTAACGATAGTAAATTTTTTTTAAGTTAACTTTCTAAAGTGTAATTAATCGTGGTCGTATTTTTACAGGTAACATATTAAGTTGCTATTTCACCAGCGTAGGGTTTGGCTTATTTGTAGTATTCTCAGACTATGATAAAACAGTTTCAGCCTGAAACTGCAACGTGAGGGTGAGTGTTAACAACATAAAGTTAACAAGCCATAGTGAAAGTGACAGTTGTTTGTATATCACCCATATCTAGCGTCTTTTGAAATCATAAAATCTCAAGAATGAGTAACATTCCAATAATTTAATTAATCACAACTAATGACTACCAACCAAATTTTATATCCCAACACTAAGTTATGGATGGCAGCGATTAAACCACCAATGTATAGCGTTGCCATTATGCCCATTTGGGTAGGAACAGCAGTAGCATTTTCCGAAACTAAAATTTTCAATGGTGTAGTATTTTCTACTTTTGTAGCGGCGGCAATCTTAATTCTTGCCTGGGAAAATATCAGTAATGATGTGTTTGATTCCGAAACTGGTATTGACCAAAATAAGCACCATTCTCTGGTGAATTTAACAGGCAATAAACCCTTAATATTTTGGATAGGAAATTTGTGCTTAGGTTTGGGGTTGCTAGGCATACTAGCGATCGCCTTTTGGCAACAAGACCTAACTGTTATCGGTATAATACTGCTGTGCTGCGGTTTAGGCTACACATACCAAGGGCCTCCCTTTCGCTTAGGATATCAGGGTTTAGGCGAGATTATTTGCTTTTTTGCCTTTGGGCCCTTAGCAGTGGAAGCAGCATATTATAGCCAAACCCAAACTTGGTCAATAACAAGTTTAGCAGCCTCAGTGATTGTCGGGATTGCCACAACCTTAATTTTGTTTTGCTCGCACTTTCACCAAGTTAAGGATGACATAGCCGCAGGCAAGCGATCGCCTATTGTCCGTCTCGGAACCAAAAAAGGCGCTCAACTGCTAGTTTGGTTTACTGGTAGTATTTATCCTCTTACCTTGCTATTTGTGCTATTGGGGATTTCTCCAGCTTGGACGTTATTAAGTTGGGTAAGTTTACCCTTTGCTTTCAAATTATGTCGCCATGTCCAAGAAAATCATAACCAACCAGACAAAGTTAGTAACTGTAAATTCATCGCCGTAGCTGTGCATTTCTGGGCTTGCTTGCTGTTGGGATTGGGATTTATGATTTAGGGCATTGAAACAGAGAGAAAATGACAAATGATTACAGATTTGAATTTCGCCCTTATCAACGAAGATTTTTGCGATCGCTTACCACTAATCATGGTAAGTGGGATATTCGTGAAGGTATTATTCTCCGCCTTACCAATGAATCAGGTAAAGTCGGTTGGGGAGAAATCGCCCCCATTAGCTGGTTCGGTTCCGAAACCCTAGAACAAGCCTTAGATTTTTGTCGCCAACTCCCAGAAGAAATCACAGACGAGATAATTTTCTCCATTCCAGATGAGTTACCAGCTTGTCAATTTGGCTTTGAGTCAGCGTGGGAGATGGGGAGCAGAGGAGCAGGGGAGATGGGGAGCAGAGGAGTAGAGGAGAAGAATTTAAATTTACCCTGTGCACTTCACTCTTTTCTCTACAGTGGCTTATTACCATCTGGGGAAGCAGCTTTAAATCAATGGAAAACGCTGTGGCAGCAGGGATATCGCACGTTTAAGTGGAAAATTGGTGTGGATGCGATCGCTGATGAACTAGAAATTTTTGAGTCACTGATATACACCTTACCAGCCTCTACCAAACTGCGATTAGATGCTAACGGTGGACTTAGCTATAAAGAAGCTAACTTATGGTTGTGGACTTGCGACAATCTCAAGGCAAATGGAGAACTACCCTTAGAAATCGAATTTATTGAGCAACCGCTACCCGTTGAACAATTTCAGCAGATGTTGGAATTGAGTAGGAGTTATGAAACTGCGATCGCTTTAGATGAATCTGTCGCCACACTTGGGCAACTTGCTGCTTGTCATCAACAAGGTTGGCGAGGGATTTTTGTCATCAAACCTGGGATAGTGGGATCGCCATCTCGTCTGAGAAAGTTTTGCCAACAGTATAAAATTGATACTGTATTTTCGTCAGTATTTGAAACTGCGATCGCAAGACTTGCAGCACTTAAACTAGCAGCTGAATTATCCCAAAACAACAGAGCAATTGGTTTTGGTATCGACCATTTTTTTGAACAAGAAGAAACGTGGTTTCAAACTTTATGGAACGACCTTTAGACTATCTTAATAACCTGGCTCAGAATGATTGGCTTATTGGTTATAACAGCCGTCAATTTAATCAAATAGCTCAAGAATTATATTTAGAACTAACACAACTATCAGCGTGTGGAACACCACCAAAAATTATCTTAGCCGAACGCGAACCATTACAATTTTTAGCAAGTTTTATTGCCGCTTGTGCAGCGAATTGTCCAATTTTTATTTGTAACCCCGACTGGGGAACACAAGAATGGCAACAAGTCTTTGATTTAGTAAAACCAGATATTATTTGGGGAATAGGAAATCATGAATGGGGAATAAAGAATGAAAATAATTACCAATGCTCAATACCCAATGCCCTATTCCCAAAAATTATGATTCCCACAGGTGGTTCATCAGGGCAGATTAAATTTGCCATCCATACATGGGAAACTCTCACAGCATCAGTACAAGGATTTACAGAATACTTTCAACTAAAGCAAGTCAATTCATTTTGCATGTTGCCGTTGTATCATGTTAGCGGTTTAATGCAATTTCTGCGCTCATTCACTACCGCAGGTCAACTATGTATTCAACCGTTTAAAGCTGTAGAATCAGGTCAAATCTTAAATATTAAACAATCAGAGTTTTTTATATCTTTAGTACCAACACAGTTACAACGCCTTCTGCAAAATCCAGAATTAACTGAATGGCTATCCCAATTTAATACTGTACTTTTGGGAGGTGCGCCAGCATGGAACGAACTACTAGAAAAAGCCAGATTTCATCGCATTCGGTTAGCACCAACCTATGGCATGACAGAAACCGCCTCTCAAATTGCTACCCTCAAACCAGATGATTTTCTTAGCGGTAAAATTAGCAGTGGTCAAATTCTTCCCCATGCAAAAGTAACTATTCGCAATCAGCAAGGCGAGATTTTAAATTCCAATCAAATCGGAAATATTACCATTCATGCTCAATCTTTAGCCCTTGGTTACTATTCGATAATCCAAGAAAATCAAACTGATTTCCAAGTAGATGATTTAGGCTTTTTAGACAACCAAGGTCATTTAAATATAGTCGGACGTAACAGTGATAAAATTATTACAGGTGGAGAAAACATTTACCCCGCAGAGATTGAATCAGCTATACAAGCAACTCAAATGGTTGCTGATATTTGTGTCATTGGTATCCCAGATAAACATTGGGGACAAGCTTTAACAGCGATTTACATTCCCAAACAATCAAATACCTCTGCCTTAAAAATCCAAACTCTACTCAAAGACAAAATCAGTAAATTTAAAATCCCTAAATATTGGATTCCCCAACAAAACTTACCCCGCAACTCCCAAGGAAAAATTAACCGCCAACAGCTACAGCAAATAGCCACAGAATTTCTGCAAAACCCCATCACATAATCTCTCTCGACTTTCTTCTCTCTGCACCTTCTGCGTCTCTGCGATTCATTTCCAACCATTGGATAATCTCTTCAGGTAATTCCTGCTTACTTCTACTACTTACATCAATACAAACGTGCCTAGTAATAGCTTTAGCAACTACCACCTCAGCCACCGTAATTTCGTAAGTAATTTCAAACTTATCAACACTTAGTTTTTGGGGAATTAAGCTAATCAGCAACTTATCCCCTACAAACATAGGGCGCAAAAAATCAACACTAGTATGAACAATGGGAAAAGCCACAGATGGATTAATAAAAAAATCTTTGAGATTAATACTTGAGGCTTCTAAAGATTCTTCATAAGCTTCATGGCAAATACCCAAAACATTAGCAAAATAAACTACCCCAGCAGCATCAGTATCTTGAAAGCGAACCGTGCGGTTATAAGTAAAAGGCATTTTTGACAATTGAATATTAAAAAACAGCAGGTTTATTGCCTACTTTACAAACTAATTTTATTGCAACTAAGTAAATCAGTGATAAAAATTCAATTTCCCCAGTTATGAGTTTGTATCGAGATGTTTAGCCTCATGCAATACTTTGGGGGTAAGAAAGAGCGATCGCTTTTACATTGATTCCAACGGCGGAACCTCGAAGTCATTAAACGAGCAAACATTATAAGACGAAGCTGCTAGAGCCTTCACCAGCTTACCGTCAAGAGTGAGCAAAGTAGCGCCTACCTGCTGTGAAAGTGCTACATAACAACCATCGTAGGCGGAGACTCGATAATTTAATGCGATCGCAACTGCATCCGCCATCAAATCAGCTGTGGAGACGACACGCAAGGGCAAAGCTTTGAGACTAGCTAAATTCCCTTGAATCAAAGAAACATTGTAACTACCTGCACGAGCATACTTCCATAAAACGTTTGCACATTCAATGTAAAACAGGTCAGGTACAAAGATTTCTGTCTGGGGATAGGCAAGGTGAGCAAACAGTTGATTGACCTTGGCTGTTAACGGTTCGGGAATAAATTGCTTAACAGATACACTGGCATCCACGACGCACTTAAGAGGAATTGTCATCTGTCCCGATCTTCTCTAATCATGGCAGTGCTGTCAGGCCATTCGATATCAGTTGGTAGCTGTTCACGGCGAAGACGGATTTCCTCTAGAAGTTTTGGGACATTTTTTCGTCTTTCTTCTTCCGTTTGCTGTGCTTCAGTTTTTAAAGCTTGTTCTAATAGAGTTATAACTTGGGCGTTAATGGAACGGTGTTCAGATGCCGCTAACTCTTGCAGTTTTGCATACAAATCATCGGGTAAATTTCTTACATAAAGGGTAGCCATCGCTTTACCTCAAAGTAGAATTTATCAAAATGATAGCACTATGCAAGCAAAAGGGGGAGCGATCGCTACTTGTAGATATGGTATATATAGACTAAATGAGTATAAAGATTATCATCTTAAAACTGGGAATTATAAGTACAAGTATTTCATTAATAAAGTAAATATGGTTTTACCTTTGATTCTCGGCGCTGCCGCTTTAGGAGCAGGCTTATTTGGAACTAAAAAAGGAGTAGATGCTGCCTCGGCTCACTCAAAAGCTAAGAACCTACAGCGTGAGGCACAGGAAGTTTATAAGCGTTCAGAATTTCAATTAAACTCTTCACGACAAGTAACAGCTGAGACTCTAGAGCATTTGGGGCAACTCAAGCTGGAAGTATGGGATGAGCAGCTAGGTCGTTTTGTCAAGCTTTATGAGCAACTAAAAAACGTTGAGCTAACAGGACAAGCAAATACAGGTGAGTTTAATGCGGCTAATTTTACTAGAGATGAATTAGCTCAAATGAAAGATATCGCACTAAAAGCTCATGAAGTGGTGCTAGGAGGAGCTAGTGCAGTAGGAGCAGGAGCATTGGCAGGAATTGCCAGTTATGGAGGAGCTATAATGTTTGCCTCAGCTTCAACAGGGACTGCGATTAGTACGCTTGCAGGTGCTGCCGCAACAAATGCTACTCTGGCATGGTTTGGCGGAGGTTCACTTGTTGCCGGTGGATGGGGCATGGCAGGAGGTATGTTTGTCCTCGGTGGAATAGTAGCTGGGCCAATCTTTGCTGTTGGTGGTATGTTAATGGCAGCAAAGGCTACTGAAAATTTAGCGAAGGCTCGCAGCTATAAAGCAGAAGCGGATAAGGTGGCAAAAGAGATGGAAAAAGCTATTAGTGTTTTAGATGCCATCAACAAAGTAGCCAAAAAATTTGATGAAGTTATCATGCGACTTTCAACAGCTATGACAGCCGAACTAGATGGTCTGGAAAGTATAATTATTGACTCAGGTACGAACTACGCTAAATATAACCAGTTGCAAAAACGTCAAGTTCATCTGCTCGTTCAGTTTGCTCAAGTCCTAAAGCTTTTATTAGAAACTCCATTACTCACCAAAGATAGTGCTTTGGATGAAAGCTCCACTAAAGCTTTAAAGCAAGGACAGTCATTTTTAGGTGAATCCTAATTTGTCAATAATTGCTCAAAAGCCGGAATTGTAGTATCTATTACTCCTAACTGACCTAAAGCTTTCTAGTTGGGAGTTTTCTTTTTTCGGCCTGGCGTTTTTTAGTAAAAAACTGGAATTTATGGATGTCAAAAATGAATAAAAAAGTCCAACGTCAAGAACTAGTTTATTTTGCAACATCTTTTGCATCTGGTGTTCACGGTGCTGTAGAAGCCCAACAATACGCAACAGCAACCGATACCATACAGCAAGGGATGGATTTGTTCAGAATTGCTGCTGAAAAACTGGGAGCAGTTGACCCTAAGATTTCACAAGGTAATCTATTTGAATATATAGAAGCGGCTAAATTCAATGCAGATGCTGCTTTAAACAATTCCCTACTCAAAACAGTTGTAACAGCTGCTGAGGGGAAACCTCACGCTGTTGCTGATATTTTGATTAACGAGGGTGATCTCGTTATTGAGGAAGTTCAAGCTAAGTCTATGGACAAAGCTAGTGACCTAACTCATGCTGTTAGCAATCAAAAGTATCAGGGAATGCAGAAACTTGTGCCTGATGGTAATGCTGAAAAAGTAAGACAACTAGCTGAAAAACGTTCACAATCAGGAACTCTCAAAGCAGAGGAATATGCAGATACAGCTAAAAATACTACGGATAGACTCAAAGCTGGGAAAATTCAATCCGATGGTACATCTTATAAGGAAAATCTTTGGGCTGCTGAAAATCCAGATATCTACGCAGCTATCACCGAAGCAAAGTATGTTGCGAAGGAAGCAGCCGTTACAGGAGCTAACGCAGCAGTTGCAGGATTCGTAGTTGGTGGGGTAATTTCAGCAGTTAAAAACAGCATAGCTGTTTTTAAAGGGGAAAATACTGTCGAAGACGCAATCTTTACCACTGTTAAAGATGCAGGTAAATCTGGCGTGCGTAGTGGTACTACAGGTGTAGGAGGTACGCTAATCAGGTATGGAGCTACTAAGCTAAGTGTTAAAGCATCAGCCAAATCTAATGTTGCAGTTACGGTCGCTGCTGGTGTTATTGATGTTGGTGCTTCAGTCTACAGCTTTGCAAAAGGAGAAATTACAACTGAGGAGTTAATAGAAAGAGTTGGTCAGACTGGAACTTGCACTACATATAGTCTGTATGCAGGCACAGTAGCAGGAGCTATTTTTGCCCCTGTTGGTGCAATAGTAGGAAGTATAGCAGGGTATCTTATTGCTGCAAGTATCTATCAATCTGCTGCCACTATTTTCAAACAGGCTCGTCTGGCAGAGGAAGAAGCTGAACAAGTAGAGGCTATTTGCGAAGCAGCTTGTAAAGTTATGGCAGAACAACAGGCAGAGTTTGAACATCTTTTTGAAGCAAACTTTCAGGCTCGTTGTGTAGAATTTGATGCTTGTTTTGCTGCAATAGATGCGGGATTAACCTCTGATAAGGCAGAGTTAACAACTCTAGCTCTTGCAAACTTTGCCGAACTTTTTGGTAAAAAACTACAATTTGAAAACTTTCAAGAGTTTGATGACTTTATGATTAATTCAGATCAACCTCTAATTCTGTAAATTTTTACTTTATCTAAAAACGGAGAGGGGGAGATTCGAACTCCCGGAGGTTTTAGCCTCATCCGATTTCAAGTCGGACGCAATCGACCACTCTGCCACCTCTCCAGTAAATCTGTCAAACTCCTGCCTACCCTACTTTTAGACGCTATTCAGGCGCTTTTGTTGGTTGGCACTAAAGCTGACAGATCATACTATACCCTATCATCTACGCAGATTGCACTACTGGATGCGAATGTCTACGACACACTACGCGATCGCTCATACAAAATCTCCTCTGAAGCCACCTGAAAGTCATTGCCCACCCAAATTAGGGAAACTTGCGAAACCACACCTGCCTCTAAGGAGACAATGGAAAAGTTACGCAACTTCTCGCTGTCATTTTCCACAATCCTGGGGACACTAGCCGCATTTAAGTAAATTGTTCCTTCTGGACTTCTAAAGATAGATTTCCGCAGCACCTTAGTATGTCTGAGAGTATGGTGCATGTGACCAAATGTCACCAGAGGAATGGTTTTACCAGCAGTCAAGGCTTGAGAAATCGCCTCGCCAAAATCTGGATCGCCAAAATCGCCGCCAATTGGATGCCAGTCTTTGCCGCAGGGGTCTTCAGGGCGATCGCCTAACCCACTAGGGCCGTTGTGACCCAAAAATATAATTGTTTCGTAAGCGGCGCTTTTAACTGCTTTGAAAATGCGAGCGGCAGATTCTTCCAAACTCGTCACACCGTAACGTGCTTTACAGATTTCTGCGAATTTCCACTCCGGGCCACCCCAGGTAAAGGGACGACCCCCCACTACAGTTAAATTCCAAGCGGGAAAATCCAACTTACCATAACCGACATGGGACGGGCCTAATAAATCGAGTTGTTCTTGTACCCAGTCTTGCTTAGAGCGGTCATAAGGAGCTTTCTTGCGTCCCCACTCGGTAGCGGTGTACCAAGCATCGTGGTTGCCCATTACAGCTGCTTTGGGAATATCGAGAGAGGCGATCGTTCTGACCACTTCTACTGACTCGTTGCCAAAATCCCCGACAAACAGCACTAAGTCAACACCCAAATGCTTGAGTGCAACGCCATCTTCCACTTCCCATTGGTCGTGAATATCTCCAACTACAGCAATTTTGAGGTTTATCGATTGAGTTTTCTGACTGGTCATGCCACTTTCCTTGCCGTCTATCTCCAGGATATGAAACTCAGCCCGATTTGGACACAACCCGAAAATATCAACCGTCCACTATTTTTGGTAAAAACTACTATAATTGAATCCACAGGACATAAATTTGCAACATAAAGCACCCCTAAACTGTGTTTACCACTGCATTAGCTCAACGAGAAAAAACCCAACCGGGTGAACTACCACTAGATTTGTTTGCGGCGATTGAGAGTCTCAAAAAAGAACTCAACGCAGTTATCCTGGCACATTATTATCAAGAGCCAGATATTCAGGATATTGCCGACTTTATTGGGGATTCATTACAACTGGCAAGAGCCGCCGAAAAAACCAATGCGGATGCGATCGTCTTTGCTGGTGTTCACTTCATGGCAGAAACAGCAAAGATACTTAATCCCGATAAATTAGTACTTTTACCAGATTTGGATGCTGGTTGTTCTTTAGCAGATAGTTGTCCACCAGACGAATTCGCCGCTTTTAAAGCAGCGCATCCAGATCATCTAGTGGTATCTTACATCAACTGCTCTGCTGATATCAAGGCGATGAGCGATATTATTTGTACTAGTTCCAACGCTGTGAAAATTGTGCAGCAGATACCAAAGGAACAGCCAATTATTTTTGCCCCAGATCGGAATTTAGGGCGGTATGTCATGGAACAGACTAGACGAGATTTGGTACTGTGGCAAGGTAGCTGTGTTGTCCATGAAACCTTTTCGGAAAAGAAAATTGTCCAGTTAAAAATTGCCCACCCAGAAGCAGAGGCGATCGCACACCCAGAATGTGAAAGTAGTGTATTGCGCCACGCCAGCTTTATTGGTTCTACAGCCGCCTTACTCAAGTATTGTCAAAACAGCCCCACCAAGGAATTTATCGTGGCTACGGAGCCGGGAATCATTCATCAAATGCAAAAATTAGCTCCTGACAAGCATTTTATTCCTGCCCCACCGATGAATAACTGTGCTTGCAACGAATGTCCGTTTATGCGATTAAACACCCTTGAAAAGCTTTACTGGGCAATGAAAAATCGTACTCCCGAAATTACCATGTCAGAGGATATTCGCCTTGCTGCACTGCGACCAATGCAACGAATGCTGGAGATGAGCGTGTAATTAGTATAAATTTAGATAATTTGTAGAGACGTGACAAAACTGCGTCTCTACTCACAAGTTATTTATTTAACCACTTGCAATTTATAAAAGATGATGATAATATTATAAATCGTGAGACAAATTGGGTCGGTGTCCGAGTGGTTAATGGAGACGGACTGTAAATCCGTTGGCTAGCGCCTACGCTGGTTCAAATCCAGCCCGGCCCACCACTTACGAAGTTATAAGTTATAATGACTGGGTAAAGAGCAAAGCTTCCAGCATTGTAACTTACAACCAAAAAATTGGAATCATATTTGCCCGTGTGGCTCAGTGGTAGAGCACACCCTTGGTAAGGGTGAGGTCACGAGTTCAATCCTCGTCACGGGCTTTTTTAAAATAGTTAAAATATAAAAGGTTAAGAGTTTTAGCCTTTTAAAGAGACTTAGACGTTGAAAAAATTAGTCCCTTACTTCAAATCCATCTATAGCGGTAGTCACACAGGTTAGGACATTTTGAAAGGGTGAAAGCTAGGAATAGTAATAGTTTTACCTCCTGCCTCCAGCATAGCTGCCTCCTGCCTCCTGCTATATTTGGTAAGTTAGTAAAGCTGAAACCGCAAGTTCAATCCTCCTTACTAGCTTTTTTGATTTTTAATAAAACATTAAACAAATCATGAATTTATAAGAGTTTTACGAGGTTTTATCGTGGAAATTTTTGTATTTTGTAGATTATTTTTTAGTCTATAGTCTAAAGAATTGAATAGATGGCTAGAATTAGCAAATATTAGCTAAGGCACAGTAGTTAGCTTTTTGAGCAACTATGGATTTTATACTATATTGACATCTAATTGATGACACGCCCTAAGATTATAAAAGATTCCCAACTTCTCTAAAAAGTCGGGAATCTAAGCCTTGGAGCAATGCTTACGGCAGACTACGCCTACGCTATATTAATTCAAAATCCAAAACTACTTGCCGTTACCGTTAGCACCATTCCCATTACTGTGAATGACATGTTCAGCAAGCTTTTCCGGCACTTCCTGGAGATGGTCATATTCCCAGTGGAAGGAACCAACGCCAAGAGTGAGCGATCGCAGCTCTACAATAAAGTTTTGCATCTCTGCTTGTGGCAAGTATGCAGTGACATTATCCCAACCTTGCCAATCGTTTCTCCCCTCATAGCCTAAAATTTGCCCCCGTCTACCACTCAACAGTTGCAGCACTTTGGAGGTAAATTCGCTCGGTGTGGTAACATCTACCCGCAAAATCGGTTCTAACAAGGTAGGTTCCGCTTGGGGTATCCCCGTTTGCATTGCCAATCGGGCAGCTTGCTTAAAGGCTTGTTCAGAACTATCAACGTTGTGATACGAACCATTAGTCAGAGTTACTGCCACATCCACTATTGGAAAGCCCAAAGGCCCGTGTGTCAAAAATTCCCGCACGCCCATTTCCACGCCAGGAATGTACTGTTTAGGAACCGCGCCGCCGACAATAGTTTCATTAAAGTTAAAACCTGTACCGCGTGGTAGGGGCTTGATTTCGAGAAAAACATCACCAAACTGTCCATGACCACCGCTTTGATGTTTGTAGCGTCCATGAACTGAAGCCACTGTTTTGCGGATGGTTTCTTTGTAAGGCACTTGCGGTAAGTGGGTTGTCATTGGCAAGTTATATTTGCGGCGCAATCTGTCTAGGGTAACTTGCAAATGAATCTCGCCTTGACCCCAAAGAATTACTTCGTGGGTGTCGCCGTGTTGTTCCCAAGCAAGTGAGCAGTCTTCTTCTAACAACTTGGTAATTGCACTGCTGAGTTTAACTTCATCGTTGCGCTTTTCTGGTGTGATGGCGAGGGCATATACAGCTTCTAACTGTACGGCTTTGGGTAATTCCATCGCCGCTTGCTGTTCTGTAGAGATTGTATCCCCTGTCTTAATGCCTTCTAAACGGCTCAATGCCACAATTTCACCAGCAGCAACTTCATTAACGAACTGCTGTTGTTGTCCCATGATACGGTAAATTCCACCAGTGCGAATGCCATTGAGAACAATGCCATCAGTTAATTTGCCTCGCCAAATACGCACCAGAGAGAGTTTGCCACCTTGGGGAGTGTAGAAAGTTTTTAATACCTGCGCTAGAGGTTTATCACCTTTTAAGTTTTTTAAACGACGTTCTGCTGTGGTTTCTGGTTCGGGGGCTTCTCGTAACAAAGCTTCTAATAAAGGTCTAACCCCATAATCTTGTTCTGCCACACCAAAGAAAACGGGCACTACCAAATCTGCCCCTAATTCCATTTTTAAATCTTTAAGGATTTCTTCTTGGGATGGTTCGATGTCTTCTAAAAGTTCTTCGAGTAAATGATCGTCAAAATTTGCTAAGGCTTCGAGCATTTCTGCGCGCGCTGTATGTTCTTCTTCTTTCAAACCTTCGGGGAAAGGAATGGGATCAGCCGGTGCGCCTGGATGATATTTATATGCCTGTTCACTCACCATATCGATAAAGCCGGTGAGTTGTTCCCCGTTCATAATCGGATATTGATGCGCTACCAAAGGACGGCTAGATAATGCTTTCAGGGCGTGTAACGTTTCTAGGACGTGAATATTTGCCCGATCCATTTTGTTGACGAAGACGAGGTGGGGAATTTCCCAATCGTCTAGGAATTTAAATAGAGGGGCAAGGGTGAGGACTCGTTCGCGGATGGGTTCGCAAACTACAATTGCTGCATCGACTCCGATTAAAGCATTGTACGTTTCTTGAGCAAATTCTATACTTCCCGGACAGTCAATAAAAGTGAAGCGAATGCCGTTATACTCAGTGCTAGCGGCGCTGACTTCTACACTCATCTGGCGATCGCGCGACTCAGCAGCACTATCTCCCACTGTATTGCTGTCCTTAACATTGCCTTTGCGGGAAATTGCCCCTGTGACAAATAACAAGCTTTCTAGTAAAGTGGTTTTTCCACTTAAATAAGGCCCAACAATTGCAACGTTCCGCGAACCCGATTTTACTTTTTCGTTCATAAAACCTCCCTTGCGGTAAGTCTTTTATAACCGCATGATTCCGTATATATCAAGGGTTAAAGAAGAATCCAGAAGTCAGAATTCAGGATTCAGAATCAAGACAGTAGCGAGTCCGCAAGCGTCTTAAACTGATTTATTCATTCATCAGTCGTACAGAATTCATTCTAAATTCTGACTTCTGACTCCTAAATTCTATTTGACAAAAAATGGTTCTCTAGAGTCAAAATTACCCCTTCTTTAATTCGTTATTATCCTCCCTTTAATCGGAAGTTAAAAAAATTGTAGCCTGTCGTAAGATTTAGCTTAAGAAAAATTAAGTATCACAAATTTTTATCCCGAATCAAAAATTTTTGTAAAAAACTTTTGATCAAGTAAATTTAACTGAAAGTGTTGCGAATCAGAAAATCAATGAGATTATCATTCTTTAAATATCGCATGGCAGGGTTAGTAAGTTTGACTTTGCTGGTTATAAGTATTTCTTACCCCTCTATTGCTCTATCTCCTCCTGTGGCCTCAAAACTGGCACAATCTAATCCTAAAACTGCTGTAAACTGGTTAAATCAGGGCTTACAGGCAATTCAGGCGGGAAAGGTACAAGATGCGATCGCCGCCTTTAAACAAGCAGCTAAATTAGATCCGACATTAGCACCAGCACACTATAATCTAGGGCTAGCACTCCGACAAACCGGACAATTACAACCCTCTGCGGATGCATTTTATCGAGCGACGCAAGCCGATCCGAAATTTGCTCCAGCTTTTGCTAATTTAGGCGGAGCGTTATTAGAAGGGAATAATTTAAAGTTAGCTAACGATTATTTGCAACACGCTTTAAAACTCGATCCAAAACTCGGATTTGCCCACTATAACTTGGGGTTAGTACGAGAACAGCAACGAGATTATGAAAAAGCGATCGCTTCTTTTAAAAAAGCTGTAGAATATAGCAAAAATGCCCCAGAACCTCCTTACCACATAGGAATGTGTTATCTTCAACAAGGTAAATTTGAGCAAGCAAGAAGCGCATTTTATCAGGCATTAAAAATTAATCCCAAGTATCCAGAGGCTTATTACAATATCGGCTCAATTTTTTTTCAACAAACTAAATTACAAGAAGCATTAGAAGCTTTTAGAAAATCAGCCGTAGCTAACTCTAACTATCCCAACGCTTATTATGGTGCTGGGTTAGTTTTTATTCAGTTACAGCAATATAGCGATGCAGTACAAGTATTGCAATTTGCTAGAGATTTATACAATGCTCAAAAAAATCCTCAGTGGGCGAAAAACGCCGAGCAATTGTTGCAACAAGCACAAAATTTAAATTACCAACCTCGCTGAGGCAAAAAAACTTAATATTGCATAACATAAAACTATTGGGTTGACTGGCTGGTGTTGTCTGAACTTGTCCCGATTGGAAAAATGTACATGCAAAAGCGCCAGAAAAGTCGATTTTTATTTAGCGATCGCTGGCTCGATCGGCACTCAATTGTTCGCAATATGGAAGCCTTTCAAGACTTAATTGTGATTGTCTTGTGTTTAAGTTTGTTTGCCGTCATGTTAATCCAATTGTGGGGGATAGCGATCGCCCTCACGCAGCCACTAGATTATAAACACATGACTGCAAAAATACTATTTGTGTTGATTTTAGTCGAGTTATTTCGACTATTAATGGTCTACTTGCAAGAACATAGTATTTCTGTGGGAGTAGCAGTTGAAGTAACAATTGTATCTCTACTGCGAGAAGTAGTAGTTCACGGAGCATTGGAAATTCCTTGGATTAATACGCTTGCAATTTGTGGTTTGTTGTTTGTTCTGGGTGGACTACTTGTAGTCTGTGCTAAAACACCGCACATGGATTGCATGAGTGCTAACACTAAGCTTTGTCCAATTGTCTATAAAGCAGGTAAAGAACGAGAAAACGAGTTGGAATTTCAGTATTCACGTCAATGTGATGAGAATCAACCGCTTGGATAAATTGTTATGAAAATGGGGAGTGGGAGAGACGCGATTATTTCCGTCTGTACTGGGGAGTGGGGAAAATATTTTTTTCCACTCCCCACTCCTTTGTGTGAAATACTATTAGATAGACTGATTCTAAACTGCTTGCTGTACTTGTGCCACCGTTAAATCAAGAGCCACCGCTACTTGCTCTACACTCAATCCCAATGCCAACAATCGGGGAATAGCTTCTAACTTAGCTTCCTGGCGACCTTCTTGGCGACCTTCCTGGCGACCTTCCTGGCGACCTTCTTCTAAGCCGTCTGACTTGATTGATTGATACATCCGTGTTTTTTTAAATTCGTCGTCTATACCCAACATTTCTGCTAACTCCTCTCGGCTTAAGCGGGTAAATTTGTACAACAGAATAGTCTCTATTAATTCTACAATTTGCTTAGTAGTAGATTCATCTGTCAGTTGTTGCCTTGCTTGTGATATTAATTCTCTACCTTTGTCAACGGCTGTTTCTTCCCTTTCAATAATTAATTTAACGATCGCAACTTGAAGTGAGTTCTCTATCGAATCTAATTCATCTAGATAAATGCGTTGTACTTGTGAACTGTCTAGCAGCAACTGATATGGTAGCCGATCGTTTGGATCTAAACTTCGTTGCGGATAGATGACAACAGCACGCCAAAAATTGACTGATTCATTTTGACGCAAGTAAAGGAAGATTTCGGCAAAGAAGCGTCGATAAAAATTTGAGTCTAATTGAAACTGAACTTCAACAAAATAAAGTGGTTGGTTTGTAGTTTCACTTGTGGGGATAAATACCCCATCAATCCTAAAAGCAGTTTCTTTTAGCTCGACTGAAACAAATTGATATGCGTTGACATTGGTAGTCGTGTCACCAATTATGGCAAAAAATATGCTAGGAAAAGCTTGAAATAAGCTAAAAAATATTTTGTCAGTTTGCACCTAGATTTAGTCAAGCGAACATTGGATATTGAAAGTCTATCAAAAATAGGGTAGACGCACCTATTTCAGTATAAAAAAAGCAGATGGAACCATCTGCTTGAATAAAAAATTCATTCTCTCCTTTATATAGATACCAACTGATTAATTGGAGCAATCCCAGCCAAATCTAAAATTTGTGCGATCGCATCTTCCCGCTTCACCGCCATCATGTGGACACCTTGACATAATTGCCGCGCTATCTGCACTTGCTCGGCAGCAATTTTTATTCCTTCCTCAAAAGGGTCTTTGGCTTTTGCCAATCTATCAATAATATGTTGGGGAATATCTACACCCGGAACACATCTATTAATAAACTGGGCATTTTTTGCTGATTTCAACAGAAATATTCCTGCCAAAATTGGTTTTTTATAACCAGCAGCAATGGTATCCATAAACTTTTCTAGCCGCTCAAAATCGGTAATCAACTGACTTTGAAAAAACTGCGCTCCAGCTTCGATTTTGCGTTCAAATCGACTTTGCAAACCCGACCAACTTTTACATTGCGGATCTACTGCTGCACCAACAAATAAATCTAACGCTCCATCAGTCAAGGGTTTGTCGTTGCAATCAACGCCTTGATTCATCTTCCGAATCAGTTGCAGCAATCGCACACCTTCTAAGTCAAACACTGCTTTGGCATCTGCATGATCGCCTACTTTTACTGGGTCGCCAGTCAAAGCTAAAATATTACGGATACCTAAAGCATGAGCGCCCATCAAATCAGCTTGTAAACCGATACGATTGCGATCGCGGCAAGCAATTTGACAAATCGGCTCTATACCATTCTGTGACAAAATCACCGACGCCATTAACGAAGACATCCGTAACACGGCGCGGCTACCATCAGTAACGTTGACGGCATGAACTCTCCCCTTAAGAGTCGCCGCCATTTGAATCATGTGCGCTGGATCTCCCCCTTTCGGCGGTGCTACCTCGGCGGTAACTAAAAATTCTCCTGCTTGTACAGCTCTGCGAAAGTCATTAAAGGCAGTGGGGCTGTGGGTGTGATGCATAACATTAAGGTTTCCATTTCTTAAATGGTATAACAAATCACACATAAAGGTGAAAACTTATAGAGGAAGAGAGTAGCCTAAAGCCGTTTTGACTTGTGATAAAGTTTGATTTGCGATCGCTCTAGCTTTTTCCCCTCCATCCCGTAACACAGACTCCAAATAGCTTTTATCCGCCGTTATCGAGTGATATTTTTCTTGAATTGGTTTGAGGGACTCAATAATTGTGTCTGTTAACAATGGCTTGAATTGTCCCCAGCCCATATCCTGACACTCAACTGCCACATCTTCCTTTCTCTTCCCAGAAAGCAATGTATACAATGTTAACAAATTATTACACTCTGGACGCGCTGGATCGTCAAAAGTCAGCCCACGAATCGGATCGGTTTTACAACGCTTAATCTTGTATTGAATCTGTTCCGGTGAATCTAGCAAACTGATCCGGCTTAACTCAGAAGGATCGGACTTCGACATTTTGCGTGTACCATCCGCCAAACTCATTACCCTTGCGCCTTCCTTGCGAATCAAAGGGTCTGGTAACTTCAAAACTGGCTGTTCTGGTTTACCAAATTGGTGATTTAACCGAGCTGCAATATCCCGTGTCAATTCCAAGTGTTGCTTTTGGTCTTCACCCACTGGCACTTTATCGGCTTGGTAAAGCAAAATATCAGAGGCCATCAGCACAGGGTAATCTAACAAACCTGCACTCACATTTTCTCCCTGTTTAACGGCCTTTTCCTTGAACTGAATCATATCTTGCAGCCAGTTTAAAGGTGTAATGCAGTTGAGCAACCAGGTGAGTTCACTGTGGGCTGAAACGTGAGATTGTACAAAGATAGTAGAGTGATTTAAATCAAGACCACAAGCTAAATAAAGAGCAGCAAGAGTGTAGGTATCAGCTGTCAACTGTTTTGGGTCGTGTGGCACTGTAATCGCGTGTAAATCAGCTACAAAAAGATAATTTTCGTATTCGCTCTGACCTTCTACCCAGTTGCGAATTGCTCCCAAGTAGTTACCTAGATGGTAATTGCCGGTTGGTTGAACTCCAGAAAGAACACGTTGCTTGCCCATAAATTCCAACTTAGTTATCTCAAATCTGCGCTAATCAAATGGCGTTTGGTGACAAGAAAGCTTCTCTTCTCTACAAGAAGTTGCATCAACCCAAACGCAGTGCAAAACTCATTTAATTTTGACATTTTCCAGGTCAACTTGTCGTTGCAGAATTACAGATTTAGTAATGATAGCGGATTTGATTTGAATTTTAGTAGATCGCAAAGTTTTTTCCTGAAACGCTTCCTGTTCACTTTAAAGGGGCGATCGCTGTGGCCAGTCTTGCTTACACATTCAGTAATCTGTATTGTTAAATGCAATTAACTACTTAGTACTATGGTAAATTTTTAGCTCCGAACATATTTTTTTGCGTTTATACCCACTACACAATATTTTCAGTTGCGTAGACGCTCTTAGCCGTGAGGGAGTGGTAGTCTTCTCCCAAGAAGAGATGCTAAGAGCGTTAGCGAGTCCGCGAGCGTCCCGTCTTAGCGTTGACGCAGGAGCGTCACTCCCGAATCCGTTGGCGCAGCCTTTCGTAGAGAAGGGCTTGTCCTAGACATCGCTTCGCTTCCTAATAGATACTATTCTCAACAAGTAGTTGAGAATATGATCATGACCATTCGTTTGACGGAGACAAACTTTAATGAATTATGTGAGAATGTGCAGCTTAATCACTACCAGGGAAAAGTCAAGTTTTCTACCTGGTTTGGTCAAGGCAGTAGTCACTGGACTATGCTGCGCCATAGCCTTGAGCTAGTAATTCAAGAAAGCAATTTTTCTGAAACAGTAATTGTTGAGGGCAGACACGATGATTCGCCTTTTCTGACATCTAAATTTTTACTGTCTGGTGGTATGAGAACTACTACGCCAAATGTACCTGGAGTCAGCAACGATTATGAAGAAGTTGCAGACTATAACTATTTATTTTATTTGCCTGATATTCGGGAGTTTGAGCATTTTACCGCCAACCAACACAAGCAATGTATCAGTATTTATTGGTATGCTGATTTACTTTCTAGTTTCCAAAGTGGCTTTAAGGAATTACCAACTCTGCTGGCGCAGTTGATAGAAAATTCCGCAAATCAACGGTTCCATCAACCGTTAGGAGCAATCACACCTGCAATGCGATTGGTGCTTAGGCAAATATTGCACTGTCCATTCCGAGAAACACTCAGACAAATGTATTTAGAAGCAAAAGTTTTGGAACTACTGACGCTTCAGATTGCTCAGTGGGGAGAAAATAATCTCTTATTGGAGCGATCACTATATTTTCGTCCTGATGAAATTGAACGTTTACATCATGCTAAAGCTATCCTCAATCAAACCCTCCAGCATCCACCCTCTCTACTAAATCTAGCCAGACAAATCGGACTCAATGACTTTAAACTGAAGCGGGGATTTCGAGAAATTTTTGGAACTACAGTGTGTGGGTATGTGCAATCCTTACGGTTAGAGCAAGCACAACAGTTACTTATCGGTACTAATTTAACGATTGCAGAAATTGCTGCTCAAGTCGGGTATGAAAGCACAAGTCATTTTGGCTATTTGTTTAAGCGCCAATTTAGCGTAACCCCTAGAGACTATCGTCGGCGCAAAGGCTAATCCTGATTCTGATCAAAAAATCTGGATTCAAATCTATGCGATCGCCTAAATTTTGTTAAAGCGAGGGACGTACTTCATTCAATTACAATTCGCTATATATCAACTTGATCAAATAACTAGTTGAGAAGTATTTTCTGTAAATGATAGTTTATATCTACTAGCAATACTAAAACATTAATGGCGAACATCATTTCACAAGCTGAGTACCAAGAAAAATTATACAATTGTAATAATACTCAGTATCCAGATCCTTTAGATTCTTCTGATATTATCTACTCATGTCCCGAACAGTTTGGTATAGGATATGAGCGCTGGATTGAATTACGAGATATTAGTTTGCTGATTATTAATCAAGAATATCACGATGATTTACAAATAGAGTTTGAAGCTGGTCAATATGAATATGAAGGAATAGAATTTGGTTTTAATTTATCAGGTAGTTATAGTGCTAATCGATTAGATTACCCATATAGTAAAAGCGGCAAAGAAAATTTTCTCCAGTGGGATTTTCCCGATGGGAATAAGTATGATGCCTTTGTTGAAACTTGGTTTATAAACGAACATTTTTTAAAAGTTGATATACATCTTAAATCTTCTGAGCTTTTAAATAGTTTTATTCACTGCCTAAATCAAGAACTACCACCAGATTTAATCAACCTTATCGAAGGTAAAGGCCAAGAAAATTATATCGAAAATAATCAACTTACTTCGGCGATGTATTTACCGCTTCAAAAAATTATTTATTGCCCATTTCAAGGTTTGACTAAACAAATTTATTTAGAGGCTAAATGCTTAGAATTAATTGCTTTAAAGTTAGAGCAGCTCACAAAAATTGAAAATACATCTATTAAATCTATAACTCTTAAACCAAAAGATATTGAGAAGATTCGCCACGCACGACATATTCTGATTTCTCAACAAGAAAATCCTCCTTCTCTATTAAATTTGGCACAGAAAGTAGGTATAAATGACAACAAATTAAAGATTGGATTCCGTGAAGTATTTGGTACAACGGTCTTTGGTTACTTGCATAATCATCGCATGGAAATAGCCAGACAATTGCTGCAAGACGGAAAAATGCGCGTAGCTGCGGTGGCGAATGCAGTAGGATATGCGAATCCCGGTCATTTTGCGGCTGCGTTTAAACGTAAATTTGGTGTTAGTCCTTCTGAATGTAAAGCAGGGAAGAAAATAGAGAATGACAACTCTTTTGGAATTTACCTTCAAGATCAGATAAGTGTTTTTGATAATCTCAAATTCCTTTTTGGTGGCAGGTTTGACATTTATCATTCCAAAGCACAGGATCTCTTGAATTCCTCAACCACATTCACAGATAGTGATGCATTTTCACCACGTGTAGGAGTCGTTTACCAACCTACAAAAGAAATTTCATTGTTTGCCAACTATAGTCGCTCGTTCGTTCCTGTTAGTGGTATCAGTAAGAACGGTGATGCTTTTGAGCCGACAAGGGGAACTGGATACGAAGTCGGTATCAAAGGAGATTTTTTAAATAATCGTCTCTCCTCCACCCTGGCCTTCTACACAGTTAACAAAACCAATATCATAACTACCGATCCCAGCGATCCTAATTTTTCAATTCAGGTAGGTGAACAACGCGCTCGTGGGATTGAGTTGGATATTGCTGGAGAAATCTTACCTGGTTGGAAAGTGATTGGTTCATACGCTTATACAGATGCCCAAATCACTCAAGACAATACATATCCAGTCGGAAATACTCTGGCTACGACACCGCTACATACTGGTTCATTGTGGACAACTTATACATTTCAAAAAGGGTCATTAGAAGGATTTGGTTTTGGTGGAGGTATTTTTGCAGCTAGTCGAGCTTATGGAGATTTGGATAATTCTTACACTATACCTGGTTTTATACGGACTGATGCGGCACTTTTCTACAAAAAGGATCGCTTGAGAGCATCTATTAACTTCAAGAACTTATTTGATGTCAGATATTTTGAAGGCACATTTATTGGTTCAGCCAATCCGGCTGCACCGTTTACAGTTCAAGGAACAATTTCTTGTGAGTTTTAAATCGGCGTTGCATGTCTCTTGATTGATATCGCCATCGAACACAAGCTCTGACAAAAGATAGCATCTATACAACTTCAAATTAATACTTCATAAATAGACTATCATCGGCGCAAAGGCTGATAGCACAAGCTGCATCCCGATTCAGATAAAAAAAATCCGGTTTCAGATATATGCGATCGCCCAATTTTTCGTATTCTCCTGAATAGAGTTAATTAAAAGTAACTTGCAAGTAGTAAGCTATGTTTTGAGATATCCGGTTGGGTGTGTGGGGTTATGAAACTGTCGCGATCGCTTTTTATTTCCTGTTTTCTAGTTGCTGTCATTGTCAAACCTGGGCAAGCAAAAGAAGTAACTAAAATTTCTCCTATCCAAGAGCCAAATCACTTTGCCAGAACAGTGCAAGAATGGCTGGCTCAGATAGAACAACAACAAACGCCACAAACAGAAGTTGTACAAGTGACGCAAGTCAAGGCAAATCCCACCAATAAAGGTGTGGAGGTAATTTTACAAACCTTGAAAGGACAACAGTTGCAACCAGTCAATCGCAGTACTGGTAGCAATTTCATTACTGATATTCCTAATGCTCAATTACGCCTACCATCGGGTGAAGCATTCACATTCCGCTCAGAGAAGCCAATAGCGGGTGTTACACAGATAACAGTGACTAACTTTGATGCCAATACTATTCGGGTGACAGTCATAGGTGAGGTAGGTATACCAACTGTCGAGTTGTTTGACAGTCCAGACGAGGGTTTAATTTTTAGTGTGGCTACTGCTGCATCCACAGCACAACAACCTCAAACCCAACCAACTCCTCAACAGCCTCCTGAAAGTCAAACACAGCCAAAACCATCAACACAAGGTGATGAACCGATTGAGTTGGTGGTAACTGGCGAACAAGATGGATATCGCGTACCAGATGCAACAACCGCAACTAAAACTGATACACCTTTGCGCGATATTCCCCAATCGATTCAGGTAATTCCACGACAAATAATTGATGATCAAAAAACAACTAGATTGCGAGATATTCTGCAAAATGTCAGTGGCGTAACACCAGGTGCAGGCTATCAAAACTCCTTTGATAGGGTGAGAATTCGGGGATTTACGCAAGAAACAACTTTTCGAGATGGAATTCGTGACAATTTTCCATCCACAGACTTTGCAAATGTAGAAAGAGTTGAGGTACTCAAGGGGCCAGCTTCTGTGCTGTTTGGACAAACTGAACCAGGTGGAATTATCAATCTGGTGACGAAACAACCTCTAAGTGACCCTTACTACAATGTCGATTTGAGTGTTGGAAATTATGCTTTCTACCGTTCAGCTTTGGATTTATCAGGGCCTTTGAATACAGACAAAACCTTACTGTATCGCCTGAATGTTGCCTACGAGAATGCTGGTAGTTTCAGAGATTTTATTAATTCCCAAAACATATTTGTTGCACCAGTTATCGCTTGGAAACTTAGTAAAAATACTGATTTAAATCTATTTTTGGAATACGATAACAGAGATTATAAACCCGATCGCGGAGTGCTTGCAATTGGCGATCGCCCTGGTTCGGTTCCCATCAACCGGTTTTTTGGCGAACCTTCCATTAACGAAGGTACTACTACAACTTACAAGTTTGGGTACAATCTCGAACACCGCTTCAGTCAAAATTGGCAACTGCGTCAGACCTTATCCACCAACATCTCTAAAGGTGATGAAATCCGCGTTCAGATAGACGAGCTGCAAGCAGATGGACGCACAGCAACTAGAGACATCGCTAATTTTGGTGGAAGCACCGATGAGGACTATAGACTCCAGACAGATGTTATCGGTAACTTCAAAACAGGAACAATTTCCCACAAGCTGCTGTTTGGCGTAGACCTGAACCGTTACACCAATGTTTCCAATGGCTTTTCCAATGGGCCTTTTGCATCCATTAATATTTTCAATCCTGTCTACTTTGTTCCGATTACTCGTCCCACTACTCCTTACGTAGTTCAAAATTTCACAGATACATTCGGCTTTTATTTGCAAGACCAGGTAACTATTGCTGACAACCTCAAGCTACTCCTGGGCGGTCGTTTTGATACGGTGAATATTTTACAGAAGGATTTAGTAGTTCAAAGTTCAACCAGCGATAATAATTCTGCCTTTACCCCGCGTGTTGGCATTGTCTATCAACCCACCCCTCCTGTTTCTCTGTATGCCAGCTACGCAGAATCCTTTGTACCACAGTATGGACGGTCTAGAGACAATTCAGTTTTTGTTCCCGAACGCAGCAAACAGTATGAAGTAGGCATTAAAGCAGAGTTGTTTGATAGCAGACTTGCAGCAACATTGGCAGCTTACCACTTGACAAAATCCAACGTTTTAACTACCGATCCCATCGATTCCAATTATTCCATTCAGGTGGGCGAACAGACTAGCAAGGGAATTGAACTTGATATTGTTGGGCAATTAACACCAGGTTGGAATGTGATTGCTACCTATGGTTATACAGATGCCAGAGTCACCCGCGATAATGACTTACCTGTAGGCAATCACCTGCAAAACGTGGCAGAAAATACTGCCAGTTTTTGGACAACTTACGAACTTCAACAAGGTAATTTTAAAGGATTGGGCTTTGGTTTAGGTCTTTATTATGTAGGCGATCGCCCTGGAGAAATTGACAAATCCCTTATCCTGCCAAGTTATTTTCGCACAGATGCAGCGCTGTTTTACAAGCAAGATAACTGGAGGGTTGGTCTCAATATCAAAAATCTTTTTGATATTAACTACTACCTGGAAACTCAGGGACGCGACGTTGTTTACCCAGGTGATCCATTTACGGTGATTGGCTCTGTTTCTTTTACGTTCTAACCTAAATAGGTATCTGCATCAAAGCTACGCACGATGTGGGGTTTTTGTCATCTGGAATAATAAGGTGTGTGGAGATAAAATGAATCAGCTAGTATCTAAATTTAGTTACAGAATAGAGTGGTTGTTGATACTTTTGATTTTGCTGGTTCAGCCTGCAAAAGCGCAAGATATTCCCAAATCTAATAATCGGTTCAATCTAGCGAAAACATTACCACAAGCCAAGCCACCTCAAGCAACTGGGAAGATTAGGCAATTAAGTGAGCTAGAACCTGTTGTTACCAGCGCCAAAATGTTATTAGTGCAGTCGTCAACACCAGCAAACACGCCACAAACAGAAGTTGTGCAGGTGACGGGAGTTAAGGCAAATCCGACTGCTAAAGGTGTGGAGGTGATTTTACAGACATCTAAAGGCGAACAGTTGCAAATTACGAATCGCAGTGCTGGTAATAACTTCATTGCTGATATTCCCAATGCACAACTGCGTTTACCTAGTGGTGAGGCATTTACATTCCGCTCAGAAAAACCAATTGCGGGTGTTAGTGAAATCACAGTTACTAACTTTGATGCCAATACTATCCGGGTAACAGTAATTGGTGAGGCAAGCCTACCGACTGTGGAACTGTATGACAGTGCCAACGAGGGTATAATTTTCTCTGTGGCAACTGCTGCATCCATTGCCCAACAACAACCGCAAACGCAACAAATTCAGCCAGCAAATCAGCCACCAACTCAAACACAGCCAAGCCAACCATCAACACAAGGTGATGAACCGATTGAGTTGGTAGTCACGGGTGAACAAGATGGGTATCGAGTACCAGATGCAACAACAGCAACCAAAACTGATACCCCACTGCGGGATATTCCCCAATCAATTCAGGTAATTCCTCAACAGGTGATCAAAGATCAGCAAATCACTCGAATTTCGGATGCATTACGCAATGTGTCAGGTGTCACACCACAAGGTAGTTACGCTGGGAACACAGAGAACTATGTACTCCGAGGATTTGTCACATCTAACAACCTCAGAAATGGTTTTGCAGTTCAAGATAACTACATTAGTCCGACTACTGTTGAACAAGTCGAAGTTCTTAAAGGTCCGGCTTCCGTTCTCTATGGTCAGTTTGAACCTGGTGGTGTGGTCAATTATATCACTAAACAACCGCTCACAACTCCCTATCATTCAGCTGAATTTACACTGGGAAATTATGATTACTATCGTGCCGCTATCGACTTTTCCCAACCACTCACCGCCGATAAAAAGGTGTTGTCGCGGCTGAATATTGCCTATGAAAATTTCGGTGGTTTTGTCGATTTTGTCAATGGAGAGAGTTATTCAATAGCACCCGTAGTATCTTTCCAACTCAGCGATGATACAAACTTGACTTTGGAATATGAGCATAATACTGTCAACCGAACTTTTTACGATGGGTTGCCACCTGTCCGTCAAACTTTTCAGGTTCCCATCAGCCGTTTTTTAGAAGAACCTGGAGATAGTTACAATTTCCAATCTGATGCAGGTACTATCACTTTGAAGCATCGTTTTAGTGACAATTTCCAATTCCGCAGTGCCTTGTCAATCAACAATTACAGTGGTGATTATAACGCTGTCCGACCAAACTCACTTTTAGATGATGGTCGGACAGTATCGCGACAGCTTGCAGGAGATATTGACTACCGTAGAGCAGTAAGTCTACAAAATGAGTTAGTCAGTAAGTTCAAAACTGGCAGTATCAATCATCAATTACTCCTCGGTTTGGAGTTCAGTTGGGCACACCAGGGGGGTAATTACCTTCGGACTGCGGCACCGGGACTGGATCTATTTAATCCGGTATATGGTGCGCCACTGCCAACCAGTTTCGTGGACACAGCCCAGAACTTTAAATCAGATACCGATATTATCGGTGTTTACTTGCAAGATCAAGTTACATTGCTGTCTTCTTTGAAGTTGCTAGTTGGTGGGAGACTTGATTTTATCAACTACAATGACAGAAACATAGACTTGAATAACAATAGTCAAGTTCTTTCCACAAATCAGTTTAACGATCAAGCTTTTTCACCGCGTGTGGGATTGGTTTATCAACCCATAGAGTCGATCTCCCTCTACGCTAGTTACGCTCAATCTTTTAACCCTAACAATACTCGAACGGCAAGCGGGCAAGCTCTAGAACCGAGTCGTGGAACCCAGTATGAAGTCGGCATCAAAACCGAGTGGTTCAATAAGCAGCTTTCGGCAACAATAGCCGCTTATAATATTACAAAAACCAATGTCCCGACAACCGATCCCAATAATATTAATTACTCAATTGCTGCTGGAGAAGTCAAAAGTCGTGGTTTAGAATTTGACATTTCTGGGCAGATTCTACCAGGCTGGAATATGATTGCTTCTGCTTTTATCAACGATGCTTTTGTAAGTAAAGATAACAGCTTACCAGTAGGCGATTCCCTGGTAAATGCTCCCGGTAGTGGGGCGAGTCTGTGGACAACTTATGAAATTCAAGACGGAAATTGGAAAGGATTAGGTTTTGGTGGGGGAGTATTTTATACTGGCGATCGCGAAGCCACACTTCCCAATACTTTCAAAATCCCCTCTTATGTGCGCGCTGATGCCACCATTTTTTACAAACGCGATCGCTGGCGGGTTGGATTGAACTTTAAGAATCTTTTGGGTACTACATATTACGATTCTCAGGGTTACTATCTGCGTCCTGGTGCGCCTTTGACTGTGCTGGGAACAGTTTCAGTTGAGTTTTGATTAGCTTCAATTTCTAAACTCATTAAGTCTTGTATAGTGTCACGCAGCTTCTACCATGAACTCTAAAAAAATACGCGATCTAACATTTATTCTGCACCGCTGTCTTGGTTTAGCGGTAGGACTGGTGCTAATTATAGTCGGCTTAACAGGTAGCTTGTTAGTGTTCGAGCAAGATTTTGACCACTTTATGATTGCTCAACAGTATGGAATTATTACTCCACAACAGGTACAGTTAGTATCCCCAGAGTCTGTGATGAATACAATTAAGACGAAGTATGCTGCACGAAGCGATCTGCATCTTTTTCGGATTTATTTGCCAGATACTCCTGCTTCTCCTTATATAGGACAGTTGTCAACAACTAAGGATCAAAGGACAGAAGTTTTTCTCAATCCTTATACAGGCAAAATTATTGGTGAGCGGATATCAGATAACACCTTAATAGGTACGATCCTTAGTCTGCACTACGGCCTAATGGCAGGTGAAACCGGAACTAAAATTGTTGGCATTGCTGCCTTTTTTATGTGTGTCCTCACCATCACAGGTTTAGTTCTTTGGCCTGGTTGGCGTAGATTGATTGCAGGCTTCAAAATCAAGCTTGATGCTCATCCTAAACGCGCCAACTTTGATATTCATAAAGTGGCTGGCATTATCGCTGTGGTTTTTTTATTCTTTACTGGCTTCACTGGTTTTTGCTGGAACTTCTACGATTTAACTGAGCCAATTATTTACGCTGTGACATTTACGCCAAAATTATCTGAGCCAGTATCCAAACCAATTCCTGGGAAATCGACTTTAAATCTAACCCAACAATTGAAAATTGCCGATGCTGCCTTACCTAGTGCTGTTACTAAAAGCATTTATTTTCCTAGTAAACCAGAAGAAGCTCTACAAATTCGCATGAAGTTACCACAGGAAAGTATAGATTATGGTAATAGTAATGTTTATCTTGACCAGTACAGTGGTAAGGTTTTACGAGTTGATAATGCTTTAAAGTTACCATTGGGCGATCGCGTCCTCAACTCCTTTGTTCTTCTGCACTATGGAACCTTTTGGGGGCTTCCATCTCGTATTTTCTATGTATTTGTTGGACTTGCACCACTAATTTTATTTATCACTGGCTTTGTGATGTGGCAGTATCGTTATCAAGCTAAAAATAAAAAAAGCGATCGCTCAATAGAAATGTCACATTTACGCCGCAATTAACTAACAACTGAGATTGCTAATAAGTACACCGCAGGGGTTGTCAAAGGTATCGCCCTGCGTCCTACTCTTAGGGACGATAATTAATTATACGTAGTATTTAAAAGTACTTATATAGTAAAATATACTTATATTATTGAAATCAGGAATATAACAATAAAATAATTAATGCTTCATTAAATATATATTTTGCGCCATGACTTACTTGTTTCCATGCTATTAACCACATATTAAATTATTTTAGATAGAAAATAAGCAATTATCAAACAATAGGAATAACTAAGTACAATACTGAGTTTTTATAGAAAAATAAGCAAGAAAATTTACGAGATTTTTTCAAAACTAGTGCTCTTGAATACTAGAGAATTTACACAAGTTTGGTTAGGCTTTTCATAGATAAAAAATTATTGCCTAATCGGAGATATTCTCATAAATATGAAAACTCTAAAAGTTCTTCTTGCCACTACAGCCATCAGCATCAGCCTCGTTAGTCTATCTAATCAACAAGCAAATGCCGGCCAACTTGTAAATGGCTGGAACTATAGTATTGATTCTTTCCAAGATGGCTCTGGAGGTTCCGTTTTTGATATCAAAGGCATGGCGGTCAAAGACTCAGGTGACAAAGTTTATGTTGCTCTTACAGGAGGGATGCCTCTGGGTGGCACTATAGATTCCAATGACTACTGGAATCCGGGTCATTCAGTCCATATTGGTTGGAGCGATTTATTCTTCAATTTCTCAGGTAAAGACTTCCAAACAGCTAGTCAAAGTGGTCAGCTATATGGTGTGAAGTTTGCCAACTATGACAATAGCTTGGCAACAGGAGTTTACCAAGGAGTCCAAGCAAAGAGTATCACTACACAACATGGAGGCTACAGCAACTTGAAGTGGTATTATGACTGGGGCTGGGGTCAGAATAATACCCAAGGTACAGACCTAGCGACCCAACAAGACGTTTACAATTACTACTACAATTCTGATGTCCCTCAGAATCCTACTTGGAATAATACACCCATTCTCAACGCCATTGGCTCAGGTACAAAAGTTGGAAATATCTCCATGCTCAACGATAAGCAACTCAATACTGCTGGACTAAATTTTGCTAACTTTTCTGCCAGTGGCGACTACACGATTGGTTTTTCGTTTGATAAGTCTTTAATCGGCGAGGGTAATTATGTTAGTAATATCTTCTTGGAGTGCGGTAATGATGCAATAGCTCTCAAGGGCGATCTCAAGTCCGTACCAGAATCCGCCGGCACAATTGGTTTACTCTTAACAGGTTTGAGTTTTATGGCTAGTCAACTTCCACAGCTTCGTAAGAAAAAACAACAGGCTTAAATAAATTTGTTGCTATTAGTAGGGTGGGCATTGCAATGCTCACCCTATTATTTTTAAACAAAACTATAAAATAACAAGTAAAAAGCTAAATATCTTTTTACTTATAAAAATGGTCAAAATATTAAATTTTATTTACCTTTATGCCAAACCCACTTGTCGTCCAATTAGCCCTAAAAATCCAGTTCCAAAGTGCTGAATCTCCAAAAAGCTTGCTTGCTCCGGCGAGGTTTTGTAAATTTGGAATGTCTTCATAATTCCTAAAGTGGCAGCACTTTCTAGTGGGCCAACAAAACTAATATCCCGGTCAATAAAATAAGTTTGATTAGCCCAATGAGTCATCTGATATGGATTTAAAAAGTAACAGCCTGCGTGAGGATTGAGGGCACGACAAAAGGTAATTGGTGTATTCATAATTGTACCTTTGAGTTCCTGTTGCTCTTGCACATTTTGAAAAGGAGCAGTTACTCGTAAAGCCAAATCCCCATCGATATAAGCTTTGTGAACCAAACCGTGGGGAGAGACTTCATAACGATTTGGCTGGAGCAGATTTAAATCACCCGCTTGTTGGGTAAACCAGTTTAATTTTATAAAAAACCAAGGGTCATGAATAATTAAGTCATCTTCAAGAAAGCAGTAGTAATCATATTGACCAAGACAACTTTGCAAAACGGCTTGACACTCAAACCCCAAAAGTAGAGGTTCTGCATTGCTAGAATGATGTTTATATAAATGTGATGGTAAGGGAAGCTGATTGAGAAGATGATTATCTTTAGTTGTACAAATAACAATATCTAGTTGGTGAGACTGCGGCTGATTAGCAGGAAAAGCTAGTCGTTGAGCAATATTGATAATACTTTGAGATTTGCCAAATAATTGGTGTAAAGAGGTAATACTTTTAGTTAACGCCTCTAAGCGAGGTTGCGGGTCTTTGCGTTGAGAAGCATGACGACCCTCATTGCTAGGTTTAAAAAAATGAGCAATAGTCAAAATAATTCGCATTTTCAATATCGCTTTTGTATTTATTTGTCATTTGTCAACAACTAATGATTAATATAGTTTTTGCAAAGTTTATTATCTAAAGCTTTTTTTCACAGTTTAGCGTGAAAAATATTTCTGGAAAAGGTTGATGACAAATGACCAATGTCATCTAATTTCTACCAAATCCTTTAGAATTTGGACGCTTTTTCAAACTATCAGAAGTTTTACCAGCGAATATCCATTGTAAATGCTGTGGTAATAGTTTTGCTAAATCATAACGCTTCAAAATTGTCTCTCGCGCATTCGCACGAATTGCATTCATCTCCTGAGGATGATTCAGCGCCTCTTCAACCCGATTAGCAATATTTTGGGGAGAAAAGAAATCTACTAATAGTCCATTCACCCCATCCTGTACAACTTCTAATACTGGTGCAGTCTTAGAAGCTATTAGTAAACATCCTGCTGCCATTACTTCTAACATTGACCAAGATAATACAAAAGGACGGGTTAAATAAACATGGGCAGAAGAAGCTTGTAAAACATGAAGGTACTCATTGTAAGGAAGCCTATCTGTAAAGTGTAGTCTCGATAAATCTAAAGATAATTTTTCTAACATTAATTGTTTATAAGTTTTACCATCAGGAAGATTTTTACCATAAGCAACCCGATCTTCTCCCACTACTACTACATGGCACTTAGGTCGTCGCTGCTGAAGTAGCGCCACTGTTTCCATAAACTGCGGAAAACCTCTATAAGGTTCCATCCCCCGTCCCACATAAGTTACCAATTCTTCCACATGAGAAAGATCCAGATTTATTCTTGGTAAAACTAACTTTGCGCCTGGTTTGGGAACAAAATAATTGGTATCAACCCCATCATGAATTACAGTGAGTTTGCTATGATATTCTTTAGGAAACTGCTGACGCTGCCAATTAGTGGGAGAAAGACCGCGATCGCAGCTATATAAATCAGTTAAAATCGGCGCATTTTTTACGCGGATGCGGCATTCATCATCAGCATTCAGTGGTTCATTGGGATCGAAATCTGCATCGGAACCATGAGCGTGATAAAACCACTCGAAATAACATAATAATTCTGCTTTGGGAAAAACATCTTTCATAAATAAAGTCGGCCCCCAACCAGAATGACCATAAACTATATCTGGAAAGAAACCCTCGGATTTTAATTTTTCTGCCACGCGATAGACACCTTGAGCGGTAAGAACCGCATTTTCCAAATTACGAACGTAGTGGTGAGTTTGGGGAGCTGCTTCACGAGAAGGAGTATAAATAGCTTTAAAAACGCCAGGTATTTCCCCTTCTCGACGATTTGTCCCAAAGACAACTTGGCAATTAGGATCTTTACCTAAAAATATCGCTAGATTGCGAAATTGTGAAGGGAAATTAGGATGTAAAAATAAAATTTTCATTGGAATAATCTTGATTAACTTATTGCTAGATAATATAAATTAAGACAAGCTGCTTAAGATTATAAGATTATTTATCAAGATTTTAGGTAAGTAAATTTAGGTAAATGGTTGTCCAAAAATGCGAAAATAATCGCAAATTCGTGTTATGACCATGAAATTTATTGGCATTGATTTAGGCTGGCGATCGCAACCAAGTGGATTGTGCTGTTTAGAATGGATAGATGGACAACTACAATTACTCGATTTAGACCGCAAAGATGCCATTGCAGACATCCTTATCTGGATCGATCAAAGCGTACAAGCAGACGAACCAGCCATTATTGCCGTAGATGCACCTACCCTCATACCCAACGCTGACGGGAGTCGCCTTCCTGATAAACTCAGCCACAAATACTTTGGTAAATATCATGCAGGATGCTACCCAGCTAATCAAAACCTACCCTTCGCAGAGCGCACCATCAACTTTGGCTTAGAATTGGAATCACGTGGTTTTGCACACGCTCCCACCATTGAACCGCAAAAACTTAGCAGATATCAAATAGAAGTCTTTCCTCACCCAGCAATCGTTAATTTATTCAACTTAGAACGCATCCTCAAATACAAAAAAGGACGCTTAAATGAGCGCCGCCTAGAACTAATTAAACTCCAAAATTATCTTCTCAATATTCTCCCCTCTCTTTCTCCTCGTGTGCTTCTGTGCGATTCGTTTTTTATGGAAATTCCGATCGCAGGTGTAGCTCTTAAAGCAACTGAAGATAAACTAGATAGCTTAATTTGCGCTTACGTTGCTGCTTATTGGTGGTATTGGGGAGAAGAACGTAATTTGGTATTAGGCGATGTCTACGACGGGCTACGCCTACGCACCACAGGCTACATTGTCATCCCTCAAAGAATTTGAGCAAAAGCTTTGCGTATACTGCTTTAGAGTCCTTACTTCTGATTTAAATATTGCGACGCGATCGCAATATCTTATCCCTAGTAAACTAGACTAATCAACGGGGGTATTGTAGATTGGTAGTTAATTTTGTTTGGGAAAAAACGCTTCCTCAATTGCTTCCTTAAGTCCCTGGGTGAATTGCTCTAGGAAACTTTCAGTCATCGGCAATGGCAGTGGCGTCACTCCTTCCTCAGGTTCAGAAGGAATTTCTTCCCATTCAACAGGAATCTTTTCTTTCTCCAAGCTCTGTATCTCATCTAGCGTACCGTAGAGCGTCCAAACCGAAAAGTCTGCGATCCGCAGTAACACCTCAGTGTCATTGATTAACTCATAGAACCATAGTTGCAAAGGATGAGGGCAGCTATCTTCGTCAAGTTTTCCGCGTTCTCTGATGAGCGCTATTGCTGCTGGCGTTAAAGTGCCTTCAACAACTATAGAGTCCACCATTCCTGACCAAGGTTGTACAGACACTTCCTCAAGTGCTAAAAAATCTGATCTACTGCCACTTAAACCGCCACTTAACTCCTCTCCTTCTGAAAAGTACGCCCGAAACCTGTCAGCCTTTTTCAGGTAGAAGTCGAGGATGGCTTGCTGAATCTGTGGGTCTTCGGTATGTAGATTACTTGAATAAGACATAAAAATAGCCTTTGAAATCCCTAAGAGGACGTGAGTTCGACGGGTTGAAAAAGGAGCAAAAAAAGTTGAGACTGAAATAATTCTAGCAGTAGTTATTTTTTGGGTGTGACTGCGTAGCATAATAAAAGGCGTTGCTAAACTTAAATCAGCAACGCCTAATCTTGAGTATTTAAGAATTACTCACTACTCTTATTCTGCCCAAGCAATCAACCTTGGTTCATAAGGATTAGCCAGATTTTTATTTTTCGGCAATACACGCAAAGACAAGCCTTGCAAACCAGAAGCGGTATAGGTGATATTACCCGTGTAAGTACTCAATTGCTGTCCATCCTCACCTTCGTAATCCATTACCACTGGCACAGCGTTGACAATATCACCATTGGCATCGATCGCACCTTGATATAACTCCACCTGCACATCATTATTGGTCAAAGTTGCTAAGTCAACCTTGGCAATGACCGCAACAGTTTGATTAACCTCAATGTCTGAAACTGCCGATACGTCAATATCTTTGATTTTGATGTTGAACCAGTGTTCGCCCAGTTTTTCCTTCCAAGCGGCTAGTTCTTTAGCTGGGGCATAGTTATCAACAGTCAGGGTATGATAGCGATCGCTAGCTGGGAAATAAGCCCTTTGGCCATATTCTCCTACCATCCGCGCTGTATTAAAGAAGGGACAATTCAACCGAATTGCATCTTTCATTTTGGCAACCCACGGACGGGGCAAACCATCAGTATCCCGATGTTCATAAAATAGCGGTACAACTTCCTTCTCTAACAATTCGTAGAGAGCATTTGCTTCTACTTCATCTTGGTAGTTAGGATCGTCGTAATTCTCTCCATGTCCAATCGCCCAGCCTGTGCGGACGTAATCAGCTTCATCCCACCAGCCATCTAGCACACTTAAATTTGGTAATCCATTCATAGCGGCTTTCATACCACTAGTACCAGAGGCTTCCCGTGGACGACGCGGTGTATTTAACCAGATATCGCAACCCGCAACCATTAACCGGGAGATGTGAATGTCGTAATTGGGAACAAACACTACCTGTTTTTCTAAATGCTGTTCGCGGATAAAGTGATTGATCTCGCGGATCAGTTCTTTACCGGGAATATCTTTAGGATGTGCCTTACCAGCAATCACGAATTGCACTTTCCGGTCTTTGTTAGCTAGTAAAAGCCGCTTAATCCGTTCCAAATCGCGCATCCACAGGGTGGCGCGTTTGTAGGTGGCAAAACGACGGGCAAAGCCAATAGTGAAAGCGTAAGGATCTAAAACTTCTTGAGCTTGGGTAATTTCGGAAGCGGAAGCGCCGCGATCGGTCAAATGTTTGACCAAATGCTCCCGCACATACAAAATCATATCCAAGCGGCAGCGCTCGTGATTGCGCCACAATTCTTCATCGGGTATGGCGTCCATCCGCTCCCATAACGGGCTATCTGGTGGTGCTGATGACCAATTTGGACCCAGGTAGCGATCGTACAATTCTTGAGTCGATTTCGCCACACAACTTCGAGCATGGACACCGTTGGTAATTGCGGCGATCGGTACTTCCTCCACTGGCACATTCTTCCACAAGCCTTGGAACATTTGCCGCGACACCACACCATGCAGTTGTGCGACACCGTTAGAAAATGTTGCCATTTTCAGCGCCAGCACCGCCATACTGAAAGGCCCAGATAAATCGCCTGTATTCTCGCGCCCCAGTCCTAAAAATTGCTCTTTGGGCAACCCAAATATCTCTGCATAATACCCCAAGTAGTACAACATTTTTTCGGGAGCGAACAAGTCAATCCCTGCTGGTACTGGTGTGTGGGTAGTAAAGATATTGCTCGAGGACACCACTTGTTTAGCTTGGGGATAATTCAGTCCCTCTTCCTGAATCAGCAAACGGATGCGTTCTAAGGCAGAGAAGGCGGCGTGACCTTCATTCATGTGGTAGGCAGTAACTTTCAGCCCCAAAGCTTTGAGCATTTGCACACCACCGATCCCCAGCATAATTTCCTGGTGGATACGCATATCGATGTCGCCACCGTATAGCTGATCTGTGATATCGTGGTCGTAAGTGTTGTTCGGTTCAACGTTGGTGTCCAGCAGATACAGAGGTACTGTTCCTACCTGTACGCGCCAAACTCTGGCATATACCTTACGTCCTGGATAATCTACGGCAATCCGCAGTTCTGAACCATCGGCATTACGCTCCAGATGCAAGGGCATATTATAGAAATCGTTGAGCAAGTAGCGTTCTTGCTGCCAGCCATCGGCATTGAGATACTGGGCAAAGTAGCCTTGCTGATACAGTAAACCGACACCGACAAGCGGTAGCCCCAAGTCACTAGCAGATTTGAGGTGATCCCCCGCCAGAACGCCCAAGCCTCCAGAATAGACAGGTAAACAATCTACAAGTCCAAATTCCGCCGAAAAATAGGCGTAACATTCTTTGGGTTTCTGCTCTCGTTGTTTCTGATACCAGGTACGCTCTTGCAAATAATCGTTTAACTGACGGTCAGCTCGATCCATTTGCGCTAGAAAGCCTTCATCTTCGACAACTTCCAGAAGCCGCGATTGAGAGATTGTACCCAACATTAACACTGGGTTATGATGACTAGACTCCCACAGGTCAGAGTCTAAGCGACGGAATAAATCTTTAGTATCAACGTTCCAATCCCAGTGCAAGTTATATGCTAGCCGCCGTAGTGGTTCGAGTCGCGGCGGTAGTGAAGGGGATACGTTAAATGTGCGAATTGGCTGCATAGGTTGGCAAAACTCCAAGTTTAGCTATGGTTATTGTTTACTCTCTTTACCAATGTTGCCAATTCTTTATACTGTAGTTTGTGAAAAAGCGATGACTTTGTTAAGCATTGAGAATTATTTTTAACCTCGTTGCTAAAGTTTACACCAAGGTGTTTCTAATTCTATGCCTGATTCTGAGCCATGTACTTGGTATATTAAGATTTAATCACTGACTGGTATGTATCACTTAAAAAAATTTAGTTTTGAATAAATAATTTATATTTATTTTAGTATTGCTTCCGGGGATCAATCGAGAGTCTTGGCTAAGGGTGAAAATTACCCATAGCTGTGTCCAGGAAAGTTAAACTTTTAATTACTTTTTTATAATAATTGCGCTCTCAAAGAAGGCTGTCCCGATCAGACGAGTTTCAAAAGCCTTGCATGAAAATCTTCTTAAGGCTGGGATTTTTACTCAGTACTGGCTCAACCCTAGATATTTGCTAACAGCACTTTCAACCCAGGAGGTAGAAGGGAAATCCCATAAAGAATCGGATGAAAGCCTTACCAAGCAATTAATCAAGAAAAGCAATGCCTGTGATGGTCACTGAGCTTTGTCGTACCACTTCGTGGAAGCAAGCTACGCACAGCGTCTGGTAAAGAAGTGCGGCTACACCGACGCTAACTACTTGGTATGAAATATTTGTACTAAATCAGGAAAATAACTTACAAAGATGTTAGTTTATGCACCTAGTGAAGGCTGATCTTTACTATTTTTTGTCATTGTCAAAGCTACAGCTGCTGCATAGGCAATCTCCGCTGCCATTTGATAAGCAAGTTTGATACTTGATGAACTGTCCTTTCCTTTCGGAGAGGGGGAAGCTTTTTTGCGGCGCGACTCAAGTTTTACATTACCTGCTGCGATCGCTCGCTGTAGAATTATCCAAGCATCTAGGTCTTCTGAGTCATAATTACTTTGCAACTGCGATCGCAGTTTATCTTCGGCTACAATACTCAGATAACCGATAGTTAGAGCTTCTTGTACAATTTCTTTAATTAAAGCCATAATTTTAACCAAGTGTGTGAGTTAAAGCCGATACCTCAATTTGGGAAATTAGATGTTTTTTTGTAAATTTCTCCTCGAAATTAAGCTTAGGTTTTAGCTTTCTTTAAATAAAATTTATAACGAGTAGTACCAAGTACACATCACCCTCTTGGCTCACCCGAATGGGTGATTTACAATATTTTAGATAGTAAGTATGTGGACAAAAGGAATATTTTGAGCTAGTTTTGCTATTTAATGAAGAGAATGTCACAAGTATAATAGATACTATTCTCAATTTAACGCTCAATTATAAAATCACTTTTACTAGTAACAATATAGGTAAAAATGCTAATAAATACTAATAGTATTTTTTAAATTTCCCTCCTCAATGGATTTTCTATAAGTGTATAAAAATATTTCTAAGTAGCGTAGTCTTTACCTGTTACAAGCATCGCCGTAGTAAAAAAGTTAACTTATTTTCAGCATTCTCATCAACAATAAATCTGGAAATCAACTTATTTCATAAGAGTGTTCCACTAAAAATAAAATGTGTTATCGTTAAAAACAATTGTTATAAAAAACCGTTCATGTCATTACAAACGTGAATTGGCTAGTCTGTAAATCATCCGTGTGCAACATGATTGGAGCAGCATACTCTAGAAATTCGTTGCAAGAAAGCCGTCATAGCAGTCGGGGAAGCGCTTACTTGTTTGCACCGATGGTTAACTTCAATGTGATGGCTGATGTGGGAGATAATCCACCCTAATTGGATTTTTTTGGGCAAAAGTACCCAGAAAAATCCAACAATAATTACATATCATGCTAGGCAGAAATTTTATCTAAACTTTTAATATAGTCTAGTTAAATGTATTTTTTGTTGCCAAATAGCTTGTGAAACTGAATGGTTTCAAAAGACTAAAACCGCTTGAGAGAAATAGCCTCAAGACAAACAACAGTATCCCTATTTGCTTTAGGAGTGTTGTTAGCAGTAGCAAGCTTTTTAAATTTGCCAGAAAACCAAAACAGTAGCTTATCTAAACCAGCAAATTTTCCATTAGATAATTTAAGAGTCTAAGTTTTGAGCGGCAATGCATTGAATTATTTTATTAATTGATTTTGTAAAAAATAAGCCAAAGTTTTACGTGCATATAGTACAAAATCTGCTAGTGAATTAACGTAATTATGCATATCACTTGAGTAATTCTACACACCTAAACTCAAGAATTGCTCACATAGTCAAAGCCAGACTCTGGTTTTTCAAATGTTGGAAAACTATCTAAAAATCTTGGAAATTTTGATGATTCTGCTACCTTAGCTCATGTATTAATACACACGGAGCCTATTGGTATTGGCAGAAATTAGAATACAGCCAAAACAACTTGAAACACTGTCAACAACAATTGATTAAATAGATATATAGCCATGCAGAACGAGCAATATTTTTCCAAATTGCAGCGCGTGCAAGAACTTTTAGTAACTACAGTGTTAGGAGATATTCCGACACTTCTTCTCGGTCCAAAGTTGCGTAATTTAGGATACCGTAGTATTTTTGCCCAGATAGGTAGCCCAGTGTATATTCAAAATGGTGTTGAATTTAACGGTACTTCTTGCATTGAGATCGGTGCAGAAGTCTATATTTTCAAAGGTGTGCGGATGAATGCAAGAGGACACAAAAATAATAGAATTCATTTAGGAGATAGAGTCGCAATTGAGCGTAACGTTGATATCGGGTCTTTAGAAGATACGTATATACATATTGATGAAGACACCTTCATTGCTCCCAACGTGTGTATTGAGGGGCCAGGAGACATTAAAATTGGTAAACACTGCTTGATTGCTTCCCATTCAGGAATATATGCCAATAATCATAATTTTGCCGATCCGATGAAGCTAATTAAATACCAAGGTGTTACTCGCAAGGGAATTGTGATTGAGGATAATTGTTGGCTAGGACATGGAGTAACAGTATTAGATGGCGTTACTATCGGCAAAGGTAGTGTTATTGGTGCGGGAGCAGTTGTTAATAAAGATATTCCTGCTTTTTCCGTTGCTGTCGGCATACCTGCACGAGTAATCAAAAATCGAATAGGCAACGAACGATACAGCAAAGCTTCAAGTTAAGAAATAGGTCATTGGGGAAGGTGAAGCCCCCTCTGGGGGTATTGGGTATTGGGTATTGGGGGGATAGTAATTATTTTCTGTAATCTGCAACCTCTAACCTTTTTTTGGAAACCTTTGCCGTCAGTCAACGTCAGAAGCAATCAATAGTCCTTTGAGTTATTTCTTAGGGTCATCTAAAAGTCAGACAACTGACATCTTGCACTATTCTCAATAACTGTAGGATAGACACTGCTAGTCCCCAGTACCCAATCCCCATTACCCCTTATCCCCAGAGGGGACCCCACCTTCCCCAATCCCCAGAGTCTTCTAAAAAAGGGACGAGATTTGGGTAATATAAAGTAGCTATCTTTTCTGCATGGCAGAAACCTGAAAGAAAAGCTTTCTTTGTTTTACCCGTTGGAGATATTTCTATGCTGACTTTAAAAATCGTTGTTTATATTGTTGTTGCCTTCTTCGTAACTATCTTCATCTTCGGATTTTTGTCGAACGATCCAGCTCGTAACCCCGGCCGTCGGGACTTAGAGTAAAAGGGCGATAAATCATCCGCGACTTTGGAAGGCGGAAAATACTAAACGCCACGGAAACTTACTAAGCGAAAATTTAGTAAGTTTCTTCCTCCAAGTAGCTTGCTGTAGGTAGCAGAAGGCGACAGTCGGAAGGCAAAATGTATGTTTTATCCTTCCCTTTGTCATTTGGCTGTTTGTTTGCCCGATTTTGCTCGCTTATGCTTCATCCAGTTCTGCCACCCGATCCGCTTCCTATTGTTAAATCTTTACAACCTGTAAATCCCGCCTCATCTGCTAGTTATACAAAGTTTCTTTCAGGTGTAGATACTGGAATACACGAAAAAACAGACAAATCCAAGCAGCCCAAGAATTTGGTTCAGTTGCCAATTTCGGGTAACACCAACAGCGATCCTTTATTGTCAATTCCGATTAACTCAACTCAAGATCGCTCGGTAGTTCCTGAAACTCCCTCTGTACCTCATTCACCAAAAATCTTTCCACCAGAAAATTCCCCAATTATCGGTTCTGCGACTGCTGGGCTTTTGGGGCAACCACTGGTTGTTGGTTATCCTACGCAGAAAGTTATAACCTCTAATCGCCAAGAAAAAGAAGACACAAAGACAAGTCCGAACGGTGGGGTTCGACGCTCGGAACTTCTTCTGATGTCGGCGTTGCGTAAACGGGAGATGCAAACAAAAGCTGCTGCATTGCCAAAAAAAGTTGGAGTGGAGGCTTCTGACCAAGACGCAAAAGGTGAACCTTCTCAAAAACTCAGTCAGCGATTGCTAAATCCAAACTCTAGTAATGAAGAAAAACCAACCTTTTTGGACTCTTCTAGCTTTCGCTATAGAGCTTCTCCAAGTCCCCTGATCACCCAATCTCCGCGCCCTCTTGAAATTGCCCCAACTATTACCAACAGCAACAAGTTAGTCAAGTCCAAAGCAGAAATTTTAGCTGAGAAGTTAATCCAACAAAAACAGCAACGCGATATTACTACACAAGAGTCTCTAAAAAAAGACAATATCTCTGTATCTGCTGCCGATCTTGCACCGAGTTCTCAATCAGCACAAAATTTTATCACATTTAAGTCTCGTCAGCCTACAAACCAACTCTCAGCGCCCATCACTGTAGAATTTCAGTCTCAAGTCCAGCAACAAAGCCAAGTACCAACGCCTACACCACAAGTAAATACCACTCAGCCACAAGCTCAACCATCTGGTACAACTGCGCCAGCTACCACACCACCGGCCGGACAAAGAATTGTAGAAGTCATTTCAGATCGGCAAGAGTATGACGAGAAACAGCGAATTATTACAGCTGTAGGTAATGTAGTTGTGCGATTTGATGGAGCGGTGGTGGATGCCGATCGCTTGCAAGTTAATTTGGACAACTTGATCGCTGCGGGTGAAGGCAACGTAACCTTAACACGGGGCGATCAGATACTACGTGGACAACGCTTCACCTATAACTTTGTGCAAGATAGTGGGGAACTGGAAAATGGTAGAGGAGAAATTTACGTACCCTCAGCACAAACAGATTTGGCTTTTTCACCCACAGCTGTAAATGCTGGTGGAGTTTCAAGACGTCCGCCTAGCGATCGCATTAGAGCTAATCAGCCCGTTTCCGGTGTCAGCAGTCCTGGAGGTATTGATGTGGGATTTGGTGGTCAAGCAAGTGGTAGCAACATCCCGCTATCGAAAACAGGGGGTAGAGTCAATCGGCTCAGGTTTGAAGCTGAACAAATTGACTTTTATCCGCAAGGCTGGCAAGCAAATAATGTCCGGATCACCAACGATCCTTTTTCGCCCCCTGAATTAGAATTACGCGCAGATAAAGTAACTTTGACGCGAGAATCACCCTTGGTAGACCGCATCAGGACACAGCGACAGCGTTTAGTATTCGATCAAAAAGTCTCCTTACCAATTCCGATAAATGAGCGTACTATTGACCGCCGAGAGCGGGACGCTACACCTGCAATAGTTTCTCCTGGCTACGATTCTAAAGATCGGGGTGGTTTGTATGTTGAGCGTGGCTTTCCATTAATCGATACAGAGCGGACACGCTGGACAATTACGCCCCAGTTATTGTTACAGAGAGGTGTGCAAGAAGGCGTGGGTGACTTAGGCGCATTATTTGGTGTGAAAACCAAGATAAATTCTGTTTTGAGTCCACGGTCGATAATTCAGGGAACTGGGGAGTTAACTAGTTTTAACTTGAACAATGTAGAAGACAATTTGCGGGTAAATTTAGGATTGCGCCAGACATTAGGCACTTCTCTTCCCCACACATTGAATGTGCAATATAACTACCGCGATCGTCTCTATAACGGTACTCTGGGTTTTCAAACTGTCCAGAGCAGTTTTGGCGGCATTATTAGTTCTCCGGTGATTCCTTTAGGAAAAAGTGGCATCAACCTCAATTATCAGGGAAGTGCCCAGTATATTGATGCCAATACCGATCGCCAAGACTTGCTAGAACCAGTGCGGGAAAACAATCGCATTTCACTTGGTCGTTTACAAGCCAGTGCTACCCTCAGTAGAGGGCTGTTGCTGTGGCGGGGAAAACCATTACCACCCACTGCCACTGAGGGATTACGATACACAGCTACCCCTGTAGTTCCTTACTTGCAAGCGATCGCTGCCGTCACAGGTACTACCAGTTTGTACAGCAATGGTGATAACCAAAGCACCCTAATTGGTACAATTGGCTTACAAGGGCAAATTGGTCATTTTTCCCGGCCTTTTTTCGACTATACCGCCTTTAATGTCAGTTACTCTCAAGGCTTTAATAACGGATTATCACCCTTTTTGTTCGACCGCTCCGTTGATAACACAGTATTGACTGCTGGAATATCACAGCAAATCTACGGACCTATTCGCTTAGGCTTTCAAACTTCTGTTAACTTGGATACTGGTAAAGAAACTAGCACAGACTACATTTTGGAATATAGTCGTCGCACTTATGGTATCACCTTACGTTACAATCCAGTGCTGGAGTTAGGCGGTTTCAGCATCCGAATTAGTGATTTTAATTGGGGTGGCGGCACCGATCCATTTTCGGAAATTAAGCCAGTAGTGAACGGCGTGCAACAGGAGAATTAGTTTAAGGACTGGGGACAACTCGACAGGCGATCGCAAAATTGGTTGATGTGCCACCAGGTATTCTCAAGCTGGCATAGTCGCCACTTAGTTCAACATGTGATGGTGGTTGGTGTTGGGTTACACAACATCTATGAACTGCGGCTTGGTACTCTCGCCATTGCCTACGGATTGCAATACTTGCGGCATCATTACCTAAGTCGGAAAATCTTAGCCCCGCTCGCATCAGCCAAGATTCCACATCAGTTGTTTCACCAACTATTTCTGGAATGGGATTAATGTTTTTCATGAGTAATATCTTATACGTATATTTCCAATTACTCATTTCACTTTAAAAGAAAGTGTCAATACTAGCCAATATGCTTTTTTATCAAAATCATCAATATAAATTATTCATACCTGAATAGAATGCTCATACCAATTCAAAATTAGGAATTCAGACAGGACAAGGTTTTGGAGATGTGTATTTGCCGCATTCTTTTTTCAAATTGGTATCAGGTATGAAAGAATGAAATTCTATCTGATTTGTGAAAATTCTCAATGTCAAAATCCCCGATTTCTTTTAGAAGTCGGGGATCTAACTTTTCACTACTGATTTAGGATTGGTATATTACGGCTGGTAAACAGCATCGCTTTAGCTTGTGAATAAGCCTTTTTCTAGTTCGTAATTACTAGAAGCGATAGCCTAATCCGGCTTGGAAGCTGACAGCATCAGCATCACTATTTCTGTAAGCGTCAATACCCCATTTAGTATCGCCGTAGGCAATCACATTTTTGCTAACTTCTGATTCAACACCAAGGGTGATTACAGGTGAATTCCGATTGCCCAATGGAGTTTTTTGACCTTCGTCAGTTACAAAGGAATAACCACCACCGAAGTAAACGTTAGTATTTCTGGCGATGGGCGCATCATAAGTCACTATGGGCATAATTGCAGCAGCATCACCACCATACAATACAGAACCCCGAAGTGAAACAGGGGCATTGGGAACGGCGTATCGTCCTTGAATATTACCACCAATTTGTGCTTCATCGTTTCCTTGTCCGCCACTGGTTGCACCAACAGCAACACCAGCACCGATGTAATTACCGTTAGTACCGTTAGTACCTGCTGTTTGAGCAGATGCAATGCCGGCTGAGAAGACAATGGAAGCAACAGCAAGGAAAGAGGCGGCTAATTTTGCAAGTTTCATAGAATTATTCTCACTAGAGTTAGGTAAAATCAATATTCTCTAGTACTAGAATCTCTTTTTTTACAAAATGTGACCTCACACATCTGGTTCACCCAAGTGGCTGAATTATTTCTCACCCACCTGGGTGTAACAAGTGAAATATTTAATTGAAGAATTCAGAAGTCAGAATTCAGAAGTCAGAACAAGAAAGTGGAAGATTCAGATTTGCCACTATCTTGTCTTTACACTGCGCTATCCAGTTTTTCGGACTCCAATTCATGCCCAATTCTGACTCCTGACTCCTGAATTCTATTCAGATAATAGTTATTTCTTCAAAAAGCGCTGACGTAAACGAGATATAAAAATATTTACCTCTGGTATTTTCAGCCAGGAAGCGATCGCCGCAAACACCACAATCCCTACGAAACCAGATACACACAATTGCAACACCAAAATCAGTAAACCAGTTTTACCTAACACTTGCCCACAAGCAAACAAAGTCCCATAGCTTGCTACCCCAGCAACTACGCTACCAGCAGCCAAACCCAAAATCGGCAAACTCCACTCGCGCCAAGGTAAACCATTGAGTTTGCGATCGAGTAACCATAACAGCATTAACATTGAGCTGCAATTTACACCCACTGTTGCTAATACTAAACCGGGAGCGCCAAAAGGTTTAACGAAAAACCAATCTAATATGATATTGAGCAAGATGTTTAAAATACTGATGCGAAAAGGTGTCTGTCCATCGCCTAAAGCATAGAATACCCGCACCAGAACATCACGCCCCAAGTAGACAAACATCCCAATTCCATAAGCCACCAGCAAGGATGAAACTAGCTGTGTGGCTTCTGGCTTGAAAGCACCGCGCTCATATACTACCTGCACAATAGGTACAGATAACGACACCATCAACGCCCCTAGCGGTAGCATGGTAAAAGCAGTGAGTAACAGTCCTTGGCGAATCCGTAATTTTAAGTCCGGCCAATTTTCGGGGCCAGCAAGTTTGGCAAATATCGGTAATAGAGGCAGTAAAATAATATTAGAAATAATCCCCAAGGGAGTTTGGACTAATAAATTGGCATAGTTAAATCCCGCCGCCGCGCCAGGGATAGGACTAGCAAAATAAAGGTCAGTGGCAACATTAATTGGCATCATTCCAGAGGAAACTGTTGCCGGAGTCATAATTTTGATAACTTCTTGAACGCCTGGAGATTTAAAATCAAACCGCAGGCGTAATGTGCCCAATCCTAACCGCCACTGGACAATTAGCTGCACTAACCACTGGAGAATTGCTCCTGCTAAGGTTCCCCAAGCTAAAACCATTCCCCCGATTAAAGCGTACTCCGGTTTAATAATGTCCTTGCCCAGTTGCATCGCTAAGATAGCAAGACCGCCAACAACGGTAATACTGGATAATAGAGGGCTAATAGAGAGTAACCAATATTGATTGGCCGTATTGAGAGTACCAAAGCCAATGCCAATTAAACCGGCAAATAAAGCCATCGGGGCCATAATGCGGAGTTGTTGAATGGCGATCGCTCTGGTTGTTTCTTCCAAACCATGACCGACTAAATCAACGATCGCATCCGCAAATAGAAGTTGAGCCACTGTCACCAGCAACAGCATTCCAGCTACCAGTGTTGTCACAGTTTCCACTAAGGGAGCGGCTTCTTCTCGCCGCCGTTTGGCTAAAACGCTGACGAGCGCACTGTGTAATGGCCCATTTACGCCACCGAGTAAGATCAATAAAAAGCCAGGGATAATATAGGCATAACTATAGGCGGTGGCAGCAGCACCAACACCAAAGGCGGCAGCGATCGCTTGCTGCCGCACTAAACCGAAGACTTTACTAATTAATGTGGCTGCGGCAACAATGCCAGCAATTCCAGCGAAAGAACGAGAGGGTTTTTGGTCTTGTTGTGTCACGAATAATACCCGACAACTCTTGCAGAGTGCATACTTTAAAACATTTAACCTGAAATTCCGCAATCTGTCAGGTAAATTTTGACAAAACCTTGTTTATGGTGGGCTGTACTTAGTCATCTCCTTGCTTTGTGTACAAGCCAAAATTATTTTTTAACCCATTACAAGGATAGATCGAGAAAGGGGAACTATAACAATAACCATCTTCTGGGAAATAGTTGAACTAGGGATTGGGGAAGGTGGGGTCCCCTCTGGGGATAAGGGGTAATGGGGACTAGGGACTGGGAAGAAGGCGAGATTTGAATGGGGATTGGAATCCCAAACAAATTTTACTCATATTTTCTTACCTAGTACCCAGTACACAGTCCCAGAGCGCCCATTTCCAACAAATTGCCATCCATCTGAAATTGGTAAATAATTCTGGACGCGGCCAGTTGAAGACCGTAAAACTTTGCAGCTTGTCATATCTGTGACACTTTTTAACCCCATGAACTTTGGGATGAGGAACCCTTGTATAAAAACGAGATAATCCAGAGCAATGAAACCCAATTCAAATTTCACAGAAAATCAATTTCTTTTGTCAAGCGCTCAACTTCAAGAGCAATTAGAGCAACAAAAAGCTTTAGCAAGTGTAATTGTCCGAATTCGGGAGTCTCTTGACTTAGAAACAATTTTTCAAACTACTGTTACACAAGTGCGTCAGTAGACATTAACTAGTGTGATTACTCGAATCCGGGAGTCTCTAGATTTAGATACAATTGCTCGAATGCTATCCCGCGCGATTAAATAGTAAAGTTAAGTTGATTTTGCGTTTGCTTATGATTTTGAGATTTTTACCTCTGAGAAAATATTAAAACAAAAGTAAATTAGTAATTAATAATACGTAACCTAATAAAGAAGTTTGATTTTCTACTTTTCGCTAAAACGTCTCTGTTTTTAAGCTCAACGCAGAGATTTTTACCTACAACCCAAACTATCTCGCGTTGACACACCCGTAACTGGATTTACGCCATCGGCTCTTTCACACAGCAACGACACTTGATAGCGATCAATTAAAGCATCGGTAAAATCAGCGCCAGTCACATCAGCATCATAAAAGCGGCTACGGGTCAAAGTGGCTTCTGTAAAAATGGCATTTTTAAGGTTAGCACCATCCATAGTAGCGCGATCGACTAAAGCGCCGCTCAAGTTCGCATCTTCCAAATTTGCCTTTAATAAAACTCCTTTAGTCAGAATTGCGTTGGTTAAATTTGCTGCTTTAAAATTTGTCCCCCGCATTTCTGCTGCAACAAAAGTTACACCTGCCAAGTCAGCATGAGAAAAGTCACGATTTTCTAAATTTATATTGTTGTAATTGATTGTGTTTATTTGAGCAAAAGCCGGTTTGGGGTTAAGTATTATCCACCCAAAAGCGAGTAGTAAAATCACTATCAAACCCAAAAAACGCAGTAAAATCTTTTTCATAACTTTATTATTTGTCAGTAGTCTTTTGTCATTAGTCCTTTGTCATTTAAGCAATGACTAATGACTAATGACTAATGACTCTTAGCTATTTCCAATCTTTACCAATGCGAATTGTCAGATCGGATTCTAAATCACCAATGGCAGCCACCTCGATTTGACCCAAGCCTAAGACTTTTTGCAAATCAACCCCAACTTGTCGGTTGCCTTTTTGGACAATAATCTGAGTTTGACGTTGGGTATCTGGCCAATCAGGCACTTTGTAAATATTCTTAAAGCCTTTCTGTTTAAGATAAGCAATAACTTTTTCAGTTAGCTGAGGTTGATTTGAAGCATTTTGAATAGCAATTTTGAGGTTAGGAACCTGACGCATATCTGGCTTTAAACCAGGTACATTTACCCCAACATAATCATTCAATAGGTTCTGCTGTCCAGTCATATTCAGCCAATAGCTATCGGGGTCTTTGCTAAAACGGCTAAACGTACCAGGCAACACAGTCATTTGGAAATTATCTCGATCTAGGTTAAGACCGAAATTGACCAACGCCATCATTTCTTCCATCTTCAAGTTGGTATCAAAATATTTTCGCATCAAGCGAGTTAATTGAGGTAACCTGGGTAGGACGGTAGGACTATTTAAGCGTTGTAGCAACGCTGCTACAAGTGCTTGCTGACGCTGGACTCTCGGTAAATCTCCCAAACCTGGTTCGCGGAATCGGGCAAACTGTTCTGCTTGTTCGCCGTTAAGGGTTTGCCAGCCACTGACTAAATTAATCGACAACCGAGTGCTGGAGTCTTTATATTCCATTGATTGGGGAACAAAGACTTCTATTCCGCCTAACTGATCGACTAACTGGCGTAAGCCGCTAGTAGAAATACGGATGTAACGGTCGATTGGAGCGTTGTTTAAGGTACGGCTGACTACCCGTGCTGCTAAGACTGGACCGCCTTTGGCATTAGCATCAGATACTTTAGTTAATCCCTTTTCTCCCTTTTCGGGGATGGCGATCATTGTATCTCTGGGAATGGAAAGCACTCTTACAGATTTTTCACTAGGGTTAAGTCGTACCAGTAACATGGAGTCACTTTTTCCTGCAAAGCTTTCTGGTGAGCCATCAACAGTACCGCTGACTGGTTCAATCCCCATGATTAAAATATTCATCGGTCTTGAAAGCTTGTACTGGGAGAGTTTGCTCCATAACTCCCCTGGTAATGGGATTTTTACTTCGTCTTTAGCAGCAGTTCCTAAATCGTCATCTGTTCGATCTAGATTGCTCCATAAAGGAGTCCACAGCGCTAATGTTGACACCAGCAGTCCAGATAAGATGATGCCAATGACAACCGTCATAAACCATAACAGCCATCGAGGCATGGTTAAGCCCAGTCTCTCAGAAAGCTGATTGGGAATAGCGCCCACAGATTCGACGACGCTACGGTGGTTCGGATTCGCTGGCTGGTTTAGTTCAACCTCCTCCTCTGAGTCGGCTACTGGTGCTGGCGTTACTTGATTTTCTGCCCGTTGAAGTTGCGACGATCGCACGTCACTTTCAAACTCTACTACTTGTTGAGACGTAACCGGATTTTCCGACCATTCGACTTGCTTTATCACAATTATCTCCCCACTCAACCACTCCCTAAAAGTATGTTAATCCAAGCTACAAATATTGCCAGTGGAAAAGCTCACTGTAAACTTGTAATGTTCTTCGGTAGGCGTGTATGACAACATGAATACTTTATTGTTCCCCGTAATCCTAGCTGGTGGTAAAGGTGAACGTTTTTGGCCTCTAAGCCGCAAAGACCGACCCAAGCAATTTTTAAGTCTTGATGGTAGCTCTAGAAGTCTATTACAAGCAACCGCCGATCGATTGATTGAACTCGGTGGCGCATGGGATTCCTTGTGGGTTATCACTTCTAGTCAGATAGCTGAAGGGGTAAAACAACAACTACCCGATTTACCAGTTGAAAACTTACTGATTGAGTCGGAAGGCAGAGACACCGCAGCAGCTGTTGCTTGGACAAGTTTAGAAATCAAACAGCGCTATGGAGAAGACGCTGTTATTGGCTTTTTCCCTGCTGACCACTGGATTGCTGACCAAGAGGCGTTTGCACACACATTAAATGCGGCTACGCAACTGGCAACAAGCACAGCAGCGATCGTTACACTGGGGATCAAGCCTACTTTTCCATCAACAGGTTACGGCTACATTGAACAAGGTGAAAAAATAGGTAGCTTTAATGAGTTGCCAGCTTATCACGTGAACCGCTTTACTGAAAAGCCCGACCGGGAAACGGCAGAAACTTTTTTATCTACAGGACGTTTTAGCTGGAATAGTGGAATGTTCGTTTTTCGGGCGGGGGTTGTTCTCAAAGAACTACATACCCATGCTCCAGAAATTATCGAACCCTTAGAACAACATGGCCCTGATATCTATCCTCAGTTACCTAAGAAGAGTATAGACTATGCATTAATGGAAAAGACAACTCTAGCATACGTTTTGCCAGTTGATTTTGGTTGGGATGATTTAGGAGATTGGAATGCGATCGAACGTTTACTGAAAAAAGAAGAGACTCCCAATGTGGAACTCGCTACGCACGTAGGTTTAGATACGCAGGGAGCGATTATTTATGCCTCAAATCCAGAGGATGTAGTTGTTACTATTGGTTTAGAGGATGTGGTGATTGTGCGCGATCGCAATGTCACCCTCGTTGTCAAAAAAGAACGTACCCAGGAAATCAAGCAGATCCTTAAAATTCTCCAAAGCGATTCCCGATTTAGCGACCTGCTATAAAAGTTAAAACCCTTGGCAGAGGCAAAAAAGTCTGTTTTCCCATTATAACTTGACAGTCTATTATTTTATCTGACAGTTATGGACATTATTAGCTTTGAGCCTCTGGCCAAGACAATGGCAATCGATTCTATTACTGCCTATCAAAAATATATTTCTCCGTCCAAAGGATTTTCTTGTTCCCATCGCTTATTACACGGTGGGGATTCCTGCTCAAACTATGTCAAACAGATGCTGAACGAACAGAAGCTCCACCAAGCCGTACAATCATCCTTAAAAAGATTTCAAGAATGTGCGGCAGCTAGCAAAAGTTTAACAAGCATCAAAACTAGAGCTGATTTCCGTTGTATTGTCATCCCCTGCTGCCTACCTCTTTAACTCCTCTGCCCTTTTGCAGTTATTTTACAAAAATGTTTCTCACCCAAACTGTTCCCCGTCAACGAGAAATCCTTGAAGTCTTCCTTCGCAATGGCTGGGACTATATGCGAAGGTTACTTACTGGTGCCAAAGCTGATGAACCCCAACTTCCGACACCTGCGGTTTTAAAAAATATTCTGGTAGACTTGGGTCCAGTTTACGTCAAACTTGGTCAGTTAATGTCTACCCGCCCTGACTTACTGAGTGCCTCCTACATTGAGGAATTGTCAACTCTACAAGATGAAGTACCACCAGTTCCTTGGTCAGAAATAGAAATAATCCTCCGTAAAGAATTAAAACTTCCACTAGCAGAAACCTTCAGTACAGTTAACCCGATCCCAGTCGCAGCCGGATCAATTGCCCAGACACATCGAGCTACATTAGCAGACGGTCGAGAAGTCGCTCTGAAAGTGCAACGTCCGGGAATTGATCTGACTATTGCCCAAGATATTGCTTTAATTCAAGGTATTGCCGATTTAGTGGCGCGAACTGATTTTGGGCAAACCTACGAAATCAAATCCATCGCCGAAGAATTTACCAAAGCTTTAGAAGCCGAGTTAGATTTTACACGGGAAGCGGGTTTTACAGACCAACTGCGGCGCAACTTATCTAAAAGTCGCTGGTACGATCCCACACAAATAGTGGTTGCGGAAATTAACTGGGAATTGACCACACCAAAATTACTGGTAATGGAATGGCTGAATGGGGTACCGTTCTTGGCGGCGGATTTGGATAATGACCCCAATGTTAAAGATCCTGCCGAAAAGCGTAAAGAAATAACTACTTTGTTATTTCGGGTATTTTTCCAGCAACTATACATTGATGGCTTTTTTCACGCCGATCCCCATCCAGGAAACTTGTTTTATCTCAAAGATGGGCGGGTTGCCCTCTTAGATTGTGGGATGGTGGGAAGACTCGATCCCCGTACACAGCAGATATTAACGGAAATGTTGTTAGCGATCGTTGATTTAGATGCTCAAAGGTGCGCTCAGTTAACTTTACAGCTATCAGATTCTGGCCAGCCAGTAATTTTGTCGCGGTTAGAAAATGATTACGATCGCATGTTGCGAAAGTATCACAATGTCAGCTTAACGCAAATAAACTTCAGTCAGATAATTTATGAAGTTTTACAAGTTGCCCGCAACAATAAAATTAGGTTGCCTAGTAATATGGGTTTGTATGCCAAAACCCTAGCAAATTTAGAAGGAGTGGCGCGGACATTCAACCCGGAGCTTAATTTTTTTGATGAAATCAAACCATTAATTACAGACTTGTTTCGTCGGCAATTGCTGGGCGAAAATCCATTGCGATCGCTATTACGAACAGCCTTAGATATTAAAAGTCTGTCTCTCCAATCTCCTCGCCAAATTGAACTGTTATTAGACCGTGTTACCTCAGAAACCTTACAGTGGAATCTATCGCTGCGGGGATTAGATGGTGTACGGCGCACTATGGACGATGCCGCTAACCGACTATCTTATAGTATATTAGTGGGTTCGCTGATTATGGGTGCGGCAATTATTTCCACCAAAGCACAGACAACTCAGCTGTCTTTTTTAAGCAACACCCTGTTTGCAGTCGCTAGTTTATTGGGTTTGTGGTTAATTATTAGTACATTGCGATCGGGACGTTTACGGTAAAATCATTTTGAATTTTAAATTTTAAATTTTAGATTTTAAATTGAAGCAAAAAGCGCTTAACTGAGCGCCCATGCCAAAGTCTAAAATCTAAAATTTATTTAATGAATTCTGTTTTCTCGATTTACATTGCTGCTTTTGCCACAATTGTTATAACAACAGTCAACGTGGTTAGGACATTAACAGATAGAAAACTTATACACAACAAGACTTTTCACCCAGTCCCCAGTCCCCAGTCCCCAGTCCCCAGTCCCCAGTCCCCAGTCCCCAGTCCCCAGTCCCCAGTCCCCAGTCCCCAGTCCCTTGCTATATTAACTAGATAATGCTCCTGCAATACTCGTCAATTCCATAATTTTCTCAAACTGAAAATCATGAGCTAAATTCTTAATAAAATTTTGCAGTACAGCATTTTTGGAAGGGATTTGCTCAATCAATTCTAAAATCAGGTCATCACTACATTGAGCTGCGGCAGTGTATAACTGTTTCACCCATTCAGGCGGCATTTCAGATAATAGATTTACTAAATCCGTGAGTGTCAATATTGATTTTGGTCTTTGTTGCTGTAAATTTGTTAGCTGATAGCTTTCTTCTTGATAAATATATTGAACTCCCAAATATTCGCTCAACTTTTCTAGTAATAGTTCCTCACGAAAAGGCTTGTTAATATAATCATCACAACCCGCTTTGATTATTGCCTCTCGTTGTTCCTCAAAAGCATTAGCAGTTAAGGCAATAATAATGGTCTTCCAATTGGGGGTTTGAGATCCAGTATTTTGGATTGAGGTTTCTTCTCTAGTTTTAATAACTTTTGTGGCTTCGTAGCCATCCATAATTGGCATCCGCATATCCATTAAGATTAGATGTGGTTGCCATGTCTGCCAAAGCGCGATCGCTTCGATGCCATTTATTGCTTCCTGGACTGCAAAACCGATGGATGTGAGAATTTTCACTAGCACTAAACGGCTGTCTGTGGAGTCATCAACCACTAAAATACGGTATTCACTTTGAGCAAGCGCTAAACTAACAACTTGGAGTCTAGTTTGTTGAATCTGGATTTCGCTGGCTGCGGCTAAACCAAATTGAATATCAAAAGTAAATTTACTTCCCTCACCAATAGTGCTGGTGACGCTAATATCTCCTCCCATTAGTTGCACGTATTTGCGGCTAATTGCTAAACCTAGTCCTGTTCCCTGTTGCGATTTTCTTCCAGTTTCAGTTTGCCCAAAAGCTTCAAATAGCAAGTCAATTTCTTGTGGGGCAATACCGCAGCCAGTATCTTGTACCTCAAAGGTTAGGGATTGGGGATTAATTATTCCCTGCTCCCCTGCTCCCCTGCCTCCCACCCGCAGCGTTACCCTGCCAGTATCGGTAAATTTGATTGCATTTCCCAGGAGATTAAGCAAGACTTGACGCAGTTTACTTTCGTCAACTTGAATGTACTGGGGAAGGTGAGATGTATATTCAAAAACTAATTCCAATCCTTTGGAGGTGGAGCGGAAGCGCAACATATCTTCGAGGTTTTCCAACAAGCGAATTAAGTCAAAACTGTTGAGATTTAAGGTTATTTTGCCGGCTTCAATTTTAGACATTTCCAAAATGTCGTTGATTAAATTCAAAAGATGTTCGCCAGCACGATTGATGATTGCTAGATTTTGCTGATGTTCAGTCGATAAATCACGATCGTGGCTCATGACTTGGGTAAAACCAAGAATGGCGTTGAGTGGGGTACGCAGTTCGTGACTCATGTTGGCGAGGAATTCGCTTTTAGCACGGTTAGCAGCATCAGCAACGATCACAGCTTCTTGCAATGCTTGTGACTGCCTTTGAGTTTGCGCTAGCAATTGTGCCTGCTGTAAAGCAACGCCCAACTGATTACCAATTTGAACTACGATGTTGATTTCTCCTGGTTTCCATTGGCGGGGATCGGAATTTTGATAGCTTGCCAGCAATCCCCAAAGCTGGCTACCATGTAAAATCGGAACAATAATATATGCTTTGGCCTGAAAGCGCTCTAAGAGGTTGATATAAGCAGGATGAAACTCAGCGTTGTAAATGTCTGGGACACAGATGAAACTTGCACCTGGGGTTACTTGCAGATCGGGATATTCCACCTGGTTATCCCCACCATCGAAAATTTTCGCTAGGCAACGCCCATCTTGTAAGACACCTTCTGTGAGATGAGGATCGTTGTTGTGTTCTTCTATGAGAGAAATCCAACCGTTACCCACCGATTCCGAAACAAATTCGCCATTCCAGTCGGGATTGAAACGATAGACAACAACCCGATCGCAGTTGAGTACTTGGCGTAATTCTTCGGTTGTAGCCGCAAATATCGTTTCTAAATCCAATGTTTGGCGCATTCTTTGAATCACTTGAGCGATCGCTCTTTCTCGCTCTGCACTCTCACGCAAGGCTTCTTCTGCCAATTTTCTCTCGGTAATATCTGTAATTGTACCGATGTAGCCTTTAAGTTCTCCATTATCTTTAAATTCTGGCAAAGCATGACAAATTACCCAGACGACTGTATTATCATCATGCAAGAAACGATGTTCGTATTTATAGCTTGACTTAGCGGCTGTTGCTCGATTCCATGCCAACAATAGCTGTTCGCGGTCGTCTGGATGTACGGCATTTGCCCAAGCTGTTCCCAGAGATCCTTCTAAACTACATCCAGTAATTTCACTCCAGCGTTGATTAAAATATAAAACATTGCCATCGACATCAGTATGAAATATACAAGCTGGTGAGGCTTCTGCTAGTAGTTGATATCGTTGTTGACCTGACTGCAAAGCTAGTTCTGCCAATTTGCGATCGTTAATGTCTGCCCAATAACCAACCCATTCGATCGGGGAATTCGCTTCGTCACGAATTAACCTTATCTTTTCATAGAACCAGTGATAAGTTCCGTCACCGTGTAACCAACGGTATTCGTAAGTAATGTACTCCTGCTCAACAAAGTGGGAAAATTTTTCTGAGATCAGTTCAATATCTTGTGGATGAACGCGATAAAGCCAAAAACTGGAGTTATCGATAAATTCTTGCGCTTCGTAGCCCACCATTTCTTTAACGTTTTCACTGATAAAAGTAGTGCTAAAATACTCTGGTGTTTTGCTGCTATAAATGACTACAGGGCTAGAGGTGAGCAGATGTTGTAAGCGTTCGTTGGCTAAACGCAGTTCTTGTTCAACGTGTTTGCGTTCGCGTAGCGCTGCTTGCAGTTCGCTAATTTCTACTAAAACTGTACCGACACCAGAGGGGCGATCGTCTTCACCAACAATCGGAAAATAAGAAGCTAAGAAGTGGCGGATAATATCTGGTTGTTTAATTGATGCGCCGCTTAATTCTTGATTGAGAATGGGTTGACCACTTATCAGAACCTGTTGATAAATTGGTTCCATTAAAGGGGCGATGTCGGGTAAGACTTCATGGATGGTCTTGCCAATATGATCTTGCTGGGGTAGTCCATTAATTTCCGCTAGCAGTTGGTTGATCTGCACAAATCGCAGCTGGTTATCTACAATATTCATGCCGACGGGAGCACTACTAAAAAAGGCATTGAGACGAGCTTCTCTAAGTGCTAGTTCTTGTTCTAGGGTTTTACGCTCAATCAACCCACCCAACTGAGCAGCAACAGCACTGACTAGCAAGAGCAAACGCTGATCTATTAATACTGAACTACGTTTAAAAAATACTAAAACAGCTAATACTTGGTTCCCAGCCAGTATGGGAACACCAAACCCAGCTTTTAATCCCACCTTTGCGGCTTGTGGCGATCGCCAGAAAACTGGTTGTGTAATTTTAGAAACATCTTCTATCCATTCTGGTTCTTGGCTCTGCCAAACTCTTCCTGGTAATCCCACTCCCAGAGGAAATTTCACAGTTTGGCTTTGATCATAAAATTCTTCTAAACTGCTATCTTCACCGTACCAGCCTAAACTGTGTTCTAAAACAGTTCCATCTTCATTAGGTATCCAGGCTTCACCAAAATCCCAGCCAATGGTGTGACAAATTAAGCGCAAGACCACTGCTAAGGCGCTGTTGACATCACTGGCGCGAGTGATAGCTTGGGTTGTCAACAGTAACAAACGGCTTTCATTTTCTGCCTGTTTGCGTTCAGTAATATCTTTTGCGGTTTTGAGTACGTACCATTGTCCATCAATCTCAATCATTTCTGCACTCAACAGTGTTGTCCTAATTTCTCCTGTTGAAGTGCAGACATCAATCTCATAGTTGCGGATAACTTTTGTTTGTTGCAGGATGTTAGTGAGAAAATTATATTCTTCTGGATTCACCCAAATATGCAATTCTTCATCGGTGCGATTAATCACTTGAGAGCGAGAATAACCAAAAAACCGACAAAAGCTGTCGTTTACTTCAATGTAACGTTTGTTGGGAAGAGTAATTAAGGCAATAGGGTCGGAAGATGACCGGAAAGCTGACGCTAACTTTTCTTCAGAAGCGCGTCGTGCTGCTTCTGCGCGTTGGCGTTCTTTTGCCTCCAATACCAAGGATACTAAATTACCCAGAGAGCGAGCGAAATTTTGGTCTTCTAACGTCCAATGATGAGTAGTTCCCACTGCCTCCAGACATAAAACTCCTACGGTCTTTCCCTCCAGCCTAACGGGTGTATAAAGTATAGAGGTAATGTTTAATCTTGAGTAAGACTCAGAAAATTCTTTAGTTCTGGGATCGGTATAAGCATCATCTGCGGCGATTGGTTGGTCTTGCTGCAAAGCTGCAAAATAAACTGGATAGTCTCCAACTGACAAGAAAAGTCCTTCGCTATGTTGATTGTAACTGCCCTCAAATAGATCGAAACACTGGATTTTTATGTTTGTTTCGTCATACAACCACACACTAGCTCGTTCCATGCCAATAGTTTTGACAGCTGTTTCTGTGATTTTACCCAAAGCTGCTTTCAAATCACCCTGATAAAGCGTTTGATTTTGCGCCAATTGTGTTAGCACGAGATTATGATTGCAAAGCTTAATCGCGCTTTCTTGGAGTAATTTTTCTACTCCTCGACGCTGTGTAATATTACTTGCAGTACCTGTCATCCCTATAACTTTACCTTCTTCATTGCGTAATGCGATCGCATTTAACATTAAATAAAGTAAGGTATCGTCTTTAGCTATACAAGTAGTTTCATGCTGAAAGATAGACTTTCCCTGAAGAACACCCTCAAAGGTTACTTTATCTTGAGCAACTTGTGTAGGTGAGATAAAATCAGTCAAGGCACGCCCGATCATTTCTTGAGGTTCGTAGCCATAAATTTGCTTGACTGCTGGATTGACAAAGGTAATTAGTCCATCAATGTCTACCGACCAGATCATGTCCTGGGATGTCTCCACCAGGAGCCGATACTGACTTTCACTCTTCTTCAGGGCGGCTTCGACTACAAGGCGTTCGCTTTGATAAACTTCTTTATAAAAGGCTTTGCTAATACTAATGGGAGTTTCTTTAAAAATATCTTTTATTTGTCTGTTGCAAATATTTAACTCAACTGTAATCCGTTGACGCTCTTTAATCTCTTGTTGCAGTTGGATTTTTTTTTCTTTTAACTGTTTTTTCAGTCTTTGGATAGTGAGTTGATTTTGAACGCGTAATAAAACTTCTTTAGTTTGGAATGGTTGAGTGATATAGTCAACATCACCTAAATTTAAAACGTTTATTTTTTCAAAGGAATCATCGGAATTTCCGAAAAAAATTATCGGAATCTCTTGAGTTTTATCGTTAGCTTTCAAACATTGACATGCTTCATAATCATCCCTCTCTATAATAAGAATATTTAGGAAAAGTAAATCTGGGGAAGAAGCGAGTACCGTGTTGATTGCCAATTGCCCAAAAATGACACTTTCTACCTGATAACCTTGGTGTTGAAGGATGTTTGATAAAAAATGTAAATTCTCTAAGTTGTCATCAACTAATAAAATTTTTATTTTTTGAGCATCCATATCAGTTAATAAGTTAATTTTCAATCAGGAAGAATTTCTTGAATAAAACTGAACATGAAATCAGAAAGCAAAGCTCTATCATCAGATTGTAAATAAAATCATCGTCGTTTACAACCATACTTCAGTGTAGAGTGTATGGAAAAGTCGTAGGTAAACAGGATAACTGTTTATATCATGTTTGCTTCATTACTTAATTAAATCCCAAGAATCCCAAACTACGGCGTATACACAAGTCCAAAAAACCTAGCTTGATCAGGCTTGACTCGTTCCCAGTCTTTGCCTAACAATACATTCATTGAATCTCTAACTCAATGTCTGATAATCTGATTGCGAGCCTCAGTCAAAACAGTAGTGATTGTTACACACGATCGCAAAAAACGCGGATAACATGAGAAAAATCTCACCCGATAAACAAAGTGAGGTAAAGCTGTTTATCTTCATGTCCCGTTAGCAGCTGTCTTCCAGGCTATGAGTTGTTAAGCAATTATCTTGCAGTGGATAGAACTTAATTACATTTTGTCTAAACTATGAGGCAAAAATTATCCTCAAGAATGATAATTAGCTTGACAAATATCAGCTAATATGCACGATTATCTAAAAAGCAAAGGAGTTTGCGATGCATCGACAAATGTGCTGGTTATCTAAGTCTGGTGGCGACGGAGAGAAAATTTTGTATTTGCAGACAGAACCTAATCAACCTTGGCGTCCCTACACAGCTTTTGGACATTTTACAGTCCCAGATTATCAAATACCAGGTGGTTCTAAAGGTTGGGCAACTTATCAAAAACTTCTGAAAGCAGGTTGGACACTAGTACCTAGCGCACGGGCAAACGAGTTTGGCAGCAGCAGTTACGCAGAGTCAACAATCCAAGACCAGTAGTCATTGGTCATTAGTTATTCTTTGATTTCAGTTTGTTACTCGCCCTTATAAACCTCTGGGAGAACCTTCACCACGAGGATCGGCGGCTCCTTCTAAAGTTCCATCAGATGTAACAGCGATCGCGTTACCATTACCCCAAGGAGCAGTTTCCTTTATTTTGTGTCCTCGACGGCGTAAGTCTTGCATAGTCAAAGCATCCAAGCCCCAAGATTCAACACGCAACTCATCTGGAAGCCATTGATGATGTATGCGTGGAACAGAAACAGCCGCACCAACATCCATGTTGTATTCCAACACATTCAGGATCACTTGCAAAACCTGGGTGATGATTGTGCTACCACCAGGCGCACCTGCTGCCATACGGAAATGACCATTTTCTGTGACAATTGTGGGAGTCATGCTGGATAGGGGAGTTTTACGGGGTGCAATGCTGTTGGCATCGTTACCAACCAAACCAAAGGCATTAGGCACTCCTGGTGCAGAAGCAAAATCATCCATCTCATTGTTGAGAACAATTCCAGTTCCCGGTGTCACTACACCAGCACCAAAACCAAGGTTAATCGTAAAAGTTAGACTTACAGCGTTGCGTTGTTCATCTACAACTGTAAGATGAGTAGTCTGGGGGGATTCATGCCGACTTGCGTTTGTTTGTAGAGACTGAAGGGATGATGGAATGATATTTTCTCCCCGTTTCTGAGTATTAGCTTGACTAAAACGTTGTAGTATCTCTTTATCTACTGGCTTGACCTCGGTCGAGGGTCGAGCCATTTGCATATTAATCTCTTGACGACGTTTTTTAGCGTAAGCTGGACTAAGTAGTTCTTGTACAGGGACTTTGACAAAATCAGGATCGCCTAAATATTCTGAGCGATCGGCATAAGCAATTTTCATTGCTTCTACCATTAAATGTATAGCATCGGGATGATGCCATCCCAAAGATTTCAAATCGGTATCACCAATAATATTTAAAATCTGCAATAGATGAACCCCTCCTGATGAAGGTGGTGGCATTGAGCAAATTTTAGCTTTGCGAAAGTTGCCACAAACGGGAGTGCGCCAGATTGGTTTGTAGGCTTTCAAGTCTTCGAGAGTAATTAAACCACCATTTTTTACCATATCAGAAGCGATCGCCTGAGCAATGCTTCCGGTGTAAAAACTTTGGGGATTTTCGGTAATTGCTGTTAAGGTGCGTGCCAAATCACGCTGCACCAGTTTCTCCCCTGGTTGATAAAACTTGCCGTTGTGAGTGAAAATTTCCTGCGCTGCGGGATTATTGAGAATTGCTTGCTGGCGCTGGTTGAGCCTCTGAGTTAGCACATTGCCAAGAATAAAGCCATCTTTAGCGAGTGCGATCGCAGGTTTCATCACCTCTTGCCAAGAAAGTTTACCATAACGACGATGCACTTCATAAAGTCCCGCCACTGTTCCTGGTGTTCCTACTGCCAAATAACCATTGATACTTGCATTCGGACGCACCTTTCCTTGAGCGTCAAGATACATATTTCTTGTAGCTTTCAGGGGTGCGCGTTCCCGGAAATCTAGGGCTTTCATCTCGCCAGTTTTCTCAGAGTGCAGCAGCAAAAATCCGCCGCCGCCGATTCCGGCTGAAAAAGGCTCAACTACAGAAAGTGCAAAGGTTGTGGCTACGGCTGCATCCACTGCGTTACCACCTTTGCGTAACATCGAAATTCCCGCCTCACTTGCTAGGGGATGGGCTGAAACCACCATTCCTTTTTTGCTGTGTAGGGGTAAAGTTAAAGCAGCCGAGGCGACTTGGCTATAAACAAGCAGGGTGAAAGAAAAAACTGCGATCGCTACGCGCGCCGCAGGTATCACAACTGGCTTGGCTTTAATGACAGTAAGCTTTTTTATACCATTTTTCATAAAATCTTATACATTTTTAGTATCTTAGCGTACTTAATTTATCAGATTTTGATTACTATTGTTTGCGTAGCTTGCCGCCGTGGGCATCACTCTCCTACCCCCATTAGAATGATTACAAATATGAAGAGTATGCAAAGATTTTTAAAAAAGATAGACATCTAAGTAAATATTCGGTATTTACTTATTGTAGGGTTATTTTGATGTTTCCTATTTTCCAGATAGAAATTCCAGGGGAATCGCTGACAACGAATGCATAAGAAAGATTTCCTGTTTTATGCTGTCTCAAGTGTTGCCTATTTTGAACAGGGTAAGACTTATGCATTGACAAACCAATTAAATTTTGTACAGTGCTTAAGACTTAAATAGTCTTCAATACTGAGATAAGTAATGTTTGCAAGTGAATTAAAGAGGAAATTTTTAATTAACAATTTGCGCCTCTATCTAAAGACTGAATAAAGTATGCTGAAAGCTTCAACTTTTGGTACATTATTTGTGCCATCAAACAGCACTAACTCGATTATTGACAACTAAAGTTACTCCAAAATATTGATTCAATCAGGAAAAACTTATGGCAATTATCATTGGAACCAGCGGTAACGACACCCTACGGGGCGCTTTAGATTACAACGATTTCTACGATACCCTAACTGGTGGCGGTGGCAAAGATATATTTTTTTTTGATGACGACTCAAACTTCATTAATACGATCACCGATTTTAGTGGAGTAGATAAAGGAACAAACCCCACAGCAGCAATGACTGCTGAAGTCGATACCCTAAATTTCCAAAACTATACTGGCTTCACTGCCCAAAACTTGCTCCTTACCCAGAATGGTAACAACCTGGAAATCAACTCTCAAAGGTCTAGCTTTGACAAAATCATTTTAGAAAACTTTGCCCTAGAAAACCTGGATAACCTCAGCAAATCCACTGGAGCCAGCGTGGATTTGGGCAATATTCTGTTTTCTGGGCAAACTACGATCACCGACAGCTTTGATGTCTTCGATGCTAACTCCACCCAAAGCACTGTATTTAAAAAAAACACAGTCACCTTCCTAAACGATCTAGACAACAATGTTAGTGGCTTTGACAATTCAAATGATGTCATCAATGGTCAAGGGGGTGATGACATTATTCAAGGTTTAAGTGGCAATGATATTTTGAGAGGTGGTGCGGGCAATAATACCCTCAATGGTGGTGTTGGTGACGATTCTTTGGATGCTGACTTCCCCTCAGGCAATAATCTGCTTAATGGTGGCGATGGCAATGATTCTCTCTTCGCCTCTGGCAGCAACGCCTACTTCAGCTATTTCGGCAAAGAAGTCGACGATCGCTCTTTAGGCAATAATACCCTCAACGGTAGTGTTGGTGACGACTCTTTGGATGCTAGCGGTTCATTAGGCGATAACCTGCTTTTTGGAGGCGATGGCAATGATTCTCTTTCCATCTCTGGGAGGCAAACAAGTGCGGAGTACACAGCGTATAACTCTCGCTCAGATGGCGATAACACCCTCAACGGTGGTGCGGGTGATGATACCTTGAGCGCTAGTGGTTCATCAGGTGATAACCTGCTTTTTGGAGGCGATGGCAATGATTTTCTAGACATCTATGGCTATATTTACCGAAATTTGGACTACAGCTACAACTCTCGCTCATCTGGCAAGAACCTGCTTTCTGGCGGCGATGGCAATGATACTCTAACAGCCTCTGGTGCTACTGGTAATAACACACTCAACGGTGGTAATGGCGATGATAGCCTTACAGGCGGTAATGGCGATGATAGCCTTACAGGCGGCGGTGGTAAGGATAAATTTGTTTACAAAGGCTTAAGCAAAGACAGGACTAATACTTACACAGGCGACGACACGATTAATAATGGCACTACTACTATCACCGATTTTACTGGAGTAGGTGAAGGAATAAACCCCACAGCAGCAGTCATTGCCGAAGTCGATACTCTGATATTCCAGGACAATAGTGGTTTCACTGCCAACAATTTGCTTCTCACCCAGAATGGCAACAATCTGGAAATCAGCTTTCAAGGGTATGGTGATACCAGATTCATTCTGGAAAACTTTGCCCTGGAAAACTTGGATAACCTAAGCTTATCTACTGGAGCCAGCGTGGATTTGGGTAATATTCTGTTTTCTGGGCAAACTGGCATCACCGACAGCTTTGATGTCTTCGATGCTAACTCCACCCAAAGCACTGTCTTTAAAAAAAACACAGTCACCTTCCTAAACGACCTCGACAACAATGTTAGTGGATTTGACAATTCAAATGATGTGATCAATGCTCAAGGGGGTAATGACATTATTGAAGGCTTAAGTGGCAGTGACATTTTGAGGGGTGGCGATGGCAATGATACTCTCAACGGTGGCGATGGCAATGATACTCTTGATGGTGGCGATGGCAATAACACCCTCAATGGTGGCGATGGCGATGATTTTTTAAATTTCACCTCCCTATCTACCTTAGTGACTCAAACAGTAGATGGGGGAACAGGTAACGACTTTTTGTCTTTGAGTTATAGCAGTGCTACCACCGGAATTACTGCGACTTTTGATCCGACTACTAATATTACAGTAATTTCGACGACACCAGACACAACAGTGTTTAGCTATAAGTTTATCGAACAATTAAATATCACAGGTACAAACTACAATGATTATCTAGTCGGAAGCACTGGTAATGATACGCTCCGCTCAGGCAATGGCAACGATACAATAGATGGCGGTGCTGGTGAAGATTTATTAGATATTAGTTTTTCAAAAGGAAATCACCTGCTTAATGGAGGTGATGGCAATGATTCTTTACAGGCCCAGAGTAATATTTACGACGAATTCGGAAATTACGTTGGAAGTAGTGCCTCTGGCGATAACACCCTCAACGGTGGTGCTGGTAACGATACATTAGATATTTACGGTTCAGCAGACGATAATCTATTAGATGGGGGCGATGGTAATGATTCTCTGAGAGCCATTAATACCTCAGGTAATAACACCCTCATCGGTGGTGTTGGTGACGATACATTGGATGTTTACGGTTCAAGTGCCAACATATTAAATGGGGGCGATGGTAATGATTCCCTGATAGCCTCTGGTGCCATTGGTAATAACACCCTCGAAGGTGGCAGTGGTGATGATACCCTCAGAGGTGGCAGTGGTGATGCGATCATCATCGGTGGCAAGGGTAATGATCGGCTGTTTGGGGAAGGTGGCATTGATACCTTTGTTTTCAATAGTTTCGATGAAGGTCTTGATTTGATACGTGACTTCGGTGCCAATAATGAACCGAATGAACTAATTCAGGTGTCGGCTGCTGGTTTTGGTGGCGGTTTATCAGCAGGTGTACTTCAAGCAAGTCAGTTTACACTTGGAGAATCTGCGACCACTAGTAGCCAGCGATTTATTTATAACTCTACTACAGGTGCATTGTTCTTTGATCAGGATGGTAGTGCAGGCGCATTTACTCAGGTACAATTTGCCGGATTATCTCCTGGGTTGTCACTAACGAACAACAATTTTGTGGTTGTTTAATCTTATCCTCAATGTAATTGAATAAAGTCTGCCCAAAGCTTTAACTTTTAGCATACTATTTGTGCGCTCAAACAGCACTAACTCGATTATTGACAACTAAAGTTACTCCAAAATATTGATTCAATCAGGAAAAACTTATGGCAATTATCATTGGAACCAACGGGAAGGATACCCTAAAGGGCGCTACAAATGACTACAATTTCCACGATTACTACGACACTCTAACTGGTGGCGGTAGCAATGATATATTTTTTGACAGCGCCTCAAACGACATTAATACGATCACCGATTTCGGTGGAGTAGGTAAAGGAACAAACCCAACAGCAGCAGTCATTGCAGAAGTGGATACCCTAAGTTTCCAGAACTTTAGTAACTACTATAGTGACTTCACTGCACAAAACTTGCTCCTTACCCAGAATGGCAATAATCTGGAAATCAGCTTTCAAGGGTATGGTGATACCAGATTCATTCTGGAAAACTTTGCCCTGGAAAATTTGGATAACCTAAGCTTATCTACTGGAGCGACTGTAAATTCAGGCAATATTCTGTTTTATGGGCAAACTACGATCACCGACAGCTTTGATGTTTTCGATGCTAACTCCACCCAAAGCACTGTATTTAAAAAAAACACAGTCACCTTCCTAAACGACCTAGACAACAATGTTAGTGGATTTGACAATTCCAATGATGTGATCAATGGTCAAGGGGGCGATGACATTATTCAAGGCTTAAGTGGCAATGACCTTTTAAGAGGTAGTGCAGGCAATAATACCCTCAACGGTGGTGTTGGTGACGACTTTTTAGATGCTGACTTTCCCTCAGGTAATAATCTGCTTAATGGTGGCGATGGCAATGATTCTCTCTTCGCCTCTGGCAACTACACGTACCTCAGCTATCAAGAAAGAAGTGTTGATGATCGCTCACATGGCAATAATACTCTCAACGGTGGTGTTGGTGACGACTCTTTGGATGCTAGCGGTTCATTTGGGGATAACCTCTTAGATGGAGGCGATGGCAATGATTCTCTCTCCATCTCTGGGAGTGATAAGCGTGAAGAGTCCTCATCGCATAACTCTCGTTCACATGGCAATAATACCCTCAACGGTGGTGCTGGTGATGATACCTTGAGCGCTAGTGGTTCAAATGGTGATAACCTGCTTTTTGGAGGCGATGGCAATGATTTTCTAGATATCTCTGGCTATGCTTACCAAGGTTATGGCTATTACTTCTACTTCGACTCTCGCTCATCTGGCAATAACCTCCTTTCTGGGGGCGATGGCAATGATACTCTAACCACTGGTAATAACACCCTCAACGGTGGTAAAGATAGCCTCACAGGCGGCGGTGGTAAGGATAAATTTGTTTACAAAGGCTTAAGCTATGACACAACTGATATTGATAGACACATCCACACGATTAGTACTGGCACTCATACAATCACCGATTTTACTGGAGTAGGTGAAGGAATAAAACCCACAGCAGCAGTCATAGCCGAAGTGGATACTCTAATATTCCAGGACAATAATGGCTTCACTGCCGACAATTTGCTTCTCACCCAGAATGGCACAAGTTTGTCAATCAGCTTTCAAGGGTATGATGATACCAGATTCATCCTGGAAAACTTTGCCCTATCCAACCTGGATAACCTAAGTTTATCTACTGGAGCCACCGTAGATTTGGGCAATATTCTGTTTTCTGGGCAAACTAGCATCACCGACAGCTTTGATGTCTTTGATGCTAACTCCACCCAAAGCACTGTCTTTAAAAAAAATACAGTCACCTTCCTAAATGACCTCGACAACAATGTTAGTGGATTTGACAATTCCAATGATGTCATCAATGGTCAAGGGGGTGATGACATTATTGAAGGCTTAAGTGGCAATGACATTTTAAGAGGTGGCGATGGCAATGATATTCTTAATGGTGGCAATGGCAATGATACTCTCGATGGTGGCGATGGCAATAACACCCTCAATGGCGGGAATGGCGATGATTCTTTAAATTTCTACTCTTTATCTACGTTAGTGACTCAAACAGTAGACGGGGGAACAGGTAACGACACCTTGTCTTTGAGTTATAGCAGTGCTACCACCGGAATTACTTCGACTTTCAATCCGACTACTAACATTGGAGTAATTTCTTCAACGGCGGACACAACAGTGTTTAGCTATAAGTTTATCGAACAATTAAATATCACAGGTACAGACTACGATGATTATCTAGTCGGAAGCAATGGTAATGATACGCTCCGCTCAGGCAATGGCAACGATACAATAGATGGCGGCGCTGGCGAAGATTTATTGGATATTAGTTTTTCAACAGGAAATCACTTCCTCAATGGAGGCGATGGCAATGATTCTTTACAGGCCCAGAGTATTATTTACGACGAATTCGGAACTTATATTGGAAGTAGCGCCTCTGGCAATAACACCCTCAACGGTGGTGCTGGTAACGATACATTGTTTATTGACGGTTCAGCAGAGAATAATCTATTAGATGGGGGCGATGGTAATGATTATCTATATACCGATTCTTACACTACCTCTGGTAATAACACCTTCAACGGTGGTGTTGGTAACGATACACTAAATGTTGACAGTTCAACAGGCAATAATCTGTTAGATGGGGGCGATGGTAATGATTCCCTGATAGCGTCTTTTGCCTCAGGTAATAACACGGTCATAGGTGGCAATGGTGATGATACCCTCACTGGCGGTGATGGCGATGCTATTCTCATCGGTGGCAAAGGTAATGATCGGCTGTTTGGGGAAGGTGGCATTGATACCTTTGTTTTCAATAGTTTCGATGAAGGTCTTGATTTGATACGTGACTTCGGTGCCAATAATGAACCGAATGAACTAATTCAGGTGTCGGCTGCTGGTTTTGGTGGCGGTTTATCAGCAGGTGTACTTCAAGCAAGTCAGTTTACACTTGGAGAATCTGCGACCACTAGTAGCCAGCGATTTATTTATAACTCTACTACAGGTGCATTGTTCTTTGATCAGGATGGTAGTGCAGGCGCATTTACTCAGGTACAATTTGCCGGATTATCTCCTGGGTTGTCAATAACGAACAACAATTTTGTGGTTGTTTAATCATTATCCTCGATGTAATGCGATCGCCAATATCTAAAATGTGAGCTAATTATGGATACCGTAATTACACCAGAAAGAATTGAGTTACCACCTGGCGCGGTGTTGAAGCTTTTGGGAAACTGGAAAGACTATCAAGCATTAAGTCAGCAACTAGGCGATCGCTCCTCACCTCGCATTAAATATCGCAGAGGAGAGATTTTGCTGATGACACCGCTACCAGAGCATGGAAGAGATGCGAGTTTACTGGCGGATAATTTGTAGGTTGGGGAGCCACTGCTTTGGACAAGTTTGCTGGCTTGTTTGCTCTTAGCGTTTAGTTATGCCACGCCATTATTTACTTATCCTTAAGAAAAACCTAATCCCTTCGATTTCCGAAACTCCTGAACAACATCTTTAACAGCACGTAATTCTCCCTCAACTAAATAGTTTAAATGTCGCATTTCATCTGCCGAAATCTTACCTGCAAGTGATGCGATCGCTGTTCTTAATTCAGGATATTTTTTTAAAATCTCTTGCCGAACAATTGGCACAGCTTCATAAGGAGGAAAATATTTTTTATCATCTTTTAGTACCACTACATCCAAGCGGGAAATCTGCCCATCTGTGGAACTACCCGCTACCATATCTACTTGTTTTTGAATTAGAGCACGATATACTAAACCCAAGTCCATAATTTGGGGAGGTTTAGCAAAAAGTAACCCGTAGGTTTTAGCTAATCCTGGAAAACCATCTTCCCTTTCCAAAAATTCATAGCCAAAACCGCCGCGCCACTGAGGTGTATATTGAGAAACTTGAGAGAGAGTTTGAATATTGTTACGCTTGGCATCTGCACCCCGAATAATCATCGCAAAAGTATTTTCAAAACCCAAGCTGGGCATCACTTCTAAATTAAATTGCTGCGCATAAAGTTGTTTTAACTTCTGATAAACTTCTTTAGGGTCATTAACTGCTTTTTGCTTTAAAATTCCAGTAAAAGCTGTGCCTGTGTACTCAATATACGCATCAATTTTTCCAGAGGTAATAGCACTATGACAGATGAAAGAACCACCCAAATGGAAACGACGCTCCACTTTTAAATTAGTTGTTGCCTCGATTTGCTGTGCTAATAGTTCACCTAAAATATCTTGTTCGGTAAAATCTTTGGAAGCAACAATAATATTAGCATTATTATTACTATTTAAATTCGACGTACAACTAGCGGTTAACCATAACAAGGCAAAACTTAACAAGCAAAGCGTGAAAAATCTTTTCATTAATTTTTAATTTTTAATTTATTCTCCATCCAGCCAATTGCAAAGTCAGCTAGTAATGCAATTATTGCTGCTGGAACTGCACCAGCTAAAATTAACTGATCGTTTACTACTGATATGCCGCGAAAAATAAACACTCCCAAACCACCAGCCCCAATTGCTGCGGCAATAGTTGCAATACCTATGGCAATTACCGTTGCAACTCGCACTCCTGCCAAAATTACTCCCATTGCTAAGGGAATCTCAACTTGCAGTAACAATTGTCTATCTGTCATTCCCATGCCTCTCCCAGCTTCCCGAATTGCTGGATCGATGCTAGTAATACCTGTGTAAGTGTTACGAATTATCGGCAGCAAAGAATATACAATCAGGGCGAGAATTGCTGGGACTGCTCCAATTCCGCCAATTATCGGAACAGGAATAAGTAAGCCAAATAGGGCCAAACTAGGAATAGTTTGGAAAATATTCGCTATGCCGAGAATTGGTTGGCGGAGATATGTTTTACGTGTGATTAAAATACCTAATGGAATACCTATAAGTATGGCAATTCCGATAGCAATACCTACTAAAAATAGGTGTTCTAGAGTATGCTGAAGAATTTCTGGGGCATACTTAACCAGGAAGAAATTTTTCATAAAGTATCTTGCAAAGAACGCAGACATTGCAGAAAGGCGAGGCTTTCTGGATGTTGCGATCGCATAAATTCATCTTTCGTCCCCAATACTACCAATTCTCCGCCAGACATTAAACCAATTCTCGATGCCAAAACCAAGGCTTCTTGAATATCGTGGGTGACAAACACAACAGTTTTACCTAACTCTTGCTGCAAATATCGAAACTCTTGTTGCAGTTCTAGGCGCGTAATTGGATCGAGTGCGCCAAAGGGTTCATCCATCAATAACACAGGCGGATCTGCTGCTAAAGCCCTAGCTACACCGACTCTTTGCCTTTGTCCTCCCGAAAGTTCGTGTGGGTAACGTCCCGCGAATTGTGCTGGTTCTAAGCCTACCAATTGCAACAATTCATGAACCCGCGTTTTTATTTGTTTAGATTGCCAACCTTCTAAAGATGGGACTAAACCCACATTGCGTTCAACAGTAAAATGGGGAAATAAACCAGTTTCTTGAATGACATAACCAATTTTTCGCCGCAGTTTAATTGCATCCCATTGAGTTGTAGGAATGCCATTAAATAAAACTTCACCTTGTGTTGGTGTAAATAGGCGATTAATTAACTTCATTGTCGTGGTTTTGCCGCTACCACTGCGCCCAAGTAATACCAGTGCTTCTCCTTGGCAGATGGTGAAATTGAGATTTGACACCAATGAGCGATGGTTGCGGCTAAAGGTGACATCACGGAATTCGACGGCGGTTTGGTTATTTTGCGGCATGAGTGGCTTTTGCTGGACACTAGCTATTGTATTATGTGCTGATTTTGCTAGGGTGCTAACGCCCAATTTGCTTTTCCTCAACACGTATAGCAGGGGGCGAGGCAGGAGGTAGGAGGCAGGGGGCAGAAGGCAGGAGGCAGGAGGTAGGAGGTAGAACTATTACTATTATTAGCATTCATCTTTTCAAAATGTCCTAGCCTATGTGACTACAGCTATATTTCAACACTCTAAAGTCGTAGGTGGTACTTCGGAAACAGTTTCTTTCAGATTTCTCAAAAATGCGATAAATCACCGTCTCTACAATAATCAGTCTTTTGTAGAGACGGGGATTCATCGCGTCTCTTACCTTATCCGGCATTTTATGCAGTTTTAGCATCTTCATCAGATGTTTGTTCTGCAACATTTTTCAAGCGACTCGACCTAATTTTGCGGATGCGATCGCTATTGCGAACACCACCCGCCATCTCATACTCGCGGCTGTCTTTGCCGTATTTGATCGCAACTACCATCAGCATCTTTTCAGAAAGCTGACTCAAGTTTTTTTCCATCTCTTCAATTTCCGTTTTAGAAGAGTCAACCACAGACAGAGCAGTATTATAAACATCAAGTTTGTTGCGTAACTGCTCAATTGACTCAATTAGTTTTTCCAGATTATAATTTTCATCAAATTTGATGTTTGGAACAATCGATTTCAGTCCAGCCGACCTTAACTGAGCTTTTTCTAGAATGCGGGATGTACGTTTTTGACGAGACATAAAATTACTCCTTTAAAATGCTGTTAGAGCTAGCTTGGCTTAATTAAACTGCGTTCCGGTTCAGCAGAACTCGCAGTTTTTGCTTAGAAAATTTTCAGGTCATATCGGTAATTTTTCGGTATTTATTTTCAGAATTTAATTAATAATGTAAAAAAGCAAAAGTGAGACCACTCCCGTCACGAGTAAGACCACTTCTGTCACAAGTGAAACCGCTCCCGTCATGAGTTAGACCGCTCCCGTCATGAGTTAGACCGCTCCCATCGCGACTGAAACCACTTCCGTCACGAGTGAAACCGCTCCCGTCATGAGTTAGACCACTCCTATTGCGACTGAAACCACTCCTGTTACGAGTTAGACCACTCCCATTGCGACTGAAACCACTCTCGTTACAAGTTAGACCGCTTCAGTTTGTTGGGGAGTGCGTAGATGCAAAGCAGCTTAAGCGATCGCTTAGTATTCTGCTGTAGGAAAGACCGATATAGGCGATCGCAATCGCAAGTTAGGCAAATCCAATTGCTGCGTTGTACCCCACAAGTCTGAAGTTTAGATGCATTTGTCCTGAAACACAACCCAAAGACTTTTGGGTTGACAAAAATATGAGTGTTAAAATTAGCATAATGGTGTCAAAATGCGAAAGAATACACCCAATAGGAGAATAAATGCCAGCCATTGTTAAATTACAACTCTCCTTAGAAACTTTAGCAGAAGCAATATCTTCCCTTGATTTAACAGAAAAACGTCAACTTCAAGAGCTAATTGAGCAACAAATTTTTGAAGCCGAAGAAGCGTTGTACGAAGACAATGCAGATACACTGGCCGAAATTCAAGCAGTTCGCGCTGAGTATAGGAATGGTGAGTCAGTGACTATAGATGAATATCTTGCTAACCGCTTAGAGCAGAGATAATGAGTTATGCGGTCATTATTTCAAAGTCGGTACAAAAGCAGATTGACAACTTACCAAATGATCTTGTTGAGCGTGTTATTGAAAAAATCCAAAATCTTGCTTCAGAACCGCGTCCCGATGGAATTGTCAAGTTAAAAGGTTTTGATAACGAGTATCGTATCCGTATTGGTGATTATAGAGTTCGTTATGAGATTGATGATGAAAGTCAACTCATACAAATTTTGCAGTGCAAGCATCGGAAAGATGTTTATAGAAAAAATTAGTTTTGAGATGCTCAACCTCAACGCGATCGCTTTTTGCCCAAACGCGATCGCTCTCATTGCCAAAGATAACCCCTGGCGATCGCTCATCGACAGTCTAGACAATTTCTGTGATGATTTTATGACTACCATAAATAGGTGATGTGTAACGAACTGATAACTGTTAAATCATCGCCACCATCGCGCCACATCTACAATTGCACGGAAAACTTCTGCCGTTGCTGTTTCACCACCTAATGCAAATATAACTGGAAACAATGCCTCGATCTCTTCTAGGAAATAAGAACGAGTGTGAAACGATAGCTGACGCAGCGTATTTCGCCAGAGGGTGAAAAGTGTGGCAGATGGCATTTGTGACAAACCGGAAGCTAATGCTCTCAGGGCATTGGCGCGATACTTGTCATCCTGAATTGCCCTAGCGGCAGCGAGTGCTTCTGGCAAAACCTCTGGCAGTTTGTCCGCTAATTCACTCAGGGCATTGGCGCGATACTTGTCATCCTGAAATGCCCTAGCGGCAGCGAGTGCTTCTGGCAAAACCTCTGGCAGTTTGTCCGCTAATGCACTCAGGACATTGGCGCGAAACCTGTCATTCTGAAACGCCCTAATGGCAGTAAGTGCTTCTGGCAATAACTCACTTGGCAGTTTGTCCGCTAATGCTTTTAGGGTATTAGCGCGATAATATTCATCCTGAATCGCCCTAGCAGCGGCGAGTACTTCTGGCAAAACCTCTGGCAGTTTGTCCGCTAATGCACTCAGGACATCGGCGCGATACTTGTCATCCTGAATTGCCCTAGCGGCGGCGAGTGCTTCTGGCAAAACCTCTGGCAATTTGTCCGCTAATGCACTCAGGACATCGGCGCGATACTCCTCATCTTGAATTGCCCTAGCGATGGCGAGTGCTTCTGGCAAAACCTCTGGCAGTTTGTCTGCTAATGCACTCAGGACATCGGCGCGATACTTCTTAGACTGAATTGCCCTAGCGACGGCGAGTGCTTCTGGTAATAACTCACTTGGCAGTTTGTCCGTTAATGCTTTTAGGGCATTGGTGCGATACTCCTCATTTTTAATTGCCCTAGCGGCGGCGAGTGCTTCTGGTAATAACTCACTTGGCAGTTTGTCCGTTAATGCTTTTAGGGCATTGGTGCGATACTCCTCATTTTTAATTGCCCTAGCAGCAGCGAGTGCTTTTGGTAATAACTCACTTGGCAGTTTGTCCGTTAATGCTTTTAGGGCATTGGCGCGATACTCCTCATCTTGAATTGCCCTAGCAGCAGCGAGTGCTTCTGGCAAAACCTCTGGCAGTTTGTCCGCTAATGCTCTTAGGGCATTGGCACGATACTTCTCAGACTGAATTGCCCTAGCAGCAGCGAGTGCTTCTGGCAATAACTCACTTGGCAGTTTGTCCGCTAATGCACTTAGGACATCGGCGCGAGAATATTCATTCTGAATTGTCATAGCGGCGGCGAGTGCTTCTGGCAATAACTTACTTGGCAGTTTGTCCGCTAATGCACTTAGGACATCGGCGCGAGAATATTCATTCTGAATTGCCCTAGCGGCGGCGAGTGCTTCTGGCAATAACTCACTTGGCAGTTTGTCTGCTAATGCTTTCAAGGCATGAGCATGATACATTTCATCTTGAATTGCCCTAGCGGTGGTGAGTGCTTCTGGCAACAACTCTGGCAGTTTGTCCGCTAATGCACTCAGGGCATCGGCGCGATACTTCTCAGACTGAATCGCCCTAGCGGCAGTGAGTGCTTCTGGTAACAACTCATTTGGTAATTTGTCCGCTAATCCTCTCAGGGCATTGGTGCGAGAATGCTCAGACTGAATCGCCCTAGCCGCGGCAAGTGCTTCTGGCAACAACTCACTTGGTAATTTGTCCGCTAATGCACTCAGGGCATCGGCGCGATCGCTCTCAGACTGAATCGCCTTAGCAGTGGCGAGTGCTTCCGGCAATACCTCTGGCAGTTTATCTGCTAATGCACTCAGGGCATCGGCGCGATACCTCTCAGACTGAAACGCTCTAGCGGCAGTGAGTGCTTCTGGTAACAACTCATTTGGCAGTTTGTTTGCTAATCCTCTCAGGACATCGGCACGATTTTTCTCATAGTGAATCGCCCTAGTGGCAGCAAGTGCTTCTGGCAACAACTCTGGCAGTTTGTCTGCTAATGTACTTAGAGCATTGGCGCGATACTTTTGAGACTGAATCGCCCTAGTGGTGGCAAGTGCTTCTGGCAACAATTCTGGCAGTTTGTCTGCTAATGCACTTAGGGCGTCAGCACGATACCTTTGAGACTGAATCGCCCTAGCGGCGGCAAGTGTTTCTGACAACAACTTACTTGGCAGTTTGTCCGCTAACGCACTCAGGGCATAAGCGCGATCGCTCTCAGATTGAATTGCCTTAGCGGCGGCGAGTGCTTCTGGCAACAACTCACTTGGCAGTTTGTCCGCTAATGCTCTCAGGGTATTGGTGCGAGAATATTCATCTTGAATCCCTCTAACGGCGGCGAGTGCTTCTGGCAACACCTCCGGTAGTTTGTCTGCTAATGCTCTCAAAGCATTGGCGCGATACCTGTCATTCTGAATTGCTCTAGCGGTGGCAAATGCTTCTGACAGTGCTAGTTTTTCTAAGTTTTGTGGCAAATACTTTACTAACCCTGCAAGGGCTGTCACTTTCTCCTCTAGCTTTGGTTTTTGCAGGGCATAAGCTAGTCCTTGTTCAGCAGTCCAGAAATTGTTTTTGACCAACACCAGCAGCAATTCCACTGGTAAATTAGCTGCCAAACTATTAAGAGAAGCCGTAATCAAAGCATAGCGACATTGCCAACCCACCACTTGGGGCAAAGTTACTTCAGTCCAATTTGCCTCTGCTAATTCCCAAGCGCGAAAAATATCTGTGATGTAACCCCCCGTTTGTCCCAATTTCTCCCGTACTTCATACCAGCCATTATTTCGAGTTGCTGAATTTTCCCGTAATAACTGGTGAATCTCTTCAACCCGTTTCGCCTTCTCTAAATGCCAAACTAAATGCTGATGAATGTAACCATCATCGGGCAAGCTATGCCATAAATTATTTTCAGTTTTTTGCCGATATTTCTCCAACAAACCAGCATGAGCATCAGCAAGATTCAAACCCAACCCAGCCAAATCTCCTGAGCGCTTTGGCGTAGAGGGAGCAGTTAACAAATTACATGCTAAGTCGTGAAATAAGTCATGTAAACGATAGCTGGGTGTTCCATTTACAGATACTCCAGGCAATAGTAGCGCTTTATCCGACAAATATTGCAATGTCTCAGAGGCATCGCGCTCATCGTCAATATCCCAAAGTGTTGCTACCATTTTGGGAGTAATGCTTACATCTTCAGGTAACACCCCCAGCCAACTAAAATTTTGTCTTTCTTCTTCTGGCAATAGCTTGATACTCAAATTTAATGATGCAGTTAGGCTGAGGCGTTTTAAGCTGGCTTCATCAGTAGCATCTCTAGCTCCAGTAAGGTTAAATGATTTTAATCGGGCAATTTCTTGCTGAATATCTTGTAAAAACCTTGTCCAAGAAGATGTACCACTTGCAACCTGAACAGCTGCCAATTCCAGTGCCAAAGGTAGATAACCAACAGCTTCGGCTAAATTTTCTGCTGACTGACGCTCTACACCGATGATGTGACGTCCTAATCTCTTCTCCAGCAGTTCCATCGCCTGGGCTGGTTTCATCACATCGAGATTATAAAGGCTAGCTCCCAGAGCATGAGCGATCGCGCCTTCACGAGTAGTTACCAAAACTTGACAACGCGCACCACCAAAATTAAATGCTCGTGCATCTTCGGTATTCCAAGCATCATCCACCACTAGTAACACAGCCTTGTCATAAAGCAGAGTCCGCAAATGCGAGGAAGTTGCTTCAACACTCGTAGGCTTAAAGCTATAGTCTCTTAATGCTTGCACCCAGCCACTAAGTAAAGCCAGCACATTGGGTTGTTGACCTAATGTTGCCCAAAGAATGCCATCACAAAAACGAGATTGTATTTCTGCATCATAGGCTAAAGCCGCAGCTAAAGTAGATTTGCCCACCGAACCCAAACCGTGAATCGCAGTAATTACTAAAGTGCGACTATCAGAGGATGAACCATTTAAAAGACGAGTCTTTAAATCATCGCTATACTCTGGGCGTTCTACAAAGTATGTAGGTAAAGGTGGCGCTTGAAATAGAGTAAGTTTAATTCGGGGTACAGTCGCAACACACTCATCTTGGGTGAAATTGGCTGCTAATTTTTTCGATTTATTTGGTCTTTTCTCTTCCCACGCTTCATCAAACCCTTTCAGGTTCTTCTCTCTATCCTTTGACCATAGCTTTAAAGTAAAGCGCCAGTCATCAGAACCTTGAGTTTGGAGACGGTTATCTTCCAGAATCTTCAAAAAATCCTTCAGCAAATTCAGCGCTTCTCGAATTTGCGCTTTAGTTAACTTGCCAGGATATTGGTCTTTTTGCGTCAGCAACTCCAACACAACTAACGTAGTCTGTACAGTCAGCTTGGGGTTAAGGCTATCTGCTTCTTTCCAGTCAAACTCAATTTTAAAGTTACCTTCCTCAAATTCTCCATCAACAAAACAAAGCAACGCCTCTAAGAGACGCTTGACTCGCTTTTGAATCTCAGGCCCATAGGTAGTTCGTGGCATTACATCCAAATTGAGTAAGAAGTTTGAGGCTACCCCATATTGAAACTACCACCCCAAACTCATGTAATCCAGATTCTAAAGCATTTTCAGCTACCTTGGGGTATTTGCTTAGGGACACAACCCCAAAGAGAACCTGTATCTATCAACTCTTTGGGGTAGAAACAAATGCAAGGTAAGCGTCAAAATATTCTCAGTAAAACCATTGCTTTGTTGCTGGCAATGCAACTGTTTTTGATTGGTTTACAAGCTAAAAGCCGAATCGACCAAGGTAACTCATCAATTGAGGCGTTGATTTGGATGATTCAACAGTATATTCCAGTGCTGGTTAAATTTCGTAGCTTGCAGGATAAAAGGGAGAAAAGCGTATCAACCAAAAAAACATGATATAGCAGGAGGCAGGAGGCAGGAGGCAGAGGGCAGAAAAAGGGGGGTAATAAGAAATCTTGTTCCCTCCCCAATACATACGGGGAGGGTTAGGGTGGGGTAAAACTGACGCGAAAAACCAAGTGAGTAAACTATTTCTAGCGATGCCTACGGCGGGCTACGCCAACGCATTTGTTATTTCGGCGTATTGTAGCCAATAGGCGCTACTTCTGCATATTCCGCTTCATTTGTTCTAACTCATCCTGAGTTTCCCAGCTACGGAACTTCTCTTCTAAGTCATCAAAACCACTAGAGTAATTGCTAGTTTGATTCGACCAGCCAATAGTTTCAAAACGCTGCTGACTTTGCGCTTTAGCACGCTCTGTCTGTGCTTCGGCGGCTTTAGCTTGCACCTCCTGTCGCCGTTGCTGAATTTTTTGCAGTAGTTCCTGAGATTGGTTAATGCGTTCTTTCAGCCCTTGCATGTGTCCCCAGCGCTGATTTCCTTCGCGCAACAGGGCTGCTTCTCGCTCAAGAGCCGCCGCCGCCAAATCCTCTCTATTAGCGTTTTTGGCTTTTTGAATGCGGATATGCCAACGCTGAATTTCTTGCGCGGTGGAGAGAATTTCTTCTTGCGATCGCTTTTCTTGTAATTTTAAATCTGCGATCAGCTTTAATGTATCTTCTTCTTGCTCACGCAGCTGTTCTAGCAGCGCCTCTAACTCCAAATGTGGATTGTTACGCAAGAATTCTTCTAAACGGTTTTCTAGAAACCGACTCAAATCATCAAATAAGCCCACTGCTAGAACTCCAGAGATTGGGTGCGTGACTATTTTATTGTAGTAGTCTGGTGGACATCTCGGTGTTAGTTACATTTCAAACTTGGGAAGAATGTATTTGGTGAAACTACGCAAACAACCCTGACTTATGAGTTCTGATTTTCAACCACCACCTAAGAGCTTGTCCATACTAGCTTCTGTCGGAGGAGTTTTGACTGCTGCGATCGCGATCGCAATTTTAAATGGTTGGTCTAAGCAACTTTCCAATACTTCTATAAAACAACCGGAAATATCAACATCCCCTACTGCTTCCCAACCACAGAAAACCCAACCCCCTGTCTCTAGTGCAAATGAAGCTGAAACAATTGCCAGCCTTGATGCTAAATCTGTAGTTTTGCCGGGTCAATCCATTCCTAAGAACCAATTAACAGTAGCCATAATTCCTTATACTGCTCCTGGAGTTGGAAAACTGACTTCAGAAGAAATGACAACGGCCCGTCAAGCTTGGTCATACTTCCAGCGCAACTGGAACGATGAAACTGGCTTGATCAATTCTGTTGATGGCTTTGCTTCTATAAGTATGTGGGATCAGACAGCAGCGATCGCAGCCTTAGTCAGTGCTAGAGAACTCAATATCGTGCCTGCGGCTGAATTTACAGCCAAAATGAGCAAAATGTTAAATACATTGGCATCAATGCCTTTGTACAAAGGAGAACTACCCAACAAAGTTTACAATGCGAAAACACTCGTACCCGTTAATTATGGTCAACTAGATAAACGAGAAGAAATTGGTTGGTCAGCCATTGATTTAGGAAGAATGGCAATCTGGTTGAAGATTGTCGAGGCAAAGTATCCAGAAATGCGATCGCAAACTGCTGCTGTTTGGAAACACTGGCAAGTCAAGCGTCTAACCACAAATGGCCAAATGTACGGTACTGCCGTTATCAAAGGCAAAGAGCAGTACAATCAAGAAGGTCGCTTGGGCTATGAGAATTATGCTGCTTATGGTCTGAAGCTTTGGGGCTTGGATGTTAACAAAGCCTTAGATTATCAGTCTAATACTGCCTTTGTCGAGCTTTACGGACAGGGAATTCCTTACGACAAACGGGACTATAAAAACTCTGGAGCCAATAACTACGTTCTTAGCGAACCCTATATCTTAGATGGTATCGAAACTGGGTTTCAAGCTTTGCCTAAAGCTTATGCCGATCGGATTTTAGCTGCTCAAGCAGCGCGTTATGAAGCTACAAAACAATTGACTGCCGTCACCGAAGACAACTTAGATCGCCCGCCATACTTTGTTTACAGCAGCCTATTCGTCAACGGAGAACCTTGGGCAACCATCGCAGATACCAGAGAACAGTACAACAATTTGCGATTCCTCAGTGCCAAAGCTGCGATCGGCTGGCATGTACTTTATAACACTACTTATACCCGCCAGTTATTTGATTTCGTTCAAGCCAACCTTAAGTCTAACAAAGGTTGGTACAACGGCTTTTATGAGTCTCTGCATCAACCCAATAAAACTCTTACCGCCAACAATAATGGTGTAATTCTAGAGAGTTTACTATACAAGCAAGTTGGGCAGCCACTTACTGTTTGGGCAGGAGTCAAGAGTCAGGATTCAACCCAGAGGACTATAAAAACGCCGTAAATCCTATCATGTCCGTATAATTAGTTAACGCGATGTGCGACTTTTTTTTATTCTTGTAGGATGGACATCTTGTCCGTCCTTTCTGGTATGGCAAGATGCCTACTCCACAATGGAATCAAGGTTTAACAAAATTAAATTGCACACGGCGTTAGTTATGATTCCCATCCACCAGACGACGTAAACCTTAATTCATCAACACTAAAATAATCTTATTAATTTTGAATTTTAAATTTTGAATTTTGAATTCCCCGAAGAAGTTGACTCATGCTCAAACGCTTACACAGCCGTAAAGTTTCCTTAGTAGCTATACTTGCGCTTGTTATATGCTTTACTCTGTTAAGTGTGCGTTCATTTGGGCAAACAATTATGACATCAGCACCCCAACTACTCACCGACCCCTTTTTACAATTGCCAACTGAAACTTCAGTACGAGTAGTTTGGTTTACTGAATTCGCTGGTGTTAATCACACAGTAACCTACGGCGAAAATCTCAAACAAACTGCTAAGGCAAGTACTATCAAACTCAGTCGCACACGTGAAGATCAACAATCAAGAGTTGCAAACCAAACCAAAGACGGACAAGTTTATCAAAAACCTGTCCAACGGGACATTTGGCGACATGAGGCTGAGGTAACTGGGTTAACTTCTGGTGTGCGGGTTAACTATCGTGTCACGAGTGTGCGAGAAGACGGCGAAAGTGTTGACAGTGATGTTTTTACCCTCGCGGCTACTCCCAAATCAGATACACCATTGAAAATTCTACTTACCTCAGATCATCAATTAAAACCGATGACAGCAGCAAATCTGCAAAAGGTGGTAGAAACAGTTGGACAAGTTGATGGCGTGTGGTTTGCCGGTGATTTGGTCAATGTTAGCGATCGCGCCTCAGAATGGTTTGATGATAATATTGGTGGTGCGTTGTTTCCCGGTTTACAAGGTCGTGCTAAATATGAAATGACGCACGATGGTGTTAAGACAACCTACACTGGTGGACAAATAATTCAACACGCACCGATGTTTACTTGCATTGGCAATCATGAGGTGATGGGGCGCTTTGCCAGAACGGGAAGTTTAAATGATGAATTTGATGATACAATTCCCCGTGTAGTTTCTCAAAAAATCTACCCCAATAAATCTTTAATCGATAATTCTTTTAATACTAATACCTACGAAGAGATTTTCTCTTTACCAGAAAGTCAAGAGGGTGGAAAAAGGTATTATGCAGTCAGTTTTGGTAATGTACGTTTGGTAGTACTGTATATTACCAATATGTGGCGGACTCCCAGTTTAACCAGAAAGCATAAAGGTAGATATCTAGAAGCAGAAAAGGATTTAAATAATCCTGAAAATTGGGGTTATGGACAAGTTATTTATGAGCCAATTGCTAAAGGCAGCAAGCAGTACAATTGGCTAGAAGCAGAACTTAACAGCCCTGAGTTTCAACAAGCAAAATACAAAGTTGTGATGTTTCATCATCCGCCCCACACTCTGGGTGATAACATAGTTCCTGCTTATACAGAACCAGTTCAAATAATAGAACGTGATGGTAATAATATCAAAGCAGTGCGTTATGAGTATCCTAAAGACACAGATTACATTATCCGCGATGTTGTTCCAATACTTGAAGCGGCTAATGTGCAATTGGTATTCTATGGGCATTCCCATTTGTGGAATCGCTTTATTAGTTCTAGTGGAATGCACTTTCTAGAAACATCGAATGTGGGCAATACTTACGGTGCTGCTTGGGATGACAGAAAGCGAGAAGTACCAATTGGATATCAAGAGGATTATGTTAAACTTGGCGATCCTAATGATTTAGAACCGATAGTACCAACAATTGCCCCCTTGCTAGGTGAAAATGGAAAGCCGATGCCTTATATTGCAAGTAATGATATTACAGTTTTCAGCATCTTTGATACGGGAGCAGGTACGATAAGTAGTTATCGTTTTGATACTCGTAAGCCTGATTCGGAAGTATTGAAGTTTGACGAATTTAAGTTGAAATAGAAGCCTCAAATCCCCGACTTCTTGAAGAAGTCGGGGATTTTGTTGTTCGCGCATGATTTAGGATTGCTATAGACTAGCGATCGCTTCGGCAACTCGTCTAGAAATAAAAGGCAAAATATCCTGGTTCTTAGCCTGGGCTTTACCTTCAGTAAATACCACTAAAAGGTAAGGACGCTGTTCTGGTAACTCAATATAAGCAGCATCATGGCGAACTTGACTTGTCCAACCTGCTTTTGACCAAATTTGAGCATTTTCAGGCAGTCCATTACCTAAAAAACCTGTCACCTGATTTTCCTCGGTGTTAGTAGACAAATCCTTCAGAGGACGTTTCAATAAAGCCATCATCGCTTGCGATCGCGCACTTGAAACCGCTACCCCACCCACAATACTATGCAGTAATCTGGCGATCGCATTTGTGGTCAACATATTACGATTTTCTAGTAACTCTCCCACAAACGCCCGTTCCCGTCCATAAGGGCCATCACCCCAAGTTTTTTGACAGACGTTAATTGTCTCCAATTCTTCCCAACTCAAAGATTGGTAATAACGGTTAATAATATTACGCTGATATTTCCAGGTTTCAAAGGGGCCAATTGGTAATTCTGCGCCTGATGTGGTGCCACTCAAAATATCCACAACATAGCTGGTAGCATCATTACTAGAATCGACAATCATATCCTGCAAAGCTCGCTCCAACTCTTTGGAGGTTTGACTCATGCCTTTTTCTAGCCACTCATTTACTGCTACCAAGTAAAATAGCTTGACTACACTAGCAGGATAAATCCGCTCAACACCGCGATAAGTGAAACCACGAACTGGGTGATCCCAAAAAGCGTTGGGAGTCAGCGCCCCACCAGTATTTACTCGCACTGGTGGATCGTATATAACCCAAGTTAAGGCAATCTGGTTACGTGCTAAAGTCCCAAATTCCGCCCAAGTTGCATCTAAAATGCCTAACCCAAGATTTTCGAGTTGTTCGTCTTTATTGAAAAAAATCATTCTCTGATAATGTCCTTTAACCTAAAATCCAAAATCCAAAATCCAAAATCAGGCGAGTATCAGTGTTTAGCTAACCTGAATTTATATGATTCTCCTGAATGTACGCGTTTAGCAACTCAAGCTGCATCTGGGAGACATTTGTGGGTAACATCAAATCATCAAAATTCGGCGGTTGAGGTGTATTTATGTGAAGATGACTATCCAGGATGGATATCTGTTTCAGATTTTGATTCATTACAATCTGCTACTGTACCTTATCAGGCTGCAACATTTTCTGAATTGGAGATTAAAAAACTTTTAGCAGAAATTATCGCCTTTACCCAAAAAGCGATGCAACAATCAAATTATTACCTTTGGGGTGGTACGGTTGGGCCAAATTATGACTGTTCTGGGTTAATGCAGGCGGCGTTTGCTTCGGTGGGTATTTGGCTACCTAGAGATGCCTATCAACAGGAAAAATTCACTCAACCAATTACGATTGCAGAATTAGTCGCTGGGGATCTGGTATTTTTTGGAACTAGCCAAAAAGCCACCCATGTCGGGCTTTATTTGGCGGATGGTTATTATATCCATAGTTCTGGCAAAGAACAGGGACGGAATGGAATCGGAATTGATATTCTCTCGGAACAGGGAGATGGAGTTAGTCAGTCGTACTATCAGCAGCTGCGAGGTGCTGGTAGAGTTTTTAAGAGTTACGAACCACAGAGACGCTGAGGGCGCTGAGGCTTATGAGGAGTGGGTTGGTTTATCAAGGGGTGATTGAAGAAAATGGGGCGATTTGTGCAATTGTCCCAGATGTTTCAGTAGTAGTACCAATACATGATGAGGTGGAGAGTTTGCCGCTTTTACTAGAAGCGATCGCCTCTACTCTATCCTCTAGTCAGATAAATTATGAAATTATCTGTGTGGATGATGGTTCTACAGATGGTTCTGGGGAATTTCTCAAGAAAGAAGCGCAAATCCGTACTGATTTAAAGGCGGTGATTTTACGTCGGAATTACGGACAAACTGCGGCGATGGCTGCTGGATTTTATTATGCAGTCGGTAAAGTGATCGTCACTTTAGATGCTGATCTCCAGAACGATCCGGCTGATATCCCCATGTTATTAGCAAAGCTGGACGAAGGTTACGATTTAGTGAGTGGTTGGCGACAAAAACGCCAGGATGGTGCTGTAAATCGGTTACTTCCTTCCAAAATTGCCAATTGGTTAATTCGCCGCACCACTAGCGTGAATATTCATGACTATGGCTGTTCGCTGAAAGCCTATCGTGCAGAACTTTTGGCAGATATGAACCTCTACGGAGAATTACACCGATTTTTACCTGCTTTAGCGTACATCGAAGGAGCTAGAATTACTGAAATACCAGTACGCCATCACGCCCGTCGCTTTGGTCGTAGTAAATATGGAATTTGGCGGACATTCCGGGTATTGATGGATTTGTTAACTATTCTGTTTATGAAAAAATTCCTCACTCGTCCGATGCACGTTTTTGGGCTGTTGGGCTTGATTTCAATGTTTTCGGGTACTGCGATCGGAATTCACTTGACGTTCATCAAATTTGCTTTCCATGAGGACATTGGCAATCGCCCCTTGCTGATTTTAGCAGTTCTCTTGTTAGTAACAGGAGTGCAGTTATTTTGCTTTGGACTTTTAGCAGAATTGCTCATGCGTACATACCACGAATCCCAAGGAAGGCCTATCTATCGCGTGCGAGAGGTAGTAGCAAAAAATGTTAAGTAACGTAACAATAGTCATTAGTCATTAGTTACGAGCAATAAATGACAAATGACAAAAAACCAATTAAATTGCATCTACCTTGAAAGCATTTGATACCTTTGACGCCGAACTGCGGCGCAACCTGCTGATTTTATTTGCAGCAGGTTTATTATTCTGGTCGAGTATATCTTCGCTTTTACCAACCCTACCGCTTTACATTGATGATGTGGGCGCAAGCAAGCAAGAAATTGGGATCGTTATGGGCAGTTTTGCTATTGGGCTATTGCTATCTCGCCCGACGGTGGGACGATTAGCCGATGAACGCGGTCGCAAAATTGTTTTGTTAATTGGTACGATTGTAGCGGCGATCGCACCTTTTGGTTACTTGGCAACCCGATCTCTTGGGCTGTTGATCCTGGTGCGGATTTTTCACGGCATTAGTATTGCTGCTTTTAGCACTGGCTACAGTGCCTTAGTCACAGATTTAGCACCTGCCAACACTCGTGGTGAAATCATTGGGTACATGAGCCTTGCAACTCCTATTGGTTTAGCAATTGGGCCTGCCTTGGGAGGGTATTTAGAAGCTACAAGTGGTTACGGAATATTATTTCTGTTGTCTGCGGAATTGGGTTTTGTCGCCCTCTTGGGGATTGTACAAGTTACGAGTCCGGCAGTGCAAAGGCAGGAGCAAACTCAAAAAGAGGATCGCAAATTTTGGCAAATTTTGGCTAGTCCACGGGTGAGAGTTCCAACTATAGTTATGTTGCTGGTTGGTTTGTCCCTTGGTGCTGTACATACTTTTGTGGCATTGTTCCTCAAATCCACTGAGGTGGACTTCAATGGCGGACTGTTTTTTACAGCTGCGGCAATTTCTAGTTTTAATATTAGGATATTTATTGGTAAAGCAAGCGATCGCTTTGGGCGTGGTTTGTTTATTACCTTTAGTATTCTTTGCTACGTTTTAGCGTTAATACTGCTGTGGCAGGCTAACAGCGCGATCGTTTTCTTACTGGCTGCGATCGCTGAAGGTGCTGGTAGTGGTACACTGTTCTCGATGATGATTACTATGATGGCAGATCGTTCACTGCCGCAAGAACGGGGGAAAATTTTTTCTATATGTATAGCTGGACTTGATTTGGGAGTTGCGATCGCTGCTCCTCTTTTGGGTATTATCGCTGAACAAGTAGGCTACCGCGATATGTTTGGCTACGGTGCAGTGATTACTTTTCTTGCACTTATCCTTTTCCTCACGCATTCGAGCAAAAACTTATCCAACTCACTGCGCTTTGCATTAGGTCAAGCTCCAGATGCCTACGCCTTGAAAAACTTAAAAGTTAGGAGTGATGAAATTTAACTCATCACTCCTAACTTTCAACTCTTAAAAACGGGCGAGGAGGGATTCGAACCCCCGACACCGTGGTCCGTAGCCACGTGCTCTAGTCCACTGAGCTACACGCCCTCACCGACAATATATATTAACACGTTCTAACCAAATGGTGCAAGATAATTTTCCATCTAATTTTGCCAACTTAACTCATCTAGATTCCCAAGGACAGGCACAGATGGTAGATGTGTCTGATAAAGCACCCACCATTCGCCAAGCAGTAGCAGCTGCCAACGTGCGAATGCTGCCAGCTACCTTCGCTGCCATTCAAGCCGGAAATGTCCCAAAAGGTGATGTGCTGGCAACTGCAAGATTGGCTGGGATTATGGCAGCCAAGCAAACAGCCACTTTAATTCCCCTCTGTCATCCGTTGCCTTTGCAAAAAATCGCAGTCGAAATCATACCTGATTCCCAACTACCGGGTTATCAAATTCAAGCCACAGTCAAAACCAAAGCTGAAACCGGTGTAGAGATGGAAGCCTTAACTGCCGTTTCTGTGGCTGCCCTGACTTTATACGATATGGCAAAAGCTTTAGAAAAGTCGATTCAAATTGAATCAATTCGTTTAATAAGTAAAAGTGGAGGGAAATCAAAAGATTATTCACCGGATGAATGCTAGGAATAGTAATAGTTCTACCTCCTGCCTCCAGCATAGCTGCCTTCTGCCTCCTACTATAATGCCTGTGGCTACTTTTTCACAGTCATGTTTGCTTCCTCCCGCAAGACTTTAGTTGCTTCCACCATATTCTTTAAAGCTGGAATAACCTCTGACCATCGCCGAGTTTTCAAACCACAATCTGGATTTACCCAAATTTGTTTTATCGGTAAATTAGCAATTCCAGTCCGCAATTGTTGTAAAATCTGCTCAGTTGTCGGCACGACAGGACTATGGATATCGTAGACTCCATTACCAACTTGATGTGAGTAACCACCCTCTGTGATTTCTCGCAAAGTTTGATTGTTGCTGCGACTATTTTCAATTGAAATAACATCAGCATCTAACCGTTCAATATCCTTGATGATGTCACCAAATTCGCAGTAGCACATGTGGGTATGAATTTGGGTTTGGGGTTGGGCTACTGCTGTCGCCAAACGAAATGCATCTACAGCCCAAGAAAGATATTCATTCCAGCGCTCAACTTTCAGGGGTAAACCCTCACGTAGGGCTGGTTCATCAACTTGAATTACCTTTGCACCAGCCGCTTCCAAATCTGCTACCTCATCCCGCAACGCTAAAGCAATTTGGAAAGCTTGTTCTGACCTGGAAATATCAGTCCGGGGGTAAGACCAATTTAAGATAGTTACAGGAGCCGTCAACATCCCTTTTACAGGTTTTTCCGTCAAAGATTGTGCGACTTGAAACTCACGTACCGTCATTGGCGCAGTCCGAACCACATCACCGTAAATAATTGGTGGACGAACATAACGGCTACCGTAACTTTGCACCCAACCATTTTCAGTGAAAGCGAAGCCTGATAACTGCTGTCCAAAAAATTCCACCATATCGGTGCGTTCAAACTCACCATGAACTAAAACATCTAATCCTAATTCCTCTTGTAATTTAATGCTCTCGGCAATTTGAACATCAATTGCAGCTTCATATTCTGACTGATTCAATTCACCTCGTTTGTAACGCATTCGTAGTTGACGAACTTCAGAGGTTTGGGGAAAAGAACCAATTGTGGTTGTGGGGAACAAAGGAAGCGAAATTTGGGAATCCAGCCGCAATCCGTAGGATAATGAGCGCTGAAAATCATCAATCTTCAAAGTTTTCAGTCTTTCTTGAACTGACTGCTTTACTGGATTAAACTCCTCAAACTTACTCCAGCTAGTCTTGATTGATTCTTGCTCTAATTTAGTGTTTTCTCCGGTTATTGTTCGAGCCAAAAAAATCACTTCTTGAAGTTTTTGTTCAGCAAAACTCAAGACATTGCGTAGCTGTAATGGTAATCGTTTTTCTCGTTTAGCATCGTAGGGAACAAATTGTAAGGAAGCAGATGGTTGGATTGTGAATTCATTATTTTTGATTACTTCTTTGATACTTTCCAACTTAGGTATTATTTCTTCTGGATGAATTTGCCAAATATTTCTGGCATCAACTATTCCAACTCCTAGATGTTTATCTTCAGGAAATCCATAAGTTTTAATTAGCTCTAAATTCCGTCCCCGAGTAAAATCTAAGCTGATGGCATTTACAGGTAATTCCATCACCCAGTTATAGCTTTCACCTAAATCATCAAAATAGGTAACTAAATGTATGTCTAATCCAATTAAAGCCAAAGATTTATATACAGCTTGGTAATACTCTTTCCAATTATTTACATCACCCAAGACCAATGCAGGTTCGTGAATTTGTACTTCGGTAATACCCAGAGATTTTAACTCTGTCAGCAAGTTAATATAAAGTGGAGTAAACTGAGAAATGGCCTTCTTAATATTCATCTCCAACTTACTTAAACGAAGTAAAGTACAGAGACCAAAAACAATGGGAATTGCTCGTTTCTCTAATATTTTTTGAGCGCGAGTAATTCTTTCAATAAAATCACTCCAATCTGCTACTAATACTTGGTCGGGTATCTCTGGAACTAAGTAATGATAGTTAGTATCAAACCATTTTGTCATTTCCAGCGCAGGTATTCCTTCCTTTCCCCTAGCCATTGCAAAATAGCGTTCTAAACCAGAAAATTGCTGAAATCTTTCGGGAATTAAACCAAAACGAAATAGCCAATCAAGGATGTGATCATAAAGTGTAGTATCACCCACTCCAATTTTATCAATTCCGGCTTCAAGTTGAGTTTGCCAGTTGGATTCCTCAACCTGTTGCACAGTTTTGAGTAATGATTTTGACTCTAGATTGCCACTCCAAAATGCTTCTAAAGCTTTCTTAACTTCCCGATTTTTACCAATACGAGGATATCCTAATGTTGCGGTTTGAATCTGCATAATTTTCTATTCCTTTGACACTAAATGATTAAGTACTATGAATTAGTAAAATGGTAATTTTTATTCAGTTTTAAACTAACAACAACTTACGTTTAATTGCGTCCACTTACTTGGTGGTGGAATCTTTGCTAGAATTCCTTTTTTTAGAGGTTCAGGTCGTTCTGACCGCATTTGTGAACCATCGCCTTTCGCATAGTATTGACTGGCACATTGCAGTACCGCAGATGCACAACTATCATTTGATAAATCGCCAAACAAATAAGTTGGTTTACCCTCTGCTGTAAAGGCAATAACACAAGAACGGTTACAAGCACTCATGCATTCAACTCCCTGAATAGAGAATTTATTTTGCAATTCCCAATTGAATGCAAGTTGTTGCAGATGTAATAATAGTTGCTGACCGCCACTTTCTCCAATCCGCTTGCCATCTTGGCAGACGCTAGCGCAGGTCGTGCAAACAAATAAAGTATGTTGTTTGTTGAGCATTAATTTTAAAATGTGTAGGATTAAGTTCCAAACGCAGATATTACACAGTCTTGCCAGCATGAAATCTAACCTTGCTAACTGTGCAATGTATCTGTTGCAAACTATTAGTAATAATTGACCAACAATTCCTTAATGGTACAATTTACAGGATTTATCTCTAGAATCAATCCCTTCTTCGGCTTGGTGCAGTCCGCTCATGGGGAGCTACTGCATTGCAGAGGTTCCCCCGTAGAAGCAAGTGGCCTGGAAACCCCCTTTCGGGTTCATTTTGCCAAATGCTCGTTCGCTCTTAGCGTCTCCCCTTGGGAGAAGACTCGCTAACACCAAAATCTTAAATTGGATGACCACTATCAGGTCAAATGACACAAAAGCAGCCATTAGCAAGTAGCTCTTAATGTTCTTTTAATAACAAAACTGCCACTTTTCACATCTGCAATAATCGTGCCAAATAACCTAGTAGTACAGCCACTTCATGAAAAATATACTTATAGGCGCAACTTGTACCGCCAATTAACTATCTATCATCTCAAAAACAAACCGTGACCTGAAGGGCATCTTCGGCGCAATGAAGAAATAAAATTGATTGATTGTGAAAATATTCATAGTAGCGCTTATCTATACCTCGTAGATTTTAGCAGGAGTTAACTGTTCGGCGGGCATTCTGACTCACAAGGCAAACCTTGATTACAGCTGCGGGACAGTGCCGGATTCACACCAGACTTTCCCCGTTTCCTCTAGTGACTGTTCCTCACTAGAACCGACTTGTAAGATTAAACTATACCATTGTTTGCTGTTTAATGCAAAATACCGATCACCTATTTTGTGATTGGTATAAAATCCTGATTCAACAACAAAATTACTTACCTTTGCTGTAAATACTGGAGAATACCGCGAACGATCGCCTCAGCCATTCGATTATCATACTCTGGGTTTGCTAGTCTGGGGTTATCTTTGAGATGATAAACTGCGATCGCTTCTAATTAGCAGTTGTGTATTATAGGAATCATATTTTATTTCTGAAATTATCTACGTAGCTGGGGAGTAGGGAGTAGGGAGTAGAGAATCAGGCTTTTCGAGTTGTACGAAGTTTTTTCACGAAATAAAATCATAGTCCTATATCACTATTACCCAGTTCTACAGACTCAATTGTGGAAAAGGGAGTAGGTACTTGGGTAACTGGGTTAGGTTGATTATTGCTTTGTTGTAACTTGATTACTCTGCTATTAAGTAACAGTACTATACCATCGCTACTACTAACAGTAGTTTTTAACTGATTGACAAAATACGCTTTATTTTAACCTCTTACAGATGGGGGCGCACAGATGTGTGCCCCTACTATTGATAATTGCTAATAGTCTATTTACATTACCAATTATCTGATTTTAAAATCATTAACTGTTATCGTGTCTATAGTCAGCATCTATCCAGCAGCGTGGTAGAACTTCACCTGAAGGAAAAACGAGATTTTCTTTTTTAAAAATTTCAGGTTGTTGTTCCTCTTGGCCTTCTTGATCTTTTGCTTGAACAACATCAGTATTCGGGTCAATTAATTCCTGAATTTCAACAATTTTTACCAATTCGCCACTATCTTTGACTTGTAAAAGCATAGAAATTGCCTCAATAAATTTGCATGAAAGTTGGGAGTGAGTCTTAAGATATATCCACTCCCGTCTCAACCAATTTAGAAGGTTGAGATTCCTTAATTGTTAAAGGAAATTTTTACCAGATATGAACACATAAATTACATAAAATGTATCTATGTGTCTCTGTGGTTTTTATCTTTATAAAATTGACACAATAAGTTTATCATCAATTCAGCATTTCAAATAAAGTAATACTGCTCGATAAAATTGTCTAATTCAAATAATTTTGGTTGTAGAGATTAGATTTCGCGTTGATATTTTTCTAAGATATCAACTAATGTTACTTGGCATTGCAGTGGCAGTAAATCACTTAAAGGAAGTTCGCTTCTACCGCCACCAATTTTTACTGTAATTGATTTCAAGACTTTTAAAACTTGATCTTCATTTACAGCATTGGAAGTAATTAAGGGATACAGTTGCTCGGCAACAACTGTATGCAGTTTGGCATTAGATAAATAAAGATGCCATTTGGCAATGTCTATGTAAACATTTTCGCCAATTTCAGCTGCTAGGGCTTCTAGTAGTTCTGTGGTGTTAGTCTTTGCCATAAAAATAACCCTAAATTAAGAAAAAGTGCGAAATCTCAGGCTTTTTTACATTATGGTTCAATTAACAGCCTAATCCTACTACCAGAGGTTACAATCGCCCCAGCATGAGTAATCCATCTTCAGGTGGATTTTGGTGGAGTTTCGGTGTAGTTAGCGATCGCACTGATATAAATCAGATGCACCAACAATATTCCTGTCCAACTTAAAGTCAACAACGGCAGCCACTCCCAGGTAGTGCTTTTCAAGATGTGAAAAAACCATAAGCCAGAATTAATCAGAGCAGCGATCGCCACATGAATGGCAAAATTCATCCGGTCATCAATCTTGCGGTAATCAGGGTCTTTGCGATCGGGTTTGCGAGGCCAACGAGGAGGCATAAATATTTGTTACAGATTTAAATATACTTACTCATTCTAAGGTTTTTGGGGCAGCCGTTGCGATTAGACTTCTCGAACCAGTCATAATTGAATTGCAAGTCATTTGAATAAGCTATGGCAAATGGATGGTTGGGTCAGTGCGTAGCGCAGCAGACCTCCGTCTCGAACCATTTGTTATGAGCGAACCTTTGCAAATAGATGACTCGCTCACTAGACGTAGATAGCGATTGCAACTCAACGAAGCAGGCTGATAAGTTCCGCTGCAACACGTTTATTAGGCTGTGCATTGTGATTGCGCCTGAAACCGCTTTAGATTTTAGCTTTCTTGCGAAGTATTAAGCTTATTTCCTCTACAGTTGTGAAGAAAGCATCCCCCATAAATTTAAGGCTAGCAACGGCTCGCTGACCAGCTTCTTCATTACCCGCTCCACAAGCATCAGTGACCATGATTGGGATATAGCCAAGATCGGCAGCATGGCGAATTGTCGGCTCAATCCCGATTTCAGTTGCTACACCTACTATAATTACAGTGTGAATGCCACAGTCGCGTAAGGCAATGTCGAGAGGCGTTCCCTCAAATGCAGACATCGTGATTTTGTTAAAAATTCCTTCCGAAGGAAGTGGAGTTATTTCAGGAATTAATTGAAATCCGGGCGAGTCAGGAAGAAACCAAGGTTTTACATCATCAACTGAGGTTACTCTTTGCCATGCCTTAGCTGTCTTCAGTTGAAAGACACCCGACAATTCTTTGGGTAATGACATGTGACGCATAAAGAATACGCGCAAACCAACTTCTCGTGCGGCTTGAAGAACTTTTATGACCTGAGTTTTTATGTTAGAGCCGTCATTTAACTGGCTAAAAATGCCTATTTGCATATCATAAACGATCAAAGCTGTTCGATTAAGTTCGCAGGCATCCTCCAAATTTTCAGGAACTTCTAGCCCAAATGCCTTTTCCATTTTTCTTAACTCCTGAACCTTACATATAGAGGGTAGCAGGTTAGTCATAGACAGGTTCAAGTCAGGCTAACTATTTATTATACGAAAACTTTCCGTATAATCTTTTTCCCTATCTTAATGTATCAAGCATTACAACAAAATTCTACCTGAATATACGGAAAATATCTTTTTTACCCTCCGCACAGTACACAAATTATTGGGACACAAGGATGTAAAAACGACAATGATTTATACTCATGTTCTTAACGGTAGCGGTAAAGCTGTTCGTAGTCCACTTGATTAACCAGTCTTAGAAATCATCCCAACCTTCAATGCTAGAGGACATAACATAACTGGTGACACTCGCCTCAAAGAAGTTTGCTTTTGTGTTGGCTTCTTTTTTGGTATCTGAAAAACGTTCCAAGTGAGTATAAGGGCTTTTCTTGTAGATAGCTTCTGTAAACAATGGCCCTAAACCGATCGCCTTCAAGCGAACATTTGCTAGATATTTTGTGTAGTGTTCTGTACTGTTTGCCGTAATTCCAAGAATATCATCTCCGACAATATGTCCTGTCCACTTGCATTCATGCTCAACAGCAAGAGCAAACATTTCGTAAATTTGTTCGCGGCTGTGGGGGAAAACTTGCATTGCTTCTGGAATCAATTTTTGATACAGCCGTACATGGGAAAGTTCATCTCGGTTAATCATTCTAAAGATATCGGCACTCCCAGACATGAGCATCCGTGATGAGAGATTGTAGAAAAATATAAACCCGTTATAGAAATACAATCCTTCTAACAAATAATCCGCCAACAGCGATACGAAATAATTCTCTGGTGTGGGATTATCGACATACTTTTGGTATAGTTCAGCGATGAATTCACATCGTTGTTTGAGAATGCGATCGCTGCGCCAAAAATCATAAACTTGTGTGCGGCGATCGCTAGGGATCACCGTTTCAATAATGTATTGATAAGACTGATTGTGCATCGCCTCTTGGGAAATTTGTTCTGCCATGCACAATGCAATTTCTGGTGCAGTTACGCTGTTTTTGATGTGAGGCACATTACAGGTTTGCACTGAATCGAGAAAGGTCAGATAACTAAGGATGCCATCAAATGCACGTCGTTCACCAGGCGTGAGATTGACGTAATCTGTTACGTCTTGAGTAATATCAATCTTTTCAGGAACCCAGAAGTTCTCACGCATTTGACGGTAGAGAGACACGGCCCATGAGTAGCGAACGTCATTTAATTGCATTAAGTTTGTAGTCTCTCCGAACCATATCAGACGGTTTCCTGTATCATCATTTCCATTCGGATTGAAAACGGGATTAATCGGCATTAATGATTGTCTGGGCTGGTACATTTTTATTCTATTTGGATTAGTTTTCACTCTTAATTAAGCAATGGCATTATCAATTGCCTATACTGGATAATTGATAACTGTTTACTGATGACTGGTGTTCAGCTTGCACAAGCAACACATTGATCGCTTGATTCTTTGAAACTATCTTTTTGGACAGTGCGAATATAGTAGATTGCTTTACAACCCAAATCCCAAGCCAGCATTAGGGTTTCAAAAATATCAACAGCTGTGAGAGAACGCTCTGGTTCGTCAGGAAAATAAACTCCAGCGTTGAGATTAAACAGTAGTTCCATCGAAATTCCTGTGTCAATCCATTGTTGGATTGTAGCGATCGCTTTCACTACTTTTTTCTGATCCAGTGTCTTATTCTCGACATAGAACCATAAATTATCCCGAATGTAAGGCGGTGCGATGGGTACTGAACCCTTTGCCCATTTTTCATAGAAGAATTTGCTGTAAACGGGTAAAACACTGGCTGTACAACCCTGAACTAAAGATGAAGAAGTGTTGGGTGCGATCGCAGTAATGTGTGAATTGCGAATACCATGTTGTTTGATATCTTGACTCAATTTTGCGAAGCGTTCTGGAAAAAGAGCGTGTTGCAAAAACCATTCCACAGGTTTTGCTCCTATTAAGTGTCCCTTGCTCCATTCACTACCCGCAAAAGCAGGATACGCACCTCGTTCCTTAGCAAGGGACATCGATGCTGCGGTGCAATAATAACCAATATCTTCAAATAAATCGCTGATTTCTTGAAGATGGGTGTAGGTAAAATGACGTTTTGCTAACCAATCGGCTAATCCCATACAGCCCACTCCAATTGTGCGATATTTGGCGTTGTGAGTGGCACTAGCAGCAAATGGCGGTGAGGTGAGTTCAATCGTGTTATCTAATATACGTACTGCGATTTCACAAATCTCTGCTCGTTTCTCATCTTCAAGATTTGCAAGATTAATACTTACAAGATTACACGTATGTGCTTCCTTACCAGGTTTCACATTTGACCACGATTCTTGGCACAAATTCCCACCTGGAATATAGCCTTCATGCTGATTGGGATTAGCTCGGTTCGCGGTATCTTTAAACCATAGGTAAGGCATCCCGGTTTCTAATTGAGTTCGCATCACCTGTTTGAGTAAAAGACGAGCATTCACCCGTTTGTAAAGTGTAATCTTCCTTTCTAAACTGGCTTCGATTTGAAGATAAGCCTTTTCAAATCCTTCACCCCATAACTGAGCCAGTTCAATGCCTAAACGAGTTTTTACCTCATAGGGATCAACTAATGTCCATTCTTCATCTGCTGCTACTCGTCGCATAAATTCGTCACTGACAACCAGTTGCGGGAATACATCATAAGCTTTGCGTCGCCCGTCCCCATTCTCGGTTTGCATTTCCAAAAACTCGGGTAAGTCCAAATGCCAAACATCTAGACTCACAGTGACAGCACCTGCTCTGCGTCCACCTTGATTAACTGCTACTGCTGTATCATTCAACAACTTAATCCAGGGAACCACGCCACCAGAGGCATTCTTCTTCCCCATTACCCAACTACCAGTAGCCCGAATCCGAGACAGATTTACGCCGACACCGCCACCATTTTTGGAAATCCGAGCCGCATCATGAATGCCATCAAAAATACTTTCTAAATTGTCGTCCATCGCCGTAATGAAACAACTGGCTAACGAGCCATTGGGAATCCGCAAATTCGCTAGAATGGGGGTTGCCAAAGATATTTGACGATTTGCTAACGCTTCATAAAATTGTTTTGCCCAGGTTAATCGATTCTCTTGTGTTTCCACGGAGGCAATCAAGAGCGCACAAGTTAAAAATGCCTCTTGTGGTAGCTCATTCGCCAAAAGATATCGCTTCGTCAGTAATACTGCTCCTGCATAATCATAGTCGGCATCCCAGTCGGGATTGATCCAAGTGTTAGCAATCTCTAATTCTGCGTCTGTGTAGATCGAGATGCGGCAATCGTATTGTTCTGACAAAACTTTTGTTTGTACAGTCCGAGCATATTGCCCGTACTGATAACCACGGCTAACTGTTATTTCTTTCCACAAACTCCAAATGTGTAATCGTCCTGCTACATAGCGCCAATCAGGTTCTTCAGGACTGCACAAATCCAAGGCACAGCGAATTAAATTGTCTTGAATTTTTCGCGTGGTAATGCCGGGACGCAATCGAGTTGTCAGGTGTGCTTCTAAAGCAATAGAATTTGCTGAAAGTCCGCAACAAGCCCAATTAACCACTGTGCGAATTTTATTAATTTCTAACGGTGTCGTCGAACCATCACGACGAACAACATAGATATCCGTTGTGGAGCCAAGAGAAAGTGTGGATGGAGCTTGCATACAAAATGTGTTGATGAATTGGAGAAAAATAATTGCAAAAATGGAAAAAAATTGTTAACTGGTTTGGCAATGTAAAAAAATGTCAGCGCTATGTCAGCAAACGCTGGCAACCCGAAAAAGTTTGTTGGGTTGAAAAATTTATATAAGAATTGCCAATAAAAATCCAGAGCAAGCTTTGGTAAAGAATGAGACTTGCCCCGATTAATGACGAATGCCAGTATAGATCGACCATTGATTTTTATGCAAGCAAATCACAGTTATGTTAGTATTCAAATGAATCTCGGTTCTAGTGAGGAACAGCCGCTAGAGGAAACGGGGAAAGTCCGGTGTAAATCCGGCGCTGTCCCGCAGCTGTAATCAAGGCTTGCCTTGTGAGTCAGAACGCCCGCCGAAATTGATTTGTAAATGTTGTACATCTGCGAGGCACAGATAGGTATTTTTATGAAAATTTCTACAACTACTCAGCTTTACGTTCTCATAGCCCCACATATCAAAACGCTACAGATTACGCCTTTCTCTGAGAGGGTAAGCGGTTAGTTCCTGATACAAATTGTGTCTTGAGATGCCGCTTGCTATAACCTATTCCCTATAAGAGTATCGCTTGAAAATAGTCACAGCAATAAAGAAACGGTGTATCAACAAGAACCTATACACTAATAATATTTGTGCTGCAAAGCTTAAGTTGATTGAGAACTAAAAATTGAAAATAAAGGTTTTCAGATACTCTTTACGGCAAAAATTAAAAATTTTTAGAATAGTGGGATAGGTTCAGATGAAAATTGTTCAAAACAGGTAGCAAATGGCGTGTATAAAGTATAGAGTCTTGTTCCACTACCGAACAAATACTTTCCCAATTACACATATAAATTGCTAAGTTACTAAATTTTTACTCGGTTAATTATCATGCCGAAATTCTATCTTCACCGAACTGGGAAGATTCCCACTGCTATTCATCCTTTTGTCAAACAAACGACTCTCCCTGAAGATAAACACAAACCCAATCTACTTCAAGGAAAAATTATTCAAGATGTTCAAAACATTGTAATGTCGGTGTATAAGAAGATTTATATTGCGTTAGCTTTGCTCTCTTCTTTACGAGAGGCTACGCCAACGAGACGCTGCACGAACGCCGTAGGGATTGCCGACCGTGGGCGGTTACGACATCGCTTGTCTGATTTGGGACGAGCAGCAATGAGTAAACCGTTAGATCGACTCAAATAGGTGTACAGGAGCGTTCAAAAAATGTCAACTTTATTATATTCTGTAATTGGTTTTCTTCTGTTTTTAGTAATTGGAATTGCGGCTTATTTCATAACTGGCCGCAAGTATCAATCCTCATCCACAGTCGCCAATTCCTACGATCAATGGACAGTTGACGGCATCTTAGAGTTTTATTGGGGGGAACACATTCACCTCGGTCACTACGGTTCGCCACCGCGACGAAAGGATTTTTTGGCTGCTAAATCTGACTTTGTACATGAAATGGTTAAATGGGGTGGTTTAGATAAATTACCTCCTGGTACTACTGTCTTAGATGTTGGCTGTGGTATTGGGGGTAGTAGCCGGATTTTAGCGCAAGATTATGGGTTTGCCGTCACAGGGATTACCATCAGCCCACAGCAGGTTAACCGCGCCCAGGAATTAACACCCCTTGGGCTAAACGCCCAGTTTGCGGTTGATGATGCGATGGCATTGTCATTTCCAGATGCCAGTTTTGATGTGGTTTGGTCGATTGAAGCAGGGCCCCACATGCCAGATAAAGCTGTTTTTGCTAAAGAATTAATTCGGGTGCTAAAGCCGGGTGGAGTGTTGGTTGTAGCTGACTGGAATCAAAGGGACGATCGCCAAAAACCGCTAAATTTTTGGGAGAAACCAGTGATGCGACAACTCTTAGATCAGTGGTCGCATCCAGCTTTTTCTAGCATTGAAGGATTCTCCGAGCTTTTAGCAGCAACCGGATTAGTAGAAGGGGAGGTAATAACGGCAGACTGGACGCAAGAAACCCTTCCTTCTTGGTTAGATTCGATTTGGCAAGGAGTGGCTCGACCAGGGGGATTAGTGCGTTTTGGGCTGTCTGGTTTCATCAAGTCTGTGCGCGAGGTACCGACGCTTTTACTGATGCGTTTGGCGTTTGGTGCAGCACTGTGTCGATTTGGAATGTTCCGGACTGTGCGATCGCACTCACCTACAGAATTAATGGAGAGAAATTTTATCAACCAAAATCCTTCAAGCTTGGTTGGGTAGCGATCAACATGATCGCCAATTTTAAGTTTCAAGCAATTACCTCATTGCTACATCCATCTTTGGTAAACTGCGATGTAGTTATTGTTGGCATATATTAGCTAGAGCAGATTTTTGCTGTTGCGTTTGTGCTAACCCAGCCTGAATACCCAATACGAACAGGGTGCTTACCATCAACACCACTTGTTGCAACTGATTCATCATCACTCCACACACCTAATATCCAAGAAATTGAGAAAAATTTCAGCAATCAATAATCTTTCTCAAAAATCTTACCTTGGATAGAGTTTTTGTTAATGAGCGTGTCTTCTTTGAGCCGGAGTTTTTCTTCTTCCAGCCGGATTTTTTTGGCAAATGTTCAGCAGCGTTTCAAATAATCTCCAGGATTGATGCCGAATTTTTTGCGAAATGCCGCATGAAATGAAGTTGGACTTGCATAACTTACAATTCGGGCGATTTGTTTAACACTCAACTGCCCCGCCACCAAAAGCGAGCGCGCCTGGGACATGCGATAATTGTGCAAATAGCCAAATACCGTTGTGCCAAAAAGCTGACGAAAGCCTTCTTTGAGTTTGCAATCATTAATTCCAGCTTGCTTTGCTAACTCAATTAACGATGGTGGATTGTCAAGATTTCTTAGCAAAATATTTCTCGCCAGGTGTATGCGATCGACATCATTTAGTTTCAATGCAGTAGAATTCTGCTTGCCCTGTTTTACTTGTAACTCCTCTTCAACCGTTAGCATCATTAATTCCAGCGCCTTGCTCTCTAAATACATCCGTTTAGTCATTCCGTAGTAGGGACAGTGCAGTATTTGCTGTAAAATTTCTTGCATTGCTGGTGCGATCGCCCCACTACGGATATATCTTTCTTGGGTTGGTTTTCTGACTAGATGTTTTAGCTGTGGGGAAACTTCTCCTTCGACATTACCTGTAAAGGAACAAAATAGCTCTGGTGACATCGAAATATTTACTTGCAGATACCGTTCGTTTGCTAAACTTACATTAACTGCACTAGGATATACACCATTTCCAAACAACCAATACTGTCCTTGCTTCCAGGTGAAATGATTGTTTGGATGCCCATCCCAACCTTCAGCACCTCCTGAAACATAGAAGCCATAATTTATACAGCCTTCACGTTCTGGGACTTTAATAATTAGGCGCTCATGGAGTTGATAATTGTTGATTAGTAACCCCAATCCATCGCGCAATTGAATATCCCGGCTATATCCTTTGCCAAACTGAGATGGATACTGCCAAAGCATATCAAATTCATCTGAAGGATCGTAGCGTTGTTTGGTTTGTTCAATTTCAAAATAGACATCCCAAAAGAGATTCCGCGAAATGGTGATGGTCATTTTTGAGCTTCAGCGATTGCAATATTTGCAATAGTTTTTCATGAAGTGGGTGTGATGTTAGATAGCTGTGTTGTGTCAAAACTCCCAAGAAATTGTGCCCTGCACTGTGAACGGATCGCCATAGAAAACGCGATCGCGAAACGAGGCAGAGTCAAAATAATCGATATTGAACAAATTCTTGAAATTGAATCCTACCCGCAGACTTTGGAGTTTGTAAAAGATAGCAGCATCGGTACGGAAATAACTAGGTAATTCACACGTGTTGGCTAAATCTACCTGTTTGTCTCCGGCAAAGTAAAATCCCACTAGAACAAACGTCAAGGCAGAAGTTACTTTCGGCTGCGCAAAACACGGTTTCGTCACGGCAGAAGTTACTTCCGGGATGACAAAAGTTACTTCCGGTTGCGCGAAACACGGTTTTGTCACGGCAGAAGTTACTTCCGGGATGACAGAAGTTACTTTCGGCTGCGCGAAACACGGTTTTGTCACGGCAGAAGTTACTTCCGGGATGACAGAAGTTGCTTCCGGCTGCACGAAACACAAAAGTTTTCTTTTGGCACGAGTGTTTAGAGATCTGAATACTCAGATCTCCGACTTTTTAAAAAAGTCGGGGATCTAGCACCTGAAAGGAGCTGAACACCAGTATATAGATTAACGTTGACTTGTGCGCGATCGCCAATTGAGGATTTGAGTCTGAAGCGCTCAAATGCATGATTAATTAGAAGATGCAAACATTGGCTTGCAAACGTGCGATCGCTACGAGTCATGTTTTGTCAAAATTCCCAAGAAATCGTGCCCTGCACTGTAAACGGATCGCCATAGAAAACGCGATCGCGAAACGAGGCAGAGTCAAAATAATCAATGTCAAACAAATTCTTGAAATTTAGCCCAGCACGCAATTGCCCATGTTTGTAGAATAGAGCAGCATCGGTGCGAAAGTAGCTCGGTATTTGAAACGTGTTGTCTAAATCGCCCTGTCTGTCTCCCACAAAGTAAAATCCCAAACCAGCCCCAAATCCTTGCAGGGCACCAGATTGAATTTCGTAAGTTGTCCACAGGTTGAAAGAGTTTTTCGGAATATTGTTGATTTGATTGCCCACCGCAATTGTATTGTCTTTGGTAACTTCGGCATCAGTGTAAGCATAGCCAGCAATGACGTTCCATCCCGGTGAAATTTCTCCTGTGACATCAAACTCAATCCCCCGGCTGCGCTGTTCTCCCACCAGAATCGTAAGCAATGGGTTATTAGGATCTTCAGTGGGCAAGTTCGAGCGAGTTAGGTTGTAGAATGCCAAAGTCGCAGACAGACGGCTACTCAAATCTGCTTTGACACCCACTTCGTATTGGGTGCCACGTTCAGGCTCGCCCTCGCTTGAGCCGAGGAACGATTTGCTGTAGCTGGCGTAGAGAGAAATGGGTCTTATAGGTTGATAGACAATACCCAATCTGGGACTAAATGCTTCATCTTGTCGGAAGCTACTGCTCACAATGTCTAATCGACGATCATCGTTACTGACAATGTCGAAGCGTCCACCTAACAGTACCTTGAGGTTGTCTGCCAATGTGATTTGATCTTGAACGTAAATACCCAGTAAGTCACTCCTGTTACGATAGTTCAACTCAGGGACAGCTGGTCCGGTTGGTCTGCTGCCGTACTGGGGATTGAATAAATCCAGCGAAGCGATCGCGCGACTGATATTGGTGGCAAATGTATCATCTCTGGATAGATTTAATCCTGTGACCAGTTGATGTTGAATACTGCCAGTGGCAAACTTGCCAACAACATAAGTATCGAAATTGTAGACATCTTCTTTGTAGTTCTGTTCGCCGTAATCTCGATTGAAGGTACGTTCATCTGCTGCAAGGCTACCAAAAACAGCTTCCCTCTTGAGACGCAGAAATGAGGTTTGCAAGGCACTACGCACTTGCCAGTTGTCGCTAAAACGGTACTCAAAGTTATAACCAACTCGATAGGAGCGACTATCGCTATCGTCAACTGAAGGTTCACCACGGAAGCGATTGCGTGGAATCTTACCGTTAGGATTTGGGAACACAGTACCATCTGCTGGAAGACCGTAATCGAAGGGTCCTTTATCTTCGTAATACTGGGCTGCCAAGGTGAGCTTGGCTCTGTCGTTAATCTGCCAGGTTAAAGAGGGTGAAACGTTGTAGAACTGATGTTGATAGAAATCAATAAAGCTTTCGGTCGTCCGGGCGGCTACACCTAAACGATACAGCACCGTTTTGTCAGCATTAATTGGACCCGACAGATCAATCGCCCCTCGATAAGAATTGTAACTCCCAGCTGAACCTTCTATGAAGTAGTAGGGTTCCCTCAATGGCTGTTTCGTGACGATATTAACAATACCACCCAGTGCCCCTGGTCCAAACAGAACCGAGGCAGGTCCTTTGAGAACTTCGATGCGCTCTACCGTGACAGGCTCGTAGCCACCAGAACCCAGCGTACTATCTAAGAGTCCGTCTTTCAGGACTCCCCCAGCGTCAAAACCCCGAATTGTAAAACTTTCAAATACGCTGCGCGGAGAGCTTCCTGACTGAACTACACCCGGTACGTTTTTTAACACATCACCCAAGCGGTATAGTTGCTGGTCTTTAATCACTTGTTGTGGCACGACCTGAATGGATTGCGGAATGTCGCGTAGGGGAGTATCAGTTTTGGTTCCAATTGATGCATTTGGTGCATTGTATCCATCTTGCTCACCTGTCACCACCAACTCAATCGGCTCATTACTTGTTGATGGTTGAGTTGGCTGTGTCTGATTTTCTGGCTGACTAGCTTGGGGTGTTTGCGTTGGCTGTGGTGGAGAAGTCGCCGTTGCAGTTGAAGCTACTGCAAAAACCAGACCTGCATTATCATCAAATAACTCAACTATGGGCAAAGCTTTCTCACCTACTACTGTGACTTGCACAATATTGGCATCAATATTAGTTACTGTGATTTGAGTAATTCCCGCAAGTGGTTTTTCCGAACGAAATGTGAATGCCTTACCACTAGGCAGTCGTAATTGCCCACCAGATACATCGACTATAAAATTGCTGCCCACACTGCGATTTGTAACTTGCAGTTGAGTACCAACAGGTGTCTCTAAAATCACCTCCACACCTTTATCGGTAGGATTAGCTTTCACCCCCGTTATTGGCACAATTCCATTTTTCTGTTTTCCCTCTTGCAAAGCGGGGTTTTGTGGAGCTTGAGACTGCACTAACATTTCGGCGCTAGTGAGTGGAAGTTTGATATCGCGGATACTAGGAATATTAGAACTTGCAGACTTTTGCTGTTGCGTTTGTGCTAACCCAGCCTGAATACCCAACATAAACAGGGTGCTTACCATCAACACCACTTGTTGCAATTTATTTGTCATCACTCCACACACCTAAGATCCAAAAATTTGAGAAAAATTTAAAAAATCAACAATCTTTCTCAAGAATCTTACCTTGGATAGAGTTTTTGTTAATGAGCGTGTCTTCTTCGAGCAGGACTTTTTCTTCTTGCAGCCGGACTTTTTTAGTAAATGTTCAGCAGCGTTTCAAATAATCTCCAGGATTGATACCGAATTTTTTGCGAAATGCAGCATGAAATGAAGTTGGACTTGCATAGCCAATAATCCGGGCAACTTGTTTAACACTTAACTGCCCCGCAATTAAAAGCGATCGCGCCTGTTCCATGCGATAGTTGTGTAAATAGCCAAACACCGTTGTGCCAAAGCAAAAACGAAAGCCTTCTTTGAGTTTGCGCTCGTTAATTCCGGCTTGCCTTGCTAACTCAATTAACGATGGTGGATTGTCAAGATTTCTTAGCAAAATATTTCTCGCTAGGTGTATGCGATCAACATCATCTAGTTTCAATAGAGTAGGATTGTGCCTATTCTCTTTTGTTTCCAACTTTTCTTGAACCGTTAGTGTCATCAACTCCAGCGCCTTGCTCTCTAGATACATCCGTTTAGTCATTCCGTAGTAGGGACAGTGCAGTATTTGTTGTACAATTTCTTGCATTGCTGCTGTAGTTGTTCCACTGCCGCTATAATTGGACTGTTCTATTGGACTAATGAGACATTTTAACGCTGAAGGAATTTCTCTCTCTACATTGCCTGCAAATGAGCAAAATAGCTCTCGTGCCATCCAAACAGACACAACCAAATGATGTTGCTTTGGTGAAATTGCACAAATTTCGCTAGGAGCTGCGCCACTACCCCCGAAAATATACTGTCCTGCCCCTCCTGTTTGATGATTTCCTGTATGAATATCCCAAATTTCATGGCTTCCTGAAAGACGAAAAATGTACTGTATGTCATCGCCTGCACGTTCTGGGACTTTTAAAACTAGGCGGTCATCAAGTTGGTAGTTGTTGATCAACAGTCCCAATCCCTCTCGTAACTCAATGGTTCGGCTGTATCCTTTGCCAAACTGGGGTGGGTACTGCCAAATCATGTCAAATTCGTCTGAAGAATCGTAGCGTTGCTTGCTTGGTTCATCTTCAAAATAGATTTCCCAGAAGTAATTCCGCGAAATGGAGATGGTCATGGAACTGAGCGATAATTGCAATACTTGCAATAGTTTCTCATGAAGTGGATGTGGGGCGATGTCTAGTGGTTAATATAAACAGTACCCCTACATCCTATTATTTAGGCGCAAAGACACGGGAACGCTCTGAGGCAGAGAAATTTTAATGTATAAGGATTACTCGGACATAATTCGGACATAATATAGCAGTCCTAGTCAAGATTTCCTAGCAAAATGTCTTTAGCGTGGTGAATGCAATTTACATCATCTGACTTCAATAAAGTAGGATTTTGCCTACCCTCTTTTACTTCCAACTCCTCGTCTAGCAGTAGTGTCATTAGTTCCAGCATCTTGCTTTCGAGATACATCCGCTTAATCATTCCGTGGTAAGGACAGCGCAATATTTGCTGGACAATTTCTTGCATTACTGGTGTAATTGTTCCAGAGCGGACATACCATTCTTGAGTTGGTTGTAGGATCAAATGCTTTAACGCTGGGGAAATTTCTCGATCAGGATTACCTGCAAATGAGCAAAATAGCTCTGCTGTCATCCAAACAGATACAGCAAGATGACGTTGCGCTGTTGAACTAGCTCCGATTTGACTTGGTACTGCACCGCTGCTATGGAGAGAATATTGTCCTCCCCCGTCTGCTGTATAATTTCCTGTATGAACATCCCACATTTCCCCACTGCCAGAAAGATAAAAATCATAGGCTACAGCACCAGTACGACGCTCTGGCACTTTAACAATCAGGCGATCGCGCAGTTGATAATTACTAATTAGTAACCCTAATCCCTCTCGCAATTGAATATTTCGGCAATACCCTTTACCAAATTGGGATGGATATTGCCAAAGAATATCAAACTCATCTGAGGGGTCGTAGCGTTGCTTGGTTGGTTCATCTTCAAAAAAGATTTCCCAGAAGCTATTGCGCGAAATGGAAATGGTCATTTTGGGACTGAGCAATAATTGCAATACCTGCAATAGTTTCTCATAAAGTGGATGTGAAGCGATGTCTATTCACAAGCCGAGAATGCGTTTTGATCCAGTGCGGTATGAAACTTTAAAATTGCGGATGCACTAGCCAGAAAACTTTTGACTTCGACCGCAACTTTTTCATTTCCTCGCTCTGCTGCTAGTAACCGTTCTGCCCCTAAATCAATCTCCATATCTACGCCACCTACTTTAATCTGTAATGGATCGTGAGTAACATTCCACCCATCCTTAGTAAGAGCTGTCTTAACAACTTGATGAAAGCGATCTTTAGCAGCCACAACAAACGATTTCTTAAACCCCTTTTAGTAGGATAAACGTCAAATCTTCTTGTAAACGCATCTTGAAAGGCAAGTTCTGAGATTAATTTTTAGATAATCAGAGCGTAGACACAAAGTCGCTTGTCGTTAGATATGGCCTGTTCCCAAGTTGCAAATTATTCTTTCGCTGATCAACCTAATCCCCAGTCTTTGAAGAATACCAGTTGGGGAAGAGATCGGCGCTACAACCTTAAAAAAATCGACGCTGTACATATAGAGATAATTTTCAGAACTCAATAGACTAACTCCTACAAGTTTTGAAAATTATTATCTTTTGGTGTAATACCGTTTCTTTGTGAAGTTGCAATATATTTTTACCCCCCGATGCCTTGGGGCTATGGTGTACACACAAACGATATAGAGAATTAGTATCAGGACTTGATGCTAATTATTTTCAGTAATTTTACTACGATTTATCGCTAGTTTTTGACAACAGACAATTCAATATATTGGGACAAGGGGCAACATTTATACTTTTTTTCCTTTTGCCTAGCCTAACGGCAACGCTACTGCAAACTGCTTTTATTTAATTAAATATTTTCTCAATACTCGTTTTAATAGTCGCAATTCATCCCAAGCACGGTATGATAACAGGCAAGCTTCTTATGGATTACAAGCACAGCATAGTTGGAAATTTGCTGATAATCAAACCTTAATATTTCAAGGCGGAAGTCAAAAGTCATGGATAATTGTATTCCCATCTCTTGCGCCATTTGAAATGGTGAGGCAGTCCGCAGAAAGGGGGTTCCCCCCATGAAGAACTGCCAAACCCGAAGGGTATGTTTATTTACGCCAAGCTGTACTAGTAGTTCGCTTTCGTGACGAAAGCTCTTTATTGGGTAAGGGGGAAGGTGGGGCCCCCTCTGGGGATAAGAGGCAGGGGGAAAGGTTTTAAATCCCAAACCCAGTTCCCTTTCCCCTTTCCCCAGCCCGAAAAAGCGCATCTTTGGGTTGGCAGACTACTAGTTTACGGCTTTGATTACCGCAATGTATCAGCTACTAATAGTACATTCAACTTGTTAATTGGGTAATTCTGCGGCGTAATTCCTAAAAATCTTTCCCATCATGAATGATGCAATTTTAACAACTCACAATCTGACTATTGGTTACAAGACATCCCGAAAAACTGTTCGGTATGTTGCATCGGATATTTGTGTATCTCTGCAATCTGGGGAACTGGTTTGCTTACTCGGCCCCAATGGTGCGGGTAAATCTACATTACTGCGATCGCTCGCTGGAATGCAACCCCCAATCAATGGTGAAGTACGACTTTTGGGCGAAAACATTTATTATTTACAACCACAGAACTTAGCCAAACGTCTGAGTTTAGTACTTACCGAGAAAGTTGATGTCGGAATGCTATCAGCCTACACCTTGGTGAGTTTGGGGCGATATCCTTACACTGACTGGTGGGGAAATTTGACACCTGAAGATGAAGCTATAGTAACTTGGGCAATAAAATCTGTAGGAGCAGTACACTTAGCACAATGCCAAGTGAGCGAATTAAGTGATGGTGAACGCCAAAAAATCATGATTGCACGTGCCTTAGCTCAGTCGCCTATTGTTATGTTACTTGATGAGCCAACAGCATTTCTAGATTTACCGCGACGGGTGGAAATTATGCAATTGTTACGTCAGTTAGTACGAGAAACCAATCAGGCGATTCTCCTTTCTACCCACGATTTAGATTTAGCTTTGCGCCTTGCGGATAAAGTTTGGCTATTATCAACTAATGGTATTTTACACGTTGGCGCACCGGAAGATTTAGTGTTGAGTGGTGCATTTGCTAATACTTTTGAGAGTGAGGGTGTAGAGTTTGATGTTGCTTCTGGGGAATTTCATCTCCACTTACCTTACAAAGGAGAAATTAATATTATAGGTGAGGGAATTGCCAGAACATGGACTATTCGTGCTTTAAAACGTGCGGGCTTTCAAGTTAATCAAAAGAAAAATGGCTTATCAATAGAAGTGATAACACAATCCAAACAAGTTTTTTGGAAACTCACAAACAGCCAGACTGTATATACTTATCATTCATTGTATGAACTGATTAAATTTTTGAATTATTTATAGAACAATACAAAAATCCCAAAACGGACTTTTCAGTTGTAATATCATGTCTGGTTAATTAGTTATAATTCCCGTTATCTATGCAGAAACCGGAAAACCCTCTTTCACCCTGCCCCCTGCCCCCAGCAAGAACTGCGTTCTTAATGATAAGTCTTTAACCGGACATGATATAATTAGCGATTTTCTTGCCTTTGCCAAAACTGCCGTAAAATCTCCCCTGGTTTTCTATCCCAGGTGTCGATATGCTCATATATCAAATTATGTTGATTGAGTTTATACGTCGAATAGCCATTAAAAAGTAACCCTGCTTTCCAGGGAACGCGCAACACTCCTCGCACCGTCCACTTTGCTAAAATCGTGTCTTCGGCTGACTGATAAACCTCATGCACATCAAAGTAAATTTGAGTAAAAAATAGCCGAGCGTGAAATCGTAAAGTCCAAAAGATAATGCGATAATTAAATTTGTATTTGAATGTATTCACTGGGTCTTTAAAATAGATATCTTGTGTATAAATGTGATACAAGATATCTTTTTGAAAAAGTGTTGGTAAATCTTGTTTGAGAGTCTTAATTACCTGTGCCACTGGCAATTGATGTTCCACGCGGTTTTTCCTTTAAAAAATCTTTTTTAACAAATTTTCCACTCCTGACCAAATAGAAGATGTCCTCTTGTAACTCACATCACCTGCACTCAAATCTAATAAAGTGGGAAATGATGCAGACTTAGCATAAGGCCCATTTCGCAAAACTTTAGCAAGGGTATTGTTATTCTCGCGCAAACCTTCGTAAAAAAAGAATACCTCTCCTTGAATACCAAGTTGACGATTGTATTCAATTGCTTGCACCAGATATTCTGGACTAATACAGTAAGAGCCAAGCTTCATCAAGATTCCGGGTGCTAATTTGGGCAATGTCGCATCTGTGAACTGCTGGTTTACCAGTTTATCAGCGATCGCAGCATAACTCCGAAAGTCACGGCGATAAATCTGCGGCTGAATCATATCGACTATTCCCCGCTTCAGCCATCTGGGTGAGTCTTGCAGATATTCCTGGAATGCCCAATCATAAATATTAGGTGCGATCGCTACTAATAAATTAGGATTCACCGCTTTCACCTCCTGGTAAAGACGCGCCAAAAACTCAGTGAGAATATCTGCACGCCATTGTAACCATTGCCTATCCTTGTGGTTCTGTGGTGGATTGCGATCAAATTCCTGACGATAGCGGCTGATAGTTCCTTGATCGTAGCCACCTTCAGAGGGTAATGCTGGCAAGCGATCGTCACCTTGGACACCATCAACATCGTAATTCTTCGCAACTTCTAGCACCAAGTTCAACAAGAATTCTTGCACTTGTGAGTCAAGGGTATTTAACCACTCGAAGCCGTTTTTCTTTAATAAGTTGCCGTTGCGATCGCGCGCAGCCCATTCCGGTTTTTTCTGTAAAAGTATACCACCATTTAAATTGTAGGAACTGGCAAAACCGTATTCAAACCAAGGAATAACTTTCAACCCAACTCGCCGCGCTTCTATCACCACTTCTTCTAAAGGGTCGCGGCCTACAGACATAGGGTCAATTTCAATTCCAAAAGTCTGCTGCATTATTTGGCTAGGATATAAAGTTACTGCTTTATTCCAAACAACTGGAAACACCACATTAAATCCCGTCTCGGCTAGGAAATTCATCGCCTCGGCAATGCGTTCCTTCGTTCTGAGAACTTTACTATCAGTAGTGGTCAGCCAGATACCACGGGTTTCAATTATTGCCATTTCTATAAAATTGAAATTCTTGGCACTGCACATCTAAACATTGACTAGCTGACGATACCACGTCTGTATTTATTATTGTGTAAATCTTATAGACAATCAAACCTAGTGTCACAACGCCTAAAAGCTATCCTCGTCCCAATCATAGCATTGGGTTTTATTTACCGAAGTAAAATTAGTGGAGTGTTGTGACTTAAGAGTTCATTCTTTAGATAGTCGTAAGTCAGTAGTAGAACTTGTTTAAATTAAGAAATATTCAAAATAGCCAACAGTTAGTAAATATAGTTAATGACTGTAATCAAGTTTCAAAATTTACCGAATGCACAGCAGTGTCAAAAAACTGTAATACCCAACTTAGGGCTAGTTTGCATTACCTCTGATAAACAAGTACGCTTTCGGACAATCACACGCACACGATATTTAAAACTGGACTTAAGTGAACGTGAAAGCGTTCTGAGTGAACTGTATCAACATAACTTACAACGCTTGCATGACGCCCTCTCATTTTGTCAGCAAAATAAAATTCAACTATATCGGATGTCTTCTGCTTTATTTCCCCTAAGCGATTTAGAAGACGAAATCGGCGCAAATATATTAAAGACAATGAGCGCTGATTTAGCAACAATCGGTGAACAAGCAAATGCATTGAGTATAAGGATGGTGTTGCATCCAGATCAATTTGTAGTGCTGAGTTCTGATTCTCCCTCAATAGTACAAGCAAGTATCAACAACTTAGCAGGACATTCCCGTACACTTGATTTACTTGGCTTACCGCGATCGCCTTGGTCATTGATGAATATTCATGGTGGCAAATCTCAACGTCCTGAACAACTAATAAAAGTAATTTCCGAACTACCAGAAAATATCAAAAGCCGCTTAACTTTTGAAAATGATGAATACGCCTATAGTGCTAATGAAATTTTAGCAGTATGTCAGCAAACTGGCGTGCCAATGGTATTTGATGCTCATCACCATATTTGCCACGAAAATTTAGATAGCTACGATCATCCGAGTGTAGCATCCATGTTTTATGCAGCGCGAGAAACTTGGACAAATCCAGATTGGCAATTAGTCCATATTTCCAATGGTGAGCAAGCTTTCAATGACAGAAAACACAGTGAATTGATTACCGATATGCCCAACGTCTACCACCAAGCACCGTGGATCGAAGTTGAAGCCAAACAAAAAGAAAAAGCGATCGCATATTTGCGCTCTTGCTGGCTGATGAAAACATAATGTTGATATTTGATTAAATATGTCTTTAATAGAAAGTTCTTGGAAGCACGATTATATAATTACTAATGGGGTGAAACTACACTATGTAACCCAAGGTGAAGGCCCTTTAATGTTGATGTTACATGGGTTTCCTGAATTTTGGTATTCTTGGCGGCATCAAATACCAGAATTTGCCCAAAATTTTAAAGTAGTTGCCATTGACTTGCGTGGTTACAACGATAGTGATAAACCACAAAAACAATCAGCTTATGTCATGGATGAGTTTATCAAAGATGTTGAAGGAGTTATAAAGGGATTAGGATATCAACAGTGTGTATTAGTTGGACATGATTGGGGTGGTGCGATCGCTTGGGCTTTTGCTTATGCTTTTCCGGAAATGGTAGAGCAATTAATTATCCTTAATATGCCTCATCCTGCCAAATTTGCCCAAGGCTTACGCACTCCCCAACAGTTGCAGCGAAGTTACTATGTTTTCCTCTTTCAATTACCTTGGATGCCGGAATTATTCTTACAATCTTCAGACTACCAAGCAATTGAAACAATTTTTAAAGGTACAGCAGTTAACAAGAGTGCCTTCACTAAAGCAGATATTGACGCGTATAAAGATGCTGCTGCAAAACGCGGTGCGCTCACAGCAATGTTGAACTATTACCGCAATGTTTTTCAGCAGAGAATGCTAAATCCAAATAGGGGCGTTCTGGAAGTGCCAACACTGATGATATGGGGAGAAAACGACACTGCACTTGGTAAGGAATTAACCTACGATACCGCAGCTTATGTCAGGGATTTTCAAATCAAATACATTCCTAATTGTGGACATTGGGTGCAGCAAGAACAGCCGGAATTGGTTAATCAGTATATGCGAGAATTTCTTAGGACTTAAATTAAACCATCAATTGCTCGATAAAGTATAAATACTTATTAAATTACCTATAACAAGTAGCGCTAGATTTTACTTTTAAAAAGATTTAATAGTGATTTAATACTGGGCATTTATTGAGGATTTATTGGCTAAAAATAGTCAATAAATCGGAATTAATGGCATTTTTGAGATAATTTTTATCTGTGTTTTAAATCGCAATCAATTTGTCAGAAGATAGATTGTCACAAGATAGATTGACCTCACGAAGTTTAATGAGATAATGGATATGTGAGGGACAGAACGGACGCAAACTTGATTATTAAGGGGGAAATTATGAAACTCCAGCTATTAGCGGCCATGGCCTTAGCAACACCCCTATTTTTTGCTAGCTCGGTTAGAGCCGAGAATCCACAAGATTTACAAAAGCTGCTTTCAACTGGGGAATGTGTTAAGTGCGAACTATCAGGAGCTAACCTCAGTGGCGCTCATTTAATTGGTGCTGACTTAAGAGGCTCGAAGCTCCAAGGAGCTAACCTTGTAGGAGCTAACCTCGAAGGTGCTGACTTAACAGGTGCAAACTTGGCAGGTGCTAACTTAACATCTGCTTATGTAACCAATGTGAATTTGAAGCAAGTCAATCTCAACGGAGTAAACTTTACTCGTGCTACGATTCACGATTCTAATGTGTATCAAGCATCAATGAACAATCTAAATCTTACTGATGCGGAAATATTTAACACTGGAATCGGGATTGGTGGAGAAGACGCTGAAATTCCCGACTGGAAATAGTCCAACTGAGTACACAGCTTAAAATCAATACAACATAGGTTTTGGCGGGTTTTAAATTAAATAAACTAGTTTTTTGCCAGAATTATCCTTAAAACCTGCCTCTACAAAAATATTAAGAAAAATGAAACCCCTCTGCGTTGTAATCACTTTACTATGGCAAAAGCAGAGGGGGTTTCTTTTTGCGATCGCGCTGATATTACTTGTGTAAGTTGTATATAACACAAAGAGGGTTTTTTCGCTAGATGTAGCCGGACGCCATTGATTTGGCACGATTTTTGCATAAGAGTATTGTGACCTCTCCATAGCTCACAAAATATCACTAAAGACTTATGCAACAACAGCGAAGACCGAGTAAGAAGAGTTTGCGATCGCTTGATTACTTGAATGTGTTTCTCGCAGATGTGCGCGATGGTGTTGGGCCATATTTGAGTATTTACCTGAAAGCATCAGCAAATTGGAACCCTGCTCAGATTGGCATGGCGATGTCAGCTTCGGCAATTGCCACAGTTATTGCTCAAACACCAGCTGGTGCATTGGTTGACAGGCTACGTCAAAAACGGATGTTGATTGTCCTGGCGGCTGTGTTTGTTTCTATCGGCTGTATCGCTATGGGCTTATTCCCCAATTTGCCTGTCGTCATCGGGTCTCAGATTATGATTGGGATTGCTGCTGCAATTTTCCCACCTGCGATTACTGCTATTACTCTGGGACTCGTAGGACATGAGAAATTAGATAGGCGAGTAGGTCGTAATGAAACATTTAACCATACAGGAAATCTGCTAGCTGCTACTCTCGCTGGTTTAGTAGGTTACTTTATTGCACGCAAGGCAATATTTTTCCTGGTTGCAGCTATGGCTGTGGGCAGTATTATTTCGGTGAGGATGATTCGTGAAAGAGAGATTGACCACGAATTAGCGCGTGGAGATGGTGGAGATGGTGAAGAGGGCGAAGAAGGCCAAGAGGAGGATAATGAAAAACATCAGCAGCCATCTGAAGGCATATTGCAATTATTGAGCGATCGCAAAATCTTATTTTTTACTATTGCAGTCGTTCTGTTTCACTTTGCCAATGCTGCTATGTTACCGCTAGTCGGTCAAGAATTGGCGGAGGGGAAAGGGACAAGTGACACAGTTTATATGTCTGCTTGTATTATTGTGGCTCAGTTAGTCATGATTCCAGTGTCTAACTTGGCTGGGCGTTTCGCACATACAGCTAGAAAACCCATATTTCTGCTTGGCTTTGCCGTCTTACCAATTCGAGGAGTGCTGTATACGTTTTCGGACAATCCCTATTTTCTCGTTTCTGTGCAAATTCTGGATGGTATTGCAGGCGGAATTTTTGGTGTGCTTTCCGTATTGATGGTAGCTGATTTTACTAAAGGCACTGGACGCTTTAATCTTACCCAAGGGATGCTCAACACTGCTATTGGTGTCGGTGCGGGTTTGAGCAACCTGTTGGCTGGGTTTGTGGTTAAAAGTGCTGGTTACAATGTTGGTTTTTTGATTTTAGCAGCGATCGCAGTTGTGGCTTTAGCAGTTTTTTGGTTCTGTGTACCTGAAACAAAAACAGGAGTTAATAGAAAAGCATCACATCAAACCGCTTCGGGGAGTCATTAATCATTAGTCATTAGTTATTAGTCATTAGTCGAATAGAAACCACGTCCACTCTTTAACATGGCTTGAATTAGCCCCATGAAAGACAAAGTTTTTCCACCCACAAGGGGCGAGGTATGCACTAAAATCCAATGACCAATGACTAATGACTACTTAATCAAAAGTATCTAGCAAAATCATGATTGTTTTCAGATATATCATCATTGGGCTGACTTATATCGGTTTGGGTTTAGGATATCTCCCTGGTTTGCGGATGAACCGAGCCAGTATTGCTTTAGTTGGTGCATCTTTGCTAATGGCATTTGGGGTATTAGACCTCAAAGAAGCATGGCAAGCGATAGACTATAAAACGCTGATTTTCCTGTTTGGCATGATGGTAATCAGCACAAACTTAGCTTACGCTGGTTTTTTTCAATTAACCCTTGATACAGTTACACACTTCACCCGCAGCCCTCTAGGTTTGCTAATTGTTTTAACTTTCGGTAGTGGAATTCTCTCCGCTTTTTTTCTGAATGATACCATCGCTCTAATTTTGACTCCTTTGGTTCTCGGTTTAACCCAAACTTTGAACCTCAATCCGATTCCTTACTTACTTGCCTTGGCGGGAGCAACTAATCTGGGTTCAGTAGCTACCTTAAGTGGTAATCCACAAAATATTCTGATTGGTTCCTTCTCTGGTATCAGCTATCTCGATTTTGCGAAAGCATTGACCCCCATCGCATTAGTAAGTTTGTTAATCCAAATTGGGTTATTGTGGTGGCTTTATCCTGATGTTCGTTCTACTAAGTCTTGTCCGAGTGTAACCCCCGTACGTTACCGCATATTTAAACCGTTGCTTACTAAAAGCCTACTGATAACAGGAGGACTATTAATTGCATTTTTAATTGGGATACCTCCAGCCCAAGCAACACTTGTAGCTGCTGGTTTACTCTTCATTACTAGACGAGTTAAACCGCAACGAGTTTTAAATAAAGTAGATTGGGATTTACTGGTGATGTTTTCTGGACTGTTTGTTGTGACTGCGGGAGTAGAAAAATTAGGAATATTGAATTTATTTAGCGGTTTAGTTTATAATCCTCTGAACATATTAGGAATTACTGCTCTGCTTTCAAATTTAGTTTCTAATGTTCCAGCAGTATTATTACTACAACATTTAATTCCGCATCCAGACACAAAAACCTGGTTATTATTAGCCGCAGGATCTACCTTAGCAGGTAATCTAACTTTGTTAGGTTCAGTTGCTAATTTAATTGTTGCTGAGGCTGTCGCAAAACTTGGTTATCAATTGTCATTCTGGGAACATCTACGTTTTGGTCTGCCGCTAACTGTGCTGACTCTTATCCTGGCTTATTTTTGGATTTAGTCATTTGTCATTTGTCAACAATCAAACTTAAAATTTCAGGCTCAAAGGCTCAACTTTGATATTTCAAGAGACTTCCTTACTTCCTGCTCTTGCTTCCCATCTTTTTATCAGTCAACTTGCGCTGATGTGATGACTTTATCCCAGCAATTTTACGGTATTTTGTAACTGTTCTGCGAGTGATTGGCAGACAAAATCGGATTTTCAAAAGCTGGGCTAATTGCTCATCAGTATAAGGATTGACGGGTGATTCTTCTGCAATTAACTGTAGTAGCATCTGTTGGATTTGTTGAGGAGTACGTCCGCCTACTCCTATAGGAACACATAGTGAATGCAACGGAATTATCCGACTGTTTTGGTTACAAACTAATATATACCGTCCCCGCACAATCCGACTGACTGTAGAGTTACTAAGTCCTACCGATTGAGCTACTAATTGCTGAGGGGTAGATACTAAGTCTAATTTATCCCGACTCTGCAAAAAAGCTTGCTGGCGCTCAACTAAAAATTTCCCAACTTTGAGCAGATTTTCCTGCCATTGTTGCAAAGCTGTGAGTAAATTCCTAGCTTTTTGTAATAATGCTTCTAGCTGTTGGGTATCTCGCCTTGCTTTTGGTGATTCCTGCAAAAGCTTAATGGCTTCAGAATTTAGACAAAAACGTTGTTTGACTTCATAGGCTAAAGAAATTTGCCAACTTCCAGCTATTAGCTCAATTTTTAAATCAGGGGTGACGATGGGAGCATCACTACCACCAAAGTTTCTGGCAGGACGGGGTTCTAATTCTTGAATTTCATGAATAGCATTCGTGATTTTATCAATTTCAACATCAATATTTTGGTGATTATGGTGCAGCTTTTGTAATAGTATTTGACAATTTTGCTTTGAATCGGAAGAATTACCAATACAATTTGCTATCTCTTCTAAATAATTTTTAATTAGTAAAAAAGCTAAACTTTCAGGCTGGTCTTTGAGTTGTACTAATAGACATTCTTGTAGGGTTCGCGTACCAATTCCAGGTGGATCTAAACTTTGGAGAATAGGTACAACAGCTTCTAATTCTTTTGCACTCCAGATACTACCATCTGCCCAAACTTCTGGAGTTTCTTCTAAGTAACCTGAGTTTGATAACCACTGAGTTAGATAGGTTAAGGCTTCACGTTGTTTGTATGGTATTGACAAAGCTGATATTTGTCCAAGAAGATGCTCGCTCAAACTTAATTCCTGGGCGATGGGACTATACCAATTAGGTAGAATATCATCTAAAAGTGCTTCACTGTTCTGGAAATCAGAATTTTCTACTATAAATGGATTGTGTTTAGATTCTTCTCGAAGATAGTCGAATACTCGCTTACCATCCCACGGCAAGAAGCGAACTAAATACTGTAGAGTTGGGTAAATAACAGTTTGAGTTTCTAGGTGTGTTTCTAGTGTAGATGCTGAGTTTAAGGAATTCATGAGACGAACCGCAGAGGCGCAGAGAACACAGAGAGTTGGGAAAATGCTGAAGCTAAGAGGATGTCTGAGAAGTATCAAATATTGGTTGATCCCCCCTAACCCCCCTTAAAAAGGGGGGAAATAAGAGTCTTAAAGTCCCCCTTTTTAAGGGGGATTTAGGGGGATATCCAAGGGTTAGGTGTATACAAAAAACTTTTCAGACATCCTCTAAGGTAGAATGTTATAAATTCCATTGTTTCTTTTTTTGCTCAAAGCTTTCGACAGAAATTCCTAATGCTTTGTGGGGTTCTTGGGGATAAAGTGCTAAAGCATGGCGGATAAAGTTTATTTCTAACTGAGCGATCGCTTGTTCTAAATTTAAATTCATCTGATATTCTTGATTAAAAATGAGATGCTCTGAAAGAATCGTTCTTCCTCCAGAAAAAACTGCTGCTCTCTCTAAAGTATTTTGTAGTTCTCGCACATTTCCTGGCCATGCGTAACCTCTCAATTTTTCTAGGGCGGTTGAGGTAATTGCTAAATTTTTAATTCCATTTCTGAGAGCAATAGAACTTAAAAAATGTTGGGTAAGTTGTTCTAAATCTTCGGGGCGATCGCGCAAAGGTGGCAGTTCAATTCGTACTACGTTAAAGCGATAGTAAAGGTCTTTTCGAAACTGATTGAGGCGTACCAATTGTTCTAAATTCCGATTGGTGGCAGCTAAAATGCGGACATCTACAGTTTTGGTTTGGTTACTACCCAAGCGCTCGAAGGATTTATCTTGTAATACTCGCAACAATTTGCCTTGAATTATCTGGCTCAATTCTCCAACTTCATCCAGAAAAATTGTACCGCCATTGGCTTGTTCAAAGCGACCAATTCGCAAGTGATTCGCTCCAGTAAAGGCTCCTTTTTCGTGACCAAATAATTCTGCTTCTAACAAGTGTTCTGGGAGGGCTGCACAGTTAACTTTTACCAAAGGGCCGCGACTGCGAGGGCTAGCATTATGCAGTGTGGAAGCGACCAACTCTTTGCCAGTACCTGATTCCCCGACAATCAAAACTGTGGTGTTTCCTTGGGCAAGTCTACCAATGAGTTTAAAAACTTCTGCCATTTTAGGCGATCGCCCCAACAGTTCTTCTGGTTGTCCGAGATTTTGAATATTTGCTTCACCAATTTGCTCGGCGGATGCTTGGGAATGAGCTAAAGCTTTTTGCGCCAAGTTGACTAAATCTTCTAAATCGAAGGGTTTAGTTAAATAATCATAAGCTCCCAATTGCATGGCTTCAATGGCTGTACGACTTGTCCCATAAGCTGTCATCACAATTACTGGCAGTTCAAACAGAGTCTTACTACCTAAAGCTTTTAGAACAGCATTACCCTGAGTTTTGGGCATTTTCAAATCTAGAAATACCAAGTTAGGACGAGATATGGTATCTTGTTGAATTATCTTCAATCCCTGCTCTCCGTCTCCCGCCTCCACCACAGTGTGGCCTTCATCTTTTAAAATCTGCGCCATCGCTTGACGCAAGGCTTTTTCATCATCAATAATCAAAATTTTAGCCATCGTTGTGATTCTTCGGTAAGTAAACGCTAAAAACGGTGCAACCTGGTTGAGATTTCAAATCAATATGCCCTCCGTGTCGGGTGACAATCTCGTGGCTAATCGCTAAACCTAAACCTGTTCCTTGGGGTTTTGTGGAATAAAAAGGATCGAAAATGCGATCGCGTTCTTCTGGTGCTAAACCTGCGCCAGTGTCTTTTACCCAAGTCACTAAGTAGTCTTGCTCTTGGCTTACACCAACCTCAACTTCGCTTTCTAGTGGACTTGCTTGGATGGCATTTAAGATTAAGTTAACCATCACCTGTCCTAACTCCCGACGGCGTAGTGGTACTTGGGGCAAGGGTTCAGCAGCAGAACGATAAAAAAGTGTTACTCCTTGTTCTTCGGCTTTGAGACGCAACAGAGAAACTGATTCAAAAGCGATCGCTTCTAGGGAAATAGTTACCATTTCTTCTTGCTGATTTTGGTCAAAATACAATAGCCGTCGCACCAGCATTTCTAAACGGTCTACTTGTTCTAGTAAACTAGCGATCGGTAAAGTCGTAATTCCCTGCTTTTTTAATTGCCGTTCTGTATATTGCAAATTGAGGCGCATACTAGCTAAGGGATTGCGGACTTCATGAGCTACCCCCGCTACCAATTGTCCTAGAGAAACCAAGCGCTCAACACGGTGCAAGCGTTGCTCTAACTCTTGACGGTGGTATTGCATACTATTAATTGCAGTTCCCAACAGTCCCATTTCTGCGGGGAGGGGAGGAATTAGGGAAGCTTTATCCTCTTCCATTGCTTTAATACTTTGCTGGAGTCGCTGCACTCCCCACTGTAGTTGTAAGGCAATATAAAAAGTCCAAACTCCTACAACTAAAATTCCTAAAACTACGAAAACACTTAAAACGTTTTGATTGCTATCTTCTAGATGAGGCATACGTTTCATCGTCCACACTGCACCCCACAGAGGTAGAGGGTCAGCACGCAGTACCAAGAGATCAAGACCGGGGTGCAATACTAATTCCTGGGGTAAACCTTGGCTTGTGGCTCTCCGAGTCAATTGCAAAATTGTGTCTCGTTCAGCAGGAGGAATATCTTTTTTGGGGACAGGGCCCCCGTGGGTAGGATAGGCATAGCCTAAAAGCTGGTCTTGTTGAAGCAGATAAAATCCCCCTTCTACCCTTGGAAAAGTAGTTAGGGCATCGTTTGAAAGTTCCGCCAACAGTTTGCTTGACTGCTCACTTGGCTTTGGTGCTTGTCCAAGATTTGATTCCCAAAACAGCTTAATTAGTCTGGTGTTGGCAAAAGCTAATTCTCTCTGATTTCTGGCAACAACAGCACCTTCCAGACTTTCAAATAGTTGTACCACTAACCACAAAGCAGCTCCACTTAAACCTAAAAAAAGGATGCTGAGGATTGTTAGCTGTCCCCGGAGTGTCCAACGTTGAGGTAACACAATAGGTTGCATGGAATAAGGGTTAGAACTTCTAGAAGTGCAAAAACTATGCCAAATTCCAGTTGCTCATTTTTCATCCTGCCTTACTAACTAACGAGTGTCTTGTATCTATGGCACGAGTTTTGCACTATTAGAGTTCTAGTTAGCAATTAAATTTTAAAGCAGATGAATAACTCTAAAGTTCGCATTCCGAAAGAAATTGCTCCTGATGTTTTCGCTCTAGCGGCTCAGTTGTATGCCCAAGAAAATCAGGATTATTCTTTAGAAGAAATTATGCAAGCTGGGGCAGAAGTACAAATTCCTCCAGAGGTGATTCAACAAGCTCTACAGCAGATTCAAGCCAAGCAAATCCGAGATCGCGATCGCCAACGCAAGTTAAAGTTAATTTTAACTAGTGGCGGCATTGGAGCAGCGATCGCACTTTTCGGTTTTTGGACATACAATACTTTTGCTAGTAATCCTACACCAAGTGGGCGATCGCTAGAAGCTAATCTCCCAAGTGCCAATTTAGCCAATCTTAATCCTCTAGATATTCCCCCACCACCCCCACCAGAATTACCCCCCACAGCCGGAACCACTTTCACTGGAGAGGTGAAACAGTATCTTCTCAACCCTGAAGGTAAGGTGGATGGGCTATTACTCAATAACGGGCTACAGGTGAAATTTCCTCCCCAGATGGCGGACAGTTTAGTGCGGATAATTACCCCAAACACGAAAGTGAGCATTTTTGGCAATCCTGGCTTTTCTACTCGCTTTGGACAGGAAGTGAGAGCCAAAAGCATCACCAATTCTCAAACTGGACAGACTTTAGTCGAACAACCTCCCACAACCGCCCCCCAACCACCCAGCTTGAGCAACTACAGTACCTTATCTGCGGAGGGAACTGCTCAGAATTGGTTGGTGGGACATCGAGGAGAAATTAATGGAGTCATTATCTCTAATGGCACTATTGTCAAGTTCCCGCCCCATGTAGGTGAACAGCTAACCAGTATGGGGAACATGGGAAACACAATTCAAGCCAAAGGATTCGGCACTCGCAATCGTTACGGCCAGATTTTAGAAGCTACAGCATTGTCAGTTAATGGGCAATCTGTATCTTTGCAACCAAAAGCTATCACCGAACCGTAATACCATTGACAAAAATCTTTGCAACAGATGAATCTGCTGTCGGGGCGTTTAGCTTGACAAAGTATAGCAGGAGGCAGGAGGTAAAACTATTGCTAACTCTCTTCTTTCACCCCATCCTTATGTCCTAACCTATGTGACTACGGCTGTAGTAGTTTTACTTGTGGATATTCAGGTGGCTAGTAAAAAATGAGGGTATTGCTAACTTGTTAAGTTGCCAATACCCTCACGTAGATAAACTAAGTTTTTGTAGTAGCCTATAAGTCTAAGTCAGTGCCTGAGCAACTGCTGTCGAAAGTGACTCTTTTGCTGCTTGCTTCAACAATTCGGCTTTATCGGTCTGTTCCCAAGGCAAGTCTAAATCAGCCCGCCCAAAATGACCGTAAGCCGCGACGTCCTGATAAAAACGTCCGCCTCGTTCACTTGGTAAGTTACGTAAGTTGAAGGTATGGATAATCCCTGCTGGACGGAGTTCAAAGTGTTGGTTGATTAATTCCAGTAAGGTTTCTTCATCCACTTTGCCAGTGCCAAAGGTATCTACTAGGATACTTGTTGGTCGCGCTACACCAATCGCATAAGATAGCTGGATTTCAACTTTTTCTGCCAACCCAGCTGCGACAATATTTTTTGCGACATAACGAGCCGCATAAGCAGCAGAACGGTCTACCTTCGTGGGGTCTTTGCCAGAAAAAGCGCCGCCACCATGTCGTGAGTAACCACCGTAGGTATCAACGATTATTTTCCGTCCTGTCAGACCAGAGTCTCCTTGAGGGCCACCAACGACAAATTTGCCAGTGGGGTTGACTAAAAAACGTGTTTCCTGATTCGGCTTAACGTCAATGTCGCCAAAAACAGGTTCGACTACTGCTGACCAGAGGTCTTGTTTAATTTTGGCTTGTACCGCCGCCTCATCCGTAATTTCCCCAATAGTGGCTGTATGCTGGGTGGAAATTAGAATCGTATCAATACCTACTGGGCGTCCATCTTCGTAGACCACAGTTACTTGGGTTTTACCGTCAGGACGCAGGTATGACAATTCACCTGTTTTACGAACTGCTGCCAATCGGCGAGCAATCCGGTGGGCGAGACTGATGGGTAAAGGCATCAGTTCTGGTGTTTCGTTGCTGGCAAAACCAAACATTATACCTTGATCGCCCGCGCCAATTTTGTCGAATTGTTCATCGCTATCTTGTTCGCGGGTTTCTTGGGCGGTGTTAACGCCTTGGGCGATATCGGGTGATTGTTCGTCTAAAGCTAGCAGAACGCTGGTACTGTTAGCAGAAAAGCCATTGTCGGCATTGGTATAACCAATTTCGGCAATTTTTTTCCGAGCGAGATTGACGAAATTTACATTGGCTTTGGTGGTTATTTCACCAGTGATTAGCACCAAACCAGTATTAACTACGACTTCAGCGGCGACACGACTGCTAGGATCTTGTGTCAATAGGGCATCCAGAATAGTATCAGAAATCTGATCGCAGATTTTATCTGGATGACCTTCGGTAACTGACTCAGAGGTAAATAGATATCGACGAGACAAAGGAAATTCCTCCATCGAGAGTTTTTTCGTTGACTAAATGTAAGTATTTAGTTCAACTTCTAATTTATGAAATCATAACAATATTTATACTTCAGTCGTTAGTATCTTCTTGATATTGATAAAAACCAGTAATTATAAGGTAAATATCCGTAAGTAAGATAAATGTATGCCAATTATTTTTTATTTTAAATGTATTTAATAACACAAAAAAAGGAGCACCCGAAAGCGCTCCTCAAGCTTTGACACAAACACTGCTGATTTTAAACCTGAACCGCTAACTTTGCTTCCGTAGCTGTCAACCGCTCATAGGCAGCACGCATTTTCAAACCTGTCAGCACTTGGAAGAAACCAGTTCCATTATTGGAACCTGGATACTCACGGTGCTGGAGTAACAAATGAGTCAATTCACCCTGATATTTTGTGGATGTATTGCTGAGATGAGTTTCGATATAAATGACTTCTTCCAAGTTGTCAAATTGACCATCTACCTCTAGTACTGAGACATAGCGACCGTAGTAAACATCTGAACCGTAGTATAGTTGCATACCAGGATAAGAACAGGTCAGCTTGCGTCCACAGGGAGTCCAATTGATTGTTGACCCTTCATCAAATAGGTAAGTTGGATCGAAGCCTTGCTTACCTTCCCGCTGGAGCATACGTACCCGTAAGACTCTACGTTCAGTGTCGTTTTTGATTAAGTTTGTGGGCAATACCTGGAGAACCACATCAGCAAATTCTCTTTGCGGTTCGATAAATTTATCAAAGTCAGGTTTGCGGGAATTTATTTGCGCTAACACATCTTCGTAGCGATGACCGCGTTCAGCCATATCTCGCTGGATTTTCCAGGCAATTTTGACCTCATCACTAATGTCAAAATAAACACTGAAGTCGATTAGCGATCGCACCCGCTCATCATATAAAGGATGCAGCCCCTCAATAACTATAATGTGATTCGACTCGATTCGCTCTGGCGGATCGAGCAAGCCGGTTTCGTGGTTGTAAATCGGCTTATCAATCGCTTCACCACTTTTGAGCGCTTTAATTTGCTCATACATCAAATCAAAATTGTTTGCCCTGGGGTCTAGTGCCGTTATCCCGGTTTCTTTGCGCTGTTTGCGATCCAAGGAATGATAGTCATCCAAGCAGATAACTGTCATTAACTCTTCACCAAACAAATCGATCAAACGACGCAAAAACGTAGATTTACCGCATCCAGAGTCTCCGGCTACTCCAATCAGTACCACGCGTTCCGGCTTTCTTGTCATAAATCTCCTCTAAAATACTAAAGTTGTGTCAATAATTTTTCACACAGCAGATTTTCAAGCCAGGAGTTTACCCCTTTGGTTTATCCTGCGTTCTTGCTACCTAGCACATCTATAAGACACCAAGCGGGTAAACAACAAAGTAATCAGGAGCTAAGGATTCAGGAGTGAACCACGTTTAAAAGCGTGGGACTTAAGCTGTAAATGCCTTGAATCTTGCGGCACTTTTGCTCAATACAATTTTTATTTTTAAACTGGGCTTTTGACTCAGAAATAAAAAAAATTCATACTTCTTTTCTCCTGCCTTGTCTACGACACGCTGCGCGATCTGCCCTTTGCCTCCTGCTTTCTCTTTTAAGTTGCTACTCGTCGGACTAGCCTGAATGTTGGTGCCGGTAAGTATTTAATCCTAGTGATATCTTTGATTCTAACAGAAGGGGGTATCCTATACAAGATTGCTCTCAAGAAGAATTAACATGGTTCATCAATATATTTTTCTGTTAATTTAGTTGTTAATTTAAAAACGGGGATCAGCACCGCACATCAGCGTTGCACCCTTATCAGTCTGCTACTTGTGACTCTATCAAATCAAGACTATAAGGTATAATTTATTAATGCTGCAAATTTTCTAATGTTCCTTAATTGTAATTCCTACTCGACAATACTTAATTATTCAAAGCAAAAATCTATCCAACGAATGAGGAAACAACTTGCATTAGTCAAATTATTGGCTGTAAATTTATGGATATGCTCATATAGAAGCGTTGACGTTATGGCAAAGTACTGATAAAAGGTTGACCGATTTTTCGCGTCAAGTGAAACTAATTACAGTTGCTTAAATTACGATTCTCTATCTGGTTATGTTTGTAGCTGGAGTTGTCTTAGTTATGTAATTTTCCATAGACAGGCAATGAAGATAGCTAATAACATTTTCAAAGAGTAGTAGATTTAAAGAAGTAAAACCGATCTTGAAGAAAACCTTCCTCTGTTGGTATTCTCCGATTTAAACCCTTAGAGTAAGCAAGCATAAGAATAGATTTTGGAGGTAAACTGAGCGGCAGCTTACACCACTTAAAGCAGTGTTATGAGAATATCTGCTATGTGTGAGTAGCTGATTGCGTGCTAAGGTAAAAAGCTATCTCCCTGATGGGGGTGGTAGTTAACGAAAAAAAGATTAAATTGATTCATTATTAACATTCTCCACAAGACTTATCCTTTACCTTAGAAGGTGAACAGGTGTGTTTTTTGCTATGCCTGCATGTCTTTGGTGAGTGTACTTAGCAAGGCATTAATTTAATGATGCCGTTTTTCCTTCAAAGCCAGTTTTGTGAAACGAAAATCCGGTAAACTAAAGCTGGCAAGGTAGGGGAATAGTTTTTTTTTGAAAAACGGTTAAGTAAATTATCGGAGTGCTAGAACGAATGTACAATCAAGGTGCTGTTGAGGGTGCTGCCAACACAGAATTAGGTAGCCGCATTTTCCTTTATGAAGTGGTGGGTTTGCGTCAGAGTAAAGAAACCGATCAAACTAACTACCCAATTCGGAAAAGTGGCAGTGTGTTCATCAGAGTGCCTTACAACCGGATGAATCAAGAAATGCGACGTATCACTCGTCTAGGCGGCACAATTGTTAGCATCCAGTCTGTAACTGCTCTAGAGCCAGTTAATGATAAAGCTTCACTTGAGAATGCTACAAGCGAAGTCAGCGAGTTAGCTACAACTGAGGAAACTGCTAACAGTGAAGGGAATGGTAAAGCCACACCTGTAAATACTCATAGTGAAACCGAAGATTTCGCTAAACCACCAGCTGAAGAACAGCTTAAGAATAAAGACAAGAAAGGCAACACCATGACTCAAGCGAAAGCCAAAAAAGACCACGGTGACGTTCCTGTTAATACTTACCGTCCCAATGCTCCGTTTATTGGCAAGGTAATATCTAATGAACCGCTAGTTAAAGAAGGTGGTATTGGTATTGTTCAACACCTTAAATTTGACATCTCCGCTGGAGATTTGAAATATATAGAAGGTCAAAGTATTGGGATTATTCCACCAGGATTAGACAAAAACGGCAAGCCAGAAAAACTTAGACTCTATTCCATCGCCTCAACTCGTCATGGCGATAATGTGGATGATAAGACAATATCATTGTGCGTCCGCCAGCTGGAGTACAAGCACCCAGAAACTAACGAAACAGTCTACGGTGTTTGCTCCACACACCTGTGTTTCTTAGAACCAGGGGCAGATGTAAAAATTACAGGGCCTGTGGGTAAGGAAATGTTGTTACCCAATGACCCTGATGCTAATGTGATCATGATGGCAACCGGAACAGGTATTGCCCCGATGAGAGCTTATCTGTGGCGTCAGTTTAAAGACGCGGAAAAAGCAGCTAACTCAGAATACGAATTTAAAGGATTCTCTTGGCTAATATTTGGTGTGCCGACAACTCCAAACCTTTTATATAAGGAAGAACTGGAAGAAATTCAACAAAAATATCCTGAAAACTTCCGCCTCACTCCTGCCATCAGCCGGGAACAAAAAAATCCTCAAGGTGGTAGAATGTACATCCAAGACCGCGTAGCGGAACATGCTGATGAATTGTGGCAGTTGATTAAAAATGAAAAAACCCACACCTACATCTGCGGTTTGCGAGGTATGGAAGAAGGTATTGATGCAGCTTTAACAACTGCTGCTGCAAAAGAAGGTGTAACCTGGAGTGATTACCAGAAGCAACTCAAGAAAGCTCATCGCTGGCACGTAGAAACTTACTAAGTGCTAAGTACCGAGTGCTGAGTTCTGAGTTCTAAGTTATGAATGAGTAGGGTGGGCAGTGCCTACCCTACAATTGTTTTATATAGATGGCTGAGGAAAGAGTTCTCAGTTCTGGGAGGTAAAGTATTAAATACTTGTTACTACTCAGCACTCAGCACTCAGCACTCAGCACTTAAAAATGAATTGGGTGCAAAATGGGTGTGAAACTAGGAATACTGGGATTAGGCACCGTGGGAACGGGAACAGTGCAGTTGTTGCAAGATAGCGCTGGGCGTCACCCATTGTTGCAAGAGATAGAAATTTATCGGGTGGGAGTGCGATCGCTAGATAAACCACGTACGGTACAATTGTCTACGGAAGTCTTAACTACAGATTTAGAATCTATTGTCAACGATCCGGCAGTAGATATTGTGGTTGAGGTGATGGGTGGACTGGAGCCAGCGCGATCGCTAATTCTCAAAGCTTTAAGTAATGGCAAACACGTAGTCACAGCTAATAAAGCAGCAATTGCCCGCTTCGGAGCAGAAATTTTCACTACTGCTAATCAAGCTGGCGTATACGTAATGTTAGAAGCCGCTGTGGGTGGTGGTATTCCAGTAATTCAACCTTTAAAGCAATCTTTAAGTGTTAACCGAATTCACACTGTAACAGGTATCATTAACGGTACAACAAACTACATCCTGACACGGATGCAAACAGAAGGCAGCAACTTCAATGATGTTTTAGCTGATGCCCAACGTCTGGGTTATGCTGAAGCTGACCCCACAGCCGATGTAGATGGCTTAGACGCAGCTGATAAAATTGCCATCCTTGCATCATTAAGTTTCGGGGGACGCATCAATCTACAAGATGTTTATACTGAAGGGATTCGGCAAGTCAGCAAAACAGATATTGCTTATGCCAAAAAATTGGGATTTGTGATTAAATTGTTAGCGATCGCTAAACGTGATACTTCCTCATCCCCCCTCTCTGTTAGAGTTCATCCTACTTTAGTGCCTCAAGCCCACCCTTTGGCTAGCATCAACGGCGTTTACAATGCGATTCTTGTCGAAGGAGAACCTATCGGACAAGTAATGTTTTTTGGCCCAGGTGCTGGTGCTGGTGCAACCGCTAGTGCTGTCACCTCAGATATTTTGAATTTAGTTGCTGTCCTCAAAACTAATACAGCAGTTACAAATCCATTATTAGCTTGTGAGCATCAGGAATACTGCCAAATTGCACCGATGGCAGATTTGATAACTCGATTTTACGCCCGTTTCCTCACCAATGACCAACCTGGAGTTATCGGTAAATTGGGTACTTGCTTTGGCAATTATGGCGTTAGCTTAGAGTCAATTGTCCAAACAGGCTTTCAAGGGGAACTAGCAGAGATTGTGGTTGTTACCCATGATGTGCCAGAAGGCAACTTTCGGCAAGCTTTAACAGAAATTCGGAATTTATCTGCGATCGAAAGCATTCCCAGCTTACTGCGTGTACTTTGAGATTAATGTTTTAGTGATCGCTTAACTGCTCAATTGCGATTGCTCAGTGTTGAACCAGAGTTTTAAGTATTCGGTTTAAGGGTGCGATCGCTCTAATGTTACCGGAGGCGATCGCGTCAATTTTGGATTTGCCTGGGTAACGTAAACAAGTAATAGACTAGGTACGTAGAGGAGCAAATTTTGCGTCTCTATTATTTGGCAAGATAGTAGGATTGAAATACCCCAGTTAAAAAGCCCCATTTGCTGATGTAGTAACACCAAGCATCACTAATAACTGAGTGAACAAACAAGTGTTAATAAGCTGTTCCATATTTAACTTGCAATAACAGTGTTACCCTTGTTTTTAATTTTTCGCTGCCATTTAATAATTAATTCTTCTTGATTCAAGAGTCTGTCTAGCAAATTTCTCAGTTCCTCTACCGATTTAAATAATTTGTGAGCTATATATTTTTTAGCAGAATGCCAGACTAACTCTACTAAATTCATATCTGGGCTATAGGCTGGGAGAAAATAAAGTTGAATATTAGGTAATTCCTTTTCAATAGCCTCTACAATTCTTTTCTTCTTATGGTAGCTAGCATTATCTAGAATAATTAAAATTAATGGCCCATTATCCGAAAAAGTAGATTCTAGATTTCCTGCTAAAATCCATTCATTTTTCACAAATTTATTTAAGTTTTCTAGTTGCTCATAAAAACTTTCACCATTCCCTTTATCAATGAAATAACACATTCTTTTACGGTCATGAAATCTGACTCCTCCCATTACATTTACACGTCCACTACTGCGTTTTCCTGTTACTTTCTTGCTCGAACCTTTTTTACTCCAATTTTTACGTCTAATTACCCGAAGACTAAAACCACTCTCGTCCCAAAACCAGACTTGCAGTTTATCTGGGCAACGTTTTGAGGCTGATAAATAGCCTTGTAACTTTTCTTTAAATGCCTCCCTTTTTGTTGGGTCTTGTTTGTCCTCTAGACTGTATTTTGCCCAAAGGTAAACATACTTTTTTGTTTTAGTATCCTCCTAACTTGTTCACCACTTAACTTTATACCTGTTTTTTCTTCTAAATATACGTCTAATCTCGCTGTTGTCCAGCGTCCAAATTCATAATCTAATTCACTTGGTTCTTTTTCAAGAATTCCCATTAATAACTCAATATATTCATTGGTTGCCTTATGATAGTTTCCTTTGAGTAGCGCGATCGCCATGTGCGATCGCGAAGAAGAAGGGTAAAAATAGTTATTTTAAGTAGCAAACAAGTAGCAAAAATAGAAAAAATGCTTGAAAGTATTGATATTGCAGATATAAGCTAGACCTCCCAATAGTTGTTAGGGTACTGTTCGCCAATGCCAAAAGGCTTCCAACTCGCCCAGTGCTGGGGTGTCTAGTGCTTCTTGGGTTTAGGTAACATGATGCAATGTATGTAAGTAGCTGGATTCTTCAAGGCTAGCGTTTTAAGTAGCAGGCGGTTAAAAATTTAGACATAGAAGGTAAAAACTGAGAAGATTAACTTCTTGTGTCTTAACGACAACTTAAATGTTTATAAGCACAACTTCAGCCGTAGTAACAACAGTTTAAACGTTACTTACAGCATTTGGAACGTTATTACCCACAGCTCCCGGTTCGATAATAACAGCTTAATTTATAATAACAAAAACTTAAGCCTTACTTATCACACTGCGCTCATTGATAAGTAAGGCTTAATTTATAATAACAAAAACTTAAGCCTTACTTATCACATTAGGAACGTTATTAACTACAACTCCTTCTGTAGTTAATACAGAAGAAGTTGTAGTTACTACAGCTTGAATTTTTTAAGCTACAGCGTTTAGTATACTGATAACTAATGAACTGTCAATAGAAAAATTTTTCTAAATTTTTAAAGTAGTAGTTGAAATAAAAATCCCTGCCACAGACAGTTGACAGGGATAGCAGTTTTTAACTATAACTTATCTTCTAACTAACAAAATCTTTGTGAGCAGTGACAAGCATTTGAGCTTGCCTTAAAACGTTCCCGAATAAATAAAAAGGAATCTGCCAAGCTGCAACGGTAACTTCTTTGACTATATCCTGTACACTAATTGCAATTAATTCATGCTCTGGTGGCTCTCCCTCAATAGTACCAGACCAAGTAAAAGCTAATAAGAAATCATCGTCTCCAGGTAAAGATGCAATCAAACATTCTTCTGGTGTTGGTTCGCAGATAATTCCATAATCATTTGCAAGTTCTATTAATCTTTGAAAGTTGTTTTTATTTGTCATTTTTCTTTTGAGTGTAATTGAATCTCAGTTTTAGAAAAAATCATATTTTGAACTCCACAACTCAACTTAGTTACTTCATACTACTAATTACAAATTACGAATTATTAAGGAGTATCGGAGTCAGATCGGGCTTAAGTCCAAAATCTTACCGCGATCGCCTGGTTGTATCAGCAACAATTGTTACTGTTTTCAAAAAATCTAGACTACCTACTTTTTCAGTTTTCCCTAATTACAGATACCTCCCTGTGTAATCATTTCAATATTGATGCCCTAATTTTACCCAGGCTGAGGCAGTGGATTGAGAATTGCGTCAGTTTTTACGGTAACAGCTATAAACCGAAGCATAAAAAGATGCTCATCAACATGAGATTGCTTGATCGCTTTGGCATAAATATGTTCTTATTCTGTAGCCATTTCTGCTTAAATTAATAACTTGAGTTTAAAATTACGCAAACAAAAGTTATAAAGAATATGGCAATCGCAGCTATAGCTTTTTTTATGAAAGACTAATAAATTCCCTCAAAAATACTGTTAGTACTGCATATTTTTCCAACAAAATGGTATATTTTACAGGTACTTATTGATTGATAAGCTGCTACGCAGCTAAATTTAATAAACAGCATTACCTTTGTTTTTAATCTTACGCTCCCATTTAATAACAAGACCTCCTTCATTTAGCA